>NZ_JAKRFD010000010.1 GCF_022348185.1 Epibacterium sp. Ofav1-8
AGGAAGACCCCAACTCGCCCATCGCCGGCATGCCGGTTCTGGAGTGCTGGAAGGCGAAACAGGTGTTTGTCTCCAAACGCGGTCAGGGCACGGGGTATTCTGGCATCGAGAACCCGCTGTTCTTCAAGGACAACACCCGCATGTTCTACGGCGACGCAAAACAATCCCTCAGCACGCTCCTCAACCTCATCGACTGAACGACGGGTGTGCTGACACGACACAGGGGGCGCTCCGAACGGGGCGCCCTTCTTGCTTTCATCTTTTCCATAAATATCTCGGGGGAGGCCCGTTCGGGCCGGGGGCAGAGCCCCCAATCGCCCAGCCAGAAGAAATCGCTTGTGCTGGAGTGCACTCCAGCACCTATGCTGCCCGCGACTCATCACCACAACAGGGAGAGCGCCCATGCGGATATCGCAGGTGGCCGCGAAGACCGGCCTCAGCATCGACACGCTGCGCTTTTACGAAAAGATCGGCCTGATCGAGCCACCGCCGCGCGACGGGGCCGGGCGGCGCGACTACCCGGAGGAGGTGCTGGGCTGGATCCGCTTTCTGGCGCAGCTCAACGCCACCGGCATGAAGCAGGCCGACCGGGTCCGTTATGCCCGCCTGCGGGCCGAAGGCGCGGCCACGGTGCCGGAGCGCCGCCGCATGCTGGAAGCGCACCGCAGCCATATGCAGGCCCAGATGCAGGCGCTGGAGGAAACACTGGCGCTGATGGATCGCAAGGTCGCGCTCTATCGGGACATGGAACACAAGCTGACACAGGAGAGTACAGATGTCTGACGCATTGGAGCAGGGCCGCGCCCTCT
This sequence comes from Epibacterium sp. Ofav1-8, assembly GCF_022348185.1. Taxonomy (GTDB): domain Bacteria; phylum Pseudomonadota; class Alphaproteobacteria; order Rhodobacterales; family Rhodobacteraceae; genus Epibacterium. Next base: position 810 of record NZ_JAKRFD010000010.1, read on the forward strand.
TGGCCGACATGAACCCGGGGCTGGAGGCGGCGCTGGCGGAGACCTACGACGCCCATGTGCCCGACATGGCGGAGAGCCTGGTGGAATGGGCCTATGGCCGCCACTACGCACGCTCCGGGCTCGATCACAAGACCCGGCAGCTCTGTACCGTGGCGGCCCTGACGGCGCTGGGGGGACAGACCGCACCGCAGCTCAAGGTCAATATCCGCCACACCTTGGCCACCGGCGCGAGCCAGCAGGAGATCCTGGAGGTGATCTGGCAGATGGCCGTTTATGGCGGCATGCCCGCCGCAATCAACGGGCTGAATGCCGCAATCGAGGTGTTCGAGGCCGGGGCCGCCTGATCTGTATACCGTTGCATCCCGCTAAGTCATTGAATGCCATGAAAAACTTTACAAAGGGCGGTGATCCTGACTAGGGTCTGGAAACTCGTTCCGGAAGGTTGCCATGGCTGCAATAGAAGATCACCCGCTGCGCTACCAGCTTGCCAATGAGCTGCATGCGCGCCCGTTTCCGACCATCCCGGTGCCCGCCACCGTGGCCTATCTGGCGGTGAAACAGCCCAAGGAAGCGGTGCACCGGGACCGGATGGCGGATCTTCAGCATCTGAAGGATCTGCTGGATCGGCACGGGGCCCCGCATCCGCAACCGGGGGCGACGCATCATACGGCGCAGCTGGGGCGCCATACCCTCAAATGGGAGCAACACACGGAGTTTGTGTCCTACACGCTGCACGGGGAGGGCGTCAGCGACCGCGCCTTTGATCCGCAGGACTTCGATCTGTTCCCGCCCGATTGGCTGGCGCAGGCCCCGGGGCAGCGGGTGACCTCGGCGCTGATCCGCATCGTGCCGCGCCCGCCGCAGGAGCAGATCAAGAAGAAAGTGCACGACTGGTTTGTGCCCGAAAGCCTCGCCATGGCCTCGGTTCTGGATGACAACGCGGTGGTGGCGGGCGATTTCCGCATCGACCCGGCGGGCCATGCGCGCTTTGCGCTTTTCATCAATGCCGAGACCGGCCCGCAGCGGGTGGGGCGCGTGGTGCAGCGGATCTGCGAGATCGAGACCTATCGCGCCATGTCGATGCTCGGGTTCTCGCGGGCACGGGGGCTTACGCCGACGATCAGCGCCATGGATGCCTCCCTGTCGGAGATGATGGGCGAGATGACCCGTGGCCATGTGCCGGCGGAGCAGACCTTGTCCCAGCTCCTGACGATCTCGGCGGAGCTGGAGGCGATGGCGGCGCAATCGGCGTTTCGGTTCGGCGCGACGGGGGCCTATGAGGCGCTGGTCAATCAGCGCATCGCCCTGTTGCGCGAACAGCGGTTCGAGGGGTTTCAGACCATGGCGGAATTCATGCTGCGCCGGTTCGAGCCCGCGATGCGCACGGTGCAGTCCAGCGAGAAGCGACTGGCGGTGCTGGCCGACAGGGCGCGGCGGGCAGGGGAGCTGCTGCGGACCCGGGTCGATGTGGAACGCTCGGCGCAGAACCAAGCCCTGCTGGAGAGCATGGACCGCCGCGCGGATCTGCAATTGCGCTTGCAGCACACGGTCGAGGGGCTCTCGGTGGTGGCGATCAGCTATTACGCGGTGTCGCTTGCGGGTTATGCGCTCTATCCGCTGGGCAAGGCGCTGGATCTCAGCAAGGGCATGCTGACGGCGATCCTGACGCCGCTGGTGATTGGTGCGGTGTTCCTGGCGGTGCGCCGCATTCGCAAGAGCCTGCATTAGAAAACGGATGTCCGCCCCTTGAGGTTGAAATCAAAAAGGCCGCCTCATCGGGCGGCCTTTTCGACTGTTAATAGTGCCTCAGCGGCCCCGAATGCGTGGGTCCAATGCATCGCGCAGGCCGTCGCCGAGGTAGTTCACCGACAGCACCGTCAGCGAGATCAGGATACCGGGCCAGACCACACGCTCCGGGAACAGGGTCATCCGGTCCACCGCATCATTCAGCAGCCGGCCCCAGGTCGGGAAATCCGGCGGGAAGCCAAAGCCGAGGAACGACAGCGCCGACTCGGTGATGATCGCGGTGGCGATCCCGAGCGTGGCCGAGACCATGATCGGCGACAGCACGTTCGGCAGGATGTGGCGCGCGATGATATTGCCCGGCTTGGTGCCGATGGAGCGCGCCGCGAGCACGAACTCGCGTTCCTTGATCGCCAGCACATCGCCGCGCACGATCCGCGCGGTCGGCATCCAGGAGGTGATCCCGATCAGGCAGACGATCAGTACAAAGATGCCGCCTTCGGGGCCGATGGATTGCGACAGGCTCTCGCGGAACAGCACCGCCGCCACCAGGATCATCGGCAACAGGGGCAGGGCGAGGAACAGGTCGGTCAACCGCATCAGGAGGCCGTCGAGCTTTTTGAAATAGCCCGCCAGCACCCCGATCAGGCTGCCGAGGATCAGCGCCAGGATCATCGCCGCCATGCCCACCGCCAGCGAGACGCGACCGCCGAACATCAGCCGCGCCAGCGTGTCACGACCGAGGTTGTCGGTGCCCAGCGGATAGGCCCAGTCCATCTTGGCCGAGGGGTCCCACAGCGCGTGATAGATCGGGCGCATGTCGCGCAGGGTGATGAAGTCGCGGCCCGTGGGCACGAATTTTGCATCGTTCCAGTAGACGAACGGGCCCACCACCACACCAAGCACGATGAGCAGGAACAGGCAGCCGCCAAACAGTGCCCCGCGGTGGGATTTGAACTGGTCCCAGATGTCGCGCCACTGGCTGCGCGGCGGGGTCGAAAGCTCCTCCTGCACGCTGGAATGCTGCAGGGTCTTGTCTTTTGCAGCGTCAGTCATAGCGGATCCTCGGGTCGAGAATGCCATAGAGCACATCGGCGATCAGGTTGAACAGCACGATGAGCACGGCAAAGATGAAGGTCAGGGTTTGCACCATGGGCAGGTCGTTGGCCTGGATGGCGCCGATCAGGAGCTGGCCGATGCCATTCACCTTGAACACCTGTTCGGTGATGATGGCGCCGCCAAAGATCGCGGGAATCCCCAGCGCGATCACGGTCACGACCGGGATCATGGAGTTGCGCAGCACATGCACCATGACCACGACATACTCGCCCAGACCCTTGGCCCGCGCGGTGCGCACGTAATCCTGGTTGAGGTTGTCGAGCATCGAGGCGCGCATGAAGCGGCTGAGCTGTGCGGTGATCTGCAGCGCAAGCACCATCACCGGCATCACCATCTGCTGCAGCTGTTTCACGAAGGTCTCCCAGCTGGTGACCTCCAGCGTGGTGTCATAGATCGACGGGAACCAGCCCAGCTGCACCGAGAAGATCACGATCACCAGCACGCCGGAAAAGAACGGCGGCACGGAAAAGCCCACCATCGACACGAAGGTGCCGAGCTGGTCGAACCAGCTGTACTGGCGATAGGCCGAATAGATGCCGATCGGCAGCGCGATCAGGATCGCGACGATATAGGCGGTGCCCACAACCCAGAGGGTCTGCGGCAGGCGCTGCACCACGATGTCCATCACCGGCGAGCGGGTCTGCCAGGAGATCACACGCAGGTCACCTGCGGAAAAGGACGTGCCGAAGATATGATCGACCAGAACCTGCGGTTCGATCCAGAAGAACTGCACGATCCACTTCCAGAACCGGATGTGGACGGGCTCGCCAAGGCCGAGGGCGATGCGCATCTTCTCTTTCACTTCGGGGGGAACGGTCAGGGGAACCTGCGCCATCGGATCGCCGGGGGCGAGTTCCAGGAGCAGGAAGATCACGAGACTGATGAACAGCAGCGTCGGCACTGCGAGGATCAGCCGTCGGATGGTAAAAGTCAGCATCAGCCGGGCGCCTTTGCAATTGAGTTTGTCGAGAGGTCCGCGTCTGCCTTGCCCCAGCGGGGCGGGGTGCGCGTCATGCCGGGTCTCTTAAGTCAACTCCGACGTGACAACAATGCCGGATTGGGTTGAGAAACGGTAACGCGAAAACCAGTGGGCCCCGGTACGATGTCCGGGGCCCTGTTGACTGCGGATGAGCGCTTATTCGGCGCGGTACCAGTCTGCTGCGTTCCACAGCTCGCTGTCCCACACGTTCAGGTCAACACCGCCGAGGGTGTTGGAATGTGCGGACAGACGGCCACGGTGCACCAGCGGGATCATGCCGCCTTTTTCGAACACGATGGTGTTCAGCTTCTGACCGATCTCGATCCGCTTTGCCATGTCGGCGGTCTGGGTCAGCTCCTTGTGCAGGGCGTCGAATTCTTCGTCGCAGAAGCGGGAGATGTTCTCACCCTGCCACTGGGACGCCGGAGTCGGTGCCTTGTCGCACAGGCCGTTGCCGAAGTAGGACTGCGGGTCGGTGCCATTGAAGGTGTTGGCGTACATTTCAACGTCCGCATAGAACTTCTGGAAGGTGTCCGGGGAGCCCGGGTCGCCGCCGAAGAACACGGAGGAGTTGATGTTGCGCAGTTCGGTTTCGATGCCGATCTCGCTCCACCACTGTTTGATCAGCGCCTGGAAGTCCTGACGGACGGCGTTGGTCGAGGTCTGGTAGAGGATCTTCAGCGGAACACCGTCTTTTTCGCGGATGCCGTCGCCGTCGGTGTCAACGATACCTGCCTGGTCGAGCAGGGCGTTTGCACCGGCGATGTCCTGAGTGTCACAGCCTTCGGGATTGATCGCAAAGGCTTCGGGGGCCGGAACCCAGGAGCAGGACACACGACCGGCCTTGCCGTAGCCGATTTCAACCAGCAGCGGACGGTCGATGGCCATGGACATCGCCTTGTAGACCGCCGGGTCGGACAGGAACGGGTGCGGACGGATCACCGAACGCTCTTCCGGGCCGAGATCCGGAGAGGGGTTGGTGTTGTTGAGCATGATGCGCTCCAGCAGCGGACCAAAGCCCGCAACGGCCTTGCCTTTGCCGCCGGCTTCCATCTGCGAGATGACATCAGGTGCCAGCTGCAGGTTCCAGGCATAGTCGAACTCGCCGGTTTCCATCACGGCACGGCCGGCTGCGGTCGCATCGCCGCCACCTTTGAACAGGACCTTTGCAAAGGCGGGCTTTGCCGGGTCACGATAGTTCGGGTTCGCGGAGAGGGTGATCACGTCGTTCGGCTTGAACTCGTCGACCACGAAGGGGCCGGTGCCGATCGGGCTGAAGTTCGCTTCGGTACATTCCGGGGCCTTGGCACCGAGGCAGTCCGCGAACTGGGCGGCCTGAATGATCGGGCTCTCGCCACCGACGAAGGGACCGTAGGGGAAGGGCGTTGCCTCTTCGAAGGTCACGACGATGGTGCTGTCGTCCGGGGTTTCAACGGAGGTCACGCCTTCGAACTTGGTCACCTGCGCGCAGCCGCCCTCGGGGTGGGTGCAGTAGTCATAGGTGAATTTCACATCGGCAGAGGTAAGATCGGAGCCGTCGGACCATTTGATCCCGGGCTTCAGCTTCCAGGTGATCTGGGTCAGGTCTTCGCTCACGCCGCCGTTCTCGACGGTGGGGACCTCTTCGACCAGCCACGGCACCATCTCGCCAGAGGCGTTGTAGCGCGCCAGCGGCTCGATCACGAGCGAGGCCGCTTCCACGTCCTTGGTGCCGCCGGACAGGAACGGGTTCATGATGGACGGGGCTTGCCAATAGATGATGTTGACCTGGCCGTCCGAGCCACGCTCGGCAAAGGCAGCCGGGGCGAAGGCGGCGGATGCCACAGCCCCCAGCAGAAGGGTTTTCAATGTCATTGCACTCTCCTTGTCGGAACCGACATAGTGTTTTTGTTGTACAGGTTACGCCTGTTAACGGCGCATCCCGTGCCCGCGCAAATCCTGCGCGGCGCAGTTTGGAATGTGCGTCCACCGCGGACGTATGGATGTCAGGAAAGCCCGAAAGCCGAAGCTCCGGATCTGCGGTCCGTTGTGTCGGACCTGTTTTCATAACCCCCTGTCGCCTTTGGCGTTCACTGCCGGTATCGAAACAGAGTTTTCAGAAAATGCAAGACCTGCGTAACAGGAAATCCGTGCGGGGGTTTGACGCTACCGGTTGCATCGGCTTAGATCGCGCCCCAACAGGTACTGCTCCGGTGCCGCCAAAAAACAGACAGGATACGTGGATGTTGGACCAGCCCATTGCTCAGATCAAAGGCCTCCGGGTCGAGTTCGAAACCAAGGACGGCCCGGTGGTCGGGGTTGAGAATGTTTCGTTTGACGTTACGGCCGGTGAAACATTGTGCATCGTGGGAGAGTCCGGATCGGGCAAATCTGTCTCCTCGCTCTCGCTGATGCGTCTGGTCGAATACGGCGGTGGCACCATTGCGGGTGGCGAATTGATGTTCGATCCGGGCGACGACAAGCCCATCGATCTGGCCAAGGCCGAGAGCGATCTGATGAAGCAGATTCGCGGAAATCAGATCGGGATGATTTTCCAGGAACCGATGACCGCGCTCAATCCGGTGTTCACCGTGGGCCGCCAGTTGACTGAAGGTCTGCGAATCCACAAGGGCATGACCAAAAAAGAGGCAGAAGCCCGCGCCATCGAGATTCTGCGCGAGGTCCGCATCCCCGAGGCCGAGCGGCGGATGAAGCAATATCCGCATGAACTCTCTGGCGGCATGCGCCAGCGGGTGGTGATCGCCATGGCGATGGCCTGCGAGCCGCGCCTGCTGATTGCGGATGAGCCCACAACCGCGCTCGACGTGACCATCCAGGCCGAAATTCTTGCGCTGATGGATCGTCTGAAGCGCGAAACCGGCACTGCCGTGATGTTCATCACCCACGATATGGCGGTGGTGGCGCAGATGGCCGACCGCGTGGTGGTCATGTATCGCGGCAACAAGGTCGAAGAGGGCACCGTCCACGAGATCTTTGAGAACCCGCAGCACGACTATACCAAGGCGCTGCTGGCGGCGGTTCCAAAACTCGGCGAGATGCGCGGCAAGGACTACCCGGAGCCGATGAAGCTGATGGGCGTCGAACAGGCCGAGATCAAGCCGATCAAAGGCACCGATGAGGTGCTGTTGAACGTGGAAAACCTCGTCACCCGCTTTCCGGTGAAAGGGGGGCTGCTGCGCCGCACGGTGGCGCAGGTGCATGCGGTCGAGGATGTGTCGTTCAAGGTGTTCAAGGGTCAGACCCTGAGCCTTGTGGGGGAATCGGGCTGTGGCAAATCCACCTGTGGTCGGTCGCTCCTGCGGTTGGTGGAGCCCACCTCTGGCAAGATCGAATTCGAGGGCCGCGATGTCCTCGGCCTCAACCAGCGGGATCTGCACAAGGCGCGCCTGGATATGCAGATGATCTTTCAGGATCCCTTTGCCTCGCTCAATCCGCAGATGCAGCTGATGGATCAGGTCGCAGAGCCGATGAAGAACTACAACATCGCCTCCGGCTCTGAAATTCAGGACCGGGTGGCGGCCCTGTTTGATCGGGTGCATCTGCCGCGCAGCTTCATGCGTCGCTTCCCGCACGAGATGTCCGGTGGCCAGCGTCAGCGGATCGCGATCGCCCGCGCCCTCGCACTAAACCCGAAATTGATCGTCGCGGATGAGGCCGTTTCGGCGCTGGACGTGTCGGTGCAGGCGCAGGTTCTGAACCTGATGATGGAATTGCAGGCCGATCTGGAGCTGTCGTTCCTGTTCATCAGCCACGACATGGCGGTGGTGGAGCGCGTCAGCCATCAGGTCGGCGTGATGTATCTGGGGCGTCTGGTTGAAATCGGCCCGCGGGCGCGGGTGTTCGAAAACCCCGCCCATGCCTATACGCAGGCGCTGATGAAGGCGGTACCGATCGCCGACCCAAACCAGCGCAAGAGCGAGAAGGATCTGAACTTCAAGCCGATCCCGTCGCCGATCCACGATATGAGCTACACGCCCGAGCCTTCGGACTACGTGGAGGTGGAGCCGGGCCATTTTGTGCTGATGACCGATTCCGGGTACTGAGGCATGGCCGACCGTCTGACCCCGCTGGAGATCATGGCGCGTTTGGTGGCGTTTCCGACCGTGAGCCGCGACACCAATCGCCCGCTGGTGGACTGGGTGTCGGGGTATCTCGACAGCCATGGCATCGCCCATCACATCTGGGTGGATCCGGAGCAGCCGGAAAAGGCCGGGCTTTACGCCCATGTCGGCCCGATGATCGACGGCGGCGTGCTGCTGTCGGGCCATACCGATGTGGTGCCGGTGGAGGGGCAGGACTGGACCTCTGACCCCTATGAGGTCGTGGAGCGCGACGGCAAATACTTTGGCCGTGGTTGCGCCGACATGAAGGGGTTCGACGCGCTGGCGCTCTGGGCGCTGGTCGAGGGCCATTATGCGGATCTGAAACGGCCCTTGCAGCTGGCCTATACCTTTGACGAGGAAATCGGCTGCACGGGCGCGCCGCCGCTGATCGTCGAGATCCAGAAACACCTGCCCAGGGCCGAAGCGGTGATCGTCGGAGAGCCGTCGATGCTGAAGGCCGTCACCGGTCACAAGGGCGGCGCCGGGTTTGCCACGCGGGTGGTGGGCCACGAGGTGCACAGCTCGCTCATGCATGAGGGCGTCAGCGCCATCATGGAAGGGGCGCGGCTGATCGACTGGGCCAATCGGCGCAATGCGGAGAACCGTGCCAAGCCCGCCACCGAGGTGGCCGCGATGTTCACCCCGCCTTGGACCACCTGTCACGTGGGCATGGTGTCCGGCGGGACGGCGCATAACATCACCGCGGGCGCGTGCCAGTTCTGGATGGATTTCCGCGCCGTGCCGGGCGAGTCGCTGGCCCAGTGGGAGGCCACCTATCGCGCCGAGGTTGCCCGGGTCGAGGCCGAGATGCAGGCGGTGCATCCCGACACGCGCATCGAGGTCGAGCAGGTTTTTTATGTTCCGGGGCTGGTGCCCGAGGAGGACGGCGCCGCCGAAAGCCTGGTGCGCGGCCTGACCGGCGACAACGGCAGCCATGTGGTGAGCTATGGCACCGAGGCGGGGCAATATCAGGAGGCCGGCTATTCCGCGGTGATCTGTGGACCCGGCGATATTGCCCAGGCCCATCAGGCGGATGAGTTCATAACCGTGGCGCAATTCGAGGCGGGCCACCAGTTCATGCGCGATCTGGTGGCGCGGCTTATGCAGTGACCTGACAGGGGGGCGCGCCGGTGGCCCGGGGCCCTCGATTGATCTGACGCAACGTCACTCCTGCTGGCACGCCGTGTGGTGTCGGCGCGCCGGGAGGCCACGTGGTGGTTCGCCCGGCCACAGCCCTTGCGTTCCGGCGAGGCTTGCGTCACTCATTCGCTAACAGGTTAAGGAAGGTCTCTCATGCCCGTCAGGAATCGATTTGCCGAGTTGCTGCCCGAAATCACCGCGTGGCGTCATGATTTCCATGAACACCCCGAGTTGATGTATGACGTGCACCGCACCGCCGGGCTGGTGCAGGAACGCCTGACCGCCTTTGGCTGTGACGAGGTGGTGCCGGGGATCGGCAAGACCGGCGTGGTTGGCGTCATCAAGGGCAAGAGCACCGCATCCGGCAAGGTGATCGCCCTGCGCGCCGATATGGACGCGCTGCCCATCCACGAGGAAACCGGGCTGGACTATGCCTCCAAAACACCGGGCAAGATGCACGCTTGCGGCCACGACGGCCACACCGCGATCCTGCTGGGGGCTGCAAAATACCTCTCTGAGACGCGCAATTTCAACGGCACCGTGGTGCTTTTGTTCCAGCCCGCCGAGGAAGGCGGGGCCGGGGGCAAGGCCATGGTCGATGATGGCGTGATGGACCGCTGGGGCGTGCAGGAGGTCTATGGCCTGCACAATATGCCGGGCCTGCCGGTGGGCCATATCGCCACCCGCGTCGGTGGCCTCTTGGCCTCCTCGGATGAATTTGAAATTGAAGTGACCGGCAAGGGCGGCCATGCCGCCGCGCCCCATGATGCCATCGACACCACGCTGGTGGCGTCGCAGATCGTGGTCTCGCTGCACTCCATCGTGTCGCGCAACGTGGACCCGATTCACCGCGTCGTGCTCACCGTCGGCACCTTTGAAACCGACAGCACCGCCTCCAATGTGATCGCCCATCGGGCCAAGCTCAAGGGCACCGTGCGCACGCTGGATGCGGAGAACCGCAAGCTGGCCGAGGCGCGCGTGCGCCGTGTCGCCGAGGATACCGCCTCGGCCTTTGGCGCGACGGCCAGGGTCACATGGACGCCGGGCTATCCGGTGACGGAAAACACCGCCGCCGAGGTCGCCCATGCGGTCAAGGCTGCGCAGGCCGTGACCGAGAGCGTCGATCCCGATGCCGCGCCGATCATGCCGTCGGAGGATTTCGCCTATATGCTTGAAGCCCGGCCCGGCGCCTATATCTTTTTGGGCAATGGCGACACCGCCATGTGCCACCATCCGGCCTATCAGTTCGATGACGATGCCATCCCGCTGGGATGCAGCTGGTTTGTGGAACTGTGCGAAGGCCGGATGCCCATCGCCTGAACACAGGCCCACCCCAAGGCCGGCCAACCCGTGCGCGCGGCCTTGGATTCACCGAACACCTAGGAGAGACTTATGCCCGTCAAGAACCGTTTTGCCGAATTGCAGGCCGAGATCACCGAATGGCGACGAGACATTCACGAAAACCCGGAAATCCTGTTTGAAACCCATCGCACCAGTGCGCTGGTTGAGGAAAAGCTGAAGGCATTCGGCTGCGACGAGGTGGTCACGGGCATTGGCCGCACGGGCGTCGTGGGCGTGATCAAGGGCAAATCCGATACCTCTGGCAAGGTCATCGGCCTGCGCGCCGACATGGACGCGCTGCCGATCCACGAGGAAACCGGTCTGGAGTATGCTTCCAAGACCGCAAATGCGATGCATGCCTGCGGCCACGACGGCCATACCGCGATGCTCCTTGGCGCGGCAAAGTACCTGTCGGAGACCCGCAACTTCGACGGCACCGTGGTGGTGATCTTCCAACCCGCCGAAGAAGGCGGCGGCGGCGGCAAGGAAATGTGCGACGACGGCATGATGGACCGTTGGGGCATCCAGGAGGTCTATGGCATGCACAACTGGCCGGGCCGTCCGGTGGGCAGCTTTGCGATCCGCCCGGGCGCGTTTTTTGCCGCGACCGACCAGTTCGACATCACCTTCACCGGCAAGGGCGGCCACGCCGCAAAACCGCATGAGACCGTGGATTCGACCGTGATGGCAGCGCAGGCGGTACTTGCCCTGCAAACCATCGCCGCGCGCAACGCCGATCCGGTGCATCAGATCGTGGTGTCGGTAACTTCGTTCGAGACCTCCTCCAAGGCGTTCAACGTGATTCCAGAGCGGGTGCAGATCAAGGGCACCGTGCGCACCATGGCCAAGGAACTGCGCGACCTGGCCGAAACCCGCATCAACGAGATCTGCTCCGGCATCGCCGCCACCTTTGGCGGCGCGGCGGAGGTGACCTATCACCGGGGCTATCCGGTGATGGTGAACCACGAGGAACAGACCGAATTCGCCGCTAAAGTGGCGCGTGATGTTTCCGGTCAGTGTGACGAGGCGCCGCTGGTCATGGGCGGCGAGGATTTTGCCTTCATGCTGGAAGAGCGCCCCGGGGCCTATATCCTGGTGGGTAACGGCGACACCGCCGCAGTGCACCACCCCAAATACAACTTCACCGATGATGCAATCCCAGCGGGATGCAGCTGGTGGGCCGAAATCGTCGAGCAACGCCTGCCGGCGGCCTGATCGCGGCCCGCGCGACCGCTCCCCTCGCCTTGCGGGGCGGGGGCGCGTCTGCGTTGATGGAACGATGAAAAAGGGGGCCAAACGGCCCCCTTTTGCGGTGTAGATTATTGCAGCTATCACGGGATGCGGATCGGCGTATCGTCGATCCCCGGCACCTGCTGGTTATTTCCGTGCTGGTTATTTGTCGAAACTCTGGCCAACGATGGCGCAGCTGTCGAACCCGTCGGGCAGATTGGCCTGACACTGGCTCATGGCAGCGATGTCGGCCGCTTTCTGGTCGTCAAACCCCCAGGACTGACCCACCGGCAGCACGGCGGCCGGTTCGGCACAATCGATCGACGCGTTGGCAGGGTAGACCGGCACCGCGTAGGACCCGTGCCCGTCGATGCGCGCCGCCCAGGCGGCCATTTCCTGCTTGGCACTGTCACAGACGCCGGTCGACACCCGCAGAACGCGCAGATCCTTGTCGACCATCGGGTTTGTGGATTGGGCAAATGCGGGAACGGTGAGGGCGATGGCCGATCCAAGCGTAACGACGGCAAGCGAAACTTTATTGAACATCAAAAACCTCCTGGTCATGGCTCTGCATGACATCTGTCAATAGACGAGGCGCCGTGTGGCACCGACTGTCCTAACAACGGCGGGGCGACAGGAAAGGTTCCGAGAATTTTATGTATCGCGTGGGCTCAGGTTCGGAAGGAATCCGGAAAATGTCGGCCTTTCAGCGCCTTGACGGCATTCCGTCAGGCCGAAAGGAGCTGGCGATAGACCGCAAGAATTGCCGCGGCTTCGCCCTGCAGACGAAAATTCCGCTGTACGTGATCGCGCGCGGCGGCGGACATGCGGCGCAGCCGGTCCGGGTCTGACATCAGGTCGATCATATCCGCGGTGATCTTGTCGAGATCCTCGATGTCGCACAGGGTGCCGGTTTCGGCGGGCACCACCAGCTCCTCAAAGGCGCCAACGCGTGTGGCGACTGCTGGTGCGCCGCAGGCCATGGCTTCGAGCGGGGTCAGGCCGAAGCCTTCCCAGCGCTGCGGCGCGACATAGAGATCCAGCGCCTGGAAATGGCGGGGCACATCCTCGACCGGAACCTCGTCGCGAAACAGGATGCGATCCGACAGGCCGGCGGCGGCGACCTCATCCTTCAGGCCTTGCAGAAACTCGGCATTGTCGGCGGTTGCCCGCCCCATCATCAGGCCGCGCGCCTGCGGGTTGGCGCGGCAGGCTTCGATCATCGCTTTGACAAAAAGGTCATTGCCTTTCTGATGGCGAATACGTCCGAAGCATCCGACCAGAATGCCGTCCTCGGGCAGGTCCAGGGCACGGCGCAGGGCGGCGCGGTCCGCGACCGGCTGGAACAGATCGCAGTCGATCCCGTGGCGAATGACCGTCGCCGCGCGCTCCAGATAGCTTGCGGATTTCGCCGAGGTGGCAATCACCGCATCCATGCGCCGGATCAGCCAGCGGGTGAACCCGGTGTGGCGGCGTTGCGCGGCGGAGGTGAACAGGAGCTTGAGTTTCTTGCCCAGCAGGTATTTGAGCGCCAGCCCGGCGACCATCTCGTTGTTGCGCCGGGCGTGCCAGACGCGGGTGCCGGAGGGCCCGCTGCGCGACATCGACCAGAGCGCGGAGGGTTTCACCTGCGGCACTTCCGGTGGCAGGTCTGGGGTGGCAGCACAGATGCCGATCTCTCGGGCTTGCAACGGCACCAGCCGGATCACGGTGGAGGTCACACCGGAGTAGCGTTTCTTGAAATTCGGCGCGATCACGTCGATCTGGCGGAGGTCGATCTGGCTCATGGGGCGCCCTTCATGGCTGGGGCGGCAGCAGGTCCAGCAGCGCCGCCACGGTGTGATGCATCTGATCCGACTGGCGCGCCAGAAAGGCGCGACCCCGGTCGCGCGCCGTGTCTAGGGCATGGGGCGTGTCGAGCCAAGTCCCCACAGCTGCGGTCAGCGTCTCGGCGCTGGTCACTTCCCGGGCTGCGCCGGTCTCGATCAGCTCGGCAAAGGATTCGGCAAAGTTATAGGCCCCGGGACCGGTCAGCACCGCGCCACCGGCCTGCATCACCTCAAACGGGTTGTGACCGCCGATGTCGCGCAGGGAGCCACCCAGAAAAACCAGCGGACACAGGCTGTACCAGATGCCGACCTCGCCCAGCGTGTCGGCAAGATACACCTGCGTCGACGTGCGGGGCAGGGCGTCGCGACTGCGCCGGATCGAGGTCAAGCCCGCCTCGGCAATCATCGCCTCCAGCTGGTCGCCTCGGTGGGGATGGCGCGGGGCCAGCAGCAGCAGCAAATCGGGGTGATCCACCAGCAACGCTTTATGCGCCGCCAGCACGGTCTCCTCTTCGCCCTCATGGGTGGAGGAGGCCACCCAGACCGGGCGCGGGCCAATGGCGTCGCGGACCTCTGTCAGCGTGTCTTGATCCACCGGCAGCGGATCGGAGAGCGCCTTGAGGTTGCTGCCTTCCTTCAGACGGGCGGGATCGGCACCCATGGCCTTCAGGTTGACGGCGGTTTGCGCATTCTGCGTCAGCATCAGTGCGAACTGATCCAGCAGGAACTGCGCCGTGGCGTGGCGTTTGGTCCAACTGGCGACGGATTTCGGTGACAGGCGCGCATTCAACAGCACCAGTGGCACGCCCGCCCCCCGTGCGCGCACCAGCATTTGCGGCCATAGCTCGCTCTCGACAAAAATGCCAAGGTCGGGTTTCCAATGGTCCAGAAACCGCGCCACCGCCGCGCCGGTATCCAGCGGCGGAAACTGATGGCGGGTGCGGGGTGGCAGCCGCTTGGCAATCAGATCGGCCGAGGTGGGCGTGCCCGATGTGATCAGAAACTCCAGATCCGGCGCCGCCTCACCAAGGCGGTGGATCAGCGTCAGCACCGACAGGCTTTCTCCGACGCTTGCGGCGTGGAACCAGACCAGACGGCCCGCGGGGCGGGGCAGGGTGGCATAGCCCAGACGCTCGCGCACCCGCGGCTCGGGCACGCCATGCTGGCGCAGCTTGCCCGCAACCTTGGACCACATCAGCGGGGCCAACAGTGCTGAGGCACCGCGATAAAGATGATAGAGCAGGGTCGGGCGGACCTGCGATTGATCGCTCATATGTGGGGCCTTACCCGCCGGTGTGGCTCATGTGGCGCGGCATCTGGCCGTCCACGGTCTGGCGGGAGTAGTCAAAATCATGCCCTTTGGGCTTGAGGTTGATGGCGGCGCGAATGGCCTCTTCCAGCGGGGCCTCGGTGTCGGGGTGGTCCCGCAGCGGCGCGCGCAGGTCGGCCATGTCTTCCTGACCAAGGCACATATACAGCTCACCAGTGCAGGTGAGGCGCACCCGGTTGCAGCTTTCGCAGAAGTTATGGCTGAGCGGCGTGATAAAACCGATCTTCTGGCCGGTTTCCTCCAGCCGCACATAGCGGGCAGGGCCACCGGTGCGCTCGGCCAGATCGGTGACCTGATAGCCGGCCTCATAGGCTTTGCGCACATCCTTCAGCGACCAATACTGGCCCAACCGGCTTTCATTGCCGATATCGCCCATTGGCATCACTTCGATCCACGTCAGATCAATGCCACGCTCGGCGCACCATGCGGTCATCGAGAACAGCTCGTCCTCGTTAAAGCCCTTGAGCGCAACCGCGTTGATCTTGATCCTGAGCCCCGCAGCCTGCGCCGCATCAATGCCTCGCAGCACCTGCGGCAAGCGACCCCAGCGGGTGACATCCGCGAATTTCTTCTCATCCAGCGTATCAAGCGAGACATTGACCCGCCGCACACCTGCATCAAACAGTGCTTGCGCATGTTTTTCCAGCTGCGAGCCATTGGTGGTCAGGGTCAGCTCCTTGAGCGCGCCGCTGTCCAGATGGCGGGTCATCGACCGGAAGAAGGTCATGATGTCGCGGCGCACCAAAGGCTCACCGCCGGTGATGCGCAGCTTCTCGACCCCGAGATTTACAAAGGTGGAACACATGCGGTCCAGCTCTTCCAGCGTCAGAAGCTCTTTCTTCGGCAGGAAGGTCATGTTCTCGGACATGCAATAGACGCAGCGAAAATCGCAACGGTCGGTGACCGAGACCCGCAGGTAGGTGATCGCGCGCGCGAAGGGATCAATAAGAGGTGCTGTCATAAAGACATAGGTAAGGCGGTAACTCGCTCAGGACAATAGCGAGACGGTATCAGATGGCGGCATTCTTGCTGGTATCCTCGCCGCGCTGCGGCTAGGGTCGCGGCATGACTCGTCGTGCTTTCAAACACCTGACGCTTGCCGTCCTCGTTGCCGGTGGCGTTTCCGCCTGTAACGCCCTTGGTGGCGTTCATCTGAATTCGCAGGTCCTGCAAGGGCTGGGCAGCGGCGTGCAGATGGAGCCGATGACACCGCGGTCCCCGGATGCGCCGCCGTCTGTCGAGACAGAGGAACTGGCCGCCTCCGGTGGGCAGTCCTGGTCGTCGCCGGCCTCCACGCAGGAGGCCATTCGGCCGACCCCGCAGGCCGCCCCTGCGACCGCGCCGCAGACCACCGCCGCAGCAGCGCCGCAGACGACGCAGGCACCGGCTGCCGCACCGCAGACGAGCGCGCCTGCGCCCGTTGTGGCGTCAGCGCAGTCGTTTGTTGGCCAGAAAACCACCGTTGCAGGTCTGGGCGATCCCGGTCGCGATGGGTTGTGGATGGAAACACCGCTGGTGTCCTCGCGCCGCAATGCCCGCCTGACCGCGCCGAACGGCAAGTCGGTTGTGGTGACGCTGGAGCCGATCTCCGGTTCCGCCGGTCAGGGCAGCCGCTTGTCGATCGACGGGATGCGCGCGCTTGGCCTGCCGCTGACGGAACTGGTGGAGATCCGGGTCGGCCCGGTCTGATCCCCGGACCCGGTTTACTCTCGGGATCTGGCCCGCCGGATCAGGTCAGGTATTTTGCCGCTTCTTTACGGGCAAAGGCTTTCATCTGATCGCCATGTTCCGCCAGGAACGCGCGGGTGCGGTCCGCGTCATGTTTCGACAGATCCCGCAGCCACCAGCTGATCGCCTTCTGGATGAACCAGTCGCGGTCTTGCACATAGGTCGCCGCCCAGCCGAGGATGCGCGCGCGCGTGTCCAGATCCGCAGGTTTTGGATTGGCCAGCTTGGCCCAGGGCAGAGTGGAGACCAGCGCCGCACGGCGGCTCCACATATGGTCCGATGTGGTCCAGCCTTCCACCACATCCAGCCGCGCCGGATCAGCCTGCAAACGCTTGGAAATGGCCGAGGCCGCGTGGTCGGCAAACGCCCAACTGTCGAAATCGGGAACCCAGGTTTGCACAAGATCCCAGACCGCCGTGTCTGGCTTGATCCGGGCCTGCGTCAGCAACTTGGCCGCAAGAATGCGCGCTTCGAAAATGTCACTGGCCCAGAGGCCTGCGGCAAGTTCCACGCGCGCCTCAAGGTCCAGCTGCCCGCGCCAGTCACGCGACAGCGTGTTGAGCACCTCATTGCCGACACCCAGAACCGTGCGGCTCTGTTTGTGATAGGCGATCATCTGCTCTGCGCGCCCCGGTTCAACCTGCGCCCGGAGCGCGTCCAGCGCCGCGTCCGGCGTCATTCGACCGTCACCGATTTGGCGAGGTTGCGCGGCTGGTCCACATCCGTGCCTTTGGCAATCGCGGTGAAATAGGCGATCTGCTGTGCCGGAATGGCATAGAGGATCGGCGCCAGCGCATCGGGCACCTGCGGCATGGTGATGACCTCAGCGGTGCCGTCAGAGGCTTCACGCGCGCCATCGGCATCGGTCACCAGCACCACGCGCCCGCCGCGTGCCATCACCTCCTGCATGTTGGAGATGGTCTTTTCAAACAGTGCATCGCGCGGCGCCATCACGATCACCGGGACACTGTCATCAATCAATGCGATGGGCCCGTGTTTCAGCTCGCCCGAGGCATAGCCTTCGGCGTGGATATAGCTCAGCTCCTTGAGCTTCAGCGCGCCCTCCAGCGCCAGCGGATAAAGCTGACCGCGACCAAGGAAGATAATATCGCGTGCCCCCGCCAGATCGCGCGAGACGGTGGCAATCTGCGCCTCAGACGCCAGCGACTGATGGATCAGACCGGGCAGGGCGCGCAGGTCGGCGGGCATGCCTCCGGGCAGGGGCAGACCGCGATCCTGCGCCGCCTTGAGCGCCAGCATCAACAGCACCGTCAACTGGCAGGTGAAGGCTTTGGTCGAGGCCACGGAGATTTCTGGGCCTGCGTAAATCGGCATCACCACATCGCTTTCCCGTGCGATGGAGCTTTCGGGCACATTTACCAGCCCGGCGATGACATCCGCCTTGCCCACCATGTAACGCAGCGCGGCAAGCGTGTCGGCGGTCTCGCCAGACTGCGAGACAAACAGCGCCAGCGTGCCGGGGCTGACGGGCGGTTCGCGGTAGCGAAACTCGGAGGCCACATCGATCTCGACCGGCAGGCGCGCGATGGTTTCCAGCCAGTATTTCGCCACCATACAGGCATAATAGGCCGTACCGCAGGCGACCAGAGACAGGCGCTCTATCTTGCTGAAATCCAGCCCCTCTGGCATCTGGATCTCGCCACTGTCGCTCAGATAGGCCTTCAGCGCCTTATCAACTGCAACCGGCTGTTCGGCGATTTCCTTGGCCATGAAGTGCTTGTGGCCATCCTTGTCGACGCGGGCGTTTTCCAGCTTGATCTGGCGCATTTCGCGGTTGGCGAGGTTGCCCTTGGCGTCCCAGATCTCAAGGCTCTGGCGGGTCAGGACCGCAAAATCGCCTTCTTCGAGATAGGTGATCTGATCCGTCAGCGGGGCCAGCGCAATCGCATCCGAACCCACATACATTTCGCCCTCACCATGGCCCACAGCCAGCGGCGAGCCCTTGCGCGCGGCGACCATCAGATCCTCTTGACCGTCAAACAGGAAGGCCAGCGCAAAAGCGCCATCCAGACGCGCCACGGTCTTGCGCGCGGCCTCCGTGGCAGAGGTGCCGTCACGCATGTAGAATTCACACAAGAGCGCCACGGTCTCGGTATCGGTTTCGGTGACAAAGCGGATTCCATGACCGGCAAGCTCGTCGCGCAAGTCCTTGAAGTTCTCGATGATGCCGTTGTGAACCACCGCCACGCAGCCTGCCTGATGCGGATGCGCGTTGGACACGGTCGGCGCGCCATGGGTGGCCCAGCGGGTGTGGCCGATGCCGGATTTCCCACGCAGCGGATCATGCACCAGAGCATCCGAGAGGTTCACCAGCTTGCCCACCGCGCGGCGACGGTCCAGCCGCCCGTCATTGACCGTGGCAATGCCGGCGCTGTCATAGCCGCGATACTCCAGCCGTTTCAGCGCTTCGACCAGAATGGGCGAAACCTCGTGGTTGCCGAGTACTCCAACAATGCCGCACATGGGATTATCCTTTGTTTTGGCGGGATTTTTTTGCGCGCAGCATGTCCATCAGCTTGCGCGCGCGGCCGGGTTTGTTTGTCTGCTGGGCGCGTGCAATGGCAAGATCCCCGTCATCGACGTCCTTGGTGACGATGGTGCCGGTTGCGGTCATCGCCTCATTGCCGACCTTCACCGGGGCCACCAGACAGGTGTTGGAGCCGATAAAGGCCCGCGCGCCGATCTCCGTGCGGTGCTTCATCACGCCATCATAGTTGCAGGTGATGGTGCCTGCGCCAATATTTGTCGCCTCGCCCACAGAGGCATCGCCGATGTAGCTCAGGTGGTTGACCTTCGCACCCGCGGCAATCTCGGCGTTTTTGATCTCAACGAAGTTGCCCACATGGGTGTCCTCGGCCAGTTCCGCACCGGGGCGCAGGCGGGCGTAGGGGCCGATCTTGGCGCCACGCGACACATGACAGCCCTCAAGATGCGAAAACGCCCGGATCAATGCGCCGCTCTCGACGGTGACGCCGGGACCAAAGACCACATTGGGTTCGATCACGCTGTCGCGCCCCACGATGGTGTCAAACGCCAGATAGACGGTCTCCGGTGCCATCAGCGTGACGCCGAGGTCCCACAGCTCCGCCCGTGTGCGGGCCTGAAAGACCGCATCCGCGGTGGCCAGATCGGCACGGGAATTGATGCCGAGCGTCTCGTCCTCGGGGCAGGCCACAGCCGTCACCGCAAGCCCGTCCGCACGGGCCAGCTCCACCAGATCGGTCAGGTAATATTCGCCAGAGGCATTGTCATTGCCGACCTTATCTAGCAGGCGGAACATCACGTCCGCATCGCAGGCCATCAGGCCCGAATTGCAAAAGGTGATCGCACGCTCGGCCTCGCTTGCGTCCTTGAACTCGACAATCTTCTCAAGGCTTTCGCCGTCCATGATCAACCGGCCATAACGTGCGGGATCCACCGCCTCAAAGCCAAGGATCACCAGATCAGCGCGGCTGCGGGCGGCAATCATGCGCTCCAGCGTGTCTGCCGACACAAACGGCGTGTCGCCATACAGCACCACCACATCGCCCTGAAACCCCGCGAGCGCCGCACGGGCCTGAAGGACGGCGTGACCGGTGCCGAGTTGTTCTTCTTGCAGAACCACCGTGGCATCCGGGTCGATCTCGATGGTGGCGGCGCGCACCATGTCAGCCTCATGACCTGCCACGACCACCGTGCGATCCGGGTCGAGCGCACGCCCAGCGCGCATGGCATGTTCCAGCATCGGGGCCTGGGCGATCGGGTGCAGGACCTTGGGCAGGTCGGAATTCATCCTGGTGCCTTTGCCTGCGGCGAGGATGACGAGGGCGGTGCTCATGGGGTCTTTCCCTTTGGGGTCTTGTTGCCCCCGTTTTATCCGCTAACAGTGGGCGTGCAAGGTGCTGGGCCATAAACTTCGGTTGCGACTTGCAATATGTGACGGCGAAATCGCGCCGAAAAAGGAGATTTTGATGCGGACGGTGATCTTTGACCTCGATGGCACCCTGGCCGATACCTCTGTCGATTTGCTGGCGGCGGCCAATCACTGCTTTGGGGTTATGGGGTTGGGCGACATGCTGACCCACCCCGAGGACGCCAAGATTGCCCTGCGTGGTGGCAAGCGGATGCTGACCGAGGGGCTGACCCGTGCGGGCCAGTTCAAGGATGCCACGGTGGAAGAATACTATCCCGTGCTGCTGGAGGCCTACCGCGATGGTATCGACACCCATACGGTGATGTATCCCGGCGCGATGAACGCGGTGGAGGCGCTGAAAGCGGCGGGCTACGGCGTCGGAATCTGCACCAACAAGCCCGAGGCGCTCGCCGAGGATCTGATGCAGCGTCTTGGCGTGCGCGATGCCTTTGCCTCCCTTGTCGGGGCAGACACCTTGCCGGTGCGCAAACCGGACCCCGCACCGCTGTTCGAGGCCGCGCGCCGGGCCGGGGGCGCACCTGAGATGTGCGTGCTGATCGGGGACAGCGACACAGACCGGGAGACCTCGAGGAACGCCGGGGTGCCCTCGGTGCTGGTGACATTTGGTCCGGCCGGGCCGGACATGGCGGCGCTCAACCCCGAGGCGCTGCTGGATGATTATGCCGATCTGCCCGCCGTCGTGTCCCGGCTGATCGGGCGCAATGCGGCGGCCTGATCCGGACGCCCGGCGGCGGGCTAGGGCGTCATCACATCCTTGCGCGCAAAGCTGGCGTCTGCGGTGGTCAGATCGTCATAGATCAGGCGCACCTTGACCGATTGCACCGAACCACCGGCGAAGCTGCGGAACGGGTCGCCATCACCGCTCTTGATCGCGCCGGGGGATCCTTCGTCCGCGTGACAGTCGGGCATCGGCCAGACCTCGAACGGGCCATCGTTGATCGCCACGTCGATCCGCGCCAGCCCGCAGCGCCAGGCCCACAGATGGGTGACATAGACCAAATCCTGCCCCTCGAACTCCCGCACCGCGATCCAGTTCGCCTGGGTGGCCTGAAGCACCGGCTTGACCTCGGTTGCGGTCAGGAAGCGGCCGGTGATCTCTTGCGGTTCGGCCTCCAGTCCGGAGAGATCCTGCGCCAAGGCGGCTGTCCCGGCCAAGGCAAACAGAGCGGTGCTGAAAATCGTCAAAACGGAACCCATCGGGCATGTCCCTTTTCGTCGCTGTTGCGTCCTGTGTCCTGGGGCGGCTTCTATGCTCGCACCCGGCCTCTTTGGTGCACCATTGCAGCGGGAAAGAAAAGTCGAAGTGCAGCCTGCGAGTACCCGACGCCAGCGATCAAGGGGCGGAGAGCAGAATCTGCCACAGGCGCTCCAGCGGGCCGTGTTCCAGCGTGTCGATGATCTGCGCCAGCTCGGTTGCGCTGTGCTGCCCCAGCACCGGATCAGCCAGCGCGTGGAATTTGGCGTGAAGCTCGGCGGCTGTCGGCGGGGCGGTGTGGTCCCAGCGCGGCTCCATCCGGGGGCTGCGCAGGCGGGTCCCATCCAAAAGCACCACCTCCACCGTGGCGAAGCGGCGCAGCGGGAAGGCGGCATTGGCGGCGTCGCTTTCCTGCATGATCAGGGCGCGCGACAGGCGCAGGACCTCCGGATCGTGCAGGGCGTCCCCGACAAGATGCTCCGGGCGGACATCCCCATGCACCAGCGCCACCGCGCAAGGAAAGGAGGTCGAATACTGCGCCGCCTCCGTGGAGGTTGGCGTGTCTGTGGCGAGGCGCAGGCTTTCATGAAAGGTGGTGACCTCGATCCGCCGGACCTGATCCGCTGTCAGCCCATGAGTGCGGCGCAGATGCAGCACGGCTTCGATCGGGGCCTGCGCCCAGCGACACACCGGGTAGGGTTTGTAATACTGCTCCAGCGCGTACCAGCGCTGGCCGAGGTCGGCCCAGTAGGCGGGGGCCTCTTCGACCGTGAGCGCCGGGGCGCCGGTAAACCCCGCCGCTGCCAGCATCACCGCCGATGCGCCGCACATGGCGCCCCAGCCGGCGCCATCCTTGACCATCGTGGGGTGGTCGATACAGCGCATCATCTGGCTGCGCGGGCCGTGATATTCGGCAATGCCGAGGGCGTGGCGCGTGGTTGCCGGGGGCAGACCCGCCAGCTCTGCCGCCACAAGCGCGCCGGTGACCGCCCCCCAGCTGCCCGATGTGTGGTAGTCCGGGGTTGTTGCATGCTGGGCCATGGCGGCGCGGGCGCCAAACTCATAGCCCGCCACCAGCGCCCGCAAAAGCGCAGCCCCATCGGCCTCATGTGCGTGGGCAAAGGCCAGGGCCACCGGCATCATCGGTGCCGCGATATGACCCTTGGCCGGGTTGAAGCCATCGTGCCCATCCAGCGCGTCGATGGTCATGCCAGTGGCGAGCGCCCAGCCCGGCAGCGACACAGGGCGGCCGTCGAACAGTATCGGCATCGCGCCCGGCATCGCGGTCGCGGCAAAATCGCGTGAGAGGTGACTGGCCCGCAACGCCAGCCCGCCCACCGCAATGCCGAGCGTATCCAGCAGCGACAATTTGACCTGCCGCTGCACCGCGGGCGGGATAGCATCGAGGGTCAGGTTCTGAACCCAGGCGAGAGGCGCGGAGGTGTTCTGTGGCATGAGACCAGTCTGCGCCCTCTGGGCGGGGCGCACTGTTCGCTCCGCGACATATTCCTGCCTGTTCCGGACGTGGGGACGCGCGCGGCTCTTGATGTCCGGGCCTGGCCGGTGGGGTGACGCTCTTGACCTTGCACCTGCGGCGGCGCATGACTTTGCCCATGACAGAGCGTTTCACAGGCAATTTCACCCAGCAGGAACCCCTTCCGGATGCGGCCATCGCGGCGGCGCTGGAGGTGATGCAGCATGGGCGTATCCACCGATATAACCTCGCGGGCGACGAAGCGGGCGAAGTGGCGCTGCTGGAGCAGGAGTTTGCCGCGCAGATGGGGGCCAAATACTGCCTAGCGGTGGCTTCGGGCGGCTATGCTCTGGCGACGGCACTGCGGGCGCTGGGGGTGGGGCACGGGGACAAGGTGCTGACCAATGCCTTTACACTGGCGCCGGTGCCGGGGGCCATTGCGTCGGTGGGGGCAGAGCCAGTGTTTGTCGGCGTGACCGAGGCGCTGACCATCGATCTTGAGGACCTTGAGGCCAAACTGAGCGCCGCCAAGGTCCTGATGCTGAGCCATATGCGCGGCCATTTGTGCGACATGGACCGTCTCATGCAGATCTGCGATGGCGCGGGTGTGACGGTGGTCGAGGATTGCGCCCACACGATGGGGGCGGCCTGGAACGGCGTGCCCTCTGGGCGGCACGGGCGGATCGGTTGTTATTCCTGCCAGACCTACAAACATGTGAATTCCGGCGAGGGTGGCCTGCTGGTCACCGACGATGAGGAGGTTGCTGCGCGCGCGATCATGTTGTCGGGATCCTACATGCTCTATTCCCGCCACCTGGCCGCGCCTGCGCCCGAGGTGTTTGAGCGCGTCAAATACGAGACGCCGAATATTTCAGGTCGTATGGACAACCTGCGCGCCGCCATTCTGCGGCCGCAACTGCGCGATCTCGACACTCAGGTGGCGCGCTGGAACGACCGCTATCGCAGGTTGGAGGCAGGTTTGCGCGACACGCCGGGTCTGACGGTGGTCGAGCGGCCCGAGGCGGAAACCTATGTGGGCTCCTCGATCCAGTTCCTGCTGCTGGACTGGTCCGCCGAGGCCGTTCAGGCGGTGCTGTCTCGGTGTGCGGCGCGTGGGGTCGAGCTGAAATGGTTCGGTGGGGCGGAGCCGGTGGCGTTTACGTCGCGCTATGACAGCTGGCGCTACGCACCGGCACAACGCCTGCCCGAGAGCGACCGCATCCTTGCCGGTATCATCGACATGCGGGTGCCGCTTACCTTCAGCCTGGAGGATTGCGATCTGATTGCCCGCATTATCCGCGCCGAGGTCAGTGCCGTCTGGCAGACGAGCGGTTGAAGCGCCGGACGGTCACATTTCTGATTAAACAGGACCTTAGCGGTGTCGCCCTCCTGACGGAGCGCGACGCAGGTGAGGTTTTGCGCTTTGCTGTGCAAATCGCGGTAGGGCGCGCCCGCACCTGGGGTGCGGGCGCGCCCGGCCCAACTGGACCGGATGCATGTCTCATGCAGAGGGGACGGGCGGGAGCCCCCCTGGGGGACTGCGCGCATCACTGGACTTGACGAATGGGATCCTATTTGCCAATAAATGAACAAGTGTTCAGATAATCAGAGTGACTCGAACGCGACTGGCTCGGGAGGAGACGCGCAAATGTTCAACGCAAGCATGACATTCGATCTAGGCGAGGACGTGAACGCCCTGCGCGACATGGTGCACCGCTGGGCGCAAGAGCGCGTCAAGCCGATGGCGCAGGAGATCGACCAGAAGAATGAATTCCCCGCCGACCTCTGGAAAGAGAT
Organism: Epibacterium sp. Ofav1-8; assembly: GCF_022348185.1. Classification (GTDB taxonomy): domain Bacteria; phylum Pseudomonadota; class Alphaproteobacteria; order Rhodobacterales; family Rhodobacteraceae; genus Epibacterium. The sequence continues at coordinate 25,752 of NZ_JAKRFD010000010.1, forward strand.
GGGCGAGCTGGGCCTTCTGGGGATCACCGTGGATGAGGAATATGGCGGCGCGGGCATGTCCTATCTGGCGCATACCGTCGCGGTTGAGGAAATCGCGCGGGCCTCGGCCTCGGTATCGCTGTCCTACGGCGCGCATTCCAACCTCTGCGTCAACCAGATCAAGCTCAACGGCAACGCCGCGCAAAAGGCAAAATACCTGCCGCGTCTGATTACCGGCGAACATGTGGGCGCGCTGGCAATGTCCGAGGCCGGGGCGGGTTCCGACGTGGTGTCGATGTCGCTGCGCGCCGAAAAGCGCAACGACCGCTATGTTCTGAACGGCAACAAATACTGGATCACCAACGGCCCCGACGCCGACACGCTGGTGGTCTATGCCAAGACCGATCCCGAAGCAGGCTCCAAAGGCATCACCGCCTTCCTGATCGAGAAGGAATTCAAGGGATTCTCCACCTCCAAACATTTCGACAAGCTCGGAATGCGTGGGTCGAACACCGCCGAGCTGGTGTTCGAAGACGTCGAAGTGCCGTTCGAAAACGTGCTCGGCGAGGAGGGCAAGGGCGTGCGCGTTCTGATGTCCGGTCTGGATTACGAACGCGTGGTGCTGGCAGGCATCGGCACCGGGATCATGGCGTCGTGCATGGATGAGATGATGCCCTATATGGCCGAACGCAAACAGTTCGGCCAACCGATCGGGAACTTCCAGCTGATGCAGGGCAAAATCGCCGATATGTACACCGCGATGAACACCGCACGCGCCTATGTCTATGAGGTCGCAAAGGCCTGCGACAAGGGCACGGTGACCCGTCAGGATGCGGCTGCCTGCTGTCTCTATGCCTCCGAGGTGGCGATGACGCAGGCGCATCAGGCGGTGCAGGCCTTTGGCGGTGCGGGCTATCTGAGCGACAACCCGGTGGGTCGGATCTTCCGCGATGCCAAGCTGATGGAAATCGGTGCGGGCACATCGGAAATCCGGCGCATGCTGATCGGGCGCGAACTGATGGAGTCGATGGCGTGAAAGGCTGGTCGGTCTGGATGATGCTACTGCTGTCGGGACCAGCGCTGGCCGCGCCGGACGCAGCGGCGCTGACCGAGTTCGAAACCTGTGTGGCAGAGACGTTTGTGAGCGAGCAGAACAATCCATTTGCGGGACTGGGTGTTCCGGTAATCTGTGGAGAGCGACATATCCCAATCGAGCAAAGTTGTTCGCTACTGAAGCGACTTGCCAGCCCGGTAGACTGTCTTGATGCGGATCACGCCTACTGGAAGGCTGAGTTCGAGGCGATATTGACGACCGAAGGTGTAGAAGAGCTTGCGGGGCCGTCGCTGTTCCGGTCCGGTAGGAAAAGGTGCGCAGAGTTATCTGAGGAAGGCGTCGCACTGCGCAGTTGTGAGACGGAGGTCTATTGGAGAGAGGTAGTCGTCATCTGGGCCATGCCAGTGATCGAACGGGTCGTGGCTCAAGGAGGCGATTGATGTCACTTCGCAAGTTTTTCGTGCCGTTGATGGTGCTGACTTGTTGCGTTTCGGTGCTGATCGGGCGCGAACTGATGTCGCATATGAGCTGATGCGGATCGCCTACTGGATCCCGATTGCGGTGCTGGCGGTGGTGCTGGCCGGGATCGGGTTTCGCTATGGCATCATGCGGCAAGGCATCACCGAGTCCGATGTGATCACGCTTTATGCGCAACAATACCTTGCCGATCACGCGGGCTCCGGTGGGGCCGGGATAGCGCGGATCAGCGACTGCGCGGCGCGACCGGCCGAGGGTATCTGGGCCTGGCTGGTGATTACATGCCGCCCGGAGGGATCCGCGTCTGATGCGGGTTTTCGCTACACGGTCAACTGGTTGGGCGGGCTGATCGACGTGATGCGGCCGGGGCAGACACCTCCAGCCACGCCGCAGGCCTGACGGCGCATTGGACAGAGCCGGACAGCGTTGAGCAAAGCGCCAGACGGGTCCGAAGCGGGTACGAAAAAAGGCGCCGCTGGCAGGCGACGCCACTTGGATCGAAAATCGCCGGGCGGGCCGCGCCCACCCGGCAACTGGAAGGGATCAGAAGCGGTGCACGTAAGAGACACCCACAGTGATCGGATCAATCTCGGCGGTGCCGATGGAGGCGCCGTTCAGCTTGGCGTCGGCGTCGATATCCATGTAGCGCACGTTCAGACGCAGCGCGCCCTGCTCGGAGATCTTCCAGTCCGCGCCCACGGTCGCGGCGAGACCAAAGCTGTTGTCCAGATCCAGACGCCCCAGCGGGGTCTCTTCGGAGAAGAAGGTGGTGTAGTTCACACCCAGCCCTACAAAGGGCGTGATCTTGCCGTTGGTGGGGATGTGATAGACCATCGACAGGGTCGGCGGCAGGTGCTTGGTGGAGCCGACGTTGCTGCCGCCAAGCGCGATGTCATGTTCGAACGGCGACGCCGCCAGCAACTCGATGCCGAGGTTGTCGCGGATGAAATACTCCGCCGTGAGCGACAGTTGGGTGTCGTCGTCAATCGTGGCTGCAGCACCGGCGAGGGTGCCATTGTCGGATTTGGGATTCACGTTGATGATCCCGACACCAAAGGTCCAGTCGCCCTGCGATTGGGCCATGGCAGGGGCGGCGAGGCTCGACGCGGCAACGCCCAGTGCGAGGGCGGAAACCAGAGTTTTCATGGGGGTAATCCCTTCTTCAATCAGTACGCCGCGACAGTGCCACGTCCGGCGCGCGACATCTCTGATCCAGATCAAATTGACCCTGCCTTTCCCTTTGGAAAGACTGGGAAAAACCGCATATCAGCTATGCGCTACGTGCAGGGTTAATCATGACCGAGAAACGCATCATTCCGGGGCTGACAGAGGCCGGCGATTGGGACATTCCTGAGCGGCTCAATATGGCCGCACAGGCGATGGATCACGCGGCCGATAGTCTGGCGATTATCGACCTTACCTCCGGGACGCGTCGTGATGTGAGCCATGGGGATCTGGCCGTGATGGTCGATGGTCTGGCGCGCGCATTGCTGCAGCGTGTCGTCCCCGGTGATCGGGTTGGCGTGCTCCTGTCCCAGTCGCCGTGGTGTGCGGCGGCGCATCTGGCGATCTGGAAAATCGGCGCCATTTCCGTGCCGCTCTTTAAACTGTTCCAGCACGATGCGCTCGCCAACCGGGTGGAGGATGCAGGTGCAAAATATGTGCTGACCGACCGGGAGGGCGCGGCGCAGCTTGGCGATCTGGCCGAGCCGCTGATCGCCGCAGAGATTGGCGTCGAGGGCGATCCGGTGCCCTTTGCCGACACGGGATCCGAGGACCCGGCGGTCATCATCTACACCTCCGGCACCACCGGCAAACCCAAGGGAGCCTTGCACGGGCACCGGATGCTGACAGGGCATCTACCGGGCGTGTCTATCAGTCACGACCATCTGGGCCAGCCCGGCGATTGTCTTTGGACGCCTGCGGATTGGGCGTGGATCGGCGGGCTGTTTGATGTCGCCATGCCGGGCCTTGCGCTGGGCGTGCCGGTGGTGGCCGCGCGATTGGATAAGTTCACGCCGGACACCTGCGCCGAGGTGATCCGCTTGGGCGAGGTGCGCAACGTCTTCTTTCCGCCCACCGCCCTGCGCATGCTGAAAGCGGCGGGGCAGGGGCTTCGGGCCTTGCGCTCTGTGGCCTCCGGCGGAGAGCCCCTTGGCGCGGAGATGCTCGCTTGGGGCCAGCGTCATCTGGGCGTCACCATCAATGAATTCTACGGCCAGACCGAATGCAATATGACGGTGTCCTCCTGTGGCGCGGACTTTCCCGTGCGCCCCGGCTGCATCGGCAAACCGGTGCCGGGGCATGTGGTCGAGGTGATCGACGCAGACGGCCAGCCCACCCGCGAGGAAGGCGATGTGGCGGTGCGCCGTGGTTCTGGGTCTATGATGCTGGAATACTGGAACCGCCCCGACGCCACCGCCGAGAAGTTTCACGGCGACTGGCTGGTGACCGGGGATCGCGGCATCTGGGAGGCGGGCTATCTGCGCTTTGTGGGCCGCGAGGATGACGTGATCACCTCTGCCGGTTACCGCATCGGCCCCTCCGAGATCGAGGATTGCCTGATGACCCACCCGGCCGTTGCCACCGTCGGTGTGGTCGGCAAGCCCGACGCCCTGCGCACCGAGATCGTCAAGGCCTATGTGGTGCTGAAGCCAGACCACGCCCCGAGCGAAAAAGAGCTGCAAGACTACGTCAAAGAGCGCCTTGCCAGCTATTCCTATCCCCGCGAGATCGCCTTTCTGGAGGCCCTGCCGATGACGGTCACGGGCAAGGTGATCCGTAAGGAACTCAAGGCGCGGGCTGCGGGGGAGGGGAAGTGATGAGGGCAAGGAGTCGCAGTTTGAGTGACCAGCACGTCGCTTGGGCGTCTCGCCTGTTTTGTCATACTTGTCCAACATGCGGCGGAGCGGTGCCGCTTTCGCATCTCACGGGGCGCGGGCGCGGCTGGCCGCAGATTGCCGAGTGCCGAAGTTGTGGACGACATTGGCGGGTCGCGCTGAGCTTTCGAGCATACCTTTGGCGGTTTATATCGCGCGCAATACCACTGGTATTTCTTTCTCTTTTTGTGACAAGCGCCGCGCTCCACTTCGCCTTTCCTGAATTGTCGTATCTGGCGCAAAACGGTCAGACCAAGCTGCGTTTCGTGGCTTTCCCATTCCTGGTTTTTGCCGCTTTCGCGTCCGTACTATTTTTCTCACGTCGTCTCCCTTTGGAAGAGGAACCGAAATGAAACTCCAATCCAAGGCAATGCCTTCCTCCGAGGGCTTCAAGCAAAACACCAAGGCGCACCTGGAGGCCCTGGCCGAGATCAGCGAGGCCGCCGAGGCCGCGCGCTTGGGCGGGGGAGAGAAATCCCGCGCCCGTCATGAAAGCCGTGGCAAGATGCTGCCGCGCCGCCGGGTGGCGAACCTGCTTGATCCCGGCTCGCCCTTTTTGGAGGTCGGCGCGACGGCGGCTCATGGCATGTATGATGGCGCAGCCCCGGCGGCAGGCGTGATCGCAGGCATCGGGCGTGTCCACGGTCAGGAGGTCATGGTGGTCTGCAACGACGCCACCGTGAAGGGCGGCACCTATTTCCCGATGACGGTGAAAAAACACCTGCGCGCCCAGGAGATTGCCGAGGAAAACAACCTCCCCTGCGTCTATTTGGTGGACAGTGGTGGCGCCAACCTGCCGCAGCAGGATGAGGTCTTTCCCGACCGCGACCACTTTGGCCGCATCTTCTACAATCAGGCGCGGATGTCCGCGAAGGGCATTCCGCAGATCGCCGTGGTCATGGGGTCCTGTACCGCAGGGGGGGCTTATGTGCCGGCAATGTCCGACGTCACCATCATCGTCAAGGAGCAGGGCACCATCTTCCTTGCAGGCCCGCCGCTGGTGAAGGCCGCCACGGGCGAGGTCGTCTCGGCCGAGGATCTGGGCGGAGGGGATGTGCACACGCGGCTTTCGGGCGTGGCGGATTACCTCGCTGAGGATGACGCCCATGCGCTGGCTTTGGCACGGCGCGCGGTCAGCCATCTCAATCGCACCAAACCCCAAGGTGTGAATTGGCAGAGCCCGGAAGAGCCCGCCTATGACCCTGAGGAAATCCTTGGCGTGGTGCCGGGCGATCTGCGCACGCCCTATGACATCCGCGAGGTGATCGCGCGTCTCGTTGATGGTTCGCGCTTTGATGAGTTCAAACCTCGCTTTGGCGAAACGCTGGTCACCGGCTTTGCCCACCTCAAGGGCTGCCCCATCGGCATCATTGCCAACAATGGCGTGCTCTTTTCAGAAGCTGCACAAAAGGGCGCGCATTTTGTGGAACTCTGCAGCCAGCGCAAGATCCCGCTGGTCTTCCTGCAAAACATCACCGGCTTCATGGTGGGGCGGAAATACGAAAATGAGGGCATCGCCCGCCATGGGGCCAAGATGGTGACGGCGGTGGCCTCCACCAATGTGCCCAAGATCACCATGCTGGTCGGCGGCTCCTTTGGTGCGGGCAACTACGGCATGGCAGGGCGCGCCTATAGCCCCCGGTTCCTCTGGACCTGGCCCAATTCGCGCATCTCCGTGATGGGCGGTGAGCAGGCGGCGGGCGTGCTGGCCACCGTCAAACGCGATGCGATCGAGCGCCAGGGCGGCACATGGTCCGCCGAAGAAGAAGCGCAGTTCAAACAGCCCACCATCGACATGTTCGCCGAACAAAGCCACCCGCTCTATGCCTCGGCAAGGCTTTGGGATGACGGCATTATCGACCCACGCAAGAGCCGCGATGTGCTGTCACTGTCGCTCAGCGCCGCCCTCAACGCCCCCATCGAGGACACACGCTTTGGCGTGTTCCGTATGTAACCTCTTCTAACCTCAAATATCCCGGGGGTCCGGGGGCAGAGCCCCCGGCCGCGACGGTCCCTCAAAAGGAGCACCGCAAGATGTTCAACAAGATCCTGATTGCCAACCGTGGCGAAATTGCATGCCGGGTGATGGAAACCGCCCGTCGTCTGGGTGTACGCACCGTCGCCGTCTACTCCGATGCCGACCGAGACGCCAAACATGTGGCGCTTGCGGATGAGGCTGTCCATATCGGTCATGGACCTGCCCCGGCGGATAGCTACCTGCTGCAGGACGAGATCCTCGCCGCCGCCAAGGCCACCGGTGCGCAGGGCATACATCCGGGCTATGGGTTTCTGTCGGAAAACCCCGATTTCGTGGAAAAGGTCGAGGCAGCAGGTCTCGCCTTCATCGGTCCCTCTGCCAGTGCGATCCGCAAGATGGGCCTCAAGGACGCGGCCAAGGCGCTGATGGAAGAGGCGGGCGTGCCCGTTGTTCCCGGCTATCACGGCGACACTCAGGACGCGGGCTTCCTCGCCGAACAGGCCGAGAGCATCGGCTACCCGGTCCTGATCAAGGCGGTCGCGGGCGGCGGTGGAAAGGGCATGCGGCTGGTTGAGGATCCCAAGGATTTCAACGATGCGCTGGCCTCGGCGCAGGGCGAAGCCACCACATCCTTTGGCAACCCGGCGGTGCTGATTGAAAAATACATCCAGAAACCGCGCCATATCGAGGTGCAGGTCTTTGGCGACGGCACATCGGCGGTGCATCTGTTTGAACGCGACTGTTCGCTGCAGCGCCGCCACCAAAAGGTGATCGAAGAAGCCCCGGCCCCCGGCATGACCGAAGAGATGCGCGCCGCCATGGGGCAAGCCGCCGTGCGCGCGGCCGAGGCGATCGGCTATGCGGGCGCGGGCACGGTCGAGTTCATTGTGGACGGCTCGGACGGGCTGCGTGCGGACGGGTTCTGGTTCATGGAGATGAACACCCGTTTACAGGTGGAGCATCCGGTCACCGAACTCATCACCGGCGTCGATCTGGTGGAATGGCAGCTGCGCGTCGCCTCTGGCGAAGGGTTGCCCCTGCAGCAGGACGACCTCACCATCAGCGGCTACGCCTTTGAGGCACGGCTTTATGCCGAGGACGTGCCCAAGGGCTTTTTGCCCGCCACCGGCACGCTCTCGCATCTGGCCTTCCCCGAAGGTGTGCGCGCCGACAGCGGGGTGCGGGCAGGGGACACCATCAGCCCGTGGTATGATCCGATGATCTCCAAGGTGATCGTACATGGCCCCTCCCGCGCCGCCGCGCTGCGTCAGTTGGATGACGCGCTGGCGCGGACTGAGGTTGCCGGAACCGTGACAAACCTTGCTTTCCTCGGCGCGCTGACCCGTCACGCCGGCTTCGCCGCGGGCGACGTGGACACGGGCCTGATCGCACGTGATCTCGACACACTCGCGGCGGCACCGGTCGCCAAGCCCGAGCATAAGGCCGCCGCTGCAATGGCTGCGCTTGATCTGATCGAGGCGCGCCCTGACATGGGCTTTACGCTATGGGCCGACCTGCACCGCTCCGTCACGCTGGAGTGGCAGGGCGAGCGGTTTGAGGCCACCGTCGAGGTCAACGGCCCCGACCGTCAGGACTGGACGATCGAGGGCGCGCATATCGCCGTGAACCGCATGGCCTCGGGCTGGGTGATTGGCAGCATGCCCTTGCCGCCCCTGTCGATCTGCGGCGACATGATCACGGTGTTTGATCACTACGGGCTGAGCTTTACGGTGATCGACCCGCTGGAGCGCGCCGCAGGCGCCGCCGGGGATGGCAACCTGATCGAAGCCCCGATGCCGGGCCTGGTCAAGGCGGTCTTTGCCGAGGCGGGCGCCACCGTCAAGGAAGGCGACCGGCTCGCCGTCCTTGAGGCCATGAAAATGGAACACTCTTTGCTGGCCGCCCGGGACGGCGTGGTTGCAGAAGTTCTTGCGCAAGCCGGCGATCAGGTGGAGGCTGGAGCAGCGCTGGTCCGGCTGGAGGAAGACGCCTGAGCCGCGCACATGAACCGGGAGGAGCAAAACCCATGAAAGACCGCGTCGAGATCTTTGAGGTGGGCCCACGCGACGGGCTGCAAAACGAAAAGCGCGACATCCCCGTCGCCGACAAGGTGGCGCTGGTGGATTGCCTCAGCCGCGCGGGCTTTTCCCGGATCGAGGTGGCGAGTTTCGTGTCTGCGAAATGGGTGCCGCAGATGGCCGGTAGCGCCGAGGTGCTGGCCGGGATCACCAAGGCCAAAGGCGTGCGCTATGCGGCGCTCACCCCGAATATGCGGGGATATGAGGACGCGCTGGCTGCGCGCGCCGATGAAATCGCCATCTTTGCCTCCGCATCCGAGGGGTTTTCACAGGCCAATATCAATGCCTCGATTGCCGAGAGTATCGAACGCTTTGCCCCTATTCTGGAGGCCGCGCGCCATATCGACCTGCCCGTGCGGGGTTATGTTTCCTGCGTGACCGACTGCCCCTATGATGGCGCTGTCGCCCCCGACAAAGTGGCCGAGGTCGCGGATCGGCTGTTCTCGATGGGCTGCTATGAGATCTCGCTGGGCGACACCATCGGCAAGGCGACACCCGACAAGATCGCCAAGATGCTGATTGCGGTCAAAGACGCCGTGCCAGTGACGCGGCTTGCCGGGCATTACCACGACACCGCAGGCCGGGCCGTGGACAATATCGACGCCTCGCTGGCGCTGGGCGTGCGGGTGTTTGATGCCGCCGTGGGCGGGCTTGGCGGCTGTCCCTATGCGCCGGGTGCGGCGGGCAATGTCGCCACTGAGGTCGTGCACGAACACCTGACCCGGCTGGGCTATGACACCGGGCTGGATGGCGATGTCCTGCAGGAGGCCGCCGCCATGGCGCGCGCTCTGCGTCCCGTTGCCGCCGATGCCTGATACTTCATCACAATAAGGACCCTTTGGCCATGTATGACACGCTAACGCTCACGCGCGATGATCGCGGCGTGGCGACCCTGACGCTCAACCGTCCCGAAAAGCACAACGCCATGTCGGGGCAGATGCTGCAGGAATTGCAGGATGCAGCGCGCGCGCTGGCGGCGGACCGAAGCGTGCGTGTGGTGGTCCTGACCGGCGCGGGTAAAAGCTTCTGCGCTGGGGGCGATCTGGCGTGGATGCAGGCGCAGATGGATGCGGATGCCGAGACCCGCGCCCGCGAGGCGCGGGTGCTGGCGGACATGCTGAACCTTCTGAACACCTTGCCGCAGCCCTTGATCGGGCGGCTACAGGGCAACGCGTTTGGCGGTGGCGTGGGCATGGCCTCGGTCTGTGATGTGGCCATCGGCGTCGAAAGCCTCAAGATGGGCCTCACCGAGACCCGCCTTGGCCTGATCCCCGCCACCATCGGCCCCTATGTCATCGCCCGCATGGGCGAGGCGCGCGCGCGGCGCGTGTTCATGTCGGCGCGGCTCTTTGACGCGTCGGAAGCGGTGGAGCTGGGGCTTCTGGCCCGGGTGGTTCCAGCCGACTCACTCGACGCCGCGGTCGAGGCAGAAGTGGTGCCATACCTTGATTGTGCGCCGGGCGCGGTCGCTGACGCCAAGGCACTGGCGCGCGCCCTGGGCCCGCAGATCGATAAATCCGTGATTGATTTTACCATTTCGGCCCTTGTGGACCGCTGGGAAAGCCCCGAGGCCGTGGATGGGATCAACGCGTTTTTTGAAAAACGCGCCCCCGCCTGGCGTAGCAAATAAGGGGTTTCCCGCCGCTTTGGCCGGGCCGGTCTGCACCAACTTGCCGCGCGCTAAATTCCGACTAAAACCATCAGTTTTTAAGGCGTTGTTGCGTGTCTGCCGGTCTGGTCGAGAAAGCTTTTCACATTAACTTCCCCTTGGTTGACGGTGTAGGGGGACGGGAGTAGTAACGGCCCAAGTCAACACGCCAATTGACGGTGCACGAGCAGATCTTGCCGTGTGCGCGGAAAGGAGCCACTCGTGGAAGAGATGTTGCGGGAATACCTGCCCATTCTGGTGTTTTTGGCCGTCGCCATCGGCCTTGGTCTCGTGCTTATTCTTGCTGCCGTTGTTGTTGCGGTGCGCAATCCCGACCCGGAAAAAGTCAGCGCCTATGAGTGCGGTTTCAACGCATTCGATGACGCCCGCATGAAATTCGACGTGCGCTTTTATCTGGTCTCGATCCTGTTTATCATCTTCGATCTGGAGATTGCCTTCCTGTTTCCCTGGGCCGTCGGCTTTAAGGACATCAGCGATACCGGTTTCTGGTCCATGATGGTGTTCCTGGGCGTGCTGACGATCGGCTTTGCCTACGAATGGAAGAAGGGGGCATTGGAATGGGAGTGACAGCTGGCGCGAACACCGCGGGTGTCGACAAGGAAATGGTCACCCAGGCCCTCAATGCGGAATTGCAGGACAAGGGGTTTCTGCTGACCTCGGCCGAGGACATCATCAACTGGGCGCGCACCGGATCGCTGCACTGGATGACCTTTGGTCTGGCCTGCTGCGCGGTTGAGATGATGCATACCTCCATGCCGCGCTACGATGCCGAACGCTTTGGCATCGCACCGCGTGCCTCCCCGCGTCAATCGGACGTTATGATTGTTGCGGGCACCCTCACCAACAAGATGGCCCCGGCGCTGCGCAAGGTCTACGATCAGATGCCAGAACCGCGCTATGTGATCTCGATGGGGTCCTGCGCCAATGGCGGTGGCTATTACCACTACAGCTATTCCGTCGTGCGCGGTTGTGACCGGATCGTGCCGGTCGACATCTACGTGCCCGGCTGCCCGCCCACCGCAGAGGCGCTGCTTTATGGGCTGATGCAACTGCAGCGCAAGATCCGCCGCACCGGCACCCTTGTGCGCTAAGGGCAGGAGACACAGATGATTGAAGCATTGCAAGACCTTGGCCATCAGATCGAAGCCAAGCGCCCCGAGTGCGTGTTGTCCTGGGACATCGCGCATGGCGAGCTGAATATCGACGTGAAACCGGCCAATATCGCAGGTCTTGTGGAGTTCCTGCGCGTGGACAGCGCCTGCCGGTTCTCCACCCTGGTTGACATCACCGCCGTGGATTACCCCGAGCGCACCAAGCGCTTTGACGTGGTGTATCACCTGCTGTCGATGTACCAGAACCACCGCATCCGCTTGCGGGTTGCGGTGCGCGAAGAGGACATGGTGCCCTCCATCGTGGATGTGCACCCCTCCGCCAACTGGTTCGAGCGCGAAGTCTTTGACATGTTGGGCATCCTGTTTACAGGCCACCCGGACCTGCGCCGCCTGCTGACCGATTACGGCTTTCGCGGCCACCCGCTGCGCAAGGATTTCCCGACCACCGGCTACACCGAAGTGCGCTATGACGAGGCGCAGAAGCGCGTGGTCTACGAGCCGGTGAAACTGGTTCAGGAATACCGCCAGTTTGACTTCATGAGCCCATGGGAGGGTGCCGACTACATCCTGCCCGGTGACGAGAAAGAGGGGGCGAAATGATGGACGGCTCCAAAGGTTTCGACGACGCCCAGACGGGCGAGCAGAAGATCCGTAACTTCAACATCAACTTCGGCCCGCAACACCCGGCGGCCCACGGCGTTTTGCGTCTGGTGCTGGAACTGGACGGCGAGATCGTGGAACGCTGCGATCCGCATATCGGCCTCTTGCACCGCGGCACCGAAAAGCTGATGGAGAGCCGCACCTACCTGCAGAACCTGCCGTATTTCGACCGCCTCGATTATGTGGCGCCGATGAACCAGGAGCATGCATGGTGCCTGGCGATCGAGAAACTCACCGGGGTTGAGGTGCCGCGCCGCGCGCAGCTCATTCGGGTGCTCTATTCGGAAATCGGCCGCATTCTCAATCACTTGCTGAACGTCACCACGCAGGCGATGGACGTGGGCGCGCTGACGCCGCCGCTCTGGGGTTTTGAAGAACGCGAAAAGCTGATGATCTTCTACGAGCGGGCGTGTGGTGCACGTCTGCACGCGGCCTACTTCCGCCCCGGTGGTGTGCATCAGGACCTGCCGGATGAATTGCTCGACGATATCGAGGAATGGGCGATCGAATTCCCCGCCGTGATGGACGACATCGACGGGCTTCTGACCGAGAACCGCATCTTCAAGCAGCGCAACTGCGACATCGGCGTCGTCACCGAGGAGGAGATCCAGCAATACGGATTCTCCGGCGTCATGGTGCGTGGCTCCGGCTTGGCCTGGGATTTGCGCCGTGCGCAGCCCTATGAATGCTATGACGAGTTCGACTTTCAGATCCCGGTGGGCAAGAACGGCGACTGCTACGACCGCTACCTTGTCCGGATGGAAGAGATGCGCCAGTCGCTGTCGATCATCCGTCAGGCGATCCACAAGCTGCGCGAGGCCACCGGCGACGTGATGGCGCGCGGCAAAATCAGCCCGCCCAAGCGCACCGACATGAAAACCTCGATGGAGAGCCTGATCCACCACTTCAAGCTCTATACCGAAGGCTTCCACGTCCCCGAGGGCGAGGTCTACGCCGCGGTCGAGGCGCCCAAGGGCGAATTCGGGGTCTATCTGGTGGCGGATGGCACCAACAAACCCTACCGCGCCAAGCTGCGCGCGCCGGGCTTCCTGCATTTGCAGGCGATGGACCACGTTGCCAAGGGCCACCAGCTCGCCGACGTCGCGGCCATCATCGGCACCATGGACATCGTTTTTGGAGAGATTGACCGCTAATGCTCCGTCGTCTGCATTCCGAACAACCCGATAGTTTTGCCTTCACCCCGGCCAACCAGGCCTGGGCAGAGGCGCAAATGACCAAATACCCCGAAGGCCGTCAGGCCTCGGCGGTGATCCCGATCCTGTGGCGCGCGCAGGAACAGGAAGGCTGGGTCACCAAACCGGCGATCGAATATGTCGCCGACATGCTCGGCATGGCCTATATCCGCGTGCTGGAGGTGGCCTCCTTCTACTTCATGTTCCAGCTGCAACCCACCGGCTCTGTTGCGCATATTCAGGTCTGCGGCACCACCTCCTGCATGATCTGCGGGGCGGAGGATCTGATTGCGGTCTGCAAGGACAAGATCGCGCCCAAGCCGCATACCGTGTCCGAGGATGGCAAGTTTTCCTGGGAAGAGGTGGAATGCCTCGGGTCCTGCACCAACGCGCCGATGGCGCAGATCGGTAAAGACTACTACGAGGATCTGACCGCCGCGAGCTTTACCAAGCTGATCGACGATCTGGCCGCCGGCAAGGACGTGGTGCCGGGCCCGCAAAATGGCCGTTACGCGGCAGAGCCGAAATCCGGTCTCACCTCGCTCAAGGACTATGAGGCGGACAAACCGCAGTACAACGCGTCTGCCGAACTCGCGACCGAGCTTGGCGACGGTGTGAAGCGCATTCAGGGCGATGAAGTACCGCTGCTGACCCCTTGGGTCGGCAAAGATGGTGTGGTTGCGGGGCGTGCTGCGGCAGAGCCAACTCCGGAAGCACCGGAGCGTCCGAAACCCGCCGCCAAGCAGGCGGAAGCGGCCAAGGCAGAGACGCCCTCCAAGCCCCCGGCCAAGAAATCCGACGCCGCCACCCCGGCACAGCCCGAGGCCGCCGCCGCAAAGGTGACAGAGCCCAAGGCGGATGCGGCAGATGCGGTCGAGGAAAAAGAGCCCGAGACGCTGACCGCGGCGCGCGAGGGCGGGGCGGACGACCTCAAACTCCTCAAAGGGGTTGGGCCGAAGCTTGAACAGACCCTGAATGAGCTGGGCTTTTTCCACTTCGACCAGATCGCCAAATGGACCGAGGCCGAGGTGGCTTGGGTGGATGCGCGCCTGAAGTTCAAGGGCCGCATCGAACGTGACGGCTGGATCGAACAATCCAAGAAACTGGCAGCGGGTGAAGAGACCGAGTTTGCCAAATCGGCCAAGACAGACGGCCGCTACAAAGACAAATCATAATCGCAGATCGCGGCCATGGGCCGTGCGCTGTGGTCAAGGATGACTGGACCCGATGACGAAGGACGAACAGGATAAGGCCATTGCTGCCAAGGGGCGGCACATCTCGCTGGTGATCGCCGGCACGATGGTGGCCTGGCTGATCCTGTCGCTTCTCATTGGTCCCGCGATCGGCCTGCCGGGCCGCTATGCGCTGCTGTTCGATTTCGCCGCTCTGGCGGCGATGATCTATGCGGGCGTCAACATCATTCAACTCTGGCGCATGCGTCAGAACAGTCAAAGGTAGGCACACATGCTGAAGGATCAGGACCGGATCTTTACCAACCTTTACGGGATGCACGAACGCACGTTGGCGGGCGCACAAAAGCGTGGCCATTGGGACGGTACGGCGGGCCTCATTGAAAAGGGGCGCGACTGGATCATCCAGACCATGAAGGATTCCGGCCTGCGCGGGCGCGGCGGTGCGGGCTTCCCCACTGGCCTTAAATGGTCCTTCATGCCCAAGGAAAGCGACGGGCGTCCGGCCTATCTGGTGATCAACGCCGATGAGTCCGAGCCCGGCACCTGCAAAGACCGCGAAATCATGCGTCACGATCCGCATACGCTGATCGAGGGCGCTCTGATCGCATCCTTCGCGATGAACGCACACACCTGCTACATCTACCTGCGCGGCGAATATATCCGCGAGCGCGAGGCGCTGCAGGCAGCCATCGACGAATGCTACGACAAGGGGCTTCTGGGCAAAGACGCTGCAGGATCCGGCTGGGATTTCGACGTCTTCCTGCACCACGGGGCAGGGGCCTACATCTGCGGCGAGGAAACCGCCCTGATCGAGAGCCTTGAGGGCAAAAAAGGCATGCCGCGCATGAAGCCGCCGTTCCCGGCGGGCGCGGGGCTTTATGGCTGCCCGACCACGGTGAACAATGTGGAATCCATCGCCGTGGTACCGACCATCCTGCGGCGCGGGGCGGAGTGGTTTGCGGGCTTTGGCCGTCAGAACAACGCGGGCACCAAGCTCTTTGCGATCTCCGGCCACGTCAACAACCCCTGCGTCGTCGAGGAAGCGATGAGCATTTCCTTCGAGGAACTCATCGACAAACACTGCGGCGGCATTCGCGGCGGCTGGGACAACCTTCTGGCGGTGATCCCCGGCGGTTCTTCCGTGCCCTGTGTGCGCGGCGAGAAGATGCGCGACGCAATCATGGATTTTGATTACCTGCGCGGCGAGCTGGGTTCTGGCCTTGGCACCGCGGCGGTGATCGTGATGGACAAACAGACCGACATCGTAAAGGCGATCTGGCGTCTGTCCAAATTCTACAAACACGAGAGCTGCGGCCAGTGTACCCCGTGCCGTGAGGGTACCGGCTGGATGATGCGCGTCATGGATCGTCTGGTCCGGGGCGAAGCGGAACTCGAAGAAATTGACATGCTCTGGGATGTCACGAAACAAGTTGAAGGCCACACCATCTGTGCATTGGGTGATGCAGCTGCCTGGCCCATTCAGGGTCTCATTCGCAACTTCCGCGAAGAAATCGAAGACCGCATCAAGGCTCAGAAAACGGGTCGCGTCGGCGTGATGGCAGCGGAATAACCTGAAGAGATGATGATGACTTCACGTATGACTTTGACGCTGATACTGGCGGCCTCGGTGGGGCTTGCGGCCTGTGGTGGCAAGACCCGCGAGGACAAGCGCATGCGGTTTGACGGCATCGCGTTCCGCACCAGCGTCAAAGCGATCAACAAGAGAGAGACCCTCGCCGATTTCCGCATCGAGGTGCGTGACGCGCTGCAATCCCAGCGGGGGGCGCTGGCGGCTGCCGATCACGAGGCCAAACGCTATTGCATCGTGAACTTCGGCACCTCGCGGTTTGATTGGACCAACATCGCGCTGGACGCCGAGGGCAACTACAATATCCAGCTCGACAAGGGCGATGCGGTCTATACGGGACGTTGCGAGTCTTGATGCGCAGGTCGGCATATCATGGCCGGTCCGGCGGGGTGCTATTGTATAACAGCGCGTCTCACTCCTGTGGTTCAGACAGAACCACACAGGAGTCTGACATGTCTGAATCAATTGCCATTTCCCCGGCACGCACCGCCGTGATGGCCACCTCTCTGGCGGCTTTGGCGGCCCTGCTTCTGGCCTTTGGTGCCAGCGCGGGCGAGGCCAGGCCGTCGTTGCGCGATGTGCAGGAAATCGAGGATCCGCTGTTTGCCGTGGCCGTGGCCAGCGAAGTGGCCGATCAATGTGATCGCCTCGCGCCGCGCACGCTCAAAGGGCTGAACCAGCTCTATCAGATCCGCAGCCGCGCCAATGCGCTTGGCTACAGCGACGCGGAAATCAAGTCCTACATCGAGTCGGACCAGGAAAAATCCCGGATGCGCGCCAAGGGCGAGCGCCTGCTGCGGCAGGAAGGGGTCGATCTGGACCAACCAGAAACATTCTGCGCCTACGGGCTGGCGGAAATTGAGAAAAACAGCGCGATCGGCGTGTTACTGAGGGCGAAATAGACCATGTCTGACCTCCGCAAGATCAACATTGACGGAACCGAGATCGAAGTCGACGGGGCGATGACCCTGATCCAGGCCTGCGAGCAGGCCGGGATCGAGATCCCGCGCTTCTGCTACCACGAGCGTCTCTCGATTGCGGGCAACTGTCGTATGTGCCTTGTGGAGGTCGTCGGCGGCCCGCCCAAGCCCGCTGCCTCCTGCGCGATGCAGGTGCGTGATCTGCGCCCCGGTCCCGAGGGTCAAGCGCCGCAGGTGAAGACCAATTCACCGATGGTGAAAAAGGCGCGCGAAGGGGTGATGGAGTTTCTCCTGATCAACCACCCGCTGGATTGCCCGATCTGCGATCAGGGCGGCGAATGCGACCTGCAAGATCAGGCGATGGCCTACGGCGTTGATTTCTCGCGCTTCCGTGAACCCAAGCGCGCCGTGGACGATCTGAACCTCGGCCCGCTTGTGGGCACCGCAATGACCCGCTGCATCTCCTGCACCCGTTGCGTGCGCTTCACCACCGAGGTCGCAGGCATTTCGCAGATGGGTCAGACCGGACGCGGTGAGGATGCGGAGATCACCTCCTACCTCAACGAGACGCTGGACTCGAACCTGCAGGGCAACATCATTGACCTCTGCCCGGTCGGCGCGCTGACCTCGAAACCCTATGCGTTTACCGCGCGTCCGTGGGAACTCACCAAGACCGAGACCATCGACGTGATGGACGCGCTGGGATCGAACATCCGCGTGGATACCAAGGGCCGCGAAGTGATGCGTATCCTGCCGCGCAACCATGATGGGGTGAACGAGGAATGGATCTCCGATAAGACCCGTTTTGTCTGGGATGGCCTGCGTCGCCAACGTCTGGACCGCCCCTATGTGCGCGTCGAAGGCAAGCTGAAGCCCGCCACATGGCCCGAGGCGCTGGAGGCTGTCGCCACCGCGATGAAGGGCAAGAAAGTCGCAGGCCTGATCGGTGATCTGGTCCCGGTTGAGGCCGCCTATGCGCTGAAGAACCTGATCGAGAGCCTTGAAGGCAAGGTCGAATGCCGCACCGATAATGCGCGCCTGCCCATCGGCAACCGCGCGGGCTATGTCGGCACCGCCACCATCGAGGATATCGACACCGCCAAGGACATCATCCTGATTGGCACCAACCCGCGCGACGAGGCGCCGGTGCTGAACGCCCGCATCCGCAAGGCGTGGCTCAAGGGGGCCAATGTCAAACTGGTCGGCCCGGCCGCAGATCTGACCTATGATCACGATCATGTGGGAACGGATCGCGCCGCGCTTGACGGGCTGACAGCCCCGGAAGATGCGATCATCATCGTGGGGCAGGGCGCTCTGCGCGAAGCCGACGGTCTGGCGGTTCTCGCCAAGGCGCAATCTCTGGGCAAGCTCTTGGTCCTGCACAGCGCCGCCGCTCGTGTGGGCGCGATGGACATCGGGGCCGTCACCGAGGGTGGCATGGCCGCCGCCATCGACGGTGCAGAGGTGATCTACAACCTTGGGGCCGATGAGGTCGAAATCGATGCAGGCGCATTTGTGATCTATCAGGGCAGCCACGGCGACCGTGGGGCGCACCGCGCCGATGTGATCCTGCCCGGTGCGGCCTATACCGAGGAAAACGGCCTGTTCGTGAACACCGAAGGCCGTCCGCAGCTTGCCATGCGCGCAGGCTTTGCTCCGGGCGAGGCCAAGGAAAACTGGGCCATCCTGCGCGCACTTTCGGCGGAACTCGATGCAAAACTGCCCTATGACAGCCTCGCGCAACTGCGCAAGGCGCTGATCAAGGACGTCCCGCATCTGGCCAAGGTGGATCGCGTTGTTGCCAATGAAGGCGAGGCGCTGCCGGTTGAAAAACTCGGCAAGGCGGATTTCCTGCCTGCAGTCAAAGACTTCTACCTGACCAACCCGATTGCGCGTGCATCGCAGCTGATGGCGGAGCTTTCCGCCCAGGCCAAGGCGCGTCGCGACACGGCGATTGCGGCAGAGTGATCCGGGCGGCGCTCATATCGCTCGCGGCGCTTGCCCTCATGGCCTGCACGGATGCGTCGGGCGATGAGGTGAGCCGCGCCGCGCCCGATTATCTGGGCGTGGACACCAGCCTCCTCGATGGGGATCTGGTGCAGTTCCATGTCACCATGGACCGCGTCGGGGCGCTTGAGGATCTGAACGACTATGCCGATTGCGCGGCAGCACAATATGCGCTGATCCGGGGATACGGCTTTGCGCGTCATGTGCGCACAAAAACGAAACAAGAGGCTGGTATTTGGAAGGCCGATGCGGTCTACACCATCTCGCCAGCCTTACCGCGCGGTTTGCGCACGCTCGACGCCGAAGTCGTGGTGCAGGACTGCAAGGCAAACGGAATACCTACGGTGTGAGGACCCATGGCTGAATTCTTTAACACCCCAGGCGGCATTGCTGTCATCATCCTGGCGCAGACCCTGGCGGTTGTCGCCTTTGTGATGATCTCGCTTCTGTTCCTTGTCTACGGCGACCGCAAAATCTGGGCGGCTGTCCAGATGCGGCGCGGTCCCAATGTGGTGGGCGTCTATGGCCTGTTGCAGACCGTCGCGGATGCGCTGAAATACGTGGTCAAGGAGGTGGTCATCCCGGCTGGCTCTGACCGGACCGTGTTTATCATGGCGCCGCTCACCTCCTTTGTGTTGGCGATGATCGCCTGGGCGGTGATCCCGTTCAACGACACATGGGTGCTCTCGGACATCAATGTCGCCATCCTTTATGTGTTCGCGGTCTCCTCGCTTGAGGTCTACGGCGTCATCATGGGCGGCTGGGCGTCGAACTCCAAATACCCGTTCCTTGGCTCCTTGCGCTCTGCGGCACAGATGATCTCCTATGAGGTCTCCATTGGCCTCATCATCATTGGTGTGATCCTGTCGACAGGCAGCATGAACTTTGGCGACATCGTGCGGGCACAGGACGGCAATGCAGGCCTGTTCAACTGGTACTGGCTGCCGCATTTCCCGATGGTGTTCCTGTTCTTCATCTCCTGCCTTGCGGAAACCAACCGCCCACCGTTTGACTTGCCCGAGGCGGAATCGGAGCTGGTGGCAGGCTATCAGGTGGAATACTCCTCGACGCCGTTCCTGTTGTTCATGGCCGGGGAATATATCGCCATCTTCCTGATGTGCGCGCTCACCTCGCTGCTGTTCTTCGGTGGCTGGCTGTCGCCGGTGCCGTTCCTGCCGGACAGCCCGCTGTGGATGATCGCAAAGATGGCGTTCTTCTTCTTCCTCTTCGCCATGGTCAAGGCCATCACCCCACGTTACCGCTACGACCAGCTGATGCGTCTGGGCTGGAAAGTCTTCTTGCCGTTCAGCCTGATCTGGGTGGTCTTCGTGGCCTTTGCCGCACGTTTCGATTGGTTCTGGGGGGCGTTCGCCCGCTGGAGCACAGGAGGCTGATATGAACACGGTCTACAAGTTCACTAATGAGCATATCGGTTTGGAAATCCGTCGTTCAGGCGATGGTCTGCACGGATTTTGGATAGTTCAGATCTCTGATGAGAACACTGAAGGTAGTGGCAAGAGAACTGTAACGCAGTGGTACCCTTCCCCAGAAACGGCGGTGGATTGTATCAATTGCGGCCATTCCTACCGGTACTGGGACGGGGCCAAACTAAATGCGTTGGGCGTACCGTCTAAATTGTGCGATTGGCGCACTTTCGAGAACGATCGTGGAGCTTTGGACGCATGACCCAAATCGATTACACCCGCGCCGCCAAATACTTCCTGCTGCAAGACGTGTGGCAGGGGTTCAAACTGGGGCTGAAGTATTTCTTTGCCCCCAAGGCGACCCTGAACTACCCGCATGAAAAAGGCCCGCTCAGCCCGCGTTTTCGCGGCGAGCACGCGCTGCGCCGTTATCCCAATGGCGAGGAACGCTGCATCGCCTGCAAACTCTGCGAGGCGATCTGCCCGGCGCAGGCCATCACCATTGATGCCGAACCGCGCGAGGACGGCAGCCGCCGCACCACGCGCTACGACATCGATATGACCAAATGCATCTACTGCGGTTTCTGTCAGGAAGCCTGCCCGGTGGACGCCATTGTCGAGGGGCCGAATTTTGAATTCGCCACCGAGACCCGCGAGGAGTTGTTCTACGACAAGGACAAGCTGCTGGCCAATGGCGAGCGCTGGGAAGCCGAGATTGCCCGCAACCTTGAGCTGGACGCGCCGTACAGATGAGTGAGACGCCGAAAAACCCTTTCGAGGCCATGATGGCCCAGGCGCAGGAGATGGCGAAGGCCCTCAATCCTGCGCTTGAGAGTTTCTCTCCCAAGGGGTTTGAGGCGCTCTGGCCGACCATGCCCAAAGAGGTCATGGAGATGATGTTCGGCAACACCGTCAACAAGGACGGGCTTGATGCCAAAACCCGCCTGCTGCTGACGCTGGCGGGGTTGACCATGCAGGGCGCGCAGGCCGATACGGCCGTGCGTCAGACCGTGCGCCACGCTCTTGCGGCGGGCGCGAAGAAACAAGAGATCGTTGAAACGATCGGACAGATGTCGGTCTTTGCCGGCATTCCGGCCATGACCCGCGCAATGGATTTGGCGCAGGAGGTCATGGACGACAAAGGGGACGATGAGACATGAGCGTGTTTGCCTTTTACCTCTTCGCCATCAGCGCCATCACCGGCGGGCTGTTCACTGTGATCAGCCGTCAGCCAGTGCATTCGGTGCTGTGGCTGATCCTGGCGTTTATTTCCTCGGCCGGGCTGTTTGTGCTGCTGGGGGCGGAATTTGTCGCCATGTTGCTGGTGATCGTCTACGTGGGCGCGGTTGCGGTGCTGTTCCTCTTTGTGGTGATGATGCTCGACGTCGACTTTGCCGAGCTCAAGGCCGAAATGGCCCGCTACATGCCGCTGGCGCTGCTGATCGGGCTGGTGATCCTGATGCAGTTCGTGATCGCCTATGGCTCTTGGGAGAGTGCCCATGACGTGGCGCAGAACCTGAGCCAGCCGATCCCTATTGATCGGCACAACACCGAGGCGCTTGGCCTCATTATCTACGACCAATATTTCCTTCTGTTCCAGCTTGCGGGTCTGATCCTTCTGGTGGCCATGATCGGTGCCATCGTTCTGACCCTGCGCCACCGCCAGGATGTGAAGCGTCAGGACGTGCTCGCCCAGATGTATCGCGACCCGGCCAAGGCAATGGAGCTCAAGGACATCAAACCGGGGCAGGGGCTTTGATCAATGATCGGACTTGAACATTATCTCACCGTCGCGGCGACGCTGTTCGTTATCGGCATTTTCGGGCTCTTCCTGAACCGCAAGAACGTGATCATCCTCTTGATGAGCATCGAACTCATGCTGCTGGCCGTGAACATCAACCTCGTCGCCTTCTCGTCGTTCCTTGGCGATCTGGTGGGGCAGGTGTTCACGCTGTTCGTGCTGACCGTCGCCGCCGCTGAGGCCGCGATTGGCCTTGCGATCCTCGTCTGCTTCTTCCGGAACCGCGGCACCATCGCTGTCGAAGACATCAACGTGATGAAGGGCTAATCCAGATGGAAACCATTCTCCTCTTTGCCCCGCTCGTGGGGGCGGTGATCTGCGGCTTTGGCCATAAGATCATCGGCGAAAAAGCCGCCATGTGGACCGCCACCGGCCTGTTGTTCCTCACGGCGCTGTTGTCGTGGGTGACCTTCCTGACCTTTGACGGCGAAACCCGCATCATCGAGATTTTCCGCTGGATCGAGAGCGGCAGCCTGTCGACCTCCTGGTCGATCCGACTGGACCGGTTGACCGCGATCATGCTGATCGTGATCTCCACCGTGTCGGCGCTCGTGCATCTCTATTCCTTTGGCTACATGGATCACGACCCGCAGTACAAAGAGGGCGAGAGCTACAAGCCACGCTTCTTTGCCTATCTGTCGTTCTTCACCTTCGCCATGCTGATGCTGGTCACATCCGACAACCTCGTGCAGATGTTCTTCGGCTGGGAAGGCGTGGGTGTTGCCTCCTACCTTCTGATTGGGTTTTACTACCGCAAGCCCTCTGCCGGGGCGGCGGCGATGAAGGCCTTTATTGTCAACCGTGTCGGCGACTTTGGCTTTTCGCTGGGGATCTTTGCGCTGTTCTTCCTGACGGACAGCATCAACCTCGGCACCATCTTTGCCGAGACGCCGGATCTGGCGGAAACCACCGTGTCGTTCCTCTGGACTGACTGGAACGCGGCCAACCTGATTGCCTTCCTGCTGTTTGTCGGTGCGATGGGGAAATCGGCGCAGCTGATCCTGCACACATGGCTGCCGGACGCGATGGAAGGCCCGACCCCGGTGTCGGCACTCATTCACGCCGCAACCATGGTGACGGCGGGTGTGTTCCTTGTGTGCCGCATGTCGCCCTTGATGGAGGTTGCGCCCGAGGCGACCACCTTTATCACCGTTCTCGGTGCCACAACCGCATTCTTTGCCGCGACCGTGGGTCTGGTTCAGACCGACATCAAGCGCGTGATCGCCTATTCGACCTGCTCGCAGCTGGGCTACATGTTCGTGGCCGCAGGCGTCGGCATGTATTCGGCGGCGATGTTCCACCTGTTCACCCACGCGTTCTTCAAGGCGATGCTGTTCTTGGGCGCGGGCTCCGTCATTCACGCGATGCACCACGAACAGGACATGATGAACTACGGCGGCCTGCGCAAAAAGATCCCCTATACCTTCTGGGCGATGATGATCGGCACGCTGGCCATCACTGGCGTTGGCATTCCGCTCACCCACATCGGGTTTGCAGGCTTCCTGTCCAAGGACGCCATCATCGAGAGCGCCTATGCGGGCGGGTCCATGTATGGCTTCTGGATGCTGGTGATCGCGGCGGCGATGACCTCCTTCTACAGCTGGCGCCTGATCTTCCTGACCTTCTACGGCAAACCGCGTGGCGACAAGCACACCCATGACCACGCGCATGAAAGCCCGATGGTCATGCTGATCCCGCTGGGCGTGTTGGCGTTGGGGGCGGTGTTTGCCGGTATGCTCTGGTACAACTCCTTCTTTGGTCACGCCGACAAGGTGGGCAAATTCTACGGCATCCCGGTGGCCGAGGCAGCTGCGCACGGCGATGCCGCCTCCCACGGCGACGATCATGCAAGTGACTCGCATGCCGCAGAAGAGGACCACGGTTCGGCGGATCACGGGACGGATACCACCCATGGCGCCGAGGGCGAACATCACTATGCCTTTGTCGGCAAGCCGGGTGAGGGCGCGCTGTATATGGCACCGGACAACCATGTTCTGGATGACGCCCATGCCGCGCCCAAATGGGTGAAGGTCTCCCCCTTCATTGCCATGCTCCTGGGCCTTGGTCTGGCGGTCCTGTTCTACATCGTGAACCCGGAGCTGCCCAAACGCCTCGCGCAGCAGCAGCGTCCGCTCTACCTGTTCCTCAAGAACAAGTGGTACTTTGACGAGCTTTATAACGTGGTCTTTGTCAAACCGGCGCTGGCGCTTGGCCGCTTCTTCTGGAAGAAGGGCGACGGCAAGACCATTGACGGGTTCCTCAACGGTGTGGCGATGGGCATCGTGCCCTTCTTCACCCGTCTCGCTGGCCGGGCCCAGTCCGGTTACATCTTCACTTACGCCTTCTGGATGGTGCTGGGGATCGCAGCCCTTGTCACCTGGATGTCGATCGGCGGAGGATCGCACTGATGGATCACAATCTCCTTTCCATCGTAACCTTCATCCCTGCGCTGGCGGCAGCGTTCATGGCGCTGCTGATGCGCGGTGACGACGAAGCCGCACGACGCAACGCAAAGATCCTGGCGCTCTTTGCCACCACGATCACCTTTGTGGTGAGCCTGTTCATCTATGCGGGCTTTGACCCGGCCAATCCCGGCTTTCAGTTCGTCGAGGAGCGCGCCTGGATCTTTGGCCTGAAGTACAAGATGGGTGTTGATGGCATCTCGGTGCTGTTTGTGCTGCTGACGACCTTTGTGATGCCGCTGACCATCCTGGCCAGCTGGTCCGTCACCACCCGGGTCAAGGAATACATGATCGCCTTCCTGGTGCTGGAGACGCTGATGCTCGGCGTGTTCATGGCGCTGGACATGGTGCTCTTCTACCTCTTCTTCGAAGCCGGCCTCATCCCGATGTTCCTGATCATCGGCATCTGGGGCGGCAAGGACCGGATCTACGCCTCGTTCAAGTTCTTCCTCTACACCTTCTTTGGCTCGGTGCTGATGCTGGTGGCGATGGTGGCGATGTATTTCGATGCGGGCACCACTGATATGGTCCGGCTGCTGGCGCATGAGTTCTCATATGCGGGCTTTGACGTGCTGGGCGTTCACGTGGTGGGCGGCATGCAGACGCTGCTGTTCCTCGCCTTCTTTGCCTCCTTTGCGGTTAAGATGCCGATGTGGCCGGTGCACACATGGCTGCCGGACGCACACGTTCAGGCCCCGACGGCGGGCTCCGTGGTGCTGGCGGCGATCCTCTTGAAGATGGGCGGCTACGGCTTCCTGCGGTTCTCCTTGCCCATGTTCCCGATCGGGGCGGAGGTGATGACCGATGTGGTCCTGTGGATGTCGGCGATCGCGATTGTCTACACCTCGCTGGTGGCGATGGTGCAGGACGACATGAAAAAGCTGATCGCCTATTCCTCGGTCGCCCACATGGGGTTTGTGACCATGGGCATCTTTGCGGCGAACCAGCAGGGTGTGGACGGGGCGATCTTCCAGATGCTCAGCCACGGCTTCATCTCTGCGGCCCTCTTCCTTTGTGTGGGGGTGATCTATGACCGCATGCATACTCGCGACATCGACGCTTATGGCGGTCTCGTGATCCGCATGCCCGCCTATGCGCTGGTGTTCATGTTCTTCACCATGGGCAACGTCGGCCTGCCGGGCACCTCTGGTTTCATCGGGGAGTTCCTGACGCTGGTCGGCACCTTCCAGGAGAACACCTGGGTTGCCTTTGTCGCCACCACCGGCGTGATTTTCTCGGCCTGCTATGCGCTCTGGCTCTATCGTCGGGTGGTCTTTGGCGATCTGATCAAGGAAAGCCTCAAGGCCATTCAGGACATGAACGCCCGCGAAAAATGGATCTTTGCGCCGCTCATCGCGATGACGCTGCTGCTTGGTGTCTACCCGTCCGTCGTCACTGATGTGATCGGTCCCTCGACCGAAGCGCTGGTGCAATCCGTCAACACGGCCGTTGCCGACGCGGGGCCCCTCTGGGATGCCGCCGAGGTCGATGTCGCCGCCACCAATTCCCACTAAGGAGCTGATGAGATGCAAGCTGATCTCTCCGTGATCCTGCCCGAGATCATCCTCGCCGTCTTTGCGATGGCGGCGCTGCTCGGGGCTGTCTACACCGTCAAGGACAAGCTGGCGCCGATGCTCGTGTGGGTGACCGCCGCGCTGATGGTGGTGCTGGGCATCTGGATCGGAACCTCCGGCTCCGGCTCGACCGAGGCCTTTGGCGGCATGATCGTCAACGACGCCTTCGCGCGCTTTGCCAAGGTTGCGATCCTGTTCTCCGCCGCCGCCGTGATGGTGATGGGGCAGGACTATATGTCCAAACGCGGCATGCTGCGGTTTGAATACCCGATTCTGATCGCGCTTTCGGCCATCGGCATGATGGTGATGGTCTCCGCAGGTGATCTGATGGCGCTTTATATGGGGCTGGAACTGCAATCGCTGGCGCTCTATGTGGTGGCCGCCCTGCGCCGCGACAGCGTCAAATCCACCGAGGCGGGCCTCAAGTATTTCGTGCTTGGCGCGCTCTCCTCCGGTCTGCTGCTCTATGGCGCGTCGCTGGTCTACGGCTTTGCGGGCACCACCAAATTTGCAGGCATCATCGAGGTTGCCCAGCATGGTGAGGTCTCCATCGGCCTGTTGTTCGGGATCGTCTTCCTGATCTCCGGCATGGCGTTCAAGGTCTCTGCGGTGCCGTTCCACATGTGGACGCCGGACGTCTACGAGGGCGCGCCGACCCCGGTCACCGCCTTCTTTGCCTCCGCACCCAAAGTGGCCGCGATGGGTCTCTTTGCCCGCGTGTTGCATGATGCCTTTGGCTACGCGATCGAGGACTGGAGCCAGGTCATCGCGCTCCTGTCGGTGCTGTCGATGTTCCTCGGCGCGGTTGCGGCCATTGGCCAGACCGACCTCAAACGCCTGATGGCCTATTCGTCGATTGCCCATATGGGCTATGCGCTGATCGGTCTGGCAGCAGGCACCGCGCTGGGTGTGCAGGCGCTGCTGATCTACATGTCGATCTATGTGGCGATGAATATCGGCACCTTTGCCTTCATCATGATGCTGCACCGTGACGGCAAACCCGTCACCGACATCGCCGCGCTGAACCAATACGCCAAACGTGAGCCGGGCCGCGCGCTTGGCATGTTGGTGCTGTTGTTCTCGCTTGCGGGCGTGCCGCCGATGCTGGGCTTCTTTGGCAAGTTCTTCGTGCTGCGCGCCGCGGTCGAGGCGGACATGGCATGGCTCGCCATTGCCGGTGTGATCGCCTCGGTCATCGGGGCCTACTACTACCTGCGCATCGTGTTCTTCATGTACTTCGGCTCTGAGGGCGATGACGTGGAAACCTCCCGCTCGCCGGTGCTGCTGGCCTTCTTTACGGTTGGGGCCGGGCTGATGCTGGTCGGGGTTGTCACCACCTTTGGCGTCGAGGGGGCCGCGGCCTCTGCAGCGGCCATGCTGGTCAACTGATGATTGCAGGCAAAAATTTCACAAAAGGCCCGGTCCGGCGCGACCGGGCCTTTTGCCTTTTGTCACACCGGGTGCTAAAGGGGCGCGCATGACAGATTGGCCGATCGGATACGGGCGCCGTGTGCTGGCAGAAGTCGACAGCACATTGGACGAGGCCGCCCGCCTTGCGCCCGACCTTCCCGGGCCGGAGTGGATACTCGCCCTGCGCCAGACCAAAGGCCGCGGACGACGCGGACGCGCGTGGACCGATCCCAAGGGCAACTTTGCCGGCACGCTGGTCTATCGCCCCGAGGGAACGCCCGACCAGATCGCCCTGCGCAGCTTTGTCGCCGCGCTTGCGCTTTATGACGCGGTAGAGACCGTCACCGGCCGCACCAGCGGTCTGGCGCTCAAATGGCCCAATGATGTGCTGCTGAATGGTGGCAAGCTTGCAGGCATCCTCCTTGAAAGCGCGGGCGTCAAATCCGGTGTCGATCATCTGTCTATCGGGATTGGCGTCAATTTGGCCGAAACCCCGATGAAGGAATGGCTGGAGCCCGGTGCGGTCTGGCCGGTGTCGCTCCAGTCGGAAACCGGCGTGCGCGTTGACCCGGAGACGTTTCTGTCGGCCCTTGCCCTTGCATTTGCCCGCCATGAGGACCAGTTCACCACCTACGGCTTTGCGCCCATCCGCGAGTTGTGGCTGTCACGCGCGGCCAAGCTGGGTGAGGTGATCACCGCCCGCACCGCGCGCGAGGAAACCTCGGGCACCTTTGAAACCATCGACGACGCGGGCAACCTCGTTCTCAAGACCGCAAAGGGGAAAGTCACCATCCCCGCCGCGGATATCTTTTTCTGACGGAGGCGGGGCACATGCTTCTCGCGGTTGATTGCGGTAACACCAACACTGTCTTTGCACTCTGGGACGGCGATCAGATGATCGGCCATTGGCGCACCTCGACCGAATGGCAGCGCACCGCGGATCAGTATTACGTCTGGCTCTCCACCCTGATGAATCTGCAAGGCATCAAGGCACAGATCACCGATGTCATCATTTCGTCGACTGTGCCGCGCGTGGTTTTCAACCTGCGCGTGCTGTCTGACCGCTATTTCAAGACCCGCCCGCTGGTAGTGGGCAAACCCGAATGCGCGCTCCCGGTGGATGTGCGCGTCGACGAAGGCACCACCGTCGGCCCCGACCGTCTGGTCAATACGGTCGCCGGCTATCACAAATACGGCGGCGATCTGATCGTCGTTGATTTCGGAACCGCAACCACATTCGACGTGGTGGCCGTGGACGGCGCCTATGTGGGCGGCGTCATCGCGCCGGGGGTGAACCTCAGCCTTGAGGCGCTGCACCATGCTGCCGCCGCGCTGCCCCATGTCGACATCTCGAAACCACAAAATGTCATCGGCACCAACACGGTCGCCTGTATGCAATCCGGCGTGTTCTGGGGCTATGTCGGCCTCGTGCGCGAGATCTGCGATCGCATCAAGGCCGAATCCGGCGTGCCGATGACAGTCATATCAACCGGCGGGCTGGCGCCGCTCTTCCAGCAGACAGCAGATCTATTTGACGCATACGAGGATGACCTGACCATGCAAGGTCTACGGCGCATCCACGAACATAATAAGGATATCGGTACTCACGCATGAGCAGTGAACGTTTAATCTATTTGCCCCTCGGCGGGGCAGGTGAAATCGGCATGAACGCCTACGTCTATGGCTATGGCGCGCCGGGCAAGGAACGCCTGATTCTGGTGGATCTGGGCGTGGC
This sequence comes from Epibacterium sp. Ofav1-8, assembly GCF_022348185.1. GTDB lineage: Bacteria > Pseudomonadota > Alphaproteobacteria > Rhodobacterales > Rhodobacteraceae > Epibacterium. The sequence goes on from NZ_JAKRFD010000010.1 coordinate 54,945, forward strand.
CTTTCCCGACATGGACACCACACCCGGCGTGGATCTGATTATGCCCGACATCAGCTGGCTGGCGGAGCGCGCCGATCAGTTGGAGGGGATTTTCATCACCCACGCCCATGAGGACCACATCGGCGCGGTGGCGCATCTTTATAGCCGCCTCAATGTGCCGGTCTATGCGCGCGCCTTTACCGCCAATATCGCCCGTCGCAAGATGGAAGAGCAGGGCCATGACCCCGACGCCGTGGTGACGATCTCGCCCTGGCCCGAAGTGACCAAGCTCGGCCCCTTCACCATCGGTGCGGTGCCGATCTCGCACTCGATCCCGGAATCGGGTGGTCTGGTGATCGACAGCCCCGCAGGCCGGGTGATCCATACTGGTGATTTCAAACTGGACGCCAACCCCATCGTGGGCGAGGCCTTTGATCCCGACCTCTGGGCCGAGATTTCCAAGGGTGGCGTGCAGGCGCTGGTGTGCGATTCCACCAATGTGTTCTCACCGCATGCGGGCCGCTCCGAGAGCGATCTGGGTGACAACATCACCAAACTCATCTCTGAGGCCTCCGGCATGGTGGCGGCGACCACCTTTGCCTCCAACGTCGCGCGCGTCAAAACACTGGCGCAGGCGGGCGAACGGGCAGGGCGCTCCATTGTGCTCTTGGGCCGTGCCATGCGCCGGATGATCGAAGCCTCGATCGAAACCGGGGTGCTGAGCGATTTTCCCAAAGTGGTGCAACCCGAGGAAGCGGCTGATATTCCCCGCGAAAACCTGATGCTGATCACCACCGGATCGCAGGGCGAACGCCGCGCCGCCTCCGCACAGCTGGCCCGTGGCAAGTATCGCGGCATGGAGCTCAAGGAGGGCGATCTGTTCCTGTTCTCCTCCAAGACCATTCCCGGCAATGAAAAAGGTGTGATCTGGATCATCAACCAGTTCTCCGAGAAGGGCGTTGATGTGGTGGATGACAGCTCCGGTCTCTATCACGTGTCTGGTCACGCCAACCGCCCCGACCTTGAGCAGATGCATGACATCGTGAAGCCCAAGATCCTGATCCCGATGCACGGCGAACACCGCCACCTGCGCCAGCACGCGCGCCTCGGCGAGGACAAGGGCATCGCCTCCGCCATTGCCGTCAACGGCATGATGATGGACCTCACGGGCGATACGCCCAAGGTGGCCGACTATATCGACACCGGCCGTACCTATCTGGACGGTTCGGTCAAGATCGGCGCCATGGATGGCATCGTGCGCGACCGCATCCGTATGGCGCTTAACGGTCATGTGGTGGTCACGGCCATCCTCGACGAAGAGGACGAACCGCTGGGCGAACCCTGGGTGGACCTCAAGGGCCTTGCCGAGACCGGTCAATCCAACGCCGCATTGGCCGAGGTCATGGAAGAGGATCTGAATCAGTTCCTGATGCGCGCGGGCAAGAAAACGCTGAAGGATGACGATAAGCTGGAACAGGAACTGAAGCGCATCGCGCGTCAGACTGCCCAGTCCGAGATCGGCAAAAAGCCCGAAGTGACGGTTGTCGTCAGCCGTATGCGCTGATCGCGGAGGAGGGGGCGCTGCCCCCTCGTGTCCCTTCGGGTCACTTCACCCCCGAGGTATTTATCAAAAGATGAAGGAGGCACAGGCCTCTGAAACGGAAAACGCCCGGACCGCTCTGGTCCGGGCGTTTTTCGCAAGCGCGCCGGTCGGCACAGGGCCGCAGCCCTGATCAGGCGTGGCGCGGGCGGCTCAGCAGCAGGGCCGGGGCCTTGATCACGCGCTGAAGACCGGCACCGATGGCCAGCAACATGCTGCGGAAGGCTTCGGCGCGCATCTTGCGGGCCCGCAGTTCGATTTCTTTCAGGTCGTCGCTCAGAAGCGGTGCGGTTGTCATCAAGTCCATAACATCACCTTGGGGGTATCGTGTTGATACCGCCGATGTAGAGGATGTCGGGCCTGATGACATCGCATAGCTCGGCAATCCCGCTATGCCGCTGCTGCAATGCAGCACCAATTGGGGGCGCGTGTGGCCACAAAAAACCGCCCATGCCTGGGGCAGGGCGGTTTTCCGATAAAGCGATCCGATCAAGGGTCAGCTGGCGCGGCGCTCGTCGAAACTCAGCGCGATGAAGCTGGGCATATGGTCGCCCATGCCCACGACCTTGTCGTCGCGGCGATCATCCTTGCGGCCGCGCCCACGGGACTTGCCGGATTTCTGGCTGTCCTGCTTGTCTGCACGGTCGGATTTGTTTGCTGCCTTGGTGGTCGGCTGTTCAGCCGCCTGTTCGGGGGCGGGTGCAGGCGTCGGTGCGGCGGTCTGGGCCTCCGCAGCGGCCTCGCTGTTGCCACCACGGCTGCGGCTGCGACGGCTGGGTTTGGGCTTGTCGGTGGTCTCGGGCGCATCCGCTGCGTCCTTGGCGGCGGCTTTGCGCGGCGCCGGTTTGACCGGGTTGTCCAGCCGGTTGATCTGCTTCTGCACCAGACCTTCGACCGCATCCAGCGCCTTCTCGTCGCGCGGGGTGCAGATGGTGATCGCCTTGCCGTCGCGACCCGCTCGCCCGGTGCGGCCGATGCGGTGCACGTAGTCCTCGGCATGGCCGGGCACGTCGAAGTTGAACACATGGCTCACCGACGGAACATCCAGACCGCGTGCGGCCACGTCAGAGGCCACGAGGATCTTCAGCGCGCCATCGCGGAACCCGTCCAGTGTTTTTGTGCGCTGGCTCTGATCCAGATCGCCATGGATCGGCGCCGCGTCATAGCCGTATTTCTTCAGCGATTTGGCGACGATATCCACGTCGGTTTTGCGGTTGCAGAAGATGATGGCGTTTTTGACCGCCTCGCCTTCTTGATTGATCAGCTCGCGCAGAACGCGGCGTTTCTCGCTGCCTTCGCGATCCTTGCGGGAGGCTTTGAACATCACCACCGCCTGTTCGATCGTCTCGGAGGTGGTCGCTTGCCGCGCGATCTCCACCCGTTCGGGGCCGGAGAGGAACGTATTGGTGATGCGCTCGATCTCCGGTGCCATAGTGGCGGAGAAGAACAGCGTCTGGCGGGTGAAGGGCGTCAGCGAGAAGATGCGTTCGATATCGGGAATAAAGCCCATATCAAGCATCCGGTCGGCCTCATCCACCACCATGATCTCGATGCCGGTCAAGAGCAGCTTGCCGCGCTCGAAATGGTCCAGCAGGCGGCCCGGTGTGGCGATCAGCACGTCAACGCCACGGTCGATGGCTGCATCCTGTTCCTTGAAGGAGACGCCGCCGATCAGCAGGGCCTTCGTCAGTTTGACGTGTTTGGCGTAGGTGTCGAAGTTTTCCGCCACCTGTGCGGCCAATTCGCGCGTCGGGCAGAGCACCAGCGAGCGCGGCATGCGCGCCCGGGCGCGGCCACGGGCAAGGCGGGTGATCATCGGCAGGGTGAAAGAGGCAGTCTTGCCGGTGCCGGTCTGAGCGATCCCGAGGACATCGCGTCCTTCCAGGGCGGCGGGAATCGCGCCTGCCTGGATCGGGGTCGGGCTTTCATATCCTGCTTCCTCAATGGCTTTGAGGACCTTCGGATTAAGGTTCAGATCGGTGAATTTTGTCATATGCGTCCGTTTTTGCGGACACTGACCTGGCCCGCGCGTGTGTCTCTATGCCGGTATCAGTCGGACGCCTGAACAGACAGGAGTCCCCGGTTGAGGCGGCACATAGCAAAATTGCGTGATATGGTCAAATGATCGCGAATTTCCGCCGAGAATTCGCCGGAGGTTCTGGGCATTTGCAGTATTTTGGGAACAGTTCAGCGGAAGTCGGGGAAATGTTTCTGCCGCGCCTGCGTTGGGTCCAGCGGGCGGGTGCGCAACAGGCCCTCCGCCTGAAGCCGCCGGCGCAATTCGGGACCATCGGCGCAGACCTCGTCAAAAAAGGCGCGCAGCCCAGATTCGCCCTGTTCGGCCTCGAGCGCGGACAGCACCTCGTGCAGCGTGACACCGCCGGCCGCGCGCGGTTTCGCCGGGCGCAGATCTGATCGGTAGGAACCTTTTTGCAGGCGGTAGCGGTAGTGGTGCAGCCAATGATCCCAGTCGGTCGCATGCCGGTGGCACAGGTCGACCGCGTCCAGCTCCGTCTGGGCGGGATTCTCCGCCCCGCCGACAAAGACGTTGTGGATGCGCAGATCGACATCGTCGAGGCCGGTGCGCACGAACAGCTTGCCCTGCACGTGACTGATGAACCCGCCCCTCAGGTAGCTGCCGAACCGGGGATAGAGACGGGTGCCCGTCGCCTCGGCGTCCTTACCGGCAGGGAGGCGTGCCTTGTAGTGATCCGCACTGCCGGCCAGCAGTTCCAAGGGGCGCACGCGGGCGCAGAGCGTGCCGGGCGCGAGGTTTGCCAGGTGCGCCGAGATTGGCGTGTCCGACCAGAGGAATTCATCCACGTCGATGTGGATCAGCCAATCCAGGTCGCGGGCCTGACGGCGATAGGCGCGGGTGGCGTTAAGGCTCTGACGGACCTGATGTTTCTGTGGCACCCGGCCCCGGCGTTTTTGCCAATGGGCCTCGGTGGTCTCGATCACCCGGATACGCGGATGCGCCTTGAGATGCGGCAGGGCCGCGGGGCAGGGCGCATCCAGGTAGAGAAATAGCCGATGGGCCCCCTGTTCAAGGTGCCAGGCGGCAAAGTTCAGGATCGCGCGTGCCTCTGCCTTGAGCGTCGCGACGAGGCCCCATGTCCCCGGGGCTGCGGGATCTTGCATCTCAACACCTGCCTGCGTGATGGAAAACGGGCGCCCGGTGAAGGGCGCCCGCGGTCTCAGACCATCATTTCCTTGGTGGAGGAGAGTTTCAAGTCGGGATAATCCCGTTCCACCCTATCGATGTCCCACTGAAGACGCGTCAGGTAAACGATGTCGCCATCGTTATCATGGGCGATGTGCTGTTTGTTGGCGTTGGTGAATTTGTCCACCGCGGCCTTGTCGCCATGCACCCAGCGCGCCGAGGTGAACTGGCTGGCCTCAAAACGCACCGGCAGGCCGTATTCCATCTCGATCCGGCTGGCGAGCACTTCGAACTGCAACTGGCCGACGACGCCGACAATGAAGCCCGAGCCGATCGAGGGTTTGAACACCTTGGCGGCGCCTTCTTCGGCGAATTGCATCAGCGCCTTTTCCAAATGCTTGGCTTTCATCGGGTCGCCCGCCCGCACGCCTTGCAACAGTTCCGGCGCAAAGGACGGAATACCTGTGACGCGCAAGGCCTCGCCCTCGGTCAACGTGTCGCCGATGCGCAGCTGGCCGTGGTTGGGGATGCCGATGATGTCACCGCCCCACGCCTCTTCGGCAAGCTCGCGGTCGGAGGCGAGGAACAACACCGGGTTGGAAATCGCCATCGGTTTCTTGGTGCGCACATGGGTGAGTTTCATGCCGCGTTTGAAATGCCCCGAGGCCAGTCGCACAAAGGCGACGCGGTCGCGGTGCTTGGGGTCCATGTTGGCCTGCACCTTGAAGACAAAGCCCGCGACCTTCTTTTCCTCGGGGGCGATCTGGCGGGGCTCGGCGGACTGGACCTGCGGCAAGGGGCCGTAGGCGCCGATGCCGTCCATCAGCTCGCGCACGCCAAAGGAGTTGATCGCAGAGCCGAACCAGATCGGGGTCATATGCCCCTCAAGCACCGCTTGCGGGTCGAGTGCGGGCAGCAGCTCGCGCGCCATTTCGACCTCTTCGAGCAGCTTTTCCAAGAGGTGTTCGGGCACGTGTTCGGCCAGTTTGGGATCATCTAGCCCGTTGATGGAGATGCTCTCGGCAACCTTGTTGCGGTCGGCGCGGTCCATCAACTCCAACCGGTCACGCAAGAGGTCATAACAGCCGATGAAATCGCGCCCCACACCGATGGGCCAGCTGGCCGGGGTGACGTCGATGGCGAGATTTTCCTGAATCTCGTCAATGATTTCAAAGGTGTCGCGGCTTTCGCGGTCCATCTTGTTACAGAAGGTCAGGATCGGCAGATCGCGCAGGCGGCAAACCTCAAAGAGCTTCTGGGTCTGGCTCTCGACGCCCTTGGCGCCGTCGATCACCATGACGGCTGCATCTACGGCCGTGAGCGTGCGATAGGTGTCCTCGGAAAAATCCGAGTGGCCGGGGGTGTCGACAAGATTGTAGCGGAAATTGCCGTAATCAAAGGACATCGCTGAGGCCGAGACGGAGATGCCGCGGTCTTTTTCCATCTGCATGAAGTCAGAGCGCGTGCGCCGTGCTTCGCCCTTGGCGCGCACCTGTCCGGCCATCTGGATGGCGCCACCATAGAGGAGGAACTTCTCGGTCAGGGTGGTCTTGCCCGCATCCGGGTGCGAGATGATCGCAAAGGTGCGGCGCCGCGCGATTTCCGGCGGCAGATCGGGGCGGTTATGAGCGGTGTCCAACATGGGGCTGGCCTTAGCCAGAAAGCGGGTGCGAGGCAAGGAAAAGCGGTGTCTGTGCCATGATCGGAGGGGGCGCAGGACCGGGGGCGCTCCCGCCCATCCGTCGGTGCGCCCCATACGGGGCACCCCGCGTCCGGTTGGGCCGGGCGCCGGGCCATTCGGCCCGGCGAGGCTCACAGCCCCGCACCGGGGCTGTGAGCCATGCCCAACGCCGGACTGGGCGTCTTGTCGTCAGACGAGACACCAGACCGGAGGCGGGAGGAATTGCGACCCCCGTGAATTTTCGCGGAACAAAATCCTGCGGCGTCACGTTTCCTCTTCGAACGCGAAACAAAACGGAAAGGAATTTCCCATGCCGAAGGATCAAGCCGCCCCGTCCACCGAAGACATTGCAACCCAGATGGACGTGCTGCGCTCCGACATTTCCGCGCTCAGCAAATCCGTCTCCGACCTCGCCAAGGATCGCGCAGGCAAGGCGCGGGACGCCGCGCGGGACACTGCACGCGAACAGAGCCAGGCCGTGGCCGATGGCGCAGCCCAGATGACCCGTCAGGCCGAAGACGCGGTGCGCGCGCAGCCCCTGACCGCCACCGCAATTGCGGCCGGGCTGGGCTTTGCGCTGGGGTATCTGAGCAATCGCCGCTGATCCGATGCTGGGTCACATCAAATCCAAGGCCCGGCGTGGCGCGCGCCGGGTCCAGTTCTCCCTGCTGAGTGCGGGGTGTGCCGCGGTTGGTGCCGGGTTTGGCTCTGCCTCGCTCTATGTCGCATTGCTGCAGGCGGGGCAGGGGCACGCGATGGCCGCCTTTGTGCTGACCTGCATCTGGTTCGGCCTGTCAGGGGTGTTCCTGCTGCTGAAGGGGATGGTCGGTGACCGGACGTCTGACCGCGAGGATGCCCCGGTCGCAACCGCGCCGCCGGTGGCGCATCCCAATGGTCATGCGGCGACCGCGCCAGGGGTTGCCGATGCGTTTCTCGCTGGCATGAGCGAAGGTGCGGGCTTTGCCCGGATGCAGCAGCGGCGCGGTGACTGACCGCGGCCCGCTCGTCAGCGGGCCGGGGCCTGCGTGCCGCGAAAGGTGCCGACGTTGCGGGGGCTGAGTGTACGCGCAGCTCCGCTGCCCATGGGCGCAGATCAGCGCAGCGAGGCCCGCCGCAGCAGGTCCACCGCATCCGGCCGCTCTTCCAGAAGCGGCCGCTTGACGTCCAGCCCATGATCGGCCCGCGCGCCATGGCGTCGCGTGGTGCGCATGCGCCATTGCACGTCTGCCGGCAGGGTCGGCTGCGAGATCGGGTCCACGAGGAGCGACTCCGCCGCGATGCCCTCGGCATAGATGATGTAATGCCGGTCAAACAGGATCTGGAAATAGTCGACAAAGCCGCCATCCTGCACCACCACGGTATCGCCATTGACCAGATCACGGGCGCGCAGCAACAGTTCCAGCCGACCCGCCTGCAGGGCATCGGAGCGCTGATAGACCATCAGCCGATGATCCGGGCTGACCAGCAGGTCGCGCGCGTTGTTCAACGCTCCCTTGCGGATCAGGATCGGCGCCATTTCCCCCACCGCCCGCAGCGTTGTCTGGCCGATCCAGGTGATGGGCTGCGCGCCGCTGTCGCGCGTCAGGATGCGATCACCGGGGCGCAGATCCTCGATGGCGCGCTGCGCGCCGGTGGCCAGCGTGATGCGGGTGCCGCGCGCAAAGGCGACGCAGGACATTTGCGCCAGCCGGTGCTGCAGGCCCTGCCGCGTGCCGTTCACCAGACGATAGCCTGTAAACGGGACCATTGGGGCCTGTGGCAGCAGGTAGATCGCCGCGATCATGCCCTCCGGATCGGTTTCGACGATCAACAGCGCCTCCACCGCAGCGCCGAGCTCCGGCATCAGCGTCACGACGCCATCCAGGAACAAGGGCGCCCCCGGCGTGCCGAGCGCACTGTCGCGATGCACGGAAAACCCGCCATCCAGCTGCGCGCAAATGCCCAGCCGCGCCGGGCTGGCACTGCTGCGCAATTCATAGACATCATCCATCACCAGCTCGTCCAGGATGCTGATCGGATCGCCTGCGTTCACACCGAAACTGGCGCGGAACAGGTCCGCCGGATAGGCCGGCAGCGACTGGATGGAATGGGCGGTGCGGCTCACGTTGATCATGCGCGGTGGTCCAGGCTTTGGGTTTCAGGGGGCGCGGCGCCTCGAACAGGACACCCGATATTGCGCGGGTCTTGGTAAACACTAGGTTCACACTTGGGCGAGAACCGGGCGCTGGCGGGAAAAATTCTGGTCCGGGCGCTCTGTGCCGGCTGGTCAATCCCCTGCGCGGCTGGCAGGGTCTGGCAAACCACACGCATGGGGAGAAGTGTCATGGATCTGGGTATTCGCGGAAAGCGCGCATTGGTATGTGCATCGAGCAAAGGGTTGGGTCTGGGCTGTGCAGAAGCATTGGCAGAGGCCGGTGTCGACCTGGTGATGAATGCCCGTGGTGCCGAGGCACTGGAAGCCTCGGCGCAGGATCTCCGGGATCGGTTTGGCGTTCGCGTGGATACGGCCGCCTGCGACGTGACCGATGAAGGCGCGCGCGCAGAGCTGATCGAACGCGCCAAAGGCGTCGACATTCTGGTGACCAACGCCGGTGGCCCGCCTCCGGGCGTCTGGAGCGATTGGGACCGCGACGATTTCATCACCGCGCTTGACGCCAACATGCTGACGCCGATCGCGCTGATGAAAGCGCTACTGCCGGAAATGATGGACAAGGGCTGGGGCCGGGTGGTCAATATCACCTCGCAATCCGTCAAGGCGCCGATCGCAGCGCTGGGCCTGTCCAATTCCGCCCGCGCCGGGCTGACCGGCTATGTGGCGGGCACCGCGCGCCAGGTGGCCGGGGCGGGCGTGACGATCAACAATCTGCTGCCGGGGATCCATGCCACCGACCGGGCCGTGTCGCTTGATACCGGGGTGGCGCAGTCCCAGGGGATCAGTCTCGACGAGGCCCGCGACCAACGCGCCGCCACCATCCCAGCGGGGCGCTACGGCACCCGGCAGGAGTTCGGCGCAACCTGCGCCTTCCTTTGTTCGCAGCACGCAGGGTTCATCGTGGGCCAGAATATCCTTCTGGACGGTGGCGCCACCAATATGACGATCTGATCCATGGCTGAGAAATTCTCCTTGAAGGACCAATTGTTCAATCTTCAGAAGACCCGCTACCTCGCTGGTCTGTTTGCGAGCGCGACCTCCGATTTCGACGCTGCGGGGTTCGAGGCGTCGGTGATGGCGCGGCTGCTGGATCTGGAACTGAAGGACCGTATCAACTGGATTGCCGAGCAGCTTGCGGTGTATGTGCCGGGCCCCTTGTCGCAGGTGGCGCCGGTGATTGTGGCGGCCCTGCCGCCGCCGCTTGATCCAAGCTTGCGCGATGATGATTTCGGCGATTTCATCTTTGCCCCGCTGGGCGAATGGGTCACGGCGCTGACCACGCAGGAGGCTGATCTGCCGCTGGCGCTCGACACGCTCGAAGCGCTCACCCAGCGCTTTTCGATGGAGTTTGCCCTGCGCCCCCTGCTGAAACGCTGGCCCGATCCGGTGCTCTCCCGCATGATGCAGTGGACGGATCATGACCATTACCACGTGCGCCGGCTGGCCAGCGAGGGCAGCCGGCCGCGTCTGCCCTGGGGGCTAGCGGTGAACCTGCCGCTGGAGGCGCCGCTGCCGATCCTCGACCGGCTGCATCGGGACCCGGCGCGCTTTGTGACCCGATCGGTTGCCAACCACCTCAACGACATTGCCAAGAAGGAGCCGCAGATCGTCATCGACCGGCTGACCGATTGGCAAGGGCAGGGGATGCAGGCGCAGAAAGAGCTGGACTGGATCACCGCACACGCGCTGCGCGGGTTGGTGAAGGCGGGCGATCCACGGGCCTTGCGGCTGTTGGGCTATGACCCGGATCTGGAGCTGACCGCGCGGTTGCAACTGCCCGCCAGCGTGCGCATCGGCGACAAGCTGGCCCTCGGGGCCGATGTGCAGGGCGTGCGGGGCGCGCGGGTGCTCGTGGATTATGCGCTGACCTTTCAGCGCGCCGGTGGCAAGACCGCCACCAAGGTCTTCAAGTGGAAGACCGGCAGCCTCGGCGCCGACGGGCTCAGCCTGCAGAAATCGCATCCGCTGAAGGCGCAGGCCTCCACCTTTACCTTGCTGCCGGGGGCGCATCGGGTGACGCTGCTGGTCAATGGGGTGCCGCGGGCCGAAGGCGAGGTGGAGCTCCTTGCCTGACCTGCGCCGGCTTGGTATCAGCCCGCGATGCCCCAATGTGCACCCGACACAGGATAGAAGGCCCCGCAATGTCCGAGCAGATGACCCAATCCGCGCTGCCGCCCGCCCAGGCTGACGGCCATGAGGTGACGCCGCGGCTGGAGATCCGCAACCTGCGCCGTTTCTTTGACGGGCGCGCGGTGGTGGATGACGTGTCCCTCCGGGTCCTGCCGGGGCAGGTCACCTGTCTCCTCGGCCCGTCGGGCTGTGGCAAGTCCACAACCCTGCGCATGGTCGCAGGCGTGGAGATGCAGGACGCTGGCGAAATCTATGTCGACGGCAGCCTGATCTGCGACACCGTGTTCCGGGTGCCGCCGGAGCGGCGCGAGATCGGACTGATGTTTCAGGATTTTGCGCTGTTTCCGCATCTGAGCGTGGGGGACAACGTGGCCTTTGGCCTGAAGGGCGCGAAGGAGAAGAAACGCGCCCGCGCCCGCGAGCTGCTGGATCGGGTCTCGCTTGGCCAGTATATCGACGAGTATCCGCATCAGCTGTCTGGCGGCGAACAGCAGCGGGTGGCGCTGGCCCGGGCGCTGGCGCCGCGCCCCAAGATCATGCTGATGGATGAGCCCTTCTCCGGGCTCGACAACCGGCTGCGCGACGGTATTCGCGATGAGACACTGAGTCTGCTGAAAGAAGAGGACACCGCGGTCCTGCTGGTCACCCATGAACCGGAGGAAGCCATGCGCATGGCCGACGAGATCGCGCTGATGCGCGACGGCCGGATCGTGCAGCAGGGGGCGCCCTACAATGTCTACACCCGCCCGGTGGACAAGGCGGCGGTGGCCTTCTTTTCCGATGTGAACACGCTGCCGGCGCGGGTCAACGGCGCCCTGGCGGATACGCCCTTCGGGCAGTTCCTGGCGCCCGGGGTGCCGGATGGCACGGACGTGGAGATCGTCTTTCGCCCGCAACACATCCGTATCGATTTCGACCGCAACGGCCGCGGACCGGAGGCTACCCACACGCAGGGTGTGCCCGCCCGTGGCGTGGTCCAGCGGGCGCGGTTTCTCGGCAATGAGAGCCTGGTCGAGTTCCGGATGGATTTCGACGGGTCGATTCTGAAGGCGACGGTGCCCAATGTCTTTCTGCCGGCGGTGGGGCGCGCGATGTGGCTGACCGTCCCGCGTGATCGGTGTTTCGTCTTTCCACGGTGATCTTCCTCCGTCATGGTGGCCGCGGAATCGACGGAGGTCGCCATGTTGGAACACTATGAAATCCGCCCGCTGTCGCGGGATGAAATCGACACCGCCGTGGATTGGGCCGCGCGCGTGGGCTGGAACCCGGGCGCCCAGGATGCCGCCTGTTTCGCCGTGCAGGACGGTCAGGGGTTCTGGGGCGGTTTCCTCGACGGCGAGATGATTGCCTGTATTTCGGTCGTGACCTATGGCGCGGCGTTTGCCTTTCTCGGTTTTTATATCGTTGACCCGGTGCACCGGGGGCAGGGCTACGGCTATGCGTTGTGGCAAAAGGCGCTGGAGCATGCCGGTCGGCGCACGGTCGGGCTCGACGGGGTGGTGGCGCAGCAGGAGGCCTATCGCCGTTCCGGGTTCGAGTTTGCCTGGCGCAATATCCGGTTCGGCGGGGTGCCCGAGGGGCGGCTCAAGGTGTCGGATGCCTTTACGCTGACCTGGCTCGACGGGCTGTCGCCCGAGGTGGCGGGGCTGGATGCGCGGGTGTTTCCCGCGCCGCGACCGAGTTTCTGGCAGGCCTGGCTCAGCGCGCCGGGGCATGTGAGCATCGCGGTCCATGCCGACGGCGAGATGCAGGGGTTCGGCACCTTGCGCCGCTGTCGCACCGGGGCCAAGATCGGCCCGCTGGTGGCCACCCATCGGGCGGCGGCGCTGTCGGTTCTGGCGGGGCTGCTGAAGGACTGGCCGCAGGATCAGGAGATCTTTCTCGACGTGCCCGAGACCAACACCAGCGCGGTAGAGCTGGCGAAATCGCTGGGATTGCAACCGGTGTTCGAGACCGCCCGAATGTATCGCGGCAAGGCGCCCGAAGTGGCACAGGATCTGATCTACGGCGTGACAAGTTTCGAACTGGGGTAAGGGCTACCCGAGGAAGGGGGCGGTTTCCCGGAGATCGGGGACGACCGCCCTTGGGGTAGAAGGCCCGCCGGGGGCGCTCCCGCCCGTTTCCATCGCCGCAGGGCGGCGATCAAAACCGTTGGGCCGGGCGCCGCGCCCCTGCCGGGACGCGGCGGGGACCCGCGCCAATGTCAGCGCAGCGCCACCCCCTTGCGCCCGGCCAGATCGGTGAAGAACTGCCACGCCACCCGGCCCGAGCGGGCGCCACGCGTGGCCTGCCATTCGACGGCCTCGGCCCGCAGCGTCTCGGCATCGACCTCGACGCCATAGGCGGCGCAATAGCCCGCGATCATCGCCAGATAGGCGTCCTGGTTGCAGGGGTGGAACCCAAGCCAAAGACCAAAACGATCCGAGAGCGAGACCTTCTCCTCCACCGCCTCGGAGGGGTTGATCGCCGAGGAGCGCTCATTCTCGATCATGTCGCGGGGCATCAGGTGGCGGCGGTTGGAGGTGGCGTAGAACACCACATTCTCGGGCCGGCCTTCGATGCCGCCATCCAGCACGGCCTTCAGGCTCTTGTAATGCTGGTCGTCATGGCTGAACGACAGGTCATCGCAGAACAGGATGAACCGGTAGGGCGCGCCGCGCAGATGGTTCAGCAGGCGCGCGACCGAGGGCAGGTCCTCCCGTTGCAGCTCCACCAGCTTGAGGTCGGGATGCGTGGCCACCAGGGAACCGTGGATCGCCTTCACCAGCGAGGATTTCCCCATGCCGCGCGCGCCCCACAGCAGCGCATTGTTGGCCGCGTGACCTGCCGCAAACCGGCGGGTGTTGTCCAACAGCGTGTCGCGCGAGCGGTCAATCCCCACCAGGAGATCCAGCTCCACTCGGTTGATCTCGGGCACCGGCTCCAGCCGGTCCGGGCCCACATGCCAGACGAACCCAGAAGCCGCCGCAAAATCCGGTGTCGCCAGCGGGGCCGGGGCCATGCGCTCCAGCGCCTCGGCAATGCGGCTGAGTGTGTCGTGATCCAAATCCTGCGCCATCGCTCGGGGTCCTCCTGTGCGTCTCGGGCGTGACAAACCATGTTCCGCCGCACCCGGCAAGAGGCAGCCGCCAGATCCGGCCCCGGCTGCCGCCCCCCGGAAGCGACTGGGTGGTGGGTCACCGGTCGTGCAGCCCCTTGCCGGCGAGGATGCGCGGCGCGTGTTTGTCGATCCGGGCGTTGCGTGTCTTGGCCTGTTTGGCACCTGACACATGCAGGACATAGCCGCGCTGCCGACCCGGCGTAAGCGCGGCAAATGCCTCGGCCAGTGCGGCATCCGTCTCCAGACGGGCGATCAGCTCTTCCGGCCACTCCAGATCATCCTTCGGGAAGGGGACGGTCAGACCGGCGTCTTCGGCTGCGATGGCCTGCCCGACAAATGCGCGGAGCTGATCGGCGTCGTGCGCCACCTCGGCCGCGGTGGTAAACCGCATCACCCGCATGGACCGGGAATTGGCGCCGGGGGCGACCAGACGCGCATCGGGGTCCTCCAGCAGGACCCCTTTGAAGAACGAGACCGAGCAATAGTCCTTCATCGCCCAGAGCGTGGCGAGATTGCTGCCCTTGTAGGTGTAGCAGGGGGAATTCCATTTGAAATCCTCCGCCAGCGGGCTGTCTTGCAGGATCCTGCGCAGGGCGATGAGCGGTTCTTGCCAGCGGGTCAAGGCGACAAAATACGCCTCCACCCTGGGATCGGACACTGACATGGCTGGGCTCCAATGATGTACTCAAATCGCAACCAGAGTGCCGCGCGCCGGCGCCGCTGTCCAGTTGCGCCCCAAAGCGAGCCCCCCGCCGGCCGGCCCGGGCCGAGACCAAAAAAGGCGCGCCCCGTGGGACGCGCCTTCTGATTGGGTCATTGCAGGGGGCGGAGCTTACTCGCCGTCCAGCTCGTCATCGTAGTAGCCTTCGGCGCGCAGCTGTTCCTCGCGCTTTTTCTCGACACGGGCGACGAGGAAGATCGACACCTCATAAAGCCCGTAGACCACCGTGAAGAGGATCACCTGGGTGATGACATCCGGCGGGGTGACCAGCGCGGCCAGCACCAGAATGGCCACCACGGCATATTTGCGCATACCGCCGAGCCCCTCGGCACTCACCAGACCGGCCTTGCCCATCAGGGTCAGAAGCACCGGCAGCTGGAAGCACAGGCCAAAGGCCATGATGAATTTGAGCGTGATATCAAGGCTCTCGTTCACCTTGCCAAAGAAGGTGATCTTCACCCCTTCCGAGGTTTCCGGCACCACTGCAACATCCGCCGGCACTTCGCCGCCGGTGGCCTGCGACAACAGACCGGCAAAGATCGAACTCACGTCCGCAAAGCCCAGAAAGAACTGCATCGCCAGCGGGGTCACCACAAACTGCGCAAAGCTTGCGCCCAGCAGGAACATGAAGGGCGAGGCAATGAGGAACGGCAGAAACGCGCCCTTTTCGCTCTTGTAGAGACCCGGTGCCACGAACCGCCACAGCTGGAAGCCGATCACCGGGAAGGACAGCGCAAAGCCGAACACCATGGAGATCCGGAACAGCGTGAACAGATATTCCTGTGGCGAGGTATATTGCAGCGTCGGGGAGGGATCGCCCAATTCGCGCAGGGTCTGCTCGATCGGGGCCACCAGGAACTGCAGGATCGGCTCTGCCACCATGAAGGCCAGCACGATGCCGACGGCAAAGGCGATCACCGCCCGGATCAGGCGGCTGCGCAGCTCCGCCAGATGCTCGATCAGCGGCGCTGTGGAATCGTCAAGATCTTCTGTCTGGCTCATGCCTTGGTCTCACTGTCGGAAGACGGCGCGCTGCTGGCTGGTGCAGACAGGGCCGCCTCGGCTTCTTCTGCCTTGGCCATCGCCTCGGCGGCCTCCTTGGCCTTGCGCTCTGCCGCGGCCCGCGCGGTGGCGGCCTGGATCTTCTTGGCGCTTTCGGCCCGTTCCGCGGCCAGCTTGCCGGTCTCGCTGTCGGGGTCGAATTTCGTCGGGTCGATGGAATCGGTCAGGTCACGCGTGGCCTGTTTGACGCTGTCCATCGCCGACCCCATCGGGTTCGTCGCCGTTTTAAAACTCTTCTGGATGTCACTGACGCCCGCCTCATCCGCCGCGTCTTCCATCGCGCGGCTGAATTCGCGGGCCATGCCGCGTGCCTTGCCCACAAACCGGCCCACGTTGCGGAACAACTTGGGCAGATCCTTGGGCCCGACCACGATCAGGGCCACAACGCCAATGACCAGAAGCTCGGTCCAGCCAAGATCGAACATCTAGGGGTTACGCCTTGTCTTTGTCGGCTTCGGGGGTGACGTCCTTGGCCTCTGCGGCGGCGTCGTCTTCCAGTTCCTTGCTGCCCTCGCTGATGCCCTTCTTGAAGGAGGTGATGCCTTTGCCCACTTCGCCCATCAGCGAAGAGATCTTGCCGCGGCCAAAGAGAACCAGAACCACGACAGCGATGAGGAGAATGCCGGGAAGGCCGATGTTGTTCAGCATGGGGTTTGCCTTTCGTTATGCGGGGCGCGGGACCTGGTCCGAAGCGCCGAAATACGGTGTCCTGCCTCGAGTGTTAGGCGCTGCATGGGCCGGAGCAAAGCACAGGCTGGCAATCGCGCCCTCCGATCGGCCCCGGATCTGCGATTTTTTCCGCAGGCCCGCACTCAACTGACAGGTTTATGTCAGTTGCTCTGGTCTAGGACAGGATCATCGAAACCGTCAAGACAAGGATGACGACAGATGACCAAGACCGTGGTGGAAGTGGTAACCTTCAAACTGAACCCGGGCGTCAGCGACGCCGACTATGTGGCCGCAACCCAAAAGACCGACAGCTTCATCGGCGGCATGCGCGGCTTTGTTGACCGGCGCCTGTCCAAGGGCGAGGACGGCACCTGGATGGACTATGTGATCTGGGCCGATCTGGCGGCCGCGCAGGAGGCCAGCGCCAAGTTTCCGCAAGCCGACTGCACCGCCGACATCATGCGCATGATCGACCAGAGCAGCCTGGTGATGCGGCATGAAACGCAGATGTGGACGATGCAACCGGCGCCTGCCATGGGTTGACCTTGAGGTGCGGCGCAGGTGAAAGATCTCTCCATGCGCCGCACCGACCGCCTCTTTGAGATTATCCAGATCCTGCGCGACGGGAAATTGCACCGGGCGCAGGACATTGCCGCACGGCTGGAGGTCTCTACCCGCACCATCTATCGCGATATGGACACGCTGGTGGCCTCGGGCGTGCCGGTCGAGGGCGAGCGCGGTGTCGGCTATCTGGTGCGCGAGGCGATCACCCTGCCGCCGCTGACCCTGACCCCGTCCGAGCTGGAGGCGCTCAACCTCGGCATGGCGATCGTGGCCGAAGCCGCCGATCCGGAGCTGAAGGCCGCGGCAGAGAGCCTCGCCACCAAGGTCGACGCGGTGCTGCCCATTGAGACGGTGACAGAGGCGGATGCCTGGAAGTTCGCGGTCTACCCCTTTGCCGACGCGGCGCGCGGGTTTACCTGGATGCCGACGCTGCGGGCGGCGATCAAGGCCCGCCAGAAACTCGCCCTGCGCTATCGCCGCATTGACGAGACCCTCACCGAGCGGGTGATCCGCCCCTTGCACATGGAGTATTGGGGCCGGGTCTGGACCCTGACCGCATGGTGCGAGACGCGGGGGGATTTTCGGGTGTTCCGCGTCGACCTGATCGAGAGCGCCGAGCCCTTGCCCGAACTGTTTGTCGATGAACCCGGCAAGCGTTTGCAGGACTATGAACCCGACGCGGAAAAACACGGGGCCTCACGCGGCAGCGCCGCACCCTGAGGGCGCGGCGCGCGATCCCCTTGTGGGGCACACTTGTGGGGCACAATGGTCAGGCAGACAGGGCAGCTGGCCCCGCCGTGGCCTTATTGCAGATAGGGCAGCGGATCGACGCTTTCGAAGCCGTCGCGAACCTCGAAATGGACATAGGCCTCTTCGGCCGTGCCGCGCAGCTGGGCGATGGACTGGCCGCGATTGACGCGATCGCCCTTCTTGACCTTGATGCCATCCACATTGGCATAGACCGACAGCAGGTTGCGGTCGTGGCGGATGACGATGATCGGCACCTTGTTGGAATCGGCGGTGATCGCGGCCACCGTGCCGGCCTCTGCGGCCTTTACCGCGCTGCCCGGCGCGGCGGAGATGTCGATACCGTCGTTCTTGCCCTTGGAGTAGGCGCGAATGATCTTGCCGGTCACCGGATAGCCCATCGCCGCCTGCGAGGCGCGGGTGGGCTGTTCGACATCGACCGAAGGTTTGGGCTCGGACGTCACGTTGGCGACGGGGGCGACCTCCTCATCCGGCAGCGGCTTGGTGGCGCTGGGCGGCGTGGGGGTGGCGCTGCCCTGTCCGGGCGCGGTCACCGCGGCCTCGGTGGCCTCCGGCGTGGGGGCCGGGGCGTTGGGGTCCTTCAGCGGGATCAGCAGGTATTGGCCTTCGCGGATGGCAAAGTCACTGCCCAGCCCGTTCCATTCCGCCAGCGATTTGACCGGGATCTGATAGAGCCGGGCAATGGTATAGGCGGTTTCGCCGCGCGTCACCTTGTGGCGCACCGGCTCCGGGCCCTCCTGGACGCGGGTGGGCGCGGGTTTGGCCGGCGTCTCCTGAAGCGTGGTGGTGGTCACCGACCCCGGATTCGGCGAGCTGGCCGGGGCGCTGTCGATGGCGTTGCCCGCCAGCGACGCGATGTCGACGCCGCCGGGGCTGCGGTTGCCGCCGCGCGCCGAGGCGTCGGGGGCACGGCGCGGCAGCACCAGCACCTCGCCCTTGCGCAGCGGATCGCGGGTTTCGACGCCGTTGAACCGGGCGACCTCCACCGCAGGCAGGCCGACCCGCGTGGCCAGATCAGCGACGGTATCGCCATTGCGCGCCACCGCCACCTGATACGACGGATAGGTGATCAGCCCGCGCGAGTCCGGCGCCGGGCGGCTCTCGGTTGCGGTCTGGGCGGCCTTGGTGGTGTTGAAGGCACCGATCTGCCCGCGCAGGTCGTAATCCAGCGGCGCGGTGCAGGCGGCGGCGATCAGCGCCAGCGGCAGCAGGGCGGCGGGGCGCAGGAACTTCGGGCGGAAGACCGTCTGGGGGCGGGTCATGTCTCTTGCTCTCCTCGAATGACGTCTCCTGTTGGGCGGAGACTTGGACGGCAGCGGTTCTGTCTTGCCCGGGCCTGACCGGTGGACCGCTACAGTGCAACGGGGCTGACCCCGGAATAGGACAGCTCAGGTGTCTTTTCCAAGCCCTTCCAGCAGCGGAACAAAGCGCACCGGGCGCAATTCGTCATATTCCAGCCCATTTTCGCTCTTGCGGACGCGAATGAGGGTCTGCACCGCGTCGGATTGGCCGACCGGCACCACCATGATACCGCCGACCTTGAGCTGCGCCAACAGTGGGCCGGGCGGGTCCTCGGCGGCGGCGGTCACGATGATTCGATCAAAGGGCGCCTGTTCCGGCAACCCATGGCTGCCGTCGCCCACCAGCGAGGTGATATTGGCCAGTCCCAGGGTCTGGAACACTTGCCGGGCCTCCTGCACCAAGCGGCCATGGCGGTCGACGGTGTAGACCCGGCGCGCCAGCTTGGCCAGGATCGCAGCCTGATAGCCCGAGCCGGTGCCCACCTCCAGCACGGTGTCGCGGGGCGAGATCTGCAGCGCCTGCGTCATCAGCCCCACCACCGAGGGCTGCGAGATGGTCTGACCGCAGGCGATCGGCAGCGGCACATCCTCATAGGCGCGTTCGGAGAAGAAGCCGCGCAGGAACAGGCCGCGGTCCACCGCTTCCATGGCTTCCAGCACAGAAGCCTCCGTCACCCCGCGCGAGCGCAGGGCAAACAGGAACTGCATTTTGGTTTCCGCGTCCGGGCCAGTCATTCGATCGCCTTCAGGGCCTCCAGCGCGTCATGGGCGGTCAGATCCGCCCGCATCGGCGTGACGGAGACATAGCCCTCCAGATTGACCGCCGCATCGGTGCCCGGCGCGGTGGCCACCTGCTGGTCGCCGCCCTTGACCCACATGTAGCGCCGCCCGTTGGGCGAGAACTGTTCTTCGGCCGAAAACCGGGTGCCGGGACGGGCGCCCTGGGTGCTGACCCGCAGGCCCTTCACATCGGCAGCCGCCACCGGCGGGAAATTGATGTTGTAGAACAGGCCATAGTCATGATCGTTTTCGGGCTGCGCCGCCAACAGCTTGCGCAGCACCTCGGCACCATGCTGGCGGGCGGCCTCGAACGGGTTGTCCAGATCGCGATTGGCAGGCCCGTAATATTGCGACAGCGCCATGGCGGGCAGCCCTTGCAACGCGCCTTCCATCGCCCCGCCCAGGGTGCCGGAATAGAGCGCGTTCTCGGCGGAGTTGTTGCCCCGGTTCACCCCCGACAGCACCAGATCGGGGCGATGATCCTTCATCACCACATGCAGGCCGGCCAACACGCAATCGGCCGGAGAGCCTTCGGCGGCAAAGCGGCGCGGCCCCAGTTCCGAGATCATCGAGGGATGGGTGTAGCTGATGCAGTGACCAACGCCGGATTGCTCAAACGCGGGCGCCACGGTCCAGACCTCGCCGTCGGGACCGGCAAGCTCGGCTGCGATCTCTTCCAGCACCGCCAGCCCCGGGGCGCTGATGCCGTCGTCGTTGGTGACCAGAATGCGCATTTTGCCCCCTTGCCTGCGTGCGGTTTTCTCCGGTGTCGGCGGGAATTCGCCCCCGCGCCGGTTGCTGCCCTGCATAGGCGGCAGGGGCGGGCAGGGCAAGGAATTTGCAGGCCGGTGACCGGGCGGATGCGCCGGGGTGTGGCCAAATCACCCGCCGCCCATGCGCGGGCCAACGGGCGCGGGCCGTTGTGGGGCGCGGTAGCGCGGTTGGCCGGGCGCTAGTCCGACAGGATCTGGGGCAGGAGATCGGCCGCAGCCTCAGCGGGCGAAGTCAGCACGGCCCGGTCCTCGCCGGGGAAAAACCGCGCCCGCAGGGCGGTTGGCATCGGCGGCGGCGTCAGCAGCGTGACCCGTGGGCCGGTGCGCAGGGTTTCCTCCTGCCAGCTGCGGGCCAGGGCGATCTGTGCCGATTTGGTTGCGCCATAAGCGCCAAAGAATTTCTCGCCGGCGCGCGGATCGTCAAAGAACACCGCCTTGCCGTGCTGTCCCAGCAGCGGCGCCACATAGGGGATCAGGACCGAGGTCGCAGTGGCATTGATCTCCATCGACTTCTGCCAGTCCTTCGCGGCCACATGATGCGCCGGGCTCAGCGGGGCGGCGTGGATGGCGCTGTGCACCCAGAGATCCAGCTTGCCCCAGCGGTCAAAGATGCCCCGGCACAGGGTCGCCATGGCCTCCGGCACGGTGATGTCCATCGGGGCCAGCGTGGCAGAACCGCCCGCGGCCTTGATCCGGTCGTCCAGCTCTTCCAGCGCGCCGGTGGTCCGGGCGACGGCAATGATGTGATGGGTGGGCGCAAGCGCCTCGGCCAAAGCGGCGCCAAGGCCCCGCGAGGCCCCGGTGATAAGGGCGAGTCTGTCGGTCATGGCGCCTACATGCGGTGACCTCGCGCCGGGGTCAAGCCCCGCCGGGTGGCCGTGGTGGCGGATGCGACGAGATGCGCCGGTTGCGCGCCTCAGTTGGCGAGGATCGGCAACCGCCCGACGGTGCCGCCGCGCTCCACCAGCAGACCGTCGGGGTCGATGGCGACGATGCGGCCGATCGGCAGGCGCGCGCCGGGTTGCACCGTCTTGATCCGGCCCGACGACAGGCGGACCAGTCCCTGCAAGGCGTCCTGCGGACCAAACAGCCCGATCAGTGTGACGCGGCGATCCGGCAGGGCGTCCTTCTGGGTGGCGATGGATTCTGCGGTGGTCTGTGCTGTGTTGGCCATTGGCATCCGGTTCTCCCGCGGCGACCGGTCCGTCGACCGCGCCGCCACGGGAACTGTCTTGTGTGAGTGGTGAGTGGTGTCTGGTGTATCGGCAGGTCGGTATCAGGCCCGCCGCGGCGGCAAAAGCAGATCCCGCCAACCGCCGACGCAACCGGCCAGAGATGGCCGAGGTGCCCCGGAAAATGCGCGGCAGCTTGCCGGTCAGCCGGCGTGCTCAGGCATCATAGACCAGCGAGGCAAGATCATGCCCATAGGCATGCAGGAAGGTCAGCAGATCCTCCAGGTCGAGGCCGATCTCCTGCATCCGGGCGAGGTCGTGATTCACCTCGGAGACCTGCAACTCCGGATACTGGCCTTCGGGGCGCATATGCAGCATGCAGGCCAGCGGGCCGCCGCTTTCGGGTGGGATCTGGTTCGACAGCCACGCGGGCTGGCTGCCCATGCTCTCGGCCTCGCGCAGCTCGAACAGGTCGAGATACGCGTCGAACACGTCTTCGCTGACACCGGCCCAGGTGCCGAGGATGAACTCCTCGCCGCGCGAATCCGCCAGCGGGATCGCCAGCACCGCCCGCAGGAACCGCAGGCTGCCGAAACGGCAGAAATCCTCGGTCAGCACATCACCTTCGGAGACAAAGATGGCGGTGTTGTCCTGCACCTGCAGATCCGCCGGTACGATGTCGGGCCGGTCGCAGGAGAGGCTGAGGAGCTGGGCAAAGGTCGCGCCGCAACAGCGGCACTGACGCGATGAGCTCAGCATGCGGGCGAGATGCGCGTCCAAGAAGGCGCCCCTTTCGAAAGTCAAATAGAGAATGGCGCCGACCTGTCCGGGTCAGCGCCATCGCGTTACACGCGGCTCCCTTACGCCTGTTGGCGGCAACTTGCAATCACCGCGCCGCAGCACGCGCCAGAACCCGCCGGGCGGCGGCGCGCATCTCGCGCCGGTCGCATGCGGGGCCTGTCGCGCTCAGGTGGCCAGCGTGGCCCCGTTCCAGGACGCCCCCGCATCGGGCATGTCCTTGATTTTCTTGCTCACGCGGCTGCTGCCTTCGAGCGTGTCGAGATATTCCGCGCTCACCGAGCCGGTGACATACTGGCCGTCGAAACAGGAACAATCAAAGGCTTCGATATCCGGGTTGCCGCCCTGCGCCGCCCAGATCAGATCGTCGAGGTTCTGATAGAACAGCTCATCCGCGCCCAGCTCCTCGCGAATCTCCTCGATCGAGCGGCCATTGGCGATCAGCTCATGCTTGGTCGGCATGTCGATGCCATAGACATTGGGGTATTTCACCGGCGGCGAGGCAGAGGCGATATAGACCTTCTTGGCGCCGGCTTCGCGACACATCTGCACGATCTTCTTGATGGTGTTGCCGCGCACGATCGAGTCGTCGATCAGCAGGATGTTGCGGTCCTGCATTTCGCGCGGGATCGCGTTCAGCTTGCGACGCACGGATTTCTGCCGCTCTTCCTGCCCGGGCATGATGAAGGTGCGGCCCACATAGCGGTTCTTGACCAGCGCTTCGCGGTAGCGGATGCCGGTGATGTTGGAGACTTCCAATGCCACGGGCCGGGCGCTGTCCGGGACCGGGATGATGGCGTCGATGTCCAGCCCGGAGGCCTCGATCTGCTTGGCCAGGGTCTGGCCCATGCGGATTTGGGTCTTGTAGACCGAAATCCCGTCGAGCAGGCTGTCGGGCCGCGCGAGGTAGACATATTCAAAGATGCAGGGCGTCAGCTTGCCCTCGACCGCCTGAAACTCATGCTTGTTGCCGTCGAGATCAATCAGGATCGCCTCGCCGGGTTTCAGATCGCGCAGTTTGGTGAACCCGTTGATGCCAAAGGCCACATCTTCCGAGGCAAAGGCGTAGTCGGCCCCGTCGCCCTCGGCGTTGCGTTGGGCGACCGACAGCGGCCGGATGCCATGCGGGTCGCGGAAGGCCAGCATGCCGACACCGGCGATGAGGCAGATCACCGAATAGGCGCCCTGCACCCGCTCCATGGTCATCTTCACCCCGGCAAAGATGTTGCGGATCGGATCGGCGTTGCCGTTGACCTTGATCGCATCGGCCACCTTGTCGGCCAGCACGTTCAGCAGGATCTCGGAATCCGAGGTGGTGCGCAGGTGGCGGCTGTATTTGCCGGTGACCTTGGCGCGCTGCTCTTCGGTATTGGTGATGTTGCCATTGTGGACCAGATAGATGCCATAGGGCGCGTTCACAAAAAACGGCTGCGCCTCGGCGGCCGACAGCGACCCGGCGGTGGGGTAGCGCACGTGGCCCATGCCGACCCGGCCCTGAAGCGTCTCGGCATCCTTGGCGCCAAAGACATCCTTGACCAGACCGTTGGCCTTGCGTTCGCGAAAGAACCCGTCGCCATAGGTCACGATGCCAGAGGCATCCTGGCCGCGATGCTGTAGCATCAACAGCCCGTCATAGAGTTCCGCAAACACTTGTTCGGTTCTGCTTGCGATGCCCAAGATACCGCACATGGCGAGGCTCCAATATAGTCGTTCGTGTGGCTTACAGCCCGCAGGCTGCGGCAGGAGAGACCCGGGCAAGGGTGCCACGAGTCGCGAGCCCGATGCGGGGCACCGGGACAATACTAGGGGAATTTCTCGTGAACGGGGAGGCGGAGCGCAGGCGGTGCAGCGGGCGGCATGCCTTGGCTGCACTGCGGCTGTGGCGGGCCAGAGGGGTAGATCCTGCCGCGCACGACGGGCGGCGCAGGTCAGCTGGGGACTGGGTCAACACAGGGGCTTTGGCTCCGAATCCTGTCGAACAGTGACGGCTCTCACATAGGCGGTCTGGCAGGCAATGTCACCAAAGGATCACATTCAACAGACAGATCGGGGCGGGAATTCACATCTGGCGCGGGCTGCGCCTGTTCCGCAGGCAAGCGGAACGGGGTCCTGGCCTGTCACGGGCCGGAAAACGGCGCGCGATCAGGCGGCGTAGCGGCCAAACAGCAGGTCGATCGGATCGAAGGCCGGTGCCGGTGCCATGTCGCCACCAAAGAAACGCGCATCCTCGGCGTCCTCGTCCTCGATCTGGTCCGCGGCGTCCGCAGCATTCTGTTCCGGCTCCATGCGCCCGGCGTTGACGATCAGGCGGGTCTCGGCGAGGGACAGCACGCTGTAGTAGCTTTCGTCCTCGACCGCACCGGCATTCATCACCATGCCGCCTTCGGTCCAGAGCAGCTCTTCTTCTTCGCAATCGACATGAATACGGGCCAGGCGCTGGGGCAGGGCGGTGCTGATGCCGTTATGGCCGATCAGCGCCACCAGCTTGACCGTGACCACCGGCAGGTCAAAGAGATCCAGCGCCAGATCGCCCTCGATGGCGACAATGGCATCGGAGGGCAGGTCGAGGTCGGCGTCATTGCCTAGCGCGCCGGCGGGCACATGCACCATGGCCGTCAGACGCGGAACAGAGTGGCGGATGTTGACCACTTCGCGCAGGCCGCCGTCAAAGGTCTGAACCATGTCGCCGGGGCGCAGGGCGCGGGCTTGCTTGAAGCCGAATTCGGTCTCGATCAGGGTGCCGGGCAGCACGCCGCCATGTTGCGGACGCAGACGGGTGTTTGCCTGGTCTTCGGCCTCCTGCGAGCGCAGGTCCAGAAGCAGGTCAACCGGCTGATAGTTTGTAAACGCGGTGGTGTGATCCAGCAGCATGTCCAAATGTCCCTTCTGAGAGCGTCGAGGCTTTTTGCCTTCGTTGATCTCAATTGGCCTCTGAATTGGGACAAGAATGGGGCAGGCTTGCGTCGGTTTCGGTACCAGAGCCGCTTTCATGCAGGAAAATCACAGTCAAAGCCAAAGGTTAACGCCCGATCTGGGGGTAATTAAGGGTTTGTTAAGGTAATCGGCGGCGCGTTTGCGAAAACTTTACGGAGTTAAGAATCGATTCTTCATTCTTAACAAAACGTTAATGCCAGGCCCCGTCAGGTTAACGTTACGGCAGCGGTGGGGATAACTCTGTGTATAGTCGCCACTGTCTCCGGCCGTTTTCAAAAATGTAAAAGGGCGCCCCGCAGGAGCGCCCAATCATACGGTAACTGTGATGCGGAGATCAGCCCTCGCAGGAGGAGATCAGATCTTCGTATTTCTGCGTCACCCAGCCCAGTGCCTGTTCGGGGTTCTGTTCCTCGACCTTGCCGATCACCCGGTTGAACACCGCCGCCGAGCGGCTTTCGTCGACCATGGTAAAGCTCTGGCCGGTCATCACCACGTTGTAGACGAAGAACCCGATCACCACGAGCAGGATGCCGCGCAGCACGCCAAAGAAGAACCCGGCCCCCTGATCCAGACCGCCAAGCGCCGACCGTTGCACCAGCCCGGCCAGCAGAGGCGTGAAGAAGGAGACGACGATCAGCGCAATCGCAAAGACCGCAAAGAACGCCGCAATCAGCGACAATTCGCAGCTGTCGGCGATGAATTCGCCGACCACCGGGATTTCCGCCATCAGCGGTTCCGCCTGTGGCGCGAACATATAGGCCAGGATACCGGCGGCGACCCAGCCGATGATGGCCATGACTTCGCGTACGAAGCCGCGTGCATAGGCGAGTAGCGCCGACACTACGATAACCAGCGCCACTGCGCCGTCGATTATGGTGAAACCTTCCATGTCCCTCGCCTGTTTGCCCGCGAAATATCTCTTGAGTGGCCTTTTAGCCTGCTCCGAAATATTCGCCAACAAATCCTGTGAGGTCGGCGGCCGGGCGCAGGGTCAGGCCGGGGACAGAGACAGATTTGCCACCGCTCGGAGCGATCGCTGCCGTGAAACCAAGTTTTTGCGCTTCTTTCAACCGGTTTTCCGTCTGTGGCGCCGGTCTGAGCGCCCCGGACAGGGATATTTCGCCAAATATTGCCGTATCCGCCGGAAGTGCCGTGTCCTCGCGGGCGCTGAGCAGCGCCGCGGCCACCGCCAGGTCGGCGGCAGGTTCGGTGATTTTCATCCCACCCGCGACGTTCAGATAGACATCAAGCCCGGCAAAGGGGATGCCGCAGCGCGCCTCCAGTACCGCGAGGATCATCGCAAGGCGCGAGCTGTCCCAGCCCACCACCGCGCGGCGCGGCTGTGAATGGGGCGAGGGCGCCACCAGCGCCTGCATCTCCACCAGCACCGGCCGGGTGCCCTCGATGCCGGCAAAAACCACCGACCCGGGCGAGGGCTGACCGCGTTCGGACAGAAACAGCGCCGAGGGGTTGAGGACCTGTGCCAGCCCGCCGCCGGTCATCTCAAACACGCCGATCTCGTCGGCGGGGCCAAAGCGGTTCTTGACCGCACGCAGGATGCGGAACTGATGGCCGCGCTCGCCCTCGAAATAGAGCACCGTGTCGACCATATGCTCCACCACGCGGGGGCCTGCGATCTGACCTTCCTTGGTGACATGGCCCACCATGATGATGCTGATGCCGTTGGTCTTGGCGAATGTGGTCAGCTCATGCGCGGCGGCGCGCACCTGGCTCACCGACCCCGGTGCGCTGTCGACGTTGTCGGCCCACATGGTCTGGATGGAATCGATAATGGCCAGCTGCGGCTTTTCCGCCTCCAGCGTGGTCAGGATATCGCGCAGATTGGTTTCTGCTGCGAGCTTGACCGGCGCCTGCTCCAGCCCCAGCCGCTGCGCGCGCATCCGCACCTGGGCAGAGGCTTCCTCGCCCGAAACATAGACCGTCTTCAGCCCTGCATGGGCGAACTGCGCCGCCGCCTGCAACAAGAGCGTCGATTTGCCGATGCCGGGATCGCCCCCCACAAGGATCGCCGAAGCTTCCACCAAACCGCCCCCAAGCACCCGGTCGAGTTCGGCGACCCCGCATAATGTGCGCGGCGGGGGTGTTTCCTGCGTCGCCAGATCGGTGAGCGGCACCCGCTTGCCGCGCATGGCGCCCAGCGACTTCTTGGCCGGACCGGCGGAGGTGAGGCCCTTGTCCTCGGAAATGGTGTTCCATTCGCCGCAGCCCTCGCAGCGACCGGACCATTTGGAATAGGAGGCCCCACAGGCGGAGCAGGAGAATGTTGTCTTTGCCATGGGCGATCAGTGGCAGATGTTTCCGGTTTGTTCAAGGGGGGGGGCCGAGGCCTTGTGCCATTCTGACCCTGGGCGTTTGCGATCCGCACGGGGACGCTCCCGCCAGTCGCACGATCATCACAGATGATCTCCTCCTGTTGGGCCGCGCGCCGCTGGCGCGGCGCGAAAGGGGCTGCTGAGAAGCGGTTCAGGGGCAGGTCTGCCCTGAACGCGCCCTGTCCAGCCTGAATGCGAGTCGCCTGCGCCTCAATGATCTGCGACCGCGCGGGGCGCGGCGGCCCGCTGGGCCGTCATTGACCCGCCGCCGACTCGCGTTTGATCTGGCGGTCCGTCAGAATCGACAGAGTGATGGAGGCCAGGATGCAGGCGGTGAAGAGATACATCCCCCAGGCCACCTCGATCGTGGCGTAGCTGATGCCCTTTGCCAGGGTGATATAAAGCGCAATCAGGAAGACATCGGCCATCGCAAGTTTGCCGAGGATATTCAGCACAGGCAGGCTGCGCGCATCCAGCAGGCGGAACTGCACCAGCGCGAGGCCGATGGTCTTGAGGTAGGGGGCGAAGAGCGCAAATGCGGTGACCACCAGCGCCAGCACGATGTCACTGTCCCAGAGGCTCTGAAGGCCGGTGAGGACGGAGATTTCCGACAGGCCGAAGATCGGCAGCAGGCCCGCCCGCAACAGGGGCGCAAACCACGCGACGGGGTAGAGGATCAGCAGGGAGAGGTTGGCGAGGCGGAGGAGGGGCAAAAGCGAGCGTCCCTAATGTTCGGGTTTTCACAAAGCTAGATGTGAAAACGTCCTAGAGGAAGATTGATCCAAAAATGAGGTAGCCTGCAACGCCGCAGAGGAGGAGGCTACAAATTGCATGCGTGCGGTTGGGGCCAAGAATGGCAAGGCGAAAGGTAATGACTTCGGTTGCAAGGAACAGTGCAAACGGGATCGCGTGTATATGCCACGTGAGGACCTGCCTGACATCAGGGCTGAAGGAAAGCGTAGCAAACAAGAGCACGAAGAAGAAAAACGCAGCAAATGGCAAAAGGACAAGGGATGTACCAGACCGGGTTTGCGTATGCTGCTTTCTGAGTTTCACGCCCAACCAGATGGTGCAGCCGGCTGCGATGAACGGGCTGCACAGGACAAACAGTGCGAATGCGGTCACCGCACCGCCTCGATCGGTCCCTCCGCACTGCCGGAGATGAACTGTTCCACGTAAGGGTCGCCCGACTGATCCATCTCTGCCACGGGACCCGTCCAGCGGATCTTGCCGCCGTGCAGCATGGCAACATTGTCGGCAATGGCACGCACCGAGGTCATGTCGTGGGTGATGGTCATGGCGGTGGCGCCCATCTCCACCACGATCTCGCGGATGAGGTCGTTGATGACGCCGGACATGATCGGATCGAGCCCGGTGGTGGGCTCGTCGAAAAAGATGATCTCCGGGTCGGCGGCAATGGCGCGGGCGAGGCCGACGCGTTTTTGCATACCGCCGGACAGCTCTGCGGGCAGGCGGTCGGCGACATCGGCCTTCAGGCCCACACGGCGGAGTTTCTCGATGGCGATCTCGCGGGCCTCATCACGGGGGCGGGCGAGGCTGCCACGCAACAGGCGAAAGGCCACATTCTGCCAGACCGGCAGGCTGTCAAACAGTGCCGCACCCTGAAACAACATGCCAAAGCGGGCAAGGAAAGCATCGCGGTCGCCCTGGCCCACGGGTTTGCCGTCCACGCGGATTTCGCCGGTGTCGGGCTCAATGAGACCAAGCACACATTTCAGCGCCACCGACTTGCCGGTGCCGGAGCCGCCGATGATGACCAGAGAGGAGCCCTTGGCGACCTCCAGATCGACACCGCGCAGAACTTCGTTGGAGCCGAAGGCCTTGGCGACCTGGCGCATTTCAATCATCGGATGGGTCATAGCGAGAAAAACACCCCGGTCAGCACAAAGTTGGCGGCGAGGATCAGCACGGCGGCGGCCTCGACCGAGCCTTTGGTGGCGCGGCCCACGCCCTGCGCGCCGCGGCCCGACTGCATGCCGTAGTAGCAGCCCATGAGGGCGGCGATGGTGCCGAAGGCCGCGCCCTTGACCAGGCTTGAGACGATATCGCGCAGCTCAAGGAAATCGACGGTGTTTTTCAGATAGGCGGCGGCGTTGAAATCCAGGGTCTCGGTGGCGACCACATAGCCGCCCATGATGCCGATGATGTCACCGACGCCGACCAGCACCGGCACGGTGATCAGGGCCGCCAGCACACGCGGCGCGACGAGGTATTTCATCGGGTTGGTGGAGAGCGTCACCAGCGCGTCGATCTGCTCGGTGACTTTCATGGTGGCGATTTCGGCAGCAATAGACGAGGTCACGCGCGCCGCAATCATCAGGCCTACAAGGACCGGGCCCAACTCGCGCACCATGCCGATGGCGACGATCTGCGGCACCACGGCCTCTGCGTTGAACCGCGCGCCGCCGGCGTAGATCTGCAGCGCCAGCGCGCCGCCGGTGAAAATCGCGGTCAGGGCAACGACAGGCAGGCTGAGCCAGCCGACCTGCAGCAGCGCATTGGCCAGCTCGCGCGGGTAAAACGGCGGGCGCAGCATGTGGCTGAAGGTCGAGGCGGCAAAGCGGGTGATCCGCCCGAGGGCCGCGAGGCGGCCCAGCGAGGTGCGGCCGATCATCCCAAGGGCGGAGATGGGGGTCATGCGCTATAGGTCCTCGCATAGCGATTGCCGAGCGCGGTCAGAACCTCATAGCCGATGGTGTCGGCGGCATTGGCCAGAACATCCACCGTCTGCGCCTCGTTCATCAGGCTCAGATAGGGGGGCACCTCGTCCAGACCGGTGACGTCAACGGTGACCAGATCCATCGAGATCCGCCCCACCACGGGGCAGGGGGTGGAACCCGCATAGGCCATGATGCCCTGCCGCTGAAAGGCGCGGTGCAGACCGTCGGCGTAGCCTGCGGCAATGGTGGCAATGCGGGTGTCGCGCTGTGCGATCCAGGTGTTGCCGTAGCCCACGCTTTCGCCCGGCGCGAGGTCGCGGGTCTGGATCACCGGCACCTCCAGCTCGACCACCGGCAGCGCGTCGCTGTAGGGCGCACCGCCATAAAGACCGATGCCCGGACGGCAGAGATCAAAGTGATAGTCGCGGCCCAGGAGCAGACCGCCGGTGGCGGCGAGCGAGCGGGGCAGGTTCAACCCCTCGGTCATCTCGATGAAGTTCTTGAGCTGATAGGGGTTCATCCCATGGCCGGGTTCATCCGAACAGGCCAGATGCGACATCAGGAGAACCGGGTTCTGATCCAGTGCAATGTCGCGCACCGCCATCCATTCGGCGGCCTCCATCCCGAGCCGGTTCATGCCGCTGTCGAGCTGCACGCCAAAGGGATGTCCCGGAAGGCTCTCAAAATGGCGCAGCATCTGGTCGAGCGAGTTGAGCATCGGCGTCAGCTGGAAGTCGCGCAACAGTTTTGCGTCCCCCTCCATATGACCGGAAAAGACCGAAATCCCGGGTCCCGGTCCCAGCGCGCGCCGGAGCGCGATGCCCTCTTCGGCGATGGCGACAAAGAAGTTGCGTGCGCCTGCCTGGGCCAGCGCCTTGCCGACGCGGCCAGCCTCCAGACCATAGCCATTGGCCTTGACCACCGCTGCGGTCTCGCAGTTGGTCTTGGCATCCAGATTGCGCCAGTTGATCGCCAGCGCATCCAGGTTGATTTTCAAACGTGCCGTACTCATGCGTCGTTCATGACATGGAGGCCACCGGGGTCAAGGGGGAAACCGCAGCGGTGTGGCTTTGGGCAGGCTGTTGCGCTGTGTTTGCGGGCGCGGAGGGGGCGCTGCCCCCGGCCCATGGGGCCTCCCCCGAGATATTTTTGAAAAGATGAAGGGGGCCAGATGAAGAGGGTCAGTGGCCCCGGCGCGGTTTTGCGCTCAATAGCCGTCGGGCTGCTGTTGCCAGGATTTGACCAGGTTGCCAAAGCGGGTGAATTGCGCCTCGAACGCCAGTTCCACCGTCCCGATGGGGCCGTGACGCTGTTTGCCGACGATGACTTCGGCCTTGGCGTGCAGACGCTCCATCGCCTGTTTCCACTCTTCCATCTTGTCGAGCTCATGATCGCCGGGTTTTTCACGTTCCTTGTAGTATTCTTCACGGAACACGAACATCACCACATCGGCGTCCTGTTCGATCGAGCCCGATTCCCTGAGGTCCGACAGCTGCGGGCGTTTGTCCTCACGGCTTTCCACCTGACGCGACAGCTGCGACAGGGCGACCACGGGGATGTTCAATTCCTTGGCGATGGCCTTCATGCCCATGGAAATCTCGGCGATTTCGTTCACCCGGTTGTCGGACATGCCGCGGCAGAGCTGCAAGTAGTCGATCACCAGCAGATCAAGCCCGTGGGTCCGTTTCAGACGTCGCGCGCGCGCCGCAAGCTGCGAGATCGGGATCGCGGGGGTGTCGTCGATAAAGAGCGGGCAGCTCTCCAGATCCTTGGCGGCCTGCACGAAGCGGCGGAATTCCTCCTCGGTCATGTCGCCTTGCCGGATCTTGTGCGAGGAAATCTCGGAGGCTTCGGCCAGGATACGGCCCGCCAGCTGTTCGGCCGACATCTCAAGCGAGAAGAAGCCGACGACGCCGCCGTCCACCGCGCCTTCGCTGCCGTCCTGTTTGATGCCGCGCTTGTAGGCCTTGGCCACGTTGAAGGCGATGTTGGTCGCCAGCGAGGTTTTCCCCATCGAGGGACGCCCGGCGAGGATCAACAGGTCCGATGGGTGCAAACCGCCGAGTTGTTTGTCGAGATCGTCAAGCCCGGTGGAAATCCCGGCCATGCCGCCGCCGCGCTGGTAGGCCTCATTGGTGACGTTGACCGCCTCGGTCACCGCGCGCAGGAAGGATTTGAACCCCTGTTCGGTCTGGCCCTGTTCGGCCAGTTGATAGAGCGACTGTTCCGCCTCGACGATCTGTTCCTTGGGTTCGGAGGCGACATCGACGCGGCGGGCCTTTTCGGCGATGGTCTGACCAAGGGCGATCAACTCGCGCCGGATCGCCAGATCATAGATCATCTGCGCATAGTCGCGCACCGCAAAGGCGGAGATCGAGGCCGAGGCCAGCTTGGCCAGATAGGCGGGGCCACCCAGTTCGCGCAGGCCCTGGTCGTCTTCCATGAAGGCCTTGAGCGTGACCGGCGAGGCCAGCGCATTCTTCGAGATGCGGGCAGCGGCGACCTCGTAGATCCGGGCGTGCACGGGATCATAGAAATGCGAGGAGTTAATGATCGAGGCGACTTTGTCGTAGACGTCGTTGTTGGTGAGAATTGCCCCCAGCAGTTGCTGTTCCGCCTCGACGGAGTGGGGCAATTCCGATGCCTGTGCGTCATCTGCCGTACCGCTGGCGTCCGGGGACGCGGGCGGCTGTGGATCGCCGTTGAAAGAGGTGATCTCGTTCATGTCTGCTCTCTATTAATAGGCTCGTGTTCTACGCCGGAACCGGGCCGGATTTCCATCTGGAAATCCCTGTGGATGGTTTGAGGATAACCGCAGAGACGGGTGTGGGCAATTTTTCGAAAAACCACGCGGGTCCGCCGCCGCTTCTGTATCTGGTGTGTCACCCCTGCTTTGGCCACAGGATATGGGAAAGGCCGCCCCGATTCGGTGCGGCCTTGTCCACAGTATGCAGGGGCTCTGGTGGGAAAGTTTTCCTCAGCCTGTCTTGTTGGCCTCTTGCCAGGCGCGCGGATCGCGCAGGAATTTCTCTACCTCGTCAAGGGTTTCGGTGCTGAATGCCCCCTGGGCGCGGGCCTCTTTCAGCACGTCCCACCAGGTGCACAGGTAGTGCAGCGCGACGCCATGATCGCCCAGCGTCTTGGTGGTTTCGGGGAAGATGTCGTAATAAAAAATCACCGCCGTGTGGCCGCAGGTGGCGCCGGTGTCGCGGATCGCATCCACAAAGGAGAGCTTGGAGCCGCCATCGGTGGTCAGGTCTTCGACCAGAAGCACCCGCTCGCCTTCGGACATGGCGCCCTCGATACGGGCGTTGCGGCCGTAGCCTTTGGGCTTTTTGCGCACATAGGTCATCGGCAGGGCGAGGCGTTCGGCCACCAAGGCGGCAAAGGGAATGCCCGCGGTTTCGCCGCCGGCGATATTGTCAAAGGCCTCAAAGCCAGCATCCCGCATCACGGTGACGGCCATGAAATCCATCAGGGTGGAGCGAATGCGCGGGAAGGAGATCAGCTTGCGGCAGTCGATGTAGCTCGGCGAGGGCAGGCCGGAGGCCAGCGTGTAGGGTTCATCGGTGTTGAAATTCACCGCGCCGATTTCCAACAGCATCCGGGCGGAGAGGCGGGCGATTTCTTCGGGTGAGGGGTAGGAGGAGGGGATCATGGCGTATCCTTCGAGAGCAGAGTGCCAGAGGCGCGGGCGGGAGCCTCCGGCGGGGATATTTATTGAGAAGATGAAGTCAGGCGACGGTCCAATGCACCGGGAATCCGGGGTCAAAGACGGTGACCGGGCCGTCCGGCGTGTCGATCTGTTCCGGGAACGCGACGGGCGCGTCCTGTTTCACCAGCGTGATCTGGCCGGGGTTTTCCGGCAGGCGGTAGAAGGCGGGACCGTTCCTGGAGGCGAAGCCTTCGAGCTGGTCCAGCGCGCCGTCTTCTTCGAACACATGAGCCAGCAGCGCCATGGTGTTGGTGGCGGTGAAACAGCCGGCACAGCCGCAGGCTTGCAGCTTGTTGGCATCCGTATGCGGGGCCGAGTCGGTGCCAAGGAAGAACCGATGATCGCCCGAGGTGGCGGCCGCGCGCAGGGCGATCCGGTGTTCCTCGCGCTTGGCAACCGGCAGGCAGTAGTAATGCGGCTTGATGCCACCGACGAGGATGTGGTTGCGGTTGATGATCAGGTGATGCGTGGTGATGGTCGCGCCCAGATCCTTGTCCTGCGACCGCACGTAGTCGGCAGCGTTTCGGGTGGTGATATGCTCCATCACCACACGCAGGCCCGGGGTCGCCTGACGGATCGGATCCAGAACCCGGTCGATAAACACCGCCTCGCGATCAAAGATGTCGATGTCGGGATCGGTGACCTCGCCATGGGTGCAGAGCGGCAGGCCAATCTCGGCCATCTTCTCCAGCACCGGGCGCACCTTGTCGAAATCGCGCACGCCGGAGGCGGAGTTGGTGGTCGCCCCGGCGGGGTAGAGTTTCACCGCTTTGACCAGACCCGACGCATGGGCGGCGGCGACATCCTCGGGGTCGGTGTCCTCGGTGAGGTAGAGCGTCATCAGCGGCTCGAACGTCATGTCGCCGGGCAGGGCGGACAGGATGCGGTCGCGGTAAGCGCCTGCCTGTTCGCCGGTCACCACCGGCGGCACCAGGTTGGGCATGATGATGGCACGGCCAAAATGGCGGGCGGTCTCCGGCAGCACCGCGCGCAGCATGTCGCCGTCGCGCAGATGCAGATGCCAGTCGTCGGGGCGGGTGATCGTCAGGCTCTGGGTCATGGCGCAGGCGTTAGCACAGCCCCATGAACTTGGGAAGGCGCTCCGAACGCCGGTGTTACCCCTGCTTCTGCGGGCCGGGCGGGGGGGCGCGGAAAGCACCCTGTTCCGCCTGGTCCTCCAGCGCCCGCAGGCGGCGGCGGAACCGTGGCATCCGGCGGCGGTCGTTCACGTTGCGGCACAGCAGCATGGTCAGATAGGGGCGCTCCAGATAATCCAGCCGGTTCAACAGGTTGCGCAGGTAGACATTGTTGTCCCGCCGCGCCCGTGCCAGGCGGTGGAACGCCGGGGCGGACAGCCGCCCGCTGCCGGCCAGCGACATGATCCGATAGAGGATCTCCATTTCGATCAGGCGTGTCTGGATCGCCTCTCCCATGCAGGGCATCCGCAAGCGGGTCACATTGGGCCGGGCAAACAGCGCCGCATGCATCGCATCCAGCGATTGATAGGGATCATAAAGCACAAAGGCCCGCTCGGCCGCATCCAGCATGTCCGGCGCATAGCCGTAGCGGTCGGTAAAGGAGGTTCGGCGCATCTCGACAAAGCGGTCGTCCCACTCGGTCATGCGCGGATCGAGCGTCGCCTGCGGCTGGATCGCCACCACGGTTGCGCCCGGGGCCGCCACCGAATAGGCCGCCGCCGCATAGCCGCAGGGCCCGGCGCCATAGAACACGACATTGTCGAATTCCTCAAAGAACCCGTCGTCGATCAACTGGTCGAAGAACCCGTAGATACGGTTCTCGCGGAACCAGGTGTCGCCGTCGGAAATCAGGCAGAGGTGGGACCAGCCCAGGTTTTTCACCAGGTCAAACCCCAGCGGCTGCGCGGTCTCGGAAAAGCTCTCGATTCCCTGGCGGCTTTCGAAGGTCACCAGCAGCGTGTTGCCCTGATCGATGAAGGTGGCGAAATGGCGCGGGCCCAGCGGCTGATACATGCCGTTTTCCTCGGCCATATCCGCCAGCCGCTGCTGCCATTCGGCGGGCTTCAACCCGGAAAGGTCCTGCTCCAGTATATCTGTGTCGTCCTGCATGCGCGCCACCTGCCACCCGTTATTCGGTGTTGTTCAGATCCAGACCTAGGCGCAGATTGAGGCTAAATTTAGAAAAACCTTGGCCCAATTGTCGACGATCTCCGCCACGCTGCGCTGCTGTGACAGGTGGGGCAGGGGGCGGCCGTGTCAATCCTGACCGGAGGGGGCATCGGGCTTTGGCTTGCGCTCGACCGGCGTCACCGGCGTGCCGCGCCGGCCCAGGGTGGCAAAGCCGGCCAGAGTGCGCCCGGTGACCTCGCTGATGGGGCGCGAGGGGGGCGTCATCATCAGCCGCCCGAACAGGGCGCGATAGGGTTCCTGGCGCATCAGCTCCATGAACCGGTCCTTGCGCCATTGCACCGCGCTGTCGTGCAGTTTGCGCAGCTTGCGATCCTCCAGCAGCATGTCGAGGATGGCGTCGCGGGCCGGGCGGTAGCGGGCGATGGAGGTGTCCTCGGCGGTGTTGAAATTGCGCTCCACCCAATAGTCGATGTCCAGCAGGTCCTCCGAATGCACCGCGCGGCCGCGATCCGCCTTCAGGATATAGCTCTCCATCGCGCCCAGCGGATAATGGTTCAGCTGCGCCAGCTGGTAGTTGTCCTGACCGTAGTTTGAAAACACCCGCTTGGTCTTGAAATCCCCCATCAGTTCGCGACCGACGCAATCGAACCAGCGGTACTGCTCCAGTGCGTCGTCGTCCTTGATGCTGCGGGGGCGGTGGATGCCGATCTTGCGATAGGTGCCGGAGTTGCGAAACAGGGTCTTGAACATCGACGCCCGCCACGGCCAGTGCATCACCGTCGGGGCGGCCCGGGTGAAACGGTCGGTGACGCGCTCGCCCTGATAGCGCACCTGATCGGCATTGCCGAACAGCCGCCAGGTCAGGGTGATCGCATCCGCATCGGGCAGCGCGGCCAGCAGATCCGCGATCTGGCCCTTGCCGGCGTGGATGTTGACAAATTCGTCGATGTCCAGCGCCAGAATCCAGTCGGCGCCCTTGGTCAGCGGATGCTTGTCGGCGCGTTTCATTGCGGTGAACTGGATGCCGCCTTTGTCAAAGGGGCCGGTGTTTTCCTCATGCGTCAGATGGCCCAGCGTATCCAGCCGGTCCAGCATCTGGGTCGTGGGGTCATCGCAATCGTTTGAAAAGACAAGAATATCGGTGAAGCCCACCGCCTTGTGATGGGCCAGCCACTCCAGCAGGAATGCGGCTTCGTTGCGAACGGTCAAAACAGCCAGCGTGCGCATTCTCAGCTCTCCAGATCCAGCGAAAGCGCCCAGGCCACGCGTTCGGTCGCGCTGAGGTCGATCTCCAGCGCCTGTTGGTACAGCTCTTCGAATTCCGCGCGCTGGTGCAACTCGGCAGCCTTGGCCCGATGCCAGTCCAGCCCCGCCGCATGCAGATCGCGCAGGGTCTTGTCCTGCATCAGCCGCGCCAGTTCCGCCTGCATGCGCGGCAGGTTGCGCTGGATGGTGATGTCGCGGTGATCGTTCCAGTCCATCCGGATCCAGTAGTTGAGCCCGATCGAGCGGTCCACATGCAGGGCCCGGCCGCGCTGGCGTTTGACCAGAAAGCTCTCGGCCGAGCGCAGCGCATAGTGGTTCAGCTGCAATAGGTCATAGCCGATGGATTTCTTCGAGCTGCGCCAGCCGTTGTCGACCACCTCCGCCGTCATGTCCTGACCGGAGCCATTGACCCATGTGACCTGCGCGCGTTTGTCCTCCACCAGCTTGTTGGGCCGGTGGCAGGAGATTTTCTGATAGGCGCCAATGGGTTTGAACATGGTCTTGAAGCCCCAGACCGTATGCGGCTTGGGGCAGAACTGCGGCGCGCAGTGGTCGAATTGGGCAATGACCGGCCGGTCGGCCAGTGCGGTGACGCCATTGTGGCCAAACAGTCGCCAGGTCATCGCGACATTGGTGGCCTCCGGCACATGGTCAAAGAAATCCGCCAGCGTGCCATTGCCGCAGCGCACGTTGATGAACTCGTCGACGTCGATATGGATCACCCAGTCGGCCTGTTTGATCACCGGCTCTTTCAGCGCCTGGTTCAGCGCGTATTGCTGCGGCGAGTTGCCCTTCCAGTTGTCGTTGTTGCGATGCTGGAGGAGGCCAAGCTCCTGCAGGCGATCCAGCAGCTCGGCGGTGCCATCGCTGCATCCATTGGTGTAGATCAGGAAATGATCCACCCCGATCATGCGGTGATAGGCCACCCACTCCAGGATATACGGCGCTTCATCCTTCATGCAGCCGACGATCACATTGCCGCTCCGGCCTTTGGGCAGCGTGCGCGCGGGCGTTTCCGCGTAGGGCGGCATCGGGGTGGTCTCGTCGAGGCTGCCGATCCGGTTGTGCGGCTTGAACGAGGAGCCCTGCAACATCTCGAAATTCTTCAACGCCAGCGGTGGCATCAGCCGCTGCGCCCGGGCGCTCGGGGCGGCAGGCGCGTCGGTCTCCTGCGCCGCGCGGGCGCTCCGGTGCGCCTGCAAGTCCCCCTCGCGTGCGGCGCGCTCCTCGCGGGTGGCTTTCTCGATCCGGTGCAGGAAGGCCAGCAGGTATTGCGAGGCGCGAAACCCCATCTGCGGGTCCGCCTCTTCCCAGTCCTCGGAGGAGATCGCCACATCAAACAGCGCCGGTGACAGATCCGCATGCCGGGCACAGAGGCGGGCGTTGTCGGCGGCAAAGAACCGCGTCACCGCCCCCAGCCGGGCTGGGTCGATGGGCGCACCGTCAACCTGGAGATCCTGGATCATCTGCCGCCACAGCTTGCGCGGCAGGATGTGGTTGCCCTGCGCCAGAAGCCGCAACAGAAGCGCGTTGAACTGGCGCCCCCGCGTCAGCCAGGCCGCCGGGATCGGCGCGTCGGGCTGCTGTTCGGCGACCCGCCCGATCTGGCCATCGATGCCAAAGGCGGCGCGGATTTCTTCGGTCACATCGGCGCTGCCGAAGCGTGCCGGATCATAGGGGCGAAAGGTCACTGAGCCGGCGCCAAAGACCTCTTCCCAGAACTCTTGCAGCGCCAGATAATCGAGCCAGAAGGGCGCGCCCTGGCTTTCCTCGAACTGGCCGGCCTGGGGATCCACCGGCGGCAGGGTCTCCAGGGCCGCCTGCCACCAGCTGTCCTCACGGGTCATCTCCACCTCGCGGGCCAGCCCGGCGGCGCGCCCTTCGAGGACCTGCGCGGCAAAGACCTCCGTCAGCATCTGCGCCTGTGCGTCCAGATGCGCCACGATGCGGATATCCTCCGACAGGGGCGCCAGCAGCGCCTTCAGCCGGTCCAATTCGCTGCGGCGCGATAGCTGCGTGCCCAGCTGATGGGCGCTCAGGATCAGCGTGTGCGGGCTGTGCTGGGCCACGTCGCGGCGCAGATCCTCCAGCAGCGTCTCGCGCAGCCGGGCCTGCTTGGCCGCGCCGATGTAGCCGCGATTGTAGCGCAGCGGGTCGACGTGGTCGGGATCGGTGACCGCCATGAACAGGCGGGTGTGGTTCTTGGCCCCCGCCGCGCGGGGCACCAGCACGCCCTTGTCCAGCAGCTGCGCCCGTTTCTCCGCCAGCACCGCCTGCACGCGCGTCGCGCCCGCCACATGAAGCCCGATATGTAGATAGATCCGCATCAGCCCGCCCTGTCCTGCGTTGTGTCCGGCGCTGTGTCCGGCGCCGCGTCGGACGGGGGCTGGCGTTCCCCGTCCGGATTGATGTTGGACTGTCCCCACCAGGGCAGGCGCCGCCCCAGGAACCGCTCCAGCCGCTGCGGCGCGTCCGCTGCGGCCACATCGACCTCCAGATACAGGGGGTCATCGCGGAACCAATGGGCCAGCGCCTCGTAATGGCCATCGATCCAGATCATCTGCTCGTCGATGTCGTGCCCGTATCCGACCGGCAGCCCCGGCACCGTCGACAGCGGCAGGCGCAGCTTGCCGAGGTTGTTCCAGCGCATGATCGAACGCGCCATCTCCTCGGTCGCCCGCCGGGTGGCGACAAAGCGCAGTTTCGGGTGCAGCTTGCGCAGCGCCAGCAGCATCGCATGGTCGCATTGCGGCCAGACCGAATTGCCGCCGTAGATAAAGCTCACCTCGCTCAACGCGGTATAGCCCGACAGCAGCGCCGCCGGGTCGCCGTATTTATAGAGCCCCTCGTACATCAGGTTGCCGACAAACACGCGGTCGCTTGGATCGGCGGGATCTTCCTGGTCCTTGATACGGTGATCGGCCACGCGGTAGCCGGCGCGGATCAGCGCGTTCTTCAGCGTGGTGGTCCCGGATTTCGGCAGCCCGAGGTTGATGACGTCCAGTCCCATCAGCGCGGCCTCACGCCAGTCCCAGCCGCTGCAACATGGCGTCTTCCTGCGGTGGCAGCGGCGCGGCGGCCTGCAACTGCGCCCGCATCTGCTGATAGGCGGGGTCCGCCAGCAGCGCATCGCGCCGCGCCAGATGGCGGGCCACGCAGTCCGCGTGCAGGCGGGCGATTTCCGGATCGGCCTTCAGCTGCGCCAGCGCGTCGTGCAGGGCCGGCAGCATCCGCTGGATCGAGCGATCCTCCCAGGCCGGGTCATTGCGCTCGCGCCAGTAAGTGTCGTCAAAGGCCCGGTTCTCGCGGTTCACATCGCCCCGGTCGGTCTTGACCAGATAGCTGTCCAGCGCCCGCAGCGCATAGTGGTTGAGCGTCGC
The DNA here is from genome assembly GCF_022348185.1 of Epibacterium sp. Ofav1-8. Taxonomy (GTDB): domain Bacteria; phylum Pseudomonadota; class Alphaproteobacteria; order Rhodobacterales; family Rhodobacteraceae; genus Epibacterium. The sequence continues at coordinate 95,775 of NZ_JAKRFD010000010.1, forward strand.
CAGCGCGCGCGCGCCGCGGGCGGGAAACTTGCGGATGCGGCGGGGGTTCGCCGCCACCAGGAACCGGTGCGGCACCGCCCGTCCGCTGCCGTCGCACCAGCGCGGGCGGGCCTCGGCCGGGGTGTTCTTGCGCAGGAACGGGCGATGCGCGCCGTAATAGCCCAGCGGAAAGTCCCGCCGGGTCAGCGTCTTGACCTCGATCGCCGTCTCGCCGCACCAGACATCCGGGTTGTGGCTGTGGGTGAATTGCTCGATCACCGGACGGTCCTCAAATGCCTCGACCCCGCCATTGGCGAAGAACTGGAAATTGAGCGAAATCGCCTGCGGCTCGGCACAGGCGGCAATCAGCGCCGGGATGCTGTGATCGCCCACATGAATGTTGAGGAACTCGTCCACATCCGCGATCCACAGCCAGTCGGCCTGCTGCACCACCGGCTGGTGGGCGCAATCCTTCAGCGCCTCCATCTGATAGGCGCGCCCCTTCGCCGGGTTGGGCAGATGCGTGACACTGCCCCGCGCCGCCAGCGCATCCAGCAACGCATCGGTGCCATCGCTGCAATCGTTGGAGTAGAACAGGAAATCGGTCACCCCGATCAGGCGGTTATAGGCAATCCACTCCAGCAGGAACGGACCCTCGTTCTTGACGCAGGTCACCGCGGTGATGCGCATGTCGCTGTTCCTTCCCCTCGTCGACCCAGGCCGCGGCGCGGTCCGGTCTGCCCTCTGCGCGTCTGCCCCTGTGCGTCTGCCCCCTGTGTCCGGGGCTGTGCGCGCGTATGACTTGTTGCATCCCCGCGCGCGCGCCGTCAATTGCCCTGACAGGAGAACGCCGCACCTGTTGCATCGCCTCCGCGTGACGCATGTTGACGACGGTTGACGCCTGGGCGCAGAGCGTGTCCTCTGGGCGTCGGAATATGCAAAGCAGGGGCACGCGGGCGGATGACCACAGAGGCGACAGAAGCGATGCCGCAGCAGGCGGCAGGGACGCAGGGATTTGCATCGATCGACGCGGTGCAGGCCCGGCTGGCCGCGGCCGGCTATGTCTGTGGCCGGGCGCTGGCCACCGTGGTCTTCCTCTCCGCGCGCCTCGGTCGGCCCCTGTTCCTGGAGGGCGAGGCCGGCGTCGGCAAGACCGAGATCGCGAGGGCGCTGGCCTCCGTCACCGGCCGCCCCCTGATCCGGCTGCAATGCTACGAGGGGCTGGATGCGGCCAGTGCGGTCTATGAGTGGAACTTTGCCGCTCAGATGGTGGCGATCCGCGCCGCCGAGGCCTCCGGCACCGCCGACCGCAAGACCCTGCAAACCGAGATGTTCTCCGAGGACTTCCTGATCGCGCGGCCCTTGCTGCGGGCGATGCAACCTGACCCGCGCGGCGCGCCGATCCTGCTCATCGACGAGCTGGACCGCACCGACGAGCCGTTCGAGGCCTTCCTGCTGGAGGCGCTCTCGGACTTCCAGGTCACCATTCCGGAGCTGGGCACCATCAAGGCGCCAGAGCCGCCGACGGTAATCCTCACCTCCAACCGCACCCGCGAGGTGCATGACGCGCTGAAGCGGCGTTGCCTCTATCACTGGGTCGATTATCCCGATTTCGACCGCGAGATGGAGATCCTGCGCGCCCGCGTCCCCGAGGCCGCCGAGACCCTCAGTCGCGAGGTGGTCGCCTTTGTGCAGGCGCTGCGTACCGAGGATCTGTTCAAGAAACCCGGCGTGGCCGAAACCATCGATTGGGCCAACTGCCTGCTGGCGCTTGACGTGGTGGCGCTCAGCCCCGAGGTCATCGCCGACACGCTGGGCGCGATCCTGAAATATCAGGACGACATTGCAAAACTCCAGGGGTCCGAGGCCAAGCGCCTGCTGGATCAGGCCCGTGCCGCGCTGCCGGAGGGCTGACATGCGCCTTCATCTTTTTGAAAATACCTTGGGGGTGCGGGGGCAAGGCCCCCGCGACGGCTGATGGCGGACTATGCTCAACTTGCCCTGCCGGATCGCCCGAAACTGGTGGCCAATCTCACCCATTTCGCCCGGGCGCTGCGCAAGGCCGGGCTGAAGGTCGGCACCGGGCGCGTCATTGACGCGGTGGAGGCGGTGGCCGCCGCGGGGTTCACCTCGCGGCGCGATTTCTACTGGACGCTGCACGCCTGTTTTGTGTCGCGCCCCGAGGACCGGGCGGTGTTTGCGCAGGTGTTCCGGCTCTACTGGCGCGATCCGCGCTATCTGGAACACATGATGGCGGCGATGCTGCCCGCGATCCGCGGCGTGCAGGAGGAGCGCGGCGCCAAACCCGCCGAGAAACGCGCCGCCGAGGCGCTACTCGACGGGCAGCTGCCCGATGCGCCCGCCGAAGACGCACCCGACGGCACCGAGATCGAGCTGGACGCAGCCATGACGCTCTCGGCCGAGGAGCGGCTGAAGACGCTGGATTTCGAACAGATGAGCGCGGCGGAGATCGCCGCGGCCAAACGCATGCTTGCAGGTCTGACCCTGCCGGTGAAACCGTTGAAAACGCGCCGCCATCGACCGGATGCGCATGGCGCGCGGGCGGATTGGCGGCGCACGATACGGGACGCCTGCCGCACCGGGGGCGACATCCACCGGATGGCCCGGACCGCCCGGGCAGAGCGCGATCCGACCCTGGTGGTGCTCTGCGACATTTCCGGCTCGATGAGCCAGTACAGCCGCATGGTGCTGCAGTTCCTGCACTCTCTCGCCAATGCGCGTGGCGGCCGCAAGTCACAGGGCTGGGCCAATGTGCATGGGTTCACCTTCGGCACCCGCCTGACCAATATCACCCGGCATCTGCGCCAGCGTGACGTGGACGCAGCGCTGGCCGCCGCCGGGGCCGAGGCGCAGGACTGGCAGGGCGGCACCCGGATCGGCGCCTGTCTGCATGCCTTCAACCGCGACTGGTCGCGCCGGGTGATGGGGCAGGGGGCGGTGGTGCTCCTGGTGACCGACGGGCTGGATCGCGAAGCACCGGAGGACCTGGCCCGCGAGATGCAGCGCCTGCGGTTGTCTTCCCGGCGCCTGATCTGGCTCAACCCGCTGTTGCGGTGGGACGGGTTTGCCCCGCGCGCCCAGGGCATCCGCGCCATGCTGCCCCATGTGGACAGCCTGCGCGCCGGTCACAGTATTGCCGCGCTCGAAGATCTGGCCGCCGTGATCTCGCGCCCCGAGGATGCCGGCGAAAAGGCGCGGCTGCTGGCGATGCTGGCGGAGTGAGCACGCAGGCCCCCGCCGCCGCACGCCACCGGCAGGCGCAATTTGGCACGATTTGTCCTTGATCTTCGCGGCGTTAGGGCCAAGCTTTGAGGGGCAACAGGCACCGGGATCCACACCATGACATCTGGCACCGAACAGGCTGACGCCGCCCGCTTTGAAAACGCCCCCGAACTGGCGCTGCACTGGCACCGCGAGGGGATCGGCGCGGTGCTGTGCACGGTGGTGCAGACCTGGGGATCGGCGCCGCGCCGCACCGGCTCGCAACTGGTGGTGGGCGGTGACGGCCGCATCGAGGGCTCGGTCTCCGGCGGCTGCGTCGAGGGGGCGGTGATCCTGGAGGCGCAGGAGGTGCTGGCGCAGGGCGCCCACAAGCTGCTGGAATTCGGCGTCAGCGATGATGATGCCTTTGCCGTCGGGCTGGCCTGCGGCGGCACCATCAAGGTGCTGCTGGAGCCGGTCGGCAAGACGCTCGACGAAGAGACATTGGAGGCGCTGGTGCTGGCCCGTGCCGAACGCCGCCCGCTGGCCTATGAGGTCAACCTGACCAGCGGTCAGGGGCATCTGGTCAATACCGCCTCCTACCCCGACCGCATGCGGATGGATCGCTCCGGTGTCGAGGAGGATGGCGAGACCTTCGTGGCGGTGCACAACCCGCCGCTGCGGCTGATCCTGGTCGGCGCGGTGCATATCGCCAAGGCGCTGGTGCCGATGGCCCGGATCGCCGGCTATGATCCGATCCTGATCGAACCGCGCGCCGCCTTTGGCTCTGCCGAGCGGTTCCCGGGCGAGCGTATACTCGACGACTGGCCGGATGAGGCGGTAGAAAAACTGGGACTGGATGCGCGCACCGCGCTGGTGCTCTTGACCCATGACCCGAAACTGGATGACCCGGCGCTGATGGCGGCACTGCGGGCGGAGTGTTTCTATATCGGCGCGCTGGGCTCCAAACGCACCCACGGCCAGCGCCAGCAGCGGATGATCGCGGCGGGTTTTTCCCAGGATGATCTGGCCCGCGTCCACGGGCCTGTCGGGCTTGACATCGGCGCCGCCAGCCCGGCGGAAATCGCGGTGTCGATCCTCGCTGAGATGACCGGCGTGCTGCGGGGCAAGGTGGCATGAAATTCGGCCCACTCGCGCTGACCGCCGCCGAGGGGGCGCTGCTGGCGCACTCGTTGCAAGGCGCCGGCGGTCGGATCGCCAAGGGCACGCGGCTGACGGCGCAGGACCTCGACGATCTCCGGGCTGCTGGCCATACCGAGGTGATCGCCGCGCGGCTCGACCCCGGCGATCTGCATGAGGACGATGCGGCGTTGCGGCTGGCGCAGGCGATGGCGCCGGATGCGGCGGCACTGGGGCTCCGGATTTCGGGCGCGGGGGCCGGGCGGGTGAACCTCTATGCCACCACGTCGGGGGTGGTACGGGTGCGCGCGGATCAGATCCTGGCGATGAACAGCGTTGACCCGATGATCTCGGTGGCGACGGTGCCGGATTTTCACCGGGTGGATGCAAACAGCATGGTCGCGACGATCAAGATCATTGCCTACGCGGTGCCCGATGCGGATCTGGCGCGCGCCGTGGCGGCGGCCTGGGCGGCGCTTCAGGTGCTGCCACCGGTCTATGGCACCGCCAGCCTGATCGAAACCCGGGTGACCGAGGACACGCCCGCCGACAAGGGCCGCGCCGCGATGGCGGGGCGGCTGGACCGGATGGCAATGACCCTCAGCCCCCGCGTGGTGGTGCCGCACCGCGCCGCGGATATTGCGCAGGCGCTGGGCGACGCCCCGGGCGAGGTGGTGTTCGTCCTCACCGGCTCTGCCACCTCCGACCCCGCCGATGTCGCCCCCGAGGCGGTGCGGCTGGCGGGGGGCACGGTCACGCGCTTTGGCATGCCGGTGGATCCGGGCAACCTGCTGTTCCTCGGCCAGCTGGGGCAAAAGCCGGTGATTGGCCTGCCGGGCTGCGCCCGCTCGCCGGCGCTCAATGGTGCCGACTGGGTGTTGGAGCGGGTGGTCTGCGGCATTGAGGTGACGTCGGCGGATATTGCCGCGATGGGCGTGGGCGGTCTGTTGAAGGAAATCCCGACCCGGCCGCGGCCGCGGCGGGATGGGGAGTAAACACCGAAGCCCGTTCCTGTCGGTCAGAGGGGAAAACCTCACGCCGCGCCCCTTGCCGCAAAAATTCCTCGCGCCATCTCAAGACGCGTGATTAACTGATCTCAGCCAGACAAAGAATTTCAAGCTAGGGAGGAATTTATGACGAAGGTCTCCATGACCGTGAACGGTCGCCCCATGTCCGGGGAGGTCGAAGGTCGTACACTCTTGGTGTCGTTCCTGCGCGACCAGCAGGGGCTCACCGGCACCCATGTGGGTTGCGACACCAGCCAATGCGGTGCCTGCGTTGTCCATGTCGATGGCAAGGCGGTGAAATCCTGCACCATGCTGGCGCTTGAGGCCGAAGGGGCGGAGGTTGCCACCATCGAAGGGCAGGCGGCTCCTGACGGCACACTCAACGCGATTCAGGCGGCGTTTCAGGAACACCACGGGCTGCAATGCGGCTTTTGCACGCCCGGCATGGTGATGTCGGCAGCGGCGCTGCTGAAGGAGAACCCAAAACCCTCCGAGGGAGAGATCCGCCATTATCTGGAGGGCAACCTCTGTCGCTGCACCGGCTACCACAATATCGTCAAGGCGATCATGGCAGCCTCGGGTCAGGACGTGACCTCGATCGCGGCGGAATAACGCCCGCCCCAAGTGACCTGTGCCAGCCCGTTTGCAGACGGGCTGAGGAACGTAGCCCGTATCAATCCAGCGGACCGCTCGGTCAGGCGGCGCGGCGGGAAGAGGAGCCCAAAGCGCAACAGCCCAGAAGGACCCGGCCCGCATTCTGGGAGGAGTTTGGATTATGCCCAAGGATATTGACGCCAAGGAGAGCGGCATCGGCGCCGCCACCAAACGGCGCGAAGACATCAGGTTCCTGACGGGAACCGGCAATTACACCGACGACATCAATGTAAACGGTCAGGCCTATGTGCATTTCCTGCGCTCGGATGTGGCGCATGGGCGGATCACATCGCTTGATACATCCGCGGCGGCGGCGATGCCCGGCGTGCTGCGGGTGTTCACCGGCGCGGATTTCGAAGGGATCGGCGGTCTGCCCTGCGGCTGGCAGGTGACCGACCGCTTTGGCGAGGTGATGCAGGAACCGGCGCATCCCGTTCTGGCGCAGGGTAAGGTGCGCCATGTGGGCGATCCCATCGCCGCCGTGGTGGCCGAGAGCGCCGAATTGGCCCGCGATGCCGCCGAGGCGATTGAACTGGAGATCGACGAGCTGCCTGCCGTGATCGACATGAAGGCGGCGCTGCAGGACGGCGCGCCTAAGGTCCACGACGATCTGACCTCCAACCTCTGCTATGACTGGGGCTTTGTGGAGGAAAACAAGGAGGCGGTCGCCAAGGCCTTTGACGCCGCCGCCCATGTCACCACGCTGGAGCTGGTCAACAACCGTCTGGTCGCCAACCCGATGGAGCCGCGCGTGGCGGTGGGCGATTTCAACCGCGCCACCGGTGAAAGCACGCTTTATACCACCAGCCAGAACCCGCATGTGATCCGGCTTTTGATGGGGGCCTTTGTGCTTGGCATCCCGGAGCATAAATTGCGCGTGGTGGCCCCGGATGTGGGCGGCGGCTTTGGCTCCAAGATTTTCCACTACGCGGAAGAGGCATTCTGCACCTTTGCCGCCAAGGCGCTCAATCGTGCAGTGAAATGGACCTCCTCGCGCTCCGAGGCCTTTATGTCCGACGCCCATGGCCGCGATCATGTGACCAAGATCGAACTGGCGCTGGACGCAGACAATAACTTTACCGCGCTGCGCACGGAAACATACGCCAATATGGGCGCGTATCTGTCGACCTTTGCGCCCTCGGTGCCCACCTGGCTGCATGGCACGCTGATGGCGGGCAATTACAAGACGCCGCTGATCTATGTGAACGTCAAGGCGGTGTTCACCAATACGGTGCCGGTCGATGCCTATCGCGGCGCGGGGCGTCCCGAAGCGACGTTCCAGTTGGAGCGCGTCATCGACAAGGCGGCGCGCGAGTTGGATGTCGACCCGATCGCGCTCCGGCGACAGAACTTTGTCACCGAGTTCCCCTATGCCACGCCTGTCGCCGTGGAATATGACACCGGCGACTATGTGGCGACGATGGATAAGCTCGAAGAGATCGCGGATGTCGCAGGCTTTGCCGCGCGCCGCGCCGAGAGCGAGAAATCCGGCAAGCTGCGCGGTCTGGGTGTGAACTGCTATATCGAGGCCTGCGGCATCGCGCCCTCGAACCTTGTGGGGCAACTCGGCGCCCGCGCGGGGCTTTATGAGAGCGCCACGGTGCGGGTCAACGCCACCGGCGGCATCGTGGTGATGACCGGCAGCCACAGCCACGGGCAGGGGCATGAGACGTCCTTTCCGCAGGTGATTTCCGAGATGATCGGCATCCCCGAAGATATGGTGGAGATCGAACATGGCGACACCAACAACGCGCCGATGGGCATGGGCACCTATGGCTCGCGCTCGCTGGCGGTGGGCGGCTCTGCCATGGTGCGGGCAACCGAGAAGATCATCAACAAGGCCAAGAAGATCGCCGCCCATCTGATGGAGGCCGCAGATGCCGATATCGAGCTGAAGGACGGCAAGTTCTCGGTTGCGGGCACGGATAAATCCGTGGCCTGGGGCGATGTGACCCTCGCCGCCTATGTGCCGCATAACTACCCGCTGGAGGAGATCGAGCCGGGGCTGGAGGAGACAGCGTTCTACGACCCGGCCAATTTCACCTATCCGGCGGGGGCCTATGCCTGCGAGGTGGAGGTCGATCCCGATACCGGCAAGGTCACCATCGAACGCTTTGCCGCCGCCGATGATTTTGGCAATGTGGTCAACCCGATGATCGTCGACGGTCAGGTGCATGGCGGTCTGGGGCAAGGCATCGGTCAGGCGCTCTTGGAGGGCTGTGTCTATGACGAGGACGGGCAGCTCTTGTCGGCGTCGTTCATGGACTACGCCATGCCGCGGGCTGACGATGTGCCGTTCTATCAGGTCGATCATTCCTGTCAGACGCCCTGCACCCACAATCCGCTGGGGGTGAAGGGCTGTGGCGAGGCCGGGGCGATCGGTTCGCCACCGGCAGTGGTCAATGCGGTGGTGGATGCGCTGCGCTCTGCCGGCAAGAATGTGACCCATATCGACATGCCGCTGACGCCAGCGCGAGTCTGGGCGGCGATGCAAGGTTGAGACGGCGGAGCGGGGGCCAGCCCCCGCACCCCCGGGATATTTATGAGAAGATGAAGGAGCCCAAGGGCGATCCTTCGGAAAGGAAGAGCCATGTATGAGTTTGAATTCGCACGTCCCGAAACGGTGGCCGATGCGTTACAGGCGCTGGGCGAAGAGGATGCGCAGGCGCTGGGCGGCGGGCAGACCCTGATCCCGACGCTGAAGCAACGTCTGGCGATGCCCACGACCCTGGTGAGCCTGGGCGGCATTGCCGAGATCAAGGGGGTTTGCCAGACCGACGATGGCAAGCTGGCGATCGGTGGCGGTACAACCCATGCCGACGTAGCAGCGGGCGCGAGCGCCTATCCGGCGCTGGCCGCGCTTGCGGGGCAGATCGGTGATCCGGCGGTGCGCAACCGGGGCACCATCGGTGGATCTTTGGCCAACAACGACCCGGCTGCCTGCTATCCGGCGGCGGCGCTGGCGTCGGGCGCAACCATCGTGACCAATGCCCGCGAGATCGCGGCGGATGACTATTTCCAGGGCATGTTCACCACCGCGCTGGAGGAGGGCGAGATCATCACCGAGGTGCGCTTTCCGGTGCCCGAGGCGGCGAACTATCAGAAGTTCCTGCAACCGGCGTCGCGCTTTGCCATGGTTGGCGTCTTTGTCGCCAAATTTGCGGATGGCGTGCGGGTGGCGGTCACCGGCGCGTCAGAGGAGGGCGTGTTCCGCTGGACCGAGGCCGAAGCGGCGCTGTCGGCCAATTTCAGCGCGGATGCGATCACCGGCCTCAGCGTCGCGGAGGACGGTATGATCGGCGATATCCACGGCACCAAGGCCTATCGCGCGCATCTGGTCGGTGTGATGACCAAACGGGCGGTCACCGCCGCAGGCTGACAGCCCGGTATGGGACACGGGTCGAACGCAGGAAAAGCGCTCTGTCGATGACAGGGCGCTTTTTTACAGCGTAGCGCCACGTGTCGATCAGGTGCGCAGGAAGCCGGCGATGTCGGTCAGCAGCGTCTGGGTGTGATCCGCCAGACCGCGGATCTCGGTTGCGATCACGGCAAACCCCTTGCCCTGATCACCGATCCGCGCCGCCTCGATCGAGGCGTTGAAGGCGATCAGGCGAATGTTGCGGCCCACGGCCTCGGCATTCTTGATCGCGTCAAGCATGTCGCCGGAGCGCTGCGCGTCCCGGCTGCGTTGTGCCGCGCTCAGCTGCTCCACCAGCGCATCGAGGAAACCGGAAATAGCGGGCTCCAGCCGGTGCAGGCAGAGTTCCTCCACCTGGGGGAGGGCACGGATCCGCTCCATCATCGAGGCGCCGCCACCGGTGGTCACCGCATGGAGCGGTTCCAGCACATCGAGGCAGGCGACGCGGCGCTCCTCCAGATGTTCGGGCAGCTCATAGCTGCTGTCCTGCAAACGGGCGACCAGATCCTCCGACAGCATCTGATGGGCGGTCGCGATCCGCTTTGCCGAGAGGGTCAGCGCGCGCTCGCTCTCCGGGTCGCCGCTGACCTTTGTGTCCTGATGCAACAGGGCGACGAGCGACAGCGCTGCGATGCGACACGGGCCGATCGCCATCACGGCGTCGCTTTGAATATCGGTGAGAGTCATATGGCCCGTCCCTGGTTAAACTGCGGCAATGCTACGCCGGGTTAGATTAAGGCTCCGCTAATAAATGCAAGAATTTCACGACAGATTTGCGCGTGCCGCCGGACGCGGGCGGGGGATTGCGGTGATATATGAAGTGTATATATTTCATATTCGAATCAGAAATGGAGCGTAAAATGGGGCTTGTCAAAATCGGGGACGATCTGCACGAGGATATCCGGCGTGCCAGCGGTGTCATGTGCCGCTCCATCAATGCCCAGGCGGAGTTCTGGATGAAGATCGGCATGCTGGCGGAGGCCAACCCGACCCTGACCTTCAGCGAGATCCTGCACCAGCAATTGCAGGCCGCCGCGGTGGCGCTGTCGGACGAGACGGCCGCCTGACATGGTCAAGTCGCCTCAGGAGCTGACCTTGATGCGGCAGTCCGGGCGTCTGCTTGCCTCGGTGTTTGACATGCTGGACCAGTTGCCCTTGCTGGGGCGCAGCACGCTGGAGATCAACGATTGCGTCGAACGCTTTATCGAGCAGGAGCTTCAGGCCCGCCCGGCGAGCAAGGGCCAATACGGGTTTGACTATGTGCTGAACTGTTCTCGCAACCATGTGGTCTGTCACGGGGTGCCGAGCGCGTCGGAGGTGATCGCCGACGGCGACATCATCAATCTGGATATCACCCTGGAAAAGAACGGCTATATCGCCGATTCCAGCAAGACCTACCTGGTGGGCAATGTGTCCGGCGCCGCCCGGCGGCTGGTCCGCATCGCCTATGGTGCGATGTGGCAGGGCATTGCCCAGGTGCGCCCCGGGGGGCGGATGGGGGACGTCGGCCATGCGATCGAGCGGTACGCACGCAGACATGCCTGCTCGGTGGTGCGGGAGTATTGCGGTCACGGGATCGGACGGCAGATGCACGAGGCGCCACAGGTGCTGAACTTCGGCCGCCCCGGCACCGGCGAACGGCTGCGCGCAGGCATGGTCTTTACCGTGGAGCCGATGGTGAACCTCGGCAGTCGCCGGGTGGAAACGGAGCCGGACGGCTGGACCATCGTTACACGGGACCGCCGGTTGTCGGCGCAGTTCGAACATACGGTGGCGGTGACCGATGCCGGGGTCGAGGTTCTGACGTTGCGCCGGGGCGAGCGGCCCGCAGGACAGCCGCTCCGCGCGTGACCACGGCCCCGCCACAACAGTCCCGCCAACACAGCCCCGGCAACGCGGCCCGTGGCGCTGGACGGGCGGCGGCGCGGCATGAAAAAACCTCCCGGCACCAGGTGCGGGGAGGTCGCGGGCGCAGGGAGACCCCGCGCCGGATCGCCATAAGGGCGTTACTTGCTCGGAAGCGGGCCGATCATCATGATCATCTGACGGCCTTCCATCTTCGGCATGTTTTCGACCTTGCCGAGTTCCTTGATGTCCTCGGCCACCCGTTGCAGCAGCTCGCGGCCCAGGTTCTGGTGCGCCATCTCGCGGCCACGGAAACGCAGGGTGACCTTCACCTTGTCGCCGTTTTCCAGAAACTTGACCACGTTGCGCATCTTCACGTCATAGTCGTGGGTGTCCGTGTTGGGACGGAACTTGACCTCTTTGACCTCGATGATCTTCTGCTTCTTGCGCGCTTCGCTTTCGCGTTTCTGCTGTTCATACTTGAACTTGCCGTAGTCCATGATCTTGCAGACCGGCGGATTGGCGTTGGGCGAGATCTCCACCAGGTCCAGACCGGCCTCTTCGGCCATCTGCATGGCCTTGGCGGGATGCACAACACCGACGTTATCGCCATCTGCACCGATCAGGCGGATTTCGGGAGCGCGGATTTTGTCGTTGACGCGCGGGCCGGTATCACGGGTCGGCGGCGCGTTATGAGGTCTGCGAGCTATGGGTTCTATCCTTTGATAATTGCAGAAATTTGAGCCGGGAATTTAATCGGTGTCCGGCGGTCTTGCAAGCCGGAAACACGGTGCTTTTCATCATTGAGGGGAGTTTTCACGATAGAGCGCCCCCCGGCGGCGGAGCATGGCCGAGGGGAGCAGTATTTACCACTTCCCCCTTGTTGTCGACGCCTAAGACGCACATGAACATGCGCAATCCGTCCCGCGTCGGGACGTCAGCATGGAAGGACTATGCCATGAAAATCGCAGGAGTGGGCGCCGCTGTCGGCGTCGTGGTCGTCGCAGGGGCGTTCTGGTATCTGAACCAATCCGAGGAACCGCTTGCCACGGAGGCCCCGGCAGAGGTGGCAAACGAAGTCGCCCCGGCGGACACCGAAACCGCGGCTGAGACCGAAGCCGAGACCGACACCGCCGCCGAGGCGGCCGCAGAGGCCGCAGCCGAGGCCGAAGCCACCGCCGAGGATCTGCAACAGCAGGTCGAGGATGGCGTTGCCGCGGCGGAGGACGCCGCCGAAGAATTGGCCGATCAGGCCGCTGACGCGGTCTCGGATGCCGCCGACGCCGCCTCCGAGGCGGCCGCCGACCTCGGTGAAGGCGCCAGCGCCGCAGCCGATGCCGCGCAGGAGCAGGCCGCCGAGGCCGTGGACGCCGCCGAGGACACCGCCGCCGCCGTGGCAGAGACCGCAAGCGAGGCGGTCGACAGCGTGACCGAAGGCGCGGCTGATCTGGCCGAGGGCGCTCAGGAGGCTGCCGAGACCGCAGCGCAGGAGGTCCAGGACAGCCTGACGCAGGATGTGGGCGACGCGCTGCCGGATGAGAACACCGTGGCAGAGCAGGCCGAGACCGGCGCGGAGGTCGATACCGAGGCAGCGGCAGAGGCTGAGGCAGACGCCGCAGACACCGATGTCACCACAGAGACCTCGACTGAGTCTTCGACTGAGACCGCGACGGAGACCACAACCGAAGCCGACGCCGGCACTGACGCCGATGTGGCGGCGGACACCCCGGCCACGCTGCTCACGCCCGAAGGTTTTGACTATGACCGGGTGATCGAGCTGATCGACGGCTCGCAACTGGACCCGCTGAAAAAGACCGCGGTGAAATCCGCGATCACCCAGGCGCGCGACAACCCCGATTTGCTGAAAGCGGCGCTGGAGCAGGCCCGCACTGCGCTCGGGCTCTAACGCCCCCTCGGCAAACGCCAGACATCAGACAGGGGCGGCGCATCAGCGTCGCCCTTTTTGTTGCGCCTCCCGATGCGCAAATAATTCTGCTGGAGCGCTGCGGTCACAAGCCCGGGCAGAAGGTTCACGCGCGGGAGGCCTTCTATCGCGGTCTCAGGGCCGCGCTGCTGAGACGAAAAATGCGGACCTCGCTGACGAGATCCGCAGTGTTTCTGTTTGATGCGATGTGCCCGAGGGCTCAGTCGAGGAAGGCCTTTTCCACCACAAAATGTGCGGGCTTGGAATTGGCGCCTTCTTCCAGACCATAGGTGTTTTCAAACAGGTCCTTCAGTTCCAGGTTGAACGCCAGGTTGCCGCAGATCATCGCGCGGTCGCTTTCCGGGTTCAGCGGCGGCACGCCCAGATCCTCAAACGCCTCGCCCGAGCGCATCAGGTCGGTGATCCGGCCCATCTTGGCGCTCTCTTCGCGGGTGGTGGTGGGGTAGTATTTGATCTTCTTCCAGAAGCCCTCGCCGATCACCTCGTTCAGAAGCTCGTCGTCCTTGAGGCTCTCGATCAACTCGCGGCCATAGGTCAGCTCTCCGGCCTCGCGGCAGGTGTGGGTGATGATGACCTCGTCGAATTTCTCGTAGGTTTCCGGCTCGCGCAGCAGCGAGGCAAAAGGCGCAAAGCCGGTGCCGGTGGCAAAGAACCAGATCCGCTTCCCGGGGACCAGCGCGTCATGCACCAGGGTGCCGACGGGTTTCGGGCGCAAGATGATCTCGTCGCCGACCTTGATGTGTTGCAGCTTGGAGGTCAGCGGGCCGTCCTGCACCTTGATGGAGTAGAACTCCATTTCCTCGTCCCAGCTTGGGGACGCGATGGAATAGGCGCGCAACAGCGGTTTCTGCTTGCCGGTCTTTGGGTCCGGATCGCCCATCAGGCCGATCATCACGAACTCGCCCGAGCGGAACCGCAGGGACGCAGGCCGCGTGCAGCGGAAGGAAAACAGCCGGTCGGTCCAGTGCTTGACCTCTGTCACGGTCTGGGCGTCGGGCAGGGTCGGTTTGGCCTTTGCAGGCGCGGCGGCTTCGGTCACAGGCTCACTCACAGTCTCGGTCACGGCGGCAATCTCGTTCATCATGTCTCTGCCAGCGGGGATAGGCCGGCACCTCTGATTAAGCATTGATCCAGGTCAGGGGAACCCCTCCTGCGGCAATCTTGCGCAGATCCGGCCCGGCATCGCAGATGCGGGGCCGGGCAGGGGTGGCCTGACGGCGGGGTCTTGGGGCTGGCTTAGCGCGCGGCGTTCGAATGCGCGCGCAGGCGGGCCTGATAGTTGTGGCTTTGCCAATTGGCACGGAATTGCCACTGGTCCTCGGGCTGGCGGGTGGCCAGGTCGTCGGAGATTTCCACCTCGTCGAACCCCACCCGGCGCGCCATGGCATATTGATCCGAGATCACATGCCCCTTGGCCCGCAGGCGCCCCTCGTATCCCATCAGGCGCAGCATGCGCGCAATGGTGAAACCGCGCCCGTCGGCAAAAGAGGGGAAATCAACGCGGATCATCTCCACGCCGTCCAGCTGCCCGGCCAGCGCGGCCGCATCGGTGTCGGAGGCCAGGTCGAGCACATGCTCGCCCTCAAAGCCGCCGGTCCAGTCATCATGGGCAAAGCCCGTATCGGTCACGATAACGCTCATGTCACTCAAGCTCCTGTACGGACGAATTTGCCATCCACCACGTGGATGCCGCATTCTTCCTTGTTCTGGTTGCGCCAGCGGCCGGCGCGGGGGTCTTCGCCTTCGGCCACCGGGCTGGTGCAGGGGGCACAGCCGATCGACGGATAGCCCTTGGCCACCAGCGGGTGCCGGGGCAGGCGGTTTTCATCCATATAGGCGCGCACATCCTCTGGCGCCCAATGGGCCAGCGGATTGATCTTCATCCGCCCCGTTCCGTCCTCGACCTCAAAGAAGTCGAGCGCGGCGCGGGTGCCGGACTGGAACCGCTTGCGGCCGGTGATCCAGCCGTCATAGCCCGCCAGCGCCTTTTGCAGCGGGATGGTCTTGCGCAGGGCGCAGCAGGCATCGGTGTCGGAAAACCGCAGCGCGCCATAGGGGTCCTTGTCGGCGATGTCATCGGCCTTGATGACATGCACGTTCCGCAGCCCCAGACGCTCGCTCACCTCCTGCTGGTAGACCAGCGTTTCGGTGAACAGCAGTTCGGTATCGACAAACAGCACCGGCACCATCGGGTCGATGATGGCGGCCATGTGCAGCAGCACCACCGACTCCGCGCCGAAAGACGAGACCAGCGCGATATTGCCGGCATCGCGAAGCGCCCCCTCCATCACGGAGGTCGCCGAATGGTGCTTGAACCGCGCATTGAGCGCCGCCACCTGTTCGGCCAGGGCCACCGCGCTGCGCGAGGCAGCGGGCTGTCCCTGTATTTCCTGGTCTATGCGGGTCATGGCTCAGGCCACCTTTTTGTCTGCCGCCGGGTAGAGCGCCGCCTTGAAGGGCTCCATGCCAACGCGGCGATAGGTCTGGAGGAATTCCTCCTCCGCACTCTCGCGCTGCTCCAGATAGGTCTCCACGATGCGCTCCACCGCGGGGACGATCTCGTCATAGGCAAAGCCGGGCCCGGTGCGGGTGCCGATCGCTGCCGTTTCGGTCGCGTCACCGCCGAGGGTGATCTGGTAGTTTTCGACCCCTGCGCGATCCAGACCAAGGATGCCGATATGGCCAACGTGGTGGTGGCCACAGGCGTTGATGCAGCCGGAGATCTTGATCTGCAGATGGCCCACGTCGTGCTCCATCTTCAGATCCTCGAACCGGGTGGCGATCTCCTGCGCGACCGGGATCGACCGCGCGGTGGCCAGGGCGCAGTAATCCATGCCGGGGCAGGCGATGATGTCCGAGATCAGCCCGATGTTGGCGGTGGCCAGATCGGCGGCCTTCAGACGCGCGTGGATCGCCGGCAGGTCGTTCTTGTGCACATGCGGCAGGATCACGTTCTGCTCGTGGCTGATGCGCAGCTCGCCATAGGCGAACTCCTCGGCGATATCGGCCATTTCGCGCATCTGCGCGGCGGTCGCATCGCCCGGGGTCGCCCCGTGTTTCTTGATCGAGATGGTCACGATCGCATGCCCGGGCGCCTTGTGCGCGGCCAGGTTGGTATCGGCCCAGGCGCGGAACACCGGGTCGGAGTCGTAGGCGGCGTCAAAGGCCTCGGTGCCGCCGCTGCGGAACTCCGGCGCGGCAAAGTGGCGCTTGATGTCCTGGAACAGCGCCTGATCGGCACCGCCAAAAGTCGGGCGCACCTGTTCGAACCGCGCGTCGGTCAGCTCGCGGATCTTCTCCAGACCCATTTCATGCACGGTGATCTTGATGCGGGCCTTGTATTTGTTGTCGCGGCGCCCGTACTGGTTCCAGACCGAGATCACGCTCTCGATATAGGGCAGCAGGTCATCGGCAGCGACAAAGTCGTTGAGCACCTTGCCGATCATCGGGGTGCGGCCAAGGCCACCACCCACCAGCACCTGATAGCCAAGCTCGCCCGCGTCATTGCGCACGATCTTCACCGCCAGGTCATGCGCCTTCAGCACCGCACGGTCATTGGCGGCGCCAGAGACGGCGATCTTGAACTTGCGGCCCATGAACTGGAATTCCGGATGGTCGGTGGACCACTGCCGGATCAGCTCGGCGATCGGGCGCGGATCTTCGATCTCGTCGGCGGCTGCACCGGCGAAATGGTCCGCGGTCACGTTGCGGATGGTGTTGCCCGAGGTCTGGATGGCGTGCAGGTTCACCTCCGCCAGCGCGTCCAGCATGTCCGGCACGTCCTTCAGCTTCGGCCAGTTGTACTGGATGTTCTGCCGGGTGGTGAAATGGCCATAGCCCTTGTCCCATTTCTCGGCCAGCAGCGCCAGCGCGCGCATCTGATCGGGATTGAGCGTGCCATAGGGGATCGCCACCCGCAGCATATAGGCATGCAGTTGCAGGTAGAGCCCGTTCATCAGGCGCAGCGGCTTGAACTCGTCTTCGGTCAGCGCGCCGTCGATGCGACGCTCGACCTGGGCGCGGAACTGACGGTTGCGCTCGGCGAGAAAGGCGTGGTCGAAGTCGTTGTACTTATACATTGGCTGCGGCCTCCTGTTTGCCGTGGCGGTAGTTCGAGGGCCCGGTGCGGCGGAACGCCTCGCGGAAGTGGGTGGGTTCAGGACCGGTCTCCCCGGCCTGAGCATCGGCGAGATAGGCGCCGACCGCGACCTGCGGCTGGCTCTGCGCCTCCAGCAGGCGCAACTGTGCCTCCGCCTCGTCGACGATCAGCTCGGCCTCTTCCAGGACGCGGGTCCAGCCGCCCGCGGCGGTGAGATAGATCACATCGCCTTCGAGCAGGTCGTTGGCGGTGACGACTTTGGGGGTAAATGCACGGGCCATCAGGCAAGCTCCATCTGAATATCGGTGCGGGCGGCGGTGGCGGCAGCTGCGCGCGGCGCCAGCCCGAGGAAGGTGAGGGCCGGGCCGTCAAAGGCGGCGGCGGCCAGATCGGCGGGCAGCCGGTCAAGGGTGGTGGCCAGCACGCGCTGGCTGTCACGAGAGGCGTTCTCCACCACGGTCACCGGCGTCGCCGGGTCGGCGCCATGCATCAGCATGCGCCCCTGCACGAACCGGGCGGATTTCTTGCCCATATAGACGGCAGCCACTTCGCCCGGACGGGCAAGCTGCGCCCAGTCGTGATCGGCAAAGCCCTTCATGTCGTGACCGGTGAGGAACCGCACCGAGGAATTGCGCCCGCGCTGGGTCAGGCTCTGACCGATCGCGGCCACGGCGGCAGAGGCGGCGGTGATGCCGGGCAGGATCTGCGTGTCCACATCAGCGGCCTCGCAGGCGGAAAGCTCCTCGTCGAGGCGGCCAAAGATCGTCGGATCGCCCGATTTCAGCCGCAGCACGCTGCGCCCGCGCTTGGCATGATGCACCAGCCGCGCGCAGATATCTTCCTGCGCCATCGAGGGGCCGAAGCCCTCCTTGCCGACGTCTTCGAGAAGGGCCCCGTCATGGGCCAGCGCCATGATCTCGGCGCTGACCAGACGGTCGTAGAGGATCACATCCGCCGTGCGCAGCGCCTTCAGCACCTTGAGCGTCAGCAGGTCCGGGTCTCCGGGGCCGGAGCCGGCAAAGGCCACCACGCCCGGGCACATCACGCCCTGCGGTCCCGGAAGGGCGGGCAGGTCGGCGGGGATATGGCTGGTGTCGCGTGGCATTGGCGGGTCCGTCCGTGGTGTTTGACTTGGGATTAGATATAGGAAATATTCCCGTCTGGACGCTATATGCGCCGGGAAATAAGGACATGCGTCCGCAGCCCTCCGGGCAGGAAGTCCGGATGTCCTCAGGTTTGGAGAATTTTGGAATGACAGTGCGGATCGACGCCACGGATCGGAAAATTCTGGCGGAACTGCAACGCGATGCGGGGCAATCCCTGGACGAAATCGCCAAGCAGGTGGGCAGTTCCAAGACGCCGGTGTGGAATCGTATCCGCAAGCTGCGCGAGGCCGGGGTCGTGGGCAATCAGACCATGATCCTCGATGCCGAGGCGCTGGGGTTCGAGGCCTGTTTCTTCGTGCTGATCCGCACCTCGGAGCATGAGGCCGACTGGCAGGCCGCGTTCCTCAAGGCGCTGCGCGAACGCCCCGAGGTGCAGGAGGCGCATCGGCTCGCCGGTGACATCGACTATATTCTCAAGGTTCGGGTCCGCAACGCGCGCGCCTACGACAAGTTCTATCAGGCGCTGATCTCCGAGGTGCGGGTGCACAATGTCACCGCGCTCCTGTCGATGGAGGAGATCAAATCCACCACCCATTTGCCGCTGGAGCAGATCCGGGTGGAGTGACCCGGCGGCGATCCGCAGCGCCAACCTGTGTCGAGGCGCAAACGTTGACCGCCGCATGACGGGGACGCTCCCCTAGAGGGGCGAGCGCAGCACCAGTTGCCGCCCGTCCTCCAGCCGCCACGGCAACTGATCCTTGCCGCTGGTGGCAGGCTGTACGCCAATGTCGGCCAGCAGATGCGGCGAGGTCTCTGCCAATCGGCGCAGATCCTGTTCCGGAATCCTGACAGCCGGCGCAGGTTTTCTCACGCCAAATCTCTCGCGAATCCGGCGAAGAAGAGTGCGGACCCCGGAGCGCCTGCCCAGTGCTGCCTGGGTGTTCAATACTGTGGTCATGGCCTCATCTCCCTAATATCGGCGTCCGTGCTTTGGGAATACGGGGTCAGGGGGCTTGCGCGCAAATCAGTTAAATTCCATGATTGGATCAGGAAAACTGATCCATGAGGGAGCGTCATGCGCCTGCCGCCGTTGAATGCCCTGCGCGCCTTCGAGGCCGCCGCCCGCCATCAGGGGTTCATTCAGGCGGCCGAAGAGCTGTTCGTGACCCGCGGTGCCATCAGCCGTCAGGTCAAGATCCTGGAGGATCACCTCGGGGTGGGGCTGTTTCACCGCCATGCCCGCGGGGTGGAGCTGACCACGGCCGGGCGGCGGCTCCATCCGGTGCTGACCGAGGCGTTCCAGATGATGCAGCGGCAGGTCGAGCAGATCGCCTCCGATGCCTCCGAGCTGCGGGTGATCTGCCCGCCAACCCTGTCGATCCGCTGGCTGCTGCCGCAGCTGGAGACGTTCCGGGCGGCCCATCCGGAGATCAAGCTGCGGCTGACCACCGATTTCTACAGCACCAAGGGGTTCGAGGCCGCCGAGTACGACCTTGGCATCTCCTTGCAGAACCGCCCCGGCCGGTCGGCATCGCTCCAGGTGCTGCCGCTGTTTGAAATGGTGCTGTCACCGGCCTGCGCGCCGGCGCTGCTACCGGACCTGGCGGCGAAGGGACCCCCGGCGCTGGCGCAGCAGCGGCTGCTGCACGAGAGCCCGCGGCGCAGCGACTGGCCCACCTGGGTGCAGCACTTCGGCGTCGCGCAGGTCGACGCCACCGCCGGCGAGGTGTTTCCCAACCTCGACATGGCCACGCGCGCGGCGGTGATCGGGGCCGGTGTGGTGATGGCGGATCTGGTCCTCTGTGCCGAGGAGCTGGCGCGCGGCGACCTGGTGCTGCCCTTCCCGGAGATGACCTGCGGCACCCCGGATGGCGCCTATGCGCTGGTTGGCGAGGCGGAAAAATGGCACGATCCCAAGGTGGTGGCCTTTCGCGACTGGCTGATGGCGGGGCCCTGCGCAGCGGCGCTTTCGGCGCTGCCGCAGTGACGGGACGCAGGCTGCGAAAGGGGGGGCGCTGCCCCCTCGGCGCGTTCGCGCCTCCCCCCGAGGTATTTGGCAAAAGGTGAAAGAGGCGCGCCGCGCCGCGTCAGCGGCGCCGGGCCCAACGGCGCAAGGGGATCTGTGATCCCCGCCGCGCGGGCGGGAGCGCCCCCGGCCGGGTTTGTCCTCAGCTGCGCGTCACCCACAGGCGGGTCAGCCCGTGGAAGTGATAGGTGTTGGAATAGACAGGCTGTTCCGCCAGCGACAGCTCCGGGCAGCGCGCAAACAGGATCGGCAGGGCAATCTCCATCTCCAACCGCGCCAGCGGCGCGCCGACACAGAAATGCAGCCCGCCGCCAAAGCTCTTGTTCACCTTCGGGGGGCGGGTCGGGTCAAACTGATCTGCGCGCGCCAGCGCCTCCGGGTCGCGGTTGGCCGCCGCCAGCATCAGCGCCACCTGATCACCGCGCTGGAAGGTATGACCGAGCACCTCGACCTCCTCATAGGCGTAGCGGGTAAACATATGCAGCGGCGGATCATAGCGCAGGATCTCCTCCACCAGTCCCGTGATGCCCTCGGGGGCCAGCCACTCGGGCGACCAGCCCTGTTCCAGCATCGTCTTTACCCCGTTGCCCAGCGAATGCACCGTCGCCTCGTGCCCGGCATTGAGCAGCAGGATGCAGGTGCCGATCAGTTCATCGGTGGAGAGGCTCTCGCCATCCTCTTCGGCCTGAATGAGGCGGGTGATCAGATCATCGCCCGGTGTCTTGCGGCGCTCGTCCACATAGTCGGTGAGAAAGGCGATGAACTCTTCGCTCGCTTTGGCGGCGGCATGTTCGGTCTCGATGGTTTTGGAGGCCTGATACATCGCCACCATCTTGTGCGACCAGTCCAGGAGCTTTGGGGCCATGTCTTCCGGCACGCCGAGCAGGCGGCAGATCGCGATCACCGGCACCTGCGTGCAATAGGCGGTCAGCAGATCAAAGGGCGCATCCTCGGGAAAGGCGTCGATCAGATCATGGCACAGCGTCTCCAGCCCCGGTGCCAGCGCCTTGATCTCGCGGCTGGTAAAGGCGCGCAGCACCAGTTTGCGCAGGCGTGTGTGCCGGGGCGGTTCTGCATCCAGCAGGGAATGTGCTTCGACCTGCAAAAAGGGCGCCAGATGGGCCGGGCCCTCGGTGGCCATCTCGGCGGGGATTTCGCGGCCAAAGCGGCGGTCGCGCAGCAGCATATGCACCGTGTCATGGCCAAAGGCCGCCACCATCTTGTAGTCCTGCCAGTACCCGAGTTTCCCGGCCGCGCGCGCGGCGTCGTAAAACGGGTAGGGGTCCTGGACAAACGCCGGCTCGGTCGGGGATTGGATCAGTGTTTTCATGGCTATGGGTTTTTGCCGAGGTCTCTGGCCTTGGCAAGGGGGGCTTTGCTACTGTGGCGCAATGTTGAAAACACGTCACCCCCGTCTGGCCCTGATCCTGGGCGTTGCCATCGCCATTGCACTGCTGTCGGCTGCGGTCTGGTCCTCGGGCTACCGGCAGGCGCTCACCGCCCTGGCGGAGCGCAGCGCCTCCGATCTGGCGCTGGCCTCCGACCGGGTCAGCACGCAGTTGCAGATCTACCGCGAACAGGCGGTGCTGGTGGCGACCCATCCGGCGCTGCGGCGGCTGGATGAGCCGGTGGGCCGGCGCGCCGCCCAGGCGCTGCTGCGCGGGGTGGCGGACAAGACCGGTGCGCTCGACGTGTTCTATGCGGATGCGCAGGGACAGGTGCTGGCCGCCGCCGAAGGGGTCACCGGTCCCAGTGTGGCCACCAGTGACTATTTCCGCCGCGCCATGCAGGGCGCCATGGGCACCGAGGCCCGGGTGCTGGCGGGCAGCGACCGGCGGGTCTATTTCTTTGCCGCGCCAGATTTCGGCCCCGATGGCCGGGTGCGCGGCACCCTGGTGGTGGCGGCGGATATCGAGCTGGTGGAGCAGACCTGGCGCGGCTCCTTGCCGGCGGTCTATTTCACCATCCGCGACGGGCAGGTGTTCATGTCGAACCACTCCGAACTGCTGTTCTGGCAGCGCGAGAGCACCCGCCCTGGCTTGCGCGCGGCGTCGGGTGCGCCGCAGCCACTGCGGGTGCGTCACATCGGATCGCATGAAATCTGGCAGCAACGCTGGAGCCCCTATCTGCCCAACCAGGCGCTGCATCTGGGCATCGACCTGCCGGCGATCGACATGCAGGGCGAGATCCTGGTGGACATTGCCCCGGCGCGGCGGCTGGCGGCGCTACAGACCATGGCGATGGCGGCGGTGGGGCTGGCGTTTGGCACCATCCTGTTCCTGGTGGCAGAGCGCCGCCGGACCCTGGCCGCCGCCAATGCGGAGCTGGAACAGCGCGTCGACACCCGCACCCGTGCCCTGTCGGAGGCCAACGTCCAGCTGCGCCGCGAGGTGCGCGAGCGCAAGGAGGCAGAAGCGGCGCTGAAGCAGGCGCAGGCCGAACTGGTGCAGGCTGATAAACTCTCGGCGCTGGGGCAGATGTCGGCGGGCATCAGCCACGAGCTGAACCAGCCCTTGATGGCGATCCAGCAGTTTGCCGAGAACGGTCAGGCCTTTCTGGAGCGCGGCAAGGCCGAACGCGCGGGCGAGAACCTCACCCGCATTGCGCAGATGTCGGCGCGGATGGCCCGGATCATCAAGAACCTGCGCGCCTTTGCCCGCAACGAGAGCGAGCCGGTGGGCCGGGTCGATCTGGTGCAGGTGATCACCGCGGCGGTGGAGCTGACCGAAACCCGCCTGCGCGACCATGACGTGACGCTTGACTGGCAGCCCCCCGAGGCGGGCGCGATCTGGGTGCGCGGCGGCGAGGTGCGTCTGACGCAGGTGTTTGTGAACCTGATCAACAATGCGGTGGATGCGATGATGGGACAGGACGACCGCCTGGTTCGGATCGTCGTCAACGCGGGCAACCGGCTGACGGTGACCGTGCAGGACATCGGCCCCGGTCTGAAGCAGCCCGAAAAGGTGTTTGAGCCGTTCTACTCGACCAAGGCAGTGGGCAGTTCCGAAGGCATGGGGCTGGGGCTGTCCATTTCCTACGGTCTGGTGCAAAGCTTTGGCGGCAACATCCGGGGCACCAACACCGAACATGGCGCCCTGTTCACGGTCGAACTGGACTACTGGAAAGAGGAAACCGCCGCATGATGCGCTCCCTGTCACCGCTGCCCACGCGAAAGGTCCTGCTGGTGGATGACGACGCCGCCGTGCGCGAGGCGCTGGGCCAGACGCTGGAGCTGGCTGATCTGGACACCATGACGGCGGGGTCGTTTGTGGCCGCCAAGGATCACATCACCGCCGATTTCGACGGGGTGATCCTGTCGGACATGCGGATGCCGGGGCGCGACGGGTTCCACCTGCTGGACTACGCCCAGGGTGTGGATGCGGAACTCCCCGTGGTGTTGCTGACCGGCGAGGGCGACATCCCGATGGCGGTCAAGGCGATGTCCGAAGGGGCGTTTGATTTCCTCGAAAAACCCTGCGAGGCGGCGACGCTGCTGGCGGTGCTGGAGCGGGCGCTGAAGACCCGGGCGCTGGTGTTGGAAAACCGCCGCCTGCAAACCCAGCTCGAAAGCGGTGATCCAGCGGCGCGGATGCTGTTCGGCTCTTCGCCACAGGCGCAGGAGCTGCGGGCGCGGGTGCGCTCTGTGGCGCCGACCGAGGCGGAGGTGCTGGTCTCCGGCCCGCCGGGCAGTGGCATTCCCAAGGTGGCCGAAGTGGTGCATCTGATGTCGCGTCGCGGGCAGGGGGCCTTTGTCAAACGTCCCGCTGCCGGTCTCACGCCCGAGGCGTTCGAGGAGCTGTGCCACCGCGCCGAAGGGGGATCGCTGTTCCTGGACGAGCTGTCGGCGATGCCCGAGGCGACGCAATTTGCGGTGCTGGAGCGGCTGGAGCAGGGCCCGGAGGTGCGCATCATCGGCGGCTCCTCCGCCGATCTGGCCGATCTTGTTGCGGCGGGAAAATTCAACGCCGATCTGTTCTACCGGCTCGATGTGATGCGGGTGCGCATCCCCGCGCTGGCAGAGCGGCGCGACGACATTCCGGTGCTGTTTCGCCACTATGTGAGCCAGGCCGCCGAACAGGCCGGGATCGAGGCGCCGGAAATCAGCGCCGACACCCTCGCCGGCCTGATGGCGCAGGATTGGCCCGGCAATGCGCGCTCGCTGATGTCGGCGGCGATGCGCTTTGTTCTTGGCATGCCGGAAGAGGTCTCAGAGGCCGCCGATCTGGGGCTGGCAGAGCAGATGGCACAGGTGGAGCGCTCGCTGCTGATCGCCGCGCTGGGCCGGCAGAACGGCAAGGCCTCCGCCGCCGCCGAGGCGCTGAAGCTGCCGCGCAAGACCTTCTATGACAAGCTCACGCGCTATGGGATTCGCCCCGAGGATTACCGGCGCTAACAGATGTGCGGTTTTTCGCACAATGCCCGGCACCCCATGTGCGGGATTTCGCACAGCCGCGCCGCGCGGCCGTGTGCGTAACGCAAAGAACCTATAATAACCGCAAGATAAGAAACAAAAAAACGGTTTGTTTGATCGATTCTCGAATCATCGCTTGAGCCTGTCTCCCCCATTGCCAATTCTACCTGCCAAGCCCCGGGCGCTGTTTCGGGGTTGGAGGACAAATTAGGATTCTTAGGGAGGATCACCATGAAGTTCCTGACTGCTGCCGCCACCGCAATGGCGCTGACCGTGACCGCTGGCGTGGCCCAGGCGGATGCCTGTGATGATGGCGAGATCGTCGTCAAGTTCAGCCATGTGACCAACACCGACAAGCACCCCAAGGGGATCGCGGCCTCGTTGCTGGAAAAGCGCGTGAACGAGGAAATGGACGGCACCATGTGCATGGTGGTCTATCCGAACTCCACGCTCTATGACGACAACAAGGTGCTGGAGGCGATGCTCCAGGGCGACGTGCAGCTGGCCGCACCGTCCCTGTCGAAGTTCGAGAAATTCACCAAGCAGTTCCGCCTCTTCGACCTGCCGTTCATGTTCAAGAACATCGACGCCGTGGACGCGTTCCAGGCCTCCGACAATGGTCAGGCGATGCTCGACAGCATGCAGCGCCGTGGTCTGCAAGGTCTGGGATACTGGCACAATGGCATGAAGCAGATGTCGGCCAACAAGCCGCTGCTGAAGCCCGAAGACGCCAATGGTCTGAAGTTCCGCGTGCAGTCCTCTGACGTGCTGGTTGCGCAGATGGAAGCGATCGGCGGCAGCCCGCAGAAAATGGCGTTTTCCGAGGTCTATGGCGCGCTGCAGCAGGGTGTTGTGGACGGTCAGGAAAACACCTGGTCCAACATCTACGGCAAGAAGTTCTTCGAGGTGCAGGACGGTGTGACCGAAACCAACCACGGGGTGCTGGACTATCTGGTGGTGGCTTCCGTCGACTGGCTCGACAGCCTCGAGCCCGAAGTGCGCGACCAGTTCATGACCATCATGGATGAGGTCACCGCAACCCGGAACGCCGAATCCACCAAGGTCAACAACGAAGCCAAACAGGCGATCGTCGAGGCCGGCGGCACCGTGCGTCAGCTGAGCCCGGAACAGCGTCAGGCCTGGGTCGACGTGATGAAGCCGGTGTGGGAGCAATTCGCCGGTGACGTGGGTCAGGACATGATCGACGCGGCGCAATCCATCAACGCCGGGCTGTAATCCGGCCCGCCTGATCCGCTGCCACGCTCCGGGGCCCGCGATACGGCCCCGGACCCCGCGGCGGTCAGGTCCGAAACATCGACGAGAGCGCGCACCACCGGGCGCTCCGTCACACTGGCGGCAGTGATTTTCCTGCCGCGCTTTTTTCCAAAAAACTGGGGAGACGACCATGTCGGGGGCAAGAACCGGCCCAACGGGGTTCATCCATTCGCTTGAAGAGACGCTGATCGCGCTGCTCCTGGGGTTCATGACACTCCTGACCTTTGCCAATGTGATCGCGCGTTATGTGTTCAATTCCAATATCCTCTGGGCGCTGGAGGTCACCGTGTTCCTCTTTGCCTGGCTGGTGCTGCTGGGCGCGTCCTATGCGGTCAAGGTGCATGCGCATCTCGGGGTCGACGCCATTGTCAACATGCTGCCGGCAAGCGCCCGTCGCACGCTGGGCCTGATTGCCGCGACCGCCTGCATCGTGTTTTCGCTGCTGATGCTCAAGGGGGCCTATGACTACTGGGCGGTGTTTGCCGACCTGCCGCCGACCTCGGGCCGCTGGTTCCCCACCGGGTTTGACACCGGCGCGCGCAGCCAGAGCTTTTACGAGGTGCAGGACGTGCCGATGATCGGGGTGCTGCGGTTCCTTGAGGATCTCATCAACTACGGCGAGTCCTACGAGAAACTGCCCAAGGTGGTGCCCTATCTGGTGCTGCCGCTGTCGATGCTGTTGCTGGTGCTGCGGTTTTTCCAGGCGGCGCTGCAAATCCTGCGCGGGCAGGCGGATCGCCTGGTTGCAAGTCACGAAGTCGAAGACGAACTCGAAGCGGTTCGCGCTCAACAGGGAGAGCATGACTGATGGAAGTTGTCCTTCTTTTTGCACTGGTCATTGGTCTGCTGCTGATCGGGGTGCCGATCGCGGTGTCGCTGGGGCTGTCCTCGACCCTGTTCCTGCTGTTTTATTCCGACAGCTCCCTGGCCTCGGTGGCGGGCACGCTGTTCCAGGCCTTCGAGGGGCATTTCACCCTGCTGGCGATCCCCTTCTTCATCTTGGCCTCCAGTTTCATGACCACGGGCGGCGTGGCGCGGCGGATCATCCGTTTCTCCATCGCCTGCGTCGGTCACCTGCCGGGCGGTCTGGCCATTGCAGGCGTCTTTGCCTGTATGCTGTTTGCGGCGCTGTCGGGGTCTTCGCCGGCCACCGTTGTGGCGATCGGCTCGATCGTGATCGCGGGCATGCGCCAGGTGGGCTATTCCAAGGAGTTCGCCGCCGGGGTGATCTGTAACGCCGGCACGCTTGGCATCCTGATCCCGCCCTCCATCGTGATGGTGGTCTATGCGGCGGCGGTCGAGGTTTCGGTCGGGCGGATGTTCCTTGCCGGTGTCATTCCGGGCCTGATGGCGGGGCTGATGCTGATGGTGACCATCTATGTGATGGCCAAGGTCAAGAACCTGCCCAAGGGCGACTGGAACGGCTGGAGCGAGGTCTTTGCCTCTGCCCGCGAGGCCGGCTGGGGCCTGTTCCTGATCGTTATCATCCTCGGCGGCATCTATGGCGGCATCTTCACCCCGACCGAAGCGGCGGCGGTGGCGGCGGTCTATGCCTTCCTGATCGCCTGTTTTGTCTACAAGGACATGGGGCCGCTGTCGAACGGCGAGGGCGCGGCCAAGACCTCGCTCCTGAAGATGCCGCAGGCGCTGATCACCGCCTTTGTGCATCCCGACACCAAACACACGCTGTTCGAGGCTGGCAAGCTGACCGTGACGCTCTTGTTCGTGATCGCCAATGCGCTGATCCTGAAGCACGTGCTGACCGACGAGCAGGTGCCGCAGCATATCGCCAATGCGATGCTGTCGGCGGGCTTTGGTCCGGTGATGTTCCTGATCGTGGTCAATGTGATCCTGCTGATCGGGGGCCAGTTCATGGAACCCTCGGGGCTTCTGGTGATCGTGGCGCCGCTGGTGTTCCCGATCGCCATCGAGCTGGGCATCGATCCGATCCACCTCGGTATCATCATGGTGGTGAACATGGAGATCGGCATGATTACACCGCCGGTGGGGCTGAACCTGTTCGTGACCTCGGGCGTGGCGGGCATGCCGATGATGGGCGTGGTGCGGGCGGCGCTGCCGTTCCTTGCGGTGCTCTTCGTGTTCCTGATCATGATCACCTATATCCCCTGGCTGTCGACGGTGCTGCCAAATGCGATCATGGGGCCGGAGATCATTACCAACTGATCCGATGTCTGAAAAGATATCTGAAAAACGGAAAAGCGCCCGGGGAGTGTCCTCCCCGGGCGCTTTGCTTTTTTGCTGGTGTCAGGGGCGCTGCCCCTCTTGGCCTGGCGGCCAATTCACCCCGGGATATTTGGGAAAAGATGAAGGAGGGCCAGCTCAGCTGGCGCCAAGCGCGGCGATGATCGGCTTGAAATCCGCAGCTTTCAGGCTTGCGCCGCCGACCAGGGCCCCGTCGACGTTGGAGACGGCAAAGATCTCTGCCGCATTGCCCGGTTTCACCGAGCCGCCATAGAGCAGCGGGATGTCGGTGCCGGCATCGCCGTAGCGCTGGGTCAGCGCGTCGCGCAGCGCATCATGCACCTCGGCGATCTGATCGGGGGTCGGCACCTTGCCGGTGCCGATCGCCCAGACCGGCTCGTAGGCCACCACGGTATTGTCGGCGGTGACGCTGTCGGGCAGGGAGCCGGCCAGCTGCATGCAGACCACCTGCAGGGTGGAGCCGGCCTCGCGGTCCTCCAGCGTTTCCCCGACGCAGACCACGGCGGTCAGATCGGCGGCAAAGGCGGCTTCGGTCTTGGCCCGCACCACCTCGTCGCTCTCGCCATGGTCGCTGCGGCGTTCGGAGTGGCCGAGGATCACGTAGCTGGCGCCCGCGTCGCGAAGCATCGGAGCGCTGATGTCGCCGGTATGAGCGCCGGAGGTCTCCGCGTGGCAGTCCTGGCCGCCGAGGCGGACCGCACCGGCCAGCGCCGCCGCGCGCAAGAGCAGCGTGGCGGGCGGGCAGATCAGCACCTCGACCCCTTGGGGCAGGTCCGCCTCGGCCAGCGCTTCCAGCTCTGCCAGGTTGTCGCCGGTGCCGTTCATCTTCCAATTGCCTGCCGCGAGTTTGCGCGCCATGTCGCCCCCCATGTGTTGTTACATAACATCGTCACCACAGGTGGTAGCACCGGGGCGCGAGGCGGGCAATCGCCGCCGCACCGGACAGCAAAAAAGGGCGGCGCATGGCCACCCTTCTGATCCGGGATATACGGGAAGTGCGGCGGTTACTCGCCCACCTTGAAGCTGATCGATTCACCGCAACCGCAGGCCTCAGCGACGTTGGGGTTGTTGAACTTGAAGCTCGACTCCAACAGCGTGGTCTCATAGTCGATCTCGGTGCCGAACAGGAACATCTGCGCCATCGGCGCGATCAGCACCCGGGCACCGTCCTGTTCCACCACCTCGTCATTGGGGTCGGCGGCGTCGACATATTCCATGGTGTATTCCATGCCCGCACAGCCGCCTTTCTTGATGCCGATGCGCAGACCGGCATGGCCCGCCTTCTCCATCAGTCTGGAGATCTGCGCGGCGGCGCGGGGGGTCATGGTGACAGCTTGCTTGCCGGGAATGGCGAACATGGGAAGGCTCCGTTTTCTGTTACCCTGTAACCTAAGGGGGGCGAGGCGGCGCATCAAGGGGAGACCACCGGCAGGGCCGTGGTCGGCGCGGGGGCAGGGGGCGTGCGATCACGATGCCGCGACCGCACAGGGCGCACGGGGCGCACAGGGCGCCGTTACATAAAGCCCAGTTCCAGCCGGGCCTCGTCCGACATCATGTCCATGCCCCAGGGCGGCTCCCAGGTCATTTCCACATCGACGCTCTTGACCCCGGGCACCGGAGAAATCGCATCGACGATCCAGCCGGGCATTTCACCCGCCACCGGACAGCCGGGGGCGGTCAGGGTCATAATGATCTTCACGTCGTTTTCATCCGAAATTTCAACGGTGTAGATCAGCCCCAGCTCGTAGATGTTCACCGGGATTTCCGGGTCATAGACGGTGCGGCAGGCATCGACCACCGGCTCGTAGAGCGGATGGGACACGGAGGAGGGCGCGATCAGCGGGGCGCCTTCAAGCGGTTCGGATGCGTCGGTCATTCAAGCCTCGGTCAGTTATCTGACGGTTTATATAGGAAACATGGCAGGCGGGGTCCAGTGGGCGTGCCGCCACGGCGGTCAGATCACCCGCGCTGCGGTTCAGTCGTTGATGTCGGTGTCGAAGGTCTTGACCTGGCCCTTGGGTAGCGCGAACAGGCGTTTCAGGATCAGCCAGGCCGCCAGCGACAGGGCGGCAAAGATCAGCAGCAACAGCGGCAGCGACACCTTCAGCGTCATCAGCAGGAGCACCGCCACGCAGGTGGCGCCGATGGCAAAGCCGAGGAAGATGAACCCCGGCAGCAGGATCTCGGCAATCCCCAGCAGCAGCGCAAAGGCGCCCCAGATCCACCACAGTGACCAGAGCGCGCCCATCATTTGCCCTTCAGCATCTTGAAGGCGTCGCCAAAGGCCTCGATCGCCTGGGCGGGCACGATGATGGTCTGCTTGCCATCGCCATTGCCAAGCGCATTGAGCGCCTCCACCTGTTTCAGCGCCACCTGATACTGCGCCGCCGACAAGCCGTTGTCGGCGATCGCCTTGGCGACGACCTCGGTGGCAAAGGCCTCGGCCTCGGCCTGGATGCGACGCGCCTTGGCGGTCTGCTCGGCGGCATAGAGCTCCGCATCGGCAGAGAGTTCCACCGCGCGTTTCTTGCCCTCGGCCTCGGTGACCTGGGCGCGGCGGGCGCGCTCGGCATTGAGCTGTTGCAGCATCGCGTCGCGAGTGGCCTGGTCGAGGTTCACATCGAGGATCTCGGCCCGGGTCACTTCGATGCCCCAGTCATCCACCGCGCTTTCGACGCTGTGCTTGATCTCGGCAATCAGCTGCGAGCGGTTGGATTGCACCTCGTCCAGATCCATCTTGCCGATCTCGGCGCGCACGATGCCCGCCACGGTGGTGGAAATCGCCCCGTCCACATCGCGGATGCGGTAGACGGTCTTTTCCGGCTCCAGGATGCGGTAGAACACCGAGGTGTCGATCTCCACCAGCACGTTGTCGCGGGTGATCGCGTCCTGGCTGGCGTTGGGCAGCTGACGTTCCAGGATGGAGACCTTGTGGCGCACAACATCCAGAAACGGCACGATGAAATTGATGCCCGGCCCAAGCACGGATTTCAGCCGGCCAAAGCGTTCGACCACGAATTTCTCCGACTGGGGCACGATGCGCACCCCCTTGAAGATCACGATGACGAGGAAGACCGCCCCGAGGATATACAGCAAGCCGCCAGAGAGGGCGTCGATGATCTCTTGTTCGTTCATGGGAAAAATCCGGCTATGACATGGTGTTGGGAGGCACCGTCCCTGCTGGGCCGGGGCGGGTCAAGGGGAAAGCCGCTGCCGGGCGCCCCTTCCGTCATTCGGCGGCATCCCCCAGCGCCTTGCGGCTGCGCAGGGGCATGGGGCGCACGTTGGCCTCGATCTCGTCGTGGATCAGGGACGCGATGTCCTTTTTCGAGGTTTTCTCGATCCCCTCCAGCCCCGGCGAGGAATTGACCTCCAGCACCTTGGGCCCGGATTCCGAGCGCAGCAGGTCCACGCCCGCCACGCCAAGGCCAAAGCAGCGCGCGGCCCGGATCGCGGTGGAGCGTTCCTCCTTGGTGATGCGCACCGACACGGCGCTGCCGCCCAGATGCAGGTTGGAGCGGAAATCGCCCTCCGCGCCGGAGCGTTTCATCGCCGCCACCACCTTGGAGCCGATCACAAGGCAGCGAATGTCGACGCCGGCGGCCTCCTTGACGAACTGCTGCACCAGAAAGTTGGCCTTGAGGCCGCGAAAGGCGGTGATGACGGAGTCTGCCGCCTTCTTGGTTTCCGCCAGCACCACGCCCTTGCCCTGCGTGCTTTCCAGGAGCTTCACGATCAGGGGCGCGCCGCCAACAATGTCGATCAGCGCCGACGTGTCCTTGGGCGAGGCGGCAAAGGCGGTGGGCGGCATGCCGATCTTGTGCCGCGCCAGCATCTGATGCGCGTGCAGCTTGTCGCGGCTGGCGGTGATGCCGGCGCTGCCGTTGACGCAATAGGTGCCGATGGTCTCGAACTGGCGCAACAGCGCGGTGCCGTATTGGGTGATCGAGGCGCCGATGCGGGGGATCACCGCATCATAGCGGGGCAGGCGCTTGCCGTCATAGTGGATCTCGGGCGACAGCGAATTGATCGACATGTAACAGCGGGTGGTGTCGATCACCTCGACCGAATGGCCGCGTTTCTCGCCCTCTTCGACCAGGCGGCGGGTGGAGTAATTGTCCTCGCGGCTCAGCACGGCAATGCGCAGCGCCCGGTTCGGCGCCTTCTTGCGGATCGCCGGGGTGGCATAGACGGAATAGTCCAGCTCCGGCTGGCAATAGCGTTCGGAGGGCACGATGGAGATATTGTCGCTCAGCGCCTGACGCCCCAGCAGCATATGCAGCGCCATGCCGCGCCGGTCGGTCAGCGTCACCTCCACCGGCCAGGTGACACCGCCGATTTCCAGTGTGGTCTCGATCACGCAGCGCAGCTCGCGATCCCCGTTGGAGGACGTCACCTCGCGCCGGTCCTTCAGCTGGGCCGAGCAGGGGATCAGCAGATCGTCCCGGCCCGGGATCGGATGCACGGTAAAGCGCACCTTGGGCGCTTTTGACGGCCCGAAGGTCTCGATATCGGTGGCATGAAGCGCCGAGGTCCGGGCGCCGGTATCAACCTTGGCGCGCAGGGCGGGCAGGCCGAGTTCGGGCAATTTGACCCATTCCTCCCAGCCGAGACGCAGATTCTGGTTCGGGTCATCTGTGGACATGGGGGCGCCTCCTTGGCATTAGGGGTGAATCACCGCCAGGGCGGTGCGCAGACTGACGCAGGAACATGAGATGGCAGAGCTTTTCAACTTTGAAATGACAGCAACGGATGGCAAGGCGCGCACTGGTGTAATTCATACACCGCGTGGCGATATCCGCACGCCGGCGTTCATGCCTGTTGGCACTGCGGCGACGGTCAAGGCGATGATGCCCGAAAGCGTGCGCGCCACCGGCGCCGACATCCTGTTGGGCAATACCTACCATCTGATGCTGCGCCCCACGGCGGAACGGATCGACCGTCTGGGGGGGCTGCACAAGTTCATGAACTGGGACCGGCCGATCCTGACGGACTCGGGTGGCTTTCAGGTGATGTCGCTGGCGGGGCTGCGCAAGCTGACCGAAAAGGGCGTGACCTTCAAATCCCACATCGACGGCTCGCGGCACGAGCTGACGCCGGAACGCTCGATGGAGATCCAGCGGCTGCTGGGGTCCGACATCGTGATGTGCTTTGACGAATGCCCCGCGCTGCCCGCCGACCGGGATCGCATCGCCGAGAGCATGCGCCTGTCGATGCGGTGGGCGGAACGCTCCAAGGAGGCTTTTGGCGACCGGCCGGGCCATGCGCTCTTTGGTATTCAGCAGGGCGGTCTGGAACAGGATTTCCGCGCCGAAAGCGCCGAAGCCCTCACCAAGATCGGCTTTGACGGCTACGCCGTGGGCGGCCTCGCGGTGGGCGAAGGACAAGAGGCGATGTTTGGCTGTCTGGACTATGCGCCCGACATGCTGCCGGTGGACAAGCCGCGCTACCTGATGGGTGTGGGCAAGCCCGACGACATCGTCGGCGCGGTGGCCCGGGGGATCGACATGATGGATTGCGTGCTGCCCTCGCGCTCGGGCCGCACCGGGCAGGCGTTTACCCGTCATGGCGTGGTCAATATTAAGAACGCCCGCCATCAGGACGACCCGCGCCCGCTGGACGAAAACTGCAGCTGTCCGGCGTGCAGCAATTATTCGCGCGCCTATCTGCACCACGTGTTCCGGTCGAACGAGATGATCTCCGGCATGCTTCTGACATGGCACAACCTGCATTACTTTCAGGACATCATGGCGGGTATGCGCGAGTCAATCGCGGCGGGCACATTTGACGCCTGGCAGAAGACCTTTCACGACATGCGTGCCCAAGGTGACATCGAACCCCTGTGACCTCCTGTGAGGCACGCGGCGCGGAAGGTGCCGCCTGTCCTGCGGGGCTTGATGGCGATGCGGCAGCACATTTTATTGTGAACAGAACCGGGCCACCTCTTGGGGTGGCCCTTTAGCGTTTTGATAGTACACGCCTTTTTCCGAAACCCGTTTGGGGGCGCCGGCAGAAATACGGGGATGCTTCTGCGCCCCGAAACATTCTTGTGGCTGGAGGGTTGAAAGGCGCAGAGGGCATGCTCAGCTCTTGTGGGGCAACATTCCTGTTGCTGGATACTTTGAGCGAAGGATACTCCCCGTGAGCCAGAAACCCGTGAGCCAGAACCTGTTTGCCGCAACCACCGCCGGTGCCCTTGAGTTGACAAATCGCGTGGTGATGGCGCCGCTGACGCGCAACCGTGCCGACGACAGCACCGGAGAGGTGCTCGACCGTCACGCCGAATACTACGCCCAACGCGCCAGCGCCGGCCTGATCATCACCGAAGGCAGCCAGATCAGCGCCGAGGCCAAAGGGTATATCCAGACCCCCGGCATCCACACCGCCGCGCAGGCTGCCGCATGGCGCAAGGTCACTGATGCGGTGCATGCCAAGGGCGGCAAGATCGTGATCCAGCTGTGGCACGTGGGGCGGATCACCCATGACTCGCTGCTGCCCGAGGGGGTGAAGGCTGTCGGCCCCACCGATCAGGCGGCGGAGGCGCAGACCTTTACCCATGCCGGGTTTGAACCCACCGCGACGCCCGAGGCGCTGACGGTTGCAGGCATACAGCGCGTGATCGAAGATTACGTTCAGGCCGCAAAATACGCCAAAGAGGCGGGTTTTGACGGCGTTGAGCTGCATGCCGCCAATGGCTATCTGCTGGAGCAATTCCTCAAGGATGGGGTCAACACCCGCAGTGATGCCTACGGCGGCTCGGCAGAAAACCGGGCGCGTTTCCTGTTTGAGGTGCTGGACGCATTGGCCACCGTCTGGGAGCCGGGGCGCATTGGCGTGCGGCTGTCGCCGTTTGCCAGCTTTAACGATGTTTCCGACAGCGACCCGGTGGCCCATTACACCCCGGTGATCGAACGGCTGAACACCTATGATCTGGCCTATCTGCACCTGATCGAAGGCGACACCGGCGGCGCGCGCGAGGGGGATTTTGAGACCCTGCGCCAGCTTTATACCGGTACCTATATGGCCAATAACGGCTATGACCGCGAGACGGCCCTGGCCCGGACCGAAAGCGGCGCCGTGGATCTGGTGGCCTTTGGGCGGCCCTTCATCTCCAACCCGGATCTTGTGGCGCGCCTGAAGGCGGACGCTCCGCTGGCAGAAGGCGATCAAGCGACCTTTTATGGCGGCGGTGACGAAGGGTTCACCGACTATCCGACGCTGGCGCTTCAGGCAGCGGAATAGGGCTCGACCTCCGGCCGGATCACCTTAGCTTTATTAACGCAGGCGGGGAAATCCGCCTGCGGAACCACAACGATTTGCGCCCGCTTGATGGCGACAGAGCGGCGTCGACCAAAGATGTTAGGTCTTTGCTCACCGTTTCACCATTTGCGCCCTTGTGGTCAGATCAGGCACGAGTCATTCTGGCAGCCAACGTTTGAGGCAAGGCGGTTGAATATCTCGACCCGCCTGACCAGATAAATAATCCGAGTGAGGAGACGACCGCGGTTGCCGTGAAACGGGGCCTGGCCGTCTTGCTAAGAAAAAGGACCGAGTATGCAAGAGCCTCTCAATTCCTCCTACCCCGTAC
Source organism: Epibacterium sp. Ofav1-8 (assembly GCF_022348185.1). Lineage (GTDB taxonomy): Bacteria > Pseudomonadota > Alphaproteobacteria > Rhodobacterales > Rhodobacteraceae > Epibacterium. The sequence goes on from NZ_JAKRFD010000010.1 coordinate 131,713, forward strand.
TGCCGCTGCGCGACATCGTGGTTTTCCCCCACATGATCGTGCCGCTGTTTGTGGGCCGGGAGAAGTCGGTACATGCCCTCGAAGAAGTCATGTCCGATGACAAGCAGATTCTCTTGTCCAGCCAGATCGACCCGTCCGAGGACGATCCGGATCAGGATGGTATCTACCGCACTGGCGTGCTGGCCAATGTGCTGCAACTGCTGAAGCTGCCCGACGGCACCGTGAAGGTGCTGGTCGAAGGTCATCAGCGGGTGAAGATCACCGAGTTTCTGGACAACGACACGTTCTTTGAGGCCCGCGCCGAAGCGCTGTCGGAAATGCCCGGCGATGTGACCACAACCGAGGCGCTGCTGCGCACCGTCGGTGATGAGTTCGAGCGCTATGCCAAAGTGCGCAAAAACATCCCCGAAGAGGCGCTGACCGCCGTCGGTGAAACCACCGAGCCTGCCAAACTGGCGGATCTCGTGGCGGGTCACCTCGGCATTGAGGTGGACCGCAAGCAGGAGCTGCTGGAAACCCTGCCGGTCAGCGAGCGGCTGGAGAAGGTCTATGCGCTGATGCAGTCCGAACTGTCGGTGCTGCAGGTCGAGAAAAAGATCAAGACCCGCGTCAAGTCGCAGATGGAGAAGACCCAGCGCGAGTACTATCTGAATGAGCAGATGAAGGCCATTCAGAAGGAGCTGGGTGACGGCGAGGATGGCGCCGGCGAAATTGCCGAGCTGGAAGAAAAGATCGAAGGCACGAAGCTGTCGAAAGAGGCCCGTGAAAAGGCCGATGCCGAGATCAAGAAGCTCAAGAACATGTCGCCGATGTCGGCCGAAGCGACCGTCGTGCGCAACTACCTCGACTGGATGCTGTCGATCCCGTGGGGCACCAAATCCCGCGTCAAAAAGGATCTGGGCCGCGCGCAGGACATTCTCGATACCGATCACTACGGTCTGGAGAAGGTCAAGGAACGCATCGTCGAATATCTCGCGGTGCAGCAGCGCTCGAAGAAACTCAAGGGGCCGATCCTGTGCCTCGTGGGGCCTCCGGGCGTGGGCAAGACCTCGCTGGGCAAATCCGTGGCCAAGGCGACGGGCCGCGAGTTCATCCGGATTTCCCTGGGTGGCGTGCGCGACGAGTCCGAGATCCGCGGCCACCGCCGGACCTATATCGGCTCCATGCCGGGCAAGATCATCCAGGCGCTGAAAAAGGCCAAGACCACGAACCCGCTGATCCTCTTGGATGAGATCGACAAGATGGGGCAGGACTTCCGTGGCGATCCGGCCTCGGCGATGCTCGAAGTGCTTGATCCGGAACAGAACGGCACCTTTGTGGACCACTATCTGGAGGTCGAATATGACCTCTCGAACGTGATGTTCCTGACCACCTCGAACAGCTACAACATGCCGGGCCCGCTTCTGGACCGGATGGAGATCATTCCGCTCTCCGGCTACACCGAGGACGAAAAGCGCGAGATCGCCAAGCAGCACCTGATTTCCAAACAGGTGAAGAACCACGGCCTCAAGGCCAAGGAGTTCGAACTGACCGACGAGGCGCTGACCGAGATCATCCGCACCTACACCCGCGAGGCAGGCGTGCGGAACCTCGAACGTGAGATCGCCAAAGTGGCTCGCAAGGCGCTGACCTCCATCGTGAAGAAAGAGACCGAAAGCGTGAAAGTCACGCCCGACAATCTCGATGATTTCCTCGGCGTGGCGAAGTATCGCTACGGTCTGGCCGAGCTGGAGGATCAGACCGGTGTGGTCACCGGGCTGGCCTATACCTCTGTCGGGGGGGAGCTGCTGTCCATCGAGGCGCTGCGCCTGCCGGGCAAGGGCCGGATGAAGACCACCGGCAAGCTGGGCGATGTGATGAAGGAGTCGATCGAGGCGGCAAGCTCTTATGTGCGCTCCGTCTCGCCGCGTCTGGGCATCAAGCCGCCGCGCTTTGACAAATGGGACATCCACGTGCACGTCCCCGAAGGCGCCACGCCCAAGGATGGCCCCTCGGCGGGTCTGGCGATGGTGACCTCGATCGTGTCGGTGCTGACGGGCATTCCCGTGCGCAAGGACATCGCCATGACCGGCGAGGTCACCCTGCGCGGCAATGCGCTGGCCATTGGTGGGCTGAAGGAAAAACTGCTCGCGGCGCTGCGTGGCGGCATCAAGACCGTTCTCATCCCCAAGGAGAACGAGAAAGATCTGCCGGAGATCCCGGACAACGTGAAGGAAGGGCTTGACATCATCCCGGTCGATCACGTCTCTGAGGTGCTGAAACACGCGTTGGTCCGCCAGCCCGAAGCGATCGAGTGGGACGAGGAGGCCGAAGAGGCCGCCGCCGCCGCTGCCGCGCTGAAAGGCGGAGACGACGCCAGCGGCGCGACGGCGCACTAAGCACCGTCGCGTATGGAGTGTGATGGAGGGCGTCCCGGTTCGGGGCGCCCTTTCTTTGTGCAGGGCGTCGTTGGGTTGGGTGCGGTGCGATCCTTAGGTTTCGCGGTTTTGCACCAGATGGCGGCGCCGCCGGGAGGGCAGGCGGGTTTGATCCACGCGGGCCTGTCCCGCGCGTGATCCGGATAACGTCTTCAGATCGGACCCCCTGTACCTTTGGTTGAGAGGTGATCTCTGGGGGCAAATCCCGGTCCGGAGGTGTCAACTCCGGTGCCATGTCGCGACATCCGGCAGTCTGCCACACAGAGATGAACGCGCGCCGATCAGGGCGCGCGCTCTACTGGCAACGGGATGCGAGGCTCTGCCTCGCGCTCCGAGATATTTACAAAAAGCTGAAGGGGGCGGTCGGCCTGTTCCCCGCTGACGGGGTTATTCGGCCGCCTGCGGCGCCGCCATCATCCGGTCCACGGTGTTGATCGCGACCGTGTCGGGGCTGACGTCCTTGGCCTCTGCGTCGGCGAGGATCTGGCGCAGGGTCTGATCGAGCGCGGCGAGTTTGTCGTCGACGAAGTGCGTGCGGTCGGAGATTTTCAGGATTTCGGTGGCCACGTTGATGATGCCGCCGCCATTGGCCACGAAGTCCGGCGCATAGAGAATGCCGCGATCATGCAGCGCTTTGGCATCCGCGGGGGTGGCCAGCTGGTTGTTGGCGCCGCCGGCGACGATGGCGGTTTTCAGCTGCGGGATGGTCTTGGCGTTGAGAATGCCGCCGATGGCGCAGGGGGCAAAGATGTCCGCCTCGACCCCGTAGATGTCATCCAGCGCCACCGGGCGGGCATCAAAGGCCTGCACCGCGGCGGTGACACGCACCGGATCCACATCGGTCACGATCAGCTTTGCGCCCGCCTGATGCAGCAAGCCGGCCAGATGCCAGCCGACGTGCCCGAGGCCCTGCAGGCTGACGCTGCAGCCGTTCAGGTCGCCGCTGCCGTGGCGGGCGGCCCAGGTGGTGCAGATGGCGTTGAAGATCCCGCGCGCGGTGACCGGAGAGGGGTCGCCGCTGGCAAATTCGCCTTCTGGCAGGCCGGCGACATGGCGGGTTTCCGTGCCGATCACCGCCATGTCCTCCGGGGTCATGCCCATGTCCTCGGCGGTGATGTAGCGCCCGTCCAGGCGTTCGATCGCCCGGCCGAAGGCCCGCAGCAGCTCCGGTGTTTTCTGGGTTGCGGGATCGGCGATGATCACCGCCTTGCCGCCGCCCAGCGGCAGGCCGGCAGCGGCGTTCTTGTAGGTCATGCCCAGCGACAGCCGCGAGACGTCCTCCAGCGCGGCCTCGAAACTGTCGTAGGGGCGCATGCGCAGCCCTCCGGCGGCCGGGCCGAGTTGGGTGGAATGAATGGCAATCAGGCCAAGAAGCCCGCTGTCGGGGTCTTCGACCCGGTGAATGGCGTCGTGAGTGTCGCTGGGAATCAAGGTCATGGCTGCTCCTCCTACTGGGGGCAGTGTAGCCCGGGGGACATGCAGAAAAACTCCAATTGCCGCTGGTTTGCGGGTAGTGTTTAGAGGAATCCTCTATTCAAATGACATTGATTGGTGAAAATCGTGGATAATCTGGATCGAAAGATCATTTCTGCATTGCAGCGCGACGGGCGTATGACCATGGCGGAGCTGTCGGAGGTGGTGGGGCTGTCGCCAACGCCCTGCGCGCGGCGGGTGGCCAACCTGGAGAAGTCCGGGGTGATTTCCGGCTATGGCGCCCGGGTCGATCAGACCCGGCTGGGGTTGCCAGTGACGATCTTTGTGGCGGTGGAGCTGGAACGGCAGTCCCGGGATGCCTTGCAGAGGTTCGAGGCGGCGGTGCGGCAGTTCGATCAGGTCATGGAGTGCTATCTGATGACCGGCACGCGGGATATTCTGTTGCGGGTGGTGGCGGCCAGTCTCAGCGATTTTGACGATTTCCTGGAAAACCGGCTGATGTGTGTGCCGGGTATTCGCAATACGCGCTCCAGCTTTACCCTGCGCACGATGGTCCAGCGCAGCGCGCTGCCGGATCGGGGGGCGCGCGGGTGATCCCGCTGCCGGTTCCGGGGCGTGGCGGGGTATGATCTTGAAATGCCCGGATTTTGTTACTGTGCCGGGGACGAATGGGCTCTGCGCTTGCAACCCGGTGGCTCCTGCCCCTAGGCTTGCCCCATAGCGTGCGACTGGCGAGTTGCGATCAGGGGCCGGCCACAGGCCCCGGCCTGCCCGCGCCGCCGGAGATGTAACGAGCAGAAGGACCACAGGCCCCATGACACGTTCGAAATCCCCCGCAACAGGCACGACACCCTCTGGCGATCCGCAGCCGGCAGAGGCGCATCTGACGCCCGGGCAGCGCCCGGCACCCGCGGACCCGAAGGAGACACCGGCGGCGGGAAATGATCCCGCAGCGGCGGAGGCAGCGGGTGCTTCGGTGACGCTCGAGCTGCGCAAGAAGGAGCTGATCGAGCAGGCCGTGGAGCGCAGCGGGGTCAAGAAACGCGACGCCAAACCGGTGATCGAGGCCATGCTGGCGCTGCTGGGCGAGGCGATCGGCGCCGAGCGGCCCCTGAACCTGGAGCCGATGGGCAAGCTGCGGGTGACCCGTATCAAGGACAATCCCAACGGGCGCGTGCATGTCTGCAAGCTGCGCCGCAAACGGATCCAGCCGGAAAAACCCGATACGGCGGAAAAAACTGCATCAGACCCTCTTGCAGAGGCAGATCGCTCGGGATAAAAGCCGTCCTCACGGGTGATTAGCTCAGTGGTAGAGCGCTTCGTTCACATCGAAGATGTCAGGAGTTCAAATCTCTTATCACCCACCATCTTACCTCTTGAAAACAATGAGATTTATCAAATCTCGGCACTGACATGCAAAGTGTTCCTTGGTTCTGTGAACCTAGCGGTGCGCCTTCAGGTTCATAAAGTCCAGCACATTTATGGCGTCGGTCATGTGTTCCGGCAGGTAGCGACCATAGGTCGAGAACGTGATTGCTGTGTTGCTGTGGCCTAGAACCTGGCTCACTTTTTCCAACGGCACACCACTGGCCAGCATCGTGACCGCCGCCGTGTGCCGCAGATCGTGGATCCGGACATGCCCGATCTTTGACCTGGTCATCGCACCTTGAAACCCTTTGCGGATCGACTTGATCTGTCCGCCGGCATATTCGACGACATGTTCTGAGAGGGCGGCTCGATACGCCACATCCAGCGCGGCGCGGGTGCTTGGGTTCATCGGCACGACGGCGCGGCCTTTCCTAGTCTGGGAATCTTCGAGCCTCAGATTGATGGTGCCCCGGTCAAAATCGACCCGGTCCCAAGTGAGATCCAGGACAGCGCCCACCCTCCCTGCGGTGCCGAGAAGCAGGATGAGAGCGAGCCTGATGTGGGGTTCAATTGCACCATCGATCAGTGCGCGGGCTTCACCAGCTGACAGGATGCGCTTGTCGGTCAGGGGTTTGGCAGGGCGCCATATCTTCGGCGCAGTTTCGATCATCCTGGTGTCGCAGGCGAATTTCAGAGCTGACCGAAGGTGGCCGAGTTCGGTGTGGACGGTGCCCTGGCTCTTGCCTGCTGCGCGGCGCAGCGCCTCGTATTCGATGCAGGTCTTTTTCTCCACGTTGTCGGGGCGCAGGTGTCCGAAGTGGGGCAGAATTGCTTTCCCGGTCCACTTCATCGTCTCAGCCGTGGGCTTGCCCTCGAGGTCTTCCCGGTAGGCTTCCCAAATTTGCGCAATGGTCGGGTTCTGGGGGCGGATCGAGAATGTAGCAGCGCGATAGACCTCTATCGCCTCGGATTCTGCTTCCTTTCTGGTGCGTGCCTCAAGTTTACGACGCACTCGCTTTCCGTCGGGCCCCGTCCAGTAGACGCACAAGCCGCCGCGCAGTCTTCCAATGTTGACGTCTGGCATTCGAATTCCTCTACTTCTTTTTGTGGAATGCGGATCATGCGACCGATGCGGAATCCACGCAACTCGCCTCGTTTCACCATTTGCCGGACGGTTTCGCCCGAGCAGCCCCAGCGTTCGCCGAGCTGGTCGGGAGTGAATGGCTTGGGTTGCATGTCAGGCATCTCTTTTCTCCCGTTTCAGTGTGAGGGGCGTCATGCTGCACCTCGCTCGACTCTCGCCTGTCCAGTGTCCGCCTCGTCGCCCCATTGGCGGGCGGCGGCGTTCATCATGCCCTCGAAGGATCGACTGCGCAGGCGGGTGCGCTCGGGCCCCGGCGGCATGCGGTGCACGCGGTTCCAGCGCTTCCATTCGGCGGAAAGCCGTTCCGGTTCCGGTAGGCGATTTGTCTCGCGCAGCGGCGACAGCCCGTCCAGATACCAACCCGTCGCTTTGTAGGCCGGATCACCAAACTGGAACGGTTGCACGATACTGGGCGCGGGCAGATCCGTCGGCATGCGGTCGCGGGCGAGGTCGTTCATTTCCGGGTTTTCAATGGCCCTGCACGGAATGGGCGCCTGCCAGCAAGCGGTGAAGATGCTGACGCCCAGTTCAAACTCGGCTTTGAGATCTGCCCAGCTCCGCCCCTTCGGCAGCTTCTTGGGGTGGGTCCATTTACCCGGCCCGGACATCCAGCGGCGACCAGAGCGGCACAGACGCGTGCAGGGCGGGTGCATGACCGCTAGCAGATCCCAACCGTCATGCAGGATGCCGTCACGGACGTCGCAGATGATGTGTCGATTGGTCCGATCCTCGGCGGGTTCGATGTCGCAGGACCAGACGTCATGGCCGAGGGCTAGCAAAGCGCGACGCATAATGCCGCTGGTTTCGCAGGCGACCAGTGCTTTAGCCATTGAGGCCACCTTGCACCAAAGTCGGTGCGGGAGATTGGCCGTTGTGGGGGCAATCCGGTCGGCCATCGCTGGCGCGGCGGGGCACGCGCGCTGAGGCGGTCTTGATCCAGCTGCTCAGGGCGCTTTGGCGGGATGTGCCGGTGCTTTGAATGCCCATCAAATCCACCAGCCAGAGCGCCTCGTCGTGGGTCCAAGCATCTGAAATCGGCGCAGTCATGCGCCCGCCAAGACCCGCGAATTGCTCGGACCTCTTATGCATCGGTGTCGCTCTGAGGGTCTCCGACGCGGCATAAAGCGCGAGGGTGTTGATCTCGGTGGATGATGCGCGGGCGGTGGGCAACTTGGAGGATTGATCCGCCCGCGCCAGATCCGCACCGCAGGAGCGGTGCGAAACCTCGGGACAGTCGGCGGCGCGCAATCCTCGAACGCGCCGCGTGTGTTCTTTGGTCTCAGAGGGGCGGGGCCCTCGGGATGCGTCCGCCATGGATGCGGAAGCGTGAGAGATAGGGTTTGTCATTGCGGGTGCGCCTTGCCTTACGCCGCATGGGGGCCGTGCGGGGTGATCTGGCGATCCGCCATGACACGGCGGACCTTCTGGCCGACGCGGTCCAGAACCTGCTCGGTAGGTTCCGGCGTCGGGGCCGGGCGCTCGACCAGATGCGCAGCCCGCAGGCGCGCCGGGTCAAAGCCCTGGCCGCGCGCGGCCTTCAGAGTTGCCCAGGCTGTTGTGAAGAGATGCGGGCTATCGAGGTGGTCCTCGGGCGAGCCTGCGATCTGCTGCGCGTTCCGCAGCACGGTTTCAAGTCTGTCTTGCATTCAATCCTCCATCGGTTGATAGGAGATTGATAGAGTAAGCAATTTGCGTAGGTCAATGATAAAAATACGCACATTGCGTATTGGTAGCTTTGGTTGCTACAGGTGGGGGAGCGTAAGCCGGTACTGATTTGCCGTGTTTGGCCCAGAATTGATCCCGTTTACTCGTGTTAGTTGTGCGACGTGGGAAGGGGTTTCGCGAAGCACTTGGACACTTCAACATGAATATCGAAGACGGAAATATCCTGAAACTGCTGAAAGAGGCCAGGAGGCGCTCAGGCCTTCCATTGGACTTCTGGGCCGATCTTACAGACGGGCTGGATCAGAGATCCTTGGAAATTCTGGTCGGCAAGTCATCTATCTTTCCGAAGTACATGAATTCCAAGGGTAAGCCGTAACGCTTGCGAAGCTTCTTGGCTGCGGACAGGGACAGTTCCCGTTTGGCGTTCTCAAAGGGGCCATAGGTCTGCTCGGTTAGGCCCGCCCTGTCTGCGAAATCCTTCTTGGACAAGCCAAGGATTTCTCTGACCCGCTTCAATCGTGCCGCGACAGCGTCGATATGGTCTTCTTGTTCTTCAAGCATGGGGACAATCTATCGCTTTGGTTGAGGTCCGGCACTGAACAATTTGCGTATTTACAAAATACGCATTATGCGTAGTTTGGCGTGAGGTAGATAGGCAGAGCAGAATTGTGACACTCTCAGATTTCTTGAATAAGGTTGATCGTAGTCGCTTCCAGTCCGAGACGGGTTTCTCCGCGCAACTGGTGAGCCGTGCAAAAAAAGAGGGAGTTTTCCCCGCCCATTGGTTCTGGGCGGTGCGAGACTTTTGCGCCAGCAATGGGGTCGGCGTGCCTGAACATCTTTTCAAAGGCCACCCTGACGCCAAATCTGGAGAGGGCGCATGAGCCGCCCGCGTCTAACCCTGATCGTGAACAATGACGTGCCATGCGACCAGCCTGGCACGTCAGCTGACCAAGCGTCTTGGTCAAATCAGTTGGACCCTCATGCGCTGAAGGTCAGCGCGCCTGACCTTTGGTCGGCCTATTTCCACGCGCGGTTTCACAGCCCGCGCGAGGTGGCGCTGTTTTGCGATGTGTCGTTTCAGACCGCGCTCAACTGGTGGGGCGCGGTGACAGCGCCCGCCAGCCATACCGCCTTGCTGATGATCCTCACCGATCCCGGCGCGGCGGCGTTCTTTCAGGATCAATTGGCGAGGGCCGCATGATGGCACAGAATTCCTCACCCCGCATCGAGCGGATTGCCTATCAGATCTGGTGGCTGATCCAGGATAGTGCCGGCGAATGCACCCTGCAAGATATGGCGGAGTTTACCGGCGCTTCGATGCGCACCTGCACCCAGATTTGCCGCTATCGCGGCTGGGCCGGGGCCTATCGCAAGATGGTGCAGAGACCCGCGGCGGAGAGCGGCCCGCGGATGATCGAGGCGCTGGATGGCGAGCTGTCGGCTCTGTTCGGGGAGGCGGCGTGATGTTGAATGCAGCAGGTTTGCAGCCGGTCCCGACCGATGATCTGCCGGAGTATCCGCTGGGGTCCGAGGATCGGCTCGACAGCCATTACTTCATGGCCTGGGAACGGCGGCGCTGGCTTAATTCGGACATGCGGCTCAAGGGCACGCCGGAGTGCCGGGCGCTCTTTTTTGATCTGATCAATATCTCATACGACCAGACGCCGGTCGGCACGGTGCCGCAGGATCTGGAAATTCTGGCAAAGCTCTTGCTGGTGGATCCGGTGCACTTTCGGGCGCTGTGCAAGCTGGACTACGGTCCGCTGCACAAATGGACGCCCTGTATCTGCGAGGGCGGCGAGGTGCGTCTGATGCACCCGATGGTGCTGCGCACGCTGACCGAGGCGCTGTCACGCAAAGAGGACAACCGCGCCAAGCATGAGGCGGCCAACGCTGCCAAGCGCTTGCAGCGGCTGCGCTCGACCGTGGCGGGCTACCATGCGGAGCTCGCGAAGAATGACGCCGCCATTCGCTGGATGGATGAATGGCTTGTCCAGGAGGGCTGCGAATACCGCAATGCCACCTGGATCGAGCGCGCCATGCAGTCCTGGTCAACGCATATGTTCGACCTCGGCCAAGCGCGTTCCGGAACTCACCGAACATTGTCCTGACACTGTCCAAGACTGTCCGGCGGACAGTTCAAGACAGTCTCGGACAGTCTCGGACTGTCCTGCACGACAGGGATAGAGACAGAGACATAACAAAACAGAAGGACAGTCGCCGGACACATTGCCGTCGGCGGCTGTGGATAACTCGGGATTGCTGAGAAAAGAGGTGCAGAAATGGATGCAAAGGAACAGGCCGCCGGTGAGGCGCGGGTGCAGGAATTGTTGATCACGCCGCTGGAGGCGCTGGGGCTGGCGCGGCCCTCGACGCTGACCAAGGCGCAGTTTGCGGTGATGCTGGGCGAGCTGCGCCAGAAGCTGGCGTATATGTCGCCGGCGAGCCTCGCGGTGCTGCGGGATTGGGTCGAGGCTCACCCGGGCGGCAAGGACAAGGATCGGTTTCCGATTGGGCTGAAGATCCTGAACAAGGCGCGCGAGATCCAGCCGCCGGAAAGCGGGCCATCGCCGCTGATGCTCAAGGTTTTTGCGCATGCACTGGGGCAGGAGGCGCTGGCCGGGGGCTGGGCGCCCGAGTTGCTGCGCTATCTGCGCGGGGCGCGGGAATGGCCGGGTCGCTACACCATCACCCAGATCCGCAATGAGGCGGATGAGGCGGTGCGCCGGATGGCGGACATCGAAATGCGGGCAGGGCGTGGCGATCACCTGTCGGCCGAGGACACGCGCTTTCGGGCGCGGCGGTCAGAAGCGCTGCAGAAATGCCGGGAGATCGCAGACCAGGCGCAGCGGGGTGCAGCGGCATGAGCGAGCATGTTGTGATCGTTGCACCCGATGGCGTGGCGGATCTGACCCCGATGGCAAAGTTTATGGCGGCGCGCCAACGGCGATTGCAGGCGGAGGAGGACCGCATCCAGGCGGTGAAAGAGCAGGGCCATGTGCCCGAGGTCTGCGGCGATGCGATCCCCGAGGCGCCGGCCCGGGGTGCAATTCGTGTGTTCCAACCGATGAGCCTGTTTCCCGATGGTGAAAACGACTGGAAAGCCCGCCCCGCTGGCTACCGTGGCCGGTCGGCCATGCAGCGGGCGGATGTGTTCGATGTGATGGCGGCCAAGGCGGCCAGCAACGGTAAGCCCGCGCCCTTCACTCGCGAGCAGGTGGCGGCGGGGCGCTATTATCGGGATCTGGTCGAGCGCCACGCCTGCGCCGGTGTCCGGTGCTCCTCTGTTGAGGCTATCCGCAGCGGCGGTGGTGGTGGCAGTGGCAGCTTCATTGATGCGGTGCTGCGGGATCGCGAAGAAATCGAGCGCATCCAAAGGCGCATCGGTACTGGCACTGCAATGGCCGTGCGCAAGATCCGCCCGTCCAAACGCGGTTCACGCGTGAACATCACGGATCGGCAGCTGGTCGATATGGTGTGCCTCGAGGACAAGCCGATCAGCGCGGTTCTGCGGGCGCATGGGTGGAGTGTCCGGGGGCAGACGTCAGGAGCGTTGCGGCAGGCTTTGGCGGAGGCGTTGGAGCGGATGGTTTGGTGAGGGCTGAAATCAGCCCAATCACGACATTCGTGCAAGGCGCGGCGATGTCGCTGCTGCAAGCACGAAAGCTTCCCGGGAGCAGACCTTCAAGTCTGCTCAGCTGGCCTTGGCGATGCCGCGCCTTGCTTGAAGGTCGGCGAAGCGCAAGAAGCCGACTTTGCAAACTCTGGCACTTTTCTGGGCAGCGGACCTTCCTGCCCTGCGCGGCGAACTCGGGCTTCGAGTCCTTGGCTGCCGTTCCTGTTTTCAGTGGACAATGCAGATGTTTTTTTTGACTCACGGTCCGAAGAGGACATGAATTTCCAGCACGTTGGGCAGTCGAGCAATCATTCGCCGGGGTCTTGAACCGCTCATCCTGAAGCTCAAAGGCAGACCCTAGCAGTAGCCCTTACTTTGACCTACAAGAGGTAGGTGTTGCGTCGTAGCGGTTTGGCAAAGTCGATTGAGAAAACAGGTCGTAATTCTTTCCGATATTGGGAATTTCATCAAACATGGACTTAACTAATTCATTTTGGTTCCAGATGGTCGCTACCTTAGCTACCATTACAGGTTTTGGTATAGCATTGGATCGGATATTTATTACTGAGCACACACGAGAGCGGATTGAAGGCTATCTTACAACTCCGCGATCAAACAGAACCTGGTTTGAAGGATACAAAGAGATACTGGGGCTTTCGGAATCTATAGTTTTCGATAGATATTTCTCGGGTGCGACCATTAGTTGGGGGTTTCTGAGGTCATCGTTCTTCGTTTCAACGCTGTCCTTTATTGTTGCAATAACAATTCAAAACCTATTCTTCAGAGATTTTCTTCCACACTTCGTCTTTACCAAACTGCAAATCGCCACGATTGGCAGCTTCTTCCTCTTTAACATTGCTATGGATGTGATAACTATTGCCCAAACAAGAGCATTTATCCGAGCATCTGTTTCCTCAGATCGTCCATTCAATAGCATCATTTTTTTTGGATCGGATGTTATTGTTACGCTAAATATATTTATACTTACGTATGCCGCTTTCCTGTTGGTGCTGGTTCAGTTTTTTACGATTCCCGAGCAAAGCGCCAATGTACGTATGACGGCTGATACATGGGTGGGGGTTGAAGGGGAAATTTATGTCAATGACGACATCATAGAAGGTCTGATTGAGACGCAGGTATCCTATAGCCTTTCTGCGGATGAAGTTAGCGCAGAGGGGCGATTTGACACCTTGTCGACCGACCCAGTAAGTCCAATAGAGGCAGTCAATCTCTTGCAGCTCTTGTATGGTGGGTCATTGGCCATTGCAGATATAGACCCATATTTTACAGAAGATGTAGAAGGCATCCTCGGGTCGGAATTAAGAGTGAGGCTTTTACGCGCTGCGGACAGATCGATTGCATTGGCTGATCCAGAAGCTTTCCCTGACTACGATCCCGACGGAGAAAACATACTTCCGCGCCTCGCTATCGATTTGCGACTCGACTTAGCTGGAGTTAAGCCGAATATTAGTAACATTGGCGCGTTGTATACTCCAGCCTTTATTACAGTGGATGCGTTGGAAGACAATTTTCCATTCGCGATGTTCAACTCCACAGGGTGGGTGTCGATGGAAGATTTCATCAGTAGATATACTCGGTCGCAGCTTGCTGGATCGAGCATGGCGGCTGTACTTTGTGAGACGGACGCAGGCTATGATTTCAGGTTTCAGGCAGATGACACAATTGATGAAGTCACTCGGGAGACCTTGGATGTTGAGTGCCAGCAGAGCTACATTGTAAGAAGTAGAGATTGGATTTCAAACCGACAAACCGTGACGAGCTTTGGTCGTGGGGTGGATATTTATTTGCCATTCTCAGCTATGTTCATCACCAGCATGCTACCGACAATGTTACTCTACCTTGTGATGATAGGGGTTGCAACGTCAGCGTCCATTCATCGAGTTTTGGTTGGGCGAATGGCAAGGTATGGTGACTTCATTGTTCAGCAACCGATTGGTTTCTTCTGCTTTCTCAGTGGGTTGGCCGTGGTTGCATCTCTTATGGTCGCGTAACAGAATTAATAGTCTTTGGTGAATTCGCAATCCGCGTGGCTAAGGTTAGCTATCGTAAATTCGCGCAAAGGGCCTTGGGTCCGCTTCGTGCTGGCTGGAGACATCAGGCGGTGGTGACCAGGTCGGGAATCGTTGCAACCTTGCCGCCGTGACACCGCATGTCGGATTCGAAGACCAGATCTATGTACCGGCTGCTGCAAGGTGAACTAATGTCAGGTTTCCTTAGTCGACCACAAATGTGACGAAATCACCTATCCGCCTCCAAGAACTCGCAATATTCCCCCGACAAGTGCCATCGCTCCTTCTGCTGTGAGATTGCCTGCAGCTCCAGCAAGAGCGGATCGAACATCTTGGGTTAGGCTTCTGAGCTTGCCTGTATCTGGGGCGTCTTTGTCCGCCTCTTCTATCACAGCATCAATAATATCTGGCAACGCTCCTTCAGCGCCAGCCTCTACCAAACTGGGAGCAGCCTCCCGCAACTTGCGCAAAGTCTCTTTGACCTCAGTCACATGTTGTGCCGTTAGAGAGATGTCTCCTGAAGTGTTTCCTGTCCCCATGTTTCCGGCAAAATTGTCAATTTTTCCAATGTTGAACGTGTTCATAACTGCCTTTGCGCTCTCAACTTCTTCGGCGTCAAAGGAAAACCCTTCACCTAAGACACCATTGCGTTCCATCTCTATTGCCCAATCGAGTACCATGTTGCGAACAAAGTCTAAAATGCCAATAATTCCGCCTCGTGGAACCTGCACAACCATTCTTGCTGTTGAAACATTCATCGCTTTGTTCAGCGCGATAACGGTCTCGTCAGGGATCGGAAAATGGAAGAGACCGCCATCGCTGCTTGCAATGAGGTCCCGGAGTCCGCCAATGCCTTGACCCACCATAGCTGTTCCCAGCGCGTCAGCTATCGTGGCTTCGTTTGTTTGCACAGGAATCCAACCACGAAAGGAGTTCCATCCTGCAGGTTGGCCTTTAAGAATTCGATGGGGCGGAAGCTCGCCGCTGTAGCCATTTAGCTCATTGTCCACCCAACTCTCTAAAGCACCAAGTTTTAGCTTTGTAGCTGCCAGCTTCACGCGGCGTAGCAATGACTCAACTGGAACTCTCTCATCCAGACAAGCCTTCTGAATTTCAGTGATCAAACCACTCATACTAAGAATCCTTCTCTGCGGCCTTCGACTACGAATGCTTCGGCCTACAAATTAGGCATAACGACCTTTTCCACGCTACACCACAGAGCAGCCGCTGGCGCATCTGCGGGGCATTGTTGCAGAACTCAAGCCTGAGGCGTGACTGCCCCTTACCCCGCTGACGTCAGGCGACACGAACGATTTCGGCGGTGCCCAGGGCGTTGAAGCGGTTCATGAGGGCGATGCGGATGTGGATTTCGGCGGTCTGGCGGTCGGGGTCTCTTGCCATGATGCGCTCGCCGAAAGATTTCAGGCAGCGCATCTTGGCCTCGATCCGGCTGCGGGCGTGGTATCCCGTCCATCGTTTCCAGAAAGCCCTGCCGTAATATCGCGTTGCGCGCAGGGTTTCGTTTCGGGCGCGTGCCGCTGGGCTGTCATCCTTCCATAGCCGCCCGTTCTTGCGGATCGGAATGATCGGAATGGCCTTACGGGCGAGGATAGCGGTGTGGCAGCGGCGCGTGTCATAGGCGCCGTCGGCAGTCACGGTGCCGATTTGCTCGTCTTCCGGGACCTGCCCAAGAAGGTCCGGTAGCACGGGACTGTCGCCATCACGGCTGGGCGTGAATTCCACGGCGCGGATGTCGGATGTGGCCGGGTCCATGGCCAAATGGACCTTGCGCCACTGGCGTCGACCCTGCACCCCATGCTTGCGGACTTGCCATTCGCCGTCGCCAAGGAACTTGATCCCGGTGCTGTCCACGAGCAGGTTCAATGGGCCAGCTGCGCGGCGATAGGGAACCTGCACGGCTAGGGTCTTTTGCCTTCGGCACAGCGTCGAGAAATCCGGCACGGGCCAGTCCAGCCCCGCCAGCTTCAACAGGCTCGCCACCATCCCGGAAGTCGGGCGCAAAGGCAGCTTGAAAAGGATCTTGATCGACAAGCAAAACTGGATGGCGGCATCGGAAAACACCGCTGGCCGTCCGGGCCGCCCGTCACGCGGCGCGCGCCAGCTCATGTCCTTGTCGACCCAGACGAGGAGCGACCCCCGCTCCCGCAGCGATGCGTTGTAGCTGGACCAGTTCGTCGTGCGATAGCGGGCGAGAGGTGGTTTGCTCATGCAGCCCGTCTAACCGCATGGATTCGCAAAGTGAATCCCTTAAGGCGATAGTTCTGCAACAACGCCCATCTGCGGCGAAGGTCAGCTCTTCCTTGGCACCTGCGGCATGGATCGCTCGCTATGTCGTCAGATCCGCCGACTTTGCAGCGGCAGTTATCTGCGCATTCCAGCCTTCCCCCATGCCCCCTTGACGCTAACCTCACCGGCATGCCAGTGAATATGCATCATCACTGATTGCGCCCACGGGAGACCGTCGGGCGCTTTTGCGTTCCGGGGGTATGGTATGACGGCACGGAGCGATTATCACCATTTGTACAACCTGTCTGCGTGGCGACGTCGGTTGCGGCCTCAGCATCTGGCGCGGGAGCCGCTGTGCCGGGCGTGTCTGCGGCGGGGTATCGTCAACGATGGTTCGCTGACGGCGTCCGGCACGCGACAGGGTAACCCAAAGCGCTGCCGCCTGGTGGTGGATCATGTGATCCCGCATCGGGGCGATCCGGCGCTGTTTCTGGATCCAGGCAATCTGCAGACGCTGTGCCCGGATGATCATGATCAGAACAAACAACGGCTGGAGGCGCGCGGGTACTCGGAAGAGCGCGGCGCGGATGGCTGGCCGGTGGATCCACAGCACCCCGCCAACCGCTGACGCAGCGGGGCGAATGCCCCGGGGGGAGGGTTCGAAGGAATTCCGGATGTGGTGGCAACCGGAGGGGGAGCCTTTGTCTGCGCAAAGTGGAAATTGAATAGAAAAAGCCACATGAACAAGGAGTTGATCGGGATATGCGAGGGCGCAGACCGGCAGAGGAAAAAGTTGTGGCCCTCGCGGAAGAGGGCGCACCGCTTCACAATCTGGAAGAACGGGCGCGGCTGCGCCTGGAGGAGATCCGGCCCGAGGGGCTGACCGGCGAGCTGCGCTGGACCTTTGACCGGCTGGCGCTGCCGCTGTGTCATCCGACCGTGGATCGGTTGAAGCCCAGCAATGTGATGATGTTCAAACAGCTCTGCAAAGCGGTGCTGCGGTTTGAACGTCTGGAGCTGGAACTGGAAGAGACCGGCGAGACCTATGAGAGTGAGACGCGCAACGGGGTGCAGATCAAGGCGCGGCCCGAGGTGGCGCAGCTCAATGAGACCTTCCGCCAGATCCGCGGGCTGGCCAATGACTTTGGCATGACGCCGGCGGCGGAGCGGGGCCTGTCGGGGGCAGGGCAGATGGGGTTCAGCTTTCCGGATCCCAACGGGCCCGAGAGCTATCTGACGTGAGCGCATCCCCGGACCGGGTCTCGGCCAGCGAGGATCCGGTGACAGCCTGGGCACAAGCGGTGCAGGCCGGCGAGGTTGTGGCCGGGCCTTATGTGCGGGCGGCGGATCGGCATCTGCACGATCTGGCGGCGGTCCCACGCTGCACGAGCAATGGAAAGAGCAGACCTTCGCCGCAGGTGCAGCCTCCGACCACCATGGAACGGCTAGGAGCGGACCTTCCGGACGTTCGCTGCAACTGCACCCTGTCCGTTCAGATCCGGGCTGGAATGGATTCAATGGGCGCAAAGAGGTCTGACGGCAGCGCAACATGGCAATCGCAGGGTCAGCGGCGAAGCAGTCACTCATGCACTGCGAGCGGTTCGTCTCCACATCCACGCCCCAAAATGCGAAATCAGGAGTCTGCGGCAACTCCCACAACTAGCTGATTAGGAGCTGGCTGCGGGGCAAAACGATCGTGTCCACTGTCTTCCCCCGCGCCTGGTGCCAGAAGAACGGCATGGCGCGGGAGAGGTATGACACCATCAACAACAAGACACCGATCAGTTCCAAGACGAACCAGATCGTGGGCGGTGACGCACCGTCTTTATATCTCGCACGTCTGCCGAAGAAGGGCGCGACATCAGACACCGCAATTGATACACACCTTGAGAGCCACCTGATCGGCCCGCAGCTACTGCGGTCGCATGACTTCTACGGCTTAGTCGGACGGCGTCAGAAGGCTATGCTCGGTATGATCGCGGCCGCAACAGGCAAGGCAATTTATCGGGGGACAGCGACGGACGATCCTGTCGAGAACATTATCGAGGACGAGGGCGAGGGACTTGAGGCGGCCGAGAAGGCCGGACGCACTCCAGTGCGGATTTCGCCCGGTCTGCGTACTGCCTGGCTTCTACCCCTCTAATCTTGCACGTAGTTTTACCAAGATTGCCACCATTCATCCACCGCGCAGCGCCGCGCTCAGCCCGAACGGCGGCTTCTAGGGACGAGGCGTCAAGACGTGACCGACGGTTAAGGGCCGCCTGTCACCTTCGCCCTTCACCTCAATATCCTCTCCAGGAGGCCTGCGGCATGCCTGAGCGCTCTGTCCTTGGTCCTCCGCTGGTGCCAGGCGAGATGCAGCGGGAAGCCGGGAACCGGGATCGGGGGCGGCAGGGCGATCAGGTCCGGCGCGGCGGGCAGTACGCGCGAGGGTAGCATGGCGATCATGTCCGAGCCGCGCAGAAGGTCGGGCACCATGCCGAAGCTCGGCACCACCAGCCCGACCCGGCGGCTGAGGCTGAAGCGCGCGAGTTCCGCGTCGAGCGGACTGCGCGCTTCGCTTCGGCCCGATACGAGGATATGTGGCCATGCCAGCCAGGCATCGAGGTCGAAGCCTGTGATCGCCGGATGGCCGGGACGCAGGGCGATGACGTAGCTCTCTGCCAGCAATTCCTCGCGGTGGATGTCGCCGTCCTCGCCGGGGAAAACCGAGATGGCGATGTCGGTCGTGCCGTCCACCAACGCGGCCTTCGCGGCCTCAGCCCCGTGCCAGGGCTGGATCACGAGGTCGACGCCCGGCGCGCTCTCCGCAAGGGCGCGCTGCAGGGGGCCGGTTACAAACAGCGCCGGGTAATCGGCCATGGCGATGCGCAGGGTCTGGCGCAGCTCGGCCAGCGGCACCTCGGGTGGGTCGACCAGATCTCCCACCCCGGCCAGCAGCGATTTTAGCGGCGCGCGCAGGGCCTCCGCCCTTGCCGTCAGCCGCATGGTGCCGCGCCCGCGTTCCAGAAGTTCGTCGCGGAACAGATGCCGGCAGCGTTGCAATGCGGCCGAGGCGGCAGGTTGCGACAGGCCCAGCCGGTCGGCGGCACGGCTGACATGCGCCTCGTCCAGCAGTGCGTCGAGGATCACCAGGAGGTTAAGGTCAAGCGAGCGTAAATTCATACGAGTGATAATAGAACATATTATTAATCGATTGGAGTGATTTCTTGTGCTCCGGCATCTTCCTCTCATCCCAACCATGGAGATGACGATGACCAAGACCCTGATCCTAATGTTCCACCCCGATCTGAGCCGATCGAAGGCCAATGCCGCAATGGCCCGCGCCGCCGCCGCCCTGCCAGGGGTGGAGGTGGTCGACATGACCGCCGCCTGCCCGGATGGTCTCGACCTCTTCCGAGATGGCGAACGTGAGGCGGCACGGCTGCTGGGGGCTGATCGGCTCGTACTGCAGTTTCCGGTGCAGTGGTATTCGACCCCGCCGCTGCTGAAGGCCTGGCAGGACGCCGTTCTGACGCGGATGTTCTACATCGCCTACGAGGCTGAGGGTCGCCGGCTGGAAGGCACTCCGCTGCTGATCGCGGCCACCGCCGGCAACACGCCCGAGGCCTACACGGCGGGCGGGCGCAACCTGTTCCCGATGGCGGATCTCATGGCGCCGCTGCGCGCCACAGCGCATCGCTGCGGGCTGGAATGGGCCGACCCCTTCGTCCTCTACCGGGCGGACAAGCTCTCGCCCGACCAGATCGAGGCCGCCGCCGCGGACTATGCCGTGCATCTGGCCCGCTGGATCGCCACGCCTCTCGAACGGGCGGCCTGAACCATGGAGACGACGCATGACACTCTTTCACCGATCTTGGCGCCGGCACGCCCCTGTGGTTCAGCCTTGCGGCCCGTGCCCTCCCCGTCGGCATTCTCGCCCAGTTCCTCAGCGCCGGAGCCGCGCTTTTCCGCGACGGCGGGCTGTGGGGGCTGCACGCGGCGCTTGGCGGGGCTTTGTCCTTTCCGGCCCTTGCCCTTGACGGAGGGTCGCTGTTCCTCCGCCGACTGAACGGCTTCGGTTGGTGGGGCGGGCTGACCTTCGCTCTCTACCTGACGCAGATCGCCCTCGCTGCCGGAGCGAACCCGCTGCCGCTTTCCCTCCACCCGTTCAACGGCGCGCTGCTGCTGACCGCCAGCCTGATCCTGCTGGCCAAGGTCGAACGCCGCCGCGCCCAGCCCATTCCTACGGAGATCCTGTGATGAACCCCACCCGCCGCGATATCCTGCGCATGGGCAGCGGCCTTGCCGCCAGCGCTGTTGCCACATCCATCACCACCTTCGAGGCGCTGGCCAAGGGCGATACCGCCGCCGGTACACCCAGCTTTCTCTCCGGCCATTTCCGTCCAGTGACGGAGGAGACCACGGCCCTGACCTTGCCGGTCCGGGGCGCGATCCCGACCGCACTTTCAGGCCGCTACTTCCGCAACGGCCACAACCCGAAGGAAGGCATGAACCCCGGCGCCTGGTTCTATGGCTCGGGCATGATCCACGGGCTGCGCCTGAAGGGCGGGCGGGCTGAGTGGTATCGCAACCGCTGGGTCAAGACACCCGCGCTGACCGAGGGTCGGGCACTGTTCACGGAACATGGCAGCATCGACCTGACCGCCAGCGCCGCTGGGACCAGCGTCATCGCCCATGCCGGGCGCATCCTCGCCCTCCAGGAGGTGAACCTTACCTTCGAGGTTACGCCAGAGCTGGAGACCCTCGGCGCCTACGACTTCGACGGTGCGCTGAAGACGATGATGACCGCGCACCCCAAGATCTGCCCCCGCACTGGCGAGTTGCTGTTCTTCGGCAACTCGCCCCTTGCTCCGCACCTGACCTACCACGTCGCGGATGCGCAGGGGCGACTGGTCCACAGTGAGGTGCTGGACGGCCCCGGCGGTTCGATTATCCACGACTTCGCCATCACCGAGAACTATGTGGTCTGGTTCGACCCTTCGGTCGCGCTCGACCTCGGCTCGGGTCTGCCCTTCCCCTACACGTGGCAAGACGGCTACCTCGCCCGCATCGGGGTGATGCCGCGTGATCGCAGCAAGGGCGGGGTCCTCTGGATTGAGGTCGCCCCTTATTATGCCTTGCATTTCGCCAATGCCTGGGAGAATGCCGAGGGTCGGATCGTCGTGGAGGGTCCGTATTTCAACCGCAGCGCCTGGGACAGGGCGGCCGATTTCATCAATGGCACCGCTCCCCATGGCGCCCCGCCCGCCGACGGCTGCGTGCGTGGCCAGTGGCACATCGACCCGACAGCAGGCACGGCGAAAATTGCGCTGCTCGATGATCTGACGGTCGAGTTCCCGACCATCAATCTGTCCTTTACGGGTCGGGAAAGTCGCTACGCCTATGCCTGCTTCTTCCCCGGCGCGGGGCTGCGTGGGTGCGGCGTAGCCAAATACGACTTGCGGAGCGGCGCGCGGCAGTTGCTGCCCTTGCCCGAAGGCGTGATGGCGGGCGAGCCCTGCTTTGTCCCAGACCCGAAAGGCACGGCCGAGGATCACGGCTGGTTGCTGACCTATGTCACCGACCTGCGCAGAGACGAGGCCGAGCTCTGGATCCTCGACGCAACCCGCATCGAGGCGGGCCCCGTCGCAGCCATCGAACTGCCGGTCTGGGTCCCCGCCGGCGTCCACGGCAGCTGGATCGACGATCTGGCTATCTGATGCCCAGACTAGCTCCGCGCCCCTGAAAATCCGGTGGCGTGGAGCTATCATCTCGCAGGCTTAATCCGTCAGATGCCATTGCGTTCTAGTGGAAATGCAATGGTCCTAGCTGTGAAGTCTCGGAAGGTTGTTCACCCGCTGCGGGGGTAGGGTGCAATCGCCAAACTCCAGCCCGGGACCTGCAAGGATGCACAACCCGCATCAGAATGCCCGACTCACTGTCTATGGTCGAGAACAGATCGTGGCCCGCGTCGCCTCCGGCCAAAACGCAGCCGAGGTGGCGCACCTGCATTCGCCGCGGCTGGCACGAATGACTGGAGAGGGCTCAGAGCTGCCTTCGGCGGTGCGGCAGCAGGGTCGCAGCGTTTCCGCACCAGTTCCCAGACGCTAGATGACGGCAGCCAGCCCGAATACGACACTCATGCAAGGTGCAGCGATACCTTTGCTGCAAGCGCGAACGATCTCCTGAGAGCGGACCTTCGAACGGCTCCGATGACCAGGGCGATGCCGCGCTCAGCTCAGAGGTCAGCAAAGCGCAGTTAGTGACCTTTGCAAAGTCGTGGTTCTTACCAGCAGGGCGGAGGCTCCACGCTGCACACGCACTAGGGAAAGCCGCCGTTCGCCGCGCCTGCAGCCCTCAATTACCGTCCGTCGTCAGCAGTGCGGGACAAATCTGACTTCTGCTGCGCCCCCACCAATGTTTGCTTCATTAACGGAAACCTACCATCATATCGGCGCTTCTAAGAACCATTTCCAATACCTTGTCTAGAACCTTTCTACTTCTTGGCTTTAAGCGCTCGGCAACCTCATCTGGTGAAAGATTTGACGTTGCATAAAATGCAACCTCCGCGACCGTGCTTAAATCCACACCTTCCGAAGTCGCCATTGTAACCTCGATCATCGTGAATACTTTCTCAATCTGGCGCGGAGTCAGATCGAGTTCGTTGGCTGCACTTTGAATGGATTGCAGGAGCTCTACGAATTCTGCATCTTCTATCTGGTTTCCGGCATTGTTGAGTTCAAATAGCTTGATTAAGTATGCCTTGCACAATTCGTCCGAACTGTTCTCACCTAACTCAAGTCTCAAATCTATGAACTTCGTAAAATACGGTTCACCACCATCCACATTGCCGAACAGTCTAGCGGCGGTGCTCGCGAGTTGCGCGGGGTTCAAGAATAACACAAACACAAACCCCTCTTCGTTGAACAAGTGCTTTATTGCTTCGAGAAGTGAAATTGCATAATCAGGTCTGCAACGATCAAGCTCATCGATAAGTACAACGACTCTTCCGTTGCTGCGTCCTTTTTCCACAAGGGTCCGTCGAAGACCCTGAAGACGCTGGGGCAATTCGACTTCACGGACTCGCTCAGCTTCGAACTGAGACAATAGGAGCTTTGAAGCTTCCTTCGACATCGACTTTCTCGCAGCGCTCAAACTTTCACTTGCTAATTTTGATAGCTCAGGAAAATCAGCGGCACCCTCAGCAGTTCCGCCAATTCCCACTGTTTCGAGTAATTCGCCCAGCTCATCCCCAATTTGGTCAACCGCCTCTCCGACCAATACTTGGCTTCCACGACGAAACCCCGCCTTTGCTACAGTGGTAGCTACGTCACGTAGCTGGCTGCCGAATCCCGGCGCACCCTCTGGAACTTGAAGAGATCGGAGAAGTTGGAAACTGAAAGCCGACAATGGATCGCCAGAGTGATCTGACTTCCATGCATCAAACTCCACTACCGTTTCGCCTAGTACACGTAGATGCTGGGCCCACCTTGTGCGGAAAAACGTCTTTCCTGAACCAAAGCCGCCTTCAACTGAGATTACCCTCGCACGTTCGCTATGTTGAATAATGCGTGCAAATGCGTTTGCACGCTCGCGACGATCCAGTTTGTCATCATCCCACATCAAAAAGTCAGTGTCTGCCATACTAAAATATCTTTCCATCGAACTGCATACATCTACCTTGAGCATGTCTGCCCCCAAAAACAACCTGGCAAATCAGGAAGCGGACATCTGTCGCATTGCCGAAACCCGGAGGTCAGGGCTCGAAGCCGACTTGCGGCGGCGCGGCACCGGGTTGCTGGGATACCGCACCTGGTCTCCGCCGCCAGAGGACGCCAGCCAGCCCTTTCTTGCCGTTCGTCTTGGCGCGTCTATCGCATAGCGCAATTCTTCACGTTGCAGTAAAAGGCGCCACCATTGCAAATTTTTTTTGAGAAAATCTAGGCCAGCTGCGGCTACCATTCAGCAAAATTTTCTTGCAATGTGTCAGCCGCGAATTGAGTTCGATACAGCGTTAGGTCATGTTGACAAATGGCGGAGCCAAAGGCGGATAGAAGTGATGTCGACGAACCCCAGGAAGCTCTCAGCCGTCTTATCGTAGCGTGTTGCGACGCGCCTGGCGTTCTTGAGCTTGTTGAAGCACCGCTCGACCAAGTTGCGCAAGCGATAGAGCGAACGGTCCACGCCGATGCGTTTCTTTCGGGATTTGCGCATCGGGATGACCGGCAGCACATCGCGCTTTTCCATTTTCACCCTGATGCTGTCGGCGTCATATCCGCGATCCGCCAGCAGCACGCTGGGAGTGGGCAGGTTGTCGGCCATGACCAGATCGAAACCGAGATAGTCGGATGTCTGACCCGGCGTGATCTCCGTCCTCATGGGCAGACCATGCGCGTTGACAAGGAGGTGGATCTTGGTCGTGAAGCCACCTCTTGAGCGCCCGAAACCCTGTCGCGGAGTCCCCCTTTAGCGCCCGCTGCCTGATGATGGGCCCGGATCACGGTGCTATCGATCATTTGAAGGGCGTCTGGCACGGCCCTGCTTTGGTTCAGAGCGTCCATGATCTCCTCCCAGAGCCCGGCCAGCGTCCAGCGCCGGAACTGGCGGTAGACGCTCGACCACTTGCCAAACTCTTCCGGCAGATCGCGCCATGGCGCGCCGGTCCGGGCAATCCAGAAAATCCCATCAAGAACACGGCGGTGGTTGGCGGGTTTCCGTCCGTTCGGGGCGCGGGCTGTCAGGATGAACCGCTCAAAGAACGCCCATTCCTCGTCCGACATCAAGTCTCGTGCCATGCTGGTCTCCATCGCAGATACCAGCTTGAATCATGCTCAAAGCCCGATGTGAATCCCTTTTTTTCAACACGACCTAGCCAATTTTCCTCGGGCGATGCGTGAATGAACATGTGCAAAGAAAGACGCCGCGCCTCAGCTGACAGCTGCTATGCTAACCTGAGCCACATGAGTAATTCCACATCCAAGACCTTGTCATGTCACGATAGTAGTAGCACAAGGGGGGGACAGGTTTAAGGAGACGCCACTTGCGGCGTGGGAGCTATTTGATTTGAATGTATCCGAACGCCATTTTCCGAACCACAAAATGGAACGGGACATCGGTCTTGCAGAGTACAGTCTTGCTGCAAGCCGATTGTCCGCAGAAGAAAGTGCCCTGAACTGGGCGAAAACAGCCTCTCTTGCGATATCCACTATCATTGTATTCATATCGTTTAAAGCCGCTGATTATAGTGATGGGATCAAAGCCATTGGACTGTCGGAATCACAAGTAAAACTTGGGGCATTGATTTTTTTGCTTACTATCGGATTTATGGCTGCTATCCATGTCTCAAACCTGATGAAGTCCAAGCACCTGGCAGAACGTAAGATTATTGTTCTACGCCGTATGCTCGGTGTGAGCTACGGGGAGAACACACTTGTATTGCCAAATTGGCGACTTGAAGGGGCGGATAGTCCTTTCTCAATTCATCTTTTTCCAGGCTACTTATCCCCAAAGTCGTTTCCAATCCATTTGATAATTATGTCAATGACGCTGGGGGTTTTCCTACTTGGGGACTCTGTGCAGCATTATATCCCCTCGCCGCTAAAAGTATATTTTTCCAAAGACTTCAGACTACAGAAAACTTTCGCATTTCTAGTATGTTTTGGGACTCTTCTTGCGTATAGATACCACCTGCGAGAAATGCATGATAATATTTTTCTGTCGATCTCTAAGCTGATCGCGAAAATGTTCCGAATACGTATCGTTCCAAACTTTGAGAGCGCGATCTACTTCATCAAGTTAGACGTTGAAGAGGCCAAGAGAATTCAGTCACACTTCGAATGCGTAGAAAGAATGGCTATCTTGATAGAAGATACTGTTTTTTTCCACCACCGGGGGATTAGTTGGCGTGGAATGGCGCGAGCGATCAAGGGTAAATTTATAGGCAGGAATCTCGGGGGTGGCAGCACTATTTCCCAACAATTTGCACGAGGAAACTTCATAAAAGATTTAACCCCTGCTTGCAGAAGAAAGCCTGTAGAAATTGCCCTGGCTGTCTGGGTCGAATCTACTTTTTCAAAAAAGGAAATTCTTCTCGCCTACTTAACTACGGCGCGGTTTGACTTTGAAGTCTACGGTTTCCACCGTGCTTCCAAACATTTTTTCGAAAAGGAGGCTGCGCATATTGGGTCTGCAGAGGCATTTTTCCTAATTGAGCGTCTCGGTAACATTCACGGACACTTTTTAGGGCGCAGAATTCTTCAGCTCCTTCGGAGGCTTCGTGAGGCTGGTGAATTAAACAATGACGAAATATCTGATATTCTTGATATCTATAGGAAAGCCATTTCGAAAGGCTTGATCAAAGAGAAGCAGCGGGATCTTACCTTGAAGGAAGTAGAGGCACAAATCACGCTTTAAACTCAATGCCAGGCCTCAGAGTTGCCAACATTCTCAGCAGTTGCAGTCCCGCCCACCTGTCGTGCCAAAAGTAGTTTTTCAGGAAATCAGGTTCGCCGTCTGTCCAGAGGGGAACGATCTCAAAGTTCAGTCGACTTTGCAAAATCCGGAAACTGCGCTTCTCTGACCTTGAAGCCGAGTGCAGCATCCCCTGGGTCCCATGAGCAGACTTGAAGGTCCGGTTTCGGGAAGTCTTTCGCGCTAGCGACAGCCCCTTTGCCGCGCCAGGGACGAATGTCGTAATTGGGCTGAAAGCCGCCGTAGGTTCGGATAAAAACTGAGCAGTTCGGGAGTGTTTGCGGCGAGTTCTGTTGTCTGATGAATGAATACGGGAAATTCAGAGCCTACACCCTATCGCCCGAAAGGTCTGGTCGACAGCAGCCTGGTGAATGAACTCAATTAGTCTACTTTCACCGTCGCTAGGGGGACGAGACGCGTGATCGATACAGCTGCGTCGACTGGAAGTAGCAATTTAGGTTTGAGCTTCAATAGGCTCATGTTTCACCATACGTTTGCGGCTTTGCCCAGCACCTCCCGATCAATTGTCACCCCCAGACCCGGATTTGAAGGCGGTATCACTCCGCCGTCTTTGATAGGCGCGTCGAATGTTCCGGTCGGCACGGTGACCATGTCTCGCGGATCAAGTACGCAACGCAAATGCTGCTCGGGCACGGTCGCTCCCATATGAAATATCGAAGCTGCCGAAAGGGTGGAACCTACGGTGTCTTGCACGCTTATGGTCAGGCCCGCCGCACGGCAGATATCGCGATGACGGCGCGCGCGAGTGAGGCCCCCCGCTTTGGAAATCTTCAGCCCGATACCATCTGCCGCATCTTCAGCGAGGATCATCGCGATGTCATCGTCATCCTGTGCCAGTTCGTCGACAATGATAGGCACCTGACACCGCCGCCGCAGAGAAATCGTTTCCCGCCAGGTTGCACAAGGCGCTTCCAAAACGAAGTCGAGCCCACCGGGCAGCATCCGGAGCATACGCAGGGCCGCCTCGGGCAATAGACCTCCATTTGCGTCGACGATGAAGTACTCACCCGGTTTGCGATCTGCAAGGCACGCAGCGATGCGCTCCGCATCCAGAGCTGGGCCGCCGTCGCGGTCAAGAGCCCCGATCTTGACCGAATGGCCCAGATAGCCCATGGCACGATGTTCCGCCACGCGAGCCCGCATGTCCTCAGGGGAGCCCGCGTAGATCGAGCTGATCACCGGAAGCCGATTTCCGGTTGTTCCGCCCAGCAACGTATAGACCGGCAAATCGATGGATTTCCCGAACAGATCCCAACAGGCGAGGTCGATAGCGGATTTCGCATGATTGTGCCCTGTGAGGGCCATATCCATCGCGTCATTGATCCGGTCTACCTCGCGTGGGTCACGCCCGATCAGATAAGGCGCGATTTCTTCCACACCGGCGCGCGCACCCCGAGCATGCGCTGCGATGTAGTTCGGCCCGAAAGGGGTGGATTCCCCCCAACCCTCTAGTCCCGTATCGGTTGTCAGACAGACAACGACACTGTCAAAACCGGTGTAGATGCGCCCCCCGGACAATTCGTAGGTTCCGCCCGAATAGGGCAGGTGAAGGTCGAAAAGCTCTATCTTGTTGATTTTCATGAAATCACCTGTGGTGGGATGAGGACGAATTGACCGGTATGCGCTTTGGCAAGAAAGTTTTCTTGCGCGCGCGCGATCTGATCGAGCGGATAGGTCGCAGCGATGAGGGGGCGGATTTCTCCGGCCTCGATATAGCGCACGAGGTTTTCGAAAACCTCGTCCTCCTGAAAGGTGCAACCCAAGAGCGTGAGATCCTTGAGATAGAGCGTACGAATGTCGATCTGGCTGATCGGGCCAGCAATCGCACCCGCCGTCGCATAGCGACCTCCCCTCCGCAGCACCTCGGGCAGGCTCGGCCATTGCGGACCTGCAACCAGATCAATGACCACATCGACGCTGTTCTTCCCGAGCTCGTTCACGAGGTCCGCGTCCCGTCCGACAACTCGATCCGCGCCAAGCTCCATTACGGCCGCCGCCTTGGAGGACGCACATTGCGCAATCACATAGGCGCCCCGACGTTTGGCGAGTTGTACCGCAGCCGAGCCGACCCCGCCGGACGCACCTGTGATCAATACGATTTCGCCGCCTAGATTGGCACGGACCAGCATGCCCTCTGCCGTCGAATACGCGCAGGGAATGGCGGCGAGCTCTACGTCTTCCAAACCGCAGTTCACCGCGTAAGTTTCACGAGAAGGCGCGACACAGAACTGGGCAAAGCCACCATCGCATTCGCTGCCAAGGGTCCAGCACTCAAAAGGGCGATAGTCGACGTAGCTACGCAACATGTTCCGCACGATCACACGCTCTCCAATGCGGGCTGGGTCAACACCTTCGCCAACTGCGGCAATATAACCGCAGACATCGGCACCCTGAATGCGGGGGAATGTCAAAGGTGTACCTGACCAACTGGCATCGTCGTCATCCACGGTGTCAAAGCCATCGGCGCCACCTGTTTCAGTATCTGTCACAACCGCCTTGGAGTACCAGCCGATACGTGTGTTGATATCCGTATTGTTCACTCCGGCGGCGGCCACCTCAATGAGGACCTCGCCCTCAGCAGGAACCGGAACCGGTAGGTCTGTCCGGTATTCCAGCTTCTCTATTCCCCCGTGACCTATCAATTGGACTCCGACCATGTGTTCCTTTGGCATGACGCACCCCTTTTTTTCACGCTTTCACGACACACTGGCAGGTGATGATCTATTTGCAACCGGTGAAAAATTGGGCGAGAGGTGAATACAGATCACCTCAGATCGTCCACAGCCACGCATTCGCTGACGTACTCCTAGGCGGCGGTTGTGGAAGCGCCTCATGGGGGCCGGGGGGGCGCCATGCACTACTGATGAACGTGAAACCGGCCACAAAGAAGCCAAACAAGGTCGTTCTTTCACGACGAACTGAAAATTCTCAAACGATAGGCTGAAATGGCGCTGGTCGCTGCTCATCTGGCACAGCAACCGGACGGCGTGATCTTTCGACTTTTAAAAGCCTTATACACCCGTACCTGCCCGGCGCCGTCGACAGAATACTCGGCAAAAGCAGTTTGCCCTGAACGTTGGCTTTCGGGGCTCAGACCAATCTTTCGCGCTTGCAGCAGGGGGGGGGGGGCGCTGCGCCTTGCATGAATGTCGTGATTGGGCTGACTGGGGGCATCCCGTGGCCGGTGCAAGGATCTGCCAGGTCAAGATCTGGGTGCCGCATCGCCGCAAGGCGGCTCTGAGCCCCTTCAAGACATTCGGTAACATGCCGCCCGGCCGGTAAGTCCGGGCGGAAACGAGATCAACTCTTGTATGCCGAAACCATCAACATCATTGGCCGCTCCATCTCTTCGGCCAGCTCTGGCATCGCCGCGATCTGGTCCGATGTCGGTGAAAACTCCTCGATCCGTCGAAGGGCGAAGCCCGCGCCGATCAGGGTGTTTATCGTAGTCGCCAGTGTCCGATGCTGCTTCAGCACCCCCTCGGCGAACCAGTCGGTGCGGCGTTCGCCCTCCATCGAATAGCCGTTGACCGGCCATGTCTTGCGACCGTCCTCGTCCTTGATCCATTGAGGATGGGTCGCGGCCATGAAGATCGGGTGTTCGATGGTGAAGACCAGATCGCCGCAGGGCGACAGCGCGCGGTGGATCGCTTGCATCAGCCGTCCGAAGTCCTGCACATAGTGGAAGGTCAGCACACTAAAAATCAGATCGAACTCGGCGTCCGGAAGGTCGAGCGCGTCAAGATCGACAATGCGATAGGTGATGGCGGCATCGTCAGTGTCGGCCCGGGCTCGGTCGATCATGTTTCGGGACAGGTCAAGACCCAGGACCGTTTCCGCCCCCTGTTCGCGGAACCAGCGGGATGCCCAACCGAAGCCGCAGCCCAGATCGGCCACGCTCTTGCCTGCCACGTCTGGCAGCAACGCACGGATGGCGGGCCATTCCGGCGCACCATCCAGCCCTTGCACCTGCCGGGGAAGCTGGCTGTAGCCAGCGAAAAAATCAGGATCGTCATAGATATTCTGTGCCATGTAAGTCTCCAGAGAAAAGGGAGGACGAGGCACGTATTCCACGCCAAAGAACCTCGTCCGAAAGGGCGAGGCCGAGGCTGGCAATCGGCGTGGTCAGGTCGCGTGATCGTCATCCCGGCATCCCGCCAAGGGGACACCGGCTGACCGGGCGACTATATGGATGTCCTTCTCAACCATGCGAACAGTATCGACCGTGAGGTTAGAAAAGTCAATTTCATCGCCACGCGAGTGGCCGGAATGTCCGCTCCCTTCCGTTCGATAGTAGTTGGTGGCTGCGTCTGCAGCGAAGGTCTGCTCCCTCCATCTCGCAGAGCGGCAGGCCTGGACCGACCGGGCACAGCTTGTCCTTCTCGGTTATGCGCCCACGGATGCGCGCGCCTTCCAGCGCTCCGCCGGCCTGACCGTGGACGGGGTGGTCGGCCCCAAGACCCGCACCGCGCTGCATCAGGCGCTGCTTGCCCTGCCGCCGGTATCCACATCCCCAAAACCCGCGCCGCGTCTGAACTGGCTGCGGCGCGTCCTCGCCTTCTTCCGCAGCTAAGCGGTGGTCGGCATTCTTCCCCCTGAAATCGAAAGGATAGACTGATGAACGACATCTTGCAGGAATTTCTGCCGGTGGCCCTGAGCGGGCTAAGCGTACTGCTGACGGCGCTGATCGGCAGCGCGGCCCATACCGCCAAACGGCGCTGGGGGCTCGACATCGAGGCCCGCCACCGCGATGCGCTGCACAGCGCCCTGATGAGCGGCATCCGCGCCGGTCTGGAGCGCGGGCCCAATGAGGCGGCGGAGATCCTGATCCGCGAGGCCGTGGATCACGCAAAGGCTTCTGTCCCCGACGCAATCCTGCGCCTTGGGCCAAACGATCACGTGTTGCAGAACCTCGCCCGCAGCAAGCTCGCCAGCGTGGTGGGCGGCCTCATTCACTGACGAAAGCGGCCTGGCGACCATCGGCGCCAGACCGCTAAAAAAGGGATTACAGCATTGCCGCCAGGCGTCGCGCCGCAACGGGTCACGGGGGACCAGCAAAGTATCAGTCTTTCTTCCCGCGCAATCAAAATACATGAAGGGGGTCAGTCTATCCATGGCAGCCATCCGCTAGGCTCCTGCTTGGATACACTGCAGCCCGCAATTTCTTTGCCTGTGTCGTCGACTAGAACCCAGCAGCCCTCATCGCATTGAGACATATTCTGCATCCCAACGGTATCCGTGCTGGAGGAGCCCAAACGAATAAACTTGGCCCTCCGAAAGGTGTTGCGCACATAGATGAGTATCTCCGTGCCATCATGCGGCGCACTCTCCATTGAGTTTATTCGAAGTGATTCTCTGATCTTGGAAATCCAATATATCGGTTGCTGGGAAGACGGTTGCTGACCCAACTATAGTTCAGGAATGCGAATCTCGTCAAACGAACACAAAAAAAGCGTTGGAGAGATTGGTTAATCAGTTTGAGGTGTTTGTGTTTTACTAAACTTTTATCGTTTCCATTTTGTTGGCAATTTCGGCGCAAGTTCGGCAATGCCCACACTTGGAGAACTGTGATGCCGACTGCCATTCACGCAAACCCAGAGTTTCGATCAAATTTCACACAAGATCATTTCGGCGGAAACTTTCTGTTCCATAGGGACACCCTAGAGGGTGATCAGTCTTATCCGCAGTTGGTTCAGGATTTGGGAGTTGAAACGGTACGTTTCCCTGGTGGGTCCGTTACCGAAGAGTACTTCGATATCTCAAACCCCAACAGCTCCTCTGTTATCAATCCGGAGACCGGTGAACCGGTGAACCTGGTCCCGCTCAGTGATTGGCTAAACACTGCAGGGGAACTTGGAATATCGACGACTGTCGTCATCCCGACAAGAACTTACCTATCTGAAACGGTGGACGAAAACGGGGATCGCCAACCAGAATTTGATCATGAAGAACTCTATAGCTTTGTTAACGACGTCGTGCGTGGAGTACACGGAAACGGTGAGATCGCAGCGTTTGAGATCGGTAACGAGTACTGGGGTGCGGGGCAAATGTCGTCGGTCGAGTACGGTCGGCTGTCGAGTGAAATGTCCTCGGTCATTGATCAAGCGTTATCAGATTCTCAGAATATGGGCTTCGACACCGGAGACATCGATATTGTCGTACAGGCAGGCACAAACTTCGATTTTGCTAGATTGGACAGCTCCTACGACGACTTAGATACTTCAGAAGAGATTTTGAGCGCGTTGTCCGAAGAATACAGTCAAGACTTTAGCGAAGGTTTCACTTTTTCAAGTGGAGAGATCAACTGGTCAAAAGTTAACAATGCGCTCATCATGAATGAGTTCGACGATCAGGAAATCGAGCAGATCGACGGAGTTGCATCTCATATCTATACGAGGGGTGAACTCAATCCTGAGATGCGTGACTTCTCGACTGGACTTGTCGAAAATACTTGGCTCGCGAGGAACGAAGACCTCGACTCATATGTAACTGAGTGGAATTTGAAATCCACGTCTTCTCTTGATCCCGACACCGACTATGGCTTGCGACAAGCGCATGAAATGTTGGAAATTCTGGAGCAGTTTCCTGAACATGGCGTCGACACTGCTCACGCTTGGCCGCTACTTCAAAACACCCGAAACGCTCTAAGCTCCGGTTTTGAGCACGACGAGCTCACCGTCGGCGGTGAGATGTTTCGTTTGATGGAAGAGAGCTTGCCCGGAAACCGATCCATAGATTTGGTGGGGTCGGAGAACTCAGAAACCGAGTACTCTTCCTCCACAATCGATGTGCATGCATTCGGAAACCCGGACGAGCTGGTACTGTTTCTAACATCGAAGTCTGAAGAGGTTACGTCAAACGACTTCGATCTTTCGGGGGTTTTAAGTGGTGGTGAGAACATATCGGTAACCTACCTTGGTGTTGAGCAGGGGGATGCTCCTGGTAGTAGGAATGCAAACGCTACCGTTGAAGAAGCGTCCTCCGAAGAAATCGAGAGCGAAATATTCAATAATGGTATTCTGCACGCCGATCTCGATAGCTTGGAAGTCATGCGGGTGGTTATCTCCCAGCCTACTTGGGCCGAAGAGATGGAGGTGTACTGGGAAGCAGTAGAGATAGCGGAAGATGAAGTCGGAGAGATTGAGGGAGTCTATGACGCCGAAGCACTCATCGAATCCCTTATGCTATCTCCAGGTGATGGACCTCCTGTGGATGAACCATCACCTGAACCAGATGAAGAGTTTGATGATGACGATGGTGGCTTGGGGTTCGCAGCAATTGCTCTGGGGCTGCTTCCGTTGTTGGCCCTCGTACTTTAGGCAACTTACTAGCTGCTTGCCTAGCGCTAACCCATATCGTGTACACCCATGGTGGCTAGGTGCGACATCAGTCTATCTAGGTCTAGATTCTCTTCTTCGACTAGCTGTGTGAGCATTGTAGCTAACCACTCTTCACCGGACCAGGTTCCGAGAGGTATGGTTTCACGATTGCCAGCTTTAAAGCGCTCAGGAAGATCTCGACCATCCTCGTAGCGAGAAAGGCCAATCACTCCACACGGAGAGTAGAACTTAAACATTTCAACGGAACCTTTAAGAAGCTAGGCTTGCTGATCTTGCGTGGAACCCATGTGAAGGGAAGCTTCAAGCAGAGCATGAAGTACTGACTGCCGGTCCGCTCTGGTCTTGGCATTCGAGAGGTTATATCGCTTGTCAAAGTCTGTAAGCTGCTCTGATGCATACAGAAAAGTGTAAGCTAGTACTTGTTCATAGTTCAGGATTGCCGATTTTACAGCAGTGTCGAATTCTGGCGCGATTGGTGTTTCGGGCTTTCTTGTGAATAGCGTTCGCCGATCTCTTGTTCTGTGAGGAGGGTGTCTACTCTTCAAGAGGCTAGGCGTTCTCGGCCCCCACCAATGAACTTTCTCAAAGAACTTTTTTGCGGTTTTGGAAGTGATTTTTGCACACATAACAATGTCCCCAGGTGTGTAAGCGCACGACCTAGGATTTGAGAAAGTGGTAAACAAAGTGATAACCAATGCTGCGCATAGACACGCATCGCGTGTGATGTGGATGCCATCACTTAGTTCAGCATAAAAAGAACCGATGCCACTGATAGGGCGGGCCTACATTTAGGCTGCGTTTCTGATTGTTGCACCATATATGTGCGCATTCTGCCATTTGCGTTAGTTTTTGAATTTTTTATATTTTTACGTTCGCGGTAATTTATCGGTCACCTTTTTTGCTGATTGGGTAGATTTCAATAATTTAAATAAATTGCATTGTATCTATTTTGGAAACTTAGCCCCTCAGAAACCAGGAATGTCTACCGATAAGGGTGCCTGCAGTCTTCATCAAGCTAACGGCACAAGTTCCATTCCTTCCGGTTAGGGGTAACCAATGAACATATCGCGGAAACTAAAATTCGTGCCGGTCCTGAGCTTGGCGCTGCTGGCTGCTTGCGGCAACTACCGCTCTCACAGTCTGGATGTTGTCAACCGAGCGAGCACGACGCTCGGGTATCGTGACATTTCAACGTTGTCTGTAGAGACGCCCATGAACGCATATCTGACGGGTTACAGCTACTGGGATAATACGCCGCGCGGTTCGGCCCAGATCGCCCGTCCGGTGATACACCGCTCAGCTGGAGGAACCGGAACTTTCTCCGACCCAATCACTCTCGCTGTTGGGCACGTAAAACAGGGGGGGCGTAGTATTATGGATTATCCAGCAGGAACTCGCTTCTATATTAAGAGATTGCGAAAGTACGCCATTGTGGAAGATCTTTGCGGTGACGGGAATCGACCACAGGACGGTCCTTGCCACTCGGGGCACCAAGGCCACGATTGGATCGACATCTACGTCGGTGGTAGAAGGATGGCAGAGTCGTCTGTCGACGCCTGCATGCGACACATTACAGGTATCCAGCCAGTTATTCTCAATCCGCAACCTGGGCACCCTGTCGAACCCGGTGAGATTGCTTCAACCGGATGTCGGAAATTCTAGGCTCCGACGTCACTATCCATAGCTCTGAATAAACGGGAGCCACGTCTCTTTGAGGACGTTGAGCAACGCGGAACAAAAATTACGAGGTTTTGGCCTGCTGTTGGCTTAGTAGGCGGTAGCAGGCCAGATCCACGCCAACAAAAAAGAGAAATCCACCGAGGCCGTAGCTACATCCGCAGAAAAGGCCCCGGTTCCGCATGTGATGGCTAGCAGCCTGAAGCGGCCATAGACTGAAGTTTCTAGGCCAATGATGCTGCGCGTACGAAGCTCCAGGGTCTTCTTCCCGGAAGCGGACCCTGGGCATGACTAAGCTACCTCACGTGATGCTACGGGATGCGCCGGGGGCCGCGGAGCGCATATAGCGTCTATTTGCATAGTTGAGGTGATCGGGCACGATTTCTAGTCTGACCGGCCGAATGGATCTTCGCGTTGACCGGCAGCGTCACCCAAACGGGCAATCATCCGAGCCGCAACATTCTAAACAGCCCGTGATCTACTGTGCGGCATGATGCTCACGCTGGTTACGCCGCAGCCTAGTAGGATTAGTCCAAAACGGTTGCCCGACTTCCTTACAATTTCTGAGGAGCGGCACGGCAAAGGCTTCGTTCAATGATCTAACGGGCCCTCTGAGCCCGACCGCGATCATGAGCTCGGTCAATAGCTGCAATCTACATCCAAGTGTGTCTGACACCCGGGACCTGACTTACTGACCTGAGATCTAAGGTTGATGAATCACTCGAATAGATGCACCGCCTCTTCTCGCAAAATCGCTTTCAACTTATCGATTCCGACTGGTTTCGTGATGAAACGCCCCGACTCAAGTCCACGTGCTTCCGCAATCATGCGTGCTGCAAGTGCAGAACTGTGTGAACCTCCTGTTATAAAGCGAATGCGCAAGCGTCTATTGATCGACTTCAACTCTTCGATCACTTGGATCCCGTCGACTTCGGGCATGTTGATATCTACGATCATAAGCGCCGGCCCATCCTCGGATGCTACTGCGGCTGCAAGCATGGCACCGTTTGCACAGGTCGTCACTGCCCAACCATCCGATTTTGCGACACGCGACACGAATTGCGAGAACTCTTCATTATCATCGGCCACATAGAGTCGCATCGTTATATCACCCCTATTCAGCGCGTTGCGGCAATCAAAAAACCGGATTCACTGTTTCCTTAGCTTCTGAAGCCGACGCGCAAGCTGGTCGCGCGTGAAGGGCTTCGATATCAGTTCGACTTCTGGGTCTAGCTGTCCGTTGTGGACGATTGCATTTTCCGTGTAGCCCGACATGAAGAGTACTTTGATCGTCGGCCAGAGTTCGTATGCGAGATCTGCTAGGCGCCGTCCATTCAAGCTCCCAGGCAGAATGACATCGGTGAGCAGGATGTCATAGGATCGTGACTGTAGCAGTTCAGCGGCGGTATCACCTGTGAGCGCAGTGTCCACCTCGTATCCCAGCAATATCAGCGTGCGTTCGGCATAACGCAGTATATGCGGATCGTCCTCCACCAGCAGAATAAAACCGTTCGCACTTGCCCGCAGGGCCGCCGAAGCAAGTTGCTCTCCAGATCCAGTTCCAGAAGCCGCAGTGTCACGAGGAAAGTACATTTTGACGCTCGTGCCTTGCCCGGGCTCAGAGTAAATTTTCACATGACCGCCGGATTGCTTTACGAAGCCGAAGACCATGCTCAGGCCAAGCCCACTGCCTTGACCTACGCCCTTTGTCGTGAAGAATGGGGTGAATGCCTCGCGGATGACGTCCGGCGTCATGCCCGTCCCGGTATCGGAAACCGCGATCATGACGTACTGGCCCGGCGTCACTTCCAAATGCTGCGCGGCATATTCCGTATCAAGTCGGGTATTCGCGGTTTCGATGGTCAATCGACCGCCATCAGGCATCGCATCACGCGCATTCACGGCGAGGTTCAGCAACGCATTCTCGAACTGTCCTTGATCGAGGCGGGTCTTCCACAGCCCGCCAGCCCAGACCACCTCGATATCCACGATCTCTCCCAAGGCACGTCGAAGCAGCGGATCGAGGTCGCGCAGGACCGTGTTGAGCGACAGCGATTGCGGCATCAGCGGTTGCTTGCGGGCAAAGGACAGCAGCCGCGAGGTCAGCGTTGCCCCCCGCAGCGTTGCGTCGCGGATCGCATTGGCGAGCTCCATCTCGAGCGCTTCCGGACGATCTTTCTCGATCCCATCGATAATGAGCTCAGCATTCCCCAGAATCACCGAAAGAATGTTGTTAAAGTCATGTGCAATCCCGCCGGTCAGCTCACCGATCGCCTGCAACTTTTGCGCATGCCTCAGTTCGGTCTCGACGTTGACACGGCTCAATAGACTTGCCACAGCTTCGGATAAGATCTCGACTTCGGTTGGGAACTCACAGGGACCCTGCAACACGAGGCACGACTTTGCTTCGGACCCGACGAACAGCGGCCAGACCGTGAGATCGCTCAGGTCGCATGGCGTCTTCGCGACCTCGTCCAGGGCCGAGCGCAACGTTTCAGCGCGGTCGGCCTCAGGCATATCCCAGAAATCGGCCAGTCCCATGGGCAGACAAAGGGAGGCATTCATGTCGAAGCTGCCCGCCAGTCGGCCATTCAAGGCTCGCAGCAGAAGCTGTCCGGCCTCAACGCCGATGACCGCAGCGCCAGGGCAGCCACAGGCTCGCCACAGTACGTCCAGTGCGTGATTCAGACTGGCGGGGTCGCCGGATTCGATCTCCGCAATATGCCGAACCGCAACCAGCGTCCGGTCCCGCGCCAGAGCGTTGCGTGAAAGCTCTGACTCGACCGCTTTACGGTGTTCGATTTCTAGGTCGAGCGCTGTGATCTTGTCGGCCAACAGTCTAAAGCGTCGAGACAGCTCCGTATCCGCCTTAAGCGCCACTGCGATTAAGGGCCGACCGTCCTCCCCAGCGACACGTTGCCCTTTTGCCGTCAGCGCGGCTCCGTCTGACAGTCGCCGGACGCGGGAAATCAGTGGGCTTGTGACGGTTGCCGCATCGTTGAGGAAACGGAGCAGATGCCCATCATCGCAATTGAGCAGATCGGTCAACCGACAGGTGGCGTCGGGAGGGCTCGCGACATAAAGCAAGTCCATGGCGCGAGGGCTTGCATATAGCAGCATGTGCGATCCCGCTTCGACGACCGCAAGCGCTTCGTCAGTCAAGGCAACGACTTGCTGAAGCGATAGGGACAACGTTCGCGACATGGGCAATACTCAGATAGATGCGCCAAAGAAATCGGTCTCGTTTCTCTGCGGCTCGTCCTTGGTTTCTTTGAGGTTCACGACTACGCGGCACCGTGCATCGCCGCGTGCGATCGCTTCCTCGATGCCAACGCGGGCATACCCGAGGTTCTCGGCCGCAATATGGCCGAAAACATTGGCCGTCATCCTGCAAAGGGAGGGGCGACCGATGACCTTGTCGCCGAACGGGCAGGCCGAATTGACTAGAGTGATCGCCTCGTCGTCGATGCTTTCGATTGAAAAGCCGCCGTCGATCCGTTTCTTCAGGTGTACCAGCGCCGATGCGACCTGCGCTGGATCGAGCCTTTCCGTGCCGCAGGCGGCCCGATACGCTTGATTCAGCGCTCGTCCAATCAACAGGCCGACATGATTGACATAGGCCGAGGCCTCCTGCTCTCCGACGGTCTCTTCAAGTATCCCAGCCAATTCCCTAATAACCGACCGCATGAAATTGTCCTTGTCCAGCCCTGGTTCAGGTAT
The DNA here is from genome assembly GCF_022348185.1 of Epibacterium sp. Ofav1-8. Lineage (GTDB taxonomy): Bacteria > Pseudomonadota > Alphaproteobacteria > Rhodobacterales > Rhodobacteraceae > Epibacterium. The sequence continues at coordinate 170,847 of NZ_JAKRFD010000010.1, forward strand.
CGTGACATCAAATTCCATTAGAATCTCTATCCCCGGTTTCGGACCTGCGTTCATTACAACTTTAGCATGCACCTTTTGGGTATCGTTTGTCAGCCCTTCATTTCCAACTTGGTGTTGGTCATTAGCGAAATTGCGAGCAGTAAGAATGGTCGGGACAGATGGTCCCAAGATGCTGTTGAAGGCCAAAATTCTCTTCAAGATGTTTCGGCACTTCTCAACCTGCGACGTGAAGATCATGTTCAAACGCTGTCCGCTCGACTTGTTAAACTTCATTCTGATCGAAGAGTGTCACCGTATTTTGGTGCGCTTCGCGCCGCGGTCTTTGGCAAATGGATTCGGAGAGTAGTGCGCAAGGTAAAGATCCGCTTTTGTGATATTGGCTTGAATGTTCGCATCCGGAGCCAAGGATCGCTTCCCGTGACTCGCCGGGCCTTTAGGTCGGGCCATTTGATGCACGTGCAGAACCGATGTCTTTTTTGGCTGACTGCGGCACTTGCTCTCGAACAAGCGAATGATGTGCTTTTAACTCTGTGCTTCGGGCGGCCTGTGCCAGACTAGAGCTGAGAGCAGATTCCCGTCTCTCTCGAAGCATTTTGGGAAATGGACACTCTCACAACGCTTGATAAGCCCCGCCGCAGTGCGGGGCTTTTTCGTTTCCAACTGCGCAGTATACGCGAGGCCCGACGAAGTGTTCCTTGGTTCACTGAACTTGGTTGAACCGAAATTGATTTGAAAGACCGTGATTTCATGTCCAATGAAAAGAGTGCCTTGGGCCAAAAATCAGTACCTTGGCCTCAAGGTTCTTTGTTCACATCGAAGATGTCAGGAGTTCAAATCTCTTATCACCCACCATTCTCCTTTTTCTGATAGCGATGGTCGAAGGCCAGGAACGCTGATGCGCGCGTCCCGGTGATGAGATGTGCTCAACCGTCCGCAAAATCACTCTCCCTTAATTGATGCATCCCGGATGGCGCGGCGATGCGTTTCTTCCTGTTGGCATCGCTGGCGTGGGGTGGCACCGGCAGCCGGGCCAGGTCTGTCACAGCGGGCTTGATCGCAGAGCGAAACAGCGCGACACTCGTGCACAGGTTGCACGTATTTTTCAGACACACGTCGGCGTGACGTCGCATTGACCCCAGCCATCGGGAGACATCTTTTGGGGAAGAATACATTCACTCTTGAGGATATCGATGCCTATCGGGGCCGGCCTGCGTTCACCGACGAAACCAAGGCGGAGATGGAAGCGCGCTGGAGCCGCCAGTCAAAGATCTATCAGCCGCAATTGGTCGATGTGAACGCTGAGCCGCAATTGCATGTCATCTGTCAGGCCTGCGGATGCCTTGGTCAGGCGGCGACGATGCACATCGGCCATATCACCACCTGGAAGGAGCATGTGAAGGCGGCGATGCGCGCCCAGCAGGCCAACACGATTTCCACCCGCACCCTGATCGCGCTGTTCAACGATCCGTCAAACCTGCGCTGGGAGCATGCGGTCTGCAACGAGTCCCATGCCTTTGAGGAAGGTGATCCATTTGCCAAGGGGCTGGACCCGGAGATCAAACTGGCGATGCTGGCGCGGGTGAAATTCATCCGCGAAGGCGGGTTCGCGCCTGACGCCATCAAGCAGATGACGCCGCAAGAGTTCCAGCGCCACGCCAATCGCAAATTTGTCCCCACCGGACAGGAGGGCGCACCGCAGGCCAGCGAGATGACGACCGGCGCGCAGATCAGCACGGCGGCGCTGCCGCCCCGGATCGACAATGACGAGGAAAAACCCATCGATTTGGCGACGCTCACGCGCAAGAGCCTCGGCTGGTTCGGTGACACGCGCAAGGCGCTGTTTCGCGTCTGGAACGGTCTGGGCTTGGTTGGTGATGTCGGGCAGATCACCTACCTCAGATGCGGATCCTGTCAGCGGTTCACCGAGGGCTCCTCGATGCATATGGGGCACAAGACGGTCTGGAAATTGCATCTGCAAAACAAGGGTGTCACCAATCTCAAGGATGCCAAGATCGCCTATAACGATCTGGATAATCTGCGCTTCGAATGTTCCAAGTGCAACACCAGCCATGACTGGGAAAGCCTGACCGAAGAAGAACAGGACGCGCTTGATAACGCGTTGTACCGGGTTGCGGACCAAAGCGGGATGACGGACGAGAGCCGGCTGATGCGCACCCTCGTGTTCGGCGAACTCAAGAACCTGCCGGACGATCTTGTGGTCGACGGCGAGCTGATGCGCCGGGTGGCGGCCTTTGCCCGGGCCCAGGGTGCAATGGAGGCGCTTGGCGCCATGGCCGAGGCGCTGGCCGGCGAGCTGGAAGCGGAACGCCGGGCGGCGGATTTGAGCGGTCAGGCCGTGATCGATGATGCCATCGCCAGCGAGGCCGAGTCACGCGCACATGAGGCCGAAGAGACCGCCCGGCAGATGCAGGACTACGTGATTGCGGAACGCGCGCGGTTCGAGCAGGAGGCGGCACAGGCCCACGACCGCGCCCAGGCGATGATCCATGAGGCCGAACTGGCCGCCAGTCAGGGTCGGGCGACCCAATCCGACGTCGATCAGGCCTATTACGCGTTTGAACAGGTCAGGCAGGACTTTGAAGAGCGCAACCTGATGGTGTCCGGCCATGAACATGACACGGCACAGGCTGTTGGGGCGGCGCAGGAGGCCCGACATGTGGCCGAGGGGCTGATCCGCGATGCGCAGCTCTCTCGCGCGCGGTTCGAACAGGCCGACACTGCCCTGAAAACGCTGCGCGCCGAGAATGAACGTCAGCGCGAAGCCCGCGCTGAGGCGATGTATGGGATCGCCCGTCAGGCTGCCGATGACTGGAGTGCGGACGAACAGTATTACATGCTGCGCGGTGTTCTCGATCCGGCGCAGTTGGACGGGCTGAAGCTGTTGCAGGCCGCGCTGCGCGCCGAAGTCGATTATCCCCATGAAAACAGCGCGTTCCGAAAGGACCGGATCCTGAACGAAGTCGAACTTGGGCTGCGCTGGAGCAAGCTCGATTACAAATCGCCCGAGTTCAAGGATGCGGACAGCCGCCGGGCGCTGGTTGATCGCGCCTTTGCCTATGCCCATGCACGGGAGGCCGGGCTCCAGCGTTTGCCCGACCCCAAGCTGCGATTGGGCGGGCGGGAGGTGCCGATGGATCTGCTCTATGACAATCTGGTGGTGATCCGGGAAACCGGGCAACCCTCGGATGAGGTCAAGCGGATCTTCATGCAGAAGCTGAATGGCGCGTATTGAGGCACGGCAGGGGAAGAGTGAACATGGCACCCAGTTTGGACAGGCTGAACGACACCCAAGCGGATTTCATCCGCCGTTTCGTGCTGTCGGTCCCGGAAGCCACCGGCGTTGAGGCGGCCCGTATCGACGCACCGGGGGGCGACCTCCCGGAGGCCGACACCATGAGCACGGCGCCGCTGGCGGGGGCGATCAGCCTGGTGGCGCTGCAAAAGGCGCGGTTGGGCTGGGACGGCGAGCGCAAGCGCGTGGCGGCGGAGTTGAAAAAGCTGGAAGCGGCGATGGTCGCAGCCTTCAAGGAGGCCGATGATGCGCGTGACATGGCGGGCATCGCAACAAAGGTCCACGGGGTGCTGGAGGTGATCGACGCGCGCCTGCTGGACACGCTGGACGCCGCGCTGACGGCCCCGGACGCGGGCGCGCGCGGGGCGTTGCTGTCGAAATCGGCGGGGCTGGTTGACCAGTATCTGGCCGATCTGGATGGGCATCCGCTGATCCAGCTGGTCGAACACAACCCGTTCCTGCGCGTGAATGTCACCACTGGCCTGCGCCGCGCACTGCGGGGGCTGCGGGCGGAACTGGTCTAACCGGCGGCGCGTCGGGAAGGATCCCGGCGACAGGCCGACACGCGCGCAGATCGCAAGACCGACATCGGCGCAACACCCGCCGCCGGTGAAGGGCGGCTGCTGCGGATTGGCACGACACCTATCGTGCGAGGTGCCGCTCCGGTTCAGGGCAACGGTTCGCTATGCGTGAAACCGATGTCGGTATTCGCCCGGTGTCAGCCCGACGATCCTATGGAAGACCTTGCGAAACGCGCCGGCGTCGGCATAGCCCACCTCCCAGGAGATACGCTCGACAGGGTGGCGGCTGAATTGCAGCAGCTCCTGCGCCTTGGCCACGCGCAGGCGCTGGGTGTACTCCGTGGTCGTCAGGCCGGTGGCCTTGCGGAAACGGCGCAGCAAGGTGCGCTGCTCCAGCCCGGCCTCTGCCGCCAGGGTCGCAAGCCGCGCCTCCTTGCCCTCGTGCCGTTGCAGGAAATGCTGGACCTTGAGGACCGGCGCATCGCCATGGGTCAGCCGCGGGGCGAAGCCGCTGTAATAGCGCTGTTCCCGCCCCGGCGGGTCGACCAGCATCATCCGCGCTGTCTTTGACATGACAAGGGGGCCGAGGAAGCGGTCGACCAGCTTGAGCCCGAGATCGGTCCAGGACATCAGCCCACCCGCCGAAATGATGTCACCGCCATCGATGATGAGACGATCAGGGTCCAGATCGATTTCTGGAAAGCGGTCGCGGAAGGCATCGGCATAGGCCCAATGCGTGGTGACCGCGCGCTGTCTCAGCAATCCGGTCTCGGCCAAGAGGAACGCCCCACCGCAGACGGAGGCCAGGATCGCACCGTTTGCGTGGTGTCGGCGCAGCCAATCGGCGAGGGGGGCTGCGGTTTCGGCCCGGATCGGCGCGTCGAGCGAGGGCGGCAAAATCAGCACGTGCCAGGGATCACCGGACGGCTCCGGCAGCGCCGGCGCAGTGTCGGCGGCCGTGCTGCTCATCGCCTCGATCATCCGGACCTGAAGCCCCCGCGTGTCTTCCTGTGGTTCCGGGGTCATGCGTGCGGCGACCTGAAACAGGTCTGCCAGCCCCATGGCGGCAGAGCGCTGCGCACCAGGGTAGAGGACGATGCCGATCCTCACCTCTCCCATTTGTCGATATCACCCTCTTTAATGTCGATTGCGCCAATGGTGACAGGCCTACGCCGCTGCCAATTTGACGTCAAGAGAGACGCAGACGGACAAGACCCCGTCGAACGGGGCCTGACCGCCCTCGACATTCAAAGCAGGTCTTGGCCCGGTGGCACCCCGCCATCGGACCAGATCGCCGCGGCCAACGCGATGCGCCACATCGCCCTCAGACTTGGAGTGAGACCATGAAAATTCACCAGATCCGCAACGCTACCCTGACCGTGACCTTCGGCGGCAAGCGGTTTCTTGTTGATCCCTACCTGGCCGAAAAAGACGCCTATCCCGGCTTTGAGGGCACGGTGAACAGCGAGATCCGCCACCCGCGCGTGGCGCTGCGCACGCCGATGGACAGAATTCTCGATTTCGATGCGCTGATCGTGACACATCTGCATCCCGACCATTTCGACGCGGCCGCCGTGGCGCTGCTGCCGCGGGACAAGCCGGTCTTTGTGCAGAACTACTCGGATGCCGAGCTGATCAAGGCCATGGGCTTTACCGATGTGCGGCCGCTGGGGATCGAAACCCGGTTCGGCGAGATCACGCTGTCGCGCACGCGCGGCCAGCATGGTTCGGACGAGGCCTATGTCTACGGCGCTGAACGTCTGGGCAGCGTCATGGGCGTCGTCTTCCGCGCCGAGGGGGAAAAGACGCTCTATCTCGCGGGGGACACCGTCTGGAACCAGATGGTTGCGACAAACCTGGACATGTTCGCACCCGATGTGATCGTGCTCGCCGCAGGCGATGCGCAGGTGCCGGGGCTGGGGTCGATCATCATGGGGGCGGCCGACGTCAAGACCGTCCATGATGCGGCGCCCACGGCGCAGATCATCGCCAGCCACATGGAAACCGTGAACCATTGCGTGCTGTCCCGCGCTGCGTTGCGGGACTTTGCCGCGCGCAACGGCATGACCGAGCGCCTGTGGATTCCGGCAGATGACGAGATACTGGAGTTCTGAACACAGAGCAGTGCCCGTGCAAAACGTGATGATCGGGGGAGGGCAGGGTGCTGGCGGTCCTGCAGCACCCGCGCGCCTCTTCCAGCGCCAACGCGGGCAACCTCGGCTTTTTTGTGCCAGGCCCTTGCTGCGCCGGGCGATGTTTTCTAAGCTCAGGCGGAAAAGTCACGATCCACAACGGGAGGGCACAAGCTGAACATGCGTATCATCCGCCGACTTCAGCATGGTCCCCGTTTCGCCCTGTGAATTCGTTTGCAGGGCGGGCCTGAGGCATAACATCTCAATCGGTCTGCCCAGAGCCGCACCGCGGCACCCTGATCTATGAGCAGAGATTTCGATGACTGTTATGAATATCAACGCCCTGAGCGTTGTCCTGGGCGCGCCCCTTTTTGAAAACCTGAACCTGACCATCTCCAAAGGCGACCGCATCGGGCTGGTTGCTGCCAATGGCCGCGGGAAAACCTCGCTTCTGGACTGTTTGTCCGGCGTGGCCGAGCCCACAGGCGGCACCATCGTGCGCGGACGCGGGGTGCGGGTCGGATATGTGACGCAATATGTTCCGCATGAGGCCTATTCCCGGACCCTCTACGACTATGTGTTGGGCGCGCTCCCACCCGAGCAGGCCGATTATGAGAGCTGGCGCGTGGATGTTGTTCTCGGGGATCTCAGCATCCCTTACGAGCTGCAACACCGGCCATTGAAAGAGCTCAGCGGCGGCTGGCAGCGCACGGCGCTCCTTGCGGCGGCCTGGATCACGGAACCCGATGTTCTGTTGCTGGATGAGCCAACCAACCATCTGGACCTGAGGCGTATCGGGTTGTTGCAGGACTGGCTTTCGCAGCTGCCGCGGGATGTCTCGGTTGTGATCACCTCGCATGATCGGGCCTTTCTGGACGCCACAACCAACCGAACGCTGTTCCTGCGTGCCGAGCGGTCGCGTGTATTTGCGCTGCCGTTCACCAAAGCCCGCGCCGCGCTCGACGAGGCCGACGCCACGGATCAGCGGCGTTTTGAAAATGATCTGAACAAGGCGCAACAATTGCGCAAGCAGGCCGCAAAGCTGAAGAATATCGGCATCAATTCGGGCTCTGACCTTCTGGTCACCAAAACAAAGCAGCTCAACGCCCGCGCCGACAAGCTTGAGGCCGCTGCCAGCCCCGCCCATCAGGATCGCAGCGCGGGCGACATCAAGCTGGCCAACAGCGGCACCCATGCCAAGGCATTGGTGACGTTGGACGACGTGCCGGTGCAAACGCCAGAGCGTCAGCTGCTCTACAGCACCGGGCAGAAGTGGATCCTTCCGGGTGATCGCATCGTGCTACTTGGGGCCAACGGCACTGGAAAGACGCGGCTGGTCACTCTGATCCAGCAGGCTCTGGCGGGGCAGGAGGGGCCGGTCAAATGTGCGCCGTCGGTTGTTCCGGCCTATTCGGATCAGCATCTGAGCCAGCTGTCAGACCGGGACACGCCCATGACTGCGGTGACCGGACAATTCGACATCGGTGACCAGAGGGCGCGTGGTGTCCTGGCCGGGGCCGGGGTCAACATACAGATGCAGGATACCCGGATTGCAGCCCTGTCTGGCGGGCAGAAGGCGCGGTTGGCGATGTTGATCCTGCGCCTGAAGAACCCGAACTTCTACCTGCTTGATGAACCAACCAATCATCTGGATATCGATGGGCAAGAAGCGCTTGAGGAAGAGCTGATTGCGCACAACGTGTCGTGCCTGCTTGTCAGTCACGACCGCAGTTTCCTGCGCAACGTTGGCAACCGGTTCTGGCTGATCAACGGCAGAAGGCTGGAGGAGGTTGACAGCCCTGACCCCTTCCTGGCGGGGGAAATGAGCGCCCGGTGAATGGCATGGTCCGCATTGAGCGCTGGGCACCCGGCGTTCGCTGCGGCTCTTTGCGCCGGTTGTGCTCGGTGTGCCCGCCCGCAGCAAACGCGCGTGTCATCGGCGCTGGCGTTCCGGCCCCGTGTCCGCTGCGGGCGGGCTTGGCTGTCCAAGCCGGTTCCAGAGCTCATCGGCAACAACACCCACGGCGCGATCCCGGCGCCTCATCTTGAAAATCACGGTCCGGCGCGGCGGGAACCCCTCGACAGTCAAGGGCAGCAAAGCGCCGGATCGCCGTTCCGCCTCTGTCATGTGATCGGGCAAACCGCCCCAGCCCAGACCGGCAAGGATCACCTTCTTCTTGGCGGCCAGGTCCGACACGGTCCATTTCAGCCCGCCGGGCAGCAGGTCGCGGCTCTGATCGTGGGTCGCGCCACCCGTGCCGGCGGCGACCACCTGGACATGGCTCTGCATTTCGGAGGCGGCCAAGGCGCGGGAACCGGTGGGCAGGCCCAGGCCGGGACTGGCCACGGGCCGGATCGTGACCTCTGCAACCGGTTCGGCCTCAACGTCGTTCAGGGGCACCCCCTCGAGGGAGGCGAGCGCAATATCCGCCTGTCCCTCCATCAACCGGGCAATCGGACCTCCCATCATCTCCATCCGCAGCCGAAGATGGGTGACCGGGTGGCGCCGGCCGGTCTCTGCAAGCGCGGGCAACAGAGGATCGAGGTCCAGTGTCGCGCTGACGGCCAGGGTCAGCTCCGGCTCCTCGCGGGCGCGCAGCTGGGCGGCAGTGGTGCGCAGCCCCTGCATCTGCCGCAGCACCCGGGACGCCTCGCGATAGAAGACCTCACCCGCCGGGGTCAGCACGGGACGGTAGGCGTCGCGGCTGAACAGGTCCAGCTCCAGTTCCGCTTCCAGCTGGCGGATCGAATGGCTGATGGCGGATTGTGACTTGTGCAGCCGGTCCGCCGCGCCCCGAAAGGTGCCGGTCGCGACAATGGCATCCAGGGCAATGAGCTGATCGTGTTTCATAGGCCTCCAACATGATCGAGTATTTCGATCATAATGACGAGAACACAATATTATCAATCCATCATGTCAAGGGCTAGTCAGAGGACATCATAACCACAGGAGACTGTCATGAAACTCTACTACAAGCCCGGAGCCTGCCCGCTGGCCAGCCATATCGCTCTGCATGAAACCGGCCGTCAGTTTGAAATCGAAGCGGTCGATACTGCGACGGGCCGGACCGAAAGCGGCGCCGATTATCGCGCGATCAATCCCAAGGGCTATGTTCCGGCCCTGGGGCTGGACGACGGCACTGTCCTGACCGAAGGCGCAGCTGTCTTGCAGTATATCGCAGATACCACCCCCGACGCAGGGCTGGCGCCGACAGCGGGCACTCTGGCACGGGCGCGGATGCAGGAGCAGCTCAACTGGATCGGAACCGAATTGCACAAGGCCTTTGGTCCGCTGTTCCGTGCGGGCACGTCCGAGGCAGAACAGGACGCGGCGCGGGTCGCGGTTGCGGGCAAGTTCGATTTCATCGAGACCCAGCTGGCGGATGGTCGCGCCTGGCTGGTCGACGACCGGTTCTCGGTGGCAGATGCCTATCTGTTCGTGGTGTCGAACTGGGCCAATTTCACCGGTATCGATCTGGCCCGCTGGCCCAATCTGGCCGCCTTTGTCGGCCGCTGTGCCGCCCGACCGTCCGCGCAGGCGGCGATGCGCGCCGAGGGGCTGATCCAATGACGCCCGCCGCCCACACCCAGATCGGCGCGGTGATGGAGGCCTATTTCGAGGGGCTTCATCAGGCCGACAGCACCCAGCTGCGCAAGGTCTTCCATCCGAAGCTGGCCTATGTCTGCGCCACCGAAGGGGATGAGCTCTATCTTGATCTTGAGACCTACATGGCCCGCGTGGATGGGCGCGAGCCCCCGGCGGCACGTGGCGACCCGCGAGAGGAGCAGATCCTGGAGATTGCCTTCGCGAGCAGCCGACTGGCCCATGTCAGCGCCCGGATGACGATGATGGGCCGCGACTTCCACGACCTCCTGACCCTGGTCCGTTACGGTGCGGAGTGGCGCATTGTCACCAAGGTGTTTTCCTATGTGCCGCGAGAGGATTGAGTGATGCCCTATGTGAACATCAAAGTGACCCGCGAAGGCGGCCCCGACGGCGCCGGTCCCAGCGCCGCGCAGAAAGCGCAGCTGATCAAGGGGGTGACCGACCTGCTGCAGGACATCCTGGGCAAGAGCCCGGCGACAACGTTTGTTGTGATCGACGCGGTTGCACTGGACGATTGGGGGATCGGCGGCCTGCCGGTGCAGGACTACCGGGCGCAGGCCCGGTGAAGCGCGGCTGACAGAGAGGTCTGCGCCAACCTGTGCGGCCTGTGGGGAGCGATCACTGCGCATCGCCCCCATCTCCGCACGCTCTGACGGGTCTCGCCCTACCGCCGTTGAGCTCCGGGGGCTTGCTGCGAGGATGGCGGTGGTGTCTGCTGTCCTGCGCCTTTGACCGGCCAACGGACGGAGATCTTGAAAACCGGAACAGCCTCCTGCACCACATCGAAGACAAGGTTGCGGGGTGGGGTGTGGCCAGGACGTCTACAAACACCCTGATGTTGAACATTTGCAGAGTTTCCTCGATGATGCGCCAAAGGCAATTTTCAAAGACGTTTTGACCACATCCAGACCATTGGTCTTGCAATCAAATCAATTATCCAAGGAGTGCAGCGCATGCCAGCCGCGGGACGAAAAGACGACATCGGATCAGGCCATGATGGCTTCCCGCCAACACCGGCCACCTCCGGGAGCGGTGATGTGGGCATCAACGGCAAACCCGCGCTTCGCGAGGGAGATGCCTTTGAGGCACATTCCAAGCCGAAGCATCCGCCGCATGGGCGGGCGCTGGCGGTTGGATCTGGCAGCGTGTTTATCAATGGAAAACCGGCGGGCCGTGTCGGCGACGCCATTGATTGCGGCGGGTCCGTCGCCAATGGCTCTGATGATGTGTTTATTGGCGGGTGACTGCGTCAGGCCGTGCCCTGCGCCGGGTGAGCGCGACTGACGATTGACACGGCGCTTGCGGGCCGGACGCTGCGGTCGGGTGGAGGAGGCCTGTGCCCCCTCCACTTTGACACGTTGTCAGATCCGGCTTCACACCAGCCCGGCCAGCCAGAGGTAGAGCGGCAGGCCGATGGTGATGTTGAAGGGAAACGTAACGCCGAGAGAGAGCGTCAGGTAGATCCCGACCTCGGCCTGGGGCAGGGCGATCTTCATCGCGGCGGGCACGGCGATGTAGGAGGCGGAGGCGGCCAGCACCATCAACAGGAACAGGCTGCCGGTCTGTAGCCCGATCAATGTACCCGCGCCCATGGCAAGCGTCGCGCCGATCATCGGCATCAGCAGGCCAAAGGCGAACAGCCCCGCGCTCAGCAGGTGCCGGTTGCGCAGCAGGCTGCGGCCGGCCGACAGACCCATGTCCAGCAGGAACAGGCAGAGGATGCCGGTGAAGGGCGTCACCACGAAGGGGGCGATCATCTCCATCCCCTTGTCCTGCGTCACCGCGCCGATCAGGAACGCCCCGGTCAGCAACATGATCGAGCCGTTGGCAAAGAGTTCACGCATCGGCACATGGGCGGTCTGGGCGTCGCGGCCAAACCGCTGCGCGATCCACAGGGCCGACAGGATTGCGGGCACCTCCATCATCGCGGCCACCGCAACCATGTAGCCATCCGAGGCGATCCCGGTGAGGTCCAGCAGGCTTGTGGCGGCGACGAAGGTCACGATCGAGATCGACCCGTAGTGCCCCGCCACGGCGGCGGCATTGAGCGCGTTCAGCCGGGTCATGCCGCGCAGCAGCGCATAGGCGAGGAAGGGGATCGCGAAGGACAGCGCAAGCCCAGCGGCGATGGCGGTAAAGACCTCGGTATCAAGACCGTTTTGCGCCAGGCTGTGGCCCCCTTTGAAGCCGATGGCGAGCAGCAGGTACAGCGACATGAATTTCGCCGCGCCCTCCGGGATCGACAGGTCGCTGCGCACCACGGCGGCCAGCAGCCCAAGGACAAAGAACAGGATCGTCGGCACCATCAGGTTGCCGAGGAGGGTGTCGAGTATTTGCATCGCGGGAGTCTCCGGAACAGGGTTTTGCGCCTGTTGCCAGCTTTCGATCCATAGCTTAAATACAATCTACTGCTCTGCAAAATAGCTTTGGTGAATACATGCGTCCGACCCTGCGCCAGATGGACTATATCGTCACGGTTCACCAGCTCGCCAGTTTCAGCCTTGCAGCGGACAAGCTGAACGTGAGCCAGCCCAGCCTGTCGAACCAGGTTGCGGCGGTGGAGACCGATCTCGGCGTGCGCCTGTTCGAGCGCAGCCGGGCCGGGGTCCGGACCACCGCGCGCGGGTTGGAGTTTGTCACCCGGGCCCGCCGCATCCTCTCCGAGGTCGAGACGCTGCGCGGGGTGATGCTGTCGGACCTGCCCTTTGGCGGGCGCCTGCGGCTGGGCGTGCTGCCCTCCATTGGCCCCTATCTGTTGCCGCAGGCGATGAAGGCCCTGCACGAGGCGCAGCCCGATCTGCGGGTCATCGTGCGCGAGGAGAATACGCTCAGCCTCGATGAGGGGCTGCGCAACGGACGCTTTGACGCGATCATCTCCACCCCCGAGGACCACCCCAACACGGTGCAGCATCCGCTGTTTGTCGAGCCGCTCTGGGCGGCGGTGGCCGAGGATCATCCGCTGTCGGAACGGGAGGGGATCGGGGCGGCGGATCTTGGCGGGCAGCGGTTGCTGACGCTTGACACCGGGCACCGTCTGGCGCGCATCGTTTACGGCATCGCGGGGCAGAGCGGGGCGATCGTGTCGGACGACTACGAAGGCACGAGCCTCGACTCGATCCTGCTGATGGCGGCCACCGGTGCCGGGATCGGCATCCTCCCGGACCTGTTTGCGCGTCGGCAAGGCATTCACCGCAGCGAGGTGCGTGTGCTGCCCCTGCAGATGGCCGAGGCGGATCGCACCATCAGCCTGCTGTCGCCGATCGACCGGTCGAGCGCGACGACAGAGCATCTCGCCGAAATCCTGCGGACCGCAGCCGAGGCGTATCACCTGAACACATTGCGGCGCTGAGATCTCCGCCGCGCCGTCGTGGTGGGGACCTTGGGGCCTCAGCGCACGTCGAAGGTGGCGATGGCCAGGGCGGCGCGACCGGAGAGGCTGCCGGGCAGGTCGCTGAACACATCGGCGGCCAGGCGGCCGCTGCGATCACGGATCTGACGCAGGGGGCTGGGGCTGGCGACCGCAAGCAGCATCTGCGCGGTGTCGCGTTGCGGTCCGGCCCGGGTCACCGGCACGTCAAAGCGGGTGAAATTGCCCGATTGCGACAGGAAGCGTTGCAGGTCCTGAACCACGCCATTGTTGTCCACCAGCAGCAGCGCCACGTATTTGCCGGCGGTGCCACGCAACACGCCGGTGATCCGTCCACCACTGGCAACACTGCGGCTTTCGAGGCGCAGGCCAAGGCGGGTGGCCGGGTAGTCCCGGTTGCCACGCACATAGTCGACCGCCGGGCATTGGCGCGGATCCAGCAGCGTTCGCGTCTGGCGCAGCGCCGCGTCGGTCTGGGTCAGCACGGTGTCGGAGAAAGTGGCAAAGGCGGTGTCCTGTGCCGCCATCATGTCGAGGCCGACGCCCTCTGCGCCATCGCGCCGGGGCAGGGTGAGCAGGCAGTCCGGACCGCCGTTGTTGCGGATCTGGCGGATCAGGTCACCGACGGCAAGGTCCTGCGCGCTGGCCACCGGACGGGCGGGCGCGGCGGATGCGGTCTCGCCGGTCGGGGCCGTCGGGGCGGCGCTGGTTTCGGGCGCGACCAGCGAGACCGGCTGCAAGCCGCCCTGTGGATCGGCGGCGGCGGTCAGAGTGCTGCCGCTGGCGACCGGGGCAACCGGGGTTGCGGAGATCGTCTCGGCGCTGCTGGCGGGCAGGGCCGACAGGGTTTCGGGGATCAGCGGGTTGCTGTCCTCGGGGATCAGTGGCGACAGGGGCGAGTCCTGCGGGGCGGGCTCTACGACCACCGGGCTCAGCGTCTCCAGCTCCGGTTCGAGGGTCTCCGCCTCGACCGGCGTGGCGGTCTCGGCCTCGGGCGGGGCGGGGTCCGGGGGGACGACCTCGGCCTCCAGCGTTTCGGGGACAACCGGCTCTGGCGTGTCGAGCTCCGGCTCCGGCGCCAGCACCTCGGGATCCGGGCCGGGGTCGGCGGACAGGCTGTCCTCGGTGCTGTCCACCGGCTCCAGCGGCGGCACTTCGGTGGCGCTCTCCGCCAGGGCTTCGGCCCCGGCCAGCCCGTCGCGCAGCTCCAGCCCGGCGAGCGTGTCGGAATCCAGCGGTTGCAGCGTGACCGTGTAGCGCGGCCCGTCCGGGTCGGCGTCGGGCAGGCTCAGAAACGGCTGCACCCCGCCAAGGAGCAGCGCCGCCACTGCGGCATGCGCCAAGAGGGAGCCACCGCTGGCGAAGATCCAGCCCCGGGAGTCGGAACGGCCATAGGGGAGCGTGCTCACGTCTGCGCCTGTTCGTGGATGGTGACCAGTGTGATGTTGAGATCGCCAAACACCGGCTGCGCAAGCAGGTCCAGCAGATCGAGGGCGGGGGCGGTGCGTTCCATCAGCACATAGAGGGTGGTGCCGGCGGGCACGGAAGCGGCGAGCTGATCCAGCGTGGTGACATCGCCATCCAGCCGCAGGCTGCCGTCCGGGCGCACTTCCAGCAGCGGGCTGGGCAGCTGCTCGGGGGCGAGTTCCTCGGTCGCGGGCAGGTCGATCTGGATGTCGCGGGTCGACAGCAGCGACCCGCTGGCAAGGAAGAACAGCAGCAGCAACAGCACGACGTTGACGATCGCCAGTGAGGTATCGGTCTGCACCATCTGCGGGCGCGGCGGCAGGAGCGGGGCGCGGCGGGCCATGGTCACAGCCCCCCTGCGCTGATCTGCACAGCGGTGACATCGGCGGCCTGGAGATGCGCCAGAACCGTGGCCACATCCTGCACCCGGGCCGAGGCCCGCACGATCAGGATCACCGAGGCGGGACCGCCATCGCTGCCGAGGGCGGCGGCGAGATCGGGCAGGGCGGAGAAGTCGAACCTCTGGCCCTGGATGTTCAGCGCATCCGCATCCAGGTTCCACAGCGGCGCGGAGGTCGCCCCTCCGGGCTGCGCCGCAACCGGATCAGCCGCCCCCGCCCCGGTGCCGACGCGCTGGTCCGACACCGGATCGGTGTGTTGCAGCGGCAGCAGCGCATAGGGGGTCAGGCTGGAGGACAGCATGAAGAAGACCAGCAGCTGAAACATCACATCCGCGAGCGAGGTCAGGGTGAAACTGACCCGACGCTTGCGGACGGGAAGGTCGAGCCGGTTCAGATGCATGCCGGGTCAGCCCTGTACGCGTGCGGATTGATCGACCCGGCCGTGGATGGCGGCGGAGATCAGCACCTCGATCAGGTTGCGCTCGCGCTCGATGCGGGAATCCAGCCAACTGGTCAGGAAGAACGCCACCAGCGCCACAGCCAGACCGGCGGCGGTGGTGGTCAGCGCGGTCCAGATCCCGCCGGCCAGAGCAGCCGGATCGGCGGCGGCCTGGGATTGCGCCAGGACGGAGAAGGCGTCGATCATGCCGATCACCGTGCCCAAAAGACCCATCATCGGCGCCGCATGCACCGCGATCTCCAGAAGCCGCATGCGATCAGACAGCGTCGAGAGTTCGGCGATGGCGGTCTGGCGGCCCAGTTCCTCGGCATAGGCGGTTTCGCCGGGCCGCGCCCGCAGCCCGGTAAAGACCGCATGCAGAATGCGCGACAGCACCGATTGCCGGGCGGCCGCCTGCTGCATCGCCGTTTCGGCCTGACCGGACAGCCAGGTGTTGATGATCTGCTCGGCCAGATGCCGCCGCCCCACACCCAGGCGCGAGAATTGCAGCAGTTTGAAGAAGAAGACGGACACCACGGTGACCGACATCACCGCCAGGGCGGCAAAGACGGTCAGCGTCAGCGGGTCGAACATATCAGCCCGGAACTGGGTCATGAAGCTACTCCATGGCGCGGCCACTGGAGGCGGCCGGGCATTCAGGAAAGAAAGGGAACGGTTCAGATACCGAACTGGATCGGGGTGCGGGAGCTGGCCACCAGCCCGGCCATGCAGAGATCGCTGGCGGTGCCGTCACTGGTGACGCAGGCGGGGGAATCATTGACCACGATGCGCGAGATCGAGCCGCAGCCGGTCTCGGCCAGATCGAATTGCAGGATCTTGGTCTTGCCCTCGGTCAGCGCGCCGAATTCCAGCACCAGAAGCCGTGTCACCACGCCCTCACCGTCAAACAGCGCGATCTGGTAGGAGGCACGCTCCAGCGCGGTGGTGGATTGGTTGGTCGCCACATAGGTCAGCCGGCAGCTGCCGTTGCCGGTCTCGGTTACCGAATTCAGGTCGAGCTGAAACGCGTCAGCAGCCTCGGTGGCCTCCTGCGCGGCGACGGTGGTTGTGTGCGATGCGATAAATGCGGTGGCCAGCAGGGTGGCCCTGGCCGCGGAAAGAATGCCCATATTGCCCTCAACGAGTCTGTTCGTGAAATCGCGGCCATTTGGGCGACAATACCGCCTACAGGTCAACCGGGAAATTTCGGAAATTGATGCCCGTCAGGGGCGAATCACCGGAAAACGCCGATGAAGAAACTGGGGCTGGGGGTCTCGGCCGGGCGACGCGCCAGTTGAGGCGGCAGCGACACCAGTGCCGGGCTGTGGTCTGACGCCAGCTCCACCCGTTGCGGGGCGACCGGCAGCAGCGGATCTGCCTTGGCAACCACAACGCCCGACGGGCGGGCTTTTGGCCGCGGCGAAGTCGACCCAGAGGGCGCTGGATCAGCGGATGCCGGAGACGCAAGCAGCGGGGCCGCCTGCGCATCAAGATCGATCACCTGGCGCAGCCGTTGTGGCCGGGTGGACTCCTGCTGGCCGGACAGCGCGGCCTGACGGTAGAGCGGCGCGCGCGGCTCTGTCAGGGGCTGCGGCACCGCTGCGGGCTGTTCCGGCAGGGTGGCGCGCGGTGTCACCGCGGTCGCCTCAGGGGCAGAGGAGGGGGCCGGGGCGGCGATAATCTGCGCGGCAGGCTGCGGCTGGGCTGTGGGCTCGACCAAAGCCTGTGTCGCGATCCCTGCTGGCTCGGACGGGGCAGTCGGAAGCGTCTGCAACGTGCTGAGACGGCTCTGACCGGACATCATTCCGTGCCCATAGGCCAGGACAAGCCCGGCAGAGACAGAGAGCGCGGCGATACCAGCGGTGATTGCAATCAAACGAACCATGTCGGAAATGTAGACCTCATTTTCCGGATTGCCAGCCCATTGCGAAACGAACAGTCTGCGGCGGGCGGCACATGTTGCCATAATCTCACGTCCGGGATTGGCCGCCGCGAGTATCTTGAGGTCTGATGGTGAAGGAATGCTGAAGATTTTCAATCCTGTGGCACTGATGGCCTGCGGTGTCGGCGTAATCCTGCTGGGCACTGGCACCGCGGCGCGGGCGGCGTTTACCTTCTGCAACCAGACGCTGGACGTGGCCAATGTGGCGATCGCCTCGTATGAGGACGGCGGCTTTGAAAGCGCCGGCTGGTGGGTGGTGGGCCCCAACCAATGTGCCGAGGTCATCAGCCAGAGGTTGACCTCGCGATTTGTCTATGTGTTTGCCAAGGACGTTTTTGGCCGGGCGCTGCTGGACGGGGCGACACCGATGTGCGTGGATCAGGGCCGGTTCAGAATTCGCGGCGAGGGGGATTGCCTGACCCGGGGGTTCCTGGACGCGCGGTTTCACGAGGTGGACACGCAGCAATCTGACAGTTGGTCATTTTTTCTGCGTTCTACGCGTGATTGAGGTGAGGTTACGGTCGCTTCTGGTGCGCGTGCACGGTATGGTTGCGGCATCGCGCCCGCTGTTCTTCTTTATTCACCGTCGAGGCTGATTTTGACGTTTGCTCCCCGCTGGATTTCTTGGCTGTTTGGCCGTGGCGCCTGTTTGCGTGGCGCGCTGGCGGCCTGTCTCTGTGCCGGTCCCGTGACCGCCCAGGACTGGTCGGCGCTGGTGGTCGGCGATACCGGTGACGGCGCGGGCCGGGCCTTTGCTGATGCCTATTATGCCGCCGAGGCCCTGCGCGGCTGGACGCAGGCGACGCCGGTGCTGTTGCGCAATGCCCGGCTGGATGCGGTCGAGGCAGCGCTGACGGAAATACGGGGACAGCAGCGGCTGGTGATCTATTTTGCCGGGCCGATGTCCGGAACCGCGCCCCGGATCGACGGTGCGGCGGTGCCCCTGACCCCGCGGATGGCACCGCTGGCGGCGGCGGGCTTGCGTGAAGTGCTGGTGCTGGTGGAAAACTGCGCCGGTGCGGGCGCAGCCACCGCATTGCCGGATCTGGAGGTGGCGGCGGAGGTGACGCTGGTTCTTGCCAGCAGTGCCGCGCCCGGGGCGGCCTGTCCGCCGACCGGACAGCGCCTGAGCGATGTGCTGAAGGCGGCGGCGGGCACGGCGCAGGCCCCGGGTCAGAGCCTGCGTCCGTTCCTGCGCCGGGGGCAGCTGGAGGAGCTGAGCGATCTGTCGAGCGCATCTGCACCCTCGGCAGCGCCAACGGCGGAGGCCTCGGTGGAGGCGGTCGCTGATCCGGCTCCGGCGCGTCCGCGCGAGCAGGTGACGATCACCGATGTGGTTCGGATCACCCCGGTTGGCACCTCGGTCGGCACGCCTGTCAGCACCCCGGTCAGTGCTCCGGTCAGCGTCGCCATCCAGCCCGCTCCGAATGGCGGGGCGGCTACAGCGGCACTGACACCGGTGCGGGCGCCGGCCTCCTCGTCTGCCACGGCTCCGGCGCAGGGGGGCGGTGCTGACGGAGCGCCGGTGGTGATCTTCTCTCCGGTGAACCCGTCTCAGCTGGCGGCGGTGCCACAGGCCGACGGCCTGCCCGAGCCCTCGATCATTGTCGGGCTGATCGAAGAGGGTGATGCGAATTTCGCCGCGGCGCTGGACACCGTGGATCTGTCGGGCAGCGAGATCAGCTATGATGACGTGACCGCGCGCAACCAGCTGCGGGGGGCTGATCCGGAGCTTTATGCCTCGCTGCTGGAGGCGGGGGCTTTTGATCCGCCGGGGCCGGTGCTGGTGCAGGCCCTGCAGCAGGAGCTGGCGCGCATGGGCTGCTACACCAGCCGGATCGACGGCGCCTGGGGACCGGGGTCGCAGGGAGCGGTGCGGCGCTATTATGCCGAGGTCGGCAGCCCGGTGCTGTCTCTGGCGGCAGAGATCCCGCTGTTCCGGGATATTGTCAGCCGGGCGGATGTCACCTGTGCAGCGCCGGTGGCGGCGGCGCGGCCGCGCAGCAGCACCCCCGCAGCGACGCGGCAGCCGGCGGCATCCTCTGGCACATCGGCGCCCGCTAATACGCCCGCCCAGACGCAGATTGCCCCGGGGGCCGCCCTGGGTGGGGTCTTCCGCTAGAGGGGACGTCGGGTGAATTTTACCATTGATCCGGCGTTTCAGCGCTCGACCGCGCAGGCCCGCAAGCGACGGCGGCGCCGCCTGCTGCTGCGGGGGCTGGGGGCAGGCGTTGCCCTGGCGGCGCTGGCCAGTGTTGGAGTGTGGCTCTGGGGGCGGCAGGACGCAAACGGTGCGAGAGAGCTGGCGATGGTGCCGACCGAGGTGCCGGATCCTTCGGCAACCGAGGCCCGCAGCCGGGCGATGCTGAACCTGCGTCGGGCGCCGATGCTGCTGCATCTGGAGGCGGGGGCGGCGCGCGGGGTGCGCCAGGTGCCGCTGCCCGCCGGTGGCCTGCCCGGGCGGACCGCAGCCGGGCAGGAGGCACAGGTGACGGTGGTGCAGGACAGCCTGCTGGCGCCGGGGCGCAACCTGGTGCTGCAACTGCCGTCCGGGCGCGACGATTTCGCGCTGTTTCAGGCCCAGCGGCGGCGGGCGCTGGATCACGCCAAAGACATCGCCGCTCAGGGCAGTGGCGGCCTGTCGCAAGCGCGCGACAGCAGCGTCGCCCTTGCCCGCCGCGCCGACCGCCGCGCGCCCCTTGCCGAAGAAAAGATCATCGTGCTCAACGCCGAACAACCCTTGCAGGAGGTGCTGGTCGACAGTGGCTTTGCGGCGGGGCAGGCGGCAGGGGTGGCGGCGGCCGCCGTCCGCGAGGTCGGGGCACCGGAGGCGGCGCTGCCCGCGGGCAGCGTGGTGGCGTTGCGCTGGCGCACCCGCCCCGAGGCGGCAGCGCAGCGCCAGCTGTTGCAGATGTCGCTTTACGGGCCCGAGCGCTACCTTGCCAGCCTGGCGCAGACCGGGCCGGGACGGTTCACCCGCGCCGCCGACCCCTGGGCAGAGCAGGATCTGCTCGGCCGCTCGGCCCGCGCCGCCAGTCCGGAGCCCGCAGGGCGCAGCGTGCGCCTGATGGATGCGCTCTATTCCACCGCCCTGCGCAACGGGGTGGCGACCGGCGTGGCGGGGGAGTTGATCGTGATGATGTCACGCCAGTTCGACCTGGAGCGCCTGGCCGAGCGCGACGATCAGGCGGTGGTGCTGCTGGCGCCGGGCGGTGGCGCCGGGGCGGGCAGGCGCGCCGGGCAGATCCTATATGCCGGCATCGAAGGGCCCGCCGGGCACATGCGCTGCTACGTGATCCCGCTGCCGGGACCGGATGGCGGCTTTGGCTGCTATGACGGGGCCGCAGGCACGTCGGCGGCGGCCGGAGGTGTGCGGCTGGGGGCCGGGTTGGTGATCCCGGTGACCGGGGTCAAGACCAGCGGCTTTGGCATGCGGATGCACCCGATCCGCAACAAGATGCTGCCGCATAATGGTGTCGACTGGGCGGCGCCGGAGGGCACCCCGGTCTATGCCGCGCGTGCCGGAAAGATCCGCCTCGCCGGAGACAGCGGCAGCTATGGCACCCTTGTCGCCATCGACCACGGCGACGGGCTGGAAACGCGCTACGCCCATCTGCAGCGATTGGCGGATGGTATGGCACCGGGGGTGCAGGTGGCGGCGGGCGACCAGATCGGCTTTGTCGGCTCCACCGGGCGCTCCACCGGGCCGCATCTGCATTTCGAGCTTTGGGTGGACGGGCGCCCCACTGATCCGGCGCGGTTCGGCAGCACCGCCGTGGCGGCGCTGGTCGACCGGATCATCCAGGTGGAAAGCGGCGGGCGTGCCGATGCGCAGAACCCGCTCTCCTCGGCAACCGGGGCGGGGCAGTTCATCGCCAGCACCTGGATCCGGATGATGCAGAGCTATCGCCCTGATCTGGTGGCGGAGATGTCGCGCGAGGAGCTGCTGGCGCTGCGGCTCGATCCGCGTCTGAGCCGGGAGATGGTGGAGCGGCTGGCCCAGGAGGGCGAAGCCTATCTGCGCGCGCGGGGTCACCAGGTCACCGCGGGGCGGCTGTATCTGGCGCATTTCCTCGGCGCGGAGGGCGCGCATCGGGCGTTGGCGAGCGATCCGGAGCAGAGCGTCGAAGAGGTGCTGGGGGCGCAAGTGGTCAGCGCCAACCCGTTTCTGACCGGCAAGCGGATCGCGGATCTGCTGGCCTGGGCGGATCGCAAGATGCGCCACAAGGGACGGCAGCGGACCGCGCCGGTGCCGTCAGAGGTCCGCACCTATATGGCAAAGGTGGATGCGATGCTTGCCGCGTTGTAGTGGGCCCTGCGCTTGCGCAGCGGCCCGGCCCGACGCCAGCCTTAGCCCTGATCGGTGCAACCACCGGCCACAGGCGGGGCGGTGAGTTCCTGCAACGAAAACAGGCGCAGGGGCGGGGTGAAGTCGCGGCCCGTGGCCGTCACCTGCTGCGACAGCACCAGATAGCCCGCCGCAGGCAGCAGCAGCGCCAGCACGACAATGCCGGCCAGAAGGGCGCTGTGGTGACGCTCTGGCAGCCGGGCCAGGGCCGGGAACAGCGGCAGTACCGCCAGTGCGAGAAACCACAGGGCGCTGGTGTCAAAGATCACCACCGCCGCGCAGTCGCGCAGGGCAGAGCGGGCGCTGGCAATGTCCGAGACGCCCCAGCCTGCCATCGCCAGGCCAAAGAGGGCAAAGCCCGCGAGCACCGCCAGCGCCAGCCCCCGTGGCATCAGTGCGGCCCGATGTGGCCGAGGGCCTGGTTGACCAGATGCTCCTCCCAGGCGCGGATCTGCCGCGCCAGCACCCGCAGCGGGTTTTCAAATGAATCGACCGTGTCCTCGATCGCCCGGACCAGGGTTTCGGTGAGGCCGAATTTGCGATCCACCCGATCCAGCAGGATCGACACGCCAATGCCGACGATGATCGCGGCCACCACCGGCCCGGCGGCGATGGTGGTGAGCGCCCCGACCGCGGCCCCGGCGAGGAAACCGGCGCCGGCGGCCACGGCGAATTTGCCCACATCGGCGGCGATGGTGCCCAGAAGCTGCGTCAGGCGCGGATCATTGTCCGACAGCACATGTTCGACCACGCGCAGCGCCGCAAAGGCCACCACCGCGATGCCGGTCATCCGCGCCGCGCCCTGGCCGAGGCTCTTGGCGCCGAGGACCAGTTTTGCCACCTTTGGATTGCTGGCCAGATAGCGGGTGCCGCGCAGCACCGCGCGCTGGCCGGGATAGCCCTTGATGATGACGTAATCCTTGCCGTTGACGTGTTTGATATAGGCCCGCCCGCTGAGCCCGAGGGTGCGCACCAGCTTGGCCGCGCCCGCCGCATCGATCCCCGCGGTGGCGGCGGTTACCAGGTCGATGCCGCTGGCCTCGGCCATCTCGTTGTTGATTTCGACCACATAGAGCAGCGTTTCATCAAGGGTGATGCTGCGGCGGTCGGTTCGGATGGTGCAGCTGCCGGTTTCAAGTGTTTCGGGCATGGGAACTCTCGCAAATCTGAAAAAGGGTGAAGGTACAGGTGAAGGAATAATGGGGTGAAAAATCAGCTCAGGGCATAGTGGAAGCCATCCGCATCGGCCGTCACCGTGACGCGGTGAATCTCGCCTCCGGTGCTGAGGGTCTTCAGCAGTTTGCGGCTCAGCTCCGGCAGGATGGAATTGGAGATGATATTGTCGATCATCCGCCCGCCGCTGTCGGGGTCGCGGCAGAGGCTGGTGATATGCTCGATCACATCGTCGCCATAGACCAGTTCGGTGCCATGCGCGCCCCTGAGGCGTTTTTCCACTGCCGAGAGTTTCAGACGGGCAATCCCGCCGAGGACGTCCGGGCTGAGCGGCAGGTAGGGGATGGTGACGATGCGGCCCAGCAAGGCGGGGGGGAAGACCTCCAGCAGGCTGGGTTTCAGCGCCACGTCAAGGTCCTCC
Organism: Epibacterium sp. Ofav1-8; assembly: GCF_022348185.1. Lineage (GTDB taxonomy): Bacteria > Pseudomonadota > Alphaproteobacteria > Rhodobacterales > Rhodobacteraceae > Epibacterium. The sequence goes on from NZ_JAKRFD010000010.1 coordinate 193,978, forward strand.
AGATCAAGCTCTGCGGCGCTGCCGTCGGGGCCGACCCGGTCCATGATGACCTCGGTGCCCACATTCGAGGTGAGCAGGATCAACGTGTTCTTGAAGTCGATCATGCGGCCATTGCCGTCTTCCATGACGCCTTTGTCAAAGACCTGAAAGAAGATCTCGTGCACATCGGGGTGTGCTTTTTCGATCTCGTCGAGCAAGACCACGGAGTAGGGCTTGCGGCGCACGGCCTCGGTCAGGCGTCCGCCTTCGCCATAGCCGACGTAGCCCGGAGGCGCGCCTTTCAGGAGCGAGACGGTATGGGCCTCCTGGAATTCGCTCATATTGATGGTGATGACGTTCTGCTCGCCCCCATAAAGTGCCTCTGCCAGCGCCAGCGCGGTTTCGGTCTTGCCGACACCGGAGGGACCGCAGAGCATGAAGACGCCGATGGGCTTGTTGGGGTTGCCAAGGCCCGCGCGGCTGATCTCGATGCGTTTGGCGATGGATTTGAGGCCGTGATCCTGACCGATGACGCGGGCGCGCAGATCGTCGGAGAGGTTCAGCACCGCGTCGAGCTCATCCTGCATCATCCGACCCGCAGGAATGCCGGTCCAGTCCGAGATCACGGCGGCGACAGCCTGTTCGTCCACATGGGCAAAGACCATGCGGTCGTCCGGGTTGGTCTCCTCCAGCGCGGTCATCTGCGCCTGCATCTCACGACGCAAGGCATCCGGGTCGATGTCGGCTGTTGCGTCCGGGGCTGGTGCGTGAGGGGCTGTTGCGTCAGGGGCGTCCACCTCCGGTGGCCCGGCGTCCTCGGTTTCGCTGCGGGCCGCGTCCTGTGCGCCGGGCGTGTCGGAGGTCTGTGCTTTGAGGCGCTGGCGCAGGTCGAGCACCTGATCGACGATCTCTTTTTCGCGGGCGTAGCCGGAATCAAGCGCGGCCAGCCGGGCCGTCAGGTCAGTGATCTCGGTCCTGATCTCGGCGATGCGGTCTTCGTGGCTCTCGCCCAGATCGCGGGCCTCTGTCTTGCCGGCGAGCTCTGCCTCCAGCGCGTCGATCCGGGCGCGGGTGGCGGTGATACGGGCGGGCAGGGCGGATTGGCTGAGCGCCACCCGGGCGCAGGCGGTATCCAGAAGCGAGACCGCCTTGTCCGGCAGTTGCCGGGCCGGGATATAGCGGTGCGAGAGCGTGACCGCGCTGACGATGGCGGCGTCGGAAATCCGCACCTTGTGGTGGTCCTGCATCGGACCAAGGATCCCGCGCAGCATGTCGCAGCAGACCTCGATCGAGGGTTCATCCACATTCACCGGCTGGAACCGCCGGGTCAGGGCCGGGTCTTTCTCGATGTGCTGGCGATACTCGCTCCAGGTGGTGGCGGCGATGGTGCGCAGGGTGCCGCGGGCCAGTGCCGGTTTCAAAAGGTTGGCGGCGTCCCCGGTTCCGGCCTGACCACCCGCACCGATCAGCGTGTGGGCCTCGTCGATAAAGAGGATGATGGGGTCGGGCGCGGACTGGACCTCGTCGATGACCGATTTCAGGCGCTGCTCGAACTCGCCCTTGATCGAGGCACCCGCCTGCATCGACTGGATGTCCAGCTCAAACAGGCGCGTGCCCTTGAGCTTGGGCGGCACATCCCCGGCGGCGAGCAACTGGGCAAAGCCCTCGACCACGGCGGTTTTGCCGACACCGGCCTCGCCCGTCAGGATCGGGTTGTTCTGGCGTCGGCGCAGCAGCACATCGATGAGCTGACGGATCTCGTCGTTGCGACCCTTGATCGGGTCCATCTCGCCCGCTGCGGCGGTCATGTCCTTGGCAAAGCGGCCAAGCGCGGTGGCGCCGCCCTTGCCCTCGGCGGTTGCGCCGCTGTCCTCGGCTGTTGAGAGGTTGGCGCCATCCATCGGGCGCATGCTGTCCTCTTCGCTGCCGGCCCAGAGGCTGCGGCTGTCCTGATCCAGCTGTTCGGCGGAAATCTGTTCAAACACAGCGGAGTAGCGCAGCAACTGCCGACGCAGGGAGGGATCGTTGAGCAGCGCGGTCAGGACATGGCCGGTGCGGATCTGCGCCTCGCCAAAGAACAGCGTCGCATAGGTCCAGGCGTGGTTCAGCGCATCGGCCAGATGATCGCTGATGCCCGGGGTTTCGGTCACATTCTTGTCGAGCCGGTCCATCGCGCCGGAGAGATCCTTGAGCACGCGACCGCGATCCAGGTTCAGCTGGCGCAGGGTGACGGAGATGTCGGCGTTCTGGTTGGAGACGGAATGAAACAGCCAGTGGCAGAGATCGACGTAGCGGTTGCGGGCGCCGCGGGCCTCGCGCATGCCGTGGAGGAAGGCGTCATAGCCCGCGCGGTTCATCTTGCCGGCGTATTTTTCAATGCTGATTTCGGTCATAAAGTCAGGGCCTCAATAGGTCCGCAGGGCCGTCAGGCCGCGGTGGTCTTCAATTCGGGGGTGTCAAACGGGTCCGGCAGCAGCGGGTAGCGGCTGACTTGCAGGTGATCGCCGTGGGTCGGCAGGGCGCTGGCCCCGGCGGGGGCGTCGGTCGCGGCGACGGGGCCGATACAGGCGAGCCAGCCGACCTGCGTGCTCTCGCCCAGCACGGCGGTGGAGATCTGCGGGCGCGGCAGCCAGAGGGCGGTTTCGATGTCGAAGGTCTGGCCCAGATACCAGAACACGATGTCCTGCAGGGCCGCATGATCGGCGCCGCCGGGCAGGAAGCGCTGGTACTGGGACAGCTCCCGCAGCATCACATGGATGCGGATCTTGGCGCTGAGCGATTGCACATGGCCGCCAAGCACGGCATTTTCGCCCAGGGTGCAGCCCTGCGCACCAAGCAGGCAGAGGGCGTCGGGCTCCAGCGCCAGCCAGCTGGGCACATGTTCCTCGATCGAAAACCGGGCGCGGCCCTGGAAATGCAGCTCCAGCATCTGGCGCAGACGCACCGGGCTCTTGACCCGGCCGGCGGCCAGCGGGGCCAGGTGCAGGCGGGTCATGTCGGTGGGGCGGGACCCGGCGCGGGCGGCAGGCGTGCCGCAGCCAAGGAGGGACAGGATATAGGCCTGAAAGCGATCGCTGTCGGCGTGGTCGAACTGGCTGATGGCACGGGCATCGGACCAGGCGCGAAAGAACAGTTCCTGAAACCGCGCGGTGAAGATGTCGCAGAAGGCGACAAAGCTCTCGTCCCCGGCGGCAAACCACGACTCGACCTCTTCGGTCCAGTTCAGCGGCAGCGCACCAAAGGCGCCAAACAGCCCCATGAACTGCGCCCGCAGCCGGGCCGTGCTCTGGCTGAGGTCAACGCGGGCCACGTCACGGGTGGGAAAGGCCAGCGCCGGATCCTGGCCCAGATGCACGATGGCATCCCGCAGCCGCTTGTTCTGGCCGATCGCGGGCTTGTGCCCGGCGCGGCGTTCCAGCTCGCGCAGGAGCGTGAACAGGCCGACGCCGCTGGCCGCCTGTTCCTCTTGCGCGCGGCGGTCCAGCGTGTCGCTGGCGCGCGGCGCGGCGGGCAGGGGGAGGGCATCTCCGGTCATAGCAGCGGCCCCGATCCCGACCGCGGCGCAAAGCGGGTGATCTCGCCCCGTTGCAGGCTGTGGATCACCGTCTGGGTGAAGCTGTTGACCGCCGCATATTCGGCAAAGAAATGATCCAGCACCGCCCCCAACGGCAGGATGCCGGTGCTTTCGAATTCGGTTTCGTCAAACGTCACCCGCACCAGCAGCCCGCGTGCGGTGTGATAGCCGTCGGGGGCGGCGATGGTGCGGGTCACCGGGGTGCAGTCGAGCCCGCGCACGCCGCTGATCTGCGCCTCGCTGACACTGTCGGAGAGATCGGCAAACAGCGACAGCATCTCCCGCAGGGAAGCGGCGGACATGCCGCCCTCGGCGCTTTGCAGGCCGGTGGTGCCGAGCGACAGATAGGACAGCAGCCGCCAATAGGTGTCCCCCGCCGTGGTGCGGTGATTGGCGGTGGTCTCGCGATCCGCGAGGCTGTCGCGCGGCGGCGTCGGCCCGGCGAGGCAGTTCAGCGCCACGGTCTGATCTTCGCAGAGATGAAAGCTCTCGGCGCTGTCGGCGATCGGCAGGTATTCCGGCAGATGGCGGTTGGAGCACAAGAGCTTGACCTGCAACCGGTTGGCGGTCTCCTGGCCGGGGGGCTCGTAGAGGCTGATGAGGGTCTCGGTGCCGCGGTAGAGGTTGCGGGGAATGCCGTTGCGCTGTTCAGCAAGCGTGCGGCGGCGCGGTTTGCGCCGGGTGGTGTAATAGAGCGTCTGGCGCGGGCTGCGGCCCTCGGGGGGCAGCGCATAGAGCGGATGCACCTCGGATTTGCTCTGCCGTTCGGTGTAATGGGCCCAGACCTCGGTCACGTGGTGCACCTCGTAATGGGTGATCGGCGAGGAATTGGGCGTGATGGTGTATTCGTGGCGCTTGCGGTCCAGATGCAGATGGCTGGACATTTCCTCGAACAGGTTGACGGCGGGGGCCGCGTTCAGGGCCAGGTCCTGCGGGTCGAGGCTGGTGGCCAGGCGCTGACGGGCGCTGGAGAATTCGAACACCAGCTGCACCGTGTTGCTGCGCACATGTGGCAGGATGTCCCCAAGGCCGGTCAGCCGCAGCCCGAGGAACTTGCGCGGGAACACGAAGAATTCGCGCAGCCGGGCAAAGCCGTCGAAGAGCCGGGTCTGATGCGGGAACAGCTGTTCCTCGGCGTCGAACCCGATGCGGTGCAGCTGGTGGGGCGCAAGGCGGGCAAAGACCGGATCGCCCTGCGCGTTGAGCCAGCGCAGCGACACCCGGGTGCAGTCGCAGAACACCTGTTCATAGAGCGCGGCAGCCTCGTCCATCGGGGCGGTGAAATGCAGGGTCAGCGCATCCATCGACAGGCTGTTCAGCCCGGCGGTGGTGCTGGGTTTGTCGTCGGCGTCCATCAGGGTGATTTCGGTCACCAGACCGGCCTTGGTGCCGGTGGCGATTTCCTGCCCCAGCGCGCCGATCGGGCCGGCGCTGGCATGGTAGGCCGCACGGGTGACCGCGAGCGGCCAGACCGTCAGCGGCGCGGCCAGGGCAAAGCGGCAGGAGACCCTTTGCTGGGCGTCGAGGAAGCGCGCATCCATGTATTCCCCGGCGGCGAAGGACAGACCGTTTTCGATCTCGGGGCTGTCGGCGGGGGCATGGGCGCGCACCAGCATGACACTGGGCGTCGGGGCCAGCGCGTCGGGAAAGACCTGCTCCAGCAATTCGCGGGTAAAGGTCTGGTATTCCTCCGACATCTTGACCTTGACCTGGGCGGAGAGGAAGGCGGAGCCTTCGAGGAGACCGGCAACAGCCGGGTCCATGTTCTCCTCCAGCAAGCCGCCCAGCCGGTCAGCAAGGCCCGGGTATTCGCCGGCAAACTCTGCCGCGCGTTCCTTCAGCAGGCCCAGCTCCTGGTTATACGCCTCGCGAAGAGCCCGCCTCATGCGTTCACCCGCAGGTTCGACAGCGACATCTTGCCCGCGCCGAGGTCGATCTCGGCATCGAAATCAAGCGGCACATCCACCGGATCGCCCAGCAGCTCGGCGGTGACAAAAATCGCGAGGTGGTGGGTCTTGCCGCTGCCGGTGTCGCGGATCTGCACATCGAGGGTCTCGGCAATCAGGCGGGGCTCGAAGCGGATCAGCGATTGGCGCAGGGTGTCGACCACGGCGGGGGTGTTCAGCGCCACCTTGCCCAGCCCGCTGAGATCGCGGAACCCGTAGTTCAGGATCGACCCGGCCACATGCGGGGTCTCGTCCAGCGCACAGGCGGCTTCGAGGTGGATGGTATTCAGCAGGGCGGCCAGGTCCGCTTCGAGGTGCTGGCGCAGCTGGTGCTCGGACACCCCGAACCGGCGCTGTTTGCGCGCCGAGGTCAGCCGGGTGGTGCCGTCATCGGACATTTCGCGGCGGTGATGGGAATCGCGGTCATGATGAGAGGCCCGGAACACCTGTAGGATGGAGGTCTTGGCCTTGCGACCGGTCTGCCAGGGCTGATCGCCGGCATCAGAGTTCTCCGCTTCGCCGCGCCGCATGTCTGCACCTTCTGCACCGGAACTGGAAAGTCATGTGAAATCACGGCCGTTTCGACAGGGGCGGGCCGTGGCGCCGGGGAGGGAGGGCCATAATGTGGCCCTCCCGGAGATGTGTAGACCGGAACCCGGTGGGCTTACTTGCCCCATTCCTTGTTCTCGGCGATTTCCCAGCCAGCCAGGCTCTCGGGGCCAGCGGCACCGGACTGTTCCTGGAAGGTGTAGGTCACCTGGAAGCGGCGGAAGTTCAGGGTCAGGGTTTCCTGGACGCGGTCCAGGCCATCCTTGCTGCCACCGGTCTGGTAGTTGGTGATCATCACGTCTTCGAAGTCGATTTTCAGGTAATCGACCGGGGCGGTGCCGCCGGATTTGCGCACCACCAGCTGACCGGACTTGATGTGCTCGCCCGAGCAGCAGCGCTTGATCAGGTCATGCGTCGCTTTGTCGACGTATTTGGTGACCTGGATGTCCTGGACGTCGACCTTGCCGCCGCCGCCGCCGCCGCCCATGTGGGTGGTGCCGGATTGGGACATCGACCAGCCCCAGGACAGGATGTCGATCCAGTCTTTGTGTTTGTCATCCTGGCATTCGCCAACGATGCCGTTGTCAAGTTTCAAAAAACAATCAATCGCCATGAAATAACTCCTTAAGGCGTTACACTCCGCTTCCCGTGAGGAAACGAATTACTTTCCAGAGGGAAGTTTCGACACGAGGCTCATGCCGATATCCATGCCTTCCATCTGGAAATGCGGTTTGAGGAAGAACTTGCCCTGGTAGTAGCCGGGGTTCAGTTCGTCCTCGACAACTTCGACCCTGGCGCCGGCCAGGGGCTTCTTGGCCTTCTCGATCTCGCTGGCGCTTTCGGGGTTGCCAGCGACGTATTTGTTGACCCAGGCCTGAAGGTCGCGCTGCAGCTGCGACACATCCGGGCTCTGGCCGATCTTGTCGCGCACCATGGCCTTCAGATAGTGGCTGAAGCGCGAGACCGCGAAGATATAGGGGATGCGCGAGGACATGTTGTCCGACGCGGTGGCCTGGTCATCGACGTAAGTCTTGGGCCGATAGAGGCTCTGGGCACCGATAAAGGCGGCCTTGTCGGTGTGCTGGCGGTGGATCAGGCCGATCAGGCCCGCCTTGCTCAGCTCGCCTTCGCGACGGTCGGTGATCGACACTTCGGTCGGGCACTTCAGATCCTTGGCGCCATCGCCGGTGTCGAACACATGGGTCGGCAGGTTTGCCACCTCGCCACCGGAGGTGACGCCGCGGATGCGGACGGTCCAGCCGTGTTCCTTGAACGCGCGGTTGATGTTGGCCGCCATCGCATGGGCGGAGTTCATCCAGGCATATTGCTGGCCGGCGTGACCGTCGGTTTCCTCTTCGAAGTTGAATTCCTCAACCACCGAATTGGAGTTCTGGCTGTAGGGCTCACGCGACAGCACGCGGGGCAGGGTCAGGGCGACAAAGCGGGAATTCTCGCTGTCGCGCAGGCTGTTCCACTGCGCATATTCCGGCGTCTCAAAAATCTCCGACAGGTCCGGCGGGGTGGCGATCTCGTTCCAGTCGTCGAGCCCCAGCAGGTTGGGCGAGGCGCCGGAAATGAAGGGCGCCAGCGCCGCCTCGGAGATCTTGCCGATGGAGTTCAGCAGGTTCACATCCGGCGAGGAGTGGTCGAAGTGGTAATCCCCGACGAGGCAGCCGAAGGGCTTGCCGCCGAGCGTGCCGAGGTTCTGTTCGTAGACGATGTTGAACAGTGGCGACTTGTCCCATTTGGCCCCGGGGAACCGGCGCATCATGCCCTGAAGCTCCTGCTTGGAGACGTTCAGCACCTTGACCCGCAACGTGGCGTCGGTTTCCGCGTTGTTGAGCGTGTAGGCGAGGCCGCGCCAGCTGGCTTCGAAGCGCTGGAATTCCTCGTTGTGCAGGATGGCATTCATCTGGTCGGACAGTTTCTTGTCCAGCTTGGCCAGCATCGCATCCACGGTGTCGATCACGTCCTCGGAGACCACGGACTGATCGTCCAGCGCCTCGCGCACCAGTGCCACCACGGCATTGTCCACCTCTTGCGCGGCGATGTCGCTGCGCGGTTTGATGGTCTGTTTCAGGATGTCGGAGAATTCCGACAGTTCGTCCAGTTCTGCGGCGGCTTCGCCACCCTGTACCTGTGCTTCGTTGTCCATGTGTCTTCCCTGTCCCCGTCCAAGGCCAAAGTGGCGCTCAGGCGTCCTCGCCGTCGGTTTCGTCCTGCGCTGCACGTTCCGCCAGCGCTGCCATCAGCTCCGGGTCATCCAGCAGTTTTCTGAGGTGATCCTGCGCCTTGGGCTTTGACGCCATGTAGCGTTGCAGGTTGGCCAGCTGTTCGCGTGCCTCCAGCAGCTTTTTCAGCGCCGGAACCTGCCGGGCGATCGCCGCCGGTTCCAGGTCGCCCATGCTTTCGAATTTCAGATCGACGCCGAGGCGCTCCTTGCCGTCGCCGCCGCCGAGCCGGTTTTCGGCCATGAAGGTCATGCCCGGTTGGATCGCGGCCATGTAGTCATCCATCGTGTCCTTGGTGACATCGGCAAAGCTGCGCTCTTCGACCGGCTCCTTTTCGACGCCGGGATTGTTGCCGGACAGATCCGACATCACCCCCATGACAAAGGGGAGTTCGACCATCTGTTCGCTGTCGAAGGGATCCTCGTACTGGATCTGCACCCGCGGCGGGCGGTTGCGTTTGATGAAGCTGGAACCTGAATCTGAGGCCATGAATGCTACTCCGGTTGCGTGCGGCTCAAAATGGGCCTGTCGGTTGTTGATGCCCCGGGGGCGAAATCGGGTGCACCCCGAATGAACTGATGTGAAAGCTCTATCTTAAGCTGTATTCTGCTGAGGTATAAGTTCCTCAATCAGAGATTGAAAGTCCTTATCGAGGTAGCTTTGCGCGCGCTGCAACAGCACCGGCACCGGGCTGGAGCGTTCGGTCTGTCTGAAATAGGCTTCGACCGCCTGCAGCGCCTGCGCCGCCTGGGGCGCGGTGGTGATTTTCGGGTCGGGGCCGGGATCCTGCGGCAGCGCCGGTGGCGCGCCGCTGTCCTCGGGCAGGGCATTGCTGAGTTCGGCAAGCCGTTCGGCGCCGAGCAGAAAACCGGTGGGCGCGCCGAAATCCACCACGGCGCTCTCGGCCTGGCTGGGCAGCAGGGCGCGCAGCGCCTCGATCAGCGGTTTGCCGATCAGCAGGCGGGCCTGGGTGACCAGCAGCAGCGCCGCCGATGACGGCTCTTCCTTGCGGTAGTAGTGTTCGCAGGCTTCCAGCACGCGCCGGGCATGCAGCTGGCTGAGAATCGTGATCGCATGGGCCGCGCCGCGCGCGGTCGTGGCGGCGGCGGGCGCCTGTGGGGCAGCCAGCGAGGGCGGTGCCTGCAGGTCCGGTTTTGGTGCCGGGTCTTGGGGCTGTGGCGGCTCCGGGGCGACCTCTGCCGCCAGATCGGGCCGGGCGGTGGTCAGCGTGTCGACAATGTCGTCCAGCACGCTCTGCACCTGGTCGAGTGCTGGCTGAAAGGGCTTGTCTGCATGGCTGGAACAGGCGGTCTGGATGCGCTGGACCGCAGCGGACATGGCGGCGAAATCCGCCAGCGCCTCTTCGACCTTCTTGCCATTGGCCGGGGTGCTGAGCGCATCCAGCAGCGGTTTCAGCTCCAGCTCGGCCTCATGTTGCAGCGGCGCGCTGTCGCCCCGGGCCACGCGCAGCTTGCGCAGGGTGACCTCGGTGGTGCCCGACAGCCCCATGAACATCAGCGGCTGCACCATGGTGACGGTCTGGTTGAGGTCATTGATCGCCTCGCGCCGATCAGAGACCCCCTCGGCCAGCGTCGGATGCACCTCGTCGGGATGCTGTTCCAGCAGCTCTGCCATGTCGTCGATGGTGGCACGCAGCGCGGCGCGCTGACCGGCCAGCGCATCCCATTGCGCCTGCAACACAAGCAGGCGCAGGTCGCGGCTGCGGGCAAGCAGGGCGTCGATCTCGCGGCGCTCGGCGCGGTGGTCCACGTCCTTGGGATCAAACAGCCGGTCCGGGGTGCGGCCCTTGTTGTCCGGACGTTCGATGCCGGGTTGCATGTAGAACCCGGGCAAGCGGCCAAGCGCCCCGAAATAATACTCCTCATAGGCCGGATCGAAGCTGGCGTTCAGATCCGGGCCGCAGGGATGATCGTCAAACAGGGGGGCGGTGCGTGCGCTGGAGCGCATCAAACAATCCTATTTATTATTCAACTTAAGGGGTCGGTTCGCAAAAATCGTTTTTGAAAGTAATCAACTCTGAATTGTCGTCAAGGGTGAGGGTTCAGTCAAAATTCCCATATTGACCCGCAGCCTCGGAATAGGCCTGTGCAAAGGCCTTGAGAAACACATCGAGCATGCCGTGGTCGGCTTCGGCGGCCTTCTTGTCCCAGCGCGCGACATACTGATCCCAGAGCTTGCCCCGGCGCGCACCGCTCAGCAGGGCTCGGCCGTCTTCGGATGATTCGATCTCCTCGGGCGACAACCCGTCCAGAACCGCGGCGAGGGCCGGTTGCAGGGCGGCAAACACCGCCTGCTGGTGGCCACGCAGGTCGGCCAGCGCGGTGGCAAAGCTTTCGGGGCCTTCCATGAAGCCCTCGCGCGGGGTCAGGAACATCGCCTCCAGCGCCTGCGGCGTGTCGGGCAGGAATTTCATCGGGTTGTTGCCGTGGGCGTTGCGCATGGTGCGGGCGCCGCCCTTGGTGAACTGTTTGACGCTGGCCCGGTCCTGCAACATCCGCATGATTTCCTGCGAGGCCGCTGCGACGGCCTGACCCAGCGCATGGGCCAAGTGTTCGGGGTCGGTGGAGTCAGCAAGGCTGGGATCAAGACCGGCCCCCTGGCAAAAGGCGCGCAACACATCCGTCTGCGCCGCTGCGGGCGCTGCGGCCGGGGTCGCGGGGCGCGGCGGCGCGGGGGGGGCGGCAGGCGGATCCAGCGGGGCCGCCTGCGGTGGCGGCGGCGACGCGGGCGAGGGCATCGGCACCGGGGCGATCGGCGGCTGTCCGGCCGGAGGCAGATCGGTTGCCGGGGGCTGCGCCTGATACGCCGCCGGGGACGGCGGCTGCGCCACCGCCGGAGAGGCTGCTGGCGGCACCTGTGGCGGCGGGCTCTGCGGTGAGGGCGCAGCCTGCGGAGGGCCAGGCTGCTGCGGTGGCGGCGGTGGGGCGGCCCCCTGCTGCGGCGGGATCTGCGGTGTCAGTTGCAGGAACTCCTGCGCCACATCGTCAAAGGCCCGCGCATCGGCCGGGGGCTGCGGCAGCGGGTTCACCGGGTCCTGCGGGTGCAGGCCCAGATCCCAGGGATCGGCCTCGTCATAGCTGGGTTGCGGCGTCTGCGGACCAGGCGCCATCGCAGCCTGCGGCGCGCCGGCTGCCGCGGTCTCGACAGAGATGATATAGTGTCCGACGATCAGCCGCTCGCCACCTTTCAATTGCAGCGGTCCCTGAATGCGGTGTTTCTGCCCCTGCAGGAAGGTGCCATTGGTGGAGGCATCGGTGAGCCAGTAGGCGCCATTGTGGTAGTTGATGTCGAAGTGGTGCCCCGACACATGCCGGGACGGATCCGGCAGCACCCAGTCCATCGCGCGATTGCGCCCGACGCTGGCGTTCTGCCCGTCCAGGGTCAGCCAGGCGGGGCTGCCATCTTGCAGCAGTTCCAGGTTTTCCAGTCTCAGGGTCAGGGTCATCTTCGGCGCAGTTCTTGATTCATGGGGCGGATCTCACCCGGTGGTCCTGGACACAGTGTAGCAGTTTAAAAGGATCGAAATAGGGGGGCTGCAAGATCAATGAAACGCGCCAGGTGAACGGGCCGCTCCATGAGCGGTGCACCGCTGAGGCAGGACAACACCGCCGAGTTGATCGCCCGTGGCGCGCGATGGTCTGGAACCTGGGCCGGGTCATTGGGCGCGATCGGCCCGCCCGACCAGGTCACCGCCAGCCCGAGGAACACTGCGGGGCTGCGCACTGGTGCAAACAACGCCGCCCGCGCGGCGCGAAAGCGGTTTTCGTTGTCGGGGTAGGTGGTCCAGGTGGCCACCAGCTCCATGATCCGGCGATCTTCTGCCCCCAGTTCCTGTGTCGCCATGCGCAGGCACTCATAGCCCCACCAGATCGCCATCTTGGGTTTGGCGGCAAAGGCCGAGAAGGTCACCGCATCTTCCGGGGTGGTGGAGGCCCGCAGGCGCATCAGGAACGCCAGACCGTCTTCCTCCGGGCGCGGACGATTCTGCGTCAGCTGTGCCAGTTGCGGCATGCCCTGGAACAGCTCTTGCGGAGTGTCAAAGCGCAGCGCCGACAGCGGCGGCTGGGTCTTGTCCGGGTCGTCATCGGCAAGGCGCGTGTCGGCGGGCGGTGTTATGCTGTTGGGGTCGGGGATCACTTGGGGTGGTCATCCAGAACTGGGTGTCGTGACGACATGTTGAAATAGGGTGGGCAGTCGAAAAAACGGGTATACAAACGAAACGCAAATAGATCTCCCGCCCCGGTGTATAGTCATGTTCTGGTTGTGGCAAGACACGCAAGAGTTGGCGCGGGTGCCCCGGGGGTAGGGCAGGTGTGATTGAGCGCGCTTTCACGAGGCTGCGGGGTGATGTCGCAGGTGTTTCCGTGGTCTGGGCGTTCCGGTTGTCCTGCATCGCCAGTTTGCGCGCTGCCTTTCGAAAACCGAATTGGAATCATCCGCGGCATGCGAGACGAGGTATCTGGGCGCAGGGGCCGACCCCGGGGGCAATCAGCGGTTGCAGCGCGATACGGATGCGCCCTCGCTGCGCAGCGTGTTGGCTGCGGCATGCTGGGCGCTGTGTGTTGGTCTTCGGGCGCGATCCACGTGGCGTGGCGGTGTATCGAACACGGCTCATTAAACTGGCGACGGCGCTGCGCAAGGGTAAAGAAACCATTAAGTTTCACCGCAACTTTGTTGACATTTGCCCTTAACTTGCTTTTTTGCTCGCCATTAGAGAGGCGATCCGTCGCCACTCATCTTTACGTAGCATTTGTAACATCTGGTATTTTCATTAATGCGCATCCTTCTGCTTGGAACCACTGCCATCTATGCCGGTCTGACTGCTGGTCCGTCCTTCTCTCAGGTCTGGACCAATGACAGCGGATCCTTCAACTGGGGTGAGGCCGGCAACTGGGACAGCGGCACGGTGCCCGACAGTGATGCGGCGGCGGTGGAATTCTCCGGTGCGGATGCAGATGCCACGGTACAGCTGAGCGATGGCGTGGGCGGCACCACCTACACGGCCAACACCTTGGATATCCAGGCCGCGACGCAGCTGGCCGGTGGGACGTTGATCCTCGACGGCATCGGGGCGGCCCTGTCCTACAGTGGCGATCTGGTCGGAGACGTGCTGGCCGACAGCCTGTCGTTGCAGCTCAACGCCAGTGCGGCCTTTACGCTGCTGGCCAATTTCACCTCCGCCGCAGAGATTTCCGCCACCGACGACGTGACCCTGGACGTGTCCGCCGATACCGGCACCGATGCGACCTTCTCCGGCGTGCTGGAGGATGGCAGTGGCACCCTGTCGCTGGAGGTCTCCGGCCCGGGCACAGTGGCCCTGGAGGCGGACAATACCTACACCGGGTCGACATCGGTGACGGACGGGACGCTCGACGTCAGCGGCAGCCTGGCTTCCACCGAGGTCACCGTCGGCGGCTCCGGCCGGTTGGAGACGGACGGCGGCGCCCTGGCCGCGGGGACGGATCTCGACAATGACGGCACCGTGGTGCTGGGGGGCAGCGAAACCATCCAGAGCCTCAACGGGACCGGTGACCTTGAGGTGACGGCTGGAAGCCTGAGCCTGACCAGTGGCACCTCCGATATCGACGGGGTCGTTTCCGGCAACGGTGGCCTGACGGTGGCGGGCGGTGATGTGACCCTGAGCGGTAACAATACCTACACCGGCGCCACCGATGTCACGTCGGGAACCCTCAATATCGACGGCAACGTCAGCAGCTCTGACGTGACGGTGGCCTCCGGCGGTGCGCTTGCGACCAGCGGCGAGGCGGGGTCGGTGGACAACAGCGGCGATGTGACCGTCTCGGGCGGCGATGTCACCGATCTTGATAACCTGTCAGGGGGCGCAGTCACGGTGTCCGGTGGCACGGTGGCGGATCTGGACAATGCTGCGGGCGGCACTGTGACGGTGCAGTCGGGCGGCGCGGTGACGGCACTGTCGACGGCGGGCACGGGGTCGAACGCCGGTACGGTGGGGACGCTGACGCAGACGGCGGGCAGCTTCACCAACAGCGGCGATGTGACCGGCACCACCACGGTCTCGGGCGGCACGCTGACCAATGATGGCGACGGCGACTTGCAGGGCGACGTGACGGTGGCCTCCGGCGGCGCGCTTGCGACCAGCGGCACGGCCGGGTCGGTGGACAACAGCGGCGATGTGACCGTCTCGGGCGGCACTGTTGCGGATCTGGACAACCTGTCGGGCGGTGACGTGACTGTCTCGGGTGGTGATGTCACGGATCTGGACAATCTCTCGGGTGGCGCAGTCACGGTGTCCGGCGGCACGGTGGCCGATCTGGACAATGCGTCGGGCGGCGATGTGGCGGTGCAGTCGGGCGGCGCGGTGACGGCGCTGTCGAATGCCGGCACGGGCTCGAACGCGGGTACGGTGGGCACGCTGACGCAGACGGCGGGCAGCTTTACCAACAGCGGCGATGTGACCGGCACCACCACCGTGTCGGGCGGCACGCTGAGCAATGACGCCAGCGGCGATTTGCAGGGCGCGGTGAGCGTGACCGAGGACGGCAGTCTGAGCAACAGCGGCAGCATCAGCGGCAGCACCACGATCACCGGCGGCACCAATGGCGCCACGGTGGTCAACAGCGGCGGCAGCTTTGGCGATGATGTGATCCTGTCGGATGGCACCGCGCGGCTGGAACTGGCATCGGACACCACGGTGGACGGCGATGTGCAGAACGCGGGCACCATCGTTGCCACCTCGGGCGGGGCGGTGGCGCTGGGGCTGACCGGCGGCCACGAACTGACCAACAGCGGCACACTGGATGGCAGCAGCGGCGGTCTGACGGTGACGGCGGACGAGATCACGCTGACGGGCAGTTCCTCGGTGACGGCCGGGGTGACGCTGGTGGGCAATGTGACCAACGCGGGCGACCTGACGCTGGACACGGATCTGAGCGGCAGCCTGACGGCGGCGGCGGGCTCGGTTGCGACGATCAGCGGCGATGTGGATGCGGATGGCAATGCGGTGACCGTGGATGACGGCGGCGCGGTGACGGTCTCTGCCGGGGTGAGCCTGACGGATGTGGGCACGCTGACCAATGCGGGCGAGGTGGAGATCGGCGCGGGCGGCACGCTGGCGGCCTCGGCGATCGACAACCAGGCGGATGGTGAGCTGACGCTGGGGGCCAATGCGACCCTGAGCGGCACCGGCAATACGCTGACCAACAGCGGGCTGATCACCGTGGGCGACGGCGGCGTGGTGCAGGACGCGGGCGATATCACCAATGCGGCCGGGGGCGAGATCAGCTTTAGCGGCTCCGGGGTGCTGAATGCGGATACCAACAATGACGGCGACGGGCTGAGCAACGCCGGCACCATCTCGACGGCGGCGGGCGGCAGCGACACGCTGACCCTGGGCGATGGCAGCGGCGACAGTTTTGACAATGTGGCGGGCGGCCTGTTTGAGATCGGCGCCGATGACACGGTCTCGGGCAGCGGCACGGAGATTGTGAACGCGGGCAGCCTGGGGTCTGCGGCGGAGATCACGCTGGGGGCGGGGTCGGCGCTGAACGTGGCGCGTCTGAGCAATGACGCCTATGGCGAGATCCGCAATGCGGGCACCATCGACACCACCCATGGCACGCTGAGCAATGCGGCGGATGCGGTGCTGGAGAACCTCTCGGGCGGGGTGATCGTGGATGATGTGGAAAGCTCTGGCAGCTTTACCAACGCGGGCACGGTCAGCGGCACGACGGCGGTGCAGGCGGGCACGACGACCAACACCGGCACGCTGACGGGTGATGTGACGGTGGCCTCGGGCGCCACGCTGACGACCAGCGGCACGGCGGGGTCGGTGGACAACAGCGGCGACGTGACTGTCTCGGGTGGTGATGTCAGCGACCTGGACAACCTCTCGGGTGGCGACGTCACGGTGTCTGGTGGCACGGTGGCGGATCTGGACAATGCTGCGGGCGGCACTGTGACGGTGCAATCCGGCGGTGCGGTGACGGCGCTGTCGAATGCCGGCACGGGGTCGAACGCCGGTACGGTGGGGACGCTGACGCAGACGGCGGGCAGCTTCACCAACAGCGGCGATGTGACCGGCACCACCACGGTCACGGGCGGCACGCTGACCAATGACACCGACGGCGAGCTGGTGGGCGACGTGACGGTGGCCTCCGGCGGTGCGCTTGCGACCAGCGGCGAGGCGGGGTCGGTGGACAACAGCGGCGATGTGACCGTCTCGGGCGGCGATGTCACCGATCTTGATAACCTGTCAGGGGGCGCAG
>NZ_JAKRFD010000011.1 GCF_022348185.1 Epibacterium sp. Ofav1-8
TGCTTGCGCCGCTCGGATACATCACGCCAATCGAAGCTGAGGAGAAATACGAGGAAGCCTTGAAGTCAGACAAAATCGCAGCTTGAAATACGAACTCAACAGTCTCCGGAAAAACCGGGGCGGTTCAAACCTCCAAGGCGCGCTCCATTTGTAAAGTAAAGCTAACCACAAAGTCCAGAAATAGACCGGTACCATGGACGATCATCCCAGTCCATTTTGCGTATTGCAAGAGGCTGAAAAGGAGAAAGCCATGGAGAAGGTTATTCTGATTACCGGCGCGTCAAGCGGCATTGGAGAAGGCATCGCGCGCGAGCTTGCGACGCGGGGAGCGAAAATCCTTATGGGCGCGCGCCGCACCGATCGGCTGGATGCCATCGCAGAGGAACTGCGCAGCACGGGTGCAGAGGTCGAGACTCGCGCCCTCGACGTTACCGACCTCGAGTCCATGCAGGAGTTTGCGGAGGCAGCGCTCGACCTGTGGGGCCGGATTGACGTTCTGGTGAACAATGCAGGCGTCATGCCGCTATCGCCTCTGTCCGCCCTCAAGTTCGATGAATGGGGCCGGATGGTGGACGTGAATATCAAGGGCGTCCTTTGGGGGATCGGGGCAGTTCTGCCGACCATGGAACGACAAGGCGAAGGCCAGATCATCAACATCGGCTCCATCGGGGCGCTGCAGGCCGTGCCGACGGCTGCCGTCTATTGCGGCACCAAATTCGCGGTTCGTGCAATTTCGGATGCGCTCCGCCAGGAGAGCTCCAAGCTCCGCGTGACCTGCGTCAATCCCGGCGTCGTCGAGAGCGACCTTGCAGGGACTATCACCCATGAGGAAACAAAGGCGTTCATCGACGACTACCGGGCGATCTGTCTTCAGCCGGCCGACATCGCGCGGGCGGTGCGCCATGTGATCGAAGCGCCAGGCGACGTCGACACCACCGAAATCACCATTCGTCCGACCGCTTCGCCCGCGTGAGTACAGCGAGCGGCCTTGGTAGAGCAAGGCCGCTTAGCAACCACCTTGAGTTTATGAAGGATGGAACAATGAGAAAGTTCAATCACTGCTTACGCTTGGCCACTTGCACGCTTGCTCTGACACTTAACCCTCTCGTCGCACGCGCGAACGAAGCCGTCGAGAATGCTGCGATCGTCGGCAACGCATTCGAGACCTGGAGCGAGGGGACGTATATCTTCGATCAAATTCTTGCACCCGATGTCGTCTGGACTGTCCACGGCTCCGGGCCGGCGGCAGGGCGCTACACGAGTATGGCAGACTTCGTCGAGAAGGCTTCCACTCCGCTGGTCAGCCGTCTGGCGACACCCCTCATCCCCAAGGTTCACGAATTCTGGGCGGTCCGGGACACCGTGATCGTCCGCTTCGACGGCGCTGCAACTACAACTTCAGGCTCAGCTTACAACAACCAGTTCGTCTGGATTTTAAAGATGCAAGAGGGGCGCGTGGTCGAGGCCGAGGTGTTTCTTGACCTAAGGGCTTATGATGAGGTTGTGGAGAACAACGCCCCGAAACTTGACTGACCGAAACCCATTTCGCAGCGCTCGCAATTGTCAGCCTTGGATCCCCAGGGTGGCACCCCATTCGAGCAAAAACCGCTGCCTACCGGTCGCAATTCAGAGCACGGAATCCAGTCCAAACCGGCTCGGCGAGGCCCGCGGCACCTTCACAGGAGAAACCCATGTTCAAAGAAGCACAGACTACCGAAGCGGCGGGCAGCAGGATTTCGACCAGAACTCACGCGCGGGACGAGGCGACTTGGGAGAAGAAGAGAGACGACCGCTGTCAACAAGGCGCCGATCTCATCCCGAAGCCGATTGCAGGCGTTGCACGTGAGGTTCTGTCCCGACTGCGCCAAGGATGTCTCCGCCTCGCTGACGGCATTGAGGCCCTCGTTCCCGACGCCCTAGGGACGCGGACCTACCTTCAAGGTCGGTCCGGGAAATTTGTCGCCGCAGTTTTCTTTGCTCGGCATAAGCAAACACAACCTGTCCACCCCAAAAAACCAGGTATGAGGATAAACAGACATGCAATTTTCAGGCTACTTTTTACTTGCGGGATCGCTTTCATGAGCGCGACCTGAGCCCAGGGCCAATTCATCACCACCGATTTCCCACCCGGGCCGAGGCCAGAGTCTGAGACCGAGGCTCAGGACCACCCCTACGTCGGGATGTGGGTCACTGAAGATGGTCACATCCGCCACTTGCTGCTCGATAACGGTCGCTATGACGAGGCACGCGGCACTCGCGAGAGCGCTTGGCAAGGTCGCTACCGCGTCACCGGCGACATCATCCAATACTGGGATGACACCGGATTTTACGCTGATGGCCAGTTTCGGAACGGTGTGTTGTACCACGCAGGCTACATATTCTACCCTCGCTAGGAATTGCAAAACATCCAACTGAAAATCCTCCAAAATAGGCGATCATCGTTTAGAAACGTGAGCGTGACTGGAGAGTTTACAAGGCTCTTGAGCCAATGGGATGGTACACCTTCCCATTGGCTCGGAAGTGCTGAAGGCTGAGAAACTCGGCGCCTGCGAACCTTCTTGGTGCAAAGCGCCGAAATGATGAATGCGACCGGAAGCCCGACACGACCTTACGGAGAGACCGCAGGACATCGGAATAGTTGTCAGATGGCAGGCTTTAATTCACGCTCGCACCATTGCCGGAACGTTGTCGGAGTCCTCCACTGTCTCTGGGACACTTCGGTAGCGTACGTGGTGTCCATGCCTTCATTTTTGGCGCGCATCATCGCTGAGTAATCCCGGACCATACCCGGGCTCGTCCCAATGGCCGCCAGCATTCCTTCAAATGCGTCCGCCGACATTTGTTCAAAGCGGATCGGCTTGCCCAGAACCTCCGTCATGATCTCTGCCATCGCATCATGTGTCATATCTCCGGGACCGCAAAGCGGCATTTCGTCGACACCCGACCAGTCCCGCCCTGCGAGCAAGCCTGCAGCCACATCAGCCACGTCTGACTTAGCGACGACCGGTAGCGCCAGATCGCCAGGAGTTGGCGCGTAGAACGTGCCGCTGTCCCGGATCGTTCCGAGTTGTCGCAACACATTGTCCATCAATGACGCGCAGCACAGCGCGCGATAGTTCACACCGGTAGCGCCGATCATGTCGTCCGTTTCCAGAGTCGCAGTCACGAGGCCCGCGGGATGGTGCCAACCGCGGCCAAGCGCGGAGATGCCGACGACATGGGAGACGCCGGACGCGGGAAGTGCCTCGACAAAGGCGCGGGAAAACTCAACGTATCCCTCGCGCGCACTCGCGGCCGTCGGGCTGCCCGGTGGCAGCCAGAACACCGCTGAAGCTCCATCTAATCCTCGGTCTATTGGGGTACGGTCCGCATGCGAACCTTCGATAACCTCTATTCGTTGCCGCACTTCGTCAGGAAGCTTGGTTGGATCGCGCAGAACGACGCGAACGTTTTGCCCGGTATCGAGGACACGCTTCAACACGCGCGATCCTATGTCTCCGGTTGGGGTGGTGATGAGTATCATGTTTGGTCTCCCGGCTTTGTGACTGTGATATCAATTAGCTAAATTGGGTGTTGTGAACGGACAATGCGCAATGATACTCATTCCTGTCGCCATCGTTCGGAACAAATAGATGACACTGCCCTCTGCCGCACCGTTGGACACGCTGTCGGACATTATCGGTTTACTTCGCCCTCACGACTGCGTGGCCGCAGGGCTCGATGCTGGTGGCACCTGGGCGATCCGATTTGGGCGGCACGAGGGCGTCAAATGCAATGCGGTCGTGAAAGGGAATTGCGAACTTGTGCTTGGCGCACGGGAAGTAGTCGGCACAAGCGATAGCAAATTTATTCCCAACATCCCGATCCGGCTCGAGGAGGGGGATTGCTTCGTGCTTCCACACGGCCTCCCCTTTCTCATCTCTTCACCGAACGCAACGGGCGAGAGGGATGTCGAGACTTTCTACGCGCCGGTGCAGCATGGAGGCACGGCAGTGCATGGCGAAGGCGGTGATTTTTTTATGACCGGCGCGCGGTTTCTTGTCGCGGAACCTATGGCCCGCGAGCTGCTGGACGCCTTACCGCAGGTACTGGTCATCCGGCATGCTGCACGCAGCGAAGCGGTTCGCCGCGCGCTCGATTGGATAATTGGCGAACT
Organism: Epibacterium sp. Ofav1-8; assembly: GCF_022348185.1. Lineage (GTDB taxonomy): Bacteria > Pseudomonadota > Alphaproteobacteria > Rhodobacterales > Rhodobacteraceae > Epibacterium. The sequence goes on from NZ_JAKRFD010000011.1 coordinate 4,157, forward strand.
ACGTGTGCCTACGCCGGGGCAGGCGCTTGTTATCGCGCACCTATCGCATATTCTGTTGATTGAAGTGATGCGCCAACACCTATCCGCAGCTCCGATTGAGGCAACCGGCTGGATGGCGGGTCTCTCAGATCCGGCACTCGCACCCGCTATTGCCGCACTACATGCGGATCCTGCTCGGTGCTGGACGGTCGCGGCGCTTGCCGGAGAGGCAGCCATGTCGCGCACGACCTTCGCGGTTCGCTTTAGGCGCGTGGTCGGGCAAACGCCTATGGCTTACCTCACTAGATGGCGCATGCTCCGCGCGGCCGATAGACTTTCCCGTACGGATGATCCCATTGCTCGTATCGCGGAAAGGGCTGGCTACTCCTCGGAGAGTGCCTTCGCTCAAGCCTTCAGACGAGAAATGGGCCACTCGCCACGTCGCTACGCAAGCGAACGGTTGGATGTTATTGAAACTCCCACCCCCCAGAAAAAGTAACACTTCAAGCATCCCCGTCTCGAGTGTACTGCTTGCCCAAGCGGACTCTCCCAACAGCCGCAGAGCGTCTTTTCTACATCGGCGCAATTGGTTCATCGGTCAGCCGACACATATCATCAATGTCATCGCTCCGTTTTTAAAGCCTTGCAGCGCGAACAAAGGTATAATGTTATTCTGAACTCAAGCTGCGTTGGTTCCAGGAAGCTGGACGTCAGCTTCTTTGAGTTGTCGAGCCATTATCTCTGTGAAGCACAAACCTGGGTTTGCTTCGGCCAGCATCCCGACCTTTATCCAAAACTCAGCTTGTGCATTGATTGATCGGCACATCACTCCGCTTGATTTGCGCAGTTCTTCATGCAGTTCATCAGTGATTTTCACGATCCCATAGACACTTGTCCTTCAGCAGTGATACGAAACATATACGAACCATATACGAATCGTATATTGTGACGGATTGCATTCGTCAAACACTGTTGGCTTGAGAATGTCGCTGATGCGGGGAGTAATTCACTTGGATACCTATATTTATGTTACTGACGCCCCCAAAGACCGAAATGTACGAAGAACCGAGAGCATTAAACTTTACGGCCCTGAAGCGTTTGAAGGGATGCGTCGCGCAGGCGCTCTGACAGCAGTTTGCCTAGATGAAGTCGCAGATCTCGTGCGCGTCGGAACCCCTCTCTCAGACATTAACTCTTTCGTTATCGACTTCGCCAAACAACACCATGCGAGACCGGCGACCCTGGGCTACGAGGGCTACGAATACGCCTGTTGTACATCTGTAAACCATGTAGTTTGTCACGGTTTTCCGAACGCCAAGAAGCTTCGCGACGGCGATATCGTGAACGTCGATGTCGCACTCGAAGTTGATGGTTGGTATGGCGATTCCAGCCGTATGTATTCGGTCGGACGGCCAAAGAGGGCAGCTGAACGCCTGATTAATATCGCCCATGAAGCGATGATGCGCGGCATAGAAGCAGTCCGTCCAGGCGCTCGGCTCGGAGACATAGGCTTTGCCATTCAGCATTACGCCACTTCCGAACGGTGTTCAGTCGTCCGGGATTTTTGCGGTCATGGCATCGGTCAGGTTTTTCACGACGCACCAAATATTCTCAACTTTGGTAGACCGAACACTGGCACTGAACTGCGTGAGGGAATGATTTTCACGATAGAACCGATGATCAATATAGGTAATCCGGAGGTCAAATTGCTAGAAGACAATTGGACCGCAGTGACGAGGGACAGATCACTGTCCGCTCAGTTTGAACATTCAATAGGCGTTACGGCGGATGGATTCGAGATATTTACACTTTCGCCCAAATGCCTCCATGCGCCAGGGGTCGATTTATTGATCAGCGCATCTGAATGACCATCGAAATTCAATGCAGATGTATAACTCCTGTTTACAACTGGGTTGTGCGGGCAGGATTAAAGTAAACTGTCCCTCCATAAAACTGAGGGATTGCACAAAGCATTCAAGAACGCAGACACCAACGTCTGCATTCAGATTAACTCATGAGAAAAATGATTAAGGGCAATTGAAGGGAACAAAGGTACTCGCCATGCCCTCATTCATGGTCATAACCGTCAGAAGATTGGCAAACTCGATCTCAGCACCTGTGACAGGGCAAATATTGCCCTTTCCCTGACAACCGCCATCGATGAACGCTAGGTTGTCAGCCAAAAAACTCTCTCTCAGTCCATCTTTGCCAACAGATGCAACTGCCGTTTCGACGGCTCGTCCATAAAGAACGCACTTCTGTTCTCTCCAAGTTAAACCTTCCAGATCTTGCGCGATGACGGGTTGTGACCAACAAATCAATGCCGCCGATATGACCCGGGCAAAGGAAAGCACGCTATTCATCGGGATAAGGCTTCAAAGGTGGAAGAAGAACATTAGTGGTTGCGATGCGAGCCAGTTCAGCATGGGTACTATCTTGAGCTTCAGCGCGGTCTGATGGACCTCTAATGTAGACCGACATCAACAAAGGCTTCCGGTCCGGCGGATAGATCGCTGCAATGGTTGAGGTCTCCCCAGACGATCCAGTTCCGGTGCGGTCACCAACCGACCATCCCATTGGTACCCCAGCGCGGATCCTAGCCGCACCCGTCGTGTTGGCGATCATCCATGCGACAAGCTGGTCCTTACCGTTCGCTGACAGAACATCCCCGAGCAAAAGTGAATTCATAGACTTCAACATCTGTAGCGGAGTACTGCTGTCCCTCACCTCGCCAGGAGAAACATCATTCAACTCAGTCTCGAAGCGGTCAATACGGGTAATCGGATCACCCATGTCACGCAGAATTGCGGTGAGTGCTTCGGGACCACCGAGGTTGCGTAATAGAATATTGGCCGCTGCATTGTCGCTGCGCGTCATTGCAGCCTCGCATAGTTCGCGCACACTCATGGTGCCGCCGATCGAATGTTGGACAACTGGGGACCATGAAACGATATCAGAGGCATGGATTTCAAGTCTGTGCTCAAGGTGATGCTGCCGACGGTCTACGCGTTGAAGAACAGCTCCCGCCAGCAAGAATTTAAACGTACTGTTGAGCGGATAGAGAGAGTTTTCGTCCCACCCGCTAGAGCGTCCGGTTTCCGTGTCTAAAACAGAAACGCCGAGGTCACCCCTGACATCAAGGCTAATCACCTCGAAAGAGAATCTCGGGATAAGCCCGTTATCGTGGGTTCGAGGTTGTAGTTCTCGTGTCCCATAGGTGGATTGGTTGGCGCTCGCGAGCGAAGCAACCAAAGACGCAGCCCCTGCAGCAAAAAAACGTCGTGAGATGTTCTTCAAAATGCTTTCCCTCAATATTCGTCTTGCGATGAGGCTCATTCTTGGAGGCAGTGTGCCGAAGATTCCAACTCTCTTCCAGTTGGTTTTCATAAGCTCGCGGGATGCCGCCGACGTGTGTGTCTCTCATTTGAAAGGCAGTGAAGGCCGGATTGGCATCAGCAGGGTCGATCCTCGAAAGAGTTCCGCCAAGCAGAATGCAGATCCCTAACTTTCAAAGTCCAGAAGGAAGCCATGTAGAACTGTACTCGATGCTTGGTTGTAATCTGGTCGTGTTTGCTCCCTCTCCTCGCTGTTTGTCACTTGGGGGCGCGCAAATCAGCCCGTCGCAATAAATCATCGTCACGCAGACGGGATTTTTTCGTCTTCTTGTTTTGATACATTCTCTCTCCATTGAGACACGAACTGGCGTGGAGAGACGCCCTCATGACGAAGAAACGCCATCCCAAAAGCGCTTGCGGAACCATACCCGATACGCTCTGCAATTTCTGAATTGGTCAGCTCTTTCTTCATCAGAAGTTCGCGTGCCAAAGCCATGCGCCAAGCAGTCACATATTCCATTGGTGCGCATCCGAGAGCTGTTTGGAACTTTGCATAAAATGACGACCGGGACATGCCAACCTCTTGCGCAAGCCTAGAAACCGACAGCGCTTCTCCTGTGTTGAGGTGTATCCGGTGCAATGCGGCAGAAAGTTGTGGGTCGAACAAAGCTCTGAGCAAGCCAGGAGGGCGGTTAGGACCCGGGCTCGAACGAAACCCCTCGATCATCAAAACCTCGAGAAGACGCTGTAAGATCATATGCCTTGCGGGTCGGCTGGACTGGGTTTCCTCGTGTATAATAGTAGCCAACATCATAAGACGTTTATGGCCGGAAAGGTGGATCATGTCTGGCAAAAGGCTCACCAGTATGTCGCGTGCTGATGCGTTAAAACGGCAATGTCCGATGAGAGCTCGCATCTCCACCGGCTCTTCGCTCGGCCCTAGCCGGAAGTAACCTGGCCCCAATTTACGCGGAAAGCGGGCTGCGCCTGGCGGCGGAGTGGCCACACTTTCCATGATAAAGCTCCCGAGGTCAGGTATCAGTGCGAAATCACCCGCACCTAGCAACATGGGTGACCTCCCCTTAACGATCAGGCGGCATTGGCCCTCAAGTATGGCGGCATAAAAGGGACTGTCTAGATCGGTCCGCTCCACGCGCCATCGCCCTCCCGCTTCAATCATCTTGGAAATCGATGGACGCGGATTCAGCAGCGCTACGACACTTGAGATGGGATCAAGAATTTCCTCGGGACTCATTTTGAACAATCTCTGAATCAGTTTGGACTTTCATACATAGTTCGTCCCGTGAGTTGTGTCTAACTCTCTGCTGACACTATCAGGAGTAACCCACATGCCTCGTATCCTTATCACCGGCTGTTCTTCAGGTTTTGGCCAGGCCATAGCTTCCCATTTCCTCAGGGAAGGTTGGGACGTCGTCGCGACTATGCGAAACCCCTCCTTTGACATTCTATCCCCCTCAGACAAACTTCGCATCCTCCAACTCGACGTAACGAACCACGGCAGCATACAGGCAGCCATTTCCGATGCAGCACCGATTGACGCGCTTGTGAACAACGCCGGCGTCGGCATGCTGAACGTGCTCGAAGGTCTCGAAATCGCGAAAGCCCGGGAATTGTTCGAGACGAACGTCATTGGCACCATGGCGATGAGTAAGGCTGTAATGCCTGGCATGCGTGAGCGCGGCGGCGGAGTGATCGTCAATATTAGCTCGAGCATTACACTGCGCGCCCTCCCTGCACTGTCCGTGTATTCAGCAAGTAAGGCGGCGGTTAATGCTTTCACCGAGAGTTTTGCGCTAGAAGCTGCAAACTTTGGCGTGCGCACGCGGATCGTTTTGCCCGGCAGCGCGCCAGAGAGATCCTTCGGAAAGAATGCCGTAGCCCGGATGGGCATGAATGTTCCAAGCGAATACAGCACCTTTGTCCGGAATTATATTGAAACGCTTCAGGGCGTGACAGAGAAGACCAAAGCGCAGGATGTCGCAGCTGCTACGTGGCGTGCGGTGACCGACCCAGATGCTCCGATGATGCTGCCCGCGGGAGCAGACGCCGAGGCATGGTTCCACGAGGCCGGTCGCACTACCGCATGAACGATTGACGTCGCAGCTGTCATAGCTGCGACTTTACCACAAAGGATAGCTGGCCCGATGAACAGATTGATTGACCTGGCACGGCACCTGCCAACGCCTCATGCGGAGTTGACCGTTGCCTATTCACCGATCCGGCTCCCAATGCCGGACCGTCCTCCACTAGAGTTACGCCTCACCGCCCCTGTAAAAGGAACGTCTTTGCCGCTTGTTTTGTTCTCGCATGGGCATGGGCCATCGAACTACATCCCTTCCAAGGAGGGCTACGCTCCAATAGTGCAATTCTGGGCGGAGCGCGGGTTCGCTGTGATACAGCCAACACATGCAAATTCCCGTGTAGCGGGATTGGATGCGAATAGACCTAACGCACCGTTCTTCTGGCGCGAGCGGGTGGCCGAGATGCGATATATCCTTGACCAATTGGACGAAGTCGAGCGCCAAGCAAGGGAAATACAAGGGCGCATTGATCACTCGCGCATAGCAGTGGCAGGTCATTCGTTCGGCGGTCATACATGTAGCTTGCTTCTAGGAGCGTCTTTCCATGGAGAGACTTTTTCAGATCCCCGCATCATGGCCGGAGTGCTCCTCGCTGCTCCAGGACGCGGTGGGAGAGATCTTAAGCCCGAGCATGCCGAGCGTTTTCCATTCTTTGACGTGGATTTCACGAAAATTAATACGCCGACCCTAGTGGTCTGCGGTGGTGAGGATAATCCGCACTTCACTAAACGTGGCCCAGAATGGCATGCAGATGTTTTTAGTGATGCGCCCGGGGCCGAGGCCGTATTGACGATCTTGGGCATGGGTCATGGCCTCGGAGGCATTGCTGGATGGGATGCCAGAGAAACCGAGGCGGAGGTACCAGATGCTCTCGAAACAACTCGTCGCCTTAGTCTCGCGTGGCTGCGCAAGTCAATGGGATTGGGGTCTAAGGAATGGTTCGAAGGGCGCGACGCTCTCCAAGTGGCTGGTCAGGGCCTAGCAGACTTGATTGAGAAGAATGACTGAACCGTGGCAGGCTTGTTGGCCTGATCTTCTTCCGAAGAAGTTACCGGGTATGACTTTCACTTTCTCCGGGTAGGAAGCCGTTGATCACGGACGCGATCAACATCTGTTTTTGGGAGAAAACTACTCCATTTGATGGGCGCGTTGCCCCGCGACAGCAATCGCTTCGGCCAGTTGCAGAAAACTTGCAGGGTTGCCGCTTGAAACACGCCAAGCCAAACCGACTTGGCGATCCAGTCCAGGCTTGAGATGGACGACGCAAACATCACCCTTGCGGTTGTCGATTTCTGATTGCGTGTATGAGCGTGGCAACACTGTTACCCCCATACCAAGCGCAACCATCTGGCGGATCGCATCCAAACTCGTTCCGTCAATATCATCCCGCATCCGGGCGCCTACCGATCGAGCAAGGGCCTCCACTTGATTGCGAAGCGAGTAAGCCGGATTTAGGCTCAAGAATTGCTCTAGCCCCAACTCTCGTCGATGCGCGCTTCCAGCCTCAGCCAATGGGTGATCACGAGGAACGACCAAATACAGCGGTTCTCTGAACAGGGGATGAAAGTGGATGTCATCCCTAAGTACCGGCGCCTGTGTGAGGATCAAATCATGTTTTCCCGCAGCAAGGTCATCTAGCAGCTCTCGCGAGGGACCGTCTCGAATGATGAGTTTAAACTCCGGATACACCTCATGCAGTCGCTTCAGAACCTGCGGAAGGATATATGGGCCGATCGTTGGGGAAGACCCGAGCCTCAGAGTACCCGTCAGTCCTTCTAGCCTGGTGGCTGACGCATTCACCAACAGGTCGCAGTCCGCCAAAATTCGTTCGGCTCTTGTCGCAATGTCGCGGCCCGTTGCGGTCAGGATCAATCCATTTCGCCGTCGCTCGACCAGTTCACTTCCGACGATCTCTTCCAAGGCGGCGATCTGGAGGCTGAGTGAGGGTTGACTGATCCCCAATTGCCGAGCTGCGCGTCGATACTGAAGGGCGCGACTGAGTACGACAAAATAGCGTAGATGTCTCAGGCTGAGCTCGGGCATGTCACTCTCCGGGAAGGGGGCTTTCAGAAGTATAGGTATTTCCTATTCTACTTCCTAATAGGATTGTATTGGCCGAGAGAAGTACCACTCCCACATTCCCTTCATCTGCAAGACATCTCTGCAGGCTTGTTTGGTAAATGGAGGTTCGAAATGAAAGACAGCCCGAAGGTCAAAGCATTCTCTCTGGAGGTTCGATTGACCAAACTACGTATGAAACACCAAACGCTCAAAGCTCGGATTGCGCAGGAGATGCGGCGGCCGTCCCCCTGCAGTGCCAGTCTGCAGATGCTGAAACGTCAGCGGTTGCGGATCAAGGATGAAATCGTCAGTTGCGCCAAACGGCTGCAGCCGATCGGACAGACCCACTTCGCACAACAGGAATGGAGCTAGGAGACACCCATGTTTGCGACATTCATTCTCCCGAACATGCAATCACGGCGATGGCATAGTGGCGATCTCGACGACATGCGTCACGCAATCTTGGACGAGGACGAGGACGAGGACGAGGACTGCGACGGGCCGGACGGCGGCAGCCCGTATGTTCTGTCATTTACGACTCTTGCTAAATCAGAGGCCCAGAACTCCAACAAATAATCTATGAGCGAGAAGGATTTCTACATCCGCAAAGCCGGCACCCCGCCCAACCGGGGTGCCGTTCTAATGCCAATGTAGCGCTTCACGAGCCCTCGAGCCTGATTGCCTAAGAACCTCTAACCGGCATTTGTTACCTGAAGAATGACCCGACGACTCCCAACGGGTTTCCAAGCTGATTTCATAAAAGAAAGATGTACCTCACCCTGCCCGCGTGGCTGCGTTGATCGCAGCACCAAGGATATCAAGCCCGAGCTCAATCTCGGAGTTTGATGCGGTAAGCGGCGGCGCGATCCGAAACACCGCACCCATGGCGGGTACTTTGACAATGTTCATGCTAAGACCCCGCTCCATCGCCGCCTGCGCGATCCGATCGCCCATCTCGAGGTCGGGGACCTTGCTTTGGCGATCCGTCACGATATCCAGACCAAGCAGCAAGCCGCGCCCGCGCACGTCACCGATGCAGTCGTATTGCTGCATCAACGCTGTTAACCCATCGCGAAGCAAAGCTCCGGCCTCGCTTGCCCGCGCGATCAATCCCTCGCGCTCCACTACATCGAGGACCGCGAGGCCGATGGCCGCCGGCAGCGGATCTGACACATGGGTGGTCAAGAAGGTAAAGCCCCTCGCATGGGCGGCTTCCTCGATCGCCGTGCTGGTCAGTACCGCTGACAGTGGCAAGCCAGCACCAAGCGTCTTGGAGAGCGTCAGAATGTCCGGCGTCACCCCGTCGCGCTCAAAGGCGAACATGGTGCCGGTACGGCCAATACCGGTCTGAGCTTCGTCGAGGATGAGCAGCATGTCGCGTTCCTCGCATTTGCGTTTCAGCGCCGCGAGATAACCAAGCGGCAACTCTATGATCCCGCCGGAGGACAGGATGGGCTCGGCGATGAAGGCAGCCAGGCTGCCCGTGGATTGCGCATCCACCAAGGCAAAGGCATCGTCCAATTCGCGCTGCCAATCGAGGCTACCATCCGCATGGGTAAAACGGGGCCGATAGGTCTGCGGCGCCGGGATGGCAAAGGATCCGACCGCGGCGGGACCGTAGCCCTTGCGCGCGGCACTATAGGTGGCCGAAGCCGCCGCCCCTGTCATGCCGTGCCAGCTCTTGGTAAAAGCGACGATCTCATGTTTGCCGGTGACGCATTTCGCCAGCCTGATCGCCGCCTCATTGCTCTCGCCGCCTGTAGAGAGCGGCATTACCTTCTCCAAACCCGGCACCATGCCGCCCAACCGAGCGCAGAGATTGACGACAGGCGGCGACAACATGCCGCTAAAAAGATGGTCGAGCCGCCCAATCTGGTCGCGCACCACTCGTAGGATATCGGGATGCGAATGGCCCAATACCGCGCTCATCTGGCCTGAGGTGAAATCTAGGATCGCTTGGCCTTTAGTATCGTAAACAAAGCTGCCTTCGGCGCGGTCGATGATCCGCGCCTCAAAAACAGGGCCATAGCGCAGGACATGCCGTTCGACCTGCATCCAAAAAAAATCGTCTTTACTGCGATCGGACATGCTCCACTCCATTGTGATCGGGCTTTCTGTGTGCAGCCTAGCGCGGGGAGTGAATCAAGCGTAGCTTGTTCTTTAAAGGTCTGAATCAAGGATTTCTCACATCATGCCAACGCTCGACATCGCACTTCTGCGTAGCTTCATCGCAGTGGCGCGTGCCGGCTCGATCCGGGCCGCTGCGGGGCGGATCGGGCGAACGCAATCAGCAATCAGCCTACAGATCAAACGTCTGGAGGAGATCGTCGGCGACACGCTATTTCACCGCACCGGCACAGGTCTGGTGCTGACACTAGCGGGAGAACGGTTTGTACTGGGGGCGGATCGCATTCTGGCGGCTCATGACGAAACAGTCGAAGGCCTGAAGGCGGAAAGCGTCGGCGGTTCAATCGCCTTCGGCTGTCCTGAGGACTATCTGACGGCCTTCTTTCCCGACCTCCTGCGCCGATATGGCCGTGCCAATCCTGGTATCGAACTGGAGATCATCTGCGCACCAACGATGGATCTGCATCCCCTGCTGCAGAAGCGGCGCATCGACCTCGCCTTGGTCTCTCTGCCCGTCGTGCCGTCTGATACAGCCGCAGTGGATATCCGGGCTCGACAAGTGATCCGCACAGAACCCCTGGTCTGGATCGCCTCCGAGGCGAGCCCGGTGGACCTAACTGAGGGGCCTGTGCCGCTGGCGCTCTCCGCCCCCGGCACGCTCGATCACGTCGAGGCTCGAAAGGCGCTGGATGCAAGCGGCATCGCTTATCGTGTGGCCCATGCCAGCAATGGTCTGGCGGGGCTTCTGGCCATAGCACGGTCCGGTCTGGCTATCAGTGTAGCAACCCGCGCGGCGGTGCCGACGGATCTGCACACGGTCTCCACAGGACTGCCGGTATTGCCCGAGATCGGAATCTCGTTAGCCTTTGCTTCCGCGCGCCCCACCAAGCCGGTCCGGTCCTTCGGACGCTTTGTGTCCCAGGAACTGGCCCGCGACTGAGAGGGGACCCGCAGTGCGACCGGTCTCAGGGGGCGGAACTCACCGCGTCGAGGATGCGAATCCAGCTGCGAGTCCCCTTGTGAAACCGGCCGACGTCGTAGTGTTCGTCCGGCGCGTGGATGACGTCGCTTTCGAGGATGAACCCCAAAACCACGCAATCAACGCCGAGCCCGTCGCTGAGGGCGTCGACCAGCGGGATGGCGCCGCCAGTTCCCTTCAGCACTGTAGGTTTCCCCCATTCCACCTCTAATGATCGCGCGGTTGCCAGAAGCAGCGGGTTGTCATCTGCAAGCCGTACAGCGGCATTTCCCAACGGCCCGTCAAATTGGACGGAATAACCTCGCTTTAGAATTTTTCAGAACAGTGGCCCCATGAAGCTGACAATCTCCCGGCAACAATTGTCGTCACAATGTAAAATAGTCTCATTCATTATTTGATCATTATGTTGTCGATCGTTGGTAATTAGTTCTCTGAACACAGTATGACCGCCGCCAGTTGCGGTTGAGCCTCGACATCGTTTTCGCTTCCGTTCTCTGCGGCGCACAAGATCTCAGGACGCAGGACCAACACGCGGACCTCATCGAAAGGACACCTTCCATGACCACAGCAATAAAACTCTATCGCCACCCCAAATCCGGTCATTGCCATCGGGTCGAGTTGATGCTGGCTTTCCTGGGCCTGCCCTATGAGACCATCGACCTCGATATGGCCAATGGCGCACATAAACAGGCGGATTTCCTCGCGATCAGCCCCTTTGGACTGGTGCCTGCCATCGACGACAACGGCTATCGGCTGGCGGACAGCAACGCGATCCTGATCTACCTCGTTCAGACCTACGCCAAGGACTCCGCCTGGTTGCCCGAGGACCCCAAGGAGGCGGCGGAGGTACAGCGCTGGCTGACGGTTGCGGCGGATAACATCTATTCCGGCCCCTGTGCCGCGCGGCTGGTCAAGGTCTTTGGCGCCGCCCTCGATCACGCGGGCTCGGTCGCAAAGGCCCACGCGCTGTTCAAGGTCATGGATCAACATCTGGCCAGCCGCGACTGGCTGGCAACCGATGGGATCACCGTCGCGGATGTGGCCGGCTACAGCTATATAGCCCATGCCCCCGAGGGCGGCGTCGATCTGGCCCCCTATGCCAATCTGCGGGCCTGGCTCAACCGGATCGAGGCACGGCCGAATTTTGTGCCCATGGCGACCTCGCCGATCCCGGAACTAGCCTGATCCAGACAGAAGGTCGGGGCCGCAGCCGCCCCGGCACCCCAATTCACCCCTGACACGATAGGTGCTCGCCATGCCCCATACCGAGACCGAGATCGAAATCGAGACCTCCAACCCGTTCCACGCGGGCGAACGGGAGGCGCAAACCCGCGCCGGCGTCGGCGATGTCGCCAAATGGGCCGGCGGCTTCATTCGCGACTACCTGCCGGAGCAGCACCGCCAGTTCCACACCGCACAGCCCTTTCTGATCGTGGCCGGCGGGGATGCAGAGGGCCGCACCTGGATCACCCTCCTCGACGGACCGGAGGGCTTTGCCCGCTCCCCCGACCCGCGCCACCTCACCTTGGCGACACGGCTCGACCGCTCTGATCCCCTGGCCGCGCGATTTGCCGGTGCCCCGTCTGAGGCACCCTCTGCACAAGGCTCCGGGGCAGAAGGTGCCGATATCGGGGTTTTAGGCATCGAACTTGCCACCCGCCGCCGTAACCGCTTCAGCGGGCGCATCCGCCCGACGCCTGAGGGCTACAGCATCGATGTGCGCCAGAGCTTCGGCAATTGCCCTCAGTATATTCACGAACGTGCCTGGTCGCGGGTCACGGCCCGTCCGGCCCCCGAGGCCAGGCACGGCACAGCACTGACCGAGGCCCAGATCGACCGGATCCGGGCGGCGGATACGATGTTCATCGGCTCGGGCCATCAGGGGCGCGCGGGTGCCGCTTCCAACGGCTATGACGCCTCGCATCGCGGCGGCGCGCCGGGTTTTGTTCGGGTTTTGGACGGCACTCACCTGCAGATCCCCGACTACGCCGGCAACAATTTCTTCAACACCATCGGCAATCTCCTCTCCGATCCGCGGGTGGGGCTGTTGTTCGTGGATTTCGAGACCGGCGGGCTGCTGCATATCACCGGCCGCGCGACGATCGACTGGTCCCCCAGCGGGACCCATGACCCGGAGGCCTTTCGCCTCATCAATGTGGAAATCGACGAGGTGCGCGACCGTCCCGGCGCCACCGGCCTGCGATGGGCGCGGCAGGATCACCTGTTGCGGCGGCTGAAACTGGTACAAAAGGATCGGGAGTCCGAGGCGATCACCTCCTTTTACCTCGCGCCCGCCGACGGTCGCCCCCTCGAGCCGTTCAAAGCGGGCCAGCATCTGCCGGTGGAACTGCGGATCCCAGGTCAGAGCGCCGTTGCCAAACGCAGCTATTCCCTCTCCGGCGCGCCCGGCATTGACGGGCGCTACCGGCTGAGCGTCAAACGCGAGGGCAAAGGCCTCGTGTCCCGCTATCTGCACGACCGCCTGCAGGTGGGCAGCCTGATCGACGTCGGCACACCCGCAGGCGATTTCGTGATCCCCGAGGGCGAGGACCCTCTGGTTCTGGTCAGCGCTGGCGTTGGTCTGACACCGATGCTGTCGATGCTGCACGCCGCCGCCGCAGAGAAGACCTCGGCGCGCCCGGTCTGGTTCGTGCATGGCACCCGCAATGGCCGGCATCACGCCCTTGGCGCTGAGGTCGCGGCCCTGGTCAATAGCGCCGATCACCTGCAGCAACGGGTTTTCTACAGCAGCCCCCTGACAGAGGACGAGCGCGGCAGGGATTTCGACGTCGAAGGCCGTATCACGGCGGCGGATCTGCTCGCTCTAAGGGCCGGTTCGCAGGCTCAATATCTCCTCTGCGGGCCATCCGGTTTTGTCGCCGACCTCCGCAACGGTCTCGAAGCCGCCGGCGTGGACGCCACACGCATCCACTTCGAGACCTTCGGTCCTGCCGGTTGAGACCCGAGGCAAGGGCGCACAGGTCAGTCGGCGGCAAAGCCCTGCATATGCGCCCGCAACACCTCGGCGCCGCCAATGGGCTTGAGCAGAAACGAGGGGTTCCAATAGTCCTTGTAATGCCGGATCCTGCCCTCCTTCAGGGTGATAACGGAGATATAGACCTGATCATAGTCTCCGGCGGCGCCACGCCCCTTGCAGGAAAATTCAAGGATGAAGCACGCGCCGCCTTCGACCCGATGAACCACGGGATGGGACAGGCCGTCAAAATCCAGCAGCGGTCCGATCCGGGCAAGATAGGCCCGCATCCGGTCCTTGCCGCGCAGATACGCAACCGCGCCCTCCGGCGCATAGGGAAACTCAAAAACGATATCTTCGGCGCACATGGCCAGAACATCATCGCCGGCATCCTCGGCGAGGGCTTCGCCCATGGCGATCCGCAGCATTGCGCCGAAACTTGAAATCGGGTGGTCGGGGTCCATCGGACTCTCCTTTTGAGGGTCGGGCTATTGTTGATGGGGCAAAGATCCACAGGTCACGCCCCTACCCCCGCAAGGCACATGGTCGAAAAGGATCGGCAAGCAGAACCCCACGTGCCGGGATTAGTGCGTCACAGCGCGTTCGGTTGGCCGGTTGCGAAACCGCAGGCCCGTGCCGCTCCAGCCTTTTCGCGATGCCTGCAAACAGCTATCGTGCCGGAACTGTAGAAGATACGGACGGAACGCAAGGGTATCGACGTGAAAGGTAAGCGAAAGCCAAGCGGCGCGGCGGTGATCCGCCCGGATGTCACCCAATCGCTCTACCGTGCGCTGTTTGAGGAATGGGCCGAAACCGGATATTCCGCCATTAGCCTAGAAAGGGTCGCGACCAGGGCCGGCGCCGGCAAGGCGGCGATCTATCGGCGTTGGCCTACCAAGCTGCAATTCGCCACCGAAGCGCTGCAGTCGGCGGGCATCGCCCTGTCGGACTTCTCCGACCATGGCTCGCTGACAGCGGATCTGCAGGCCTATCTCAGGACCAGCCATGTCGCCATGCGCCACCGCCTGATACGACGAATCCTGCCAGATATCATCGCCCAGCGGATCCGGTCGCCAGAGCTCTCCAGCGCGCTTGACTTGCTGGCGTCAGAGCGGCGACAGCAGGGCAATCTGATGCTTGACCGTGCAATAGCGCGGGGCGAGCTGCGACCGGATCTGGATCGCGAGCTGGCGCTCGATGTCATTCCGGCCTTCCTATTCATGCGCATGATCGTGCGCGGCCAGAGGGTGTCCAGCGCGGAGCTGGAGCGCCAGATCAGGGCCGTGGCGGCGGCCCTGGCGGCCTGCTGAGCGCACGGCGGGCCCAATTGAAACGGAATTCTTCGGTGTTCCGAGGTATCGCCCTGGGTGAGAAGCATCAGATAGTTCTGCCTTTCTTGACAGAAGATCTGCCTCTGACCAGGCGACCTAAGCCAAAGCAGCCATTCCCTGCGGCTGTCTCAAGCGTCCCCTCATTTTTACACTGCTCCCTTTAAGGATCGAAGGATCAATGTCCACTTCTCCAATTCAGCTTTCCTTACGATGCTGCAACAACTCAATATTCGTGAAGGCCGTCAAAATTAGCTTTTCCAATCTTTAAGCCACCATGACGCAACCCCGCATATGCCATCGTCAGGTGAAACAGCATGTTTGGCAGTGCGAAGCGAGCGATGTAGTCGGCGGTCGGCTGTTCAAGTAATGCCTCCCCTGCCACGTGCCGCACACGCGCCGTCCATTCGGGTTTCGGTAAATCGCTGATGCTCGTGGCAACCGCTGTATGCAACGCTCGCAAAGTTCCAATGTTGTAAGGCTCTTCAATCTCGGGCAGAGCAACGCCAGCAGGAAGACACAGTGCCCGGCTTGCAAATTTAATCGCAACGGCGAGATGAAAGCCAGTGTCAAAGCTGTCGGGCGCGAGCTGAATCGCCATCAACGCCTCGGCCTGCGGTTCGTTCTCTAAAATGCCCAGCAGGTGATCCGCTTGGCTGAGATAGTGTTGGACCGACCGAAATAGTGCAGTCTCTGCAGTGAACGTCATGGAAAGTTCCCTGCTGCGAACAACATTCTGCAGTTTAAATTGATAGTAGAACAGCCTTGGTAACACAGGCATCCGTCATAACGCTCATTCGACGACTGCGCAACTTCCGACACTGCGGGTCGGTCGCTTCGGTCGAGCAGGCTGCCGGTGAGCCATGCTTCGCTGCGCCTGGACGGACGTCCGCGAAGCGAAAAAGCAGACCCTGCAAAACTGTGAACTTTGGCTACCCCTCATGGCAAACCCGGCCCGTTGCTGCCTTTCGGTTCATGGCCGAACGCCGCAGTGCAGCTTCAATAGACCGACCGTTCGTCCATCGCGCAGCATTTTTGCATGGGGAAGGTCGGCAGTGAAGGGCCTTCTTACCCTCCCCTCCTCATGCGCGCTCAGAAATCCGTAATTGCCTTACCAAGCAGGACGAGTCCTGAAATTGTAAGAAACGGAATTAGTAGGAGTATCCAGAGTAGTATTGAGGCTATTGCCGCCTCAACGACGCTTCCTCCAAGATAATTTTTGAAGCTTATGTTGTTTGATATGATGAGCCCGCTCATGTAGCTAATCCCGCGCGGCCGCGCTGTTCCATCCAAAAAATAGGCGCTTGAATTTCTGTCGGAGCCCAAATCTCCGAGGCACAATGCCCAGCCTGCGCCAATATTCCAATTTGTGAGAATAAACGCTATTGCAAAACAAAACTGAGATAATGCCAAAAAACTCCATTCGATGTTTACTATAGCAAGGAGAGTGGAGAGCACCAAAGCAAAGTGGACCCAGGTTGGCGGATCTGAAATTTCAGTTTTCAACTCAAGGCTATACCTACTTTCGGTAATGGCTCCTCGATAAGTGTTTGCTCCCTTCGTGAGTATGCCGCCAGTCCTTACAATATCATCGAAAAGAGCATTGCGTTGCTTATTGCTAAGGTGGCTCCATGCGTCGGCGCAAGATCGAATAATATGCCGCGACACAAAAAAATGGACTAATGTGATCGCCCCTAAGCCGAGAACTGATCCTGCGAAGGGCAGCCGAATGCCAACAAGTGATACTCCGTCTTGGCCGAAGATTCTGGCAGCAGCGGCGGACAAAGTGAAAACTAATGCGAACCACGCCAATCGATCAATCCAAGCAATGCTGTGTTTTACTCCCGCGATCACAGAAGCCTCTTCTGGTCGATAACCCATTATGCCTGCCCTTGACTTAGAATTCCCCGAAGCGACGTCTTCGTTTGCCCATCCTACCGGAACGTGCGGTCTTGACCAGACCGGGCCACAGAGTTCACTTCAGAGTGCCTCCGGTCGAACGCTATTGCCAGGCTGAATGAATGATAGACTTAAAGAGGTATCGATTCGGCCCGAGGCAATGCAGTGATCCGTCTCAGATCGCAACGCTCTGAATGTCGGCTTCCCGATAGCAGCATTGCGATCTCGCACTCGCAGCAAATGACCGCTTTCCGCCCATTCCGTGGAAAACACCCGTTCGCTGGCGCAGGATATCGACGGCTGAACGTGGCGCGAGCGCCTTTCCTGTCAGGCTTTTCGTGGTTGCTGCGGTGCAGGAAGGATCTTGGCCAGCTTGCGGAGGTTCTGGGCGGTTGCAGCGAGGAGAAATTCGTCATTGGCACCGCACGGTCCGCGCAATCGGAGCCGGTTGAGGCCGAGGATCCGCTTGAGATGGGCGAAGAGCATCTCGACCTTCTTCCTTAGCTTGATCGAGATGACGTATTGGTCGGTTTTGGCGATGTCGCGGGCGACCTGCCGGGCATCTTCATTTTCCTCGCGGGTGATCTTGCGGGCATCTGCCTTCGGGCAGCACTTTGCCTTGGATGGACAGGCCTGACAGACCTCTTTCAGCGCCCGATAGCGGGCTGTGCCCTTGCCGGTTGGCCCGCGGTTCGGATCGGAGTAGTTCCGGCGGAACTGCTTCAACTCGTTCCCCTCAGGGCAAATGTATTGGTCGTTCTCCGCATCCCATTCAAAGTCAGCGCGGGTCCATGTCCCGTCATTGCGCCCTGACTTGTCGAATACGGGAATGTGGGGCGCGATCTTGCGGTCGACCAGCCAGCCCAGCATTGGCGCGGTGCCATAGGCGGTATCCGCGATGAGCCGCTCGGGATGAAGGTCGAACTTGGTCTTCACGCGCTCCAGCATGGTCTTGGTCGAACCGACCTCGGCCTGGCGGATGGATCTCGTCGCCTCCACGTCCACGATGACACCGTGATCAGTGTCGATCAGGTAATTGTCGGAATAGCTGAAGAATGCCGGTCCCTTACGGGCGGCCGTCCACTGGCTGGCCGGGTCGGAATGGGACGTGAACTTGGGCTGGACCTCGCTGGCGGCACCAAAGGCAGCCTCATCCAGGGTGGCGAGATACTCACGCACAGCGCGGGGCGCGTCGACCGGATCGA
The DNA here is from genome assembly GCF_022348185.1 of Epibacterium sp. Ofav1-8. Lineage (GTDB taxonomy): Bacteria > Pseudomonadota > Alphaproteobacteria > Rhodobacterales > Rhodobacteraceae > Epibacterium. The sequence goes on from NZ_JAKRFD010000011.1 coordinate 22,146, forward strand.
CCTGCGCGGGGTCCCAATCCTCATTCGGAGTCGAATTCTGCTTGTTGGCATCCGCCTCGATCAGACTTGCATCCACCGCCATGCGCTGTCCGCTGACCCGGCCCTCCTCAATGCACCGCGCGACGGTCGTCTCGAACAGGTGACGGAGTAATTCGCTGTCGCGAAAACGCCCGTGCCGGTTCTTGGAAAAGGTCGAGTGGTCAGGAACGCGGTCACTCAGATCGAGCCGACAAAACCAGCGATATGCCAGGTTCAGATGGACCTCTTCGCAGAGCCGCCGCTCTGACCGGATGCCGAAGCAATAGCCCACCAGCAGCATCCGTATTAGGAGTTCAGGATCGACCGAAGGCCGCCCCGCGTGGCTGTAGAAATCGGCGAGGTAGCTGCGGATGCCGGACAGGTCCACGAACCGGTCGATGGAGCGCAGGAGGTGGCTCCGGGGCGCATGATCCTCGAGCGAGAACTCATAGAACAGCGCTGGCTGCGCCTACTGCCGCGGTCCCATCATCGCCAATCCTCCCATCCCCTACAGGAATTGAATCAGCCGACGGCCCTCCGATCAAGCGCGAGTTTTTCAACGAAATACGCCCGACCTGTGGGTGTGACCCACTTGAAGCGGTTGGATGATCGGGTCCGCTTTGGGCTGGCTGGCGTCATCTGGCAGCATGGATCTGGTGTGGATTCGCTGCAAACTTGCAGCCGCATCGCCGCAAGTCCGGTGTGAGCCCTCTTTGACCGATGCTGCGCCATGCATGTACGGCAGCTTTCACGGATTTCGCTACAGTGCTACAGACAATTTTAGCATGCTCTGCCCGCGCGGGCCTCGCGCACAGCCCAGCACGTTTGGCGAGGCGAGTGCCCGTCGAAATCGGCGGCTTCGCCTGGAGGTTGCGCGGCTCGCGCGTCGGGGATTAGCTCGGGTCCGGTCGGTTGAACGCTCAAAAGCCGTATTCGAAAGCGTTCGACATCATAAGGTCCGATATTTGATGCCTATGGCCAGAACGTAAAGGGAACGCCAGCCGACGGGAACGTGGATTCCTCCGGGCCGTCGCAGAAATCATGATTCTTGGTCAGTCGTCGTCCTGATCATTTCCATCGCCTCCTCCGCTGCGATCAATGACCTCCACACCAGCTGCTTCGAGCAGCACCCCGAAGGCGAACAGCCCCACGGCCGTCCAGACGACCAGCGGGGTAATCTGCTCCGCACCGGGAGCGCCAAGAGCAATTCCCCTGACAGACAGGGCGCTGAAAACGAACACGGCAAGCGAGGCCGCGATAACAGCAGTGACGATGGCCCACCACATTCGTCCGGCCGACACCTTGAGGACCACCGCCCAGATCGCGGCTCCTGCGAGCGAACCGCCAACACCCACGCCTCTGAGGAGGCGAATGTCGCTCTCGCGGAAGAACTCGGCATTGGGGATCAGCAGAGTAAGGAGGAATCCCACGCCGCCCGCGACGCCGACCAAGATCGCTTCCTTCATTCTTCCGCCTCCGCCCAGGGAACGTCATAGCTCCGGACCCCGATGACCAGTCGGTCCGGCGAAAACATGACGATGCGGGTCTCGGGCCGGGCCTCTGATGGGGCGAACTCTCCCGTTTCCGCGCTGAACTCCAGCTCCAGCCCCTCGGGGCTGAAGACGAGGTAGGTCAGCTCGTCCTCCGTCACGTCGGCCACGCTCAATTCGCCCCTGCCCACGCTCGCACCGGGCTCGATCACCTCGACATCGAGACCCTCCTCCTTGATCGCGGCAAGGGCCGCTTCGAAGCTCACGGCGAGCGAGTCCGGAGACCACCCCAGGAACGCTCCACCCTCGGATCCGAACGTGGTCCTCAGGATCCCGTCGTCTGGCAGGAAGGTGAACTCGGTGGTCACAGCGATGCGGGTCTGGAAGCCCTCTTCGGTGACGGTACCCCGCCGTATGCTTCCTCCCGTCCGATAAGGCGCGTCCCCAGGTTCGGGCTGGCGCGCCTTCTCCTCCGCGTCCGGCGGGATCTCGGGGGCTTCGTAGTCTTCCTCCTTGACCTTAACATAGGCGCGCGCATTCACGCTGGCTCCCCGGCTGGTCTTGATCGGAGCATCGCTGTCGAGCGCAAACCAGCCATTATCCGTGGTGCAATCGGCCTCCCGAGATTCGATAGGCGCATCGAAATACACGATCCACCCGATCTTCTCCCAGCGAAACGACAGCGGGTCTTCATGAAAATTCTCGACCCTGTGCCAGGCCGTCCAGTCCCCCGAGGGGCCTCCCATCGCGGTCTGTCCGGGATCGGCATCTGCCATCCACTCAAGTTGGATCTGGCTGCGGTCACCTTGGCTCTCCATGGAATAAGGAGGAAAATCGTCTGCAGGACTCTCGGTCGGTTGCTCGGTGCAAACCTCCGCAAGCGCGGGGGAGGACAGAAGGGAGAAGGCTAGAAAAAAAATACGATACGGCATGAACCGGTCTTTCCCAATTGACCCACGTTGAGGGTCATGCTTACGGTCAAAGCGCCCCTTGGCAAGGTTTTTTGGCCGGCTTCATCCTCAATCAACCACCTAATGTCGCCATACGCTCATTGGTGATCCAATAGCACCGTGCCTTGTAGCTATCTTAAAGCCGCCAATTGTGACGCACCAGTTAAGGTCCGCTTCGTCCGCTCCTAGCCGTTCCATGGTGGTCGGAGGCTGCACCTGCGGCGAAGGTCTGCTCTTTCCATTGCTCGTGCAGCGTGGGACCGCCGCCAGATCGTGCAGATGCCGATCCGCCGCCCGCACATAGGGCCCGGCAACAACCTCGCCAGCCTGCACTGCTTGCGCCCAGGCTGTCACCGGATCCTCGCTGGCCGAGACCCGGTCCGGGGATGCGCTCACGTCAGATAGCTCTCGGGGCCTTCGGGGTCGGCAAAACTGAACCCCATCTGCCCTGCCCCCGACAGACCCCGCTCCGCCGCCGGCGTCATGCCAAAGTCATTGGCCAGCCCGCGGATCTGGCGGAAGGTCTCATTGAGCTGCGCCACCTCGGGCCGCGCCTTGATCTGCACCCCGTTGCGCGTCTCGCTCTCATAGGTCTCGCCGGTCTCTTCGAGCTCGAGCTCCAGACGTTCAAACCGCAGCACCGCTTTGCAGAGCTGTGTGAACATCATCATATTGCTGGGCTTGAGCCGATCCACGGTCGGGTGACACAGCGGCAGCGCCAGCCGGTCAAAGGTCCAGCGCAGCTCGCCGGTCAGCCCCTCGGGCCGGATCTCCTCCAGGCGCAGCCGCGCCCGCTCTTCCAGATTGTGAAGCGGTGCGTCCTCTTCCGCGAGGGCCACAACTTTTTCCTCTGCCGGTCTGCGCCCTCGCATATCCCGATCAACTCCTTGTTCATGTGGCTTTTTTTATTCAATTTCCACTTTGCGCAGAAAAAGGCTCCCCCTCCGGTTGCCAGTGCTTCCGGAATTCCTTCGGCCCCTCCCCCCGGGGCATTCGCTCCGCTGCGTCAGCGGTTGGCCGGGTGCTGTGGATCCACCGGCCAGCCATCCGCGCCGCGCTCTTCCGAGAACCCGCGCGCCTCCAGCCGTTGTTTGTTCTGATCATGATCATCCGGGCACAGCGTCTGCAGATTGCCCGGATCCAGAAACAGCGCCGGATCACCCCGATGCGGGATCACATGATCCACCACCAGGCGGCAGCGCTTTGGGTTCCCCTGTCGAGATCCCGAGGCCGTCAGCGAACCATCGTTCAGGATCCCCCGCCGCAGACACGCCCGACACAGCGGTTCCCGCGCCAGATGCTGAGGCCGCAGCCGACGTCGCCACGCCGACAGGTTGTACAAATGGTGATACTCGCTCCGTGCCGTCATACCATACCCCCGGAACGCAAAAGCGCCCGCCGGTTTCCCGTGGGCGCAATTAGTGATGATGCATATTTACTGGCATGCCGGTGACTTTGGCGTCAAGGGAGCATGTGGGGCGCTGAAATGCGCAGAAAGTGACCTTCGCAAAGTTGGCGCTCGGCAGCCACGATGCAGATTGGGTCGGCCCATACCTGCCACTCGTTAGGCGCCAAGATACCGCGACGCGGCGTCTCACTTTGCTGCCGTACGCGCAACGTGCAGCACTTGAAACATCGCAACTGTGGAGGCGCGAAGTTTTGCCCTGCACTATTCGTGGGGTCATTACGAATTGAAACTTGACCTTGTCGATTTTTTCGACCAACTTGTAGGTCAAGAAAATCGACATGAGGCGCAGGCATGACCGAGCATATCGAAACCAGCATTCTGCAGGAGCCCGCCGACATCAACCAGCGGCTTGCCCAGCTTGGGTTGACCCGCGAGGGGTTGATCCGCGCGGTCCAGGTGGCGCTAGCCGAACGCAACAACGCCACTGGCCTGCATCCGTCGAACGCGGCTGGCACCTTTTCCTACCATCACGGCGTGGCGGCCATCCGCCGCGAATACTTGGGGGACGATTGGGAAATTGATCGCCGCCACGGGATCGAGGCGATCCGCAATGAAGCCCTAGGGGTCAAGGTCTCGTTCTGTAACGTCGATGAAGCATGCGGCTGCGATCACCCTAAACCGCGCTCGGAAAAGGGCGCGGGGGCGGAACGCGCCAGCGGGCCGAATCTCTTTGAGCACGCTGGAGTGGACGATCTCGCACCCCATGCGCCGAAGCCGGTTGATGGCCCGGCGCTGTTTTACCTGATGGTGGATCAGCAGGGCCGGGCAGAACTCACGCGCCCGGTGATTGCTCGCCGCACCTTCGTGGCGGCTGTGGAGCGCATCTTTCTTATCGAGGACGTTGAGGAAGACGAAACGATCCTGCCGCTCGACACCGATGATATCGCGGATGATTTCGAGCCGCAAATCGTTCGCAAGTAGAACGCCGATGTTCAACGCTGGGAGACTATCACTTGCGCGCGCAAGGCGCGGCATGACGGCCAAAGCCTTGGCCGAACAGGCCGGGGTTGGGGTGGACACGATCACTCGGCTTGAAAAAGGCCGCAATGAGCCGGAACCCGAAACCATTGAGAAGTTGGGCGAGGCCTTGGGCTATCCGCCAAGCTTCTTCATGGGCGAGGATATTGAGGAAGTTGATGTCGGGGCCGTCAGCTTCCGCTCTTTCTCAAAGATGACTGCCCGCGAGCGAAACGCGGCCATCGCTGCCGGATCACTCGGTTTGCTGCTCAACAGCTGGATTGAGGACCGTTTCGGCTTGCCCGATCCGGATTTCCCTGAAGAGCTGTCGGAGGAAACCGACCCCGAAGTCGCCGCGACCCGCCTGCGCCAGCATTGGGGGATCGGGCAACAGCCAATCGGCAATTTGTTGGGTTTGCTGGAAACCAAAGGTATACGGATGCTGTCGCTGTCTGAAAATACGGCATCGGTCAACGCCTTCTCGTTCTGGCGTGGTGGAAAGCCCTACGTATTCCTTAACAACTTCAAAAGCGCCGAAAGTAGCCGCTTCGATGCGGCCCACGAGCTTGGCCACCTAGTCTTGCACAGGCACGGTGATCCCAAAGGCGACCGCTCTCTTGAGAAAGAGGCCAACAGCTTTGCCTCTGCCTTCCTGATGCCTGCCGACGATGTGCGGGCGCGCGTTCCGCGCGTGAACTCGACCGAAATCATCCTCAAGGCCAAGCTACGCTGGCGCGTGTCTGCGATGGCTTTGGCCTATCGGTTGCACCACATAGGGCGGCTGTCGGATTGGCAATACAAGTCAATTTGCATCGACCTTTCACGCCGAGGCTATCGGTCAGGCGAGCCTGTCGGCATCGAGCGGGAAACCTCGGTACTGTGGAAGAAGGTGCTGACATTACTTTGGCAAGAAAGAGTCACTCGCGACGATATTTCTGAGGAACTGGGTCTGCCGGTCGATGAACTGGACAGCCTTATTGGGAGCCTGACGGGAACTGAACGGAGCCAGCGTCCAACTAGGCGAAGATCACTCAATGCTGTCTGACGCGCTGCTCCCGCAAGTCCACGCGAACAAGCAGAAGGTTCTGGAAATTGCTTAACAGCCTCGCCCGCCTTGCTCTGACTGCCACGGCTATCGCGCCCGTTGGGTACACCTATGCGTTCGTCGCCGCCTTCAACGATGCGTGGTCAACTATGGTGTGGCTGTTGCTCGGCTCAACGACATTGGTTGTGGTGTGCCTATGGGTTCTCAAGACGACCCGCTCCAACCGCGCCCCTGCCGCTGAGCAACACAAGGTCACCACGGTGGAGCCTGCTGATCGAGAGAACATGGCAATTATGCTCTTGTATCTCTTGCCGTTGTTTACGGCCGATTTCGACAAGTTGAACTGGATCATGTGGGTGCCCACGATTGCGATTTTCGCCTTCATCGCGGTGACCAGCCACAGCTACTTTTTCAACCCCCTACTTGGTGCGTTCGGCTGGCACTTCTACCGTGTCAGCACACCACAGAACGTCACCAACATCTTGATTACCAAGCGGACGATCCGCAAAGGCGACCAGACGATCAACGGGATCGAACTGGGGGACTATGTAATTTTGGAAACGGAGTGACCAATGCCGAGAACGCTTTTTGCGCTTTGTAAACAGGACGGGCAGAATGTTGTGCGACGGGTGCCTTTGGAAGCCGGCGTGCAGGGCGAGGTCGAAGCGATCTTCGATGAACAGGAACAGTCCTTTTTTTACGGCAAGGATGAGCCCATCGAGTTTAACGGCGATTGGAAGCCCGACGGAAACGAGTTGCTTTGCATCTCGGACGCTGATCTTCTTGCGCAATTGAATGAGACGTTGGTCAACGGCGCGGGGGCCTACGACCGTTTGGACATCACCAACTATGATGAGGCTGGGGTCAAAGCTCTGTTCATGCACTCCGAACAGATCAAAGGGCATATTCTAATGCAGAAGTTTCGTACGTCCCAGTATCTGCAACGCAAGGGTCTGACGCTGACGTTTAACAACAACCAGTTTGGCAAGCTTTCAGAGCAAGGGTTTTCGCTGGATGAACGGCTGGGCGCTGTTGTTCGCGGCGACACCGTCATGTTCGTCAGCTTCCACGTGCTGCGGTCGATCTTGACGGTTCAAGAGCATTTTGCCGAAGCGACCGCTCAGGAAGTCGACGACTTCGCAAAGCATCCATCTTTTCACATTGAGAATCGAGCCGCTTTCGACAGCCACATGGATGAACGCTGCCGAAAATTGATACGGGGCATCCATAAATCGGGTGTCTTGGTCGATCACAATGCCGCAGAGATCATCGCCCGGGCAAAAAACGTAGGGCTTGCGCTGGACGAAGACCGTGGTCGCATTGTTCTACCATCCGTCAAGCGCAACCTAAAAACGGTCCTCAGCTTCTTGGAGGAAAGCGTCTATAAGGGAGTCTTTTCTGAAGAGACCTACTTGACCAACTCCAAGCGCCCTGTGGCCTGAACCGCCCGCGGTGGGCACGACGCCGTCTTGCGGCAATGCAAGCCACTTTCTAGGTTTTACGTCTCCTAGATGTCGGCTTTCTGTGCGCGGTCATTGTTAGCTCGCACTCGCAGAGAAGTTCCGCTTTCCGCCCGGCCGGTAAGCAGGGGCATCTTGAGAGGGTGTATGGTCATATGAAACAGGTAGCCTCCGCCCTAGGGTCAGGACCCATTGATTTTGGGGTGTCGTCGTGATTCACGCTCCGCAAGGAGACCGATCGATGAGCAACCTTTTCTGGCTGAGTGAGGCGCAGATGGCGCGATTGCAGCCCTTTTTTCCCAAAAGCCATGGTAAGTCGCGCGTCGATGATCGACGGGTGTTGAGCGGCATTATCTTCATCAATCGCAATGGGTTGAGGTGGCGCGATGCACCGAAGGAGTATGGCCCTGCGAAGACCCTCTACAACCGTTGGAAGCGGTGGAGTGACAAGGGCGTCTTCGCCCGGATGATGGTTGGCCTGGCCTCCGAGGCCGCTGTGCCGAAGACGGTGATGATCGATGCGACCTATCTCAAAGCCCACCGCACGGCGACCAGCCTGCGGTCAAAAAAGGGGGGCCAGGCGACCAAAGGGGCCGTCTGATCGGTCGAACCAAGGGCGGCATGAACACCAAGCTGCATGCCGTCGCCGATGCCGATGGCCGCCCGATCCGGTTCTTCATGACCGCAGGCCAGGTCAGCGATTACACCGGTGCAGCGGCCCTGCTGGGCAGCCTGCCAAAGGCGGACTGGCTGCTGGCCGACCGTGGGTATGACGCTGATTGGTTCAGGGAAGCATTAAAAGACAAGGGAATAAAGCCCTGCATTCCTGGCCGGAAATCTCGCGAAAAACCAACCAAGCACGACAAGCGCCGCTACAAACGCCGCAACCGGATCGAGATCATGTTCGGAAGGCTCAAGGACTGGAGACGCGTCGCCACCCGCTACGACAGATCCCCCAAGGTCTTCCTCTCCGCCATCGCCCTCGCCGCAACCGTCATGTTCTGGCTATGAATCAAGAACGAGTCCTGACCCTAGAGAGTAACAATCCCTATTGCGGGATTGAGGCAAACCCTTCTGACGAAGGAGGCAATCCCGGCTCAGCGCAGAGATTTCCCTCCCTGTTTTCATTAGAAATTTTTCACCCCTAAAGGTAAAACTATGTGACTGCCGCCACCGGGATGCCTTTGAAGCAGGTCAGTCGGCGGTGCTACCCTTCACATGATCCGGCAGGGCCTCGGCACCGCCGGCGGCCGAAAGCACCACCAGCGGGTTCCAATAGTCGCGATACTCGACAATTTTGCCGTCACGGATGCGGATCACATTGATGTAACGCTGGTCGTAGGGCAGTCCGGTTTTGACCCCATGGGCGTTCTTGGCATAAAATTCCACGACCACCAGCTCCGGATCAGTGCAGCGGTATTGCGCGGTTTCAACCAGTTCCTCGATATGGAAATACTCGGGCACTACGGGCATGTATTTGGCAACAGTCTCGCGCCCGTGGATTTTGTTGGCGCCTCCCGGCGCATAAGGCGCCTCAAAGACCACATCCTCTGCGCACATATCCGCAAAGCTGTCCGCCGGTGCCAGAAGGTCACCAAAGCTACCGCGCAAGAGGTTGGTCAAAGGGGGAAACACATCTGGATGAGCCATCGATCTATCCTTTCTCTGATACAGATGGCCTTGATGTTGGGGCTCGATGGTCGAAACGCAAGCGTTCCGTTGAAAAAATCAACATCGCACAGCGAACCCTGCGTGTTTTCCGCCTCTGCAACCACCTCAGCGTGCATCACTCTGATCGGGTCTTTCGACCCAGCTGCAGCGCGCCGAAAGACCCGATCAACAGTAGCACTGCGCAGACTAGATATTGCACCTCTATGCCAAATCGGTCGACCACGACCCCGCCAAGCCCGGCGCCAATGGCAATCGCCAGATTGGCGGTAGCGACAAAGACGCCGCCGCCAGTTTCCGCCTCGTCCGGCACAGTACCGGTGACCCATGTCGACCAGGACACGGGAATGATCCCGAAAGCGACGCCCCAAAGCCCCGTCAGCGTGGCATCGAGCACCAGCGTACCGCCCAGTTTCACCAGCAACAGGGCCACCACTGCCAGCATCAGAGGCAGAAGGGCCAGCACCGCCGCAAGAGATCGGGAGATGAGAAAGCTGCTGATCGAGTTGCCCAGAAAGGTCCCAAAGCCAAAGATCAGCAGAACCGCTGTCACTATTTGGGCGTCAGCCCGTGTCACGGTTTCTAGAAAGGGACGTAGATAGGTGAAAAAGCCAAAATGCCCAGCAAAAACGGTCAAAAAGGTCGCCATCCCAAGCGCCATCCTTGGGCGCAGCAACACGGCGAAGATCGTCGATAGTCTAGCCGCCCTGTCAGCCCGCATCGATGGCAGGCAGAGAAGTTGCACCAAGAACGCCAGAACGCCCAATCCGGCGGCGCCAGCGAAGGCAGTGCGCCAGCCGTAGACTTCACCAAGGAAGCTACCCAAAGGCGCGGCAAAGACGGTTGCGGCGGTCACGCCTCCAAAATGGATAGCCAAGGCTCTTGGCAGCAAGGCCACCGGTACCAGCCGCATCATGGTAGCCGCAGAAAGCGCCCAAAAGCCGCCCAGTGACACGCCCAGCAGAACTCGTGCCACCAAAACCGCACCAAGCGAGGGCGCGATTGCCACCAAGATGTTGGAGAGCACCAGAAGCAATGTCAGAAGCAGCAGAACGGTCCTGCGATCTGCGCGACCGCTGACTGCAGTGACCAATAGACTTGAAATAAGACCGACACCGGCTGTGACAGTCACGGCCTGCCCTGCCTGACCTTCGCTGACCCCAAGGTCAGTCGCCATGGCGGTCAGCAAGCTAGCGGGCAAGAACTCCGCTCCGACGATGCCAAACACACCGAGGCTCATCGACAGGACGGCACCCCAAGCAGGCTGAACTGGGGCTTCGGACAAAAGAGACATGGGCTAGATCCTTGATAAGCGTGACGACCTCGGTTGCCCGAGGTCTGTCACACTGAGTGCTGGGATTATGGGCGGGGAACGGGCCGCGCCTTGGCCAGATTTTCGCGCAAGGCAGCGGCGCTGTGACGCTCCTGCTTCCAAGCGGGCTGGCCAGGGGTGATCCGCCAGGATTCCGACAGCGGGCGCAGAGCCAGGGTGTCAAAACCGAACTGATCGTAAAGCGCGCGCACGACCGCAATCGCCTCGGGGAAATCGCTGGACGCGGCTAGCGCAAGACGGTCCGGGGCGCCCGCAGGTTTGCCCCATGTCAGAATCCGGGGCGCCTGAATATGTGTGAAGGCTTTGACTACTTTCGACTTGGGAAGCTGTTCCTGTCGGATCTCATGCTCGGTCTTCTCAAAAGATTGAATGATCGGCCATGGCCCGTCCCTCCAAGCCATGTAATTGTTCGTGTCGATCACAACCTTGTCGGCCAACGACTCCGTCGGCATGTCGTTTTCGCGCTTCATGGGCACCGCGATGATCACAAAATCACCCGCTTGCGCCGCTTCAACGGCTGTGGCCGCGCTGGCATTTGGGCCGAGCTCGTCGATTAAGTCCTTCAGTGTCTCCGGTCCACGCGAATTGGCCAGTACAACACGGTGGCCTGTAAGCAGCGCCGCTTGCGCGATATGACTGCCAACCTCGCCGGCCCCGATGATCCCAATTTTCGACATGCTTCACCTGATACTCTCAAAATGGAACTTCCAAAGGCCCGGCATCGGCATCACGCGAAACGGACCTCTCTTCGTATTAGGCGGACACGCACCGCGCGTCCGCCCAACTTGATGCTCAGACCGCCTCGATCATGGCTTGGCTTGCTGCCCAGAGTGCCTCGGCTCGCTTCTCGTTCAACGCGTAGAGGCGAACGCCGTCTGCAAAGGGGTTTTCAAGGTCATTGACCTGGGCAACGCCACAGTCCTCAAGGTATTGGCCACCAATAGTGTCGCCATCCGCAACGACAGCTGCCCACACCGAGGTTGCTGCGGCCTGCTCGACTGACTTCAATTCAGCAGGCGGCAGTCCGGCATCTTCCCTTGCCTTACCAACGGTAGCAAACAAGCCTTGCAGAGCTTCTTCCGAGAAGTTGCGTGGTAGATTTGTAAGGCTATTTCCGGGCATTACCGAAGCCGCTCGAATTCCCCGACTCCGATGACGCTTGTCAAAGGCGACAGCAAATAGAGCATTTGCTGTCTTGGACCGGCCATAGGCAACAAAGGGATCGTATTCCTGTTGCTCAAAGTTCGGATCGACCAGATCTACATCTGCTACCCGATGCGCTTGAGAAGACAACACAACGACCCGTCCGTTGTCTGCAATAAGCGAAGCAATCCGATTAATGAGTGCAAAATGCCCAAGATGGTTGGTACCAAACTGGATCTCATAGCCATCCTCGGTCAGGCCGTACGGTGTAGCCATAACTCCAGCGTTTGCGATCACCGCATTGAAGACACGATTTTCACTCAGAATATTCTTCGCCGCAGCCTCGACGTTCTTGAGGGAAGCCAAATCGATCTCAAGAAAGTCCAACTCTCCACCGCCGAGAGCCGCAGCCTGCCGCAGCACTGTCGTTGCTTTTTCCGCCTTCTCAACGGAGCGAACTGTGCCAACAACTTTGGCACCTTTTGCAAGAAGGCTGCGCGCGGTCTCAAGCCCGATGCCCGAAGCCACACCTGTTATGAGCACGCGAAGACCCGAGACGTCCTGGCCTGCAAGGACCTCATCGGCGCTGGATTTAGCGTTGAAACGTTGTGTCATATCTATACCTTGTTAGTTTTGTGACTTTGATTTCAGAAGTGCTGTAGGCCTAGATCCCTAGGCCACCAGCGACATCGAAGGTGCTGCCGGTCATGTATCCGGCTTCCGGGCCCGCAAGGAAGGTCACCATGGCCGCAACCTCGCGCAGCGCAGCGACGCGGCGGATCGGATGCATGTCGAGAAAGAAGTCGGGCGCCTCGGTGCTGCCGAGTGCCTCAGCCATCATGTCCGTCGGCATCGCCCCCGGTTGCACCACATTGACGGTGATGTTGCGCTTCCCCAAATCCCGCGCAATACCGCGGGCGTAGCCGTTGATGGCCGCCTTGCTGCCAGCGTAATCGGCAACACCCGGAAACAGTGAATGGGTGCCATTGAGCGAGCCGATGAAGATGATCCGCCCGCCGTCCGAGATCACCGGCGCCGCTGCTCGTGTGGTCGCAATCGCACCCATTACGTTGATCTGCCACAGCCGGTCGAGTTTCACAGGATCATGCCTTGGGTCGTCCACAGGGGTACCCGGGACGACGATAGCCGCATTGTTGATCAGGATGTCGAGCCTACCGAATTCGGCAAGGACACGGTCGATCATCGGTTTTGCAGATGCCGGATCACCTTGATCACAGCGCAGCGCCATAGCGCGCACCCCCTTGGCCCGAAGCTTTTCGGCCACCGCCTCGGCCTTCTCCTGCGCGGCGACATAGGTGATCGCCACATCAGCACCCAGCGCAGCAAAGGCTTCCGCCATCTCCGCGCCCAGACCACGCGAACCGCCAGTGATCAAGGCAACTTTGCCCGCAAATACCTGTGTCATATCGCAATTTTCCTTTTGTTCTTTGCACAGACCGGGTCGAAGCGCCGCATGCGATCCGATTCCATAATGGTCATTACGTAATGATCGGTATGAAATCTGGACAAGGGCTGTCAAGTGGTTTAGTAATGGTCATTATGAAATAAGCTGAGGAGCCCAGATGGGACGACGCCGCGAGTTTGATGTAGACAAGGCACTAGATGCCGCGCTCTGCGTGTTCTGGCGCAAGGGCTATGAGGGGGCTTCATATGCCGACCTGACTGCAGCCGCCGGAGTGGAGCGTCCAGCGCTCTATTCCGCCTTCGGCAACAAGGAAGCCCTGTTTCGCAAGGCCCTGGACCGCTATTTCGAGACTTATATGGATTTCATCCCCGAGGCGCTGGCGCAGCCGACTGCCTACGGCGTGGTGCGGGGCATGCTTTTCGGCGCGCTGGAGCTGCACACCCGCTTTCCCGATCAATCGGGTTGCCTCGGCATCAACGGCGCCCTGGCAGTGTCTGACGAGGCTGAGCCGGTGAGGCGCGCCCTTATCGCAGAGCGCGCCCAAGGTGAGGCAAAGCTGCGCGCTCGGCTCGAGCAGGCACGCGCGGAGGGCGACCTGCCCGCTTCGTCAGATCCGGCGGCGCTGGCCGCCTTTGTCCTCGCGGTCTCGCACGGGATGGCGGTTCAGGCCAAGGCAGGCTTCAATCGCGACCAACTCGCAGCGGTTGCGGAACTCGCACTTTCTGCGATGCCAAATGGCACACCCGACCAGACTGGCCTGAAGGGCAAAAATGTATCGGACTGAGACCTTACCCGTCGTCGTCGGTCTGCGCGAGAACTCCGGAGGCGAGGCATTCAAAGGCGGCAATCGCCTTGGGAAGGGTCGCCTTCGCATCTTCGCTCGCCGCGACCCAGAGCGCGGCATTCAGAGCAACACCGTTCAGCAGACGCGCGATGCCCTCAATGTCCACCCGCTTGATCCGGCCCGCGGAGGCCAACTTCGTGAGCGTGGTAATGGTCGCCTGCAAGCAGCGGTTCTGGCTCGGCCATTGCGCGGGATCGCCCAGAACCGCAGGGCCGTCCAAAAGGACGATACGCTGCACTTCGGGTTCCAACGCCATTTCGATATAAGCCGCGCCCTCCGCCATCAACCCGGCCCAACCTCCACCGGCGCGCTCGCCCGCAGCTTTGGCCGTGATTGCCATCGCTGTGTCGATTTGGTCCACCACCGCCGCCATCAAGCCGCGCTTGTCACCGAAATTATGATAGAGCGCGCCGCGCGTCAGCCCCACCTCCGCCGTCAACTCGTCCATAGACGCCTCGGCAAAACCTTTCGCGGCAAAGGCTTTGCGGCCAGCCGCAATAAGCTTGGCCCGGTTTTCTTCCATTTTCTCGACGCGGGTCTGCTTGGCCATAGGCCCTCCTTTCGCATACACCTCGTATGTGACTTGACATACGGGGTGTATGCGACTACTTCCACATACGCACCGTATATGGAAGCAAAGTTGAAATCCACAAGAGAACAGCGAGAGTCCCATGCCCCTGAACAACCAACCCGTCTTTCCCGCCAACCGCCACGCGCTTTACGAGCAGCACGGCTATTCCGCCGCCATCAAGTCCGGCGATCTGGTCTTTGTTTCCGGACAAGTCGGCAGCCGCGAGGATGGTACGCCCGAGCCCGACTTCAAGAAACAGGTTGCGCTCGCTTTTGAAAACCTCAAGGCAGTCCTCGCCGCTGCCGACTGTAGCCTTGACGATATCATCGACGTCACCACTTTTCACACCGATCCCGAAGCACAGTTCGGCGACATCATGGAAGTGAAGGCCGGTATTTTCCCTGCAGCCCCCTACCCCAACTGGACCGCCATCGGCGTCAACTGGCTTGCGGGGTTCGATTTTGAAATCAAGGTTATCGCCCGCGCACCCGCCGCAGCCTAACCCGTCCCGCCGCGCCACGTTTGCGCGGCGGGATCTTCGCCCCAGGTTCCCCACGCCCTGAAACCCCACCGAAACTACAGGAGGTCACAATGTATCGCCCACAACAGTTTGCCGAAGACCGGCTGGAAGTGCTGGTCGCTGCCATCCGCGAAATCCAGTTCGCTGCAATTGTCACCCAGACCCCCGAGGGGATCGAAGTGACCCATGCGCCGGTGGTTATACGCCCTGGAGATACGGTAGAAAAAACATTTCTTGAGACCCATGTCGCACGTCCAAACCCGCATTGGCGGGCTGCGGTGGATGCTCCGAGTGTGGCGATCTTCCAGGGTCCCCAGGCCTATGTTTCGCCTTCCTGGTACCCTTCAAAACAAGAGCACGGCAAGGTAGTGCCCACCTGGACATACGTCTCGGTTCACGCCCACGGCCGACTGGAGGCGGTGCAGGATGAAAGTTGGCTGGCACAACATCTCGACGCACTGACCCAACAAAATGAAGCCACTCGAGCAAAACCCTGGGCGGTTTCGGACGCGCCCGAGGGCTTCATTCCCGCGCTGTCGCGAGGTATTGTCGGCCTTCGGATGCGGCTAGATCGGCTCGAAGGCGCCTGGAAGATCAACCAGCACAAGAACGAGGGAGACCGCGCCGGTACAGCCGCGGGCCTCGCCCGGTCCGGAGAAATGGGTGCGAAGCTTGCCGCCCTGCTGACCGAAGCGACTCGCGGCTGAGTGATCCCAACAATCACCTCCCCAAAAGAGGGTATCACACAGAGGCAGGTCCCCCAGGACATGCCTTCCCAAAGTAGGAGAACATGCATGCCTGTACTCGAAGATCCTGTCCGCCTCTTCCTGATGAAGAACAATATGCACTGTGGCCTCGCGCATCGCCTACTCGACGTTTCAAGTGAGCTTGGTGAGGTCAGCAAGGAAGTACTGAAGGCCTCGGTCTATGGCCAGACCGAGGCCCGCCTAACGGCCGAATTGCGAGAAGAACTGGGCGACCTGCTTTTTGCTGTTCACGCCCTTGCAAGCGAGGTTGATCTCGACCCAAACCACCTGCTCCAGGAGGCGCTGGCGAAATACATCGCCCGCCTGAGTGTGAAGGGACATATCGGATCTACCCCTTGAAAGGTTCAACAATCGACTGATCTGGTTTGACGATCTCTGCCACGGTCCGGGCTGCGAGACGTGCTTTGAAGACCTGCTTTGCCTCATAAAGGGCGTCATTCGTGGCGGCATTTGCAGCTCTGGCCAGGAGGCATGAGGGTTGGTCCTCATCCGGCGCAATGGCGAACAGCTCCGGCGCGCCGAGCGCGCTATATAAATCGAGCAGAGATATTTCAGTCAACGGCCGCGATAGGCTCCATCCTCCACCATGCCCTTTGGTCGAAGTAAGCAGCTGCGCCTCTCGAAGCCCAGCGAGGGTGCGGCGCACGACGGTGGCATTCGTGCCCAGCATTGCGGCGATTTCCTCGGACGTCGCTGGACGGTCCATCTCCGCCATATGAAGCAGGGCGTGAAGCACGCGGGGAAGGCGGCTGTCAGTTCGCATGGGGCCTCTCATGATACTTTTGAAGATGCGAGAGTTGAGGTCTCGCATTTAATGTGTCATACGATGTTACGAAAGATTCGTTCCAAATACCAGAGTTCCAACATGACCGTGACCAACTCCCGGTCCCGATGGCTTGCCATGGGGTTCCTTTGCCTTGGCAGTTTCATCAATCTCCTTGATGTGACTATCGTCACCGTCGCGCTGCCGCGCATCCAGTCCGATTTGTCGGCGTCTCCTGCTCAACTGGCGTGGGTGGCGGCAATCTATGTCCTCGCACTCGCGGCGGGGCTGCTGCCTATGGGCCGGTTCGGTGACAGTTGGGGTCGAAAACCTCTCTTTATTTGGGGGATGATCGGCTTCACTCTTGCCTCAGCGGCCTGCGCAGCTGCTTCAAACATTGCTCTGTTGATCGGCGCACGTTTGGCGCAGGGACTGTCAGCCGCGGTGATGGTCCCTCAAGTCCTGGCAATCTTGAATGTGACCTTCCCTCCAGAGCAGAAAGCCCGCGTTTTTGGCCTGTTTGCAGGGATCTCCAGCCTAGCCTCGGTTTCGGGGCCGGTGCTTGGTGGCGCATTGATCGCGCTGGATCTCTGGGGACTGGATTGGCGCGCTATCTTCATCGTGAACCTGCCTTTGGGCATTGTTGCCATCGTCGGCGCATCCTTCACAGTGCCCGCTGAGCGCGGCACATCGCGCGCAGTGGATTGGGTGAGCACAGCGCTCTTTGCCGTGACAACGCTCTGCCTTGTGTTGCCCTTGATCGAGGGGCGCGCGATGGGCTGGCCATGGTGGCTCGTCGCAACTCTTGTCGCCTCTGTGCCGTTGGCTGGGGTTACTCTGAACCATATGTTGCGGCGGGGTCGCCGCGGGCATACCGCACTGATCTCCACCGATCTCTTGCGCAATAGGTCCTTCTTGTGGGGCCTTGGCCGAGTTGTCTTCGTCTTTTCCGGGATACCTGGCTTCTTCCTTGTGCTGACCGTTTACCTGCAAGCGACCCTTGGATTTACGCCCCTACAAAGCGGACTAACCACAGCCGCGTTTCCGGTTGGCGTCATGGTGGCCTCGATGAGTGCAAACCGTTTGCGCGATTGGCCGCTGTCGAGACGGATCGGATGCAGCGCAGTGCTCCTTACTGCAGGCATGGCGCTCACTGCTCTGGGAGTTTGGCGGATGGGACGTGATATGGAGCCATGGCACCTTACCGCCCCGCTCTTGGTCTCTGGGCTTGCGATGGGGACGGTCGTGGTTGCTCTGTTTCAGTCGGTTATGGCCACTGCCGCGGCGCACGACTCCGGCGCTGCCTCAGGGGCGTTGCAAGCATTCCAGCAGATCGGAGCGGCACTGGGGATCGCCATCGTCTCCGGCATCTACTTCAGCCTATCGGAGGGAGGGGCGCCGCGGCCCGCCATGATTGCCGCCTGCTTCTATCCGATGATCCTCTTCGCACTTCTCGGCCTTAGCAATCTGCGAAAACTCAAAAGGAAACAGAGATGAAACCGACCTTACTCGATACCGACACTCCGGAAAGCTTCTGGGATCGCCATTGGTCGGCGATGACCCAACCGAGTAGCGGAACGCCGTCTGCTGCGTTGGAGCGCCTTGTTTCAGGACGATCCTTAGGGCGCGCCGTAGATCTCGGCTGCGGGCGTGGCGATGATGCGGTGTGGCTTGCACGAAACGGCTGGCAAGTGGTCGCTGTTGATGTATCGCAAACCGCGCTCGACACCGTTCGTCACAACGCTGAAGCCGCCGGGGTCGCACAGAAGGTCACCTGTGTGCGACATGACCTCTCCCGGACATGGCCTGAGGGCTCGTTCGATCTTGTGTTGTCGATGTTTACCCATACGCCGATGGAATTTGATCGTGCGGCAATGTTGCGGTCGGCAGCAACCCTCGTTGCACCCGGGGGGCTCCTTTTGATTGCTGGGCACGGAAGCCTTGCGCCTTGGGCCTGGAGCGATCCGGAGATTCAACTTCCCAATGCGCAGGATGTCGCCGACGCGCTTGATTTGTTGGAGTGGACTATAGTCGAGATCGCGGACTATCCACGAGAAGCACGCGGTTCTCAAGGTCAGGTCGCGCAAGTTCTTGACAGTGTCACCGCATTGGAACGCCCGCTCAAGTAACCACAGGCGAGGTGGCGTTTGCGAACCCATTTACAATGAGTTCTGGCGCTTGTGTCGTCAGGTTTTGTGAGACGTTCATCTTTTGCTTTTGTTTGGCTGCAGGGCGAAGGAGGTTCGCCGGCCAAACGCAGGTTACTCAGGCCGCCCTACTGCTAAAGACAGGTTCCAGAACGCGGCATGATGTAACAACCGCGATAGATCTGCCCCGAGCGAAGTGTTCGGGGCAGGTGTGGTTTCAGTCTCGGATCACCGCCATGATGGCATTGCCAATCTCTTTGAGCGCCGCATTGCGAGTGGCGAAGTCCACTTCGGCGTCGGAAATAAAGAGGGCGACGACCCAGGGCTCGCTCCCCTCCGGTGTGACTACGGCGATGATGTTGCGCGTGTGACTGCCGCTGCCGGATTTATCGAAGACCTGCCAGCCCTCCGGAGCCGCGGCCCGAAGCAGATCCCCAGTCACGCCGCCATGGCGCATCCACTCTGCCAGTTGATCGCGCGAGGCCTCTGAAAGCGCGTCGCCCAGAAGCAGGGTGCGCAGGGTTTCAGACATAGCAGCGGGAGTCGTTGTGTCGCGCGGATCATCAACGGCGAAAGTGTTCAGATCAGGCTCTCGCCGATCTAGACGGCTCACTTCATCCCCTGTGCTGCGGAAGAATGCCGTCACTTCCTGCGGGCCACCCAAGTGGTCGAGAACCATGTTCGTCGCTGTGTTGTCGCTCATGTCCAGCGCGGCAAAGCATAGATCCGCCAGCGACATTTCCGCGCCGACTCGGCCTTCGGTTACCGGCGCATAGGAGAGAAGGTCGTCTTCTTTCACCAAAAGACGGTCCGAGAGTGCCATCTCGCCCGCGTCAACACGGGCTAGCACCGCAGCGCAAATGGGAGTTTTCACCGTGCTGTTCATAAGGAACCGCTCGTCAGCGCGATAGGACCAGGCTTGCTGAGACCCAGTATCGACAAGCGACAGGCCAACACGGGCCCCAAGCCGATTTTCGACCTGTGTCACAGTATCGGACAAGGCTTCGATTGAAGTCTCGGCAGGCGCGGCCGAGGCAATGATTATGCCAAAGGTAAGCCCTGCCGCGAGGCGCGACAAAGAGGCAGCGGTGAACCGCATTGCAGTATCCTTTATGGTAAGGGCTCGGAGGGGAGCCAATCAGTAACATCAGCTGACGTCATGAACGCTCTATATTTGGTCTTGTTTGGCCGTCGCAAACGACAAATATTATAGCTTGCCATTAGCTGAGGTCATGACATGGATCGCCCAGATCTACCCCTGAACGCGCTTCGAGTCTTTGAGGTCGCCATGCGGCAGGGGAGTTTTACCAAGGCTGCGATTGAGCTGCGCGTGACGCAAGCCGCTGTGAGCCATCAGGTTGCGCGGCTTGAGGATCTGCTGGGGGCAACCCTGTTCCTTCGGACCTCGCAGGGCCTTGTGCCAACTGACGAGGGACGTTTGCTCTTTCCGGTGCTGGAACATGGGTTCGATGCGATGGCCCGGGTGCTGGATCGAATTGGTAGCCGCCGCGACATCGAGGTGCTGCAAGTCGGCGTAAACACAACCTTTGCGCTTGGCTGGCTGATGCCCCGAATTGATCTGTTCCGGCAAGCTCATCCGGAAATCGACCTACGGATTTCGACCAACAACAATCGCGTTGAGATCCTGCGCGAAGGGCTAGATATGGCGATCCGTTTCGGCACTGGTGGCTGGACCGGTCATGAGACGGTCCCGTTGATCGAGGCGCCACTCTCTCCGCTCTGTGCTCCGTCCATGCAACGCGTTTGCTGGAGCCCGCCGATCTGGCGCAGGTGAGCCTGTTGCGAAGCTATCGTAGTGCCGAATGGGCAGGATGGTTTGAGGCTGCGGGCACGACCTGCCCACCTGTGACGGGCGCGATATTCGATAGCTCAATCGCGCTGGCAGAACTTGCCGCCTCAGGCGCAGGTGCGGCTTTGCTGCCGGTGGCCATGTTCGAAGGTTGGATCACGCTGGACCGTTTGGCGCAGCCTTTTGGTGTCACAGTCAATATCGGCAGATATTACCTAGCTTGGCCGTCGGATCGACAATCAAGCCCGGCGATGCGCGTCTTTACAAGCTGGCTTACTGGAAAATAATCTCCATGAAGAGACACGCGGAGCACATTTTCAGGCCCCATTGTTGATCTCTCGTAAATTCCATGAGCTGCTCTAAACGGTCTGAATTTACTCCGCCTGCGCCTCAAGCGGCGCACCGCAGCACTGACACACCGAGCGCTTCGCCTTCAGTTCTTCCAGGAGATGCAGCGGTGCGCTCTCCACGAAGTACCTGACCTTCTCAGGGTCGACGCAGACCCGCCGCGAGGTACCCCGGTAGACCAGCCAGCAATGGACGGACCCCACCACGCAGATTAATATGCCAGCTATGCAGAACATCGGACCAATCATGCGCTTTCCCTTTCCGAGGGTCATCCTTGTCGCGAGCGCTTGGCGCACGCCCTCAGAAGGCTGCACCCTTATCGTCGACGTGTCAAATGTGGGCAAGCATGGTCGCGTCATAGCCCCAGCGCGCACTGCAGATCATCATGCTCGAACGCGCTGGCCATGCGATTGACCACGGCGCATCACGCTCCGACCGACTTCGCGGTTTCACGTCAAGTAGCGGTGACCGTAGTCAGCACCCGTGCCTTGATGTCAACCGGCACCGGATTGAGAACGTAGGCTGGTGACAGCGACCATCCCGTCGACAGAAGCAGAGGCCAATTTCTGTGCCGCTCTGGAAACTGAAGACATTGCCGTGGAACTAACTGAATTCAGCCTCCGGCAAACCCGGTGCGGCTCAATAGGCTTCTTCGACCTTCCGATACGCCGTCCGATACACCGTGAGATCAGGCCGCCAAGCTGCGAACGTGCGGATTAACTGCATGCGGGTCATCTGCCGCAACGGGTCCCCCAACCTGTCGGGCGGGCAGACAATCGTCGTTTGAATCATCTGCAAGGCGATGCGGCGCGCCTGAACGGCCGTCTTACGACAAACCCTTAGAACACCGAGACTTTCGACCATTCCATCACGGTTCCTTGGTGTCTCGGTTTGCCGCACGGCAAAGGCGGCATGAGTCGCGCTTTTTGCATCGAAGTGGTCGTTCTTTCCGCGGCGTCGTCGGTCATACTTGTCTAGGGCAGTGACCTCCGGAACCTCGACACCAGCCGCCTGCATGTAACGCAAAAATCCCGCGCCATAGCTGCCCGAGCATTCGATGCTGTTGATTGTCACTGAGAGCTGATGGGGTGGATACACCTCCCGACGGCATCGCAATGTGCCAAGGTGATGTGGGTCACAGCACAAGAGGGAGGAAGTATCCATGACAGAAGTTACCATTGCTCGGCTGGATTTGGCAAAGCGGGTTTTCCAGGTTCATGGTGCGACGGCCGATGGCGGCGTTGCTATTCGCAAGAACCTGTCACGGGGTCAGGTGTTGGCATTTTTTGCAGCTTTGCGGCTCTGCGTGGTTGCTATGGAGGCCTGCGCCACGGCCCACTGCTGGGCACGTGAGATCTGTGTTCTGGGACATACCATCAGATTGGTGCCGCCTGCCTACGTCAAGCCATTCGTGAAGTAATGCAGAGGTGGTCATTACTTTACTTATCATCAGGTGGCCATAATACGAAGGACCGTGGGACAGGCGCATGAAATCCCCGTATTTCTGCCATTAATCGACGGCTTTGCTCCGCATTATTTTCGGACGAACCTCTGCGGTTTTTTGACCAGCGGGGGAGCCAGCGATGACAAAAGCCGATCGCCAAGTAATCACCGAACTCGAAGCCGTACTGCCCAGCCAAGAATACAGCCCGGTGGTGGTCAGGAATTACTGCGCCTATGCGCGCGGCTTCCTTGACCATCTTGCGCAGCGGAATATCCCGGTCGCGGATGTAACCGAAGCCCAAGTGGAGCAATACCTGCGCGAAGCGGTCGCGCTGTTCCAGCGCCGTCACGGCCGCCTTCCCGGTCCACGCTGGCACCAGATTCCCTGCGCAGGTATTCACACGTTGTTGCGGCTTGTGCAGGGCCGCTGTCCTTAAGCCCTCAGCCAAGCCCCTTTAATCGCTATCCTTGACTGGAATTTTGCCTTCTCCGATACGAGCACGGAGCAAATGCATCAACTCAATGCATTTTTCAAGAATCTCCTGATCACCACTGGCCACTCTTGATTCCCGCCGTTCTAACCAAGCCTTCATCCTGGCTTCCATCTTAGGCGCCAACGGGACGCGACCAGCAACCACTTTGCTATACTGCCCTTGTGAAACACCCATTTGATGAGCGACTTCCGCCTGATCCAAATCGTCATAGGCCACGACGATGGCAAGGGGGCCGAAGACCACCTCGTGGAAGGCGCGCATCTCCGGGGTCACCCCGAACAGGACCGTGGCCGGGAAAAACTTGCCATCCGCGGTGCCGCCGACCAGACATGTCGCGCCCTTGGTCACTGCATCCTCGACGATGCCCTCGATCCGCTTGGCCTCAGACTCCGCGATCAGCGGCCCCAGGGCGCAATCGCCCTTGATAGGATCGCCCACCGGCAGGTTCCGCGCCTTGGCGGCCAGCGCCTCAGCCATCTTGTCGGCCTGGGCGACGGGCACCAGGATCTTGCCGGTCGCCATGCAGATCTGGCCCTGATGCAGCCAGGCCCCCCAGGCGCAGTTCGAGGCGGCAGTATCGAGATCCGCATCCTCCAGCACGATGATCGGATTCTTACCGCCAAGCTCCAGATTCACTTTCTTGAGGTTGCGCCCGCAGGCTTCGGCGACCTTGGAGCCGACGCCGGGCGAGCCGGTGAAGGAGACCTTGGAGATGATCGGGTTTTCGCACAGTTCGGTGCCGACATCGGCGCCGCCCGGCAGGATATGCAGCAGGTTGTCGGGCAACCCTGCCTCCTCGAACACCCGCGCCATGATGACACCGCCGGAAATTGGCGTGCGCGGATCGGGCTTGTGCACAACCGCATTGCCGGTGGCCAGCGCCGCCGCAATGGCGCGGATCGACAGGATCAGCGGGAAGTTGAAGGGCGAAATCACCCCGACCACCCCATGGGGCACCCGGTGCAGTTCCTCGTGGCGACCGTCGTCAGACGGGATGATCCGGCCCATCGGTTCGACGGCAGTGGCGGCGGCAGCCCGAAGGAAGGCCGCGCTGTGCTGGAATTCGATCGCCGCTTTCGGCGGGATAGAGCCGCTTTCCTGGACCAGCCAAGGCAGCAATTCGTCCCGGTGTCTTCCCATCAGGTCGGCCACCCGCAACAGCAGCGCCGCGCGCTCCGCCGCAGGGGTCGCCTGCCAGGACGGCTGGGCGGCCTCCGCAGCGCGCCGCACATCGGTAACAGACGCCATGCCGACCTCGGCCAGCGGCGCACCGGAGGCCAATGCGACCACCTCTGCCGTACCGCCCTCCGAGGCGATCCAGCCCCCGGAAAAGATCTTGCTGCGCCAATCGGCGCCTTCGAGTATGGAGATTTCAGACGGGAGCTGCCCCCTTTTGACCGCAAGTAGACGGAGCCCGGTCGCGTCAGGATAGCCCAAACTATCCGGGTCAGCTTGTTGGCCAGCGCCACGACAGATTTGTTGTGGTGCGTTCGCGCTTCAAGCGCCGAGTTTCGACTACGAACCCTTCGGCCAACTCCTACGGTTTCCCGTTCACATGATGCGCCAACGCCATAAAATGCTGGTCCAGCGCGCCATTGCGCTGCTGGAAGGCGACAGCCCGCCAGTCATCGAACAGGTGCAACCCGAGCTATACCGGGCGACGGCGCACCGCGCCCCCGCTCCGATACCGATCAAGGCGCTGCTGTGACGCCCCGCGGCCCCACCTCAGTGCCCACCTCAGTGATTGTGCTTCGGCAGCCGTTTTGACAGATTGCGCATCTCCGGCGCATCGCGGATCACCATGCCTTCGCTTAGCGAGGTGGTGGTGCGCTGAAAGATCGCCTCCCAGGGGGTCGAAGGTGCGGTGATCTGCGCGACCGTGGCGGCCCGCCGTGCCGCCAGCTCTTCTGCTGAAACCAGTAGGTCGCAGCATCCCACAGCTAGATTCACCGACAGCCAGTCGCCGTCGCGAAGCAGCGCCAGCCCGCCGCCGGTACTGGCCTCGGGACAGACATGCAGGATCGAGGGGCTGTCCGAGGTGCCCGACTGACGCCCGTCGCCGATCGACGGCAGGCTGGCGATCCCCTTGGTGATCAGCCGATCCGGCGGCTGCATATTGACGACCTCCGCCGAGCCGGGCCAGCCCAGGGGACCGGCATGGCGCATCACCAGAATGCACTGCGCGTCGATGTCCAGCGCCGGGTCGTTGATCCGGTGGTGATAATCCTCGCCACCATCGAAAATCACCGCCCGCGCCCGGAAGCGGTTCGGCGCCTCCGGGTCGCTCAGGAAACGGGCGCGGAACTCGGGCGAGATCACACTGGTCTTCATGATCGCAAAATCGAAGAAATTGCCGCGCATCACCACAAATCCCGCGCGCTCCGCCAACGGGGTCGAAACCGGGCGGATGACATCGCTGTTGCCGCTTTTGTGGCCCGCGAGATTGGCGCCCAGAGTCTGGCCATTGACGGTCAGGCAGTCCGGCTCCAGCAGACCGGCGGCGTTGAGTTCCGCCATGACCGCGGGCACGCCGCCCGCGCGATGGAAATCCTCCGACAGATATGTGCCCGCGGGCTGCACATTGGCCAGCAGCGGGATATCCAGCCCGACCTCCTGCCAGGCCGAGGCGGGCAGGTCGTGGCCCGCATGGGCGGCGATGGCGGTCAGATGCGGCTGTGCGTTGGTGGATCCGCCGATGGCAGAAATCACCCGGATCGCATTGCGCAGCGCGGCGGGGTTTACGATATCCAGCGGGCGCAGGTCGCGCTGCACAAGATCCACCGCTGCCTTGCCAGTGCGATATGCCATCTGCCCGCGCTCGCGATAGGGGGCGGGGATTGCCGCCGCCCCGGGCAGGGTCAGCCCCAGCGCCTCGGCCACCGCATTCATGGTGCTGGCGGTGCCCATGGTGTTGCAATGCCCCACCGAGGGCGCCGAGGCGGCGGCGCGGTCGAGGAACGCATCGCCGTCGATCTCGCCCGCCGCCATCGCACGGCGCGCCCGCCAGATCACGGTGCCGGAGCCGACTCGCTCCTCCCCCGCCCAGCCGTTCAGCATCGGCCCGCCGTTCAGAACGATGGCGGGAATATTCACCGTCAGCGCCGCCATGATCGCCGAGGGCGTGGTCTTGTCGCAGCCGGTGGTCAGAACCACCCCGTCGATGGGATAGCCGTTCAGGATCTCCACCAGGCCCAGATAGGCCAGATTGCGATCCAGCGCCGCCGTCGGGCGGCGGCAGTTCTCGAAGATCGGATGGGTCGGGAAGGACAGCGCGATCCCGCCCGCGTCCCGGATCCCGTCCCGGACCCGCCGTTCCAGCTCCAGATGCACCCGGTTGCAGGGGGACATGTCGCTGCCCGACTGCGCGATGGCAATGATCGGCCTGCCCTCGCGCAGCTCTCCGGGTGTAATCCCATAGTTCATGAAACGCTCCAGATAGAGCGCCGTCATATCCAGCCGGTCCTCGCTGTCGAACCAGTCCTGGGATCTCAGACGTTTGCCTTGCTTTGCCATCGAATTACACCCGGGGTCCTATGTCGTTATGCCTTGGCGGGATCGTAAGCGCCGCCGGTCAGGCGGGACAGAAGCTGGCTGCGGAAGCCTTCCCGGTTCACATCCTTCACGATACGTGTGTCGGGCGTATCGGGCCATTGCTTCTCGCCGCCGTTGGAGGCGTTGAGACGCCGGTCCGCCACGGTCATGCCGCGAGTGTGGGTACCGTTTAGCTCCACCTGTACTGGCAGTTCCTCGACCTCGGTGATCAGGCTCTCATCCACAACTACGCCCACGGTCAGTGCCGAATGCATCGCACAGGCGCGCTGTTCCAGCTTGTTCTCGTAAAAGTCGATATAAAAGGGCAACATTGCCGCCAGGTATTCACCACGCGGACCGGCGGCCTTCAGGTGCGCAAGCTCGGATTCGTAGAACAATGTGTCATCGGTCACGTCCAGCCCAACCATGGTGACCTTCCAGCCGGGTTCCTGCAACACGATCTGCGCCGCCTCCGGGTCGTGCCAGGCGTCGGCCTCGGCCACCGGGGTCACATTGCCCGGCACCCAGACGTTGCCGCCCATCCAGACCACGGATTTCAGCACCTCGGGCAGCGTCGGGTCGATCTGCATCGCCAGCGCCAGATTGGTCAGCGGGCCGAGCGCGATATAGGTGATCTCGCCGGGATGCTCATGCGCAAGATCCACCGTCAACTGCGCGGCGTTTTTCTCCACCGGCTTGACCTTGGTGGCCTTGGGATAACCGGCGTTGCCGACCCCATCCTGTCCATGCACGAAATCCGCATAGTTCGGCGTGCCCACCAGTGCCCGCGCCGCGCCCCTGGCCAGCGGGATATCCGTGCGGTCGTAGACCTCCATCAGATAGGCGGTGTTCTCGGTGGTCAGCTCGACCGACACATTGCCGAAGATGCTGGTGAAGGCCAGAATGTCCAGCTCGGGCGATTCCAGCGCCAGCGCACAGCCAAGCGCGTCGTCGATGCCGGTATCTGTGTCAATGATGACTTTTTTCATAGTATTCTCCATAGTGCCGCGCAGAGCCGCGCGGGATTAACGTTGACCTTTGGTGTAAGGTTTGCCGCCTGCCAGCGGTGCCTCGCTCTTGCCGGCGGTGATCGCCAGAAGCAGGATCGCCAGCACATAGGGCATCGCCTGTATGGCTTGCACCGGCACATCGACCTCCGCGATGCTCAGCCCCTGAAGACGGCTTTGCAGCGCATCCGTCGCCGCGAAGAGCTGGCAGACCAGAAGCACCCGCACCGGTTTCCAGTTGCCGAAGATGAGGGCGGCCAGCGCCAGATAGCCCTGCCCCGCCGTCATGTCGCGGTAGAAGGCCCCGCCCTGCACGATGGCGAGATAGGCCCCGGCGGCGCCGCACAGAAGCCCGTTGATCACCATCGCCTGATACCGCATCCGGTAGACCGACACCCCTGCCGAATCCAGCGCCTCGGGCTTGTCGCCACAGGCATACATGCGCAGGCCAAAGCTGCTGTGATACAGCACCAGATAGGTGACCGCGACGGCGACAAAGGCGCCCAGGGTCAGGATCGTATGGCCCCCGGCCAGACCCGCCAGCGCCGACTGCAGCGCCGGAACGCCCTCCAGCCAGGAAAACTGCGGCGCAATCGCCGAGAACCGCGCGCCGTCCGGCAAGGGCGGCGTCTGGCCGCCCCGGGCATAAAGCGCGATGCCGACAAAGACCGTCAGCCCGGTGGCGATGATATTGATCGCCAGCCCCAGCACCAGCTGGTTGCCACGGAACCGCACCGAGGCGACGCCCTGCACCAGCGAAACCATCACGCCCACCGCCATCGCGCCGAGAAGGCCGACATAGGGGTTGCCCGCGACCGAGGCCACCGCCCCGGCGGCAAAGGCCCCCAGCAGCATCTTGCCCTCCAGCCCGATATCGATGATCCCGGAACGTTCCGCGTAAAGCCCCGCGATCGCCGCGAAGATCAGCGGAATCGACAGGCGGATGGCCGAGGCCAGCAACAGGGGAATATCTGCAAAATCCATGCTCAGGCTCCTTCTGTTTTAGCCGTGGACCGCGACAAGAGCGCCCCGGTCAATGCGTCCGCATAGGGGCGCAGCATCGTCGCCAGGCCCCCCGCGAAGAAGATGACCAGCCCTTGCAGCACCACCACCACCTCGCGCGAGACGCTCGGGAAGAGGAACACCAGCGAGGCCCCGCCCTGATAGAGCGCCCCGAACAGCACCGCCGCCGCCACGATGCCAAGGGGCGTATTGGCCCCGATCAGCGCCACCGCGATGCCGATGAACCCGTATCCCAATGCGAAATCCAGCGTCAGGCGATGCTGGGCGCCCATGATCTCGTTCACCGCCATCAGCCCGACCAGCGCGCCCGACAGGCAGATCGCCTGCGCGGTCATCCGCCCGATCGGCACCCCGGCCACCCGGGCCGCACGGTCGTTGGCCCCGGCAGCGCGCAGCTCATAGCCCCATTTGGTGCGCCACAGCGCCCGGTAGACCGCATAGCTGACCGCCAGCGCCACGAAGATCATCACGTTCAGCGGCGCGGGCTGGAAGCGAAAGCCGAAACTGTTGATCATGTCGATGATCTGCGGCAGCCGCTGCCCCGGTTCCAGCCCCGGTCCGGCAGGCGCCATCGACCCCGCCGGGCGCAGCACGCTCACGATCAGGTAGATCATCAGGAGCGAGGCGATGAAGTTGAACATGATGGTGGTGATCACCAGGTGGCAATTGCGCCGCACCACCAGATAGGCGGGCACCGCCGCCCAGGCCGCCCCGAAGAGCGCCGCCCCCGCAACCGCCAGCGGCAGCAGCGCCCACCAGGGCATCCACGGCAGCCAGATGCACAGCACTGCCACGATCAGCCCCGCGAAATAGGCCTGCCCTTCGCCGCCGATATTGAACTGGCGCACATGCGCCGCCAGCGCGAAGCCGAGGCCGGAAAAGATGAAGTTCGTCGCGTAATGCAACGTGTAGCCGATGCCGTCGACGGTGCCAAAGGCCCCCTCCAGCACCGCCGCATAGGCGCGGAACGGGTTTTCGCCGACCGCGAGGATCAGCACCCCGCCCAGGAACAGGGCAGCGGCGATATTCAGGAGCGAGGCCAGCAGGCCGCCGAGTGCGGATTGGGTATGTGCGGTCATTCTGCCACCTCCTGGGACATTTCGGCGGTGGCTTCCTTGCTGTAGCCCGCCATCATCATGCCGATCCGGCGCTCGGAGAACTCGGATTTGTCCAGCACCCCCATGGAGCGCCCCTCGAACATCACCAGCACCCGGTCCGACAATGCGATCAGTTCCTCCAGCTCGACCGAAACCACCATCAGCGCCTTGCCCTTGTCGCGCTCCTGGCGCAAGTGGTCGTGGATGAACTCGATAGCGCCGATGTCGACGCCCCGGGTCGGCTGGCCGATCAACAGCACATCCGGGTCGAAACTCAGCTCGCGCCCGATCACCAGTTTCTGCTGGTTGCCGCCGGAAAAGAAACTCATCCGCCGCGCCGGGTCGGCGGGGCGCACATCATGGTCCCGCATCAGGTCGCCGCACCACTCGCTGTGCATCTCCGCGCCAGGATAACGCGCGGTCAAAGTGTCGTAGAACGGGGTCCGGGTCAGCCCCAGCACCGCGTTTTCCGAGGCCGGCCAGGCGCCGACCAGCGCCTCGCCCAGCCGATCCTCTGGCACCAGGCCGACACCGCGCTGGCGCAGCTCCGCCAGACCGATGCTGTCGCCCGCCCCGATCTCGATATCGCGCATGCGGATCCTGCCGGAGGTGACCGGCATCAACCCCGCCATCGCCCGCAGGATTTCTGACTGGCCGTTGCCCGAAACCCCGGCGACCCCGAGGATTTCCCCCTCGCGGATCTCGAAGGACACATCCCGCACCAGCCGGATATCGCGGCTGTCGCAGACCGTCAGGTTCTCGACGCTCACCTTCACCGCCTCGCCGCAGGGCTTGCGCTCCACCGGCCGCGCCCGCAGCGCCCGGCCCACCATGCCCTCGGCCAGCGCCTCGCGGCTGGTCTCGGCGGTGCGCAGGGTATCGACCACCTCGCCATGGCGCAGGATGGTCACATTCCGGGTCGCCTCCATCACCTCCTGCAACTTGTGGGTGATCAGCACCACGGTTTTGCCGTCCGCCACCAGATCACGCATCACATGAAACAGCAGCTCCACCTCGGGCGGCGTCAGCACGCTGGTCGGCTCGTCCAGGATCAGCAGCTCCGCCCCGCGATAGAGCGCCTTCACGATCTCGATCCGCTGCTGGATGCCGACCGCCAACTGACCCACTGGCACATCTAGCGGGAATTCCAGCCCGTAGCGCTGCTGGATCGCCTCGATTTCGCGGCGGGCCTGGCCATTGCGCCGCCCCAGCCAGAAGCCCCCTTCGCTGCCCAGCATCAGGTTTTGCAGCGCCGTCTGCCGCTCCACCAGCATGAAATGCTGGTGCACCATGCCGATGCCGAGGCGGATGGCATCGCTCGGCGTCTTGATATCGGCCCGCGCGCCATTGATCAGCACCTCGCCACCGTCGGGATCGTACAGCCCGAAGAGCATCGACATCAGCGTGGTCTTGCCGGCGCCGTTCTCGCCGATCAGCCCGTGAACGGTGCCCCGTTCGACCTTGAAGGACACGCTGTTGTTGGCGACGACCGGTCCGAACGATTTGCTGATATCGCGAAATTCAAGGTGACTTGCCTCCTGATCCGTCATCTAGTGACCTCCTTGTCGGTTCTTGTTCTGTAGTTTTTTGTGTTTTTGTTGTCCTGTGGCCGGACCGCTCCAGCATGTCGTGCAGCGCCGCCGTCAACAGCGCCGCACAGGACCGGCGGTCCCCCGAGTCGCGCAGCCCCTCGGCCCAGCGGATGGACCCGATGGAGAGGCCGAGGCCCCCCGCAGCATGCTCCACCAGCACGATTTGCCCCCGCACCGCGGCGCGCAGCTTTGCCTCCGCACCGGTAGAAAAGCCGTCCAACGACGGGAAATCTTCGATGGCCGGGACATAGCCCGCGGGTAATTCAACCGCTTGCGCCAGCACATGCCGCCGCCCGGCGCGGAACCCCTGTGGACGCACCCCATCAAGTTCCAGCCCCGCAACGCCGAAGGGCGCATCGCCGAGATCTGCCAACACCTGCGCAATCCGGGGCGGCAGAGACCCGCTGTCCAGATCCGGCGCTCGCTGGTAAGAACCGTCGCCGGAGAACCCCATGGCGCAGAAGCTGTTGCCGAAGATTGCCTCTGGCGCGGGGGCGAAATTGCGGCTCAGCCCGCCCGGCCTGCCGTCGAGGGCATGGCAGGCCTCGCCCGGCTCGGCGTCCCAGGTGCGCACACCCTCGCGGCGGGCCACTTCGATCAGATGCGGCGCCTGCGGAGCACGCGCGATGCGCCAGTAGAACCCGTTACCCCCCGCATAGAGGATCGAACCGCCGCGCTGCCGGTGCCGGTCATAGGCGCCGAGCGAGGCGCGGGTGCAATATTCGGGATGCGATCCGGTGATCGCCACATCGTACCCTGCCAGAACATCCGCGGTCTCATCGTCGAGGCATTCGTCGGTCAGGACATCAAACGCAGTTCCGCTGACCCGCAACCAGTCGAGGATCGCAAGATCGGCAGCGAATTGATGCGGCATACCCAGAAGCTGCGAGTGGAAATCCGCCCGCACCGTCAACTGCGGCCGCCGCGCCGAGGCCAGCGCCACGCCGCTCCCATCGCCATGCTGGCAATAGAGCGATTTCAACCCCATCTGCGCCGCCGCCTCATACAGGGGCGCCGACTGCGTCGGCCCCGCCTGCGGGAACTGCTCGGGGTCTTCGGGTTGCCAGAAACTGTTGTTGGCATAGGCGCGATAGCTGAAGGTCGGCATCACCAGCGCGACCCGTGCGCCTGTCGCCGCACCGGGGGTCACGAACAGAGGCAGCGCGTCGAAACTCTCGCGATCCGCCCAGTTGACCTCTGGCCCGGTCGACAGGATCGCGGAATAGACGCCCGTCTCCTCCGGCGCGGTCAGGGTGGTCAGCACAGGCCAGCCCGCGTCCTCCAGATCGTCGCCGCTCAGGTCGACCGCGTTGAACTGCTCGGGTGCGGTGCCAGGGACATGCTCACCGGTCCAACCGCGAGCGGGGACCGCCCTGCGCGGGGCACCGTGCAGCCAGCCGTCGAAAGCGCCGAGCTGCCTATCAGAAACCGCCATCGGATGCGCCGCCGCACGCGCTAGATCCCAGCATGCCAACTCGCGACCCATGGCGTCATGCAACACAGGATGGCCGATGCGACAGCGGCTCGCGGGCCAGCCCGGTAGCGCGCCGAGGATCAGGCGGTCGAGCCGCGCTGTCGGCACAGACAGCGCCATATCAAACGCGGCTCCCTGCCCTTCCGGCCCGAGCACTCGAACTTCCAACGCATCATTGCGCAAACCTAGGGTGCAGCGATTCCACCGCATCGGGTCCAGTCGCAGATCGACCTCCTGCGCAGCCACCACACGTTCATCCTCGATCCATTCCAGTACCGGGGTAAAACGGTCGGTAATCGACATCCTCAAACCCGCACTGCCACCGATCAGAGCCGCTATCCCACCGCAAGCCGCGCCCGAGGCGGGCAGCCGGAGATCGAAGCCGAGTTCGAACCCGGCCTCCAGTGCAGAACCGATCCTGACCTCGAACCACGACCCCGACGGCACCGAAAGCTCCGTCTGGTCGCAACGGAGTGCCTGCACATCCGTCACCGCCTTGCTGGTCTGAGGCCAGTCACAGGGTGTCGACACCGGCCCTAGATGTTGTCTCAGATGCAGATAGACGAGACCTGAGACAGAGGCCGCATGCACCGTGAAAGGGGCGCCGGCCTTGACGCTCCAATCGGGAATGTAACCTGTGACTTGCATGATCTCGCCCAAGTTTCCGCGTGCCGTTACTTCGGGCAGCTATCGGTTTCGAAATAGCTGGGCACCTTGATGTCGCCCGCTACAATGGCGTCACGGATTCCGTTCACCTTGGCTTCGGTCTCGGCCGACACCAGGGCGCGGTTGTTGTCATCGATCACCCAGCCGACGGCCTCTTCAGCCAAACCCAGTGAGTTCAGACCCGGTTCCCAAGTACCGTCTGCAGCGGCCTTGAAGGCGAGATAGACCGCCCGGCCAACTTCCGAGGTAGCCGAGGTCAGCACATGGCCGGGCTGAATGCCGTTCTGGTTGACGCCGACTCCGATCGACAGCTTGTCCGCATCGGCAGACGCCTGAAGGATGCCCATCGTGGTGCCGCCCGCCGCCGCGAAAACGATATCCGCGCCCCGGTCGTATTGCCCCAGTGCCAGTTCTCGCCCGCGCGCCGGATCGGCCCAGGCCGACGGCGTGGTGCCGGTCATGTTTTCCAGCACCGCGACCTCGGCATTCACCGATTCCGCCCCGTGGCGATAGGCGCAGGAAAAGTCGCGTATGATCGGGATATCCATGCCACCGACAAAGCCGACGGTACCGGTTTCAGTGGTCAGCCCGGCTAGCGCGCCGACCAGATAGGCGCCCTCGTTATAACGGAACTCCACCGACTGCACGTTGGGCAGGTCGACGAATGTATCCACCACGACGAATTTTGTATCCGGGAAATCCGGCGCCACCTTCTCCATCACCGCCGCCCAGCTAAAGCCGATGGTGACGATGGGATCGCCGCCGCTGCTGGCAAACCGCCGCAGCGCCTGTTCGCGCTGCGCTTCGTTGGTGGGTTCGAAGTCGCGGAAGGCGATGCCGGTTTCCTCCTGGAATTCCACCGCGCCGTAATAGGCGTTCTCGTTGAAGGACCGGTCGAATTTGCCGCCTAGATCGTAGAGCAGCGCCGGGGCGATGTCCTCGGCCATTGCGGCGGAGGCGGTCAACCCCGATAGCGCCAGCGCCAAGGCTGCGGCGACCCGGAGGGGAGCTTTGCTCAGGTTGGTCATGTTACAGTCTCCTGTTGGTTATCTGTGGCGCGGGTTTTATTCCGCTTTTGTTATCCGGATCACCGCGTCGGACGCGGTGATCAGAATTTCGTCATCGCCCTCCCCCCCGGAGGCGAAATTCGCGACGGGCTTGTCGAAGGCGAGACAGCCGAGCCGGGCGCCGGTTGCGTCGAACCGTTCCAGCCCCGCGCCGCTGGCCACCCAGAGCCCGCCTTCGGGCGCGGTGCGGATGCCGTCAGGCACGCCCTTCAGCACCCTGCAAAACGGCTGCCCCCGACCCGCGACCCGGCCTTCGGCGCTAAGCGCATAGCGGAAGACATCGCGCGGTCCCTCGGCATCGAATGCGACCTCCGGTCCCATGTCGGCACCGCTGTCGGCCACATAGATCCAGCGCCTCTCGGCGGAGATGCTGAGGCCGTTGGGCATCTTCAGATCGGCGATTTCGGCGCTGACCGTGCCATCGGGGGCGATCCGGTAGACCCGGTTCTGCGCCTGTTCGGCCTCGGCCCGGGCGCCCTCGTAATCGGTCAGGATGCCGTAGGTGGGATCGGTAAACCACACCGCCCCGTCCCAGGCCTCGATCACATCGTTGGGCGAATTGAGCCGCCCGCCGCCGTAGCTGTCACAGAGGGTCTGCCACTGACCGTCCGGGGTCTGGCGGGTCACGCTGCGGCTCAGATGCTCGCAACACAGGATCGTGCCGCCCGCAGTGGCGAAATGGCCGTTGGCGTTCTGCGCCGGGGCGCGAAACAGGCCGAGGCCATACGCCGCACTATA
This sequence comes from Epibacterium sp. Ofav1-8, assembly GCF_022348185.1. Taxonomy (GTDB): domain Bacteria; phylum Pseudomonadota; class Alphaproteobacteria; order Rhodobacterales; family Rhodobacteraceae; genus Epibacterium. The sequence continues at coordinate 57,006 of NZ_JAKRFD010000011.1, forward strand.
GGACAGGACCCGGTTGTTGGGGATGTCGGAAAAGATCCACTGCCCCGCGCCGGGACACCAGCAGGGCCCCTCCGACCAGGCCAGATCGCGGGCAATCACCTTTGCCCCGCCCTCTGACACGAGATCGTCGATACCACGCCCCAGATGGCGCATCAGGATCGCATCCGCCGCTGCGCTCAACCCGGCCATCACTCCGCCTCCTCCTGCCGGAACCGCAGGGCATAGCCGCTGTGGTCGGTCTCCGCATGGCCGTTCCCGGCCAGATCGGCAAAGGTGCGCGCCACCGCATTCGCCACCTCCAGCCGCGCGAAAGCGGCGGGATCCGCCGCCTGCGCCAGCCCCAGGTCCTTCAGATGCAGGCGGATAGGCCCGGCGCTGCCGTATTCCTCCGCCACGATCTTCGGCCCGTGCACCTGCAATACCCGGCTGTCGGCAAAGCCCCCCGCCAGCGCAGTCAACAGACTGGCGCGATCGACGCCGAGGGTTCTGGCGAATTCCAGCCCCTCGGCCACCGCCGCGATGGTGTCGGCCACGATGATTTGATTGGCCAGTTTGGCCGCTTGACCCGCCCCGGTCTCGCCCAGGTGATGCGGTGTGCCGCAGGCGCGCAGAATGTCGGCGGCGCGGGCCACCGCCCCCGCGTCACCACCCAGGAACAAGGTCAGGCGTCCCGCTTCGGCCCCCACCACGCCTCCGGAGACTGGCGCGTCCACCAGGTCGATGCCGCGCGCTGCGCATTCCCCAGCCAGCCAGCGAGTGCCCTCCAGCCCGGTGGTACCCATGTCGATCACCAGCCCCCCCGATGCGAGACTGTCCAGCACCTTCGTCTGCGCCAGCGCAGCCCGGATTGCGGCGGCGTCGGGCAGGCAGAGAATTAACACCTCTGTCCCGCCCTCCGCTGCTCGACCCCAGGGCGTCTCCATCGGGCGCACCGCGACGGCTCCGTCCAGCCCCGGACGGCGGTTCCCGTCGCGGGTCAGGCCGCAGACCTCATGGCTGGCAGACGCCAGCCGGTTGGCAATCGGCACGCCCATATACCCGAGGCCGAGGATCGCGATCCGGCTCACCGCATTACCTCCGGCAAGCTGTCCGGGTGGATCAGCGACAGATCGCGCAGCCGGGTCCAGAACCCCCGCGGAATCGCCACATCCAGCAGCGCCGCATTCTCGCGCGCCTGCTCCGGGCTGCCCGCGCCGGACACCACGGTGGCGACAATCGGGTTGAGCAGCGGAAACTGGAACGCCGCCGCCTTCAGCGGCACGTCGAATTCGTGGCAGACCCCCTCGATAGCGCGCACCTTGGCGACCATCTCCGGCTCTGCAGGCACGTAGTTATAAAAGGGTGTCTCTACCGTTGTGCCGGTGGCCAGGATGCCCGAGGCGAAGGGAGAACCGATCACGATACCCACGTCGCGCGCGGCGCAGGCGGGGAATTCCGCCTCCAGCACCTCCTGATCCAGCAGCGTATAGGGCATCGCCACCAGAAAGAAATCGAGGTCGAACCGGCGCAGCATCTCCGGGATGGTGCCGAGGATATTGACCCCTGCGCCGATGCCCTTGATCTCGCCATAGGTGCGCAGCATCTCCAGCGCCCGCCAGCCGGATTTCTCCAGATCGCGGAAATGAGCATCGACCAGATCCTGAGAGCCGATCTCGGCCACGTCCAGATCGTGGATCAGCAGTAGGTCGATGCTGTTGATGCCCAGCCGCATCATGCTCTGCTCGTAAGAACGCATGATGCCGTCATAGGTGTAGTCGAACCGGTAATCGAACGGTAGGCCGCCTTTCCAGAATGTCGGACGATAGGTCTCCGGCTCCTGCGGGCGAAAGAAAGTGCGGCCGATCTTGGTCGACAGCACGAAGTCCTGACGCGGCTTGCTGCGCAGCATCTCGCCGAACCTCAACTCGCTCAGCCCGTGGCCGTACCAAGGCGAGGTGTCGAAATAGCGGATTCCACTGTCCCAAGCAGCCTCCAGCGTGGCGCGCGCTACATGATCCGGCACCGGCGCGTAGATCTCGCCCAGTGTGACCCCGCCCATGCCTACGCAGGAGGGATGCGCGCCAGTCTGTCCAAGTTCACGTGTGTTCATCGCTCTTGATCTCCGGGTGGTTTTTCAAGATGGGGCCGATCAAATGGTGCTTCAGCTCGGCGGCAAGCCCAGTCGGATCCTCGAAGATCGCCTGCACCAGTCGGCGGTGATCCTCAATCGACTCCTCAAAGTCGAAGACGTCGCTGCGCTCATGCAGCAGGAAGACGAAGACGTTGCGCGAAATCGACTGCCAAAGCGACATCAGCACCGAACTGCCGCTCAGCTCGATAAGGGTCCGGTGAAACGAAAGGTCGGCCCGGCAATAGGCGGGCAGATCGTCCAGTAGCGCGCATTTCTCCAGCTCTCGTACGCAGCGGTCCAGCGCGGCCCGGGTCTGGGCGCTGCGGTCGGGGTCGCTCAGAACGCGGCGGATCGCGATACCCTCGACGGTCTCGCGCACCTCCAGCATCTCCATCGTCTCCGACATGCTCGGCGCGTTGACAAAGACGCCCCGGTTCGGCTTGGCATGCAACAGCCCCTGCGCCTGCAACAGCCGCATAGCCTCGCGCACCGGCACCCTGCTGACCTGAAGGCTTTCGCAGATCTCCCGCTCCGCAACCTTCTCGCCGGGTTTCAGATTGCCGGAGGCCACTTCCATCACGATGAAATCCGCCACCTGATCGGTGACACTGATATGGGTGATCGCGGGTTTGAGGGTCATGTCGTTTGCGTCCTTTGGAAATCAGATCAGATGAGCCCAGCGTTTGAAAAACGCGCGCACGGACTCGACGATATGGTCTGCATCCTCAGGGGAAATGGCCAGACTCATATTGATCTGACTGCGCCGCGCCAGATAGACGCCGGACAGGATCATTTCGAGCTGGAACAGCTTATACGTGAGGCGCGGCACTTCCCGCAGGTCCTCCGGCCCGTGGATCTCGCCCCCGGTGAAATGCAGGTTCATGATCGATCCCAGACCGGTGAACTGCGCCGCCGCATTACTCTCGCGCACCACCGCGTTCAGCCGGGCGCGCAGGGCATCGCCCGCCTCGGTCAGCTGCACCGCGCGCGCGGGCGTGAAGACCTGCGTCAGACCAGCGTGACCGGCCAGCATGGTGAAGAGATTGTTGTTGAAGGTCCCGGCATGGGGCAGCGCCCCCGGACGCGACGGATCCATATGCGCCATCAGCGCCACCCGCCCGCCAAAGGCGCCGAAGGAGAACCCCGCGCCCAGATATTTGCCTAGCGTCGTCAGATCCGGCATCACATCATAGAGCGCCTGCATCCCGCCCGCCCCGATCCGCGAGGTCACCACTTCGTCGAAGATCAGCAGCACCCCGCATTCGTCGCAGGCCGCGCGCAGGCCGCGCAGGAAGTCGCGGCTGGCGGGCAGCGACCCGGCGTTGCTCATCATCGGTTCGACAATGACGGCGGCCAGATCCTGCGCCTGCTCGCGGATCATCGCCACCGATCCCTCGATGTCGTTATAGCGGCCGAACACCCAGTCGAATGGGGCATTCATCGCATTGTCGACATCGGAGAACACAAAGACGCCGCCATGATAGGCGCCATGGAAGGCCATCAGCTTGTTGCGCCCGGTCGCATGGCGCGCCAGTTGCAGCGCATAGAGATTGGCCTCGGTGCCCGAATTGCAGAACCGCACCTGCTCGATGGCTGGGAAACGGGCGCAAACCACCTCGGCAAGGTCGATCTCGGAGGCCCCCGGCGCGCCATTCGACGCCCCCAGCTCCAGCGCACGCTGCGCGGCGGCCAGGATTGCCGGTTCCTTGTGGCCGTACAGCCCCGCGGAAAATTCTCCCAGCGCATCGATATAGCTGTGCCCGTCCACATCCGTGACCCGCGATCCGGTGCTGCGCACCACATAGAGCGGGAAAGGATCGAAATGCAGCGCGGTCCGGGTATTGCCTCCGGGCATCGCCGCCTGCGCCCGCCGGTGCAGCGCAAGGCTTTCGGGATTGGCCTCGCTATAGCGCTGCTCCAGCTCGGCCACGGCTTGCTCGATTTCACTGGTGACGGGCATCCTTCTCTCCCCGTTAATTCTGCCAGAGCCGACATCCTCTGGTCAGAGGCTTATTGTATTTTCGTCAGATTGTAATACGATAAGACAATCAACATTGCAAGTCCGAACTGCCGTGGGGCCCCGACCGGGGGCGCGGGGCAGCACAAAGGGCGGCAACAACCGGAGGAAAAAAATGAGCGATGCGAACACGCCCCTGATGATAGGCAGGGTGCAGACCGAGGCCGGCCCCTGCGTGGTGACAGAGCGCGACGGGCGGGTGATCGACATCACCACCAAAGGCGCCGCGCTGGTCAGAGATATCTTCGAGATGGAACGCCCCGCCGAATATGTGCAGCAGGCGACGGGCCGCGATCTCGGCCCGGTGGCGGAGATCACCCGCGCCGGGGCCTGGCTTGCGCCTTGCGACCTTCAGGCGGTGAAGGCCTGCGGCGTGACCTTCGCCGAATCGCTGATCGAACGAGTGGTCGAGGAACGCGCAGCAGGCGATGCCACTCTGGCCCAGAGCATCCGCCTGCAGATTGAGGAGGAAATCGGCACCACCATCGAAGGGCTCGTCCCCGGCTCCGAAGCCGCGATGAAACTGGCCCGCCAACTTAAAGCCGCTGGCCTCTGGAGCCAGTATCTGGAGGTCGGCATCGGCCCTGACGCTGAAGTCTTCACCAAGGCGCAGGTGCTCTCCGCCGTCGGCACCGGGGCGCTGATCGGCGTGCACCCCGGCTCGGCCTGGAACAACCCGGAGCCGGAGGTGGTGCTGGCGGTGAACTCCCGCGGCGAGATCCTCGGCGCCACCCTCGGCAACGATGTGAACCTACGCGATGTGGAAGGCCGCTCCGCCCTGCTGCTGGGCAAGGCCAAGGACAATAACGCCGCTTGCGCCATCGGCCCGATGATCCGGCTGTTCGACGACGGTTTCAGCCTCGACGACGTGCGCAGCGCGGTGATTTCCTTGCGGGTGGAAGGGCCGGACGGCTTTGTGCTGGAAGGTCAGTCCGACATGCGCCGGATCAGCCGCGACCCCGCCGATCTGGTGGCCCAGACCCTTGGCCACCACCATCAATACCCGGATGGGCTGATGTTGTTTCTCGGCACCCTCTTCGCCCCCACCCAGGACCGCGACGCGCCGGGACAGGGTTTCACCCATCACATGGGCGACGTGGTGGAAATTTCCTGCCCCGGCCTCGGCACCCTGCGCAACACGGTGGCCGCCACCGATGCCTGCCCGCCCTGGACGTTTGGCACCCGCGCCCTGATCGCCTCTCTGGCGACCCGCAACCTACTCTGAAGGATTTTGAAGGAAGATGACAATGTTGCATGGCGGAAGCCTGATCGACGGAACCTGGCACAGCACCGGTCCCCGCTTCACCAACGCGCCGGTGGACGGCGCCCCCGATACGTTCCATGCCCCCGGCGCGGCGGACCTGGACCAAGCGGTCGTGGCGGCCGAGGCGGCCTTTGCCACCTATGGGCGCCTGCCGGGCAGCGCCCGCGCCCGTTTCCTGCGCCGTATCGCCACCGAACTAGAGGCCCGCGGCGCGGCTCTGACCGAGATTGGCACCCGCGAGACCGGTCTACCCGCCGCCCGGCTTGAGGGCGAGCGCGGGCGCACCGTCGGCCAGTTGCGCATGTTCGCCGATCTGGTGGCGCGCGGCGACGACCTGATGCCGCGCCATGTGCCCGCCGATGCCAGCCGCACGCCCCCCCGGCCCGATCAGCAGCTGCTGCACCGCCCCATCGGCCCAGTGGCGGTTTTCGCCGCCTCGAATTTCCCGCTGGCCTTCTCGGTAGCGGGGGGCGACACCGCCTCGGCGCTGGCGGCGGGATGTCCGGTGGTCTTCCGTGCCCATTCCGCCCATCCCGGCACCTCAGAAGTGGCGGCTCAGGCCATCCAGGCCGCGATTGTCGCCGAGGGGCTGCCCGGCGGCGTGTTCTCGCTGTTGCAGGCGGGCAGCCGCGAGATCGCCACGGCACTGGTGCAACATCCGCTGATCAATGCCGTCGGCTTCACCGGATCGCTTGGCGGCGGGCGCGCGCTGTTCGACCTCTGCCACCGCCGCCCGATGCCGATCCCCTTCTTCGGCGAGCTGGGCTCGGTGAACCCGGTCTATGTCTTCGAGGCCGCCGCCAGCGCCCGCGCCGCCGGGATCGCCAGCGGCTGGGTCGCCTCACTGGGCCTCGGCGCGGGGCAGTTCTGCACCAATCCCGGCATTATCGTGCTGCCCGATCGGGACGATGTGGTCGCGACCTTCACCCAGGCCGCCATCGCGGCGGCCAAGGACACCGCCCCCCAGACCATGCTGACCGAGCGCATCGCCAGCGCCTATCACACCGGCGTCGCCCATCTGGCGCGGCTGGCCGAACAGGTCTACGGCAACACCGACGGCACCGGTCGCAGCGCCGACATGGCGCTGTTCCAGTGCAGCGACGCCGAGCTGATCGACACCCCGGCCCTGGCCGAGGAAGTCTTCGGCGCCGCCGGGCTGATCGTGCGCGCCAGCGGCACCGATGCCTTTGCTCGAATCGCCGCCGCCCTGCCCGGCCAGTTGACCGCGACCCTGCATCGCGATCCCGCCGACCACGCCGCCGCCGAGGCGCTGCTGCCGCTGCTGGCGCGCAAGGCGGGGCGGGTGCTGTTCAACGGCTTCCCCACCGGGGTCGACGTTTCCGCCGCGATGGTGCACGGTGGCCCCTACCCGGCCTCGACCAATTTCGGCGCGACCTCAGTCGGAGAATTGTCGATCCACCGCTGGCTGCGTCCGGTCTGTTTTCAGGACATGGGCGCGCCTGCGCAGGACATACTGATCCTGCCCGACCCGAACCAGAGCGAGGCCCCGCAAAGATGACCCAATCCGCCACTCCGTCGCTGTCGCGGCTGATCCGCAGTGCCCGTGGCCTTGAGGAGGCGGATCTGGTGATCCGCGGCGGCCAGATCTTCGACCTGATCACCGGCGCGCTCCTTGAAGGCGATGTCGCCATTTGCGGCGACCGCATCGTCGGCACCCTCGGCAGCTACAGCGGCAAGCGGGTCATCGATGCCACCGGCCTGATCCTGGTGCCCGGCTTCATCGATACCCACCTGCATATCGAAAGCTCGATGGTCACCCCCTTCGAGTTCGAACGCTGCGTGGCCCCACTCGGGGTCACCACCGCCATCTGCGATCCGCATGAGATCGCCAATGTGCTGGGGCTGGAGGGCATCCGCTACTTCCAGCGCGCCAGCGAGCTGACGGCGATCGACCTGCGGGTCCAGATTTCCTCCTGCGTGCCCTCCTCGCCGCTGGAAACCACCGCCGCCACCCTCTCCGCCGCCGATCTGGCGGAGGTGATGCACCATCCCTCCGCCATCGGTCTCGCCGAGATGATGAACTACCCCGGCGTCCTGCATGAGGCGCCCGAGGTGATGGAGAAACTGGAACTGTTCCGGGGCCGCCATATCGACGGCCATGCGCCCTTGTTGTCCGGCAACGACCTGAACGGCTATATCGCCCCCGGCATCCGCACCGAACACGAGGCCACCAATCTGCCCGAAGCGCTGGAAAAGCTGCGCAAGGGCCTGCGAGTGCTGATCCGTGAAGGGTCGGTCTCCAAGGATCTGGAGGCGCTGCGGCCTCTGCTCAACGACCTTACCGCGCCCTATATGTGTCTGTGCACCGACGACCGCAATCCGCTCGACATCGCCGAACAGGGGCACCTGGACTACATGATCCGGCGGCTGATCCAGCTTGGCGTCTCACCGCTGGCGGCCTATCGCGCGGCGACGCTTTCAGCGGCGGAGGCCTTCGGGCTGAAGGATCGCGGCCTGATCGCGCCGGGCAAACGCGCCGATATCGTGATGGTCAAGAGCCTGGAACAGGCCGATGCGCAGGAGGTGATCTGCGGCGGGCGGCTGCTGTCGGAGGTCTTCAGCGCCCCCGTCGCCAAGATCGCCCCGGTGGGGCTGACTTCGGTCAAAGCGGCAGAGATCTCCGCCACCGATTTCCGCCTCGCCGCCAATGCGCCGCACAGCGATGTGATCGGCATCCGCGTGGGCCAGATCCTAACCGACCACCTGCACGAGGTGGTACCGGTCGAGGATGGCGACAAACGGCCCGATACCGACCGCGACCTGCTGCGGATCTCGGTGATCGAGCGGCACGGGGTCAACGGCAATATCGGCAATGGCTTCGTGCGCGGCTTCGGGCTGAATCGGGGGGCCATCGCCTCCACCGTCTGTCACGACCACCACAATATCGTCGCGGTCGGCGCCGATTACGAAGATATGGCGCTGGCCGCCAACCGCCTTCGGGAGTTGCAGGGCGGCGTGGTGGTGACCTGCGACGGCGCGGTGATGGCGGAACTGGCGCTGCCGGTGGCGGGGCTGATGAGCCTTGAACCCTTCGCCGAGGTGCGCGACCGGCTGCGCGCGCTGCGCAAGGCCGCCGCCGAACTGGGCACCGATCTGGAGGAACCCTTCCTGCAACTGGCCTTCGTGGCGCTGCCTGTGATCCCTAACCTTAAGATCACTGACAGGGGCATGGTCGATGTGAACAAGTTCGAACTGATCGGCTGACCTCCTGCACACACACCGCACGGGTCCGTTGCATTAACTTCTCGGATCACGCAGATTTCACTCACAGTTGACAATGGAGGAGCCGATGGCGCAACGCAAGAACCCGTTCAAGCGGCATAGGTTTCCGCGTGAGGTCATCTTGCTTGCGGTGCGCTGGTACTGTCGCTACCCACTGTCGTGCCGCGACGTCCGTGACATGCTAGCTGAGCGGGGCGTGAAGGTCGATGCCTCAACCATCCACCGTTGGGTTCTCAAGTTCGGCCCCGAGATCCGCAAGCGTGCCTATGGCGCCCATCGGTCCTGGCGTGGGCTGCAGTGGCATGTGGACGAAACCTATATCCGGGTCGGCGGGCGCTGGTGCTACCTTTGGAGAGCGGTGGATCAGTTTGGCCAGTTGATCGATTTTCGGCTGACGGCAAAGCGAAATGCCAAGGCGGCAAGGGCCTTTATGCGACAGGCCCAGGAAGCCGTACGCCTATACCATCCGCTGACCATCGTCACTGACAAGGCGCACAGCTATGCGAAGGTAATTGGCCAGATCAATGCCCGCCTCGCGCCGGAGGATGTGATCCGGCACGTCGATCGGAAATACCTGAACAATCGGATCGAGAGCGATCATGCCGCATTGACGCAGCGACTACGTCCGATGCGCGGATTCCGGACCATGGCCGGAGCCAAGGCGGCTCTCGCCGGGATCGAAACCTACCGAACGATCCGAAAGGGCCAGTTCGAAAACTGCGAGAGAGGGGTTGCTAACGAGATCGACTTCGTGGCCAAACTTTTCCCCGAAGCCGCATAACGGGAGTGGCTGCAGCTATCACGCCGCGCTTACAGCGTTAATGCAACAGACCCTCATGTCGGATTGCGTCAGAAACTTCGACATACTTCTTGGATGGGCAGCGGGACATTGAGCGTACTTGGACGTCCGGCAGGTCCCGAGCCCTCACGCGGTGGCGGGGTTCTTGCTGCGCAGCCGGTCGAGTGACGGCTTCGGGGAAAGCGGCAATGCAGCAACTGATGCTGTCGACCGGCAGCAAAGGGCCGGTCACGTCTTCGGGCCTGGCTGGCCGCTGCGACTTTGCAAAGGTCACTATCTGCGCCTCGCTGCCCTTGGAGCTGACCGCAGCATCAGCAAGGGCCGCCACCGTCTGCTGAACGGCGGCTTTCGGGAAAGCTCTCGCGCTCGCAGCAGCGCCTTCATTGCACCCTGTATGAATTTCGTGTTTGGGCTGCCTGCGGCCACCAACGGAAGCACCTTCAGCCGTCCAGGCGCGTGACCAGCCCGCTGCGCCGCCGCAAGGCGGCTTTGAGCCCGACGCGGTCCTTGTGATTCTTCGCTGCGCGCGCTCGCAGCACAAGCATTTCAGCAGGTGCGAAAGGACTCGTGCCGCCTTGCGGCGGGAAATCCGGTCATTCTAGGTGTGAAACGATGGCGCGTTTGGCGGGAACTCGCGCAGCGCCTAAAACCATAGGTTGCAAAGCTGGCCGTACGACGGTAACACTTTACCAAATTGTTAGCGCTACCCTAAAGAGAGTTTATTGATGTTTGATTCTGGATCAGAGGTCGTTCGAGCGGCATTGCGCTACGATAAAGGTCGTGACCCCGAAGACACTTCTTTTCTTGACGCGAGTACGTATAAGCCTGACCCGGACAACTACATAGACGTCATCGCGCCGCTGCCGGTATTCGATGCGGCATTCGCAGATGACATCGTTTCTGTTGGCCTCGAAGTGTCGAACTTGGTCGCCGACATTCTCGATGCTGTCTTTGCCGGGTCGGTGGAGGCCATGATGGAATGGCAGGGTATTCCGACCGAAATGCGCAGCTTGGTTTCGTTCGACAGCGACGACCGCGGATTGCTTTTAGGGCGTTTCTTCTGCCGACCTGACCTGATCGTTGGTCCTGACGGCCCTCTTGTTCTTGAGGTGAACTTTGGCCCTTCGAACGGCAGCCTTGCGTTGGCTGACACCGTTCAATCACGTTTCGCGGAAACCGATCAGGGTAACGCGCTGACCCAACAGGGGATTGTCCTGCGGCCCCCGGCTTCCATGAAGACGCTGGCAGATGCGCTCGGGCGTGTCCTGCGGCGCTGCGCAACAGATACGTCACATCGCCATCTGCTTGTTGCCGTCGCCACGAAAGAGGAAGCAGAAGAGCCCAAGGGGCACATTGTCGACTTCTGCGACGGCCTTTCCGATCTTGGCTTCGATGTGTCTCTCGCACGGCTCTCGGACATCTGCGCGGACGGCAAGACCGCGTCTCTCGGGGGGCGCAGGATCGATGCCATTTATTGCATGTGCACGTTCGCCGAGATCCAGCGCAATGACGTCCCGCACTCACTCCTGCTCGACCTCATCGCACTGGACCGTGCTGCCGAACTGGATTTCATTGGCGGCCCGGCCCACCTGCTGTTTGATAACAAGGCCAATCTCGCCTTGCTGCACGAGCCGATCGCTGATGCGTGTTTTGATCCCAACCGTCTCACATATGTGCGGGAACACGTCGCCAAGACCGCCATGGCAACTCATCACAACCCGAAAAATGGTCCGGTCATTTACAAGCCTGTTAATGATTACGGCGGCTTCGGCATCACCTTTGATCACCGCGTGGTTGCAGCAGCTTCCAGAAGTTATATTGCTCAGGACATCGTTCCAAATGCCTGCAGATGGGTCGATGACACCGGCAACCATACGCGCCACCTGTGTTTCGGTCCCAGCTTCGTTGGCGGGAGCCATGCCTCGACGCTTTTGCGGGCGAAATCCGCAGAGGGAGCGGTGCCGATCATAAACGCAGCCCAGGGTGCAGCCGTGGGCCCAGTTCTGATCCGGGACCAAGCATAACCGATGTTGTCCAGCGCTTTTCTTGATGGGTTTCTGACCAACACCCAACGCTCACCCGAACGTCCTGCGATCATCGTCGATGATCAGGTGGCGGGCTTTTCGGAAACGCTGGCCCGGGCCAAAAGTGTTGCCCGTGCATTTCGCAAGCGCGGATTGAAGCCCGGAAAACGCGTTTCGTTTTACACCGAAAACAGCACAGAAGCGGTTACAGTAGCGATTGGTGCGCTTCTCTCCAACGCGACGTTCACCTCGATGCACCACAGCTTCAGCACCAGGCGTTTGGCGCAAAAACTCGCGAATTGCGGTGCGTCCTTTCTGGTCACCGACCGGATGGATCGAGTCAACACTGCCGATCATGGCCTGTCGCCTGCATTCACGGAACACGACATGCACATTCTGGCGCGACGGGATGACCTTGCTTCGACAAGTCCGGACCTGGGCGCGATTTTCTACACCTCTGGCTCTTCAGGCCATCCAAAGGGGGTCGCCATGCGCACACAGGCCATGCTTGCCGCGCAATCGGCTGTAACCCGTTACATCGGTATCGACGGGACCGATGTCGTCATGTCCTTTGCGACGCTTGGATCCGATTTCGGCTTTTACAATTGTTTCATCCCGTTGAACGCCGGAGCCACCGTGGTGATGGAGCGCAAATCGCCCGATGCCAGCGGCTCCATATTCGACCGGATGACACGACATGGCGTGACGGGCTTGCACGTATTTCCGAACGTGCTGCACGACATTGTCGCGGGAGCAGGCCCGCAAACGCGATACCCCGGCCTGCGTTACATCTGTTCCACCGGACAAGCATTTCCAATCGCGCTTTTGCCTGCATTGCGCCGAATTTTCCCCAATGCCGAAATCCTGTCGAGTTACGGCATGACCGAATGCAAACGCATTGCCTACCTTCCCGATAGCGCGCTTGATGGTGCCGCCGGATCAATCGGCCGCCCTCTGCCTGGGCTGCGCGCCTACCTTCTAGATGCAAACGATGAAATCGTCCGCGGTACGGATCGGATCGGCGAGCTCGCACTCGCCGGTCCGCAGCTGATGGAAGGCTATTGGAACGACGCAGGCGCAACCAAAAAAACCATGCTCTATGACGTCTTCGGGGAAACCAAGGTGTTCCGCACCGGTGATATGTTCCGCCGGGATGCTGCTGGATGCTACTGGTTCGTCGGAAGACGTGATGAAATGTTCACTCGGCGCGGCTTTCAGGTCGACCCGCGCGAAATCGAACGCGCCGCCTTGTCAGTTCCCGGAATTCGCGACGCTTTGGTCGTTGCTATCCCCCACCCCGTAGATGGGCATTTGCCCGGCCTGGCCGTGGCAGGTCACTTCAACCCGGATGAGCGAGACGCTGTCGAGGCGGCCCTCAGAAAAGCCTGCCATCAGCGGCTCGAAGCGCATATGCAGCCGGACCGCTATCTGCTGCTGGAGACCCTTCCCCGCGAAGGTTCCGGCAAGCTCTGCCGCAAGACAGTGCTCACCCAATTTCAAAACACGCAGCACAACGAGCCCACTTCATGACCATCATATCAGATACCGTGCAGCCCGAGGGAGGCCGCTATTGCGGGTCGTCCATGCAAAAACTCGGGACCCGATTTGACAAGCTGGCGACAGGTGCCATCCAGCGCCCCAAGGCGCCGGTCACGTCCGTCTTCGGAGAATCCGACGTCGGCGCAGATCGCGCCGCCTACCAGACAGAACTCAGCAACGGTGCAGGCCCCCTGTTCATGCACTTCATGGCAAGCATCCCCTGCATTCAGGAAGAGATGGCGCGCATCGGATGTGCCACGGCGGAATGGGCTCTGGAACGGCAGGCTGAAACTGGCAGACCTCTGCAGTTTTTTGAGATGGACGCGTTCGACGGAACCCAAGCCAGAACCTTAGCCAATTTGGCGGGGGCCGCAATCCGCACGCTGACCTGTTCCCCGAATCCGGCAAACGAGGAGTATTTCAAACGTCTCGCTCAACCCGAGATCAGCCAATATGCACAGTGCAGCCTATTTGACGTGCTCGCTCCGGCCGCGGGGTTCGAGGATGGGTTTGACCTGATCTATGAAACCGCCGCGTTGCAGTTCTATGGACCGGAACGGACACGGCAATTGGCGCATGTGGCGTCCCACCTTGCCTCCGACGGTGTCGCGATCTTCCTGGAAAAGATGAACCACGACGACCCAATGGAGTACCAGCGCCGGGAGACCGCCAAAGACATGAATTTCAAAACACGGTATTTTTCGATCGAGGAAATCGAATGGAAAACCCGTAATTTCCTGCATGACATGGTGCGCGGTCAGGTCACTTTGCAGCAGTTCGCAACGGCAGCGCAGAACCATTTTGCCCATACAAGGGTGATTTGGCACAGCACCAATTTCTACGAGGTTGCCGCCTCCAACGATCTCGTGGCGCTGGAGACCTTCTGCGGTCGGCTCGGGCCCATGGCTATCGAAAGCGATTTCGTCTTTGATCAGGCGGACGCGTTTTGATTTCGCCGGCACTTCATCCAATGGCTGATCCGGCGATATGCACCAAAGTCCATGATGCCGCCCGGTCCTGGCGTGACCGCGCTCGCTCTCGACGCGGTCACGATGCTTTGCCTGAGCAGACTGTAGCGGAGCTGAAGCATTTTGATTTTATGGGTGTGTGGCAGGCGCCCGAAGTCAATTGGACAACAATTTGCGAAATCTCGCGCCTGGCTGCGCAAGCCTGCCCCTCAACGGGGTGGGTCCTCGTCAATTGTATCGGACACGCGCTTATCGCTGATCGGTTTCCAGATGCGCTTGCCAAGCGGGTTTTTTCGGATAATCCCGCACCGGTTATTGCCACGGCCATGGCCGCACGCGACACGAACATCATTAACCACGATGATGGCGGCCTCACGATCTCGGGCCGGTTCGTGAACAGTTCCGGCATCGATCATGCGGACTGGGTCCTGTTGAAACTGCCCGCCGGACCGAATGGACAACCGCGATACGTGCCCTGCGAAACCAGTCGCATTTCGATTGAACGGACGTGGAAAACTTCTGGGCTGATGGCCAGCGGCACCCACAGCTTTTCCGTCGAACTTTCGGTTCCCAAAACTGAGGTTGCCGACTGGGAACCGTGCCTGAAGGGGAATCGCCCCTCCGATGAGGTGGATGGTAACTATCTTAGGTCGATGCCCATGATCGCCTATCTCGGGACCTCGTTGATTGCACCGATCCTGGGCTGCGCTGAGGCGCTCTTTCGCGAACATGAACGTCTGATCGTGCGTCGCACAAGGGACGTTGGCCTGAACAGCGCACCGGAGTTGACGGCTCTTGGTGAGAGCGCGATGGAGCTGACCACGGCGCAACTCCTTTATCGGGATTTGCTGGACTGGCTTCATGACAAGGGATCACAGGCGCGCAGCATTTCTGCGGAAGAGGTCAAGATTTGCCGTGCCAAGGCCGCCACGCTTGTTCGGCTGTGTGGCACAGCTGCGAAACGGTTACAGGACACCTGCGGCATGGCCGTGCTGTCCGAGGATGCGCCCGCACAAGGATATTGGTGCGATCTGCAGGTCATGTCCGCCCATTCCGACGTGCGCTATGGCATCTCGCTGCAGGACTACGGTCAAATCTGTTTTGACGCCGCAAAAACAACCATCACTGCGACCGGGAGTAATCAACATGATTGTGCGTGATATCAACGACGTTGCCCAAGCCGGGCTGTGTGTGGAATGGGGCGGCGGAACCAGCCATCGCTACCTGACCGATCAGGACAAGATGGGCTTTACGGTGTGCCGCACCGTGGTCTACCCGGGCACCGAGGCCCGGATGGAATACAAACGCCATCTGGAAGCCTGCTACTGCATCGCCGGAACCGGCGAGGTCGTGACCTCGACCGGGAAAACCCACGCGCTGCGTCCCGATGTGCTCTATGGGCTGGAAAAGAACGACGCGCATACACTGCGCAATACCGGCGACACCGATCTTGTGCTGCTCAGCGTCTTTAATCCGCCGCTCATCGGGTCGGAAGTGCACAACCTCTCCGACACCGGTTACTCGGGATACTGATAACATGATTGCACTGGCCCGAGCGTCCCTTCTGTCCACCCATGGGTTCATTGCCGGAAACCTGCGTTGGCTGGGTGTGGGCTTTGTCCTGTTCTTCCTGTCATCGCTGGGACAAACCTATTTTATTGGCCTGAGCATTGGCGACATCCGTCAGGAATTCGACCTGTCACATGGCGACATAGGCCTGTTGAACATGGTGCTGACGCTTCTCAGCGGAGTGGCGGTTTTTGCCACCGGAAAATGGAGCGATCAGCTTTCACCACGCAAACTTATTGCGATCCTGTTGCCTGTTCTGGCGGTAGGTGCCGTATTGTTTCAGTCGCTGGTGTCGTTGCAGATCATTCTGCTGGGTTTGCTGATCCTGCGCATTTTTGCCCAGGGTTTCCTGACTCATATCGCCTTTGTCGTGGTTGGGCGCTGGTTCAATGCGCGGCGGGGAATGGCCATTGCTGTCACATCGATCGGACAAAACATCGGCCAGATGCTGTTGCCTGTGTCCTTTGTTGCGCTTTCTGCACTGATCGGCTGGCGGACAAGCTGGATCTTGATTGCGGTCATGTTGCTGTTGCTCACACCCTTTTTGATGCGACTTGCATCATCAGAAAGGACCGCCGAAGCGGTAGCCGACACTGCGCATGCCGGTGAACCTGACCAAAGCGTTCGTAGTCTGACGCGTGCCGAGGTCCTCAGAAGACCTGAGTTCCACGCATATGTTTTTGCCATTCTGCCAATGGCTTTGGTAGTCAATACGATTTTCTTTCATCAGGTCCATCTGACAGAGACCCGCGGGTGGGGGTTGGATGCTTTCACGGCATCATATTCCGTCATGGCCGTATCCACGATTCTTGCGGGATTTGGTGCTGGATGGCTGGTTGATCGGTTCTCTGCCGTGGCGCTGTTGCCGTACTATCTGATCCCGCTGTTGGTGGCGTGTCTGCTTCTCGCAGTCAGCACTGCACCATGGATCATGGTGCCTTTCATGGCGCTCGTCGGCATATCAAATGGCTTCTCGCTCAACCTTTATGGCGCGGTTTGGGCCGAGGCCTTTGGAACAGACCATCTTGGCGCCATTCGCTCCGTTGTCACCATGATTGTGATTTTCGCTGCCGCTGTCGGCCCTGGCGGGGCAGGGGTGCTGCTTGATATGGGCTTCGGATTTGGGACGATCTATTTCTTGCTTTGCGCTCTCTGTACGATTGCAAGCGCCGTGGTTTGGCCATTTACTTATAGAGCGCAGTAACTCAGCGCCAGAGATTATGTCTTGCGGCCAAATCACCTGCGATCGCTGTGGCGAAGAGGAAGGTTCCAGGGTCGGCTAAGTCCGCCGTGGCGATACTCTGGCTAGCCGCTGCGATTTGGCAGCCGTGGTTTCATGGAAGTCGCCCCGTGCAAATGAACGGTCTGGTGGCGCGGGCTGTCACGCGGCAAAATATGTGCCGCAATGGCAAACCTATGCTGCGTCAGCAATAGCGGCATCTGCATAACTCTGGTTTGTCCGCTCAGCCGACTTCGGCCTTCGACAAAGTTGCTGCTCTTGTGTGCTGTCGCGACGAAGGTCAGAAGGGAGCCCTTGTTGACCTTTTTGCACATCGCGGCAAAGGTCAGCGATCATGGCCTTCCCGCAAGAAAACCCAAAAAGCTCGATTGCATTTCGATCATATCAAAGAAAGGACCGCACTTGGGTCGCAGATGCCAACATGCGGTTCTATCGCACCTTTCACAACTTCGATTCCACCTTCGTTTATGCCGTCAGCGCGGCATTGGATCTGGTGGAAGGTCAGATGTCAAAGGTGCGCAAATTTTACCTGATCGCCGAATGCGGTGGTCAACCTGTTGGCTGCATATTTCTCAGCGCTGAAACATCGACCGTATCTCGGATACGATTGTTTTATCTTGATGAGGCATATCGTGGCCGAGGCACCGGGAAGCGTCTCTTGAGCGCCGTCGTGACCGCAGCGAGGGAGAAAGAGTTCAAGTCAGTTCGTGTCTCGACCTTTGATCGACATCCCGAAGCGTGTGGGCTCTACGAGTCCGCCGGATTTGAAGCTGTGCGAACGGTCCGATCCATGGCGTTCGGCCAGGATATGCAGCAGGTGGATTACGAGCTGCTGCTCGCTGGCGGCGACCTGTAGCGCTCCAAACGCTCGTCGAGCGTACCGCTGTGCAATTCGAACATATGGTTGTCGTGGTCATAGAAATATATCGAGTGCCCCTCGCCTTCGACCCGTGACCGTCCTTCTCGGACGTCCTGTCCAAGCGCTCGGATACGATTCAACCGATCACCATACTTGCCCGGTGGTATCTTGAAAGCGACGTGGTTGTAGGTGCGCGACCCGAGCGGGGCGCTTTCCATCGTGGCGATCCATAGTCCTCCGACGTCGAAGAAACGCTCTTTGGACAGGGAAAATGTTTCATCGCCGCTATCGTAGATCTTCTTCGCATCCAGAACCTGCGTCAGCACCTTCTCCATCTTGTCCAGGTCCCTGACGATGAAGGTCATGTGGCTCAAGCCTTCGATCACTCTACTACCTCCTTCCTTGATTTGAAGGAACTATTCCGGTCTTTACGGATGTCAGTGAGTCCCGCACACTGTGATTTCGCAAAGCATCATATTTTGCGGCTACAGCGAAAGGCCGGCCTCACGGGCCGCGCCGCAGCATGCCAAGCCGCAAGTGAATGGCCGCAATGGGCCGGTCGCGACGGTAACCACGCTGTGATTTGGCTTCCGATGCCGCTGCGCCGCAAGTCGGCTTCAGAGCCCATTGCGGAAGTGGCAAATTCTTGGTTCGAGCGCACGCGTCGCACCGCCCGAGCGCGGCAACACGGACTCGGAAGACCTCTAGGAACGGCTATCACAGAGTCTTACCCCTCACAGGACACGGCTCGCCTCGTCAGCACCGGTGTAATCGAAGCGGCTTGGTCTCTTCGCGCCGGATCACGCCCTTGGCCTCTAGGTCGAGCTGCGCGGCCTTGAGCCACCAGCCGGCCTTGGCCCCGCCGGGAAACAGTGCTTCGGGCAGCAGCGGCAGCAATTTTTGCTTGGCCTCGGCAACGGTTAGGCCCGGTGGCGCGTCTGGCAGAACCGCCAGCAGCGCGTCCCGCATCGCCTCGTATTTGGCCCGGTCGACGCGATGCACCCGGCCGGGCGACATGAAGTTCTCGACCTCGATCTTGTCATCGTCACGCGCCATGCAACTTTCCCTGCACGTAGTCGACCCTGGGCGTCCGGAAGCCCATCGCGGCCCAGGCTCCGATCAGCCGGGCGAAGAACCGCAGGCCATGTGTCGCGAGATTCGGCACGTCCCGGGGCAGCGCGGCGCCCTCGGGCGCGTCGCGCACCATCGTCCGCAGCTCCAGCGGCGGCAGGTCTTCGGCGGACCAAAGATGGCCGTAGGCGCTCAGCCAGTGGCCCTGGGTGAAGTCCAGGAACAGCGGCGTGTTGCAGCAGCTGGCGATCACGCGCCGGGTCTTGCTGTCCGGTGCCAGCCGGTGTTCGCTCAGATGGTCCGCGCCGCGCAGGCAGCGGACCCGATCCTTGCGGAAGAGAACGAAGCGCGTCGCCCGGTTGCCGTCCAGCACCGGCGCCGCGCCGGGCAATGTCCCGAGGATCGCCCCCGCCGCCTGGCAGTCGGCACAGAGGCATTCGCTGCTCAGGATGGGCGGTCCATCGACCCTCAAGGCCGCCTGTCTGCAGCGGCAGGTCAGTTCGGTTCTGGTCGTCATTGCGGAAGCTCCCGTTTGGTTTCGCTAATTAGACTGGACCGTCCAGTTGAGTTTGTCAAGGATCGGTGCTATGCTCGATCCGCAAACTTCGGAGGGCGAGCCCATGAGCAACGGTGCCGTAACGCGCAGACGGCGCAGCCGCGCGGCCATTCTGGCGGCGGCGGAAAGGGTATTCCTGAAACACGGCTTCCTGAGCGCCAGCATGGACGAGGTGGCCGAGCAGGCCGGGATGTCCAAGCAGACTGTCTATGCGCATTTTGGATCCAAGGAAGCGCTGTTCCGCGCGGTTGTCGTCGCGATGACCGGAGGCGCGGCCGAAGCCCTGGGCGAGGAGGCCGAGGAGCCGCTGGACGACCGGCCCGTTGCGGCGTTCCTGATGGACGCCGCCCTGGACCAGCTTGCAGTGGTCCTGACCCCGCGCCTGATGCAGCTGCGCCGCATGGTGATCGGCGAGGTGGACCGCTTTCCCGATCTCGGCCGCGCCCTGTTCGAGAACGGCCCGGCAAAGTCCATCGCGCGACTTTCCCGCGCCTTTGCGCATTACCGAGAGAACGGCCAGTTGCGGCTGACCGATCCGACCGAGGCGGCGACCTATTTCAACTGGCTTCTGATGGGTGCGCCCACCAGCGCCGCCATGCTGCTGGGCGACGCCGCCCTGCCGGGACGCGAGGCCCGGCACCGGCACGCGGAGGAAAGCGTGAGGATCTTCCTGTGCGCCTATGGCATGCAGCACGTCGGGAATGGAGGGAGAAAGGAATGAATCGGGCCGAACGGAACGACGCAAGGCGTCACGACGGGCAACCCGGCCACGAGACTGCCGTGAAGATGATCGACAGCGCCGGCATCACCCTTGCCACGCAAAGCTTCGGCCGGGCGAGCGACCCGGCTATCCTGCTGGTCATGGGCGCCACGGCCTCGATGCTGGGTTGGCCAGACGAGTTCTGCGGCGACCTGGCGCAGCGCGGGTTCTTCGTCATCCGCTTCGACCACCGGGACACCGGGCAATCCACAACCTTCGCGCCCGGACAAGCCGATTATGCCCTGGAGGATATGGCCGCGGACGTGATCGCCATCATGGATGCCTACGGCCTGGATCATGCGCATCTGGCGGGCATGTCACTGGGCGGGCTTATCTCGCAGATGGTGGCCCTGCAGCATCCCGGGCGCGTGGCCACACTTACCGCTGTCATCCTCCATCGGATTTGGGTTGATGGCACCGTCTTCGAACCGGACGTGGCGCCACAAATGGCCTGATCGGTTGTTCCGCCACCCGCTGCCTATTTAATCGCAGGCCTTCGAGGTCCCGCAGGGACGTGGTTCCGACGATGCCGCGGTCTGGACTGTCGCCGACATCTGTCAAGCACGCCTATGAGATGGGCACGTCGGAATTACATCGAACCAGCATCATGTTGGCAGCCACCACACTGACCACGAACCGAAGCATGTACCCGAGGGGCCTTTGCCGAAAGCCGCGAGAGAAAGCAGTGCCGACACGACGAAGCAAAAGCACCGCTCTGGCGGATCATTCTGCTTGCCCGAAACATGTTGACTGAACCGACCCCGTTACCGAAGTCCTGAGCCTAGAGACCATGGCCTGGCTCGAACAGCAGCTCGCAGCATAACTGTATCTATCGGAAGGGTGTTTCCGGCCGGCCGAAAAGTTCGCAACAGAGCCACTATGGCAGGTCAGATGATCATGCAGGGTTTTCTGCATATTCGCGTACCCATCTGGCTGCGCCGCCTGGTCACCATGGCTCCGGCGTTTGCCGTGGTCGCGATGGGCTACAACGCAACGGATGCGCTGGTGCTGTCACAGGTCGTTCTGTCCATCGCGTTGCCAGTTCCAATGATCGCCTTGATCATCTTCGCCTCCCGTCGCGACATCATGCGCGATTTTGTCGCTGGACCGTTGATCCGCATCTATTCGGTAGTGGGCGCGGTGGTGGTTCTAGGTCTGAATTTCGTACTGCTGGCGGAAACCTTCGGCGTACCGGTTCCATTTATTTCCTTCTGAAATCCGACAACGAGTGCTGCGCATGGGATCGCCTCTGCGCGCAGCCCTCACCCGCGGACAAACTATGGACAGCGCCACTAGATCAGGTTGAGGTCACGCGCGACGATCACAGCCTGCGTGCGATTGCTCGCACCCAGTTTTTTGCAAATCGATTTGACATGCATCTTTACTGTGGGTTGAGCGAGCGTCAAATTATCGCCGATTTCCTTGTTCGGCTTACCTTCGGCCAACAAGTTCAACACCGTCATCTCTCGGTCGGAGAGCTTGGTGTTTGTCGCCTCCTGCGTCTTGACGCGCTGAGTCTCGATCAACTCGACCGGAATATAACGCCCGCCTGCCGCCATGAAGCGCACCTCATTACCCAACGCCTTGAGCGAGGTTGTCTTCAGCACCAACCCCGCGCCGCCAAGCGCCAGAACTTCCGCAACCACCTTGGCCGAAGGATTGCTGGTGAGCAGCGCGACAGGTTTCCCGCCATTTTCAGCGATGGTCTGCGACAATCCCTGTGTGCCGTTCATGCCCGGCATATTCAGATCCAGCAGCACCAGGTCAAATGCGCCCTCCTGCTTGATCAACGCCAGAGCGCCATCAAGATCTGCAGCGGTGACCGCTTCGACGTTCGGCAGATTGGATAGGAACTGCTCAAACATCTCCAGGACCATGACATGGTCATCAGCAACAAGAATGCGCAGCGATTGCGGCTCAACTGTGGTCATCTAGTTTCTTTCTGCGAAGCACTCTCATGCCCCATTGCTTCAACGAGCTACAGTCTAATGGCGAGCCAAGCGGGATGTCCATTGCCGAGTCAGACAGCGCCACCGGAGATAAACCACGATCATCGCAAACTGAACAGGTCATGACAGCTGCTCGATACGCTGACCGGTTCTCGTCAGCACTTCCGCAACAGTGCCCAGCTGCTCCTCGTCCACGTCATTTCCATCCTCCAACCGCACCTCGATGGCGCGCAAGAGCTTCTCGGCAGATGTGAGCCCGGTTAGACCACAGGCACCGGTGGCAGCGTGCAGCAACCGGCGACTTTCGGGACCTGCACCGTCGACCTGCAGGCTCTCGATAATGGTGCGGGCTTCCGCCAGCGCACGTTGCATGAAATTCCGCGCCCCCTCGGGACCGATCTGCTCTATGAGGTCTGCAACGATCTCCTCCGACAGGAGGCATCCGGCCGGGCTTGAAGCCGCAACCGAGCCCGGTGCAGGGCTGGCAGCCTGCGCCACCTGCCCCGCCTCAACGAGGGTCTGCAACAGACTAGTGGTGCGGATTGGTTTGTCCAATATGCGAAAGAACCCGGCATCATGGCATGCCTTGCGAATACGGTCATCCACATGCGCGGTCAGCCCAATGATCTGACCACGCCACTGCGTGTCCCCAGCGTCCTGTGCCGCTCGCAGTTTATGTACCATTTCGATGCCACTCATGTAGGGCAGCGTCATGTCGGTCAGCAAGATAGAGGGCGCGACGTTCTCCGTTCCTTCCGGACCAGAGGCTGACGCGCCTCGGGCCATCAGTAACTCTAGTGCTTCATGGCCATTTTCAGCAGCGTTGACCAATGCGCCAGCGCGACGCAGCACCTGCACCAGCCAGTCGCGGCTCGCCGGACTGTCCTCCACGACAATAATATCATGTCCTTGCAACTGTCTCCCCAACTTGCCGCACACTGGCGTAACGGCTCCGTCGATAGCCGGGTCCGGTGTCCGCGCCTGAGGCAGGGCGAACACGACACGCAAAATGGTTCCCGCAACAGCTGTCGCTTCGACCTCATCGGCAATCTCACCGTTTTCACCGCGATCAAGGACTTCCATCGTTCCGCCCAGCTGACGGATCGCATGCGACAGGATATTCAGCCCGGACGATCTCCGCGCACTTGCCCCTGCAGAAGCGGCCTCAGCTTCATGTGGCAAACCAAGCGCCGCAAGCAGGCGGTGTTTCTGCGCGGTGGGGAGGCCGCCTCCCCAATCCCGCACTTCGAATTCAATCTGCAGTTCAGGGCTATCTTCAATCGCATCCTTCACTTCACCAGAAGCAACGAGACAGCGCAGAGAGACGTCGACCTGCGCACCACCATATTTGACGGAATTATCCAGCATATTCTGAAACAATGCCCGAACAAACCTGACCGGCCCGGTCACCCAAACATCTTTGGCAGGTGGCTGGTACTCTATGCGCGTCTCGGACGCACGCCCGATCGGACGGAGCATTGCAATCAGCGCCTGCAGCTCGCCGGTGATGCAGAAGGCCTCATCAGGTTGCGCAGCGCCGGGACTTTGCTCGCTGCGGATAACTCCAAGGACATAGTCGATTTGGTCCAACGCCCGGTGGGCCGTCCGCCTCAGATCTGTTCGCGCTGTATCGGCCTGTTGCTCCGCAGTATCACCGACACCCTCTGCCCATTCCTCAAACGTCGACAACAAGGACTGAATTGGGGTTTTCAGATCATGCGCCACGCGCAGCAGAGTCGCGGCTCGGGCGCGGTTCCGCAGCGAAGCAGATTCCTGATCGGTTTCAGACAGGCGCAAAACATATGCCTCTGTGCCGCCGAGAGGCAGATGAACCAGTTCCCCATCAACCGGCCCACCGGCCAGAGTTGGCTGGATCGTCTGCGTTCCGGCACGCCTGGCATTCAGGCAATGCGTTGGCCATGCCGTGATCTGATCGGTCAGGCCCCGATGAATACCGATCCTCTGAGCCGCGGCATTGGCCAACAGAACTGCCCCGGTTTCACTCGCGAGAGCGACCGGACGCCGGTCCGTGGCAATGATGCGTGCTATTGTCTGCAATTGCGCCCGCACAGAAGACACGTCCGCCTCTGGCTGTGATAGTTTTGCGACTGGCGCGTCGCTCGGTGACTCGTGATGTGTGCCCATCGTGCCCTGTTGCCCTCAACCTGCGTGTTCGACGTGATTGCAGTTGTGCTGGCTTTTCGGCGCTCTCAGCGCACGGATACCCACTCTCCACCCACCTGACAGTTGTGCCGAATGCCGGGGGGGCGATCAAGTAGCTTAGGTGTTCAGTCCCGGCATTTGGTGGATCGGATTTAGGATGAATCGATCTGGCTCTGATGTCCAGATCTTGCAGATGTAATCGTAAGGCGTAAGCCCGCTGAGGGTCTTGAGGCGTCGCGCGAAGTTGTAGGCTGCCATGAAGTCGGCCAGGTGTGTTCGCAACTGATCGTGGTTTTCGAAGTGGAAGCGTTTGACGGTCGCGTCCTTTATGGTGCCGTTCATTCGTTCGACCTGGCCGTCCCTCGGGAAAACAGTCCCCCGGACTGTTTTCTGATCCTCGGAACTCCACGGATGGTTTGGCTTGGTCAGTCGGTGCTCGATCTCATTTGCCTCACAGATCATGTTGAACCGCATCTGCCGTGAATATGCTGTGTCCCGGTTGCGGGGCTGCTCGGCGAACTGGATGCCCCTCGCCATCGGGCTTGAACCGATGGCGCCCTTTGGCTCGATCAGTGAGGATCGTGTGGATGCGATAGGGGACGGCCTTTAGCGGGTGTTCGGGGAACTCCCATGCGGTCTTACGATCTGCTGCCTTGTCCACGAGTTGAGTGACTGCGAATTTGCTGGTCCGGTCAATACCCACGAAGAGGTAGAGCTTGCCCTCCGCCGTCTGAACCTCGGCGATGTCGATGTGAAAGAAGCCGATAGGGTATCGCTTGAATTGCTGCCGCTTTGGCTTGTTGCCCTCGCGTCCGGCAGGTGTGAGATGCCATTCCGTTGCAGGCATCGATGTAGCGCCGAGCGCGTCAGGTGCGGAAGCGACGGCTGAAGCGCATAGAGGCAATCATCCAACGGCAGTAACGTATGACGCCGGAATGCGACGATCATGGCCTCTTCCGCTTCGGTGAGAACGGTCGAACGCGGCTCCCTCGGCCCAGTCTTTAGGTCCTCCACCGGCGCCCGCTTGCGCCACTTCGCGACGGTCTTGGGATTGATGCCCAGCTCCTTGCTCAGCTGCGCGAGCGAAGCTTGCGATCACTGTATTGCAGCTCTGACGGCGTGCGTTGTCGTAGCGCTCCCGAGGCGAATTTGTCCCACAATGCTTCCTTCCATTCCTGAGAAAGGATCACACCATCAAGCCGTGGGATCAAACACCCAAGCATTACATTCTTTAGTATAGCACTTGGAACCAATGCCGGGCCAGCATGAACATTGACCACAATAGCCCTTGCATTTGAGCGCCAGCGACTCGTTGGGGAATAAATTTCAGCAGATCAACCCCTAAATAGTTAGTATTTTAATGTTAGATTGCAGCTTTTTGTTGACCAAGCTTCCAAAAGTATGGGTATACATACTTTAGTTAGACAATGGATTCTAAATTCCCCCGTGCCTTGGCCGGGTGGGTGCAAGGAGAAAAGACCGTGGCAGACAGAACGATCCAGGCCGGCAGTGAAATTGGCGTACAGATTGATGCAACGCGCGATGGTGTCCTCCGCTACATGCGTACAGGCGATGATCTGGTCATCGAGTTGAAGACGGGTGACCGCATTTTGGTCGACGAGTTCTACACCCCAGCCGAAAACGGCTCTCTGCACAGCTTGGTTTTCGCGGATGGCACAGAGGCTGAACTCGAGCAGGACGCAGCCGGAGGGGCTGGTATTGGTGGCGCGATCGGTGATGACGGCATCGCTGCTCTGGCCGGGCTCGGCCTCCTTGGCGCAGCAGCCCTCGCATCGGGTGGGGATGATGATAGCCCGACCGACGTCACGGACGGAACTGACGGCACGGATGGTACCGATAGCACGGATGGCACCGATAGCACGGATGGTACCGATAGCACGGATGGTACCGATAGCACGGATGGTACCGACGGCACGGACGGAACCGACGGCACGGACGGAACCGACGGCACGGATGGTACCGATAGCACGGATGGTACCGACGGCACGGATGGTACCGATAGCACGGATGGTACCGACGGCACGGATGGTACCGATAGCACGGATGGTACCGACGGCACGGACGGAACCGACGGCACGGATGGTACCGATAGCACGGATGGTACCGACGGCACGGATGGTACCGATAGCACGGATGGTACCGACGGCACGGACGGAACCGACGGCACGGATGGTACTGACGGCACGGACGGAACCGATAGCACGGATGGTACCGATAGCACGGATGGTACTGACGGCACGGATGCACAACAGGGTGTTCTCGACCCAGTTATCGGCGACGAAGGATTGCTGGGTGACCTCACTGGCAATGACGGCCTCTTGGGGGATGTTACCGGCTCCGAAGGATTGTTGGGCGACCTGCTAGGGGACGACGGCCTCCTGGGCGAAATCGGCGCACCTTTGTTCGGACAACCAGTTCAAGGCGATGGCAGTGTTTCCAAAGACGTCGGCTTGCTCGACCCTGTCGTCGCCGACAATGGGCTACTTGGCAGCGTGACTGGCAATGACGGATTGCTGGGCGACATCACCGGATCTGAGGGACTATTAGGCGATATTGTTGGCAACGACAGCGCCCTGGGCGGCTTGACTGGTGGAGATGGCCTCGTCGGACAGCTCACCGGCACCGGATTGTTGGGCGAAACCGATGGCGACACCGACGGTGGCGGCCTCCTCGGCGGACTTCTAGGCGGTGAAGACGGCCTCGTCGGTGGTCTCCTCGGCGGCGAAAACGGACCGCTCGATGGCATCACAGACGGTCTCCTCGGTGGGGAAGACGGTCTCCTCTCCGGCGTGACCGGCGAAGACGGCATTGTCGGCGGCATCCTTGACACCGTGACCGGTGAGGATGGCCTGCTTGGCGGCGTTCTCGGTGAAGACGGCCTCGTCGGTGGTCTCCTCGGCGGCGAAAACGGACCGCTCGATGGCATCACAGACGGTCTCCTCGGTGGGGAAGACGGTCTCCTCTCCGGCGTGACCGGCGAAGACGGCATTGTCGGCGGCATCCTTGACACCGTGACCGGTGAAGATGGCCTGCTTGGCGGCGTTCTCGGTGAAGACGGCCTCGTCGGTGGTCTCCTCGGCGGTGAAAACGGACCGCTCGATGGCATCACAGACGGTCTCCTCGGTGGGGAAGACGGTCTCCTCTCCGGCGTGACCGGCGAAGACGGCATTGTCGGTGGTCTCCTCGGCGGTGACGACGGCTTGCTTGCAACGGTTCTTGGCGACGACGGTCCGGTCGACAATATTGTCGGTGAGGATGGGCTTGTCGGAGACATCCTCGGGAGCGACGATGGGCTGCTGTCCAGCATCCTTGGCGATGAGGGTCTCGTCGACGGCGTTCTCGGAAACGAAAGCATCGTCGGAGACATCATTGGCGAAGGTGGCCTGGTCGGTGACATCGCCAACTCTGAAGACGGGCTGCTGTCCAGCGTCCTTGGTGACGGAGGCCTGGTCGACGGTGCACTCGGCGAAGATGGCCTGGTCGGCGGTCTCCTCGGCGGCGGCGAAGGCCTCCTGGGCGGCCTGACCGGCAGCGGCGAGGATCTGCTCGGCGGACTGCTCGGCGGCGGAGACGACGACGGCGGGTTGTTGTAATCTAAGATGGCGCGACCGGGGCACACCTGGCCGCGACACTTCACGAGATCCGTCACTGCCCGGTGGCGGAAACCAGAGCTGCCCTCACCCCCAAAGTGCGGCGGCTCTCCGGAGAGGCGGGCAGAATTCCACCGCGGCCCACACCGTATCTCCCGCCTCTCCGAAACCACCCACGGATTGTGGGCCTGAAATTCCGCATCGAGACCAAGGGAAACGTCCGGGAGGTCCCGGATTTAGAACACAGGGAGTGCAACTATGGGACTGATCCCGTTTGGTATGTTTCTTGGACTACTGGCTGCGTTTGGCGGTGTGGCAGTGGGAGCTTCCTTCTGGGCTTGTCTGGCCCTCTACAGCAGTGGAGGCGTGATCGCCGTTTTCGCCATCCTACTGATTCGGCCTATCCTCAAGGCCCTCAATGCAAACAACATCGACGGCGCTCCACGCGTTAGTTTTTTGAAGACTTTCTCCCGCTAGACCGGAACAAACGCGTTCGGTTTCAAAGCGTCCTATCCGCTCATCTCTGGCAGTGCTGCCGACACAGCAGCCCGCTGCCAGAACGAGATCGATCCACCTGCACGGTCTAGCGGCTTGCCTCGCACGCGCTGCCTGCCAGCCCCCGCTCGATAGCCCTGACCTGCGAATATCCCTTGCATTGAGGGCATCTCAAGACGTGCTTTGCATCGAATACGCTTCACCCTCATATGCCACATCCGTTAGGATGGAGATACATACTTAAGAACGTTTCCGGTGGAGAGAATCGTGAAGAAGCCAGTCATCGTCTTTGTGGGATCAGTCTACCCAGGGCAATTTGGAGGGCTATGTGATTACCTGCGTAAATCAGGGGTGGCAGAGACCTACTTCCTGACGACGCCAGGTCATCAGTCCCGCAATCTGGAAAGAGGCCAACATATCCTTGCGTTCAAACCGGATGGGAAGATTGTCGGCGACCAGAGTTACTATTACTCGGCAAAAGTCGAGCGATCAGCCCGCATTGGTCGGGGTGTCCTGAATGCGCTGCGTGACTTCGAGAGCAAGAAGAAGATCGACGTGATCGTTTCGCACTCCCTCTTTGGCGCCCCGCATTTCCTCTACGATGAAATCGACGCAGCAATTGTGAGCTACATTGAGTTTCCCAGCTATCGGGCCCACGGTTGGGATCCGGCCTATCCGCCGGATCGCGCCCAGCGAATGGTCGACAAGAACACGGAGATGCTGAATTTTCATCAGGCGCTGCGCAGCGATCTCGTGATATGCCCCAGTCAGCACGCCAAGCAAATGTTTCCCAAGGTTCTGCAAAGCAACATCGAAGTACAGTTGGAAGGCTTCGACTTCGACGCGCGCCTCCCCCCAACGGAGGTCGTGCCGTCGCCCACCCCGTTTACCATTGGTTTTGCAGCGCGCGATCTCTCCAGCTCAAAAGGCTTCGAGACCTACATGAGACTGGTTGATCGCCTGGTTGCACAAAAGATCGATGCACGCTTCGTTGCGCTTGGTGGAGCGGGCGTCACGACATACGGATATGAAGATCAATGGGTGGAACGGAAATATGGCGGTGCAGTCACGAACTTCTGCGAGCACCTCAAGAGGGTCTACCCGCAGGCCGCTGAGGCTGTCGAATTTGTGGGACGCCTGCCCTACGAGGAGTATGTCCAGAGGATTTCGGACATCGACCTGTTCCTTTACCCACTCAAATACGGCGTTGCGAATTGGGGATTGGTGGAAATTCTGGGTCGTGGCGCCTGCGTGATTGCCCCCGACCGCGGATATACTGCGGAACTGATCCTTGACGGGATCAATGGGCGCTTGTTGCCCGATGAAGATGATGCCTGGATTGAAGAAATTCTAGCACTAAAGGAGGATGCCGCGCGGCGATTCCGCTATGGTGCTGCCGCTCGCGCTATGGCACGCCAGCACTACAGCTACGCCGCAGTCGCGCCGCGCTACTTGCAGCTCTTTCGTAAGGCGATACGAAATAAGGCCGCCCGCGACCATGACTAGCTTGCGTTAGAACCGCGCAGAAATACTGAGCCCAAGCGTCTGGAGATCATCGCCCGCCTCGCTCTCGACCGGATGCGCCACGTAAAGTGACACCGGAACGCTTGCGACATCGAAGGTCAGCGAAACCCCGACGCTGCTGCGCCGGTGCCAACTGTCGTCAATGACGCCGCCCAGAGTATCATCCAAACCCCAACTTGCTCCTACATCTGCGAAGGCGCTGCCAACGAAATTCATCCCATTCCGAGTGCTGAACTGCCGCTGTAGCTCGACTGATCCGACCAGATAGTAATTCCCGCCCAGGGCATCAGGCCCATCCCGCGGCCCGATCCCGCGAGGTGCAAAGCCGCGGAATGCTTCGGCCCCAGGAAAAAAGCGGTCGATCACGCGCGTGTAGTTATCCTTCAGCCCCAAAACAGCCCCGCCGCGCAAACCGACAAGCAAACGCGTGCGTTCCTTGACTGCCACCAGAACGGTACCGCTCAGCCGCGTTTCGGACAGTGGGTCATCGGTTCCCAGGTTCCAGAACACCTGATGGATATTGGCCTCGTAATCGACACGTCCGGAGGTTTCATCTCCTTCAGCAGCGTCAGGGCTGTGCACCTGTATCCCGAACCGAACATAGGGGGCGGTCACGTCTCCCAATGACGCCGCTTCTTGCGCCAACAAGCCACTGGCTGCAGGCGTCACATCGGACATGCTATAGCGGCGCGCACCGACCCCAAACTCGAACCGGGTCAATTCGTTCGGACGCCAATCCACATAGGGTTCTATGCGATAGATCTCCTGCGCGTAGCTGCGATCGTCGTGATCCAGTTTCTCGCCAAAGCCCCTTACCCCAAGGCTGACACCGTTCCCCAGCGCGTCATCCCAGATCAACTGCCCATCCAGACGCTTCACTTCCGGGTTGAAGCTGAACTCCAACGCGCCATAGGTCCCCGGAAACAAGTTTTCACGCTCGAAAAACAGGCTCGCGGTCACCTCATCCTGCGAGTCATAGAACAAACCACCTGCGATACGACCGGGACGGGTATCCAGTTCGACGACATCGATTACCAGCACATCATCTTCGCGGTAAAGCGCAACAGCTTCGAACACCGCGGTCGACATCAGGCATGCCTCGATCGCCCGCAGCTCCTCGGTACTGTAGGAAACACCAACCTCCACGGCACAAGTGCGCTGAATGTCATCCTCAGGAATAAATTGCGCGCCGCGCACCTCAACCGAGGAGGCAGCCGTCGCGCCTATCGGACTGGCCGTGGCAAGAAGACTCAGACCGGTCACCGCACACATCATTGCCTTGAAGCAACGGGGCAGCGTTGCAGTTCCCTTGAAGTTCGATTGCATCACGGAATTGGTCTTTCTTTATCGCGTATCGGGTCGTGAACTGGCTGGAGTCTAGCGGAGGCGGGCCTTGAGCAGAGGGCGAGTCAGATAGCTGAGGACGGATCGCTTGCCGCTCTCGATATCAACCTGCGCCAGCATACCGGGACGAATTGAGAACTTCTCACCATGGCGCTCCAGCTGGTTGCTCTCCGTGCGGACCATCACCCGATAAAAATCCTGCGGTCCCTGCGGGGTATCTTCCTCGACGGTATCCTCAGAAATCTGGGTCACGCTGCCGCGCAGGTCGCCGTAAGTCGAGAAATCATATGCCGTGATTTTCACACTGGCCTCCATCCCCGGCGCGATAAACGCGACATCCCTTGGTAGCACCTTTGTTTCGATCAACAGCTGATCGTCGGTCGGGGTGACTTCCATGATCGGCTCACCCGGCTGAATCACGCCGCCGAGTGTGGTGATGTCGATGTTGTTCACCCGGCCGGCCACAGGCGATCGGATCTCGGTTCTCATGAACTCATCCTGCTTGCTGACCACATCTTGCCGCAGCGACGTCAGTTTTGCGCGACGCTGTGCCAGATCCTTGTAGGCGTCCTGCACGTAGGCATTGCGCGTGTCACTTATCTTGCCCTCAAGTTCTGCCCGTTGCTGCTCAAGGCGCAGCACATCTATGCGGCTGACGGCTCCACTCAATGCAAGTGGGCTGGTGATGTCGATCTGCTCCTGAATCGACTGACGCTCGGCTTCCAGCGCCTTGAGTGAGGCCTCAAGTTTGGTCCGTCGTGCATTGAACAGTCGCAATTCAGTTTGCTCGGACTCGTTTGCATCCTCACCAAAATTAAGCGCCGGACGCTCCAGAACTTCGGCCTCAAGACGTGCAACCTGCGCAGTAAGCGCGGTGATTTCTGCCGACGCCGCGCGGAATGCGGCCTCGGATCGCGTCGGATCCAGGCGCGCGAGGACCTCGCCCTCATCAACAATGTCGCCTTCACTGACCAGAAGCTCGGCAAGGATACCGCCCTCCAGACTTTGAATGGTCTGCATGCGGCGAAGCGGTACCACGCGGCCATCGCCACGGGTGATCTCGTTTATCTGAGCAATAGAGGCCCAGATGATCGCAGCCACCAGCGACAACACGATCAGGTTGATGAGCGTCCGCGATTTGCGGATGATTTCCCGGCGATAACTGCCGTCCATATTCCCGGGTGAACTCACCATGCCCATCGTCACTTAACCGCTTTTACAGGTTGGACTTGGGCGGTATTTGCGCGCGCAGAATTCAGGATTTGCAACAGATCTCCATCCCGCGCCACACGACCATCCTTCAGGACAACCGCACGCTTGGTCAGGCTGAGCAACTCGCGTTTGTGCGTGGAAATCACGGTCGTCCGCCCTTCCAGCCATTTTCCGAGATACCCGATCACATGCATTTCAGTCAGATGGTCAAATGCGGCGGTCGGCTCGTCCAAAAGCACGACCTTGGGGTCCTGCAACAACACCCGCGCCAGACCGATTGCCTGACGCTGGCCGCCAGACACATTGGCATTGCTGTGAATTCTCAGATCGAGACCGCGCACATGGCGTCGCACAAAAGTGCCCAGCCCGACCGCGTCTAGGGCTTCCAGCAATTCGTCGTCAGAATGCAGACCATGATCAAGCAGCAGGTTGTCCCGCAACGTTCCCTGAAACAGGGCGACGCTTTGCGGCAGATAGCCGATTTGACGACGCCGGTCGATCGGATCGATCTGGCTCAGCGAAAGATCATCTACGAGAATACTGCCGGATTCCGGTTCCGTCAGCCCGGCGAGCATACGCAGCAATGTTGATTTGCCCGCGCCATTGCCCCCCAGCAACGCCAGCCGCTCTCCTGCAGGGATCTCCAGTGTCGGCAGCGAGATAACCGGTGGTGCGTCAGGGTCGTGCCGATACACCACGTCTTCCAGCTTGTATGTGCCTTTCATCGACGACGCCCGTACGAAGTGACGATCATCAGGCCGCTCGACCTTTAGGTTCATGATCCCGTCGAGCCCTTCCATCGCAGCCCGCACGTGCTGCCAACGCGCCAGAAGCCCGGCCACCTGCCCCATCGGAGACATGGCGCGGCTGGACAAAATCGTGCAGGCAATCAGGCTACCCACCGTCAATTCGCCGAGGTTGATGAGATAGACGCCCGCGATAACGACACCTGCATAGGCCAGCTTCTGCACGGTGGAAACAAGCTGCGTGGTGATGGTCGTCAATTGCCGCGTGCGCACAGCGGTATTGGCCATCGTGGCCGTCAGCTGCGCATAAGCCCGCTGCAGACGCCCTTCTGCGCGGGCTGCCTTGACAGTTTCCAAGCTCGAAATCGTCTCGAGCAGCAGACCGTTCAGTGCCGCTGCTTCGCGGGTATTCTCTCGCGAAGCCGACGCCAGACGACCCTGCATCAATATCCCAGGCAGAATACTGAAGATAACACCTGCCAGCACCACATACGCCACCTCGCCGCCGATGAACCAGATCACCGTCACAAATACGAGCACAAACGGCAGATCGCACAGCGCCGTCACCGTGCCCGAGGTAAAGAACTCTCGCACAGTGGCGAAATCCCTGACCTGGCTCGCAAAGGCGCCAGTCGATGTCGGCTGCTGAGCCAGACGCATGTTCGCGACTTTTTCAAACAATCGCGCAGACAAGGTCAAATCCAGATCACGGCCCGATACATCGACCAAAGACGCCCGCATGAGCCGCAGCATGAACTCCAGGACAATGGCAATACCCACGCCGCTAGCCAGGATCCAGAGGGTATCAAAGGCCTTGTTGGGCACCACGCGGTCATAAACCTGCATCGAGAAAAGAGCCGTCGCCACTGCGAGCAGATTGGCGGCAAAGGAGGCAGTCAGGACATCGCGGTAGATCCGGATATTGCCGAGTACTGGCCGGAACAGCCAGTGACCCTTCTTGCGCTCCGCGCCGTCCAGCCGGTTGGACACCAGGTCGATCGGCTTTGAGACCAACAAACGTCCGTCGTGCTGCTTTTCCAACTCGGCACGGTTCCACATTGACCGGCCACCGCCAGCCTCGGGATCGATAACGCGCGCTTCGGTTGCCGTCAGTTCCTCGAGGACGAGCGTCCGCCCTTCTTTGAGAAACAGCAGCACCGGGAGACTGCTGGCCGGGAACTTGGCGAGCGGCTCGCGGCTGATCCGGCAGCTCATGTTGGCACGCCGCAACGCCAGAGCAATTAGCTCCTCGGTCAGCAGCGCATCGTCATCGCGCGGCAGCCCGTCAGTCAATTGCGCCGCCGACGTAGACACACCGTGCACACGACATAACTCCTGAAGGCCAGGAACAACCGGGTCAGCTGGTTCTAGATCTCTCATTTCAGTCTCCCGAAGTCTCGCATTGGCGAAGGAAGCGTGATCATGACCGGAGCCCTATCCGCTTACAGATAGGATCAGCGTGCCCAGCACTCCAAGATCTCTAGCGTTTTGATATTCAGTTCGTTTTCGCTCGTCGTATGTGTCGATTACGTCGATCCGCGCGTCATAGAGGTCACGCCCAGTCGTCAGCAGGTCGATCAGCTCACGCTGCCCCCCGATGAACTGCTCCTCATATGTGTCCAGCACACGCTGAGACTCGACCAGCTGCCCCTTGCGCGCAGCCTCGGTGGCCCGCAAAGTTCGCAACTGGGACAACGCGTTCTGCGCCGCATTGGTCATGTCTCTTTCAACCGCGAGAAGCGACGATTTTGCCGCCTCATTCTCGAGAATCGCCGCCTGCATTTGACGTTTTCCCAGACCGCGCGAGCTCAGATCCACACCAGCTGAAATCCCCACAGCGGTGCGTGTATCCCCCCCATCGAGGCTTCCACGCGCCTGAGCCTCCAGATTGATCGTCGGAAAGCGTTTCGCCTTGGCAACGCCGATATCTGCAGTGGTTTCATCCATAAATGCACGCGCCGCGATATACTCCGGTGCGATACGAACCGCCGTACGCAACCGCGCGGCGTTGTTATAGACCCGATCAAACCCGATTTCGGGCGGCGCCTTGGGAACACCCGGATTCTGGTCGATCAAAAACGCCAACTGCGCAATTGCCATCTCCCGGTTGGCCGTCAGCTGAGACAGCTCGTCCCGGGCGCGCGCGATTTCCAGGTTCGCACGCGCGACCTCCGCCCGATCCCCAAGACCACCCTGCGCGCGATTGCGTGCATGTCCAGCGATGCGTTCCGCAAAACTCAGGTAGTTGCGGGTACGGGCGATCTTCAGACCAATCGTTTCAATATCCAGAAAGTAGAACGCAACCTGAAGCGTCAAGTCTTCAACCGCCATCTTCAGGTCAGCTACGGCCTGCGTACGCACTTGGGTTGCAGCCATGATCTCATTGCGGATCAGCCCCCAGTCGAACAGGATCTGCGACACGGTAAGCGTGATCGCCGGACCATCGGACGCAGTCGAGCTGCTTTCCCCCGACAGACTGAAGCTCGGGTAATAGGCATCTCGCGCCGCCTCGACATCAATCGAACGGCTGGCCACCCGCTGTCGCATGGAGGTCACCGTAGCATCTCGCTCCGAAGCGATCACGACTGCACGGTTCAGCGACAGCTCTGCCGCTGAAGCGAGGCCCGCGCCCGCCGTCGCAAAAGCAGCACAAAAGGCATATTTCAAAAGCACATTTTGCGAGGTGCAGAATCGCAAGAAAATCATCCAGGATAAACTCACAGTGCATTCTCCATGACTGGGTCGAACATCAGGTCACACAGCAAGTCACCGCCCGACGAAGTCATAACCGCAATTTCCACGATTTCTGCTGTGTCAGTGTTCACCAGCGTTTCATCTTCGACGTCGCCGGGCAGGTCACCGGCCTCGGTAGAGGCGTGAACACCGACAGCGCCCTCGGCAGATACCTCCGGCGCATCTGCCTCGCCGTGGTCAACCAGGAGCCCCAGGTCAGCCCCGTCAATAGGAAGAAGTTCCGCGGAGATATCATCTTCCGTAAGCGCATTTGCGATGCGCGAGGGTTGGCTCGTGGCCGCATCCCCAGCCGCAAGACCACCTCCCTCGGACAGCACCCCTGCCCCCGAGACCAATCCCGTACCTGTCAGCAATGTCATGAAGTCCGATCCGCCTTCGGACACGGAAAAACGTCCATCACCATCCGCTCCGAGAGCATCAGAAGGAGCGACATCACCCTTCGAAAATTGGGGGAAAACTTCGGTCGCGCCAGTACCTTGCGTTTGTACGGGTTCTGGCACCTGCAAACCGGACACCAAAACACTTCCGTCATGGTCCAATAATGTACTGAAGGTGCCTTCCGGCCCCACGACAAAAAAATCTTCAACAAAAACCGATGGCCCGTCTGCAAAATGCACAGCAAGATCTGCGCCACTCTTTGAAAATTCTGAAACTGCAGCACCGCGCTGCCCCAAAGCAATGCGAATAGGCTCGGACAACGCAATGCTCCGAGCTCCGCCTTCAACTTCAATTGATCCGACGCCCTCGAACCCGGACGAAATCACCGCTCCCATCAAACCACTCCGTCCCTGCATACATCCAAACAAAGTTGTGGCGATACTGATCACTGAAAATCATCTTAAAGATGCAATGCTTCGGCGAGAAAGGCAAGCAATTAAAGCAAGTTAAACTCTAAAAGCCTCGCTATTTATGGGGATGTTGGAGCATTGGGATACGATAGAAAAGATCGAATTTAGACCTTCGCAACCTTCTCTCCGCGTGACAAACTATCAAAAAAATCTGAATTCAGTGCCCTAGGGTACCTTTCAAACTTCTGAAGCGCTTTGATCATCCAACCCACCCAGGAGACTATCGCCCCCGAGCAGAGTCCCAAGAGCATTTTCAACATTGAACCCTCCAACAAGTTCGGCGCCGTTGTCTTCAGCAACTTCCGCTTCACTCAGATCAGTGCCAACATCGAGGAACGAAGTGAGAGCCGTATCGTCGCCAAGAATAGACTCGGTTCCACTGCTCAGAATACTATTCAGCAGAAGATCGACATCGTCGTTGACGGCAACCGAAATGGAGCCATCCACCTCCAGCACGCCCCCGTCGACAAGTGCACCGCTCAACCCCTCGACACCACCAATCTCGGTCAGGATATCATTGCCGACATCACCCTCGCTATCGCCCTCAGCGATATCAAGCCCCAACAGGTCCTCGTCACCCAGGAGCGCCTGAAACAGATCGACCTCCGCCTCGCCCTCATCACTGCCAGACCCAGAGACAACCTGCAGAATATCATCTTCTCCGGTGGATGCGATTCCCAGAAGCGTGTCCAAGAAGTCACCTTCCTCCTCTTCGGTGGCAGAAACCACGTCATCGGCCCCATCATCCGACTCGGGACCGCCAAACAGACCGCCGACACCGCCTGTAAGCGACCCTAGCAAACCGCCATCAACGCCGTCGTCACCGAGCAGCCCGTCAACCAGACCGCCCTCACCAACGACACCACCCAGCAGACCATCGTCGCCGGTCACCGCATCCAGAACTCCGCCATCAACGCCATCGTCGCCGAGCAATCCGTCAACCAGACCGTCCTCACCAACGACACCGCCCAGCAGACCATCATCGCCGGTCACCGCATCCAGAACTCCGCCATCAACGCCATCGTCGCCGAGCAATCCGTCAACCAGACCGTCCTCACCAACGACACCACCCAGCAGACCATCTTCGCCGGTTACCGCATCCAGAACTCCGCCAACAACGCCATCGTCGCCGAGCAATCCGTCAACCAGACCGTCCTCACCAACGACACCGCCCAGCAGACCATCGTCGCCGGTCACCGCGTCCAGAACTCCGCCAACAACGCCATCGTCGCCGAGCAATCCGTCAACCAGACCGTCCTCACCAACGACACCGCCCAGCAGACCATCTTCGCCGGTTACCGCGTCCAGTAGGCCGTCGACGAGCCCATCGACCAGACCGTCTCCCCCCCACAACGCTATCGAGCAGGTCATCAACCAATCCCCCATCGCCGACGACATCGTCCAGAAGACCATCCTCTCCCGTCACCGCATCCAGAACACCCTCCGGCTCTGAACCGTCGCTCGATGGGCCAGTCCAGCTCGGAGAGGGAGACGGCTGGACGACAGCGGTACGGACACTGTCTTCGCCAGCCCCTTGGCTCGCGCCAGCGCCGGGACTGGCTTCGCCATCGATTGCGGATAGATCAGCGCTTGCCGACACGGGTTCACCACCGAACCCGTCCGACGCATCAGCGCTGGCGTTCGTCTGAACATCCACGCCAAAGTCACTTGCCTCGCCGGCGCTCAGCGTGGTGTCGCTTTCTACGGCAACATTGCTGTCTGCACCCGGATCGCCATCTGCGGAAACCACAGATGGCTGTGAGAGAGATGGGTCCGAGGAGGACAGCTGCTGTTCTGCGGCTTGACTGAGGAGGGCATCGCTATCAACCGGCGCTTCGACGAGCGGCGCCAGAGCACCATTCGCGGCAGCACTCTGGATCGCGAGAGAAATCCCGACTGCGCTCGCAGTCGATGAGGCGCCTCCGGCCGAGGGTCCAGAAGCTGCCTTGTCCGCGCGTAGAGACGCGCTGAGCCCGGACGCGACTTCCAGCGCCTCCGAACGATATTGATCTTCGCGACTGGATTTTTTCGCAACCACTTTGTCTCTCCAGATCTACGGACGATGACGACACGAACGTCCCAAACTCCACTCGAGCCGCACCGCGGCAGGAGTGCGTCACTTCAGGTGATTAACACAATCGGGGCACGAGGTCAAAACTAAAGGATGTAAGAAAATCCAACCTAATCCTTAGTATGTACTCCTATCGCCCTCCGCGGCGCCGGTATGCACTTCTGATTGCGTCACTCGAGGCAGAAGATGTTCTCGCTGAGCACCCTGGGCGGAGCATCCTGGTTGGCGAAAATTTTTCGGCCAATCAAGAATGGCTTCGAATTCACCCCGTCATCGTGGGCGATTGCAGCCAACGCGGAGGCAAGCCCGTCAAAACCGCTGCTTGCCGCCTTTGATGCCGCAACAAGAGCTTCGACCTGAAAGTCACGCTCATCCTCAAGGATCATCGGATCCGTACAGGTTACGCGGTAGTTCATTCTCCTGCCTCCACGTTCTATGGATGTTGAGATTAGAAGAGCGGGCAGAGCGGTGTGATCCGCAGTGAATTTCTGCCCGCCCCTCTGCAGAACTGCCGCACCTTGGGGGGGTGTCGGGTTGACAGCTCTGGCAACCGCCACCGAGTTGGGGCGGATTTCATACGATGGCGCGGCAATCTTCAGAGCATGCAGCTCCGATCAGCCCGCCACCTTGGATCAAATCATCGCGTCGTCATCGCCTCCGCCAGCAAGAAGCCCCCCCGTCAACCCGCCAAGGAGATCACCGTCACCTCCCAACAGACCACCAACTAGGCCCTCGTCGCCGAGGACACCCGACAGCAGACCATCTTCACCACCTAGGAGACCACCGGTCAGACCACCAAGCGGGCTGTCTTCGCCGCCCAGAAGGCCACCAAGAAGATCACCGCCACTGTCGCCATCAGCCTCACCCAGAAGACCTGTACCTGTAAGCTGACCAACCAGACCATCTGCACCGGTTACACCACTCAACAGACCGTCATTCCCAACGACATCCCCCAACACGCCCTCAGACCCGGTAATGTCCCCGAGAAGCCCGTCGTTTCCAGTCACGCTGCCCAGAAGGCCATCGTCGCCGGTCACCGGGTCGAGCAAACCGATATCCTTCGAAACACTGCCATCGCCCTGAAGCGGCTGCCCGAGCAAAGGCACACCAAGGTCCCCAAGCAAACCATCGGCACCAAGAAGATCGCCCAACAACCCTTCGGATCCGGTGACCGCACCAAGGAGACCATCATTGCCGGTCAAATCGCCCAACAGCCCTTCGTCGCCAAGCACGGGATCGAGAACTCCCTGCCGCGCGGCGTCTGTATTATCTGTGATGTCCGTATTGTCAGTCGGGTCAGTGCTGTCGGTGTTATCGGTAGTGTCGGTAGTGTCGGTATTATCCGTATTATCGGTGTTGTCCGTGTTATCGGTGTTGTCCGTCGGATCGGTACTGACAGCCGGCTCAGAATCGTCACTGTCCGATGCCAGCGCAGCCGCGCCCAGAAGACCGAGGCCGGCCAGCGCGGCGATTCCATCATCCCCCATCGCGCCACCAACACCTGCGCCACCGGTTGCTTCCTGCTCGAGATCAGCAACCGTCCCATCAGAAAAGACCAGACTATGCAAAGAACCGTTCTCTGCTGGCGTGTAAAACCCGTCGACCAACACCCGATCGCCATTCTTAAGCTCAATGGCCAGATCATCACCGGTGCGCAAATAACGGAGAACCCCATCGCGCGTAGCATCGATCTGCACGCCAATCTCACTTCCCGCCTGGATCGTCTTATCGGCCACGGCCTTTTCTCCTATTTTTGCACCGCGACGCCTCGGCGCCCAGAGATAAATACCTTTGCACGTATTGATTAC
This sequence comes from Epibacterium sp. Ofav1-8, assembly GCF_022348185.1. Classification (GTDB taxonomy): domain Bacteria; phylum Pseudomonadota; class Alphaproteobacteria; order Rhodobacterales; family Rhodobacteraceae; genus Epibacterium. The sequence goes on from NZ_JAKRFD010000011.1 coordinate 97,550, forward strand.
ATACCTTTGATACCTCAAGCAAGCTTATTTCTCTGCACTTTCAAATTGAAGTCGCGCCCCGGCCAAACAACTCCACTAGTACGGGTGACTCCCGCAAACAGACACAAGATGTGGACACGCCGCGAGCCAGAACGCGCATGAGAACGCAGGGCTTACATCGTGTCGGCAATGATCGAAGAGATTTGCGCACATGTCGCAGACGGCTCGCACGACAGCGCAAGCCGCCGCGCGTGGCACTGTACCCTAGGGTCAGGACCCATTGATTTCCGCCGTGCGGCGTGATTCATCGCCCCCAAAATGAGCGGTGAACATGTCTGACCTTTTCTGGCTAAGCAACGAGCAGATGGCTCGTCTGGAACCCTTTTTCCCGAAGTCGCACGGCAAACCCCGCGTGGATGACAAGCGGGTTCTGAGTGGGATTATTTTCATCAATCGCAACGGGTTACGATGGCGCGATGCACCCAAGGAATACGGCCCGCACAAGACGCTCTACAATCGCTGGAAGCGGTGGAGCGACAAGGGCATCTTCGCCGAGATGTTGATTGGTTTGGCTGCCAATCATGGTGAGGAGAAGACGGTCATGATTGAAGCAACATATCTCAAAGCCCATCGCACGGCCTCCAGCCTTGCGGTGAAAAAGGGGGACGTGGCCGTCTGATCGGCCGAACCAAGGGCGGCATGAACACCAAACTGCACGCTATCTGTGACAGCAAGGGCCGTCCGCTGCACCTGTTCGTGACTGCAGGTCAAGTTAGATGGAGTGGTTGCCGCCCTCCCTAGACGGCATCGCAATGTGCCAAGGTCGTGGTGTTCAACGCCACGCGCGAAGGAGGACGGCGAGATGAAGAATATGATGATTGGGGTCGATCTGGCAAAGGCAGTTTTTCAAGTTCATGGTGCCCTTCGAACGGGGGAAGTCCAGTTCCGCAAGAAGCTGACGCGGAAGCAATTCTCCGCGTTCATGGCGCAGCAAGAGCCCAGCATGGTGATTTTCGAGGCGTGCGGCAGCGCACATTTTTGGGCCCGTGAGATGGAAGCTCTTGGGCACGAGGTAAAGCTGATCGCACCGCAATATGTGCGCCCTTTTGTGAAGCGGCAGAAAAATGATGCGGCCGATGCTGAGGCGCTTGTCATTGCGGCACGCCAGCCTGAGATGCGTTTCGTGGAGCCCAAAACAGTCGAGCAGCAGTCTTGCGCGGCGGTCTTCCGCGGCCGGGAACGCCTGGTGCATCAGCGGACCGCTGATGTGAACGCCTTACGGGCTCTGCTGTATGAGCACGGCTATGTGTTTCCGGTCGGCATGTCCCACCTCAATCGCATGACGGCGCTTGTGCAGGATGAGACCGTCGACTTGCACGCGCTGATCAGGGAAGAGTGCCTGGACCTGCTCGGGCAGATCGCAGAGAAAACCGCGCGCATCATTGAGCGCACCAAGAAGCTCAAGACGCTGGCCACCCAGTCAAACAGAGCACGCCGACTGCAGACGATGCCGGGTGTTGGACCGCTGACAGCCGTTGCAGTCGAAGCGTTCGGTCCCGACATGGTGGAATTCAAAACCGGGCGCAACTTTGCGGCTTGGTTGGGCCTTGTTCCTCGGCAACATTCCTCCGGAGGCAAGGAGCGCCTTGGTCGCATGACTAAGGCTGGTCAAGCCGATATCCGACGCCTGTTGATCATCGGCGCAATGTCGCGACTGAACTGGCTCGGACAGCGCACAATTACGGAGGGCAGCTGGCTGTTACGCATGCTGGCGCGCAAACCCAGGATGCTGGTCGCGATCGCGCTCGCCAACAAGATGGCCCGCCAGATCTGGGCGATGCTGACAAAGAATGAAGATTACAGAGATCCGGCGATGGCGGTCGTGGCATGATGCTCATGTCGAACCGTTAGGGCCGGTGCCGAGGGAGTGTGAGAAGACGACGACCTGAATGGGCAAAATGATCGAACAGATCTGGATTGGGAAAACCAGTTAGTCGCTACGAGCATTGAGCTCGAAAGTCAGATTTGGACCCAGTCTGCTGATCACCATCCCGGCCCGCGGCTTCTGGAAACGCCGTATCATGAAGGCCTCACAGAAGTTCGCACTCGATCACACGCTAATATGGTCAAAAGCTTCTTGCACTACGGGCGGCAACCACAGAAGCGACTACATCAGCGCACGGGCTTTGGTGAGCAGCCTGCCGAAAGTCGATTGACTGCTCGGGGATCGCGGTTATGACGCCGATTGGTTCCGTGAAGCATTGAACGACAACGGGATACGCGCCTGCATCCCAGGCCGGAAGAAACGCAAAACGCCGGTCAAATACGACAAGCGCAGATACAAGCGTCGCAACCGGATCGAAATCATGTTCGGTAGGCTTAAGGATTGGAGGCGTGTCGCGACCCGTTATGACCGCTGCCCCAAGGTGTTTCTCTCTGCCATCGCGCTCGCGGCTCTCGTCATTTATTGGTTATGAATCCTGACCCTAGTCAATACTGCGAGTTGCGACGAAAATCTGCTTCGGTGAAGTGTAGTGAGGGATCTGTCGATGTACCAAATGTTTGATTTGGGCCGTCAAACCCTTGGGCCTCGCTGGCCGCGCCGACTTTGCAAAGCTCACTTTCTGCGCTTCGCCGACCTTCAAGCAAGGCGCGGCATCGCCAGGGCCAGTTGAGCAAACTTGAAGGTCTGCTACCGGGAAGTCTTTCGCGCTTGCAGCAGAGACATCGCCGCGCCCTGCATGAATGTCGTGATTGGGCTGACTGGGGTCATCCCGTGGCTCATGCAAGGATCTGCTTGCCAAGATCTAGGCGCCGCATCGCCGCAAGTCCGGTGTGAGCCCGACCTGTGAATTCGATTTTCTCGCTGCGAGCGCACGCAGCGAGAAAAATGAGGCATGAGCGAGAAGTTTAGTGCCGCCGCGTCGCAGAGAAACCGGCCATTCATGTAGATCGCAACATGGATCAGTGCTCGAATGTCTATTGGAGTGTCCTTTCGTCCTGCTCTGTGACCAACCCCAGGAGTTGCTGACAGTGAGGCATAGTCCTAAGTATTATTGACAGCACGAGTGACTGGCCATTACTTAGGAGTATGGCTAAGTTTGATTCGACCCTCGATCATTGTTTCTCTGCACTCGGTGACCCGACGCGGCGAATGATCTTGCAGCGCCTTGCCCGTGGTGAGGCAAGCGTGAGCGAATTGGCGGAGCCGCACGATATGGCGCTTCCGTCGTTCATGGGTCACCTCAAGAAATTAGAAGATGCCGGACTGGTCACGTCGAGAAAGTTGGGCAGAACTCGCATTTGCAAACTGACCCCGGGTGCTTTCACACCTGCCATAGACTGGTTGAGCGAGCAAAGCGCGATCTGGGAGGGGCGCCTTGACCGTCTTGATGACTACGTCACCAACCTCATGAAAGAACGCACAAATGAAACTTAATCCTAAAACCGATCTCAGCTTTACACGCACCCTCAATGCACCGCGCTCAGTGCTTTGGGAGTGCTGGACAACGCCGAAGCATATCAAGAACTTCTTCATGCCCACCCCCCACAGCCTCGACTCCTGCGAGATTGACCTGCGGGTCGGCGGCAAATTCAACACGGTAATGAATGTCGACGGCAAACAGATAGAGAATAAGGGAGTTTATCTTGAAGTTGTCGACGGCGAACGGTTGGTATTCACCGATACCTATAGCGAGGGCTGGGCGCCGGCTGCTGACCCGTTCATGACTGCCATCGTCGAGTTCAAGGACGATGAGAACGGCGGCACAATCTACACGGCGACCGCTCGGCACCGCTCACCGGAGGCGCGACAGACCCACGAGGATATGGGGTTCTTCGATGGTTGGGGGACAGTCGCCACGCAGCTTGAAGAATACGCGCAATCGCTCGCGAAACACTGAAAGGGTCGCATCATGACATCGTCTGACACCCCGCAGCCGGTCAAAGGTCCGGCGTCGTATTTCCCTTCGATTGAAAAGAAATACGGTCGGCCAATCTCTGAGTGGAAATCCCTCATCCGGGACAGTGCCGGCAGGAAACACATGGAGCTTGTCGATTGGCTGAAAACAGAGCACGGCATGGGGCACGGTCACGCCAATGCTTTGGTTGCCCATACACTCGCCGAAGACAAGAAGAGCGGAGGTTAATTTGAAATGAGTCCTACTGTCATGATATGGACCGGCCGTATTATTACCGGCATCTTTACACTCTTCATGCTTGTCGCATCGATATCGCCCAAATTGATCGGTGCAGATGTGGCTGCGAATTCCCTACGCGATCTCGGCTGGCCGGAGGGCTATGCGCTGATGATCGGTGTGATAGAGCTGACATGTCTCATTCTGTACCTAGTCCCGCGCACCAGCACTCTAGGGGCGATATTGATGATGGCTCTACTTGGTGGCGCAATGGCTACGCAGATCAGGGCGGAAAACCCGCTTTTTAGCCACATCTTGTTCAGCCTGTATCTGGGACTGTTCATGTGGGGGGGCTTGTGGCTGCGCAATGCCGCATTGCGCAGGCTGTTTCCGTTGCACAAGCAGGAGGGGAAATACGGCGCTGACGCTTGAGAAAGAGGCCGTCACCCTGTTGAACGACCGTTTCGGGTACTTGAGCCGGCTCGCAGCGAAGACCACGTCGCATAGGCGAAGGCTTTCTGCGTCTGCAAAAGCCGCGAGCACGCAAGTCCGCTTCGCCGACCTTCGTGCCGCGAGCAGCGAAATGTGGAATTGAGCCCAAAGCTGCCACTCGCCTGTATGGCCAACGCTGCGGTGAGGCGTCCCGGAACCGGTCGTTCGGCACTACGCCATCAATCCATCACGTTGCTTTGATAAACCAGTGCCATCGTGTAAGATCAGAAGGTGAGACCTATTGAGGTGCGGTATGACAGCTTCAAATTATTCACGTCTCACTCCCTCATGCGATCTCGGGAAAAAGCAGCCTAAGAAGAAGAAGGTGGCAAAGCTGCTTGATATCTGCAGGCAATCAAATACGCCGGTAAGAAAGCGCATTAACCCAGGGTTTGCAACGCAGTACTCGCCGGAGTTCTTGACAGCTTTCAGGGAGATATGTGGAAACTACGCCGCATCCAACTTTCAATATCCTGCCCGGCAGGTTTTGATACTGATGCTGGAGGGAGTGGGCAAAATCTGGGGGTCTTATGCGGCAATTGGGTGATTTGAGACTGACAGACGGCCATCGAGAACCGCGGCTCTGGTGACGGCCGCATTGTGGGCTCCGCGCGGTGACCATCTCATGCGGCGGCGTTTTCCCATGCGCGCGTTTCCGATGTCATCGACGCAACCTTCCGCGCGGGAGGTCGAGATCGGTAAACCTCGGCGATATCGCTTACCGTAGTTGACCAACGACCCCATGTTGTTCGTGAGATAGCTGTGGAGATCATGGCATCGCGCCAGCGCTCTCTGTGCTTGATCTCGAACCGCGAGGTCGTATTTGGCAAGCCTTGCGCAATCAACGATCATCCATTGAAGGTGTGTGCCGGCTACCTGAATTTTGCCGTGCCAAAGGTTCCATCTCAGTGTCTCGGCCGGGGTCATGAGAATTGCCGTTGTTCCAGGGAAGTCTTTCCTCTGAACGAGGCCCCTGATTGCGTTCTCCACATGCTGAACCCGCATCGAGATGTGCCACCGATCGAGGATGTGTTTTACTTGTCCATCGGTTGCGCCGCGGATGAGGTTTGGGAGCGCTGCCTCACCGTCTGAAATTACGGTAACGGGTCGCCGGTCGTCCCACCCGAGGGCGTCCAAATCGCGACGAAGCTGCGCAGCAGGCGAGATCGCAGCTTGTGGCGCAAGGCCAAAGCGGCGGCACATGTCGCGTGTTTCGATCTTGCCGACCGCGACATCAAGGTGACGCTTCTGGTATTCCGGCCTGCACCGGATGTGAGCTCCGTCGATGAACACGGTCAGAGGATTTGAAGAGATGGTTTCGCACGCTGGCGGCTCTGTGTCGGCAATGTCTTTCGCGACTTTGCCGAGACGGTTGCGCACGGTAGTATTGTGTTGCCTTGCGCAGGGCAAAAAGGTCTCCAGGATCCGGGCAGCTTCCCGAAACGAATGGCGGGCGCCCAGCTCTGCCTGAAGTGTCTTTAGCTCAGGCGTCGCTCGATGACGGAGAACCTGTGCAAATGGCGAAAGCGCGTCGCCTTCTCCCAGCCGACAAGAACATTTGCGACGCCGGAGAATCCTTCCCCGAAACCGTCCAAAGAGCGTGTCGAAAACCCGGGGGCGGTAATCGTGAACGGGTCTGCTGCGACCACATCTAGGACAAATCCGGCTTGCTGCGGAAATCTCTTCGATTTGGTGTTGTAGAACTGACCCTTGGAGCTGCGCCAGAATAGCTTTCCCTTGTTCGAGCTGAAGCCCCAACTGGCTATGAAACTGGTCGGTCAAACTGAGACGGTCGAGCTCTTCCGTCCGCTTCTCTCCCGTTTTAGCAGTGGTCTCCACGATAATCCGAACGTCCATGTCAGCCTCCAGTGATCAAGAAAACTCCTGCAGCTTAACCGAACACCCCCAGCTTTTGCCCACTCCCCCCCGCCGCTATCTTCTTTTCGCCACGCCCGATCCGAGGCCTTTGATCTTTGGAAAGGCTACGCACTCGAGATGACCGCCTGACGGGCGCGGATCAGGCCGCGTTCAGCCAGGCTTAAATAGGTTGGCAATGCCGGTGCGACGAGTAGCTTAAATTGGGCCAGGCCCTATCAAAGAGATCGGGAGTGATCCGAATTAATGTTGACCGATCAGTGTACCTTTGCTAACCATCGCCCGAGTAGAGGAGTGCCCTGCAGATGATCAAGTGATTTCCTGTCTAAGTTGAAGCCATTTGGCTTCTTTGGAAATCTTTTTGCAGGAGCACTATATGCATCCGATTATTTATGATGTGTCCGTTTCCGTGGACGGCTTTATCTGTGGTTTGTCTGGTGATATCTCGAAATTTGCCAATGATGGACCGGTAGTAGATGACTACTTTACTAGGCTTGGCACTTACAGGATGGCTCTCATGGGTCGGAAGACCTATGAGTTCGGATATGAGTTCGGCCTTGAACCCGGTTGCAATCCGTACTCGCACATGCAGTCGATTATTTTCTCTGATAGCCTTCGAATGCCACAAGGGTCTGAAGTAGAGGTACGAAAGCGTCCAAGCCCTGAGGTCATACGGCAGTTGACTCGAGATGCTACAGGGCCTGTCTATCTGTGTGGCGGTGGCGACTTTGCAGGTTGGATGCTTGAGCATAAACTGATTGACCGCCTCATTCTAAAACGAGCGCCTTGCGTTCTAGGATGTGGAGTACGTTTATTTGGCGGCACCCCACCGGCGAGCACTCTAACTCGGATCAATACGAAAACCTATGAAAATGGTTATGTTTTGGAGGAATTCTTGGTCCAGTAGTTTTCGTTTGTGTTGAGGGCTTCGTTGCGCGGCGGGAGACCAAAGCGAAGATCTTTGATCTAGCGTACGATGTTTGGTAGAGTATACGTCGTAAAATCTGGATTTTTTGGATTGGATAAGTTTCTCAACAAATACAAGCAAAGACAAATTGGGGGTGGATCTCTTCCTTTCTCGGCGTTGTCATGCGCAACGCTGCAGGTGTAATCATCTGAAGTTGCTAGGGAACCACCCCAAGGCGTTTCCACTATTGGGTTCCACCTAGTCAAAGCATCTCCGACGAATTTCAACGGTGCATTCTGATGATCATAAGAGGGCTTGGCGGCATCGACGAGTGTGATCTTGATGGTAGTGACAAAGGAATATCTATGCGACTTCTTTCGCAGTCTCATTCACCGTTTGCCCGTAAAGTTGTGGTTCTCATCCATGAGTTGGGACGCGACGATATCGTGATCGAGCACCATGAAACTAGTCCGACGAATCCTAACCGTTCCGTCGCAAAGCAAAATCCCCTCGGAAAGGTGCCCGTACTGATTACAGACAACGGCGAGGCCATCTACGATTCTGACGTGATCTGTGATTTTCTTTGCCAAGTCGCAGGGCCGACTCCTTTGTTACCCCTCTCACTAGATGAGCGCATATCTGTGTTGAGAATGCAGGCTTTGGCTGGTGGAATGTGTGAAGCTGGCATTGCGATCAGATGGGAAACTGAAAGGCGGCCAGAACATCTACGCTTCCCTAGTCTTAGAGATGGCCAGATTGAGAAATTGTCCGCTAGTTATGCATATCTGGAGGACCAAATCCCAATGCTTAATGACGTGACAGTGGGAACGATTGCGCTTGCCTGTGCACTGGACTGGCTCAGCTTTCGTGGACTAGATCGCTATGCATCGAAGGCAACGAGATTACGTGCTTGGTTGGAGCAGTTCAATCAGAGAGCCTCGATGCAGGAGAGCCGATTTGAAGGTCTGACATATGACTGAGCACGCCATGCCCCGCCTCGCCGATAGTCTGCGCCAATGTTGGCGCTGTTGCACGAGTCAGATGATGACTGCGGTTTCCCTTTCCCCGGACACACTTATCCCGGGTCCACGGTGATCGGGATGCCGAGGGCAGTGAAGCGGTTCATCACCGCCGCACGGAGTTGAATTTCGGCAACCTAGCGGTCGAAATCGCGGGACGTCAGCTTGTGTCCAAGTAGCTTTACGCAATTCATTTTTGGCTCCACCCTGCTACGTCGGTGGTCGCCGCTCCAGTTCCTTCACAGCGCCCGGCCAAGATGCTTTGACGTCCGCAGTATCTCCTCGCGGGCTCGGGCTGCTGCCGTGTCCGGCTTCCAGGGTCTCGCGTTGCAGCGGGGCGTTATGTTTGCTGCCGCACCGCGGTCAGCGATGGCGTCGTAGCAGGCGCGCGTGTCGTAGGCACCCTCTGCTGTAACGGTGGCGATCTCCTGATCCGGGGGCAGCTGGGCAAACAGGTCCGGCAGTATCGGCGCGTCGCTGACAGTGCTGGAGGTGACCTCGACCGCCCGAATCTCCAGCGGTTCCTCATCGATCCCGAGGTGGAGCTTGCGCCACCCCCTTCGTTTCGAGCCGCCATTGACCTGCTCCCCTTAGAGTCCGCGGATATTAGTTCGCTCTGCTCAGGGTTTGGTCCTCTACTGACCGTTGGTGATACTCCCGCGGGGTGAGCCCGTCGAGGCTCGAATGCGGGCGGTGGTGATTGTAATCTTCGCGCCAAGCCGCGATCAGGTCTCGGGCATGGCGCAAATTGGCGAACAGGTGCTCGTTTAGACACTCATCCCGTAGGCGGCCGTTGAAGCTTTCCACGAAGCCGTTTTGCATCGGCTTTCCAGGCGCAATGTAGTGCCACTCGACCTTGCGTTCCTCCTGCCATTTCAGGATGGCGTTCGACGTCAGTTCCGTTCCGTTGTCGCTGACCACCATGCAGGGGTAGCCGCGCAGCCGGGCGATGTTGTCCAGTTCGCGCGCCACGCGTTGCCCGGAAAGGGACGTGTCGACCACGCAGGCCAGGCACTCCCGGCTGAAGTCGTCAATGACGCACAGAACCCGGAAACGGCGCCCGTCTGAGAGGCTGTCGGATACGAAGTCCAGCGACCATCGCTGGTTTGGCCCTTGTGGTATTGCCATCGGCGCCCTCGTTCCGATCGCGCGTTTGCGACCGCCACGCTTGCGCACTGTCAGGCCCTCTTCCCGGTAGATCCGGTAAAGCTTCTTCCAGTTCACCTTCCAGCCTTCGCAGCCAAGAAGCAGGTGCAGCCTTCGATAGCCGAAGCGACGCCGTTCGCTGGAAAGCGCCTTCAGCCTCTCCCGCAGCTCGGCGTCGGCAGGTCTGGTTGATCCACGTCGATACACACGCGGGTCGATCCCGGCCAGGGCACAGGCCCGCCGCTGGTTGTAGTTCTTCTCTGTCATGGCCCAGTCCACGGCTCGTCGCCTTGCACCGGGCTTCAGAAGTTTTTTCCCAGCATTTCCTTGAGCGTGGCCACATCGAGCATCTGCTCTGCAAGCATCTTCTTGAGCTTTGCATTCTCGGCCTCAAGAGCCTTCAGCCGCTTGGCCTCCGACACTTCCATGCCGCCATACTTCGAACGCCATTTAATGGGATGGATGTCTCTCCCTCCAACCGTAATGCTGTGAGGGTATCGCAGCAAACTGGAGGAAGAGATGACGATAGTATTTATGGGGATCGATTTGGCTAAGAACGTGTTCCAGCTTCACGGCGTTGATGCGGGCGGCAATGCCGTCCTCAAGAAACGGGTGCGGCGAGAAGGGCTCCTTGCAGAGTTGGCAGCGGTTCCCGCCTGTTGGATCGGCATCGAAGCCTGCACCGGCGCGTTCTGGTGGCAACGCTAGTTCGAGGCCCTAGGCCACGCGGTCAAAGTGATCGCACCGCAGTATGTCAAACCTTTCCTCAAGCACCAGAAGAACGACCGCAACGATGCTGAGGCGATTTGCACAGCACTGATGCAACCGAACATGAAGTTCGTTCCGTCCAAGAATGAAGAGCAACAAGACATTCAGGCTCTGCACCGCGCACGCCGGCGCCTGGTGAACCACCGCACTGCGTTGGTCTGTCAGATGCGCGGTCTCCTACTCGACAGGGGCGTCACAATCCCGCTGACTTTGGGACGCGCACGGCAGCGCATCCCAGAGCAGCTGGAGGATCGATCAAACGGACTTAGTGCAATGACCCGCGAGATCATCGCCGATCTGTTCGAGTTCATGCTTCAACTCGATGCGCGGATCAAAGCCTTCGATAAGCGCATTGATCAGGTATTCCGGGCCAACCCCGAGTGCCAGCGGATCGCCCGGATTTGCGGGGTTGGTTCCAAAACAGCCACGGCCGTCGTAGCGGCAGTCGGTGACGGCAAAGAGTTTAAGAATGGGCGGAATATGGCGGCTTGGATGGGTCTGGTGCCCCGGCAGCATTCCAGTGGCGACAAACGGCTATTGATGGGCATCAGCAAACGCGGGGACAAGCATCTCCGAACGTTACTGATCCATGGTGCCCGCTCTGTTGTCCGCGTGTCGCAAGGCCGAACCGACGCCTTCAGCAGATGGGTCAACTCGATCCGCGAAAGGCGAGGCATGAACCGGGCCATTGTCGCGGTCGCCAACAAGAATGCGCGTATCATTTGGGCCATGCTGCGCAGAAACGAAGAGTTCCGCGCTCACACCTGAGCAAAGAAGAGGATTGCAAGACGACCAAGGAAATAAACCGACCGGCAAACTCCGGTGAGTGAGGAACCTGGCTTTTATAATGGCCCACTGAGGCCGACCATTTGTTGAGGCTCACCACGCGGAATTCCCATTTGGGCGCGCCATCCAACCGGCGACGCCGGATAGATGTTTGCAACTAGGGAAACGCCATCAGACCAGGACCGAGGAAACCTTGCAACGGGAGAGACATCCATAGATGTAAAACGTGCCATCACTGATGCCATGCTTCCGGCAGAGCTCCTTGGCGCCGATCCCGGCTTGGTGCTCTTTCAGGATGCCAATGATCTGCTCTTCGCTGAATCGGCTTTTCCGCATTGTCTGTCTCCTCATGTGGAGAACAGGCTAACTTCAAAACGCGGACATTTCAGGGGAGCACGTCACCATGCTTGCGCGTGTGCCACTCGCCTTCGCCTTCCACCTTGATGCCGGTGCTGTCCACGAGCAGATGCAGCGGCCCCTTGGAGCCGCGGATACGGGATCGTCACGTTCAAGGTCTTCTGACGACGTGACAGAGTGCTAAAGTCCGGCACAGACCAGCCGAGCCCGGACAGTTCGAGAAGGCTCGCCACGAAACCGGTCGCTTGGCGGGGCGGTAGCCCGAGGAATGTCTTGAGGGTGAGGCAGGCCTGGATCGGAGCGCCGCTATAGGCCTGCTGACGGCCGCGACGCCTCGAGGGAATGGCATTCCCAATGCATCGAGGGATCGAAGCAAACGGTCAGTGATTCGCGCTGCCTCAGCGCCTCATTGTAGCTTTGCCAGTTGGTGGTCTTGCAGGTCGTCTTCGGAGGGCTGCTCATACCTTCCGGCTACTACACTGGATTCACGAGGTGAAACCCTCATCCCTTTGCGCAACAAGGCCGCTGCGAAACCTCCGTGGGAGGAGCGCAGGATACATACGACAATATACTATCGAAACACCAAGTATAAAAACGCATAATGAAGTTTATGTTAATTTATAAAGCACAAACCTGGCCAAAATACCGATGCTCAACCAAGGCAACGCTGGCCGTATTTTTGGTCCTTTGCCTTACTGGCCGCGGACCCACCTCTCCAAGAGCGCGGCCGAGGTTGCGCTCAGTGCCAGAGGGTAAACATCGCTTTCGGTCAGGCCCGCAGCCACACATTCCTGCAAGTGTTTGGCCTCATGTGCGTAGCCGTTGCCGATGTACGGCAAATGAAACTCTTCCGTCTCGCCGGATCGCAACAGCAGCAGGCGGCTCGGGTGGTGGAATTCCTCCGGGATCGTAAGGCTGCCCGAATCCCCCGTGACATGGACGGATACCGGCATCTCGGCGTGAAAGCCGAAGGACAGTTGCGAGACGACATCGGTGTTATGCCGCATCGCCACTACAACCATCTCGTCCACGCCTGTTTTTCCTGTCACCACTTCCGCACTGCTATGCGCCACAGGTCCGGCGAGAAGCTGCGCCACCGTCACCGGGTAAATGCCGAGATCCAGCGTCGCGCCGCCTCCGAGAGCGGGATCGAAAAGGTTCGGGGACCGCTCTGGGTCGCGCTGGCTGACAAATTGCGCGGTCAGATGGCGCGGGGTGCCGATGGCCCCTTCCGCGATCAGGCTGCGGGCCCTCTGCAGCGCTGGGAAAAACGCGGTCCACATCGCCTCCATCAGGAACAGCCCTGCGGCGCGAGCGGCTTTGATGCAAATCGCAGTATCTGCGGCGGATGTGGTCAGCGGCTTTTCGCATAGCACATGTTTTCCCGCCGCCAGAGCCTCGAGGATATTCTGCTTATGGGCCGCGTTCGGCGTGCCGATGTACACTATATCAACATCAGGGTCAGCAAGCAGCGCCGCATGCGACGAATAAGCGCGCGGCACCTCCCAGCGAGCCGCAAACGCCGCAGCAGTTTCCTGCTGCCGCGAAGCGACCGCAAGCAGCTTGGCGTCTGGCAGGTGCTGCAGCGCAGAGGCCATCGCATTAGCGATATTGCCGGTGGACAGGATGCCCCATCGGAACGTCGTCATGATTGAAGGTCCCTTTGCGCTGCCACCAGGCTCGCAACCTGCGCTCGGTCTGCGGCTTTCAATTGCCGCTCTGTGCGTCCGTCCAATATCGCCTGCACATCCTGCAGGAGCATATCGCCGATGAGGTGCCGACCGCCCATCACCGCAGCCGCGCGATGAGGTGAGAGGATGACATTCGAGGCATGGCGCAGCGGGTCGTTCCGGCCCAGCGGCTCGGTCGGGAACACATCGGTTGCAATCACGATCCGCCCGGTTTCGGCAGCGTGGAGCAAGGCAGGAAAATCGACGCTCCAGGCACGGCTGATCACGATCACCAGCGCCCCTGTCTGCAGCCGCGCGATCAGATCCGCGCTCAGCAGGTTACGGGTTTCTTCCGACGGCACCGCCGCCAAGACGACGATCCGCGACCGCGCCACCAACGCGCCGAGATCGCACAGCTCCACATCCGGCCCGGCATCGGTCAGGAACGGATCAAACGCCAGCACCTCCGGCGCAAACGGCGCCATCAACCGGGCGGTCTCGCGCGCGATCTGCCCGAAGCCGATAAACCCGACTGTGGCGCCAAAAAGCGAGAAATCCGTCTCTGGCCGGTCTTCGAGCCAATGCTCCGCGCCCCTGCGAAAGGCCTCATGCTCCCGCACAAGCCCGCGCCCGCCCGCCAACGCCATCGCCAGGGTCATCTCAGCCACTGACTGCCGGAATCCCGGCGAGGCGGAGAGCACCTCGATGCCCCGATCGAAACAGGCCTCATAGGCGAGGCCCTCGTTATTCGCTCCCGCGACCTCGATCACCGCGCGCAGGTTTTGTGCGCGCCCGACCTGATCGGCGCTCAGCTGCGGGAGGGCCGCGACATAAAAGGCCGCTTCCCCGATCAGATCATCTACTTTCGCAGGGTCCATCGGCCAGTTCTGGCCGCCCTCGATCCGGCAGATCCGGCTGAGCGCGTCATAGGTCTGGGGGCGGAACAGCTCTTCCAGCTGGCGAAAGTGCTGATCCAAAATCAGGAGGGGTTTCTGTGTCATGTTGCGTTCTGTACTGCCTGTAGGTCCTGTTCGCTCGCCGGCGCAAAGAGATGTGCCTTGCCGGGGTCGAAAGCGAGCTGGATGCTCTCGCCCGGTTCAAACACCCGGTCCTCGTTCAGCGACACCAGCACGCGGTGGCCATCTGCGAGGCGGACATCGACTACGGTTTCCGTGCCAAGCCGCTCGATGAGGTTCACCGTCCCGCTCAGGATGCCGCCCTCGGCGACCGGGCGGAGATCCTGCGGCCGGATACCGAGCGTCGCCTTCGCGCCCTTCCCCACGCCTTCGCGCCAGACTGGGGCCTCGAACTCGGCCACAACCTGCGAGGCCACCCGCGCGGTCGCGGCGTCGGTCATCGCGATATCGACGTCGAAAAAATTCATCGACGGAGCCCCGAGGAAGCCCGCGACAAACAGGTTTTCGGGCCGGTGATAAAGCTCCATCGGCGTGCCGATCTGCTGGACCAGACCGTCCTTCAGCACCACAATCTTGTCTGCGAGCGTCATCGCCTCCACCTGATCGTGCGTGACGTAGATCATCGTCGCACCCAGCGATCTATGCAGGCGGCCAATCTCCATCCGCATGTCGAGGCGCAGCGCCGCATCCAGGTTCGACAGCGGTTCGTCGAACAAAAACACCTCGGGATTGCGGGTGATGGCGCGGCCGATGGCCACCCGCTGACGCTGCCCGCCCGAGAGCTGGCTGGGACGGCGGTCCAGCAGGTGCTCCATCTGCAGGATGCGCGCCGCCTCCGCGACTTTGGCGTCCTTCTCGGCCTTGGGCACCTTGGCGATGGTCAGGCCAAAGGCGATGTTTTCCCGCACCGTCATATGCGGGAAAATCGCGTAGGATTGAAACACCATCGCAATGCCGCGCTCCGAGGCGGGGACCTTGTTCACCACCCGGCTGCCGATCTCCAGCGTACCGCCGGAAATGGTCTCCAGCCCCGAAATCATCCGCAGCAGCGTCGATTTCCCGCAGCCGGAAGGGCCCACAAAGACGACGAATTCGCCGTCCTTGATCTCGATATCCACGCCCTTGATGACATCGACCGAACCGTAGCTCTTGCGCAGCCCTTTGAGTTTGACGTCAGCCACTGTATCCGTCCTCCTCTGCTCTGGGGATCAGGCGCAGCAGGCCGTCCGGCGTGACAGCAACCGGATCGGGGTCGCTGATCTCTCCGATGAAGGCGCCACCCTCGCTGTCGAACCAGCGGAAGCCCAGCAATTTCAAGCCCGCCTCGGTCTGGGCGATCCGGGCAGCGTAGCGTTTCGGAAAAGGTGCGCAATCCAGCGCCGGGCCGGGGGCAATGCGCCAGGGGCCGCGCGCGCTTTTTCCGATCAGGTAATGGGTGCCTGTCATCGCAGGCCCCGCGACCGCTTCCGCGCTCGGTGCCCAGAACCGTCCAGAGGTGCAGAACAGGCAATACCAGCGCCCCTCCGCCTGAAAGATCTGCGGCACTTCCAACTCGCCAAAACCGCCGGTGAAGACCGGGTCCTGCAAGGTCCAGGTATAGAGATCCGGCGAGGTGGCAAAACCGATCGCGCCCGCCTCCAGCTGCTCCCCGACACGGGCGTCGCGCGCGGTGAAATACATCAACCATCCCGCCCCCTCGGGGTCGCGGATCACATAGGGGTCGCGAAAGGCCCGGTCATGCCAGCGCCCTTCGGCATATTCCTCGTAAGGCGCCGCCAGATCGAGGATCTGGCCATCGCCCACCCGCTGCCAATTGTGCAGATCCGTGCTCACCGCATGGCCGAGCCGCTGCTTCTTTGCAGCCTCCGCCGTTGAGGTGCCGGTGTAGAACAGATGCCAGATGCCATCGTCGCCCCGCACCACCGAACCGGTCCAGGTCGTGCAATCGTCCCAGGCCGGAGCGGCAGCGGGCGCGAAACATGTCCCCAGGCTGTCCCAGTCGGTCAGATCGCGCGAGGTGGCGTGGTGGTAGCTGACATTCCAGTGCCGCTGCTCCGGGTCACCGATGGATTTCGGAGCCTGCAGGAAGTAGCCATGCCAGAGTTCCCCGTCATGAACATACCAGCTATCCCAGAGCCATTTATCATTTATTGAGAAGCCCATTAGCCTTTCACTCCTGTGGATGCGACTGAAGAAATAAAAACCCTCTGAAGCGACAGATAAAAGCCGAGCACCGGAACGGTGATGATGGTCAGATAGGCCATCACCTCGCCCCAGGGCACATTCAGCTGGTCGGTAAAATACCCGAGCCCCACCATGACCGGGCGGATGGATTCATCCTGCACCACCATCAGCGGCCAGAGGTACTGGTTGTACATAAAGAGAAATTTCAGGATCGCGGCGGTCGCGATCACCGGCCCGGAGAGCGGCATCACGACACGGCGATAGATCGTCCACCACGACGCGCCTTCCACCCGGCTCGCCTCGATCAGCTCCTTTGGCAGGTCCTTGAAGAACTGCACGAAAAGGAAGATCGACAGCGCATCCGCGATGAAGGGAACGATCTGCACCCGATAGGTGTTGAGCCAGCCCAGCTCGAACCCGTCACCGCCAATCCATGGCAATTGCGAGGCCATCAGCAGGAGCGGGATGAAAATCGTCTCATAGGGGATGATCAGCGTAGCCAGCAGGATGGAAAAGACCACCGCCTTGCCGCTCCACTCGATGAACACAAAGGCAAACGCCGCCAGCGAGCACACGAAGAGGCAGAGCAGAACCGTGACGCCGGTTACCAGAACCGAGTTGAAGACAAAAACACCGATCGGCGCG
The DNA here is from genome assembly GCF_022348185.1 of Epibacterium sp. Ofav1-8. Classification (GTDB taxonomy): domain Bacteria; phylum Pseudomonadota; class Alphaproteobacteria; order Rhodobacterales; family Rhodobacteraceae; genus Epibacterium. The sequence goes on from NZ_JAKRFD010000011.1 coordinate 114,431, forward strand.
CGGGCAAACGCGTCCGAATAATTCGCGAGCGACAGATCTCCGACCGGCAGGAAGGCCCGCAGGCTCTTGGTGTCGAGCAGAAGCTGCGCCGAGGGCTTCAGCGAGGACATCACCATGAAGAGCAGTGGGAATATGAAAACGACCGCCACAAGGCTGAGCGCCGCATAGCGCGACACGAGTCGGAGGCCGCGATTGTCTGTTTTGACTGCAGGCATATTACCGCTCCCTGGTCAGAAAACGCTGGATCAGCGAGATGGTCAGCACGATCACGAACAGGATCACGCTGATGGTGGAGCCGCCGGAGATATCCTGCTTGCCATAGCCGCGCTCAACCGCCTGAAAGACCAGCACCTGGGTGCTGTCGAGCGGGCCGCCATTGGTCATCACATCGATCTGCGCAAAAAGCGCAAAAGCCTGCATGGTGATGACAATCAGGATCAGCACCGCCGTATTGCGCAGCCCGGGCCAGGTGATGAAGCGAAAGGTCTGCCATTTGGAAGCCCCTTCGATCTCTCCCGCCTCGTAGAGCGTGGGCGAGATATTCTGCAGACCGGCGAGCCAGATCACCATATGAAAGCCGACGCCCTGCCAGATCGACATGGCCATGATCGACGGCAGCGCGGTATCGGGATTGCCCAGCCAGTCGACCCCGCGAAAGGTGCCGAAACTGAGCCAGCCAAGCACATTGTTCAGCAGCCCGTCGCCGGGCGAATAGATGAACTGCCACAGCAGCGACACAACCACGATGGAAACCACCACCGGCATGAAGTAGATGGTGCGAAACACATTGATGCCGCGCAGTTTCTGATTGATCAGCAGCGCCAGCCCCAGCGCCAGCCCGGCCTGAACCGGCGCCACCACCAGAACAAACGTCAATGTGTTCACCAGCGCTCTCATGAAGACCACATCAGAGGCCAGCACCACAGTTCGCCGGTCGCCGGACTGCCACGAGAACCACTCCCGCTTGCCTTGCAGGTGCGGATAATCCGGGTTGTTGCGGGTGAACTTGCGCAAACGGGGATATTCGATCTCTCCCGCCTCATCGCGGCGGATCGCACCGCGGTCGTCCCGCTCCGGCTCAAGCGTGAAGACCGCGAGGCCCAGCAGGTCGGTGTAATTCTTGAGGCCGACATATTCGGTGGCATACGGCGACGCGAGCCGCTGGTTCGTCAGCGAAAACGCAAAGGCGAGGAAAAACGGCACGATGATAAAAACCGTCATCAGCGCCACGCCCGGAAAGGCCATCAGCCACCCGGCACGGTTCGCTCGGGTCAGTTTGGAAGACATGGTCCCCCCGCAAAACTGGAGTGAGAGGAGCACGGCGATCGACCCGCCGCGCCAAAGATTTCAGCGCAGCGCTCAGTTGTGGCCGTAGCCCTGATTGCTCTGAATATCCTCGTTGATTTCGTCGACCGCCGCGTCCAGCGTGTCGGCAACGTCGGCACCGTTTGCGATGTCGGCCAGCGCCTTTTCAAAGACTTTCGCCTGCACGATATAGCCGGGCGTGACCGGCCGCAGCTTGGCCTGCGCCTCGGACAGCCCGTAGAAGACCTCCAGCGCGCCGCCCGCCTTGTAATTGGCGGTCTCGGCCGCGGCTTCCACCGTCGGGGGGATCAGGCCGGTGCCGTCGGAGAAGGCCGCGAGGTATTTCGGCTGGATCGCAAACTCGATGAATTCGCGCGCGCCGTCAGGATGTGCGCTGGAAGCCGAAATCCCGAACTGCCAGGACGCACCGCCGATGACAGACCCGTTGCCAAAGTCGGGCGCGGGCAGAAACAGCGCATCGTCGCCAAATCTCTCGACAACCGGCATCGCGGCCCAGTTACCGTTCCAGCTCAGCGCGTATTTGCCTTCTAGGAAGCCGGTCTCCCGATCCGCCGCATCCTGGCTGGTGCCGGGAACGAGACCCTTTGCAAACAGATCCTGCCACCATTCGCCAAACGCGATCGCCGCATCTCCATTCAGTGTCTCTTCGGCGGTCTGGTAAGCGGCACGGTCCACGATGTCGCCGCCAAAGCTCTGCAAGAACGGCGAGAAGGCATAGGGATACCACTCCCCTTTCCACGCCATGCCAAGATCGAGCGGATAATCGTAATCGCCCGTCGCCTTGAGGGTCGCCAGCGCCGCGTCGAATTCCACCCGTGTCCAGGGCTCGGCGAGGGTCGGGATGCGGATATCGTTGGCCTCGAGCACCGAGCGCCGCGCCGTCATCGCAACTGCAGCGTCCCACAAGCCGACGGAATAGACCTTGCCATTCCAGCGCCCGATGGCACCAGGCAGGAAGCCTTCGAGAGCCGCCTCATCGATGCCCAGCGGCTGCATGTACCCCGCCCAGGCCCAATTCGGCATGATGGGGCCGTCGACATCGAGGATGTCCGGCAACTCGCCCGCGAGCGCCGCCGCGCCAACCGCATCGTTATAGGCCAGCTGCGGGAAGGTCTCGAGCACCACCTTATAGTCGGACTGGCTGGCGTTGAAATCGACAACCAGTTGATTGACCAGCTTTTCTTCGGCGTTGGCGCTGCCTGCGCCGTGGTACCACAGGCGCAGCTCCGTTTCGCCATGGGCGATGCCTGCACAGGCGATCAGCGCCAGCGCCGTCGCATTACAGAGTTTATTCACAGTTCTTTCCTCCCTTTTAAGTCATAGACATTGCCGTCACGCGGCGGCGCCTTGAGCGAGGCACGTTCTACGACCTGTCCTCGCACATGGATCGGTTGTTGCGGCGGCTCAGCAGCCGGATCAGAGATCAGGTTCAATAACAGATCCGCCGCGCGCGCGCCCATCGCGGTGTAAGGCAGTTCAGCGGTGGTCAGCGCCGGATAAAGCGTCTCGGACACCAGCTTGTGGTCGTCATAACCCACGACCGAGATCTGATCCGGCACACCGACGCCACGGTCGCGCAAAATTCCATAGACCGCCATCGCCAGCCGGTCGTTGCCGCAGCAGATTGCGGTCGGTGGCTGCGGATGCAACAGGAACCGGTCCAACGCATCCCAGATCAATTGATGCTCGCCCTGGGTGCCAAACATCTCGGAGGCCGCAACCAGATCGGGGTCGAAGGCGATGCCCGCCTCCTCAAGCGCCCGCTTGTAGCCGATCAGGCGCGCCTGAGTGGCGAGGATCGCCCGTCCGAGCGTGAGATAGGCAATCCGCCGGTGCCCGGCCTGCACCACTTTGCGGGTCAGTGCCAATTGGCCGCTTTCATCATCGGGGATCACCGCCGGAGTGCCGCGATCGTCAATACAGTTCACCAATACCGCCTTAGTTGCGGCTTCAGTAATATCCAGATCGACCCGCTTGAAGTGATCCGCAACGTATAAAAGCCCCTCTACCCGGTGCTGCCGAAAGGTGCGAATGAGATGCGGCACCCGGTCAGAATTGCCGCCTGTGTCGGAAATCAGCAGCGTCTTGCCCGACACCTCAAAAACCCCCTGCGCACCCTGCACGATATGAATTTCCGGCAGCCCCGCATCGCCGGGTTTGTCCGCAACCGTACTGATGGCACCAGTAATCATTCCGACGAGGCCCGATTTCTGCGACTTGATCGACCGGGCGGCGATTGAGGGGATGTACTGCAGCTCCGCCATCGCCGCCTCCACCCGTTGCCGCGTCGCCTTCGAGACAGGCGCGTCACGATTAAGGACCCGGCTGACGGTCTTCACCGAAACGCCTGCCAGATTTGCAACGTCATAAATCGTGGCCATTACCCACTGCCCTGTTTCTTAACATGCGATTCTTTGGTAATGACATCGGTGTCATGACACCGATGTCATGTCAATGCGCAATCGAATTAGGATCTCAATACGAGGTGCAATCCGTCTCGGACATAGGCTTTGGATGAGAGGAATAGATGGCGGTGCAAAGCTAAAGCATTGGGTTGACTTCAGTCGGCAACCTTTAGAGACCGTATCTCTAATGTCGTTGCATCGGTCCATCTCTGACAGCTCTTGCGCACCGCGTTCGCGATGCTGACAAGCTTACTGGCAACGGCAATGATGCTTCTCATATGCGGCTTTGAAAATCAGGTGATGGAGGTTTCTACGAACATCCAGCGATGGTCTGTCTCCCACGCAGAGTTCCGCTGTCTCGCGCGACTGGAGCCAGTCTCACGGATACCACAGCCACTTCGCGGCTGAAAGTGCCGATCTCGGGCATAGCTGCGAACAGCATCTTGCTGGCAACCTGGCCGCCCCGCTTGATGGAGCGAAAGACGATGGCAGTTTGCGACAGGCGATCATCCCTGACGATTGCCTAGGTGATCCGGTCTTCTAGTTCCTCAACAAGGCTGTGGACCGCTGGTTCAGTTCAGTGTCGATATACTCACTCTTGGCCGATAATCATGTATGGCCCGGACCTCGTCGCCGTCGGAACAGATCCTGCTGGTTTCGGAAATTTGCGCGATTTGATCGAGCAGGATCGCATCCTGCAATTGTCCCAAGATCGTTTTCGTATATTCAAGAAACAACTTGAAACCCTCAGGCCGGGTGCGTCGAAACAGGCGGGACAACCGGCCGAAATGAGGCTTTTTTGTCGTACCGTTCCCAAACGTCTTCTCGACAATAATCCGCACGCCCTCGGCGATTCCAATCTCAATCAACCACCAGCAGAAACAGATACTCCCAAGTCTTGTCCACTCCCGAGCCGACATCCAGCATGTAGACGTCTGGCGCGACAAGCGCGCGGATGGCACCCTCCACGGCAGCTTGAACCTAACCGGCTAAGTATCTGAGCCAACGGACGCGACTGCGGTCGTATTCAGGAGCGAGAACGTCGAAGAGATGTTCACAGAGGGAGGCTGAAGGCCTGCGGCGTTTGGCGAACTCATACCCGCCTAGGCCGCGATGCTCTAGGTGGCACTGCGGGTTCCGGCGCAGCGACGCTACACACTCAAGGGCCATGGCCGAGAACTTTTGCCAGGTGATTGACCGACCACCAGGTCTGCTGCGCGCAGATGGGACCGGCACATCCCCTCAGGTGAAGTTGATCGCGGCTGACCGCCGTCACCTCTCCTCGGAAGACCCATCCGTTCTGTGGGCTTTTCAAACGCCCGACCCATCGCCGCCCATCGAATTCGAGGTCTGGCAGGATGACTTCGCCGATCTCGCCATGGGGCATCTCGTCGGGAGTCCACATCCAGACAAGCGTGCCGCACCGCCTGTCCGGAGACACCTGACAAGGCGTGAACTCAACGATGGCAGACAGTCCTGGGGCCGCATATCTGCCCTTCAGATCCGACGCGAGCGCACCTCCGGCGCCGAGGCCAAGAAACAACACGACGAGCACGAGGCCCAACCGGACGGAGCCTGCGGTAACCGGTTTGCTGACCTCCTTGAAGGCGTCGAGATAGGCCGGATGCTCCGTGCCCATCCAGCGGTCCCACCAAGTGAAATAGAAACCAAGGTTCTTGCCCGCGTAAGCATGATGCATGTCATGATGCGTGACCGTGGTCATCCAGCCGAAAAGCGGACGCCCGTCCCGCCTTGCAGGAAACACCTCGTAGCCGCAATGCGCGAGTGCATTGCGCAACATCATGTGCGTGACAAAGATCAGAAGCGCCAAAGGATGCGCAGGCAGCACGAGCAGGATCAACGGCAGGTAAATCCCGTTCACGACGGCCTCGCCGAAATCGAAGCTGTAGGATGTGAAGGGCGTCGGTCGGTTCGATCGATGATGCAGTCGGTGAAACCGGCGGAAGAGCGGAGGAAAGTGCAGCGCCCGATGTGTCCAGTAGAACCACGCGTCGTGAAGGACGATCAGGAGCGCCGTGCTGATCCAGAAATACGCGAGACCGTAGTCCGAGACATCCGGATACACCCTCATCACGCCGCTTCGGGCCCCGACGGCAATCATGGTGCCGGCAGTCGCGAAAATCGCGACCGTGCGCAGGCTGGCGAGTATCTCGCGGCACATCTGCCCGGCGGGTATCTTGCGTTCGCCGATCTTCTGGCCCGCAAGTTGTCGCGACATTGCGAGATTGATCGCGAGGAAGACGCCTCCGGCGCCGAGAAGATAGCGCAGGAGGTCGCCTCCGAATACGTCGACATACAGTGCCAGAAGGTCTTGGGCGGCATCGAGGATCTGTGTCATGTGGTCACTCCGGTTTCCGTTTCCGGATTGGTGACCGTTCGGCCTCGTCCATGCGCGCCGATTTCTGAAACCGCATGAGAATCTTCGGATTCGACCAGCATTCTTTGGAATCGATCAGCGAGTCCGTGTTGACGAAATGACGTCCTGCATGTGTCTTTGGGGCATGAGCGAAACTTCGGGCATTCTTGACGTCTTCCTGCGCGGCGGTGCAGTCACGGCCCTGTTGGCGTGCGCCGCACTCTTCTCAGTTCGGCTCAGGCCGACACGGAAATCGCTGTCGGTGGCCGCGTTCTGCGTTGGACTGTGCTGCTATCTGCTCGTGTCCTCCCCGCATGTCCCGGTGCCAGCAGGATCCACGGCCGCGATCCTGATCGGGCTGGCAAGGTTTGTGCCAATCCTGGGGTACTGGGCCTCGCACGAGCTTTTTGTCGACGAGGTGAGCTTCGCACGTTGGCAGATTGCCGTCGGCTTTGTCGTGATCGCCGGCGCATGGCTTCCGCCGGCTGTTCCCTTTGCCGACCTCACACGCGGCATCGCGGTCATCATCCTGTTCAGCCATCTCGCGTTTGTGGTCGTCGCGAGTGGCGACGGAGACCTCGTCGAAGAGCGCCGGCAGTTTCGGAAATGGTTCCTGTTGATGATGGCAGCGGCGGTCATCGTCATCACCGGCCTGGAGCTCACTGGGCAAGACGATGAACTCCCCGACTGGGCATTCGCGATCCACGCCGCTGCGTTTCTGTGTTTCGCCACGGCGTTCCTCGTGTGGGCGGTGCGGCCCGTGTCGGAGATCTGGCCTTCGAAGCCCGATGCGCCAGATCAGATCAGCCCCGGGTCACCCGCCGACGAGCTCCTGGCCGGTCGCGCGCAATCGGCGATGGATGAGGGGCTGTGGCAAGAGGAAGGTCTCACCATAGCGCAACTCGCCGCACATCTCGAAACCCGGGAGCATCGCCTCAGACGCGCGATCAACAAGGAGCTGGGTTTCCGCAACTTCCCGAGTTTCGTGAACAGCTACCGTATCGAACAAGCGAGGCTGATTTTGACCGACCCGATGAAGCTGGACTACCCGATTCAAAGCGTCGCCTACGACGTTGGCTTTTCGTCGATCGGACCATTCAACCGGGCCTTTCGTGCTGCGCAAGGTATGTCGCCCACGGAATTCAGGAAGCGAACTCTGAAGGACAGGGCAACAAGCGTGTAGATGGAGCCAGCCAACATGATTGACCGTGTGGAATGTCGCGGTTCATCGGCAAACCCGGAGCGTCCGAAGCTGCCCAAAAGGAAGTTTATTAACGACCGGAAATGACACAAATCGCAACGAAGGAGGCGACGCCGTGAGACGCATGATGGCTGCCTTTTGGCAGATAGAGTTCGCGCGAAACCTTTCGCGTCAGTCAGGGATCAGGTTCACGTGGCGAAACCTGCGCGGCGAAATCGCGCGTTTGCCGCGCAGCACGATGCCGGGCACCGACGGTGCGCACAGGTTCAACCTGGCACTCGCACAAAGCCTGCACGCGTCTGTTATCCTTTTGGAACGCGACGCTGCTATCTCGCCCGTCGAAGCCGTCAGGATTGCCGGCGCCGCCTTTGGCGTGAGCGGCACATGGCTTGCACGGAGTGTGATCCGGACTTGGCTGCGTTTGGAACGCGACCCGTTCGAAGGCGTTGTAAGGCGCGGTCCTTCGATGGTTGCCAAAGCCTTGTGGGGGAACGGGATGGCTGTCGAAGACAGACATGGTCCAGACCAGGTCTCGCTCTGTGTCTTGGCCTGCCCGTTCCACGAGTATTTCTGGAACGTCGGCCGGTCTGACCTCACCCCAATTCTGTGTGCATGGGACACGGCTTGGCATGCAGAGGTGAATGTCTCGGACAAGCCCATTCGAGTGGACGTCCGCGAAACCATCGCCGGCGGCGGTGAAATTTGTGATTTCAACTTTCGAAAACCCGAACCGGCGAAGGTGGGATAACGGCGGTGCAACGGCTCTGTTGCACAAATCGGGGTTTGAGCGGACTTCCCCTTCCCCAGACGGACCTATCCTACGGGCTCTGTGATGGGTATGCCAAGGGCCGTGTAGCGATTGAGCACCGCGATCCGGACTTGGAGCTCCGCAACCTGCCGGTCGAAGTCTCGCGCCATGAGGCCTTGGCCGAGAAGTTTGACGCAGTTCATCTGCGTCTCTGCGCGGCTTCGGCGGTGGTAGCCGGTCAATTTTCTCCATAAGGCGCGTCCGAGATATTTGCAGGCCCTCACGGCTTCGTTTCGCGCGATGGCGCCCGCTGTCGTTGGCTTCCACAGCTGCGCATTCTTGCGCGGCGGGATGACGGCAGCGGCACCTCGAGCGGCAATCACATTGTGACACCTGCGCGTGTCATAGGCCCCGTCAGCGGTGACCGTGGCAATCTCCTGATCGGGCGGGATTTGGTCCAGAAGATCGGGCAGCATCGGGGCATCGCCGATATTGCTTGTCGTGACGCCGACCGCGCGGATCTCCCGTGTTTCCTCATCCATACCGAGATGAAGCTTGCGCCACAGGCGTTTCTTTGATCCGCCATGTTTGCGCGCGTTCCATTCTCCTTCGCCCTCGGCCTTGATCCCGGTGGCATCGATCAGCAGGTGGAGCGGTCCCGATCCGCCCCGGTACGGGATGGCGACGTTCAGTGTCTTCTGACGGCGGCACAGGGTGCTGAAGTCCGGGACTTTCCAGTCCAGTCCTGCCAGACGGAGGAGGCTTTCGACGAACCCGGTGGTTTGCCGGAGGGGCATGCCGAACAACACCTTCATCGTCAGGCAAATCTGGATCGCTGCATCGCTGAACTCGGGCTGACGCCCCCGCTTGCCTGTCGGCAGCGCATGCCACGACATCTCAGGATCAAACCAAATTGATAGCGAACCGCGCTGCTTCAGCGCCGTGTTGTACGAAGGCCAGTTCCTGGTCTTGTACCTCGTAGGGGACCAACTGCTCATGCACCGTTGCTACCCCACTGGATTCAAACAGTGAATCCCTCACACCATTTGTGCAACAAAGCCCACCAAGTATAAAAACGCATAATGAAGTATATGGATTTTATCTCTGGAAGGTCCCGCGGATCGGATAGTTGTTGGCCGGATCCTTGATAAAACGCAACCCCTCGACAAAGTAGTTCACGGGCGGGCGCGCAAAGGGTGCGTTGGAGACATCGGCGACTAGCAATAGGCCCTTGGCATTGACCACAAAGTGTCCCGGTTCGGCAAAGGGCCGGTCGGTTTCTTCTGGCGACCGCGGGCTCGAGATGTACAGCCCAAGCTTGCGCATGTCCTCAATCCCCAGATCGTAGCCTACCGGAAAATTCAGGTTGAGATCGGGTATGTGCGTTTCGGCCCGCGCCAGGGAATCGGCGGATACGGCGACGATGTCGATCCCGATGGCAGTCAAGTTTGACCGCGCCGCACTCCATTCCTTGAGGTAATTTGCACAGACAAAACAGTGTTTTCCCCGATAGACGACGACCAGCTGCCAATCCAGGCCGTTGCGTGGCATACCCAGTGTCATCTCGGTGCCGCCCAGCACTGGAACGGTGATCTTGGGAAAGGGGTTTCCGGCTGTCAGGCGATTTTGGGTCATCAGGTCCCCATCTTTTTTAGTTGGTGAATAGGCGGGAGGCCGGATGGTTGCGCTCCAAGCCCGGGCACGCCATGCTGCTCTTTGCCCACCTGCCCCGATAGGTGTCGGTCACAGCGCCTCTTGGCCAAGTGATCGGCCGATGATCTCTTTCATGATCTCTGACGTGCCCGCATAGATGCGTTCGATCCGGGCATCTACATAGGCGCGGGCCACCGGGTATTCCTCCATGTATCCGAACCCGCCGTGCAGCTGCAGGCAGGCATCGGCCACGCGGCCCAGCATTTCGGAATGCCACAGTTTGCCGGCCGCCGCCTGCACCGGATCGAGTTTCTTTTCGACGTGCAGCGCCATAAGCTGATCGCAAAAGGCGCGTCCGGCCATCAACTGGGCCTTGATATCCGCCAGCGTGAACCGGGTGTTCTGAAAGTCGATGACCCGCGTGCCAAACGCCTTGCGGTCCGACACGTAATCCAGCGTTTCGCGGAACACACCTTCGGCGCGGGCTTGGCATTGCACAGAGATCATCACCCGTTCCTGAACCAGTTCCTGCATCATGTATTTGAAGCCCTGGTTCTGTTGGCCCAGCATGTTTTCGGCGGGCACATGGACGTTGTCAAAGAACAGCTCGGCCGTGTCCTGCGCGTGCTGGCCGATTTTCCGCAGGTTCCGGCCGCGGGTGAACCCCTCCATGCCGCGCTCTATCACCAGCAGGGAAATCCCCTTTGATCCCCGCGCCGGATCGGTGACACAGGCGGTGACGATGACATCGGCATTGTGCCCGTTGGTGATAAAGGTTTTCTGGCCGTTCACCAGCCATCCATCGCCATCCTGCGTGGCGCTGGTTTTCAGCGCGGCAAGATCGCTGCCGGTCGAAGGCTCGGTCATCGCGATGGCGGCAATTGCATCGCCCGACACCATCTTGGGCAAAAGCCGCGTCTTCAGCGCGTCGCTGCCGTGGTGATAAACGTAGGGCGTTACAATCAGGGAATGCAGCGAAAACCCGGGGCCGGTTGCGCCTATCCGGCTGAGTTCTTCGTTCACGATGACGTCGAAAAGGATGCCGTCGCCGACGCCGCCATATTCCTCCGGCAGCCAGGCGTTCAGCATCCCCAGCGCGCCGGCCGCCTGCCAGATCTCGCGCGGGACGATGTGATCCTCGGCCCATTGCGCATGGTTGGGTGCGACGTGCTTCTCGCAGAACCGCCGGACGATGGCGCGGAAGGCTTCGTGATCTTCGTTGAACAGGGGGCGGGGGAACATGGTCATTGCGGCATTCTCCGGTAAGGCATCATCAGGTGGGGAAGGTTTCCAGCAGGGCCGCCGCGCCCTGCCCGCCGCCGATACACATGGTGGCAACCGCGAACCGCCCGCCACGGCGGCGGGTTTCGATCAGGGCATGTCCGATCATGCGCGACCCGGACGCGCCGTAGGGGTGGCCAAAGGCGATGGCCCCGCCGTTCACGTTCAAACACTCGTCCGGGATGCCCAGGTGATCGCGGCAATGGATCACCTGCACGGCAAAGGCTTCGTTCAACTCCCACAGGTCGATATCGGACACCGATAGCCCGGCTTGGTGCAAAAGCTTGGGAACCGCGAACACCGGGCCGATCCCCATTTCGTCGGGCTCGCAGCCTGCCACGGCAAAGCCACGGAAAATGCCCAGCGGCGTCAGCCCTAGGTCTTCGGCCTTGTCCCGCGCCATCACCACGCAGGCCGACGCGCCGTCCGAAAACTGGCTGGCATTCCCCGCGGTCACCGTACCGTCGCGCAGGACCGCTGGCAGCCCTGATATGCTGTCCTCGGTTGTGCCCGGGCGAATGCCTTCGTCCGCGCTCGCGGTGACGGCCTGGGTGCTGAGCGCACCGAATCTGTCGGCGGAGGCGGTTGTCACCTCGATCGGCACGATTTCGGCGTCAAAGCGACCTTCGCGCGCCGCGCGATCCGCTTTCTGCTGCGCGCCCGCGCCATAGGCATCGCAGGCCGCGCGGTCGATGCCATAGCGCCGCGCCACACATTCGGCGGTTTCGATCATGTTCAAGTAAAGTTCGGGCTTGTTGGCTTCGATCCAGGCATCGCGGGCCATATGCATGTTCATCTGGTTCTGGACGCAGGAGATAGATTCGGCACCGCCGGCCACCAGAACCTCAGCCTCGCCCACCATGACCCGCTGCGCGGCCAGCGCGACCGCCTGCAGCCCCGAGGCGCAAAAGCGGTTCACCGTCATGCCCGCCGCCGCAACCGGTAGCCCGGCGCGGATCGCGGATTGCCGCCCGATGTTGCCGCCTGTCGCGCCTTCTGGGGCGGCGCATCCCATGATGACATCTTCGACCAGCGTATCGCAGGCGCCGGCGCGCGCCACCGCGTGGCGCACGGCATGGCCCGCCAGGGTGGCGCCATGCGTCATGTTGAAAGATCCCTTCCACGACCGTGCAAACGGCGTGCGGGCTGTCGAAACGATGACCGCCTCTTTCATTTCACGTTCTCCAGGTCATGCCAGCCTATCAGCTGGTCGGCGGCTTGTTGCAGTAAGGGGTGCGGGACCCAGACGCCGGGATCGGCCTGCGGCAACGCTGCAAACTCCGCCATGCGGCGCACAAGGCGCGACAGGCCAAATTGTTCGGCAAAGTGCATCGGCCCGCCCAGATGGCGCGGGAAGCCATAGCCGTTCAGATAGACAACATCGATATCGCTGGCCCGGCTGGCGATCCCCTCGGCCAGAATGGCCGCGCCTTCGTTCACCAGGGCAAAGAGGCAGCGTTCGGTGATTTCGACATCGCTGATCTTCCGGCGTTCGCGCCCAATTTCAGCGGAATGCGCCTCCAGCAGGGCCAAAAGATCGGCATTTTCGCGTAGTTTGCGCGCGCCTGGGACATGATCGTACCAGCCCTTGCCGGTCTTCTGGCCGAACCAGCCGCGCCCGCTGACCTTATCGGCGATGGCGGGAAACTTCAGATCCGGGTGAGCGTCGCGGCGCCGATCACGGGTAGCGGCGATAATGTCGTTGCCGGCCAAATCCTGCATGCGGAACGGCCCCATGGCCATACCAAAGCGTTCCAGCGCGCGGTCAACCGAGGCCGGGGTCGCGCCCTCTTCGATCAGCGATTGTGCCTGGCGGACATAGCTTTCGATCATGCGGTTGCCAATGAAACCGTCACAGACGCCCGAAACCACAGGAATCTTGCGCAGGCGTTTGGCAAAATCCAGAGCGGCGGACAGAGTGCGGTCCGACGTGACGCGCCCACGCACTACCTCGACCAGCCTCATTATGTTGGCCGGGTTGAAGAAGTGCAGCCCAATCACATCGCCGGGCCGCGTGGTGCAGGCGGCAATTTCATCCAAGTCAAGCGATGAGGTGTTCGAGGCCAGGATCGCCCCTGGTTTCATCACGGCGTCCAGCGCGGCAAAGACGGCGCGTTTTACATCCATGTTCTCGGCCACGGCTTCGATCACCAGATCGCAATCGGCCAGGTCCGTATGCGCATCGGCGGTGACAAGGCGGGCAGCGTGGTCCTGCGCCTTGTATTCGGACAACCGGCCCTTTTGCTGGGCGATGTCCCAGGTGCCTTGCGCGCGGGTCACCGCCGCCGCGCTGGCGGCCGGGTCGAGATCATGGAGCTTGACGGTCAGGCCGGCCTCCACCATCGCAATGGCGATGCCGGTGCCCATAGCCCCTGCCCCGATGACTGCCGCCGTGGCGATGCCGGGCAGGTCATCCTGACGCGGCAGGCCCGGCACGCGGGCCGCCTTGCCCTCGGCCTGAAACGCATAGCGCAGGGCGCGGGCGCGCGGATCGCTGCGCAGGTGTTCAAAGGCGCGCATCTCCTTTTCAAGGCCGCGCGCGTAGGGCTCGGTCACGGCGCATTCCACCGCGTCGATCAGGGGCAGCAGGCCGGGCAACCGGCGCGGATCGCGCGCTGCGCCCGTCCGGGCAAACTCCAGAAAACCAGCCGCGTTGGGATGATCGACCTTGCGATCCTGCAGGCGGGGCAGCGGGCGTCGATCCGCGATGCCGATGGCAAAGGCGATGGCGGTCCCCAGCGCGTCATTGTCGGCGTCATCGTCACCTGTCAGCTTGTCGAACAGACCTGCGGGCATTTTGTCCGCGCACATGACGCGGCCGCTGAGCATTGCGTTCAGTGCCAGCTCAAGCCCGATTGCGCGGGGCAAAAGCTGGGTCCCGCCGGCGCCGGGCAGCACGCCCAGGGTCACCTCGGGCAGCCCGACCTTGGCCGACGCCGTCGCCACGCGGTAATGGCACATCATGGCCAGTTCCAGCCCGCCGCCAATGGCGCAGGTTTCGATTAGGGCCACAAGCGGCCGGTTCAGCCGCGCAATTGCATCGGCAACGGCATATTGCAGGTTCGGGTCCAGATTCAGCACCGCGTCATCCAACACGGATACGTCCGCGCCGGCACAGAACGCCCGGGCGTTCCCCGTCAGGACAATGGCCTTGCAGGTGGTCTGTGCAGCTTGTTCCAGCGCCGAGATCAATTGCGCGTTGAAGTGGCGCGACAGCAGGTTCATCCCGCCGTCATCCATGCGCACCACGGCGATGTCTTGCCGCGTTTCAACAGAAAAAGCCATGTCGATCTCCGCTCCCCCAACTGGGTGTGGATGGAATTTAAACGACCGTTTAAAGTCTGGCAATGAGAAACTTGACTTGCGCTTAAGAGTGCCTTTAGCTGCTTGACATAGCGAAAAAATATTCAAAACCGCGCCGTTCAAATAATTGAACAAACGATCAATAGATCTGTGTTTTTCTGTCAAAACTGGCGCTGGTCCTAGCGCAACGGTATGGCCAGCGCGCTGGATTGAGACGGCGCAATCATCCGGGACAGCATATCGGACATCGCCGCCGAAACCTGGGCCGAGGTCCAATCTCCGTCCCGCACATACCACTTTGTGACCCAGGCCAGCGCCCCAACAATCGTGAAGGCGGCCAATTTGGGATCACATGGCGCGATCGATCCATCGGCCAGGCCGCTTTCGATCTGGTCCCTCAGGTCAAGTTCAAGCGCTTTGCGCAGGCTGCGGATATGCGCCAGGCGTTCGTCATCCAGCGTGCCCTCGTGCAGCATGATGAAGGTTTCGGATCGCGATGTAGTCACATGTTCAAGGTGGTATTTGATAATCAGCCGCACACGTTCGAACCCCGTCTGGCCTTCGGCGGCGCCGCGTTGATGCGCCGCGCGGCTGCATTCGGCGGAATGCAGGTGCAGCTGATACAGAAGGTCGGCCTTGTCCCTGACGTAGTAGTACAAGGCGCCCTTGGTAAGCCCCAGTTCCTTGGTCAGGGCGTTCATCGACGCGCCGTGATAGCCATAGCGGTTGAACATGCGCGCGGCAGTCTCAAACAGGATCTCCATCCGCGCGGACCGTTGATCTTCGACGCTCAGCACCTTGTCGCCCCATGTCTTGCGGCGGGTCTT
Source organism: Epibacterium sp. Ofav1-8 (assembly GCF_022348185.1). Lineage (GTDB taxonomy): Bacteria > Pseudomonadota > Alphaproteobacteria > Rhodobacterales > Rhodobacteraceae > Epibacterium. Next base: position 129,552 of record NZ_JAKRFD010000011.1, read on the forward strand.
GCGGGTGGCGCCGCCGCGCCTGGTGCTGGATCTGCTGGGTTTTTCGTCGGCCATGGCGTCCAAATGTCACCAAGTGGCAGGTCAAGGCAAGCGCCAAAACCATGCCCCGCAAACCATTCTAGCCGAATACGGCCACCGTTTGGTGTGACCAGCCGAGAAACGCGCCATCTGCGTCAAACAAGGCGGTTTCCTGCAACGAATAGCCGTCCTGTGCCTGTCGGCTGGAAGCCTGCAGGCAGATCCACGCCGATGCCGTGGGGGGAACCTGCGTCAGCGCCAGATCCCAGGAAATCGTGCTGAGCGGCGCCAGATCCGGCAGGGCCGTCATGACCGCGGGCGGATGGCTGTCCGCGACGGCCAGCAGCGCCACATCCGGCCGCAGATCGCGGGCCTGGGCCAGACGGCTCCATAGGGTAATTTCGGGGCAATCCGATCCGGTCACCGGCAGCGCCCCGCCGCCCAAACGCATATCGAAACGCGACAGGAAATCCGGGCGCCCGCTATAGATGCCGATGTCCGGGCAGGACGCGGGCGGCGGCACATCAGGAAACGGCACAAAGCGGTGCGCAACCCCGCTGGGCCGGGGGTGGAAGAACCCAAAACTGGCCACAAAGACCAGCGCGTCGCTCGATGTGCATTCGACCCGGACAAAGCTGCCGCTGCGGCCTTCGCGCAGCTTGGTTACCGCAAAACGCAGCGCGCCGACCACGGGCCGAAGATAGGTCATCTGGGCGAACCGCAGCGGCGGCAGGTCCGCCAGAACGCGCTGCGCGCTGGACAGCGCCATGGCGGCGGTGAAGCCGCCAAACGCGGTCTGCCCTTGGGCCCAGCCATCCGGCACCGTCACGCAGGCGGTGTCAGCGCTGACCGCCAGCGCGTTCACAACCTGCCCTAGCGCGGATGTGGCGGTGCCCGACATTAGAACGCGGTCCCCTCGCAGTCCCCCCGGCGGGCCGGCCTACACCCGGCTTTCGGAGGTGCGGATTTCCGAGTAGGCCCCGGCGTAGTAGACCAACGGCGCGTCTTCGGCTTTCTCTTCGCCCATATCGTTCACACGGACCACCAGGATTTGGTGATCGCCCGCCGGCACGACATTTTCGATTTCGCAGCGATAGACCACCGGCGCGCCCTTGATCCATGAATACCCCGATCCTTGCGAGAAGTAGTCGGCGCTTGCCGCCTCGGCCTTGCCGGCATAGCGCCTGGAAACATCCTGCTGCGCCTGGGACAGGAAATTGATCGTCAGCTTCTTGCGGGCGCGGATCCGCTCCAACTGCCGGCTTTCGTTCTTGAGGCAGAACAGCACCAGCTTTGGCGTCAGGCTGACCGAGGTGAAGGAGTTGACCGTGACGCCATGGGCATCTTCCCCGTCCTGCACCACGACGACGGCAACGCCGGTGGGAAACCGGCCAAGGCTGCGCCGGTAATCCCCTTGATCGATACATTTCGAATTCACAAACTGCATGGGCTTTCCCTTTGAACGTTGCCGGAAAATCGTACGGCCGGACACACCATGGGAGGATGGCGCATCCGACCACGCGCCTGCCTTAGGTGGGTAGATAGGCAGTCGCCTTGATCTCGATAATCAACCCCGGCCGGGCCAGGCCGGCGACTTCGAGGATGGTCCAGGTCGGGTAGGGCTCGCCAATGTAATCCTGTTTGATCTGGACAAAATCCCCAAGGTTTTCAGAGATATTGACGTGGTACGACACCAGTTCGACGATATGTTCGAACCCGGCGCCTGCCGCCTCAAGCACCAGTTTCATCCGGTCGAAGGCATTGCGGATCTGCTGGGCGTGGTCATCGGGCATTGAGCCATCGGGGTTCAGGCCGATCTGGCCCGCGACATAGATGAAATCGCCCGCGCGCACGGCGGCGGAATATTGGAATTTGTCGAAAATCGTTTCATCATCCGTTGCCTTGAACGCGGCATCGGTTGGGTTGAAGGTTTGCACAGTCATGTGGGTCGTCCTTTTCTTAAGTGTTAGAGGCGCGCGCCGGCGGGCAGATCGAGATCAAGCAGCAGGCGGCCGTAAAGCTCTCCGATCGGTTCCTTTTGCAGAAGGAAATGGGAGCTCATGGCGTGAAGGTCGCGGAACAAGCGCTGCATGCGCGTGTTGGACGGCAGCAGGCTGCCGCCGACTGAGCGGAAAATGCCCTGGGCATCATTCAGCACCGCGGCGCTGGTTGCGGCGATGCGGGACCGCACCTCGGCCCGCAGCTCTCGGGAGGGGCCGCCGCTGTAGCATTTGCGCAGTATCAAATCGGCGTCGCGCAGCAGCGTATCGCGGGCAATCGACATATTCGCCTGCGACATCGCCAGTTGGATATGGGCCATGCGGTCGTCGATCTGGGCCTGGCGCGTCGCGGAGTTGACCCGCTTGCAGATGACTGCGCGGTATTCATCGGCCACGGCGGCGGCGACGCCAAAGGTGGGCGCGGCGACCGACATCGCGAAGATGCTGTTCAGCGGGTAATCATAGATCGCTTCGTCGCTTTCACAGTCGGGGTGCTTTTCCCCGGCCTGCAGCGCCTTCCAGCTCATGAAACGGTGTTCGGGCACGAAAACAGGATCAAGCTCGATGTTCTTGGACCCGGTGCCGCGCATGCCCAGCACCTGCCAGGAAGAATGGTCGATCCGGAAATTCTCCGCCTCGATCAGCACCACATAGGGTTCGGCACCTTCGCCACCCGGGTTCGGGATATCCACCAGCAGGCCAACCCAGGATGCGTTGTCGATGCCCGAGGCATAGCGCCAGCTGCCCGACAGGTTGATCCCGCCGTCGCGGCGTTCAATCGTCACGTTAAACCCAACGCCCCCGGTCAGCATCGGCACCACGGCCGGTTTGCCGCAGCCAAAGACATCGCGCTGCGCTTGTTCGGAGAATTTGCCCACCATTAGCACATTTGCGGTGACTAGCCCGACAACCCAGGCGCAGGACGCGCAGCCGGAGGCCAGATCCATGACCCGGGCCCACGACACCGACGGTTCCTGGCCAAGCCCGCCGTGCCGCCGGGGCTGGGACATGCGGAAATAATCTCGCCCCACCAGTTCGTTGAACACATCCTGCGGAATACGGCTTTCGTCTTCGACGCGTTGCGCCTGTTCCTTCAACCAATCCAGGAACTGCGCTTCATTTTGGTGTGCGACCTTCGCCGCGCCGCTGATACCGGACATTTTGATCCTCCTTGATTGGTTCGATAGCTAATGAACTCTTCCGAAGGCGTCCGTATCCTTGGATACATCTGCGCGTCTTATGGCGCGTTTCCGCGTCGATCCAAACGCAAAAAAATGCCCGGCAGACATGGATCTACCGGGCCAAGTCAGGGAGGAATTTCTACGTTATCCGGCCGCCATCACGTCGACCTCGATCTTGTACTGCGGCCGTCCAAGCGCGGGCACGGCCACAAGGGTCCAGGGCGGCATGTGGTCGCCGACAATTTCGCGATGGACGGCGACATAGGGATCGATGTTTTCTTCGCCGACAATGTAGCTTGTGACTTTCACGACGTTTTCGACGCCAAAGCCTTTTTCGGCGAGAATCGCCTTGATGTTGTGCCAGGCGATGCGGGCCTGTTCGCCGGCGTCTTCCGGGCAGTAACCATCCGCGTGTTCACCCAGTTGGCCGGACAGCGTCATAATCGCCGCGCCGGCCGGAATGTAAAAGCCATGGTTGTAATGGCTTGCGGGCGGGGCAATGCTCTTGGGGTTGATCGGTACGCTCATGATTTTGGTCCTTTCGTTCATATGCTCGAGCTAGTTTTGGCCACTTGGTCAATTGTCCACGAGGTGAAGATTGCGCCGTTCCCAGGAGATCGAAACGCTGCCACCTTCCTCGATGGGAATGGCATGGGCCGAATTCACCCGCACGCGCAGGGTCAGGCCACTGTCCAGCGCGACCTCGACCAGCTGATCGGACCCGAAATAGGAGGTTGAACGGACGGTGGCCCGGACCATCATCTGATCTTCGCCGGTTGGTTTCGTGTCGCTTGCGCCGATTGAAATCGCCTCGGGTCGGATCAGGGCGCTGCGCGACGGATCGTCGGTGCCGCCAAACGCCAGGGAGGTCGGCAGCAAATTGCTGTCGCCCAAAAACTCCACGACAAAACGCGAATTGGGGCGTTCGTAAAGTTCCCGGGGCGTGCCGATCTGTTCGACCCCGCCTTCGTTCATCACGACGATCCGGTCCGACATGTCCAGCGCTTCCTGCTGGTCGTGCGTCACGTTGACAAAGGTGCGCCCCAGCTGGCGGTGCAGCGCCTTCAGTTCTTGTTGCAGCTCGCCGCGCAGCTGTTTGTCCAGCGCTCCAAGCGATTCGTCGAGCAGGATAAGGATGGGATCGTAGACCAGCGTTCGGGCCAGCGCCGTCCGCTGCTGCTGCCCGCCCGACAATTGCCGCGGATGCCGATCCGCATAGGCATCGAGCCGGACCAGGCTTAGGATCTGTTCGACCTTCTGCCGGATCTGCCGCGCGGGCATTTTGCGCAGACGCAGCGGATAGGCCACGTTGTCGAACACGGTCATATGCGGAAACAGCGCGTAGCCCTGGAACACCACGCCAAAGTTACGCTGTTCCGGCGGTACATGGGTGATGTCCTTGGTATCGACCCAGATCTGCCCTTCGGAGGGTGTGGTAAAGCCCGCGAGCATCATCAAAAGCGTCGTCTTCCCGGACCCAGACGGCCCCAGCAGGGTCAGAAATTCACCCGATTGCACGGTGCAATCGACATCCTTAACAGCGGCCACCGCGCCGTAATACTTTGACACGTTGTCGATTCTGACCGCCTCGAACGTGTCCATATCCAGAAATTTGCCGCGCGTTTTCATATCGTTCATTGTCTTTCTCCGCTTTTTGCGCGCACCGACAAATCCTTGGCCCAGGCAACAAGAGCGATGCAGATACTAATGAGGATCAACAGGGTCGAAACCGCCGCGACGCTCGGATCGAGGTTTTCACGCACACCGTTCCAGATTTCGCGGGGCAGTGTCGATACCGACCGGCTGGCGACGAAAAGGGTGACCACCACCTCGTCCCAGGACAGCACGAATGAAAACAGCGCCGCCGCCGCGATACCGGGTTTGAGCGAGGGGATCAGAACATCCCACATCGACCGGAAATGGCTGGCGCCGAGGCTAAGCGCGGCCTTGTCCAGACGCGGATCGAGGTTGGACAGCGAGGAAGAGATCGTGACGATGCAGAACGGAACCGCCAGGATGGCATGGGCAATCGCCACACCAATCAGCGTGTCGTACAGCCCGGTCTGAACCCAGATCGAATAGAGGGCCAGCGCGGTTGCGATCTGCGGAATAATCAGCGGTACCAGCAGCGCCGACTGAATCGCCGCCGACCATTTGCTTTGCGATCTCCAGATCCCGATCGAGGCCACCAGCGACAGGCTTGTCGCCAGAAAGGACGACAACAGCGCGATGCGCAGGCTGTCCCAGGCCGCCGTGGTCCAGCGGTTGTCTTTCAGCAGTTCGTGATAGTGCCGCAGGCTGAAATCCGACACCCCGGGCATTTCGATATAGTTCGACGGTGTCAGCGAAACCGGGATGATGACAATCGCTGGCGCGGCCAGGAAAAACGCGATCACCAGAGACACGGTTTTCCAAAAATAGGAGGTGAAATCGGGATTCATCAGGCCACCGCTCCGTTCCAGCGTTTGATTGCGCGTTGGCTGAGCAACACCAACCCGATGCACAAGACGGCAAGCACGATGCAGATCGCCGTGCCCAAGCCCCACCTGAGCGTTTGCAGGACGGAGACTGAGACGTATTCCGAAAGCATGACGGTCCGCCCACCGCCCAGAAGGGCCGGCGTCACATAGAAGCCAAGCGAGAACACGAAGGTCAGTGTGACCGCCTGCAGCACGCCCGTGGCGCTGAGCGGTAGGAACACCTTGCTCAGCGTGTCAATGCGTCGCCCGCCCAGGCTGCGCGAGGCCTGCATCAGGCGTTCGTCGATGTCCCGGAAGGATGCATAGAGGGTCAGCACCGCAAAGGGCACGAGGAAGTGCACCATGCCGACGATCACGCCGATCTTGTTGCGCACCAGCTCCAGCGGCGTATCGATGGCCCCGACGAACATAAGCGCTTCGTTCACCAGCCCGTTCTGCCGCAGCAGAATCAGCCAGGCGACACAGCGGATCAGGGCGGATGTCCACAGCGGCAAAAGCACCAGCATGAACATGAATTTCTGACGGCCCGGCGATGCGAACCGCAGGTCATAGGCCAAGATATAGGACAGAAAGACGGTGATGATCGTTGTGGCTGTACAGATGACAAAGGTGGTCCAGGCAATCCGGCGCACCGCATTGCTTTCGTACAGCTTGACGTAGTGTTTCAGATCGAAATCCGGGAATTCCAGGCTGATCCCGACGATCTTGAACATCGGCAGGAAATACAGCAGCACCAGAAACAGAAGGACCGGGAGAATATAGGCGAATTGCGAGCGCGTCATTCCGGCGTGCCTCCGCCTATCTGTGCGGCGCGCAGCCCGGTGGGCAGGGCGCGCGCAATGTGGCGTCCGCCCGGCCATGCGCTATGGCACAGGCCGCGCGCGGGGCGCGTGCCATTGTTGTTATTGTCATGCTGAAACATATCGTCCTCCCTACCCCACTGTTTATGTCAAACGTGGCGGGGCCGAGGTGTATCGTGAGTTACAGCATGGGCGCCAAAAGCGTAGGCCCAAAAGCGTAGGCCCAAAAGCGTAGGCCCAAAAGCGTAGGCCCAAAAGCGTAGGCCCAAACCCCTTACATCGCCGCGTTCCACGCGGCGATGTAAGGGGTTTGGGTAAGGGGTTTGGTTTTGAACCTATGAGCGGTGGCGCCGAATGTATTCGGACATGTCGCTCCATAGGACGGTCTGGGATACCTTCCCACCGACCACTTCGAAGCGATAGGCGAAACGGATGCCTTCGTATGTCTCACCATCCGCAAAGGCGCCGCGCAGCGTACCGTTGACCCAAACCGGCGTCGCTTTACCGGGCTGCGCCGGGACCGGCTCCACCCTTTCGATCTGGTGACGGACGAATTTGTGGCGTCCGTGCGACCATTTCAGCAACTCTTCGAGGGCGGTAAAGCTCACCCCGCCGGGATACTCAAGATAGGGGTCATCCACGCTGAGCGCCGCGACGGTTTCGATGTCGTCGGTCTGCATTGCTTCCAGGTAGTTCTGGATCAATGCGCGCATGGCATCGGTGTCCGGCATTGTGGCTTTTTTTTCATGTGCAGTGGTCAAGGCCATCAGTCCTCCAGATGAAATTTGCCGTCCTTGACGGTTGCGACCATCAGGGCCGAACTGTCGAGGCCAAGGTGATCTTCGGCGCTGAAATTAAACACGCCGGAGGTTGTTTCGAAGCCGGTGGTTGTTTCGATGGCATCGCGAATGCCCTGCCGCTGTGCGCCAAGCTCTGTCGATGCGCCGTCGGCGGTGGCCACTTTTCCAACCGCATGAACCGCGACCCGGCCGGCATCCCAGCCCGAAACCGAGAACATGTCGGCCTTGCCGGCGCCAAATTCGGCCTCATACAGCGTGGTGAAATCGCGCAGCACCGCGTTCAGCGGGAAATCGTCCGGCAGCTGGTTGGCCACCAGAACGGCGCCCACACCGACATAGCCGCCATCCGCCTCGCCGTCGGCAATTGACAGGAACGCGTTATTCGCGGCGCCGGCGCCGTGATAGACATCGCCGTCGAAACCAACGCGGTTCAGCGCCTGATGCATGAGGTTGGTCGAGGGCGGGATCGCATGGATGTAAACGGCATCCGGTGTCGCCGCCTTGGCGCGCAGGGCCTGCGGTGTCAGGTTGCTGTCGCCGCGCGCGAACCAGACGTCGCTCACAACTTCGAACTCTTCGGCCACGGCCATTTCCTTAAAGACGTTCCAGCCCGATTCGCCGTAGGAATCCTGGTTCCCGGCAAAGGCAAGCGTCTTGATCCCCTTGGCGCGCATGTGGTCGAACACGCGCACAAACATCAACCGCTCGCTGGGCGTGGTCTTGAAGGTCCAGTAGCGTTCGCTGGCCGGCTCGATGATGGTCGAGCCCGACGCCATCGAGATCATCGGCGTCTTGTGTTCGTTGACCACATCGAGGATCGCCATCGAGGCCGGCGTTGTGGTGCAGCAGATCACGACATGCGCGACGTCTTCTTCGATCAACTTGCGCGTGAGGTTGACCGCTTCGGTCGGGTCGGTCTTGTCGTCATACATGACAAAGCGCAGATTGAACGGCAGATCGCCCGATGCTTCGAGGGTATCGCGCAGCAGCCGCAGCGCGTGTTCTTCGGGCACGCCCAATGCGGCGGCCGGCCCCGTCGTGCTGAGGATTGCCCCGATGGTAAAGGTGGGCTTATCGTCGGCCACGGCCGAGCTTGCGAATGTTAACGCGCTTGCCACGGCAAACAGTCCGGCTTTGATGTTAAAGTGCATGTGTTGAAACCTCCTGTTGAACAGGCCCGGCGCAGGATGTCCGGGGTCTGAGCAAGTCTTTTGTTCAAGCGGATTTCTGTCTGTATCCGCCGATACCGTCCCGGGCGTCAGTCCGCACGGTAGACGACAAAGTTCTTTCGCAACGGCGTTTCCACCGTCCAGGTGCCGCGCAATCCGGGCTGGCAAACAAAGGAATCGCCGGGGCCAAGATGCGCCGGCCCCTGGTTTTCCGGCGTGATCGTGCAGCGGCCCGAAATAATGCTGCAAAATTCCCAGACCTCGTAGTCCATCACCCAGGTGCCGGGATCGGATTCCCATATGCCGGCGCTGACCACGCCGTCTCCGTGCACCGCTCTTTTCCAGGCGCGCGATTGCGGCATGTCCCCAAGGTGGGAAGGAAAGAACGGCGGGTTGATGGCCGGTTCGCCCGCGTCGTCAATCAGAACAAGATCGGTCATTTCGGTTCTCCCAGGTCAAGGTCTTGCAGGATTTCACGGGCCGAGTTCAGCCCCGGATACCCGGTGATATTGCCGCCCGGATGGCAGGCGGAGCCGCACAGATAAAGGCTGTCGATATGGGTCCGGTATTCGCCGAAGCCGGGGAACGGACGGTTGATACCGACCTGCCCGTTCGAAAACGAGCCCATCAGCACATCCGCCGCGCGCATGTTCGGGTTCTGCTCTTCGGTGTCTAGCGGGCTTTGGCTCGACATCGCCAGGGTGGCGTTTCTGAGGTTGGGCGCAAATTTACACCACAGATCGAACATCGTCGCGCCGTGGGGACCGCGCGCGCTGCGCCAGTTTTCGGGGTCGCCATCCAGCGCAAAGGGTGTCTTCTCCCACATGAACGCGGTGTGCTTGCCGGCCGGCGCCTGGCTGGGATCGAGCATTGTCGGCGTGCCGCCCCATAGCACCTGATGGCCGGTTTGATTGCGGTCGTGCGCCTCGGCCATGTTGACGAAATCGTCAACATGGTTCAGTCCCATGATAACCATGAGCGAATCCTGCACCCAGGGCTTTTTGTCCGAAACGCTGTAGATCGGCGGCTCGTCCAGATCGAGGTGGATGGCAAAGAGCGGGCCCAGCTTGTTGTACTGGAAGCCGTCGACCTTTTGTTCCAGTTCAGGTGGCAGGTGGGCCTTGTCCAGCATCTGACCAAAGGTCAGGTTCGGGTTCAGCGCCGAGGCCACCAGCCGGCTTGCGCGAATAACCTCGCCGCTTTCCAGCTCGACCCCGGCACAGCGCCCGTCCTCGACGATCATGCGTTTGACCGGCGCATTGGTGCGCACGGTGCCTCCCGCCGCCTGGACCGCGCGGACCAGCCCCTGCGCCAGCCCGTTCGATCCGCCACGGCAGGTCTGCACCCGGGCGGGCGTTGCAAAGAGCGAGGCGATGTGGTGGCCAAAGCCCTTGGCGCGCAGATCGACCTCGCGCATGCCGTTGATGAACAGCAATCCGCCCTGAATGGTCGGGTGCTTAAATTCCCGCTGGACAAATTCAAAGGGCGACAGCTGCGACACTTCTAGCAGAAACCGGCCGTCTTCGGTCTGTTCCAGCCGTTCGCGGCGCACATCGGCGGGCACCGGTTTCTGCCGCGCTTCGGGCGCCAGGATATCCCGCGTGATCGACACGAAGCGTTCGCGCCACCAGCGTAGTTTGTCGGCGTCAGCCTTGCTGATACGGGCGAAAGACGCATAGGTCTTTTCGAAATCGTTCCACCACTCCAGCGTGTTGCCGTCGTCCAGCAGGATCGTGACATAAAGATCGTTGCTGTAGTATTCGACCCCGTGCTTTTCCAGCTCCAGATCCTTGAACCAGGGCGTCTGGGGGATGCCGCGATGGAAATAGGCATGGGTGTTGTGCTTGAACCCTTCACGCCCCGGAAACTCAACGGTTGAAAGCCCCCCGCCGGCAACCGCGCCGCGTTCCAGTGAGATGGTCTTGAGCCCCGCGCGCTGCAAATAGGCTTGGGTGACCAAACCATTGTGGCCCGCGCCTACGATAATCGCATCATAATTTTCCGACACGTCTGTCCCTTTCTTTCCCGATATTCCCGCCAATCGATCCGTGATGTTCACGGGCTGTTTTCGTCGGCTGTCTTGGTGTTCATCCCCAGATACGCCTTCTTGAGCCGTTCGTCGGATTCGAGCTGGCGCGCCGTGCCTTCGACGACCAGATGGCCGATTTCCATCACATAGCCGCGCTGCGACGCGCCCAGGGCCAGCCGGGCGTTCTGTTCCACCAGCAGGATGGTCATGCCCTCGTCGCGCAGCTTGCCGATCACATCAAAGATTTCCCGGATGATCTTGGGCGCCAGACCGATGGACGGTTCGTCCAGCATCAAAAGGCGCGGCGACGACATCAACGCGCGCCCGATCGCCACCATCTGCTGTTCGCCGCCCGACAACGTCTTGACCTGCTGGCGACTGCGTTCGGCCAGGATCGGGAACAGCGAATAAACCCAATCCAGCCGAGTATGGCGGCCCATGGGCTTGAGATAGCTGCCCAGCTCCAAGTTGGTGCGCACATCCAGCGTGGGAAAGAGCTCCCGGTTTTCGGGAACCAGCACCATGCCGCGCGCCACGCGCCGGTCGCTGCTGAGCGCGGTGATGTCTTCGCCGTCGAAAATCACGCGCCCGCCAAACAGCGGCAGGATGCCCTGGGCCGCCTTCAGCAGCGTGGTTTTCCCGGCGCCGTTCGCGCCCAGCAGCGCCACCGCTTCGCCGGCGTCAAGCCCCATGGACAGGTCGCTTAGAACCGGGTGTTTGCCATAGCCGACGGACAGGTTTTCGATTTTGAGGTCAGGCATTGCTCATCCCCAGGTAAGCTTCGATCACAGCCGGATCGTTCTGCACCTCTTGCGGGGTGCCGCTGGACAGCAGGGTGCCCCGGTTTAGCACATAGATCCGGCTGACGCAGGATACGACGAATTCCAGGTCGTGCTCCACCAGCAGGATCGACATCCCCTGCCCGCGCAATTCGTGCAGCAGATCCGCCAAGAGCCGCTTTTCGCCGGATCGAAGGCCAGCCGCCGGTTCGTCCAGCATCAAAAGCGTCGGGTTCGAGGCGAGGGCGCGGGCGATCTCGACCAGCCGGGCCTGCCCCATCGACAGGGTGCTGGTCTTGGCATTGGCCAGCTCTTCCAGGCCGGTCTTCCGCAGCGCATCCCAGGCTCGGTCGAAAATCCGGGTCTCGGCGGCCCGGTCCAAGCCCGTCATGCTCCGAAACAGATCGGTTTTTTCGGTCACATGCGCGCCAAAGGCCACGTTTTCCAGAACCGTCAGATGGTCGATCAGCTTGACATGCTGGAACGTCCGCGCCGCCCCGAACCGCACCAGACGTGTCAGATTCTTCGAGGCCGTCTGCCCCAGGATCGCAACCGACCCTTCGGTGGGAATGGTTAGGCCGCACAACAGATCGAAGAGGGTCGATTTGCCGGCGCCGTTTGGTCCGATCAGGCCGATGATCTCGCCCTTGCCGATGTGCAGGCTGACCCCATCCAGTGCCTTGAGACCGCCAAAATGCTTGGCCGCTTTCTCCACATGCACGGGCTGAACCTCGGGCACGGCGGGCGCGGGCGTTGCCTGGGTCGCGGGCGAGCGCGGGAAGGTGAACTCCGGCCAGATCCTTGCGATCACCGACCAGATGCCGCCGGGGTACTTAATCAGCACCGCAACCAGCACCACGCCAAAGATCATCATCTCGGCCGCGCCGGAAAGGCCCATGCTGCGGGCGACCACGTTTTGCAGAAACGCCTCGATCAGGGTGACGGCGATGACGCCCAGAAACGCGCCGAAGGGGTGCACGATGCCACCCAACACCACCGCGATCAAAAGGTGGATGCCCGCCGCAAGGCTGAAGGGCGACACGCTGAGAAAGTTGAGCTGAAAGGCGTAAAGCGCACCGCCCAGCCCGGCTAGCGCCCCCGACAGGGCAAAGGTCGTCAGGCGCGTGTATTCAATCGAACTGCCAAAGACCAAGGCCATGTCATGATGCGCGGCATCCGCCGAAACCGCGCGCCCGAACCGCGAATTCAAAAGCGTCGCGCAGCCCAGCAGCAAAAGCAGCATCACAATCCACACAAAGGCCGCGAAATCCCGGCCTTCACCACCCGAGCTGATCGGCCCCAGGTTGAACTCCGGCACGTTTGGAAAGCCCGAGGCGCCGCCGGTCAGCCAATCCAGCGCCACGATGGCGGTGGGCACGGCAATGCCGATCGACAGAGTGGCCAGCGGGACAAATATCCCCTTTAGGCGCATGGTCAGCGATCCGATCACCACACAAGCCAGCGAGGCCACCGCGACACCAAACACCAGCGCCAGAACCGGCGTCATGGCGAGATCGCGCGCCAGGATCGCCGTGCAATAGGCGCCGATCCCCATGTAGCTGGCATGCCCAAGCGAGATCTGCCCGGAAATCAGCAACATGGTCAGGCCCAGCGTCACAATCGTGTCGATCCCGACAATCGTAAGCAGACCCACCTGATAGCTTGGGGCAAAGACCGCAACAGCCACGCCGAAAATCGCAAGGAAAAGGGCTGCGGATCGGTTCGTCGTTTTCAAGGAAAGTCGCGCCATGGTCCTAGTGATCCTCCGGCGGCTTAACCGCGTTGCGCCAAATCAGAATGGGGATAATGAGCGTGTAGACGATGACATCGCGGAACGAGCTGGCGCTAAAGGCCGAAAAGGATTCAATCGTTCCGACCAGCAGCACCCCGATCACCGCGGCGGGGTATTCGGCAAGCCCGCCCATGGCCGCGCCAACAAAAGCCTTCAGCCCAAGGGTCAGCCCCATATCGTAGCTGGCGGTAATCATGGGCGCCAAAAGCAGCCCGCCCAGGGCGGAAAACACTGCAGCCAGCACAAAGCTGAGGTTGCCGGCCCAAAGCACGGGAATGCCGCAGATTTCCGCGCCGTCCCGGTTGACGGCCGAAGCGCGCAGCGCCCGCCCCGTCATCGTGCGTTCGGAAAAGACATATAGCGCGGCCATTACGCCGATGGACGACAGGGCAATCAGCAGGCTTTGGTATTGAACAAAGACCGGCCCCATCATGACACCGCCGTTTGAGACCGGCGCGATTGGCCGGGGCTCGGCCCCGAACAGCGCCAGAGACAGCCCGGACATGGTCAGAAAGACCCCGATGCTGCAGACCACCAGAACCAGCGGCGAGGCGTTCATCAGCGGGCGCACGGTCAGCCGGAAGATGATGACTGCAAAGGCCGCGGCCAGGACCATGGCATACAAGGCCGCCGCCCAGTAGTTGCCGCCGGTCGCGGCCACCAGCACCCAGGCCAGCGCCAGACAAAGCGCGGTGCCGAGGTTCCATTCGGCCGCCAGCAGAAAGCGGCGTTTCTTTAGGACATTGCCGCCAATGGTCAACGCGGCCAGCGCCAGGTGCGCGCCGCAGACCGCCATCGTCAAGACCTGCCCGCCGACATTCAGCGCCATGTAAAATCCAAGCGCGCCCAGCGTGGCGTATTCGCCCTGTGCAATGTTCACCACACGGGTCACCGTGTGCACCAGAACGATGCTTAGCGCCACGATGCCGTAAGCGGCGCCCCAGGCGATCCCATCGATCAGCAGAAACCAGAAAACATCCATGTCAGCCAACCCAACCCCCAGTGGTCGATCCGGGCATTCCGGACCCTCAACGCCAGCGTGGCGTGTTGATAGGAGACACTGGCAGGGCTAAGCTGATGGGGCTGTATCGCAGGATACGGTGGTTGCCATTTGGTTGGCTTTATGGTCCCTTAATGGCCCATTGGAGCATTGGCAGACCAACGTGAAACCCGCAGTCAAATCCACCTGGCGCCTTCAGTCCGACATCGTTCGGTGCATTCTGAGGCACAAAGAGCTGGGAAAACGCCGCACCTTGCGTGCGAGTGAATTGCTCTACAATCAGGGCGATGAATCGCGGCATTTCTATTTCGTGGAAAGCGGGCTTATCGAGGTTTCGATCATCAAGATCGACGGCACCGAAGTGGTTCTGGAACTTATGGGGGCCGGTACGATCTGTGGCGAGGGGGCGGCGTTCGACAAGCTGCCCCGGTTCTCGCGGGCGGCGGCCACGGTTCCGTCGGTGGTCATTGAATTTGCAACCGGCGATCTGATGAACGCCTTCCGCGAGGATGGCGAATTTGCCATGACCCTGCTTGAGGTGGCGTGTCTGAAGCAACGGATTCTCGCCAGCCGGCTGGAGCATATGACCTACCGCGAACCGGCCTCGCGCCTGATGGAGCTGTTCGAGCGGCTGGCCGAGGTCGATCCCAGCTCTGAGATGACCGTGAGCCTGACCCATGAACAGATCGCCTCGATGACCGGAACCAGCCGAGTGACGGTGACGCGGACGCTGCAGAAGCTGCGCGAAGAGGGTAAGATCGGCTTTGATGGCGGCAAGCTGATCCTCCGCCGGGAAGACGATTGACACCGGCGCCCCGTCGCGGCGCGCCCGATTTCCCCAAATCGGAATGATCCGGTGCGGCCCCGGCGCGAGTGACAAGCGCCGGGGCACGCCGATCCGCGTTACACCTGCGCCTGCGCGAAGGCGGCGATGTCCTGAATCGCGCGGCCAAAGGTCTCGTCATCGACCGTCATCGCAATGCGCACATAATCCTTGGCGACCTGGCCGAAGCTGATCCCGGGCATGACCGCGATCTTGCGCTCGTCCAGCAGTTTCTCGGCAAAGTCGCGCCCGGACAGCCCGCTGCCCGCGATATCGACAAACATATACATCGCCCCCTGCGCCGACGAGACCCGCAGGACGTTCTGGCCGGCGAGGATATCGAGCGCGATAAGGCGGCGCCGGGCAAAGGGTTCCGAGATTTCATCCTCGAACCCCTGCCCCTTGTTCAAGGCAAAAAGCGCGGCGTGCTGAATGTAGCCGGGCACGCCATAGGTGCTGTGGGTCGACAGCGCCACCAGATGCGCGATGGCGGCTTTCGGGCCGACGATCCACCCGACGCGGCTACCGGTCATGGCATGGCTTTTCGACATCGACCCGATCACAAGGGTCCGTTCGGCCATGCCGTCCAGCGCCCGCATCGACAGATGCGCGCCCTCCCAGATCTGAGAATCATACACCTCGTCCGAGATCACCCAAAAGTCGCGCGCCTTGGCCACCTCGGCCAGCGCCTCAAGCTCGGCGCGGCCATAGATCGTGCCGGTGGGGTTGTTCGGCGTGTTGATAAGCAGGGATTTTGCGCCCGTGCGCGCCGCAGCCTCATCAATGGCCGGAACATCAAGCTGAAAGCCCCGTTCGGCCAGCGCATTCACCGCCACCGGCACGCCGCCGGCCGCGCGGATCGATCCGGGATAGGTCGGATAGAACGGGTCGATGAACAGCGCGTGATCGCCTTGATCGCAGGTCAGCAATTGCGTGGCCAGCAGCCCCGCCTGCCCGCCGGCGGTGATAATCACATTGTCCCGCGTGGTGGGCACGCCGGTGGTGGCCTGCACCCGTTCTGCCACCTTGTCGCGCAGGTCCGGCAGGCCGGGAATGTCGGCATAGCCGGTGTGTCCGGCTTTGGCGGCGCTGTGCAAGGCGTCCAGGATGTCCGCCGAGGTCGGGATATCGTGTTCGCCGATTGTCAGTTCGGTGATCTTTTCGCCCGCGGCCACCATGGCCCGCGATTTCAGGAACAGATCCCACCCCCCCAGATCCTGGCCGGTCAGGGTGGTGATACGTTGTGAAAACATCGGGTTTCCTCGTGTGTTTATAGTTTTGGTTTGGTTTTGGATTTGTGATTTCAAATTCGAAGGGGCACGGCGGCCCGGCAAACGTCCGTCTCGCCGGAGCCGATCGCCCAAGCGCCGCGCATCTGGCAGGCGTTCGGCGATTTGCCCTAGGTCAGGAACCGGCCAAGCGTCTCTTTGCCCGGAATGATCCCAAGCGTTTCCTGCAGTTCGAACCATTTGGTCAGAACCCGGCGCGCCGAGGCGGTCTTGACATGCCCATAGCCGCGAATGGCCTCGGGCAGCTGTGCAAAGGCCAGAGCGGCGGCATAAGCCGCGTCGTCCAGCGGGCGCTGCAACGCCGTCATGGTTCGAATGTAATCGTCCCGCAAGGCGCGCTCCAGCTGGCGATCCTGCGCATAGCCGAAGGGATCGAACCAGCTGCCGCGCAGGGCCCGGCCCTTTGCCAGAATCCGCAGCACCGGCAGCATCCAGCCGCCAAAGGTGATCTTGGCCGGCCGCCCGCCGCGCAGGGCACCCAAGGCTGGCGGCAGGAAATGGAAGCTGATCTTCGGGCGTCCTTCCCACTCTGCCTTGATCCGGTCCAGGAAATCGGTTTCCGCATAAAGCCGGGCAACCTCGTATTCGTCCTTGTAGGCCATCAGCTTGTACAAGGACACGGTGACCGCCGCGCTGAGCGCGGTTTGGTCTTCGGGTTCGACCTCCCGCACGCTGCGCAGAACGGCACGATACCGCTCCGCATAGGCGCGGTTTTGGTATTGGGCCAATTCGCCGCTGAAGTGGTCGGCGGGATCGCGCGCCGGTTCGGCCGGGGCGGTCCAGGCGGTGCCGGCGGCCAGGCTGCGGCCATGGGTAAATGCGCGCAGGTTCTGATCCACCGCCTTGCCGCTTTGGCGAATGGCCTGTTCAAAGGCCGCCGCCGAAATCGGCAAAAGACCCGATTGCACGCAATAGCCCAGGATCACGATGTTCACGCTTGCCGTGCTGCCGGTTGCGGTTATCGCTTCGGTCTTGGCGGCAAGTTCGGACACCGCCGCCTGGCCGGTCAGATCCGCGATTGCGGCGCGATAGGCGGCAAAATCCGTTTGCAGATCGGGCAACTTGGCAAAAGCGGCGAGCGGTTCGGTATCCGAATTCAGAACAACGCGTGTGCGGGCCGAGGCCATCAGCGACAGGCTGGGCAGCGATCCGGCCACGACGCTGTCGCAGCCGATGATGACATCGGCCTGCGCCGACGGCACCTTGGGCGTGTCAATCGCGCCGGACGCCGCCGCCAGGCGGACATGGCTTTGCACCGGTCCGTTCTTCTGGGCAAGCCCGGTCTGATCGAGGGTCAGCACCTCCAGCCCTTCGACACGGGCCGCGCCCGCGATCATGGCCGCTGCAGTCACCACACCGGTGCCGCCGATTCCGGTTAGAACGACATTGTAGGGCTCGGCCCCGTCCAGCTTTGCCACCGGGCTGTCCGGCAGGGCGGCCGTATCGCCGTCCGTTACGGGCCGGGCCTTGCGTTTCTTCAATCCGCTCAGTGCGACAAAGCTGGGGCAGAACCCTTCGGCGCAGGAATAATCCTTGTTACAGGCAGTCTGGTCGATCTGCCGCTTGCGGCCGAAGGCGGTTTCAAGCGGTTTGATCGCCACGCAGTTGGACACGTCGCCACAATCGCCGCAGCCTTCGCACACACGGTCATTGATGAAAATCCGCTTGTCGGGGTCTTCCATCAGGTTGCGTTTGCGCCGCCGCCTTTTTTCGGCGGCACAGACCTGATCGTAGATGATCGCGGTGCAGCCCGGCACCTCGCGCAGCTCGGCTTCGATCACCTTCAAGGCGCCGCGTGGCAGGGCCTTGAACGGCGCGCCGCGCCCAAACCGTTTGGGATCTTCGGACAGCACGCGGATTTCAGTCACGCCGATGCCGCGCAGTTGGTGGTAGATGTCTTCGACCGTGATGCCGCCTTCGACCTCCTGACCGCCGGTCATGGCAACCGCATCGTTATAGAGGATCTTATAGGTGATCGAGGTGCCCGACACGACCGCCGCGCGGATCGCCGTCAGCCCGCTGTGGGCAAAGGTGCCGTCACCGATGTTCTGGAACACGTGCTTTTCGTTGGTGAAATGCGCCTGGCCGATCCAACTGGCGCCCTCGCCGCCCATATGCGTGGCACCGCTGGTATTGGCCGGGTCGATGAAGATGGACATGGAATGACAGCCGATTCCCGCGATGGTGCGGCTGCCTTCGATGGTCTTGGTCGACCGGTTGTGCGGGCAGCCGGCACAATACCAGATCGACCGCTGCGACAGCGCGGGCACCTGCGCCAGATCCGGCAGGACCGGCGGCGCGGCATGGGCAATGCCCAGGGCCGACAGCCGCGCGGTCAGAACCGGCAGCACATCCTGCACGTTCAATTCACCGTCCGATTCCATCAGGCGCGTGCCATCCGGGGTTTCTTTGCCGGACAGGGCGGGCCGCCGCCCGTCGGGCAGGCCGTACAGCACGCGAGCAAGCTGATCCTCTATCAGATTGCGCTTTTCCTCGATCACCAGCACTTCGGGGTATTTGCGCGCGAAATCGCGGATCGTCTCCGGCTCCAGCGGCCAAGGGCACCCCACTTTGAACAGGCCGATGCCAAGGCTCTGGCACTGCGCCTCGGTCAGCCCAAGATGGCCAAGCGCCTCATGCACCACGGCATAGGTCTTGCCCGAGGCGACAATTCCCAATTTCGGCGTCCGCGGCGTCAGCGTTTCCCGGTTCAATCCATTGGCCCGCACATAGCGGCGCACAACGTCCAGCTTCTTGCGCAGCAGCCGGCGTTCTTGTTCTAGCATAAGATCCGGCCAGCGGATGTGCAGATCGTCCGGCAATCCTTCGGGGATCTGCGCGTCGAACTCTTCGGCGGTAAAGGGTTGCGAGGTGCTGCTGTCCACCAAATCGGTCAGACACTTCAGCGCAATCCAGCACCCGCTGGCCCGAGACATGGCGATCCCGTGCAGGCCGAATTCGGTCATCTCGCGCACGTTCGACGGGTTCAGCACGGGCACCAGCGCCGAGATCAGCGCCTGTTCGGATTGATAAGCGACCGATGAGGATTTCGCGGTTGGATCGTCGCCCACCAAAAGCAGAATACCGCCCTTGGGGCTGGTCCCGGCAAAGTTGCCGTGTTTAATCGGGTCGATGGACCGGTCCAGCCCCGGCCCTTTGCCGTACCAGATGCCAAAAACACCGTCGTGTTTGCGTTTGGGATCAAAAGCGAGTTGTTGCGTGCCCCAGACCGCCGTTGCGGCCAGATCTTCGTTCAGGCCCGGTTCGAACACGACGCCAGCGGCCTCGAATTCCTTGGTGCGCCGCGCCGCGACACTGTCCAGGGCGCCCAGGGGCGATCCGCGATAGCCGCTGACATAACCCGCCGTGTCAAGGCCCGCGGCCTTGTCCAGCGCGGATTGAAAAAGCGCGATGTTCAGCAGGGCATCATTGCCCGATACGGGAAGGGGGGCCTCAACCTGGTCTGCGCCTGCCGGGTGAGGTTGGGAGTGAATTGACATGCGATACGTCCGCCGCTTGAAATGATCGCCAACGCCCTGCCACGCGGCCAAGCCCACCAGCGATCCGAAGATTGGAATGGAACGCACGGCCCCTGGAGCAGGCCATGCCGAGTGCGCGCGGCGAGTTGCCCGCCCTCGCGCGTCAAAATCCTGCGGGGACGCATAAGACGTAAAGGCGCATGACCCGGAGCGCAGGTGCGCATTGGCTGTTTGTTAGCGCCACATATCTGTCCTTTGTGTCATGACAAGCCTTGCAAATTGGGCGAGGCCGGGAAAACCGGCCTTGCCACCGGATATCTTAGCCCGAAACCTTACGAGAAGGAATCGAGGAAGGCGTTCAGCGCATCATCGTAGTTGTCAGCATACCAATATTCGTCACGCTGAATCTGCATGCCTAGGTTCTTAGTCGTACCGGGGTTCACGAGCTTTTCTTGAGCCGACATCAGAGTCTCGGCGGCTGGGTTGGTTGTGCCGCTGGCCAGGCCATCAAACACGATTTTTTGACGTTCAGGCACGAGGGAGGATGCGATGAACTGCTGCGCCACCTCAGGCTGTGAGCCGCCTTTTGGCATGACCCAGGAGGCCGGGCAGAACAGGCCCTGGTCAAAGTCCCAGGAGATGGCACCGTTTGTGGCCTCATTCGCGCGCAGGGCACGATTATGCCAGACAAAACCGATGGCCACTTCGCTGTCCACGAGTTGCTGGAAAGCATCGGCGCCGTTGTTCCAGAAGATTAGGTCATCCTCAATGGTCTTCAGTTTGGCAATCGCGCGCTTGATATCCAGCGGGTAGAGCTGATCGGCGGGCACGCCGTCGGCCATTAGCGCGCCTTCCAGCGCACCAACCATATACCGCCAGACCGACCGCTTGCCGGGAAAGGTCTTGGTGTCAAAGAAATCACCCCAGGTTTTGGGCTGATCGCCATCAAACTGGCGTGTATCGACCGCTCGCACGTAGCTGTAGGAATGGTTGGCAATCCCGTGCTGCCAGGCCCAACCTTCGCGGACCTTGGATTTGTCCACCACCGAATAGTCAATCTCTTCAAGATAGCCCATACGGCCCAGACGGATAGCGCTATAGCCGTCACTGTCACAAAGATCCCAAACCGTTTTGCCGGATTCGACCATCGCGATAATTTTGCCATCCAGGGGGTTTACGCCCTCAAGCACGACCTCCTTGCCCGTTGCGGCGGTGAAAGGTTTCGCCCAGGCTTTATCGAACCAGATGTTGGACTCCGTGCCAAACGTGCCGATGACAAGCGGGTTGCCGCTTGCCATGGACATGCCCGGCCGCATCATCGCCAGCGCCGATGCGGTGCCCGCGGTATTCAGAAAGCCGCGCCTCGACATTTGAAGTCCGGGTTTGATCGGTTTGATGAATGAAGACATTTTCGTACCCCCTGTTGATTGGGAGTGATTAGATCACGAAACGAAAGCCGGGCTGGTATACCGGTATACAGCGTCAGGCAGCCTGAAAACCGGGATACTTTGTATCGCGAGATACGATTTGCCCAACGCAGGTCGCGCAATATCCACCTCAACCGGAGGTATATACATGCAATCCAAACTATTGTTGCGCGGCGCCAACATTCGAACCCTCAACCCAGACCAGCCAATGGCCGAGGCCGTTCTGCTGGACGGCGACAACATCGTTTGGGTGGGGGATGACGCCGATGCGCCCAGCGGGTGCAAGGAGTTTCATTGCAACGGAAAAACCATCGTTCCGGGCTTTGTCGATGCGCATGTGCATCTGTATTGGATCGGCCATGACACCCTGTGCCGGAGCTATCTGGAGGCCGAATCCTTTGACGATATCTGTGATCTGATCCGCGATCAGGCCCGGAGCAAGGGGCCGGATGAATGGATCTTTGGCATCGGCGTGAACGATTTCAAGCTCAAGGAAGGGCGGTTGCCGGATCGGCACATACTGGACGCGGTCGGCGAGGGGCGCCCGATCTATCTGCGGCGGTTCTGCGGCCATTCGGCGACCTGCAATTCTGCAGCGCTGCGGATTGCCGGGATTGATGAAACCACCGCGGATCCGCTGGGCGGGCAGATCGAAAGGGATGGCGGTGCACCGACCGGCGTTCTGCGCGAAATGGCCATGCATCTGGTCAATTTGCATGTGCCCAAACCCGCCCCCGAAGACGTCGGCGCCGCGGTTAAGAACCTGGCCAAGAAGCTCCTGCAATACGGTGTCACCGGATGCTGCGAGGCCGCGGTTGGGTTCACCAACAGTTTCGATGATGAATGGCAGGTCTGGGAGCAGCTTAAGGCCGATCCCGACTATCCGCAGCGCATGGACTTCATGCTGCGGCTCGATCCCGCCGACGCGGTTGAGCGCGGTTTGCGCCCGGCGGTGGCGCACCCCGATTGGCGCGTCGCCACGCTGAAATTCTTTGAAGACGGGATTGTCGGCGCCCGCACCGCGGCCTTCAACGCGCCCTATCGCGACAGCGGCAAGCCGGGGATGATTATGTACCCCGGCAATCAGTTGTGCGATCAGGTGACCCAAGCGGTGCGCGACGGTTGGCAATGCGGCATCCACGCCATCGGGGACCTCGCCATCGCACAAGCGGCAAACGCGCTCTTGGAAGGGTCGCGGATCGGAACAAGCCCCGGCCCGATGCGGATCGAGCATGTGGCCCTGCCCACCACATCGGCTATCGAGACGCTGGCCGAGGCCGGCGCCGCCGTTGTCACCCAGCCAAGCTTTATCAGCTCGATGGGCGACGGGTTTCAATCAGTTATGGGTTATGACACCACGCAGGATATGTATCCGGTGCGCAGCCTGCTGGATCGGGGCATGTCCGTTGTGTTCAGCTCGGACGCGCCGGCCGGCAGCCTCGAACCGCTAGCAGGAATGGCCGCCGCCGTGGAACGGCAAACCGCCACCGGCAAGGCCTTTGGCGAGGTCGAGGCGATTACCCCGCTCGAAGCGCTGCACCTTTATACCACGGCGGCGAGCACCCTGTTCGGCCAGCCGGCCGAAACCCGCAGCATCCAAAGCGGCGGCTTGTCCGATCTTGTCCTGCTGGACCGCGATCCCTTTTCGGAGGGCTGCGGCGCCGCGGATCTGCGGGAGACCAATGTGGTCGCAACCGTCAGCCGTGGGCGGTTTGCCTATGCCGCGCCCGAGCTGTCGATGTAGCGGCAACCGAGTGATTGGCCTGATTGCCGTTCTATGCCTTTGGGGTGGCTGGCGCAGGTTAGGCCGGCCTTTCGCCAACCTTCGCCACGCCCGTTCAGCCTTAAAACGCAGGGCCCGGTGGTTGGCGAATTGTGCCGCCGGGACCTGCGCGCGTTCAGAACGCGGCGCGCAGAATGTCCAGATACTGCGATTTTATCAGCGGCGGCGGGTTTGTGGTGTTACAGGAATCGATCTCCGCCTTCGCCGCGATGGCCTCAAGGATGCTTTCGTTCAGGCCCATTTCCGACAGCCGCGTGGGCAGCCCGGTGCGCTGTTTCAGATCGGTGAAGAAATCCGGCAGCATATCGGGCGAGGCCAGGCCAAGCGCCTGAGCCATCCGCGAAATTTTCGATCCCAGCGCCTTGCTGTTCTGGCGCAGGACATGCGGCAATAGGATCGCGTTGACCGTCCCGTGATGCACGCCGGTTTCGCCCAAGGGGTGCGCCAGCGCATGGATCGCGCCCAGACCTTTGGGAAAGCTCAAACCGCCTTGCATCGCGGCCATCAGAAGATGCCAGCGCGCCCGCCGGTCGGACCCGTCCTGGACCGCTTCTTCGACAAAGCAGACCGCGCGCTGCAGGCCATCCAGCGCAATCGCTTCGGCCGGCAGGTTGATCCGCGAGGACGAAAAGCTTTCGACGCAATGCGCGATGGTGTCAAAGGCCGTTGCGGCAGTCAGGCGCGGTGGCAGGCTCAGCGTCAGCGCCGGATCACAGATCGCAAGCGCGGGAATCAGATAGGGGCTGCCGATAGGCAGTTTCTGGCCGCCGGCCGTGATAATCACGGTTGTCCGGGCCACTTCGCTGCCGGTTCCCGCCGTTGTCGGAATGGCGATGATGGGCGGGCATGCTTTTGTGATCCGGTCCAGTCCGCCGTTTGCCAGCGCATAGGTCGCCAGCTCTCCGGGGTGCGACGCCAGCAACGCCGCCGCCTTGGCCAGATCCATCGGGGACCCGCCGCCAACCGCGACGATGGCATCGCAATTGTGCGCCAGATACATATCCGCCGCGTCCCGGCAGCTTTGTTCCGTCGGGTTTTCGGGCGTGCCCGAATAGACGACATGACCCTCTGCCATGTCCCGGATGGTGTCGCCGATGGGGCTGTTCAAAAGCGGCGCGTCCGTCACAAAGAGTGGCCGGGAAACCGACAGTAGGTCAAGCTCTTCGGCCAGCTTGTCGGCGGCCCCGAAACCGAACAGCGTCTTGGTCAGATAGGTCAGAAGACTGACCTCGTTCAGGTCCGTGTCCGAGATCTGTTCAATCTGGTTGCGCTTCCATTCGTCAAGTGGAGAAATATCGCTCATGCCTTCGTGTCCCTATTTTTTATTTTCAAGAGCATCTTGATTGGAGCCCTTTGCTGCGAGATGCAGTAACCAGAAATACCCAGCGGTCATTCCAATTATGATCCGGCATGCAAAATCAGGGCCTGACGCGACCCAATGAAGATTCTGATGCGCAGTGCCATTTTTCAACAGACTGCTGCGGATGTTGATAAGCATACCCAAATCCACACGCCCCCTGCGGTATCGTGCGATACAGCGACCTTGGTTATTCCGGTGCCGAATGCCGCGCCCGTTCTGATTGAATTCGTAAGATCCCAATTAAACACCCGACCGATGCGCTTGCGCGAACCAGCCGGCCGATATGATGTGAGTGGTTTTAGTCTTTGATGTTTTGCATAGCGTCACCGGGAAAGCCAGGTGTTCAGCTTATCGAAGAACGCATCGCTTTCTTCGATGAACGGATAATGCCCGGACTCGCCAAATATTGAAAGCTCGGCGTTGGGCATTTCTGCGGCGATCCGTTCGGCGCCGGAGTCCGGCGGGGTGATGCCGTCGTGGCGGCCCGAGATGACCAGCGTTGGGGTTGCGACCGCACCCAATCTGCCCACCGCGTTGAACGTATAGAACAGATCGCCCGAGGCGTTCCAGGCCCGGTGTTCATAATCCGTGCGCGCATCCAGATCGGCGCCAACCTCTTCACTCCATTGATGAAAATACATTCGCAAGACGGTGTTCCAAGTCGAACGCCATTCCGTATCGTCCGCCATGGGCTGCGAAAACAGTTTGTCCAGGGCCGCCAGCTGCACGTCGCTGCCCGAAACGTGCAGTTCGAAATCCAGCGCTGGCGCCGTATCGACCAAGACCAGCCCATCCAGCCGGTCGGCATACCGAATGACGAATTCCTGAGCGATAAACCCCCCGCAGGAATGGCCGATCAGGGTAAAGCGATCATGCCCCAATGCCGTCATCAATTGATCCGCGTCCGAGGCCAGACGTTCAAACGTCATTACCCTATAATCGTCCGGCTTGTCGGATTTGCCATTTCCAAAATGGTCGTAATAAATAACTTGGAAATTTGTGGACAGTTGATCGAAATACGGGCGCAGATAATTATGACTAAGCCCGAATCCACCATGCATAAGCAGAATGGCCGGCCCTTTGCCAACGGTTTCGACATAGATATTCGCGCCGTTGACCTTCACTACCCGCGATGACAATGCACCTTTGACTCCATCTGCCTTTCGATCCGTTTCCGTAGTTACCGTCATATTAGTACTCCCCCTCAGTAGCAATTGTAACGCCTTCTCGAACGAAGCGTAATATACCACCACTACGAGAAATCACACTACAGCCAATGCACCAGAGAACCGTTGTAATTTGACCTAAGAAATAACGGCGTCGTCTTTTGGAGGCAGTCTTTTTTGGACAGTTACTAGATGACCTTGCGCATACGTCATTCGCTGCGGATTTTGCGCGAAACGGCGCGCCGTCGCGGTCAGTTGCCGGCCTGCGTTTGTTCCCGTCGCGCCAGCGCCCAACCCCACAGACCGCAGGACAGAATCCCAATGTTGCCCGCCGGATCCAGCAACATCCAGGCGTTTAAAATCGGCTCGACCAGCCAAAACCAAACGTTGAACACAAAGACCGCAACCGACCCGACAAGGCCAAAGACAAGGAAGGTCATCGGCGTGAACCGTGCGGTTAACAGGAGGGTCCCGTTCAGCACCGCCTGCGCGCCGAAACAGCCCATAATGAACCGGGCCTGCTGCGTCGCCTCGTTGAATTCGGGCTGAAAGGCGAACCGCACTACCATTGCCGGGGCGATGAGGCACCAGCCCCCCAAGACAAGAAAGATAAGAGCCAATCCGGTCTGAAGATGGCGGGATGTCATGTGCTGGTTCTCCTTGGTTTTGCGGCCCACGGTGTGCCCCACCAAAACGGCTGCCTCCACCCGAGCGGGGGTTTGCTCGAGTGGTGCGGTTTTCGCCGACGCCGTGCGGCATCAAAGAATGAAATTGTCCATCGAGAACCAAAACCCACTGTCCAGATAATCGACCAGAACAATCTCATCGTTGCCGACATATATTGTCAGGTCGTTTTCGTTGGTGATGGCGGAGATGTCGTCCCAATCGGGATACTCGGGCCAATAAGACGCGCTCCAATGCTCCGAAAGGTCGATTTTGTCGTTTTCGCGGAAATCTGTAATCCGATCGACACCAGAACCCGTTTTGAACACAAAGACGTCCTTACCCCCGCCGCCGACCAGAAGGTCGTTGCCCGCGCCGCCTTCCATTGTATCATTTCCCACACCCCCGTTGAGCGTGTCATCCCCATAGCCACCAAATAGCTCATCTCGACCGTCACCACCCCTTAGCAAATCTTCACCACCGTATCCCCAGACCTCATCGTCACCCCCATTGGCATTGATGATGTTGTCGACTTCGCTACCTTTCAAGGTGTCATCCTGACCGGAGCCAAACAGGTTCTCGATGGAGTCCAGATAGGTATACATATCGTCGGAATGGGCAAATCCGGTCAGGTTGCGGAGTGAGGCGTAAACGCCGACATAAGAGCCAAGAAAGTCGGCCGTGTCTTGACCATCGCCGCCATCGAAATGGTTCTGTCCATAGATGTCGTAAAGGACATCGTTGCCCGTGCCTCCATAGAGGCTGTCATCCCCACGGCCGCCACCCAAGTTGTCGCGGCCGCTTTCGCCATAAAGTATGTCGTCTCCGTCGCCGGCCCAAATTTGATCATTGCCACCGCCGGCCCAGAACGCGTTATTAGCGCTGTCACCACTGAGAAAATCGTCATAGGCTGAGCCTTGAAGGTTTTCGATGCCGACCAACCGTCCAAGCGTGGGGTTATAGGCACCTTCCTCGCGTTCATATTCCCCGGTTGTAAGGCTCGCGGTGATGCCAAAATCCATGTCCTTAAAGCTGGCAAGATCCACTCCAGACCCGCCGTTCAGGTAGTTGTAGCCGCTGCCGCTGGCCTTGAGGATGTCCGAGCCGGAATCGCCATAAAGCCAGTTGTCGCCCGACCCGCCGGAAATAATGTCGTCACCGGAGCCGCCAAAAACGATGTCATCGCCATCGCCCGCGTGGACCACGTCGTTTCCACCATAGGCGTAAACGATGTCATGCCCCGCGAAGGCAAAGAAAATCTCGGCACCGTTGCTGCCTTTCATGACCTCGGAGGCCGATGATCCAACCTTGTACATGCTCTGTCCTTGTTCGCTTCGAATGAGTGCTATTTGTGTGTTTCAGGACAGAAGACGCGCCAGTGGCAGAATCTATTCCAATCAGATCACGATTTTTCATGTCAGCGCCGACGTACGGTGGATCGACGGCGCGAAATAGATGTGGTCGCGGGATTTCGGACCATGTGTTAAGGTGTAGCGCCTGAGGAAGAACGCGCAGAAATGACCAAACGGAAACGCTATTCGGCGGAGTTCAAGGCGTAGGTTGCTCTGGAAGTCCTCCATGAGGAGCTGACGACGGCAGACCTTGCCACGAAGTATGGCATCCATCCTACTATGAATAGCGGCTGGAGTGAGGAGGAACAGAAAACAGCGTGGGGCGCTGTTTTCCCGACGAACACCGGGATCGAGAACATGGTACAGGCCTTCAGAGGTCAGTCGATCGCCGAGCCGACGATATCGACGGCAGCTGTCGAAAAGTTTCACGCCAAACTCGGGCAGCTGGTCGTGAAGCGGGATGCTCCGCAGTGCTTACGCGGCTCCATTGGGGTCACGGGCGCTGCTACGATATCGGAAACCTCCGATCTCGTCCTCGGCACTGGAGGTAAAAAAGCGGTAAAGAAAGATCATCCTGATCTCAGTGTCCGGCGGCAATGCGGTTTCCTGTCACTGGCGCGCTCGTCTCTCTACAATCAGCCGCGCGGGGAAAGCGCCGAGAACCTGAAGCTCATAGAAATCATCGACCGGCAGTTCCTGGAGACACCGTCGTATGGGTCCCGACAAATGGCCCGCCACATGCAGCGGGAGGGCCACAGATGTGGGCGACATCGTGTGCGGCGGCTGATGAAGCTCATGCGTTTGGTGCCGATTTACCAAGAGCCGAAGACCAGTAGGAAGCACCCGGAGCACAAGATATATCCACATCTTCTGAAGGACTTGCCCATCACCCGGCCCAACCAGGTCTGGTGCGCGGACATCAGCTACATCCCTATGCGCCGGGGATTTCTTTCCCTCGTTGCCATCATGGACTGGCACAGCCGGAAGGTGCTGAGCTGGCGGCTCTCGAACAGCATGGACGCGGGGGGCTGCGTCGAGGCGTTGAAAGAAGCGCTGGCAGCATACGGCACCCCTGAGATATTCGACACCGATCAAGGCTCCCAATTCACCAGCACCGATTTCACCGACGTCCTACGCGATGCGACGGTGAAAATCTCGATGGATGGCCGGGGACGCTGGATCGACAAACGCATGATCGAACGGCTCTGGCTATCCCTCAAATATGAATGCGTCTACTTGAACGCCTTCGAAACCGGTTCCGAAGCCCGGGACGGAATCGGTGGCTGGATCAGCTACTACAACGAAAGACGCCCGCACTCATCACATGGGATCATGACGCCGGACGAGGCCTATGGTAGACGAGCTCCGGACCTGAAGGTTGCCGCCTGAAATGAAACCAAAGTTATAGCTTAGCACCGCGGCAAACTGGTCGAATTTCCAGGACCACCTCTGTCGTACGCATACATTCAGCGCCTATCCGGATCGATTTAGTATACGTTTTCGTCGGATTCGTTCTATTGTTAGGGCTCGACATCTCACCGTAAGCGGGATCAATATGACGTTAGAGAAGAAGAAAAGCCAAGCCGATCAAACCACCGAGCGTCTGCGGGAGCTTGTGCTAAGTAATGATTATGTACCCGGTCAAGCGCTGCGGCAGACAGAGCTAGCCGAGCTTCTGGGGGTTAGTCGCACACCAGTTCGTGAAGCGCTGAAAGAACTGGCCACTGAAGGTTTGGTGGAAATCTCGCCAACAGGACGCACTGTTGTAGCTAGCATCGACCCGGCGATGATCAAAGAGTACTATGAAGTCCGCTGTCAGCTTGAGATCTGGATGCTGAAGCTGGCGATACCGGTGCTTACTGCAGAACAACTGGATCAAGCGTTTGAAATAAATGAAAAGATGGCGAATTGTAATGAGGCGGAATGGAGTCAACTTAACTTTGAGTTTCATCGTGCCCTCAGCAGTCCTGCAAACAAGCCACATACTCTTTTGTTGATCGAAGAGTTGAACGCTAGCTACACCGAGCGGCTTCTTTCCTTGACGAAATCGCTGCGGGATCATGACAGGTCACTACGCGACCACCGCGACATTATTGAGGCTTGTCACAAGGGTGATGTGCAGGGTGCTTGCGACCGGATGGAAAGCCACATCCTACTGAACTCGCATGCGCTGATTGAACGCCTGGTGGCGGTACAGGCGAACACGTAGCGTGAGCCGCCTATTTGCAGACAGCCAGCAGTCCGGATGAGACCGTCCGATCTCGTAAAAAACGTTAATATTCAGATTGTTGAGGGATCCTTCCCCATGTCTCCGACTGATCGTCAAAATTATTGTATACAAAACTAGATTTTGCGACTACTTATTGGACGCACAATGAGGGAGATTGGCATGATTGCTCGTACATTTTTAGCTGCCTTTGCTTCGGCAGCAATTTTTACCAGCCCGGCGCTTGCAGACAAACTGGATGAAGTGAAGGAGCGTGGCGTTTTGAAATGCGGTATCCATCCGGGCAAGGCTGGTTTCGCCACTCCGGACGCTAACGGCGTGTGGCAAGGCTTTGACATTGATTACTGCCGTGCGTTGGCAGCGGCTGTGCTCGGTGATCCGGACAAGGTCGAATACTCGACTATGAGCTCCAAGAACCGTCTGACGGCTCTAGTCTCGGACGAAATCGACGTTCTGTCGCGCACCACAACCTTTACAGCGACCCGCGACATGCGCAACGGCGTCGATACCACCACCCCCTGGTTCTATGATGGCCAGGGTTTCCTGGTGAAGAAAGCCCTGGGCGTCACCAGCACCGCAGAGCTGGATGGCGCGGTGATCTGCACCTATCCCGGCACCACCAGCGAGCGCAACGTCAACGACTATTTCGAAACCAACGGCATGAGCTACAAGGCGTTGATTATCGAAAGCACAGCCGAAGCAAAGGCGGCCTATCTGGCGGACCGTTGCGACGTGATCACCAACGACCGCTCGGCATTGGCTGCCAACCGCGTCGGCATGCCGAACCCGGACGACCATGTCCTGATGCCGGAAACCATCTCCAAGGAACCGCTTGGCCCCTACGTCAAGGCAGGCGAAGGCCGCTGGCGCGAAGTGGCGACCTGGACCGCAATGGCGCTGATCTCGGCAGAGGAGCTGGGTGTGACCCAGTCGAATACCGCCGAACTGGCCAAAACCGGAGGTCCCGCCATCAAGCGTCTGTTGGGGTCAGAAGGCAGCATTGGAGAAGGCTTGGGACTGGAAGCCGGTTGGGCCCGCGCCGCGATTGAAGCGGTTGGCAACTACGGCGAGCTGTTCGACCGTCACCTGGGCGACGCAACCCCGCTGGCTTTTGAACGCGGCCTGAATGCGCAATGGAGCGACGGCGGCCTACTCTACGCTTACCCGATCCGTTGATCCTGCTGGCGAAGCGGCAGTTGCCGCTTCGCCGTTTCTCAGCCGAAGGGCCCATAAGATGCAAAAGCTCTGGAACAACAGACAATTGCGCAACCTCCTGCTTCAGGGCATGGCGCTTGCCGGTCTGCTGGCGATACTTGGAACCGCCGGTTTCAACGCGGCGCGTAACCTGCAAAGCTCTGGCGTGACCAGCGGTTTTGGCTTCCTTACCGAACGCGCCGGGTATGACATCAGTTTTTCGCTGATCGACTACTCCCCCAAAAGCGCAAGCCATGCCTATGCCTGGTGGGTCGGCACATTGAACACCGTGTTCTTTGCGGTTGTGACCATCGTGACTGCCACTCTGATGGGGCTCGCGCTGGCAATGGCGCGGCTGTCCCCGAACTGGCTATTATCAACAACCGCGCGCGTGGTGCTGGAGTACCTGCGTAACGTGCCGGTCCTGGTGCATATCTTCGTCTGGTACGGGCTCTTTTTGGCGCTGCCTGCCGCGCGTCAGGCCATACCGTTGTTTGATATGGGGTTTGTCTCGAACCGGGGAATCTTCCTGCCGACGTTTGACTGGCAATATAATTCAGCGGCATTGTTTCTGTTCCTAATCTGCTGTGTCGGCGGCGTCGCCGCAGTTTGGCTGCGCCTGCGTCACCTGTCCCGGCCTCTGCGTGCGTTGGCAGCGCTGACGGCGGTGGCGGCAATCACTGTGTTCGCGACACTGATTTCCGGCGTGCCTGCCCAGATCGACTATCCCGTGAAAAAAGGGTTTGGGTTTGATGGCGGTATGACGCTGTCGCCCGAGATTATGACGATGTGGGCCGCGGTGACCGTCTATTTCTCGACCCATTGCGCCGAGGTGATCCGCGGGGCGGTCATGGGCGTCCACAAGGGACAGGCAGAGGCCGCTCAGGCGCTCGGCGCCTCTCGCAAGCTGGTGATGCTCGAGGTGGTGATCCCGCAGGCGTTGCGTGCCATCGTGCCGCCGATGACCTCAAACTATATCAATATTCTCAAGGCGGCGTCCTTGGGGACCGCGATTGGCTTCCTCGATGTCATGGGCACCACCGGCGGCAGTACGTTGAATATCACCGGCCAAGCGATCGAATGTATCGCCATTGTGATGCTCACCTACATGGTCCTAAACTTGGCTTTGTCCTGGGTTATGGGGCGCGTCAACAAAGCTGTGCAAATCAAGGAAAGATGAGCGATGTCCACGGATAACCTCTTCGGCGCGCCTGTTACTGCGCGCAGCCAGCCCAAGGCCCCGCTCTCGCTGAAGCGAGCGGTTAAATGGGCGCAACGCAACCTGTTTCAGACTATCCCAAGCACCCTGGTCACGATCCTGATCACCGCAATCCTGCTCTGGCAGGTGCCCGCGGCGCTGGACTGGATGCTGTTTTCGGCGGTCTTTACCGGCGAAGGCCGGGCAGATTGCGTCCCGCACGCGGCCTGCTGGATTCCGATCGTCGATTTCTACAACGTCTTTGTCTATGGCCCCTACCCCGCCCCGGAGCACTGGCGGGTGAATGCCGCCTTCCTTCTGGGCGTTCTGGCCTTTCCGCTCCTGTTCTCGCGCCGCATGCCGCGCAAATTCATTCTGGCCTATATCGCCCTCCTGCCGGTGGCGTTGTGGCTCCTACTCAAGGGCGGCGGCATTCTCGAAGCAATGCCCTCAACCGTCTTTGGCGGTCTGATGCTGACCTTCTTCCTGGGCGCGATTGCAATGTGCCTGTCCCTGCCGGTGTCGATCCTGCTGGCCTTGGGGCGGCAGTCGAAATTGCGGGTGATCCGCTGGATCTGCGTCGGCTATATCGAATTTGTGCGCGCAGTCCCGCTTCTTACCTTCCTGTTCATGGCCTCGCTGATGTTGCAGATCTTCCTGCCCGGCGGCATGGAGATCGACCGTCTGCTGCGGGTTCTGGCGGTGATGATCTTTGTTTCGGCAGCCTATAAGGCCGAAATCCTGCGGGGTGCGATCCAGGCGCTGCCAGGCGGTCAAGTCGAAGCCTCCTATGCGATGGGCTGCGGCTATTGGAAAACCGTGATCTACATCGTCATGCCGCAGGCCCTGCGCAATTCGGTGCCGGCACTGATCAACAACTTCATTGGCCTGTTCAAGGAAACCACGCTGGTGATGATCGTCGGTCTGCTGGAACTGGTCGGCACCATGCGGGCGGTTTTCCAGGACGCAGAATGGATCGGCCTGCATGTCGAAGGCCTGCTGATGGTCTCGCTGTTCTTCTTCATCATCTGTTTCTCGATCGCTCAATACGGCGCCCATCTCGAGCGCGGCATCGAAGCCTCCCGTCGTTGACCCCTTGCAAGGAAATCCCAAATGACCACGCAATCCCCGATCATTTCTTTGAAAGACGTCAACAAATGGTATGGCGACTACCATGCGCTGCGCGATGTCTCGCTTGATGTCATACCGGGTCAGAAACTTGTGATCTGCGGCCCTTCGGGCTCCGGCAAGTCAACGCTGATCCGCTGCATCAACAACCTGGAACAGCATAACGGCGGACAGATCCTCGTGGATGGTGTCGAACTGGCCGAAGACCTGAAAGACATCGAGGCCATTCGCCAGACCGTCGGCATGGTGTTCCAGTCGTTCAACCTGTTCCCGCATATGACGGTGCTGGACAATTGCACCTTTGGCCTGCGCCGGGTGCTCGGGGTCGGTCGTGCAGAAGCCGAGAACAAGGCCCTGCACCTGCTGTCGCGGGTTCAGATCTCCGAACAGGCCCGGAAATTCCCCGGCCAGCTGTCCGGCGGCCAGCAACAGCGCGTGGCCATTGCCCGCGCGTTGACAATGGACCCAAAGGTCATGCTGTTTGACGAACCCACCTCGGCGCTGGACCCCGAGATGATCTCAGAAGTGCTGGAGGTGATGATCGAACTGGCGCGTGATGGCATGACCATGATCTGCGTCACCCATGAGATGGGGTTCGCCCGCGAGGTTGCTGATCAGGTCGTCTTCATGGAGGAAGGCAGCGTCATCGAGGCAAATGATCCGAACAGCTTCTTTGAACACCCGGCGACGGAGCGCGCCAAGCGTTTCCTGAACCAGATCTTGCAACACTAAGCGGGGATTGGTTGCAGGCGCGCCTGCGCTGCCTCGCTCCGCAAAAATCACGTCGCTCTGAACAACAAAACCAACCCTCGCCCGCAGGAGCACATCTCTTGCGGGGTGCCTCTCCCTTCGCAGGCAGGCAGAAAGACTGGCCAAGCACCGGTCCTTGAATGCCGACTGCCCTGGCGAAGGACCGCAATGACAGCTGAAACTGGAGCAATCTGATGTACGCACTCGCCATTCATGGTGGGGCCGGTGTGCCGCCCAAGGACAAAATGACCGCAGAAGAACAAGCCGCCCTGCTGGCGGCTCTGGCCAGGTGCCTTGAGGTCGGCGAAACCATTCTTCGCGACGGCGGGACGGCTCTGGACGCCGCGACACGGGCCGTTTGCGAATTAGAAGATGAACCGCTGTTCAACGCGGGCCGCGGTGCGGTATTCAACGCCAACGGCGAACACGAAATGGATGCCGCGGTGATGCAGGGTCAGGACCGTCGCGCCGGTGCCGTCGCCGGCATCTTTGGTCCGCGCAATCCCGTACAGGTCGCCCGCGCCGTTTTGGAGCAGACCGATCAGGTCTTTCTGATCGGGCCAAATGCGCTCGACGTGGCGCGATCTGCGGGCGTACCCTTTGAAGGTAAGGATTACTTTTTCACCCAGAAACGCTGGGACATGCTGCAAGAGACTATGAAACTGCGCAAAGTCGGGCAGGAAAGCGATGATCCCGCGCGACGTCACGGAACAGTGGGCGCTGTTGCGCTGGATCTGTACGGCAACCTTTCCGCTGCGACCTCGACCGGAGGCATGACCGCCAAAGCTCCGGGCCGCGTTGGCGATACGCCCTGCATTGGTGCAGGCACCTTCGCTGATAATGAAACCTGCGCGGTATCGGCAACCGGATACGGTGAAATATTCTTGCAGCGCACCGCGGCCTATGAAATCGCCGCGCGCATGAAATACGCCAAACAGGATCTCATCCCTGCGGCGACCTACGTTGTGCAGAAAGATCTGGCACCGCGCGGTGGCAGCGGCGGTGTCATCGCAGTTGACCGTTTGGGCAACATCGCGACGCCATTCAACTGTAACGGAATGTATCGTGCCACCGTGCGCGAAGGTGGAATACCGAGCGTTGCGGTGTATTGAACTCAAACTATACGAGTCGCCTTGCCCCCATGATCCCGGCCCAAAAAATTATCTGATGATGCTACTAATTTGGTCGTCGTGCCCATCCTTGTCTAGACTGGCATCCTCTCCGTCCCAATGTGCTGATCATTCTAGGCGAAGATCTTTTTGAAGACTATTAACGTTTCTCTGACCAGCGCTTAGCAGATCTCTTAATTAGTCAGGCCAGCGGGACGCTGTTCTCCATGGTGGAATGAGTTCTGTTACCAGTCAACCGGATTCAGTGGCCTGTTAGGTGTTTTTACCAACCCAACAGCGATACCACAGCGTTCGAAATACTACTTGGGGATTAAAAATTTCGGATTGAGCAAAAAGCTCATATGTCCTTTCTTCCGATATCAACGGTAAATTCTTTATTGAACTCAGCTCCAAAGAGACTATCTCGTCTGGAATACCAAGGGCATCAGAAGTCGCCTCAAAATACGAAACCAATCTCTCGAGCTCTCGAGCCTCTTCGAGGCACGCGTCAGCGTGAATCAAAACGCCGCTTTTTGCCAAGTGTTTTTTGATCGATCTCAAGTATTCTAGCTTTTCGCAATCATCCGGCAGGTGGTGCATGACAAAAAGAGACGTTATGATGTCAAAAGTTTCTCCATGAGGCAAAATGTCCATTGTTCCATTGATGAGCTTTATATTGGAATCGGATCCGGTAACAGCGCGTGCTAAATTTAAGTTTTCAGCCGATGGGTCGATAGCAGTGACCTGTCCCAAAGCGCCACTTCTTTTTATCACTTCAATTTCTCTGCCACCGCCAGCTCCGATGATCAAAATACTCGGCGTGTCGTTGTTGGAGCCATGGATTAGTGTTGGGATGATTGTGTAAATATTATCCAAACCGGGTATGGCTCTCTTCAATTGCCTATAACTTTCTAACCTTCCCAAGGCTCGACCTTTCACATTACGCCCAGTGCCAGACAAAGCATCTCTCCTTGTTAGGTATCATTTTTTAGCTGATTTGGCTTTGACATAGGAGGCACTTTAAATTCTTTGTAGTACATTCTACGCAAAGCAAGGAGTTTAATGATCTGTTCGACATAAGATAAGGTAACGCTGCTGCTCCAACGCTAATTGTGCCAAGTGAGGCGATCACCCGTCATGCACGCTGCAAGAGCGTCTTTTGGAAGCTGCCCCGTGCCTTCAAAAAAGGAAAAATAGTCTAAATGGCTGATGACTTCCGATATTTTAGACCCATTGAAGCGTACAAAAAAATGATCAACAGCAACAAACTCATCACCTCCATCAATTGGCATTATGTGCATCTTCACTCTTGACGCAAGCCAATTTTCCTCCTCTATGCTCATATCAGTTTCAGCCCTGAAGCTTCGAACGAGGCTCCTGAAATTAGCAACAAACTCAATTATCTCTCGTGGCTCTAATGACTCCCGTGTCATTGCTCCACGAATTGTAGCGCCCTTGCAAAAAAGCGTCTCAAAACTTTCAAATTCACCCGAACCCCACACAGAATTCAACCAATAAGTTAAAATTTCCGACTTATTCATGGTCTTCCTATCACGATTGGACTTAGGTAGCGTCTGACGCCATTCAAGCGACGCTTTATCTGGCGTGATGTTCGACAGAAACCAGCTGCTGTACAAGAATATTCTGCCTGGACGGTGCCTGCGATCCGGTGAGCTGATGAAGCAGGGCGGACGAGACCCTAATGCCACTATTTGTGGCTCGGCTGCGAGTTTTTCATCGCGGCAGCAAGGCGCCCCATGAGACATGACTCTCGCAGCAAACCACATCCAGAGAAACATCATAAACAACGTGCTCACAACGGCGAAAATCAGCGAGTTACTTGGAGAGTGCGGGTTTCATTCGTCTACCTTAGACGAACTTCCCGTTTGAGGGTCGATTTGATGGACAAGTTGCGACCGTGCACGGCTGATCCGGCTCATCACAGTGCCTACTGGCACATTCAAAAGTTCGGCCGCGTCTTTGTACGAATGCCCCTCGACCGTCACGAGGAGCAGCGTTGTAGACAAATGCGACGGGAGTGACATGATAGCCGCGTACACATCTGACGCCATTGCGTGGTTTTCGCCCGTCGTGCGGGTCATCAACTCCGTTGCATCCTCGGCTGCAATATTTCCCTGACCGGTGCGCACCTTCCTTTTGCGGATTTCTGATATCCAGGCGTTATGCAAGATACGGAACAACCAGCCGGCGAGTGGTTGTTCGTTGTTCCGTTGATCTGCATAGGACAGCGCTCGAAGGCAGGCATCCTGAACGAGCTCATCGGCATCAGCATGATTTCTCGTCAACGACAGCGCATATCTCCGAAGCCTCGGCAACAAACTAATCAGCTCTGCTTTGAGAGTGTCGATGCTCATGATTTTGACCTCAAAGGGCTGCGTTGCCATTACTGCAACGGTGGGACTATGAGTCAGCCACGCTGGCTAATTGCGTGTACTGACTCTGAGTTGATTTGCGCGCTGTGAATCGATTGTTAGACAGAGTCGAGTGCCGCGCAGATTTCCCTTATGTGGCGGTGATCGGTACCGCAGCAGCCGCCTACCACATTCAAATTCGGCAGTAGTTCAGCCACGCGGCGATATAGTTGACCCAACTCTTGAGGGTTCCCATCGTCCAGTTCTTCCGCCCTATCTAGCTCAGCATGTGACAAACGGGACGCATTCGCGCGCAAACCTCCGACACGTTTCAACCAGTCGCTACCGTCTGAAATCACATCGAGGAAGTGATCGGGGTGGGCGCAATTAATCATATAATACGCCGCCGCCCCGCTGGTGGCCCGGTCTACCGCATTGACGGCCTGGGCCAACCCTTCGCCTGATGGCAGGCGACCATCGGTTTCGACGGTGAAGGACACGACCGAGGGAATATTCACCGCCTGAGCTGCCTTAACGATGCCGATACCCTCGGATATGGAGGTGATGGTCATGCCCGACACCATATCAGCGCCAAGTTCGCTAAACCATTGAACCTGTTCAGAGTAATATACCTGCGCCTCCTCTATCGACAGTTCTGATTCTGGGGCGTAGCCGTCTCCATGGGGGCCAACCAATCCATTGATCACAAACGGGCTTTGTGGTGTTTCGTACTGTTCTCGTAGCTTGATGAAACTTGCGATGGCTTCGCGGTGGATTTCCTTCAGCTCGGCCGCCGAAAGACCCAGTTCGCCCCCCCATTTTGTGCTTGCGCGCCACGTTGGCGTATCCATGATAAAACCACGGCCGGTTTCGACAGCAATGTTGGCCATCTGGTCGAAGTAGCGCGTAACGGCCTCGATCCCGGCCTCGGTCTCTAGCGCCTTAAAGGCGGCGAACAAGGGAAGGTCTATTCCTTCCTTAAACACCAGAACGGTTTCCAGCCCTCCATCGGTCATCATTTTTTGGCCACGCAGCTGCGGCAACGCGTGTCTATACTTCATTCTAAGTCCCTCTTAAGCGCCGAGCCCGAGGTGCGGGCTGTGTGTTGAGAAGGTTATAAAGAGTGCCAGACTGTGGGTCTGAATGAATTCCTGAGAATTTCCTGAGTTTTCTGGAGCATTCACGAGGGATTTCACCTATATGTACTCCAACGCGGTCTTTGCAGGTGCTCAGGATCTATGATCATCAAATTCAACAATTGCGTATTCGATCCGAACCTCGCCCGGATACAGCGTGATGACGTGAGCCATCCCTTGACGCCTCAGACAATGCGCATACTGAAGGCCTTGATCGGAAATCGGCACAGGGTTTTGACGAAAGATGAACTGGTCAGACTGGTGTGGGGCGATCGAATTGTTTCGGATGCCAGCCTATCTACAGCTATCAAAGAAGCGCGGCTTGCAGTCGGCGACTCCGGTCGCGAGCAGCATACGATCAAGACGCTTCATGGTCACGGATTTCGCTTTGTGGCCGACGTACTTCCCGACGACGGAGCAGAGGACCTGCTCCAAACACCAGCGGCTATGGTCGAAGCGCACCGCAACAATCGCCCCACCATCGCGGTGTTTCCCTTTCAGATGCTGGGTTCGGATGCCGCCGACGCCTTCGTCGCTGACGGGCTGACGGAACAAATTATCGTTAACCTATCTCATTTTCGAGA
The DNA here is from genome assembly GCF_022348185.1 of Epibacterium sp. Ofav1-8. Taxonomy (GTDB): domain Bacteria; phylum Pseudomonadota; class Alphaproteobacteria; order Rhodobacterales; family Rhodobacteraceae; genus Epibacterium. Next base: position 168,640 of record NZ_JAKRFD010000011.1, read on the forward strand.
ATTGTTCGTATTTTCCCGTCGCACGACAACTCAGATGGCCGAAAGCGGGTTGCAACCGGACGCGTTGTTGCGTGAATTCGGTGTTGGTTATATTGTCGAAGGGAGCATACGTAAGTCTTCGCCGCGCATCCGTGCCACTGTGCAGGTTAGTGTCACCGATACTGGTGAAATCCTGTTAACAGATCAATTTGATCGCGATGACAATGTCGCTGATCTTATTGACATTCAGGATGAGATCGCGGGGCTTATCGTGGGGCGCGTGGCCAGCCGTTATGGGGCCATCGCCGACCACATAGACCGCAACAATACCCGCCGAGGTGAGCTAGGCACTTGGGAGATTTGTGAGCTGGTCGCGCGGTTCCATGAATTCTACTGTACCTACTCGCCCGAGCTTCACGCCATGCTGCGTGACGCCTTTCCGAAAGCCCTTGAGCGTGATCCTGGGGCATCGCTTGGTTGGGCATGCTATGCGACAGTGTTATTGGAAGAGCACCGATTTCACCTTAACAAAAGGCTCGGCGTCGATGCATTGAGTGAAGCGTACACTGCAGCACGCAACGCGGTTAGGGCCGATCCCGAAGATGCATTTGCCCAAACCGCCTTGGCCACAATACGGTTCTACAAAGGCGATGAAGCCGGTTTTCGTGATGCTGCCGAAAGAGCGCTAAGCCTGAATGATGGTCATGCCGACGTTCTGGCCGAATTGGGCCATTGCTTTGCTTTCTTGGGAGAGGAGAGCCGTGCAATTGCCTTACTAGACCGAGCCATTGCTTTGAGTCCCAATCACCCAGGTTGGTATCATTTTGCGCACTGCTGGCGTATGGCCCGGGCTCATGATTTTGAAAGCGCGCTGATTGAGATTAGCCGTTTTCCCACGCCGGGCTTTTTCTGGTTTCACGCCCATCTTGCTTGGTTTTACGTGGAACTGGGTGATATGGAGCAGGCGCGGTTAGAGATTACGATTATGCGCGATATTTATCCCGACTTTGAAACACAAGCCTACTCCGAGCTTGATCTGCCCTGCTACGCGGAACTGAGAGATCGAGCTATCGCTGCTTGGAGACAAGCGGGACTTGAGATCAGACAACCTCGTGAGGTGGCGAACGCAGCACAGCCGGAGCAGCCATGATTCCAGATGCGGCGACGACAACTGCCAGTCCCGGGAAGTCACCCCAGACCACGGCCAGTGCTCCCAAGGCACCGCCAAGCGCGAAACCAGAAAGATAAACGACCAGGCGTGGCCCGGCTTGATCGGCCCGCCCTGTGCCCAAGTAAAGCGGGAAAAACATAAACAGGAAGAAACCGTTGGCACAGATGGAGATGCCCACCGTTAACGGGGTTGTGGCGAGATAGGTGATGCCACCGCTGAAAGCAGTAGCAAGAAGGCTCAAAAGCATCATGCGTCGATGAATTGACGAGCGCAAGCGCGAGGCTAATGCAGCTCCCATAGCCGACGTCATAAGACCCGCGAGTAGCCAGTCGCCTATACTGCCGAGTCCAATATACTCTGCGTAGGCTTCAAGAAAGGCCCAATAAGCACCCATCCCTAGAAAGAATACCAGAAAGCTAGCGTGCTGCCAGGGCCTTTCCAAAGCGTACCTGACTTCGGTGTGGGCGTGCAATCCACGACCCCTCGCCATTGCCAAGCATAGCGGGACAATGCTGAGGCCAGCAATGAACGACAGCATCCCGCCGCCTTGAATAGAATCCGCCAGCAGAACGACTGCAGACGCCAGTACGCCAACCGATACACCTTCCGCCACCAGTCGCGGTGGATCATGAGTTTGAAGCATTATGACCAACGTTTTTCGCAGCAAGAGGCCAAGTACTATTCCGAACCCACCGCCCGCCACCACAAGTGTATGTTGAGACATGTTATCGACGACGACGGCCAGCACAGTCAGTCCGATCAGGGCCAGTGCAGCCGCAATTGCAGCCAAACTGCGTGCTAGTATGACCTTCCCCACAGCACATCCCGCCGCCGTTGCGAGTAGGATAACTGTGGCAAGGATCCCCGGTAGGGTTTCATCAGCCGTTGCTTTGTCACCTAGGCGCACCAGCCAGATCGGCATCGTATTGATAAGCACACCGCCATATGCCAGCGTAGCGGATGCAGAAAGGTTGGTCTTTGTTCGCATCTTCAGATCAGTCAGCTTTGAGGCGTCACGGATTTAATCAGCAAGACTGCGCAGACCCAAGGAATATGGAACTAGGGTAAGCTGCGATGTCGCGCCGACCAAGGTCTGGGAATGAGCATAGGCACTTGCGAGTGATAGGATTGATAGCTCGTCCAAAATCTAGCTACAAGCGCTCGTTCCTCGAAACGTAGCCCGATCAACATATATACCGTCTTTAGGCCAGCAAAGTGCAAGTACCCCGCCGTCATAACCGGCGCAGCAAAGAAGAACATCAGTAAAAAACCAAATTGCAATGGGTGGCGCACAACGTGATAAAGCAACGGTGTGCGGAATTCATCTTACGGGTTCGACTCACCCCGCAATCTGTTCAACGGTTCCGCAATACCCACGAACTCGAGCTGACCCAACAGAAAAGTGGACAGCAGGGCGATTGAACCGCCCCTTGTTTGCCGGAGACCCAGAAGTAAGGATACTGGGTCATGGGAAAGACGAAGAACGGAAGACGTTATCGAGAAGAACTGCGCGCGAGAGCGGTGCGGCTGGTTTTGGATCACGAGA
>NZ_JAKRFD010000012.1 GCF_022348185.1 Epibacterium sp. Ofav1-8
GACAGCGACCCAAATGAAAAGATCAGGGCAAATAGCATTACGCCCAACAGAAAAACCGACAAGACATAGAAATGCACCCGAAAGATCTGGTCCCTGAAAGTCTTGATCTCCGCAATATCGGGACTTTTGAGCGTAATCGCTCGCGCGAGCGTATGCCAGTAATCTGCCAGATCATACGCGGGCAGGGATTTGTAATCGCGAGGGCGTTCGGGTTCGGACCAGCGGTTGCTTACCATAGTGTTTTCCTTGGCACCGTCAGGGATTTTTCAAATGTGCCACCGTGGGGGACGCGGGCCAGGCGGACGTCTATTTGAACAGATTGATACTTGGGGTCGTAGTTTCCACGCGGGATCGCGGCGACAGCAACTCCAGGAGAGACAAAGCTGAGTTGCAGGCCACTGATGTTCTCAGTTTGCACCCACATGGCTGGCCCGGGTTGCTGGTGTCGCAGTGTCGCAGTGGCAGAAAGGCGCGACATGTCTGCTGCGCGCTGCAATGTGCCACAACGAATTTCGATTTTTCCATCTTTCTTCAGATCATCCGTCAGGGTGAGCTGGGATGTGACGTCCAGGTAATAGAGCACTTCTTGTTCGAAGTTCCGTTTCATACGTTTGTAATCTGGCGAGGTATTATCAGCCAATCCCTTTGCCACTCGAATTGACTCGGAAACGGGCTGAAGTCTCTTCCTATCCCAGTATTCGTCTGACGTTCCCCAAAAGCCCAATTTCACCCACATCTCGCGATCCGAATAGGAAAACAGAGAGACGACGAAGCCGATGGCAATTGCGGCGACCGCCACCAGACCAAGCCCCCATCCGATCGGGCAAAGCAGGATAAGCGCACCCACCGCCATCAGGCCATTGCCGGTCGCCATATAGGCATCACCACGGTGCACCCCTTCGATTGCCATCGCGGCGCTCATTGCAACGCCAATAGCCCCTGCTGCCCGCGCCGACCACCCCAACGCTTTGCTTGCAATCGCGCGACCACCAAGTGTGGCGTTGGAGGCCGTGGCGCCGCGCAGCATTGCATTGTTCCCAAAAACTTCGGCCAGAACTGTGCGCGTGGCGGCGCTGTTTGCGCGCCCGACAATTGTCTTGGTGACCTCATAAGTGGCTTCATACGCGCCTGCAAAAGCAGCAGTCAGTTGCGATTCCGCACCTCCTGCGATTTGGCCGATATCCGAAAGGTTGCGGTTGGCGCTGGACCGCGCATTCAGACTGGTCATCACACTTAATGTGGCGGCGACAAGACCGAAGCCATTTACGCCGAGGTCGAAATTTTCCGCCCGGCGGGCAAAAGAGTGAAACGAGGAAGAGAACTCCAGATCGATCTGTGCGTGAAACTCGACGACACCAATTTGGCCACTCTGTCCCGTGGTCTCCGTCAGCAGTGTCCTGGCCGATACGGCGTCCCCCAATTGTTCGAGTTCCGAGGGCATTTCCGCTGCGCCGTAACCTTCAGGTGTCAGCATGTTGACGAAGGCCTGTTGCAGATCATCAGCCGTGTGAAACTGCACGGACTCGCGAAAAAAGACCGTGGTCAATCGCCGTGCGGAGCTTCCACTCTGCATTGCGGAAGCGGCGGCGACCTGGGTGCCGTAAACGGTAAAAAACGCACTGAGAGCAGGTTTGAAAATACGGTGAGTTTGCCTTCCTGACGAAATCGCGATGCCCACAGCCTTGGTTGCATTCACCAGCTTTTCCAGCCATGACTTGTTCTCGGGAGCGGATTGAAGCGTGACGGCGCCCTGTAGGCCAAAGCGATCATTGAGGATTGCGGCGATCTGCCGAGAACTGGCAGCAGCGGTCATCACGCGGGCCGCCAGAAAAAGCCAAAATCCGATGACTTCTGTATGATCAACCGGATGGTTCTGAAGGCTGTAGCGTTTGGATACCGTCTCGCAGGCGTCTTCGAGGGCTTTTAGAGTCCCAAAACCAGTACGTGCCACCAATTTGTCCCAACACTGGGCTAGGGCGGCGGACGTGTTTTCAAGACTCTGTACCGTATTGTCGAGCCGTGCGTACTCAGCCTCGAATTCTTTTGATAGGGGGCCATCAAATAGCCCAAGCATTGCGGAGGTGGATATTTCATTATCCGCATTGAGATTCTCAACGGCCTTTCCGATCACCAGAGGGTATTGGTGTTCTATCAGGAAGTTGCTGAGTGTGGTGGAGTACACCGTCATCAATCCCAGCAAATCCTGTGTTTCCCCAACGGGGTCATGCAAAGCCACAAGGACGCCTGTGTCCTTGGTGCTTTGGCAATTCAGAATCCGACCGGAACGCTCGATCTCCACGCCGGTATGGCGAATGGCGTTCTCTAGGGTGTAGTCCTTTTGCGGAAATGCCTGTGAGCCCTTGCGAAAGGCGGGCACTCGTTTTTCGAGATCGGTGATTGGGGCGCAGAAATCCCCTGACCGGGCGGCGAGGTCTACTTTGACCATCACCTTTGCACGAAAGGTGGCGTTGTTCTCGGCTTCGTCGAAGAAACGCGTAGGCCAGAGTGTTTCACTGTACGCGACCCACGCCTCCGGAGTGTCTTTCGGCACGAAGAGGAACGGGTACTGCTTGCCTTCTTGCGTCCAATCACCGCTCGCAGCGCCATCGCTCCATTGGTACTTGGTGAATGTGTAAGGAGGTTCGATGTTCTGTGCGACATCTTCGCGATAGATCCCGCAGTTCTCATCATCAGCGTAAGTGGTGAATTTGAATACCTGCATGTTGCCGTTGTGAAAAACATACACCCACCCTTTGCGGATCCGGACCAGTTCATGGTGGGATAGATCATCGATGCTGGCAGGGGGTGTCGGCAGAGGCGCGCCTGCATCCTTCATGGCAAGAAGAGTTTCGGATTTCAGGGCAAAACGGACGGGAAAGATCGGAATAATACTGGGGTCGCAGGCGGCGACGGCACCTTCGGTGTCATTCTCTTCGGAAAATTCATCTTCGCTCATGTTGTTTGGCTTCTCAAATTGTCTTTCAAATGGTTCCAAATCTGCTTGGATCGTACTAAGGGGGACAGCTCCAGATGCGGGTCGACTTGGCGCTCAAGGTCAGAAAAAGACACGCCTTTAGACTGCGCGAGCAAGTTCGCACGAATGAAGTTGTAGGACGCCAGTTCGACGCTGTAATTTTGGCTGCGGCCCTGTTGATACAAATCTGCAATGCGGTTTTTGTCGGTGAATCTGAGTAGAGAGGGATGGTCTTTTTCCAGCGCACGGGTCACTTTTTTGATGAAGTCAGCCCGCCGCATGCCTCCGGCCACCTCAAGATCACCGGACCGCAAACGAACAGGTCCCTTCTTTCTGTCGCGGTCTAGAACCGGACGTATGAAGACGTTTTCATCCTCGCGTAGAATGATGACACTGTGGACGATAGGGTCATGCCACACTGCAACAAAAGGTGAGGCGCCGTCCGTCTTGTGGTGCTCCAGAACTGTGGCGTTTCCCGGTTCCCAAAATCGGAAGTAATACCATTTCCCAGAGGCATTCTGGAGTTTGGTGAACTTGCGGCAGTGGCTCCATACCGTGTCGAAGGTCGCGTGCGAGCGAACAAACAGCCCGACGTGTCGATGCCACAGGTGTAGGCTGCTCTGATCGTCGGCTTGTTCAGGCAAATGCGTGAACAACAGCCTGGTGAAATCACTGGCGATGTCTAACTCGACCAGGTAAGGCGCCGCGTGGCGATATTCTTTTGCCGCGTCTCCTTTGAACAAGGAACGATTTGGCAGTTGTGACGTCTCGATCAGATCAGCAAGCCCCATGGCCTTTGCCGCATCAAGAATCGCGTAGGTTTTTAACGCCGGGACGTCTCCGGCCTGCCCATAGTGCGTGTGTTCAAGCTGTGATGGAACAGGTTGGCCAAACAGGTCTTCTGTTAACGCGTCTGGCACCGTTTTGCGCGGCCACTTACCAAGTTGTGCATCCAGCGGAGGCGTGGCCGAGGTCGTTCTGATGGTCAAGAACTCAGCAGGCCGCGAGGAGCCTCGCTCCTCGAACTCCGGAAAAAGCACTACAGGTATCGCGGCTGAAACGCTTAGGGTCGGGCGCGCGTACTCGGTGGGATAGTGGTCTGCAGGCTGGCATTCATCAACCCATAGGATGCGGTAACCCTGTTTCTCCAGATGCTCTGCCAAGCGACGAATAGCGGTGTCATGACTGTTCGCCCAAATCGCAGCCCGACAAGAGACCTCTTGAGCGTCATCTCCTCTCACCAACAGGACATCTGCGATCCATGACTGAAAATGCGCCATTCGAAACTCCAAAAACAGCAGTCACCTAACAACCATACGGAGATCGGGCAAGCGGCCAAACCACCATAGTCGGCGGTGTTCTGCCTGATCAGTCCTCTTCGGGAGAGAGCGAATGTTGTTTCCGCGGAGTGAGGAAGGCGGCACGTTTATCCTAGTGCTTTCATCAAGGTGTATTTCCGCGGTCCATTCGAGTTTCGAGCTGTTACCTGTGAGGTGTCATTCGCAGGAGCTGTTGCAAAAGGTATCGGGGGCCTGCCCCTGCCATCTTAGTGCCACCTTTCTTTTCAACTGATCGCTGGAAGGGGCGGGAGGTTACGATGGTTGCCTGTCCTGCAACCAGAAATTCTGCACATTCCGCAACCGTATCATCCGAGGCGGTTCTTGACTTTTGCGCCCCCTTCCAACTGCCAAGATACAGCCCAGAATAAGCCCCGCCTAATGCCTCCCGAAACTCGCGCTCGGGTTCGGTCAATGGACAGTTTGCGCAATCTGCCTGGTCGGGTGCAGGACGCTTGAGGGCAGCTACCCTTGACCTCCGGCGCCAACGTGACAATCGCCGAAGGGGTAGGCGATTCGGGTTGGAATCGCACAAATTGTAGCAATTTTAGGATCAATGCCCCTCCTGACGGTCAATTGTTGATCGATCTCTGTGGCTGCAGCGCGCCTACATTCAGCGCCAAAGGGGGACAGCTTTGAGTTGAAGGGCGAGGTGCCCATGAAACCTACCCAGAAGAGCAAAAATTAACTAATATTCAAGAAATCATATGGTTAACGATTGGTTAATCAGTGCCCGAAATCACTCTTGGGTAGAGTGCTCGTTTTTGGAAACCGGAGGGGGTGTTTGACCGTCATTACGCTAAAGATTCAAAGCTATACCAAAGTATCTAAAATTGTTGATTTTGAATATGACCCATGACCAAATGCTCCAGACGTTCACGCAGATCGGTTTCGATCTACTGGGGGAGCGTAAGGCGTTGGCCTTTTTTTAATAGTAAAAACAGGAGCTTAATATGAGAATATTCGCTGCCGCGGTCACTGCGATGCTTGCGACCGGTGCACTCGCTGACAACAATGAAATCTTCATCAACCAGCTTGGCAACTCGAACGCTGTGGGCTCTGCCTCCACACCTGCAACGCAGGATGGGACGCGCAACACCATGCAATTCACCCAGCGCGGGCACAGCAACGGCATCGGCCTGGATGCAAATGCACCAAACGCGCTGCAGGGCGCTCTGCAGGAAGGTGACCGTCAGACGATGGAAGTCACCCAGCCGGGCAACCGCAACCTTGCGCGCCGCCTCGAGCAGGATGGTGGAGATCGCAATGAAATGTTTGTCCGTCAAAGCGGCAACGACAACCTGCTGAGCCTTCTGCGCCAGAACGGTGACAAGAACGACGCAAGCGTCATTCAAAGCGGCAACCAGAACAATGGTTCCGCGCGTCAGGTGGGTGACAACAATATTCTGACCGTTCTGCAGAGCGGCCACCGCAACGACTTCGACATCCTCTCCGGTGATTTTGGTGTGAATGGTCGTCCGGGCAGCTGCTTCTCCTGCGACGTCACGCTGACGCAATCCGGGAACGACAACTACGCGAATGTCTGGCAGCAGGACACCAATCAGATGGCCACCATTACGCAAAGTGGCCACGGCAACGCTGCATACACCATGCAGAGCGCCAACTAAGTGTGTTGACCTCGGGTCCGGTTCTGAATGGGGCCGGACCCAATCGTATTGGAATGTTTAGGTTTCGAGCCTAAGCTGTTATTGAAAATGGAGACTCTCCAAATGAAGAAAATCGCCTTTATCTCCAGTGTGTGTGCCGTTCTGGCAACCGCTGCTGTTGCAGATAACAACGATATTTGGATCAACCAGATGGGCAATGGCAACGTTGTCGGTGATGCCCTGAACCCGGTTACTCAGATCGGTAATCAGAATGAAATGACCCTGACCCAGGGCGGTGATGGCAACGCGATTGGCTCGCGTTCCCTTCAGCAGAGCCCGGCACCGACATGGCCCGGCGCGACCCAGCTTGGCTACTCGCAGAAAATGGTTGTGACCCAGCCCGGCAACCGCAACAGTGCTGAATTGCTTCGGCAAAAAGGCGGTTCGAACAACGATATGAGCATTCGCCAGAGCGGCAACGACAACCGGATTGTGAATTCTCATCAGCACGGCGATCAGAACACGTCGGACGTTGTCCAGAGCGGCAATCGCAACTTCGGCAACGCGACCCAGGTCGGCGCGAACAACCTGCTTGAGGTGCTCCAGTCCGGCAACGACAATGATTATGACGTCTGGCAGGGCGGTTTTGCGTCGGGCACCCAGCCTGGTGCGTGTCAGTCGTGCGACATCCTGATCCGTCAGGGTGGCAACGATAACTCTGCAAACGTCTGGCAGCAGGACACCAGCCAGATGGCTCAAGTGATCCAGAGCGGCAGCGGCAACAGTGCCTATACCAAACAGATGCGTTAAGCATCTTGTCCTCCCCCTCTGACCAGAGGGGGAGGCACCACAGCTTTCCAGTCGTTGAGCCTTAGACCCGTGATTTTAGCTTTTCATACTCTCAGATGCTGCGCGTTCTGAAACTCTTCCCTTTGGCGTTGATCTTGCTGTGCCCTCCGACGTGGGCGCAGGGATTGAACCAGATGGCCTGCAAGATTGTTATTGAGCGGGACGGCGACGATGTGCGCGCCTTTGCAATCGCACAAGCCCTGCTCCGATCCAAAGCCAAGTACAAGTTCAAAGCGAGCAAAATCAGTGCGTCAGGGCTGGGGGCTTCAGAACAGAAGGGCGAAGAGGAATTGCCTGCTCAGGAGGTCACGGTCTTGTCTCAAGTCCGGTTTAATCTTGAGGCGAACGGTTGGGTCGACTTCGAGCTGAGTGTCACTGAGCAACTCACTGGTGCCACCTGCACGGCAAAAGAAACCGTTAGTCAAAACTAGGACGAGAGAATGCGCTATACATGGGTGACGATCAGAGCCGCCGTGTTGTCGTTGGCCGTCAGCGTGTCAATGACCGCGCCGGCATTCTCTGACAATTCAGAAATCCATGTCGAGCAGGTTGCCGAAACCCTTCGGATGAAGCCTGCGCATACCACGTCTCCGGTTTTTGGGAATGCTGCTGAGGTTGTTCAGCCTGCACCTCAATCCCTGAACTTGCAGTCACAAAGCACGATTGGCGTTACAAAGAGCCTGTCCATTGTTGAGCAATTGGGTTTGCGCAACACGGCAGAGGTCGCGGTAATCGGGACACGGAATTTTACCCTGCAACGGCAGCAGGGGGCGCTAAACGAGTCCAAAATCGACATAAATGGGTCGCGGAATAATATTCTTGTAGATCAAAGCGGTTTGCGCCTGAATTCAGAGATAAATGTTGCTGATGGGGCACAGAAAACAATTCTTCACATTCAAAGAGGCAGAGGTGACGGACGGAGCGGTGACTCGATCGATTTGTCTGGTACAACTGCGCAACGGTTGATCGTTGTTGATACCCCCCTTGGGCGACGCGTTCTTGAGCGCTGATATGCATCTCAGCCAGCCTTTGGAGTAAGAAATGATTAAGCACTTCGTAGTCATGACAGCAGCTTGTCTATTCTCGGTGTCAGCGGCATCCGGAAGCGAATTGGTTTACCGGCCAATCAACCCCTCTTTCGGTGGCAACCCGCTCAACAGTGGGCATTTGCTGCAGCTTGCTGAAATACAGAACCAGCATCTGGACAGTAATGCCTTTGGAGATTTGTTCGAGGAACCAACCCTTGCGGATGAATTTGCCGACGCAATTCGAAATGGCATGATCACGATTGCTGCGGGCGAGCTTTTGGACGCCGTTGTTCAGCGCGAGAACCCCACCGGTACAATGGATCTGGACGGAGCCATAGTGAGTTGGGTCACCTCTGGTGATCGCGTCACTGTCACCATCAACGATGGTGTTTCCACCAATACGCTGGACCTCCCGATCCCGGTTCAAAACTAATCCACGATATATCGCATATCTCCGAGAGGGCCGACGCGAACTAATGAGAACATCTACTATCAGCAAAACCATTTTGGCAATTGTGGCGAGCTGTTCCCTGTCCGCATGTGCTCAAAATCTCCCAAGCCCGTTTGAGCCGGGTGAGCATGAAACACCGGCGCAGATCCTGCCCGATACCATGACAAGCGCTGCTGTCCGCAATCTGCCCGCGCCCTCGCGCGAGGTTACGGTGGCCGTTTATGAGTTCCCGGATCTGACTGGACAGAACAAGCCCAATCCCAATTTCGCAGAATATTCGCGCGCGGTCACCCAAGGGGCTGACGCAATTCTGGTCGATGTCCTTTCTGCGGCCGGGAACGGGAAATGGTTCAATGTCGTTGAACGTCGCGGGCTTTCGAACGTGCTGCGCGAAAGGCAGCTTATCCAGGCAACGCGACAGCAATTCCAGGGGGAGGCGGCTGAACCTCTGCCGGCGATGACGTTTGCGGGTGTGTTGATTGAAGGCGGGGTCGTCTCGTATGAATCCAATCTGCGGACCGGCGGTATCGGTGCGCGCTATCTTGGAATTGGCGGGAATACACAATACCAAGAGGATTATGTTACGGTTAATTTGCGGCTGGTCGCGGTCAATTCCGGGCGCGTTATCTTGAGTGTCACCAGCACGAAACAGATCTACTCCACTCTCGTTCAGGCTTCTGTTTTCCGGTATGTCTCCACAGACTCCCTCTTGGAAATCGATGCTGGATATACACGCAATTCGCCGCCGCAATTTGCACTCAGAGAGGCCATCGAACTCGGCGTATTTGCGCTGATCATGGAAGGTAAAGAGGCGGGGGTTTGGCGTTTCAAAAACCCCTCAGCCTCCAGCGAGGCCGTGCAACTCTACAAGCAGAGATCGGGCGAAGGGGTGCAGAGATCCCCGGCTGTAGAAAGCGCGTCTTTGCAATCCGAAGACGCGCCCCAGGAAGAGCTGCTTGCTGGGTATCAGGTGGAGGTGACACCACAGGAGTATGGTCTCTCGCTGCACCCGGAGACCGCTGAGGACTACAAAAGATACTCAAAATGGGCAGCATCTGAGCCGCGCAACTATTCCGAAGATATCCTGAACAAATCTCCGACGGAGCCTCGGGCCACGAGCGTTCGTCACTTCGGGCTGCCCCCCGCGGCATCACAAGAAGACCTTGAGATCTGAACAACAACTCCATCAGTGAGTGATACTGCGCAGGGCGGACGGGATGACCGGGGCGCTCTGCTGGTCATAGAAATACCCCCAGAGCCGCAATGCTGTCCTGTCATTGCGGCTCTTTCTTTGGGGTCGATGTCCCGGCCCGTAGCGCGCGGTTTGGAGGCTGCATCTCTGTGTTGGTCCCAAGCTCCGCGCTCAAATCGGCAGGCCCGGGCGATATCGGAAACCACCAGCCAAGGCGGAGGCGAATCTCTGCGCCGCATTGCAGACGTGGGGAGTGCCGCGCGATCAGTTGGCGTCAGTCACCGGCAAACATCCGAGCGTGGGGCCGCTCAGCTGAGGGCAAGCTCCAGCGTTTCATGAACCGTGCGGTCGCGCCCCGCTGATTTGGCCTGCAACAGCGCGGAATCGGCCCGGCTGAGCAGTGTTTCCATCGACCCGCCGGAGGGCGCGACCGCAAGACCTGCCGAAATCGTGATCCGGCCCAGCGATTGCCCGCGGTAGGAGAGTGCCATATCCGCCGTGCGGCTGCGAATGTTCTCGGCCAACTCGAATGCGGCCCTGCCGTCTTGGCCGGGCAACAGGACAACGAACTCCTCGCCGCCAAACCGATAGCAGGTCCCCCGGTCGCCCACGGCTGCGGCAAGCAGGCCGGCAAAGGACTTGATGACCTCATCCCCTGCCTCATGGCCGAAGCCGTCATTTATGCGCTTGAAATGATCGATATCGATGATCAGACACGCCGTCGGAAAGGGCGGCGGGGTACAGGCATAGGTGCCAAAGGCCACATCCAGAGAGCGCCGGTTCAACAGCCCGGTGAGCGGATCGCGATCCACCATCTGCGAGAGGCGGTTCCGCAGGTTGAGGTTCACGGCCGCAAGCGCGACATTCTCCGCAATGAGTTCCAGGTACACGCGATCCTCCCGCGTGACCTCGGTTTCGGCGTGGACGCCGGAGAAACTCATTAGCCCGATCGTTTCTCCCTGCGCGGCAAGCGGGATGCACAGGGCGGAGCTGGAGGGATCGGCGAGGTGGCTGCACACAACATCCTCCTTGGCGCCTGAATTGCTGCGGTGGGCACGGCCCCGCCGCAGGGCCCAGCATTCTTCGCAATCGATATCCTCGGGTTCGGGCGGATCGGTCTGCCAGCAAGACGCACAATGCAACATGCGCTGGCTGTCGCCGCGGACATACAGGACGCCGGCAAGATCGGGAAAGATCTGTGGTGCGTAGCGCGCGATCACAGCGCCCAGTTCATCCAGGGATTGGCAGGCCTGCACCCGGTGCATCAGTTTCAGGATCAGGTCCTTGATCTTGATGTCACGGCGGCGCTCCGCATCGAGCTGTTCGCGCTCCAGCCCGTTCTTGCGGAACACATGCACGGCCCTGTTCAACTCACCGATTTCGTCACGCCGGCCATCCAGCGGCACCTCGACCTCGTAGTCCTGGCTGGCGAGGCGTTTCACGATCCCGGCCATGCGCGCCAAGGGGACGGCCACACGGCGGCGCAGAACGAAATACAGCACGCCAAGGAACACGGTCGCCGTCAGTCCCAACATGATCTGCGCAATGAACTCGAACCAGTCGCTGCGCTGATGCGCGGCCTGCAGGTCGCGATCCGTCCGGTTCTGAACCATGCGACGGAACTGTGTGACATCATCAATCAGCTTGAGGTGGAACTGGTAATGCTGCGCGCCAAACAGGAGATCCCGCGCGCGGGTGGTATCGCCCGACTGGTAGGTCGAAACCGCCTCCTGTTCCAACGCCTCCAACGTATCCAGATCCGCAACGATCCGTTGCAGGAACGCTATCTCCTCGCTGGTGGCCCCGAGCGAGCCGGCCTCCTGCGCGGAGGCTTCCAGCTCCGCTTCGGCCTGATCGGCACGCGTGAAGGCATCCAGGTGGCTCGGGTCGCCGCGCATCACGTAGAGGCGCGCCTCATCGGTGCGGAGTTCCGCCCCGATCGCCAGTTCCTCACCCAGCTCATTCAGGATCAGATGTGTTTGAACCGCATCGCGTTCTTTGGCGGAACTGTTGATCGAAGCGATGAACGCGGCCCCGGACAGAGCGGTCAGCACCACGGTCAGTCCATAGGCCCAATTCGTAATGGTGTTAATCTTCATCAGCAAAGGTCCAAAACTGACACGCGCCCGGGTTATATTGTGCAGCGAAATCTGAGCGGATTTCCCTGTCCCGGGCAGGCCTAGCTTACCGCCCCGGCGATTGATATGCCAAGAGCAGCATATCGGCTGAGCAGGCCATATGCAGTGTGATTTTCGCAACCTATCGGTCGAGGTCCGGGCCTCTGGGGGAGCGGCCGCTGCGCGTTTCGCTGTGCGGCTGTGCTGCGATCTGGCTCCGGCAGGGCGTCAGGTGCGCGACCGCTCAAACCGGTCCCAGGCCTCTGCGAATGTCTCAAAATCGAACCCGGGGGCCTTTGCGGGCTCCAGCACCAGCTTCTCGGTCTCCAGCAGTTTGGTGATGGCCTCCGCGAGCATCGGGATCACCGCAGGCGGGATCACCACGGCGCCGTGGCGGTCGGCGTGGATCAGATCACCGGGGGCGACAGTCAGGCCGAAGATCTCGACGGGCGTGTCGATCTCGCGCACATGCACAAACCCGTGGCTGGGGCCGATCGAGCCGGCCACCACCGGAAAGCCCTCGGGCAGATCGCCAAGGTCGCGCATGACACCATTGGTGAGCGCGCCGGAAATGCCAAAGCCCTTGTGCACGGTGGTGTTGATCTCGCCCCAATAGGCGCCGATGGCGTTGGGGTAGTCCAGATCCTCGATCACGGTGACGGCGGGGGCAGGGGCCTCCGCCATGTATTTGTAATAGGCCATGCGGCGGGCTTTGATGACCTCGGGCGGCTCGGATGGCGGTGCTACGGCAGCGATCTTGGCGGTGCGGGCATAGCCGACCATGGCCGGGGCCTCCGGCGCGGAGGCCAGCAGGGTGCCACGGGTAAAGGCGTCAAAGCCGCGTTTGCCCTCGGCAACCTCGATGGCGTTGCAGACGTTGGGGGTGTCCACCTGCCGCAGCAGGGTGAGCAAGTCGGGTGTCATATGTCCTCCAGCCAGCGGGCCAGTGCCGCGGTTGTCTGTTCAGGGGCCTCAAGGGTAGGCAGGTGACCGCAGTCGGGTAGCACGTCGAGGCGGCTGTGCGGCATCAGGCCGTGCATCAGCTCGTGTCGCGCAACCGGGCAGAGCCGGTCCTGCGCGCCGCAGAGGATCAGAGCAGGACCCGCAAAGGAGCGCAGCGTTGCGCATTGATCCGGGCGATCGCGCAGCGCCTGCGACTGGCGCACAAAGACCTCCGGCCCCAGCGCCAGTGCCATCTCCAGGCACAGCGCGGAGATCGGATGCGCGGGGTCGGGCGTGGCGAGGTAGTTGGGGATCATGATATCGGTCATGAGCTCTGCCAGACCGCCGCTCTGTGCGGCCTCGATCTGCGGCGCGCGCTTTGCCTTGACCTCGGGGACCTCGGCCAGCGGGTTGGTGTCCAGCAGCGCCAGCCCGGCCACGCGGTCGGGGGCCTGGCGCAGCACTTCCATCGCAAGGATGCCGCCCATCGACAGGCCCGCAAGGGCAAATCGCGGCGGCGCGTTGTGCAGAACCTCTGCGGCCAGCGCCCCCATGCTGTCGTGACCGGTCAGCGCCGCGCAGGAGACGGTGCGCATGGCAGATAGGGCAGCGATCTGCGGCGCAAACAGCCGCGCGTCGCACATCATGCCGGGAAGAAAGACGAGGGGAGTCATTGCGGCCTCCGTTTGAAAGACGGGCAGCGCGGGGGGCGCTGCCCATGCGTGTGTGGCGGCAGCTTAGGCGGCACCGCTCCAGGTGGCCCCGGCGGGATCGTCGGTCTCGGTCACGCGGTAGAGGCTCGCCTCGCCGGTCATCGAGGGGGCAAGGCTGTAGCTCTCGCCCGGTTTCAACAGGCAGGTATCGCCCGGGTTCAGCACGGTGTCGAAATCGCCCACCCGCAGCGCCCAGTGGCCGCGCATCGGCATCAGCACCACGTGTTTGTCGGGCGTGATCGGGCTGTCGTCCAGCGAGGTGCGGGACAGGAAGTCGACCTCGAAACCGGGCTTGTCCTTCAGGAGCGCATCGGTGCCGATCACCTTGGCGGGCTGTTTGCCCGACAGCGCCATCAGGTCCCAGTAGCGCGCCACATAGCGCGGCACCACGGCCTCGACCGGGGTTTCGGGGAAGTCTTTCATCTGCTCTTCGGTCAGGGTGGGCATGGGCTGGACGTTGTGCGGCAGCGCCTGGCCCTGCTTGGTGTCGTAGAGCACGCCGTTGTTGCCCAGCACGAGCCCATGGGCGCGGGCTTCTTCGATCACCTGCGGCGCCCATGTGACACCGCCCCCGGCATCGTCACCGCCGAGGATCGCCATGATCAATCCGTAATCGGTGCCGACGTTTTCAAAGCCGCGAAAGATCCCGGTGGGAATGTTGAAGATATCGCCTTCTTCGGCAATGAACTCGCCCGCATCGCCATTGCGGCCCCAGAAGAACCGCCAGCGGCCCTTGAGGACAAAGAACACCTCCGCCGTGGTGTGGCTATGGAGCGAGTTGCGGCATTTGGGCGGCTGACCGGCTGCGCCGATGTTGAACCCGGGGGTGTCGCGGATGTGGACGTGCTGATCGGGGGATTCCGAGACGCCGCCGCCGATGATGGTGAAGTTTTCCTTCTGGTCCGACCCCGGCGTGTGGGCGTCGATAAAGGCGGTTTTGCAGGGACGCAGTTCGCCGTAACGGACGATGCGGTCATTCAGAGTGCTCATGGAGTTTATCCTTTGATATAAAACAGAAATACGTCAGCTTGAGAGGCCAGCGCCGGGCGGGCGCAGGTTCAGCCGACGCGCCCGCAGCGAGGCGCGGTGCGCATGCATCCGCCCCGTGGCCTCGCGGGCATCCAGTTTCATCTCAAAGGCGGGCATGATCACTCCGCCCCGGTTTGCATCAGGATCTGTTTCCAGACCGAGGTTTCATCAAACAGCGTGTATTCGCGGCGCAGTTTCACGTCGCCGCCCACCAGCGCGCCGAATTCAGCGTGGGAAATGCCGAGGATATAGACCTCGGCCCCTGTCGGCACACCAAAGGCGCCCCAGCCTTCGTGTTTGCCATGCAGGCTCCAGCGCAGGGCGGAGCGGGGCGGCATATGCGGATCATCGCGGCCGATCTGGTGATGGATGGTGAAGGTTGCGTTCGGAAACGCCGCCCGCAGCCCCATCCAGAAGCGGTCCACCGCGCCAAAGGAATGGCCGGTGACGCCGCCGGGATATTCCACATGCGCGGCGCGATCATAGGTTTCCTCGATGGCGGCCATATCGGCATTCATGATCCGGGTGAGGATCTCGGCGTGGCGACCGCCCCATTCATTGTCGTTGCCCTGACCGCTGTAGGGACCGGGGCGATCCGTGGCCGGGCTCAGGGGTTTGACGCAATTGGCCGCGCCGCCCTCGTTCTCGATCAGCTGCGCGGCATAGTCCTTGGGCTCCCAGCCCATCTGACGCACGATGGCGCCCTGATCGCGGATCAGCCATTCATCGTTGATCTGATTGTTGATGGCATGACAGTCGGCGAGAATACGGTATTGCAGCTTCTTGCCGGTGGCCTTGCCATAGACCCCGTCGCCCGCATGGGTCGCGGTGGAAATGATCCGGTGCGAGGACAGCATGCCCGTCTCCGGCGTGCCGGACCAGATCACATCCTCGCCCAAAAGCTCCCGGTCCGGGAACTCCGCAAGCGTGGCCATGGTGGCGCCGATCACATTCTGATTGCCCACCACCACCGAGGCAGGCGAGCGCACGACAATGTCGTCGCTGTAATAGCGGTGCAATGTGGCGATGCCGCGATCTTCCCAGATCTCCTTGGTGATGCCGATGATGTAGTCGGGGAAGTCGCGAAATTTCGCATCAAAGCCTTGCATGGGGGTTATCCTTCTGTGGGCCAGCCGTCCGGTATACGCGCCGATCCGCGTAGGATCAGCGGCGCTTCGATCTGCACATGGCAGGGGCTGGCAGTGTCGGGTGTGTCGATTTGTTCAAACATCGCGCGCACGGTCTCGGCCACCATCAGATTGGCGCGCTGCCGGATCGTGGTCAGGTTATAGGCGCGCCACGCGGCCGGCGGGACGTCGTCATAGCCCACCACGGAGACATCCTCGGGGATGCGCAGGCCAAGTTCAAAGCGCAGCACATCCATCACCGCAAAGGCCATGTGGTCATTGGCGACAAACACCGCATCGGGGCGGTCGCCAGCGGGGACGGAGAACATGTCGCGGGCGGCCTGTTCGGCCTGCTCGACGCTGAAATTGCCCACGGCGCGGGCAGAGAGGTCCCGCCCGGCCCCGGAAAGGGCCTCGCGAAAGGCCGCCTCGCGGTCACGCTGGGTGGAGGCGCCTTCCCAGCCCGCGATATAGGCGATCCGCTGGTGCCCGCCTGCCATCAGGAACTCGGCCACCCGCCGCCCACCGGCGCGATTGTCCGAGGTCACAGCAGCGATGCCGTCGATGTCCTGGGCGCGGTTAAACAGCACCACAGGCACGCCAAGCTGCTGACACCGTGCGGAAATATCCGAGGACATGGCAACTGAGGCAAGGATGATCCCGTCGACCTGATGGTCGAGGATTTCCTCCATCACCTGATCGATATTGCCCGCCGTCTGCGAGGCCATGAAGACCAGCACGTGATAGCCCCTGGCCTGCAAGGCAGTGGAGAGTTTCTCCAGCGCTTCGGGGTAGAAGTAGTTTTCCAGATAGGCCACCACCAGCCCGATGATGCGCGACCGCCCCGAGGCCATGGCACGTGCCAGTACATTGGGGCGATAGCCGAGGTCTTCGGCGGCCATGCGCACCTTGTCGGCGGTTTTCTTGCTGACCGAGGCACCGGGGGTGAAAAACCGGCTCACGGCGGATTGGCTGACACCCGCGCGCTCGGCAACCTGGAGGATGGTGACTTTCTCGCTCATCAGTCTGCCGTCCAGCCGCCGTCGATCAGCATCGAGGTGCCGGTGACCATGGCCGACGCGCCAGAGGCCAGATAGAGCACCGCGCCCATGATGTCGTCCACTTCGCCGACGCGGGGCAGCTTGATCTTGTCCATGATCCAGGCGGCACGGTCGGGGTCGTCAAAGGTGGCCTGCGTCAGCGGCGTGCGGATGAAGGTCGGGCAGACCGTGTTGATGCGGACGTTCGATTTGCCCCATTCGATCGCCATGGCTTTGACCATGCCCTCCAGCCCGTGTTTGCTGGCGCAATAGACAGCGCGGTCGATGCCGCCCACATGGCCCATCTGGCTGGAGATATGGATGATCGATCCGGGCTTCTGCGCCGCTATCATCGCCCGCGCCGCCCAGGCCGACAGGAAATAGGCCGAGCGCAGGTTGACCCCCATCACCGCGTCATAATCCGCGGGCGTAGTATCCAGCGCGGGGCCATGACGGGCCAGCCCGGCGGAATTCACCACCACGTCATAGGCTGTATCACTCAGCGCCGCCTCCAGCGCCACAAGGTCGCCCTGATCCAGTGGCAGCGCTTCGGCGCTGTAACCGGCCGCCTGCATCGCCTCGACGGTCGCCTCCAGCCGCTCCGCCCCGCGCGCGGCACAGACCACATGCGCCCCGGCGCCCGCCAGCGCGACCGCGCAGCCCTGCCCGATGCCGGAGGAGGCACCGGTCACCAGCGCGCGTTTGCCAGTGAGATCAAAGGACGGGGGGCGGGGCAGGTCGGTCATCAGCTCATTCCATTCGGGATATTGATCGGCGCAAGATTGCGTGCCTTGTTGAACTCACGCAGGCGGGCAAAGACGTCAACGCCAAGTTGCGCATAGGCATCCAGCAGATCGACCAGAACCCAGTTTTCCCGGATTTTGCCGTTCTCCAGCCGCCAGAAGTCCAGACTGCGCATGGTGATTTTCTTGCCCGCCGGCGCAATCCCCAGCCAACCGCCATGGGTGACGGTCTGGATCATGTTTGGCCAGCCGGTGACGGCGGCATAATCGCCATCGCCAAAGAAATGATAGTTGATCTCGTCCACATACTGACCGCGATCGGGCATGCCGTTCAAAAACGGGATCTGGTGCCAGTTGCGAAACCCCGCGATGCCGCGCCCGGTGCCAATGCCCGACGGCCCGTACCAGTTCATGCGCGGATGCCAGAAGCGCTCCATCTCCATCACCTCCGGGCCACCCTGCGCGGGGTGCTTCTTCAGATGCTCCAGCATCTCGATGATGTGTTGACAGGTGGCGGCACCCTTTTCGGTATCATAAGGCCCCGGCACCAACCCGTCCTGTGTCGCAGGCCCCGGCACATGCCATTCCCGCCCCAGCGAGGGCGCCATCGGCCAGGCGTTGGCCTGCATCATCACTTCGGGAATGTCCCAAAGCGCCTGCACCTCCACCACCTTGCCATCCACCATCCGATAAAACTCGTGAAACCGCATGCTGACCTGATGACCGGTGGGCGGGATATCAAGCCAGGGCGCGATAAAGACCCCGGTATAATAGCCGCCTGCACCCACCCAATCATTGCCGAACTCGTCCGGCCCGGCGATCACGATGGTGTCGCGCCGCTCCAGATCCGGCCAGGCCTTAAAGAGACCCGCGTAAACCGCGTCATAAAAGGCGTCCACGCCGGTGAGATCGCCAAACGGGTGGCAAAACCGAAACAGCACATCCGGCGCGCAGACCGATGCGAGAGCAGCCCGCACGCCCGCCGCGTCAAAATCATACATTGCCGCCCGAAGCGGTGCGATCAGCGCCTTGTTCTGCGTATGAACATCCATGGCTCTTGCCTTCATCTTTTCAAAAATATCCCGGGGGAGGCCCCGCGAGGGGCCGGGGGCAGCGCCCCCCTTGTCCCGCTTTATTCTGCGGCGTCGCGATAGGGGGCCGCCGCACCATAGGGCACATTCACCCCGCCATAGCGGCGCACCCGGATGTTGCATTGCTCGGCATGGCCCACAAATCCCTCAAGCATGCAGAGGCGCGAGCCGTATTCGCCGACCAGAGTGGCCGCCTCATCGGTCAGGACCTTCTGATAGCTGTGGGTTTTCAGGAACTTCCCAACCCAGAGCCCGCCGGTATAGCGCCCCGCCTTCAGCGTCGGCAGCGTGTGGTTGGTGCCGATCACCTTGTCGCCATTGGCGACATTGGTGCGCGGCCCCAGGAACAGCGCGCCATAGCAGGTCATCTGCTCCAGGAACCAGTCGTCGCGATCAGTCATCACCTGCACATGTTCCGAGGCGATCTCATCCGCGATCTCGCGCATCTCCTCGTAGCTGTCACAGAGGATCACCTCGCCGTAATCCTCCCAGGAAACCCGCGCGGTGTCGGCAGTGGGCAGGATCTTCAGCAGCCGGTCGATCTCCTCCAGCGTGCCCTCGGCGAGCGCGCGCGAATTCGTCACCAGCACGGCGGGCGAATTATAGCCGTGTTCGGCCTGTCCCAGAAGATCGGTGGCGCAGAGTTCGGGATCGGCGGCGGTCTCATCGGCGATCACCATGGTCTCGGTGGGGCCGGCAAAGAGGTCGATGCCGACGCGGCCAAACAATTGCCGCTTGGCCTCGGCCACAAAGGCATTGCCTGGGCCAACCAGCATATGCACCGCCTCGATGCTCTCGGTGCCGATCGCCATGGCGCCGACCGCTTGAATGCCGCCGAGGATATGGATCTCATCGGCGCCGCCAAAATGCATCGCGGCGACCACGGCGGGGTTCGGCTTGCCCTTGAAGGGCGGCGTGCAGGCCACAATGCGCGGCACGCCGGCGACCTTGGCGGTGGCCACCGACATATGGGCCGAGGCCACCATGGGGAACTTGCCGCCCGGTACGTAGCAGCCCACCGATTGCACCGGGATGTTCTTGTGGCCGAGGATCACGCCGGGCAGGGTTTCCACCTCGATATCCAGCATGGAGTCGCGCTGCGCCTTGGCAAAGGCCACGACCTGTTCCTGCGCGAACTTGATGTCGGCAATCTCGCGGTCGGTCAGCTCGCCGATCAGGGCGTCGATCTGCTCTTGGCTGAGGCGAAAGCTCTCGGGCGCGTAGCCGTCGAATTTCTCGCTGAGGTCGCGCACGGCGGCATCGCCGCGGGCCTCGATGTCGGCAAGGGTGGCCTCCACAATGGCGCGGGTCTTGGCGTTGTCTTCGGCGCGGGCGGCGTCGGATTTGCCGCGTTTGAGATAGGTGATTGCCATGGCTCTTATCCTTGGTTGTCGGTACGCGGAGTGTCGGGGCGCGGCGGGGTCTTCTCGCCGCGGTCATAGGCTTCCCAGCCGTGGCCGTTGAACAGATCCACACCGAGCTGCGCGGCCACATGGGCGAAATCCACATTCACCCAATTGTCGACGATCTTGCCGTCCTGGACTTTCCAGAAGTCCATATAGCGGATCTCGATCCGCTTGCCGGTGGGCGCAATGCCGAGGAATTCGCCCGTGTGGGTGGCTTCCTGACGGCCAAAGGCGGCTGCCCATTCGCCCATATAAAGGCGCGCCTCGTCGATGCAGGTCTTGTCGGAGAACGCCGCCTGAAAGGGGCGCTGCCAGTTGTCCTGAAATTCCCGCAGGCCGGTCTTGGTGCCGCAGCCCTGATTGCCGAGCCAGCGGAAGTTTTCTGCAAAGAACTCGCCGATGTCGGCAATGCGGTGGTCGTTGAGACCGTCGACCATGCCTTCGATCACGGCGCGGGTCTCTTCGGTCTTGGTCATATCCGTGTCACGGGTCAGCACGGCCTGTTCGGGGCGGGAACCTTTCATGAGGTCACTCCTGTAATGCGGTTTCTGTGGTGAGGGAGGGCAGGCTCCCTGCGGACAGAAAATCCCGTGGCAGGCGGTTCAGCGCCGGGTGGCGGGCGCTGGCCGTATGGCGAAAAGCGCAGCTCATCCCTTGACCGCGCCTGCGGTGAGGCCGGAGACGATCTGGCGCTGGAACACCATCACAAGGATGAACAGAGGCGCAGTGATCGACACGGCGGCGGCCACGGCGACCACCTGATCGGTGGTTGTGGTCTCGCGGTTGAACATGCCCGCGATGGCCGGAACCATGGTCTGGTTCTGCGCATCGAGCAGAAGCGAGGTCACCAGAAAGTCGTTGTAGGCCAGGAGGAAGGAGAACAGCCCGGTGGTAATCACCCCCGGCCACATCACCGGCATGATGACCCGGCGAAAGGCCTGGAAATGGTTGCAGCCATCGACCCGCGCGGCCTCGTCCAGATCGGCGGGGATGTTCTGAAAGAACGACCGCAGCATCCAGATGGTGAAGGGCTGGTTGATTGCCACCAGCACCGCGATCACCGCCATCGGCTTGCCATAGAGCGTCGGCGCGTTCTCTCCGAGGATCGGTGCCAGCCACTCGGACGAATTGATAAACACCGGCAGATAGCCCGCCACCAGCACCGAATGGGGCAGGGCGCGGAACACCAGCGCGACGATCAGGATCCAGAACGCCAGCGTCGAGCCGGACCGCGCCAGACCATAGCCCGCAAGCGTGCCCACGGTGAGCGACACGGTCACAACACCTGCGGTCACCACCAGCGAGTTCTGGAAGTTGTTGGAAAAGCCCCGGTCGATCCAGACGGTCTTGTAATGCTCTGTCGTGAGGCCGATCACATCCGCCCCAAAGGCTCCAAGCACCGGGTTCAGCGCGTTCGAGAGCACGGGCAGAAGGCCAAACAGGGTGACAAGCGCGACCAGAGCAAACGCAGCCGCACCAATGAGCCAGCCCAGCCAGACCGCACCGGCGGGGGCGTAGCTCCGGACCATCGCGGGCAGCAGCCGGGCCGCTCCCCGCCACAGCCCCCAGAGTGCAAGCCCCAGCAGGCAGATGTCAAAGAGCGACACGCCATTCCCCTTGGCGCGGGTTTCGGGGCCGAAGATCACATTGAGCGCGTTGGCATCAAAGGCATCCACCGGTGTCTTGAAGCTCATCACCGTGATCCAGAAGATCGGGAAGGCGGCGATGACGCACCACAGGATCAGGAGGCTGTTGGAGGTCAGACGCAGGCTGAGGGGCTGGCGCATGGCACGAGACGACATGTCAGTGGCCTCCTTTATGATCGCGCCAGGTGCGGCGCAGGGGAGCGATGAGCAGGAGCGTGATGCCGATCATGGTCAGCATGGCGCTGGCGGAGGCGCGGCTGATGGAGCGGTTGCCCGCCTGATCCGGCACCAGGAAATCGTAGGTGAGCCATTGCAGCGAGATCACGTGCCCCTGGGAGGAGAAGCCGACGACCTCCTCGAACACGCGATAGGCGTCCATCAGGTGGATCATCGACACAAAGATGATCAGCGGCATCAGATGCGGGATCACGATGAACCGCAGCCGCTGCCAGCGCGAGGCGCCGTCGATCACCGCACTTTCCAGACTGTCGGAATTCACCGTCTGAAGGCCCGCGTAAAAGACGATCGCCGCAAAGGGCGCGACGTGCCACACGCGGTAGAGCATCATCAACAGCTCGATGGTCCAGGCCTGGGCGAACATGGCGATGTCGCGGCCCGAGTACCATTCCATCGCCGCCGTCAGGATGCCGTCGCCGCGAAACAGCCAGTTGATCGACAGCGCGCCAATCACCGGCGTGATGATGAACGGCAGCAGCGAGATGAAGATCACCGGCCCGCGCACCGCACGGGCGGCGTTGTTGATCATCAGCGCGATGCCAAGGCCGAGGCCGATGTTCAGCGGCAGGGTGATGAGGGTGAAACTCAGCGTGAAGCGCAGCGCCTTCCAGAAGTCGATGGTCTGAAAGGCCGACCAGCTGCCGGATTTCAGCGCATCCCACGCGCGGCCCAGCTCCAGCACATTGCGGTAGCTTTGCAGGCCGACAAATTCGGTGCGCGTCATCACGTCGCCGTTGTCATCCACAACCGGGACGGACTTTTCTTCGGTGGTGCAGGTCTGGGTCAGAAAGCCGGGGGTACAGGTTTCCACCTCCACCACCTCATAGACGGTCTGGGTGACATAGAAACTCTGCACAAAAACGCTGATCAGCGGAAAGGCGATGAACAGAAGCATCATAAAGACAGAGGGGCCGACAAAGGCGGCAAAGGTGCGGAAATTCATGTCTCTGCCTTTCTCATGGTTCCGTGGGACTGGGAAAAAGGGGGGAGGGCGCAGCCTCCCCCGAGGTCGACGAGGAGAGGGGAGAGTTACTCCAGGAGGCCCGCTTCCTTGGCGGCGGTGATATAATTCGCCTCGATGTCGGCCAGCGTGGTTTCCGCATCCTTGGCGCCGGTCAGGTAGGCCGACAGCCCGTTGCCGAGGGCGGAATGCAGGATGCCAAGCGCGGTGGAAGCCGGGTAGGGGCGGGCGCCGTTGGCGGCAGAGGCGGCGGCCCCGGCGGCCAGCGGTCCGGCCTCATAGCCGGGCACCAGCCAGACGGCGGCATCATTGTTGGCCTGCACCATTTCGGTGTCGAGCCCTTCCATCACCACCCTGAAGGCGGCCTCGGCCTCCTCATCGCTCATGTTGGCGGCCAGCACGACGCCATCCCACCACAGCGAGGTTGCAGGCGCGGCAGAGCCCATCGGGGCGGAGGCCATCTTGACCTTGCCCACCACCTGGCTTTCGGCTTCGTCTTCCATCGCGGCGGCGCGGCTGGCCCAGAGGTTGGCCATGGCGATCTTGCCCTGCTGGAACTGCTGCTGCACGTAGGTGGAGTCGGACACCAGATATTCCGGATCCATATAGGCGGTCATCGCCTTCAGGGTTTCCAGCGCCTTGATGCCTTCGGGCGTGTTGATGGTGGGGTTGTTGTCGGCGTCGACAAAATTGCCGCCCTCGCCGAGGTACATGTTCACGAATTCCTGCGCCAGGTTCCAGCCGGTCTTGAAGGTGCCCCCCAGCGGGTAGTCGACCACGCCTGCCGCCTTGATCTTTTCGGCTGCGGCGAGGACATCGGCATAGGTCTTGGGCTCTTCGATGCCGAGATCAGCCAGGATGTCCTGCCGGTACATCAGGTGCTGGGCGTTCACCATCATGGCAATCGCCATGGTCTCGCCGTCGATCTTGATCAGCTGGTTCGGCGTCAGGTTCTCCCCGTATTTCGCCACCAGATCATCCAGCGGGCGGATGGTGCCGGCGTTCAACAGCGGGATCAGCGTCTCGTTCGCAACGCCGCCGATCTGGTAAAGGGCCGGGTTGGCGGCAAAGGCCTCGGGCTGCTTTTCCTTGAACTCCTGATCGAGCGAGGCGGAGAAGTTGCCGCATTCCGCCATCGCATCGGTCGCGGCCTTCCAGGCCTCAAACCCGGCGGTGAGGGATTTGAGCGGCACGGTGTTTTCAAACGCGCAAGAGGCCGAAGCCGCCGCGCCCGCAAGGGACAGCGCCCCTGCCATCAGAATGGTCTTGAGTGTCATGAAGTTGGCTCCCTGTGGGGTTCCTGTTGGGTTGAGGTCCGCCGGGTTGTCCCGGTCTGTTCTGGAATGGGTCAGATGCGTTCGCCGGTTTCGGCATCAAACAGGTGGCAGATCGCGGGCGGCACGCTGAGGTGCACCGGATCGCCGATTTCGGCGCGGAAGGTCTTGTCGGCCTTGACCGAAACCAGCGCCCCGCCGACGCGTACCGAGATCATCGTCGCATCGCCCAGGAGTTCGAGCGTGTAGATCGGCGCGGTGATCTGGCCCTGACCTTCGGGGGCGAGGCTGGCATCCTCGGCGCGGAATCCGAGCGTCAGCGGGCCGTCCCTGGCGTCAAGGCCGGGAATTTCCACATGTTTGGCGCGGAAGGTGCCGCCGGTGATGGTGCCCTCCATCAGGTTCATTGCGGGTGACCCGATGAAGCTGGCGACAAAGGTATTGGCCGGGTGGTCGTAGATTTCCGTGGGCGAGCCGACCTGCTGCACCACGCCTTTTTTCATCACCACCACCCGGTCGGCCAGCGTCATCGCCTCGATCTGGTCATGGGTGACGTAGATCGTGGTGACGGCCAGTTCGTGGCTGAGGTTCTTGATCTGGGCGCGGGTGGAGACGCGCAGCTTGGCGTCCAGATTGGACAGCGGCTCATCCATCAGGAACACATTGGGTTCGCGCACGATGGCGCGGGCCAGAGCGACGCGCTGACGCTGACCACCGGACAGTTCCGCCGGCTTGCGATGCAGGAAATCGTCCAGCTCCACCATGGCGGAGGCGCGGCGCACCTTGTCGTCATGGGTCGCCGGGTCGATGCCGCGCACCTTCAGCGGGAAGCGGATGTTTTCATAGACATTGAGGTTCGGATACAGCGCATAGGATTGGAACACCATCGCCACGTCGCGGTCCTTGGGTTCCAGATCGTTCACCACCTTGCCGTCGATCAGGATTTCGCCCTCGGTCACATCCTCCAGCCCCGCGATCATGCGCATGGTGGTGGTCTTACCGCAGCCGGAAGGGCCGAGCAGCACGAGGAATTCGCGATCAGCGATGGTCAGGTCGAAGTTGTTCACCCCGACAAAACTGCCCCAGCGCTTGCCGATATTGCGCAGTTGGATTTCAGCCATTGATACTCCCCGCGTCTGATGGCGCTGCGCTCTGTCATAATCTCAAGGTTGAAATTGCAAGCGCTTGCAAAAAGGGTAGCGACAGGAAGCGCCATCTGGCAAGATGTTTTTGCAAGCGTTTGCAAAACTCTGCGGGGCGGCGGCGCGATCCGAAATCTAAGGGGCTGATTTTCCAAATGAAACCGACAGAACTCCAGCACGCAAAACACCTGGTGCGCGCCTTCTACGGGGCCCTGGACGGGGCCGAGGGGGCGGCGATTCCATCCGCTATGGCGCAATATTGCAGCCCGAATCTGCGTTGGCGCGGCTATCATCCGTTTGATGAAATCATCGGGCCGGAGGCGGTGGCGCAAGCGTTCTGGCAGCCCCTCAGGGGCGCGCTGACCCGGATGCAGCGGCGGCTCGACGTGTTTATGGCCGGCGAGAACTACTATTCGGACCCGGGCGGGATCTGGGTCTGCTCGATGGGGCATCTGATGGGGCTGTTTGACCGCCCATGGCTGAATATTGCGCCGACGGGCAAGCTGGTGTTCCTGCGCTACTGCGCCTTTCACCGCGTCGAAGGGGACCAGATCACCGAGACGGCGATGTATTTCGACATCCCGCATCTGATGATGCAGGCCGGGCTACAGCCCTTTCCGCCGCAGACTGCCAGCCATCAGGTGCAGCCGGGGCCGCAGACCCATGATGGCGTGATGTTCGACCCGCAGTACCCCGCCGCGGGGGTGCAGACGCTGGACCTGATACAGCGGATGGTGACCGACCTTGGCACCTGGCAGGGCGCGCTGCCGCTGGAAGAGGAGCTGGCCCGCACCTGGCACCAGGACATGCTGTGGTGGGGCCCGGCGGGGATCGGTGCCACCTACACGATCGAACGCTATGCCAAACAGCACTCCGGCCCCTTTCGCGCCGGGTTTTCAGAGCGTTCCAAGACCCAACACATCTGCCGGATCGGCGAGGGCAATTTCGGCGGCTTCTTTGGCTGGCCAAATTTCACCGCGGTGCCGACCGGCGGTTTTATGGGCATGCCCGCCACCGGCAAGCCCGGCGAGTTCCGCGTGATCGACATCTATCGCCGCGACGGGGACAAGCTGGCGGAAAACTGGGTCTTTATCGACCTGCTGCATTTCTGGAAGCAGCAAGGAGTCGATGTGCTGGGGCGGATGGCCCAGATCGCGCCCGCAGCGCGCGCAGGGTCCTGACCGTCGCACCGATGCTCAGGGGCATTTCCTCGCCCTGCGCGATGACGGGGCTGTCAGGGAGGGGTGATCAGGCATAGACACGGTCGGACAGCGGCGTGGACTCCAGCCGTGCGATCAGGTCCGTGAGCAGCCTGTCCTCGGCGCGATTGCGGATCGTTTCGGGGTGCCAGACCAGATAGACATCCACTTCGGGCAGGTCCTCGAACGGGGGCACCTGCCACAGCAACCCGTCGCGCAGATCACGGGCCACCACATGTTTTGGCAATGGGCCGATGCCGAGGCCAGCCATGATCATGCGGCGCACCTCTTCGAGGTTCTCCGACACGCCGGTCACCTGGGACGCCAATGCGGCGCGGGCGCGCAGCAGGGTCACATCCTGCAGCGCGTCTTGCAGCCGGTCGTTGTCGAACACCACCGCCGCGTGACCTTTGAGGTCATCCAGCGTCAGGTCGCGGCGACCAAACAGCGGATGGCGCGGGCCGCAAAACAGCGCAAATGTCTCGCGATAGACGGGGATGTAGCGCAGGTTCGGATCCTGTTCGCGCACCAATGCGAGGGCAAAGCTCACCCGTTTGGCCGCCACCGCAGAGATCGCATCGCCGCTGGTGATCACGTCGATGGCAAGGCTCGCCTTTGGGTGGTCGGCATAGAAATCGCCGATGACCGCATCAAACAGCGGACACAGCACATGGCTGGCCACGGCAATGCGCACATGGCCGCTGATTTCTGGCGTTACCGTGCGCATCAGGGTCGCCAGCCGCAGAATGGAGCCGTTGATGTTCACCGCCTCGCGATAGAGCAACGCGCCAGCCTCGGTGAGGGTGAACCGCCCCGGCGAGCGATCAATCAGGCGCTGGCCCAGCTGGTCCTCCAGCTTCTTCAGGGCGACCGAAACCGTGGGCTGTTTCAGCCGCAGCCGCTCCGCCGCCTCGGTGATGGAGCCGCTCTCTGCCAGCACCACAAAGGTGCGCAACAGGTTCCAGTTCATCTCTCGGGTGAGACGCTCGGGGTCGATATGTGGCGGCGCGGAGGTGGAGGGGGGCTGCGTCATCTTCTCTGAAAACAATACCTTATTGCGAGGGGCTGGCCTTGGCCTGTGGGGCAGGCGGGATGCGTAATCCTTGTCGTATTATGAAAATCTATGGCGGGTTAATCAATTATCTATTTGATCTATTCCAGATCCCTCCGCAAATTTCACGGAAGATCAACGTGGCGACACGGCCCCTCCGCAGAAGCGGCACCAGCCGACAGAGGGGCCATCCGGTTGCGCGTTGCACTGACAACAGGGAACGGAGATTTTCATGCGTAAGTCACTTTGGACCACCGCAGCCACGGCGGCTGCTTTCACACTGTCGCTGGGCGCGGCGGAGGCGGCCGATATGCGGCTCAAACTCGCGGGCGTCGTCCCGGTCGAACATTTCGGCAATGACATCCTGAAACAGATCGAAGCCGATATCGAAGGCGCCGATGTGGGCCTCTCGGTGACCTTGTTCGAGGCCGGGCAGCTTGGCTCCGGCGAAGAACTGTTCGAGGACGCCGCGCGGGGCAATGTCGATCTGGTGCATTCCGTCATCTATGCCCACCGTGACCCGGTGCTGGAGATCAACTCCTTGCCCTATCTGGTGTCGAGCTTTGACGAGATGGAGAATATCTACCTCAACAAGGACAGCGCCTTTAACGAGATCTTCGGCGAACGGCTTGAGGGGCTGGGGCTGAAATTGCTCGCCAATGCGCCCGAAGGGTTTATCGGTGTGGTGGCCGAAACCCTGCCCGAAAACGCAACCTCCGTGGGCGACAAGGGCGTCAACATCCGCGTCTGGTCCAGTCAGGTGATCAAGAACACCGTGGAGGCCATGGGCTTTAACGCGACCACAATGAACTGGGGCGAGGTCTTCCCGGCGATCCAGTCCGGCGTTGTGGATGGCGCGATCTGCTGCACCGCGCAACTGGCCTATAGCGCCTTTGCGACCTCGGATGTTGGCAAGTATTTCATCCCCTATGGCGCGGTGGTCGAGAACACCACCTATTACGCCTCCATGGAGACATGGGAAGAGATGAACGACGAACAGCGCGCCGCCGTGCAGGCCGCGTTTGACAAGGCCGCGCAGAGCTACTTTGCCGAGGCCAAGGCAAATGAAGCGGGCTATATCGATAAGCTCAAGGAAACCGGCTACGAGGTGGTCGAGGTCTCTGACGCCGAGCGCAGCGCCATTGCCGAGACCGTGCGCAAGGACGTCTGGCCGGGGATTGCAGAGATCGTCGGTCAGGATGTGATCGACCGCCTGATGGCCCCCAGCAACTGATCCCAATGATCTGACAGCGTGCAGGCCCCGTCATCCGGGGTCTGTCCTTGATCTCAAGACGGTGACTGCATCATGAAAGACCTGAGCCGGGATTTGCCGCCCGGGCTGGCCAAGCTGGTCCGCATCCTGTTGCGGCTGCAAACGATCTACGTGTGCTTTGGCTGTATCGCCATGGCGCTGACCTTCTTCCTCGTGGTGGTGTTCCGATATGGCTTTAACGCCGATCTGTTCGCCTATGAGGAATGGCTGCTGATCATCTGTTTCTGGCTCTATTTCATCGCCGCCGCCATTGGCACATGGGAGGGCGTGCATGTGAACGCCGATCTCTTGGATTTTGTGATCCTCGATCCCGTCAAACGGCGCGCGCGGGCGATCCTGATCACCGGGATCGAGCTTTTGGTGACCTTGGTGCTGTTTTACTGGTCCACGGTGATGATGATCGAGGAAATCGGCGATTATCCCCGCTATCAGACCACGATTGCCCTGCAAATTCCGTTCTTTGTGCCGCGTGCGGCGATCTTTGTCGGCTTTGGCCTGATGGGGGTCTACAGCGCGCTGCGGCTCTATATTTTCCTGAAACTTCCGGCGTCACGCTTTGCCGTGCCCGCTGATCGCGACCCTGCTGCAGGAGCCTGACCCCATGATTATCCTCGGCAGTCTTTTGATCCTGTGTGTGCTGCTTCTGATTGGTGTCAGCGTGCCTTTGTCGTTCGGTGGCGTGCTGGTCTTTATCGGCGTCTTTGGCGGCCATGACGTGACCGGGTTCCTGCCCACCGGGCATTGGAAGATGAATTCCATCGTCCTGCTTGCCATCCCGCTGTTCATCCTCGCCGGTGCCATCATGGAGCGGGGGCGGATCGCCGCACCGCTGGTCTCGGTGGCGGAGCTTCTGGTGGGGCGCATCCACGGGGGCCTCAGCGCGGCGGCGGTGTTCGCCAGCGGCATCTTCGGCTCGATCTCCGGCTCGGCTGCGGCGACGCTGACCTGTATCGGCTCGATCATGATGCCGCATCTCAAGGCCGCGAATTACCCGCGCGGCCCGGCGGCGGCGCTGATCGTGGCGGCCTGTCCCTTGGGGCTTCTGATCCCGCCGTCCTCATCGCAGATCCTTTATGCCTGGGTGGCGCAGCAGTCGGTGCTCAAGTGTTTTCTCTCGACCGTGGTGCCGGGGCTGATCCTGATTACCCTTTTGTGCATGGTGAACTACGTGCTGATGCGCAAGGCGGATCTGAAACTGCTGGAACGCCCGGCAAGCTACCCGCAGGAATTTGTGCGGCGCGGTGGGCGGGCCTTTCCGGCGCTGTTGATGCCGATCATTATCCTGGGTGGTATCTACGGCGGTATCATGACCCCGACCGAGGCCGCAGGCGTGGCGGTGATCTATGCCATTCCGGTGGGGCTGTTCATCTATCGCGGCCTGACGCCCCAGAACATCTGGCCGACCCTGCGCTATGCTGGCACCACTATTGGCGTGGTGATGCTGATGGTCTTTGTGGTGGTGATCGTCAGCCGTTTTCTGGTGTTCGAAGACATCCCCGGCATGGCCAAGGATCTGATCTTCTCGATCTCGGACAACCCGATCGTGATCCTGCTGATGGTCAATCTGGTGATGATCCTTATCGGCATGCTGATGGATGACATCTCGGGGCTGTTGCTGTCGGCGCCGCTCTTGTTGCCCATCGTGCAAAGCGTCGGCATGGACCCGGTGCATTTTGCCGCCGTCCTTGGTGTCAATCTCGGCATGGCCAATATCACGCCGCCGACCGCGCCGCTGTTGTACCTAGGCGCAAAGGTCACCGACACGCCCGTGAGCGAGATGCTGAAGCCCACCTTCA
Organism: Epibacterium sp. Ofav1-8; assembly: GCF_022348185.1. Lineage (GTDB taxonomy): Bacteria > Pseudomonadota > Alphaproteobacteria > Rhodobacterales > Rhodobacteraceae > Epibacterium. Next base: position 30,226 of record NZ_JAKRFD010000012.1, read on the forward strand.
TCATGATCGCATTTGCATGGCTGCCGACGCTGCTGATCACCACCTTTGTGCCAGACGTGGCGCTGTGGCTGCCCAATTTTGTCTTTGGCTGAGGCCGCAAGGAGACCGACATGAAAGCGATCTATGATCCCCGCCAACGCGCCCATAATCCCAGCCAGTTCATGGCCTATGGGGTGATGAAGCCAAACCCCGAACAGCCCGAACGCACCGAGATCCTGCGCAGCGGCGCGGAGGCCGCAGGCTGTACATTTACCGCCCCCGAGGACGCGGGCCTTGGCCCCATTGCAGCGCTGCATTCGCCGGAATACCTGACGTTTCTGCAAACGATCCATGCCCGCTGGTCCGAGATTGAGGGCGCAGGCCCGGAGGTGATTTCTCACATCAAGCCGGGGGATCGCCGCGACAGCTATCCGCGTTCCGCGCTGGGGCAGGCGGGCTATCATCAGGCCGATACCTCCTGTCCGATCAATGCCGACACATGGGGCTCTGCCTATTGGTCGGCGCAGACCGCGGTCAGCGCTGCCGATTTGGTGGCGGGGGGGGAGCGCGCCGCCTATGCGCTCTGTCGCCCGCCGGGGCATCATGCCTTTGGCGATATGGCGGGGGGCTTTTGTTTCCTCAACAACTCCGGCATTGCCGCGCAGCTGTTGCGGGACCGGGGCCTCAGGCCGGCAATTCTGGATGTGGACGTGCATCACGGCAACGGCACGCAGGGGCTGTTTTATGATCGCGACGATGCGCTGACACTCTCGATCCACGCCGACCCGGCAGACTTCTATCCGTTCTTCTGGGGCCACAGTTCTGAACGCGGCGAGGGCCGGGGGCGGGGCTATAACCTCAACCTGCCGCTGCCGCGTGGCACCGATGATGCGCCCTTCCTGGCCGCGCTCGACACCTGCCTCGACCGCGTTCGCGCTTTTGGCACCGACGTATTGGTCATTGCGCTGGGCCTTGATGCCTCCAAGGACGATCCGTTTCAGGGCTTTCAGGTTACCGGCGACGGGTTTTCCCGCATTGGCGAGGCGATCGCCCGCGCAGGCCTTCCGACGCTTTTTGTGCAGGAGGGCGGTTACATCTCCGACAGCCTCGGCCATAACCTCACCCGCGTGCTTGGCGGTTTTACCTCTGCCGCACGCTGAGATTTCCTTTAATCCTCAAACCATAAGAGACGACTATGAGCGATATCACCTACGCCCACACCACCCAACGCATGAGCCAGATCGTCACCCATGGCGACACCATCTACCTCGCCGGTCAGGTCGGCACCGCCGGGGCCAGCGTCACCCAGCAGACGCAGGATTGCCTTGATAAGATTGACGCGCTGCTGGCCGAGGCGGGCTCCTCCAAGGAGCGCATCCTGCAAGCCACCATCTGGCTCGCCGATATGAGCGACTTTGCCGAGATGAACGCGGTCTGGGATGCCTGGGTCCCCGAAGGCCGTGCGCCCGCGCGGGCCTGTGGCGAATCCAAGCTCGCCACGCCCGAGTTTACCGTCGAGATCCTCGTTATCGCCGCCAAAGGCTGATTTCCGGGGGCCGTGGCCCCCTGCATGAAACACACCCCACGCTCGCGGCCTGCGGCGGGCGTGCGGGATACGCTTTGCCTACAGGAGCCCTCTCTCATGTCCGAAATTCTGGTTCTTGGTGGCGGCATGGTTGGGATTGCGACCGCGCTGGAGTTGCAGGCGCGGGGGCATGCGGTCACGGTTGTTGACCGCAAATCACCGGGGCAGGAGACCAGCTATGGCAACGCGGGCCTGATCCAGGCCGAAGCGGCAGAGCCCTACGCCATGCCCCGCGCGCTGCCCGAGATCCTCGACATCCTGCTGGGGCGCAGCAACGATGTGGTGTGGTCGCCGCGGGGTGTCCTCAGCCAGCTGCCCGCGCTGTGGCAATACTACCGTTATTCGCACCCCCGTCGCCATCAAGTGCTGTCGCAGCCAAACGCGCAATTGATCCGTAGCGCCTGCGCCGATCACGACCGTTGGATCAGCCTTGCGGGCGCCGAGGATCTGATTGCGCGCGAGGGCTATCTGTCGGTGTTTCAGGACCCGATTGCATTCGAGGCCATGGCGCGTGATCTCGACCGGCTGCAACAGCGCTACGGGATCGACGCGGTGCCACTCGATGGTGCCGAACTATGCCGGGCGGAGCCGATGTTTCGCACCCCGCCCGCCGGCGCGATCCACTGGCGCGAGGTCTGGAGCTGCACTGCACCCGGTGAATTGGTCACCCGCTATGCGGAACTGTTTCGTCGCCGGGGCGGCACCATCCTCTGCGGTGATGCCAGCACGCTGCGCCGTGCGGGCCACGCCTGGGAGGTGCAGACCGACGCGGAGCGGGTGCGTGCGGAACATGCCGTCATCGCACTCGGGCCGTGGACGCCGCCCCTGCTGGCGCAACTGGGCTACCGGGTGCGGATGATCATGAAACACGGCGCGCATCGCATGTATCCGCAGGCGCCACAGCTGCGTCGCCCGGTGTTTGATGCCCGCCACGGGGTCGTGCTGTGCAGTATGAAGGGCGGCTTGCGGATGACCTGCGGTGTGGCGCTGGAAGCCTCCGGCCGGGTGCCGGATGTGCGCCAGCTTGACCGGGCCGCCAGCGGGCTTTCGGCCTATCTCGACCTCGGCGTGACCGAGGCTGGGCCGATCTGGCGCGGCACACGGCCCTTTCTGCCCGATATGCTGCCGATGGTCGGCGCTGCGCCCAGACATGACCGTCTCTGGTTCCATTTCGGGCATGGGCACCAGGGGTTCACCCTCGGGCCGACCACCGCGCGCCACCTGGGGGACATGCTGGACGGGGACGCCGATGAGGCCTGCGCGCCGCTAACGCCCGCCCATCGCCCCGCCATTATCTCCTAGGGTTCTGACCCTGGCCCGCGCCACAACCGGCCAGCGCGCGTCAGGCGCACCGCACGTCGAGGCGCGCCGCCTGAGCCAGCCGGGCGGCACCGGCAGCGGTTATTGAAGCGGTGTTGCCAGCCAGCTGCGGAGGTCTTCGGTCATCTCCGCCAGCTGCATGCGTCCATTGACGCTTTTGTGGTATTCCAGCTGGATCGTCTCCCGCGCAAGAAGCGTGCGGCAGTCGTCGGGGCAGGGCTGGTGACGCGACAGCAGATGGACCTCCCAGCAGGATCTGTGCTGGGCAATCATCGCCCGGAGCTTTTCGGTGATCTCGTCACAGAGGATGAACACGATCGGATCTCGCGTGCCGGGGCGCAGGCTGTCGAGCGCCGAAATGATCTTGCCGTCCCGCTCCAGATCGCAGAGCACGATGCGTGCGTCCGCGCCCTGGTTGGCCAGCGAAATCGGGAGCAGGTCCCGCAAGGCGGAGGTTTCCCCGTCCTGCGCGCGGCTGTCCGTGGCGGTGGAGGCGGTGCGGCGCCGTTGCGGGTCCGCGTTCTCCGCCCGGAGCGGTTGCAGCCAGGTGGCAGGGCGTGGAATGGCATAGCGTGCAATGCCGTGTTTCTCGGCATAGGTCACAAGCCATTCTTCGGCGCTGTCGCCGGCCGTGTGATCGGCCATCTTCAGGTTCACTGTCCCGGTGTGAAAGCCACAGGAGCTGGTGGCGGGCACATGGATGCGACGGCGACGCACCAGCGGATCCGTGGGGCGGAACCTGCTTTTTGCGCGTTCTATGTCGGCGGGCGATGCGGGATATTGCAGCAGGATACCATCGACGCAGACGATCCCCTTGCCCTCGGTCTGGGCCAGTTCCTGCACCATCCTCAGGGCGTAATCGGTCGGGTAGAGATAGTCGTCGCTGCAGGCCAGGTAGATCGCGTTCTCGATGTGGTCGAGCCCCCAGAACCGGCCCGCGTCGCCGGGCTGGGCCGGATCTTCGCACAGGACGCAGGTGACCTTGTCCATGCGGTGCAGATACTCCGGCACCTCCTTGACGCCATGGAGATGGACAAACAGGCCGTCCACCTGCGGCAGCAGCGAGGTCACCGTGGCCCGCAGCGCGGCATCGTTCTCCACCGAGGTCGACAGCCCCGCATAGAGCCCCGTGGTTGCCGGCAGCTGATCTGCGACGCTGTCCAGAATGCGTCTGGTGTAGCTGCAGCTGTCCTGCGCCCGCTCCAGACAGGTCCTGAAAAGATAAGCACCACTGGCGCCAAAGCGCTCTGCCTTCTGATAGCCGAGGGGCCACAGCAGCTGTTCGATCCGGTTCAGTTCCTCACGACAGCTGGCCTCGGCGACGATCAGCGGTTTGCACCGCTCAATGGTCGACAGCCCCCCCTCCAGCACCCGGTCGCCCTGTCCCCGGACGTCGACCTTCAGAAGATCGACATGACGGGCCTTTATCAGCGCATCCAGTGTGGAGATTTCCACGCTGCCCTGATCCGTTTCCTCCACGCGGGCGAACCCGAGGTTGCTGGCGGTGAGATCGACGATATGCCCGCACCCGGCTGAGCGCCCCAGCGCCAGCTGGTGGCGTTCGACCTGATCTTCCAGTCCATTGAGCGCGACATTCTTTTCAAGAATATCAAAGGCCTCCGGGACCGGCTCGATGCTGATGACCTGCGCATCCAGCACCCGGCCAAAAAACAGGGTGTGGTTGCCGATGTTGGCGCCGACGTCGACCACCGTCGGCGTTTCCGGAAGGCGCGCACAAAGCGCGATCAGCAGCTCTTCCTCATGGAAGCGCCCCGTCTCTCGGACGAATTTCTGCATCTGGTCGACCTCGGACGGGAGATAGACCGGGATGTCGTGACCAAAGGCCTTGATCGTCTTGACGTGACGCGTGGCAGTGCTGGCAAGGGGCATGGGAGGGATCTGCGAACTGTTGTGAGGAGCGCTGCGGTTGGTCACGGGCATCTGCTAGTCCTTTGCGACCGGAAAGGTCACGATCCCGGTGCCACCGATACCGCCGAGACATTGCTCCAGACCCACCGTCAGTTTCGCGGTTTGCTCGATCACCTGCGCGGCGACCTCGTTCCGGGTGAGCAGGGTGCAGAAGTGGAACCCGGACTGCGACAGGTATTCAGAGATCGCAGGCAGGGCGACAACGGCGAATGTGCCTTCGTTCTCCTCGGCGCGCGCATCCACGATCACCACGTCAAAGGGCGCGGTCTCGGAGAGTGTCGCGCAGGACGGGAACAGGCAGTCCTGATTGTTGAACTGCACCTTGGACTTGGGCGCGGCGAGGATCTCGACCGTGCGGTCCAGCCCGAGCAGCGCAAGCCGCGCCCCAAGCGCCTGTTCGTCCCGGGGGCCCGCCATCAGGCAGGTCACGGAGGCCTCCGCGGCCAGCGCCACCACAAGCGTCGCCGTGTCGGGCGCGCCGATGTAGAGCACGCGTCCGGCGTGCCGGCTGATGATCCGAGACAGCGACAACAGTTGCAGCGGGGTTGTCCCGCTGTCCGCTGTCACGGCCAGCGCGGAGAGCAGGTCGGGATACTGCTTCCCCAGTTGACGGGCGGCCTGGGGGTGCCAGACCTGAGCGGGGTCGATGGACGGAACTTCGGACAATGTGATGTCTCCGGACACTGAGCTGATGGGGGGGGGGGGGGCAGAGTCTGTTGGGGGGGGCGCTGGCAGAGGCGAGCGCGGTTGATACAGCGGCAGCGGTGGCTTGGCATGGATCTCGAGCGCGTTTGTGTGCTGCAGCTTCGAGGTCAGGGCATTGAGCTTGGGGGTGCTGTTGTGGAGCGACAGCGGGTTGGTCATCGTGTAGCGATAGGCGAGTTTCGGAATGAACTTGTAGTTCCGCGTCTGATCCAGCACCGGCATGGCAAGGGCCACGTCACAGGCGCCCATATACCAGTCCCCCTTGCCATCCTTGTAGTAGCTCTCCGGGATGTTCTCCAGCAAGACACTGCGAAAGCTGAAGAAATGGCTGGTGCACCAACGCTGTTTCCGTGGCGAGCACGTGGGGTCCAGGTCGCTGTTCTGCCCTTGTCGACCACTGTCGGTAAAAAAGTTGGTCCAGACCACATCCTTGCCAGCCGCATAATGCGTGGCCATTTCCCGGAGGATGTTTGAATCGGCAAGCTGGTCGTCCGCATCCAGGATTGCGATGAAATCGAACCCCGCCGCCAGGGGGCGCAGATGGGCCCAAATGTTCTGCGATTTGCCAAGCCGCGCCGGATTGTGCACATAGGTGTGCCGCGCGGGAAAGAGTTCGGTCAGATAGTGTTGGGCGATCTCGCCTGTCTGGTCTTCGGAACCGTCATCGACATAGAGCACGTGAACGTCCTCATGGGTCTGCCGGGCAACGCTCCGAATGGCCTCTGCGGCGTAGATCTCGCAATTTCGTGCCGGCATGAAGACCAGGCAGTTGTTTTTCTGACTTGATGCCGAATCCAGCATGACAATCCCGACAAGCTTCACACCGTTCTGGTGCTGATGATGGCCTGCCGCGCGTCACAGCCAATGATCGTGCTCTGCGGGCATTGAGCAAGATCTATCACCAGTTTGGTTAAAACTTTCCCAAAGATCCGGCGCAAGATCAGCAGGACGTGTGTTTTTGCGCTTGTGTATTGTAGCTGTATTGCAGCCCGCTGCGGCGGCGTCCGCGTGCCTGAGGCGACGCCACAGGCCTGGGCGGGGCGTGGCGCGGAGAGCTCCGCGCCACCCTGCAAGTGCGGCTTGTGTCTGCCGCTTTGGTTTGCTGCGGGATCAGGCCCGCAGGCGTTCGCCTTTGGGGTCAAACGGTGGCTCGGCCAGGATCTCCGCCCGATGGGGGCGACCCAATACCATGACCTCGACCGTATCGCCGGGGGCGGCGCCCTTCACAAATCCAAGGGCAAGCGACATGCCGACCGTATAGCCATAGGTGCCCGAGGTGACCCGTCCGATGCCCTGGCCATCCTTGAAGATCGGCTCGCCACCGGTGGCATCTGCGTTAGAGGCGGTCACATCCGCCTCCTCAAGCCGCAAGAGCACCAGGGTTTCGCGGGCCTCCTGGGCCATGGCCGCTGCGGCGGCGTCCTTGTTGAGGAACGCCTTGTCCATCTTGCACAGCCGGTCGAGGCCAACCTCCTGCGGATAGTATTCGGGAGAGTATTCCCGGCTCCAGGAGCCATAGCCCTTCTCGATGCGCATCGACATCAGGGCCCGCCCCCCGACAGGGCCCGCGCCGACGGTGCGGCCGGCGTCGATCAACGCCATATAAAGCTTTTGCTGATCTTCTGTGGCGCAGTGCAACTCCCAGCCGAGGTCCCCGGTGAAAGACACCCGCAGCGCCAGCACATTGATCCCCTCCAACATCAGGCGCTTGCTGCGCATGAAGGGGAAGTCGGACGTGTCCAGCGACTCGTTGGTCATGCGCTGGAGCATTTCGCGCGACTTGGGACCGGCCACGTTAAAGCCGCAGACCGACTGGGTCATGCTCTCAAAGGATGTGCCTTCGGGCAGGGGCACCGCGCCAAAGAACCGCTTGTGATAGCGTTCCGCCATGCCGGAGCCGATGATCCAGAACTCGTCCTCGGCGGTGCGGGTGACGGTGAAATCGCCGGCAATGCCGCCGCGTTTTGAAATCAGCGGCGTCAGGCAGGATCGGCCCACCGATTTTGGCATGGTGTTGGCAAAGACCGCGTTCAGCCAGGCTTCGGCGTCGGGGCCCTTGCAGAGGTATTTGGCAAAGTTCGAGATGTCGATGATGCCGGCGCGCTCGCGCAGCATTTTGCATTCCGCGCCCACCGGTTCCCACCAGTTCTGCCGGGTGAAGCCATTGGTGTCCTCGGTGCCGGGCTGATCGGCAAACCACAGGGGATGCTCCCATCCGGCGTTGAGGCCAAAGACCGCGCCCATCTCGCGCTGCATCTCGTAGATCGGGCGGGTGCGGGCCGGGCGGCCGGCGCTGCGTTCCTCGTTCGGGAAATGGATGGCAAACCGGTGCGCATACTGATCCTGCACGCGGGCCTTGGTGAACTCCTTGGTGGCCCAGTCGTCAAACCGCGCCACGTCCCAGGCGAACATGTCGTATTGGGTCTCACCCTCGATCATCCATTGCGCCGCCATCAGCCCCATGCCGCCGGATTGCGAGAAGCCGGGAATGATGCCGTTGCAGCAGAAATAGCCCTGCAGTTCCGGCACCGGGCCGAACAACACGTTGGAATCCGGTGACCAGATCATCGGCCCGTTGATGACCCGCTTGATGCCCGCTTCGCCGACCAGCGGCAGGCGCTCGATGGCGTTCATCATGTTTTCCTCGATGCGCTCCAGATCATCGGGGAACAGGTCATGGGCAAAATCGAGCGGCGTGCCCTCTTCGGCCCAGAATTTCATGTTGCGCTCATAGGCGCCGACCAGCAGCCCGTGGCCTTCCTGACGCAGGTAGTATTCGCCATCACGATCCGACACCGAGGGCAGGCGGCGGTCCATGTCGGCGACTTCCTTGATGGTCTCGGTGACGAAATACTGGTGCTCGGTGGGCTGCAAGGGCAGGTCCAGACCGGCCAGCTTTGCAACCTCGCGCCCCCAGAGCCCGGCGGCGTTGACCACCCAGTCGGTGCGGATGTCGCCCTTGGGGGTCTTGACGATCCAGCTGCCGTCTTCCTGCTGTTCGGTGGCGGTGACCGGGGTGAACCGGTGGATTTCTGCGCCGCGCTGGCGGGCGCCGGTGGCATAGGCCTGGGTCACGCCCGACGGATCCACGTTGCCGCCATCGGGTTCATACATCACGCAGCGGATGCCGTCGTAATTCACCAGCGGATTGAGTTCCTGCGCCTCTTCGATGGAGATCTCGTAGAAATTCATGCCGTAGAGCTTGGCCTTGGCGGCCTGCAGGCGCAGCTGGTGCTCGCGCGCTTCGGTCTGCGCCAGGTAGAGCGAGCCGGGTTGGAACACGCCGCAGCCCTGGCCGGTTTCCGCTTCCAGCTCTTTATACAGCGTCATGGTGTAGTGCTGGATGCGGGAGATATTGGTGCTGTCGTGCAGGCCGTGGATATTGGCCGCCGCATGCCAGGTGGAGCCGGAGGTCAGCTCGTCCCGCTCCAGGAGGACCACGTCGGACCAGCCGAGCTTGGTCAGGTGGTAGAGGATCGAGCATCCGATGACCCCGCCGCCGATCACGACGGCTTTGGCTTCTGTACGCATGATATTGGTGCTTTCGCTTTGCTGGTGGTGAAGGTTGGGTTGCGGGTCAGTGTTCCACCGCCGCCCCCTGCGGGACAACGTCGAAAATTCTCATCCCCGCATGAGGTGAAGTAAACCGAAGGCGCGCGCGGTCACTCTGCCGCCAGGGGCAGGACCACATCGTCGGCGGCGGAAAGGGGCGCCAGCGCATGATCGCGCAGGGCGGCGTTGGCCCGGGCCCGCATCGGGTCGGCGCGATCCGCCGAGGGGCTGCGGCCGTAGATGCGGCGGTAGATGGCGTTAAAGGCGCTGGCGGTTTCATAGCCGACCGAAAAGGCGATTTCGGACAGGGGCGCATCGGTGTGCAGCACCTTCTGGCGCGCCGCATCCAGTCGCAGTTGCCGATAATAGGCCCCGGGCGTGGTTGCCATCTCCTGTTTGAATACGCGTTCGAACTGTCGCAGCGACAGCCCCACCAGATCGGCGGCGTCCTGGATCAGCACCCGGTCCTCCAGATGGTCGGCAAAGAACTGTACCGCCTCGCGGATCGGGCGCGGCAGCATGTCCCTGGTCTGGTTGCGCGAATGGCCCGGCAGCAGTTGTGGTGTGCCTTCCCGGCGCTGGGTGGCATGCTGAAAGCGGCAGGCCACCTCCACCGCCACTTCGGCGCTGGTGCGTTCGGCGATCAGGGCCAGCATGTATTCGAACACCGCCGCCGCACCGCTGATGCTGATGCGGCCGCGGTCCTCGCTGAACAGGGTGGGGCAGACCTCCAGCCGGGGAAACCGCTCGCGCACCGCGTCGGCATAGGTGAAATGCACGCTGCACCGGGTGCCGTCGAACACACCCGTTTCCGCCAGCGCAAAGATGGCGCCGTTGACCGCCCCGATGCGGCTGCCTTGGCGCAAAAGCCGGCGCAACAGGGCGCTGCTGGCGGCAGGATGGGACAAGGTGCTGTCGGCGGCCGCAAAGGTCAGCAGAACCTCGCTGCGCGCGGCCTCGGGCAGAGCCGCATCCGGTGTCAGGCTCAGCCCGCTGCTCGAGTACACGGCTGCCCCATCCTCGCTCGCGGTCCGCCACTGGAAAACAGATGAACCGTGAAGGCTGCCGGCCACGCGCAGCGCGTCGATCGCCAACGACAGGGGCGCCAGCGGGAACCCCGGCAGGCACAGAAAGGTGATGGTCATATCAAGTTCCCTCGGTCGGGCTAGGGGACCGCAGCCGGACCGGGCGCCGCAGCGCCCGGATCCTATGGTTCCAGCGGCCAGGCGCGGCCATGGGCCACCAGCCTGCGGTTCAGCTCATAGGCGCGGGCCACCCCCGCCTCGAGCGCAAAGACAAAGGCCTGGGTCAGAAAGAAACAGGCGGCGTCCACATCGCCCTGCGCCTCCTCGCCGTCCGCGGCGATGGCGTAAAGCTCGACCAGCTGTTCCAGATCGTGCTGCGCATGGGCGGAGAGGATCGCCGCATGCAGCGCTGCGGCGTCCTCCGGGCGAAGGTGTCTCCAGTCTGTGGTCATCATCTGGCGCGGCCCGCCTCAATCTGCGTTGCGACCCAGTGGTGGAAATTATGCGTCGGCCCGTCCATTGCGGGCGAAAAGCGCCCGCCGTCGAACATCGGTCCGTGGCGGCCCTTCTGCATGCCCTCGACGACAAAGATGTCCTCCTCGAACACCGTCTTCCACAGTTGCGCGTTCTGATGCCGCATATGGTCGAGACCGGCGGTCTGCTCGCCGGATTTGGCATAGTAGATCTCGATATGCTCCACCGTGTTCTCGCAGTCTTTCGGCTCCAGCACGATGGCGAATGTATGGTCCCGCTGCACGCCCAAGAGCACGTTGGGATAGACCGCCACATATTCACCGCCGGTGTCCCATTTGTCGCTCAGCCCATCGAAATCCGGGAATACCTCGCCTTCGGCGCCTTGCAGCTGGCGATAGACCAGCGTGCCTTGGCCGGAATATTTCCCCTGCATTTCAATGTTGTAGTGATCTTCCAGCCGGGAATAGCTGTTCAGGCCCGGGTGCACCCAGGGCAGGTGGTAGCTCTCGCAGTAGTTCTCCACCGCCAGCTTCCAGTTGGTCTTCACCTCAAGCTGGAACGAGCTGTCGATGCCACCGTGATAGAGCGGCTTGTCGAATTCCTGCCAGCGTTCGATCAGATCGGCATGGACCTCCTCAAAGGGCGCAGCGTTGCCATCGACATTGACGAAGATCACGTCCTGCCAGACATGGCTGCGAAACGAGATCAGACTCAGCTCGCCCATCTTGACGTCCTCATGGGTGTTCTGGCCGACGCCCCCCACATGCGGCGCCGCCCGCAGCTTGCCCTTCAGGCTGTAGCACCAGCTGTGGTAGGGGCAGCGAATGGTGCCGCGGATGTTCTTGGGTTCGTCCACCAGGACCATGCCCCGGTGGCGGCAGGTGTTCTGATAGACATGCACGGCCCCGTCCTGATCGCGCACCAGCAAGAGCGGCACACCGAGGAAATCCACCGGCTTGGCGTCTCCGGCCTCGGGGATGTCCTTGCCGAACCCCACGCCGGCCCAATTGGCAAACAGCACGGACTCGCGTTCCTCGGCAAACACCACCGGGTCGATATAATGGGCGTTGGGCAGACCGTTGGCCCGGTTGACCGAGGTCATGACGGTTTCTAGCGAGCTTGGCTTGTTCATCACACTCTCCTGCGAACTGAAGTTGCGGGAGGATGTGGCTGGACGGTGTTTCGCTCAATATCCGAAAATCTCACTCTCGGATTAGCTGGGCTCATCCGAGATCAGCCGGGCCTCGCTGATGATCCAGTCGCGCAGCATGCGGGCGCTGGGCGACAGTTCCTCCTCCGGCTTGCAGATCAGGTAGAATTTCTGCGGTGCGGCCAGCACATGCGGCGTGATGATGCGCAGGTCGCCCCGGTTCAGCACCGGAGAGATCAGCTGTTCCCAGCCCAGCGTCAGCCCGGCGCCGTCCTGCGCCGCCTGCAGGGCGATCGAATAGTTGTTGACCCGGATGCCGGAGGCGACCGGCCCCTTGTAGCCCAACTGCCGGAACCAGTCGTGCCATTTGGTCCAGCTGATGTCATCGCCCTCCAGATGGATCAGGCGCTGCCGCGCCAGGACCTCAAGCGGAGCTCCCGCCAGCTCCTCCGCCCGCTCCGGCGCCGCCACCGGCAGGAGGTGATCGCGATAGAGCGGGAATTGCTCCAGCCGGGGGTCCTTTTCCCGCCCATACCAGATGTAGAGGTCCAGCTCGGCGGAGGTGGTAAAGGCCTTGTCGCGCACCACCTGGTTGATGTTGATCTCCGGATGGTCGCGCCAGAACCGGATCACCGCCGGGGACAGCCACATCGATGCCATCGCCGTGGTCGACCCCACCGTCACCACACCGGCGCTGCCATGGTCGCGAATGGCTTGCAGGCTCTGGGAAATGCGGGTGAAGGACCCGGCAAGCGTGTCATAGAGGGTCTGCCCCGGCGGCGTCAGTTCGACGCCGCGATGCTTGCGCTTGAACAGGGCAACGCCCAGCTCGCCTTCCAGCGCCTTGACCTGATGGCTCACCGCCCCGGGGGTCACCGACAGCTCCTCCGCCGCCTTCTTGAAGCTCAGATTCCGCGCCGCGGCCTCGAATGCGGTCAGTGTCGTCAGAGGCGGCAGATCGTAGTGGCGGCGCGACATGGGCATGTGCTCGTGGCTTGGGTGAAAGTCCCGGGAGTATGGGCATTTGCGGATCGTTTGGCGAGGGGACTTCCCGACATAAGACCGGTCACATCCGACACGCCCTACCAGCGGATCCGGAGGGGGCCGCGCGCGCCCACCGCCGGGATGGCAGAGCGACCCTATCGGCTGGCGCCCGCGCCGCGCGCCCGGCACGGGCGCGCGGCGCGGGTCGCTTCGGGCCATGCCCGAAGCGAAACCCCTCACCAAGTGCAGGGGGGCGGTGTCCCGGTCAGAGACGCAGCCAGCGGGTCAGTTCCGCCTTGGCGCTGCGGCAGGCCGCGGCCAGATCGGCGCCGGCCGCAAGCCGGCAGGCGATGGCCGTCGCCAGGCTGCATCCGGTTCCCCGTTTTCCGGCAGCGACGCGCGGGGCGGCAAACTGTTCTGTCCCCTGCGGCGTAAACAGGTGATCGACACAGTGATCGCCGCGCGCATGGCCGCCCTTGATCAAAACCGCCCCGGCTCCCAACGCCAGGAGCGCCCGGGCCTGCGCCTGCAGGGCGTCGGCGCAGACCGCCACGGGCAGGTCGCTCAGACAGGCCGCCTCGGGCAGGTTCGGGGTCAGCAGCGTTGATCGCCCGATCAGCGGGCGCAGGGCGGGTGCCGCGCTCAGCGTGCCCCCCGAACTGGCCCGCAGCACCGGATCGAATACCAGCGGCAGATCCTGTGGCAGCAGCTCCGCGAGGGCGGCGACCTGTGCGTCTGTCGCGACCATGCCGATCTTGATCGCAGCGGGCATGGGGGCGGCAAGCGCGGCCTGTAGTTGCGCCCGCACCACCGACGGCGGCACCGGGTTGAGGGCATCGACCCCCGTATCGGTCTGCACCGTGACGGCCGTCACCACCGGTTTCACTTCGCAGCCCATGCGCACCGCCATGGCCGCGTCCCGCGTCAGCCCGGCGCCGCCGCTGGGGTCCGTGCCGCCGATCACGACCACCCGCCTCACGGGGCCTGCACCGCATGCAGGCTGAGGCGCTCGAACCCCGCCGCCCGGAGCTGGTGCGCCGCCTGCCAGGCCCGCAGCCCGCTGGTGCAGGCCAGGGTGATGTGCCTGTCGCTGCGGTGCGGGGATCGCCCCGCGCAAGAGGCCTGTCGCAGCTGTTCCAGCATCGCGCCGCATAAGGCATCGGGCGCGATGCGCCAGGCGTCGGGTGTCACCGGTTCTGGCGCTTCCACGGTGCTGCGCAGATCCACCACAATCCGGTCCGGCTGCCTTTCGGCATGCAGTCCCACAAAGTCAAAGCCCGCCGCCGGCTCCTCCGCCGTGTCGAAGCGAAAGCCCGCAGTTTGCAAGCGCCCCATGTCAAAGGACAGCAACTGCCCCGCCACCGGCGGCGCTGTCATCAGGATCTGTTGCAGCACCATCTGCGCCTGGGCGGCACCGATCAGGCCCACCACCGGCCCCATGACACCGGCGCTGGCGCAGGTGGCGGCCCGGTCGGGCAGGTCGGGAAACACCGCCCGCAGCGAGGGGGCGGGCCCGCAGAACCCGCCGACATAGCCGGCAGTGCCAAGTGCGGAGGCTGAGATCATCACCGTGCCGGCCACCCGACAGGCATCCGACAGGATATAGGACACGGCAAAGCTGTCAGCGGCATCGACCACGACATCGGCCCCCGCGATTGCGGTCGCTGCGTTTGATGCTCCCAGCCGCTCGGCCCGCGCGACCACCTCGAGGGCGGGCGCAAGTCGGCGCAGCACCCGGGCCGCGGTGTCGGCCTTGGGCGCGCCCACATCATCCGGCGCGTAGAGCGGCTGACGGTGCAGGTTGGTCCGCTCAATCCGGTCGGGGTCCATCACGGTGATGCGGCCCACACCGGCGGTGGCGAGATACGTCAGCACCGGACAGCCCAGCCCACCGGCGCCGACCACCAGCACATGTGCGGCCGCCAATCGCGCCTGGCCTTCCGCGCCGACCTCCGGCAGGGCGATCTGGCGCGCAAACGCGCTCAGGTCCGACACGCGGCCACCCACGCGCGGGTTCGGGCTTCGGGGTCTTCGGCCTGCTGGATGTCGGTCACCACCGCAGCGCTGTCCGCCCCGGCCGCAAAGACATCCGGCAGGCGCTCCAGCGTCACCCCGCCGATGGCCACCAGCGGCACGGCGCCCGCGAGGCTCTTCCAGCGGGTCACCCGCTCCAGCCCCTGCGGGTCCCACTTCATCTGTTTCAGCTTGGTTTCATAGACCGGACCCAGCGCCACATAGGCCGGGTCCTGCGCCAATGCCCGCTCCAGCTCCGCCTCGTCATGGGTCGACAGGCCAAACCGCACGCCGGCCCGGCGCAGGGCGTCGAAATCCGCGGTCTCCATGTCCTCCTGTCCGAGGTGCACAAAATCACAGTTGAGGTCGAGCGCCGCCTGCCAGTGATCGTTGACCACCAGCTGCGCGCCGTAAACGGCACAGAAGTCACGCGCCCGGGCAATCTGGCGGCGCACCTCCGCATCGGGCTGATCCTTGATCCGCAGCTGCACCAGCCGCGCGCCCTGTGGCACCAGCAACTCCACCCGGCCCACATGGCCGACGATCAGGTAAAATCGTTCCATCATGTCTTCTCCGCCAAATTCAGGTCCGCCAGTCCCATCACCGGGGTGGAGGGGACCGCCATGTCGCGTCGCTCCATCGGGTCGGCCAGGCAGGCCTTGTGTCCCGCGTCCACCGCCAGCGCCATGGCGCGCGCCATCAGCGCCGGATCGCCCGCCTTGGCCACCGCCGTGTTCAACAGCACCGCATCCATGCCCAGCTCCATCGCGGCCGCCGCATCCGAAGGCCGCCCGATGCCGGCATCCACCACCAGCGGAACCTCCGGAAAATGCGCCCGCATCGCGCGCAGCCCCTCGGGGTTCGCCAGCCCGCGACCGGATCCGATCGGCGCGCCCCAGGGCATCAGCACCGTGCAGCCGGCCTCCAGCAGCCTTTCGCCCACCACCAGATCCTCGGTGGTATAGGGAAAGACCTTGAACCCTTCGGCACTCAGCACGCGCGCGGCCTCCACCAGGCCAAAGACATCCGGCTGCAGGGTGTCCGCATGGCCGATGACCTCCAGCTTGATCCAGTCGGTGCCAAAGACCTCCCGCGCCATCTGCGCGGTGGTGATGGCGTCGCGTGCCGAGTGGCACCCGGCCGTATTGGGCAGGATGCGCACGCCGGTCTCGCGCAGCAGATCCCAGAACCCCGCGCCAGATCCATTGGCGGCCTCACGGCGCAAGGAGACGGTGACCAGATCGGTGTCGCTGGCGCGGATCGCCGCCTGGAGTACGGCGGGCGAGGGGTATTGCGCGGTGCCCAGGAACAGGCGTGACGTCAGTTTTTTGTCATAGACCTCCATGATCTCAGCCCCCCTGCGTCGGCGCCAGAACCTCGATCCGGTCGCCGGGGTGCAGCGGCTGCGCGGCGCGCGCGTCTCGGGCCACGAACTGCCCGTTCAGCGCGGTTGCGATGGCCGGGCTGGTGTAGCCCAGCTCCATCAGCGCGGCGGCCAGCGACGGGCCGGTGATCTCATGCGGTTCGGAATTCACGAGTATTTTCATCGCGGTGCTCCATCGATTGGTCTGCGGCGGCTTCGGCCATGGCCGGGGCCAGCAGGAACCCGTGTCGGTACAGCCCGTTGAGGAACAGCGTGCCGTCACGCCGCTCCAGCCGGGGCAGGTTATCGGGAAAGGCAGGGCGCAGACCGGCGCCGGTCTCCACCACCTCCGCCTCAGCAAAGGCGGGCGACAGCGCATAGGCCGCCCCCATCAGCTCCATCAGGGCGCGCAGGGTCGGCGGGCCGGCGTGATCGCTTTCCACCATGGTCGCGCCCAGCATGTAGTGCCCATCGCCCCGGGGCACGAGGTAGATCGGCGTGCGCGGATGCAGCAGGCGCAGGGTGCGGCTGATTTCCACCTCCGGGCAGCGCAGGATCGCCATCTCGCCCCGGACCGACCGCAAGGACGGCAGCGGGGCCGCCATGCCGGTGCAATCCAGATCGACCTGCTGCGGGGCCTCGGTGCCGAGGCTGATCTCTCCGCCAAGATCCACCACCGCGCGCGCCAGATCCCGCAGCGCCCGGCGCGGGTCCAGGTGCGCCTCGCCCTCAAAGAACAGCCCCTGATCGAACCGCCCCGCCAGCGCCGGTTCCAGCGCGCCGATCTCCGCCCCGCCGACCTGCCGGTACTCACGGGTGCGACGACCGAAACGTGCCACCTCCGCCCGGTCGCGGCGCGGTGCCACCACCAGCGTGCCGCGCCGGTGCACCGGGGTGATCCGGGCCCACCAGTCGAAGGCGCGGCTGCCGAGAGAGATCACCTCCTCCTCGGCGCTTTCGCGTTCGCACCAGGGCGCCAGCATGCCGCCTGCGTAGCGGGCCGCACTGTCGGCACCGATCACTCCGGAGCGTTCGAACAGGCGCACCGCCACGCCCCGGCGGGCCAGGGCATAGGCGCAGGCGAGGCCTGCCAGACCTGCGCCCGCGATGGTGATCACGCCGACTCCTCCGGCGTGTCCGCCGCAGCATCCGCCACCGGCACATAAAGCTCGCCGCCTTCGCGAAACTTCGCCGCCATCGCCTCGAACCCCTCCTTCTGGGCCTCGGCGCGGATGTCGTGGCTGATCCGCATGGAGCAGAACTTCGGCCCGCACATGGAACAGAAATGCGCCACCTTATGCGCCTCTTTCGGCAGGGTCTCGTCGTGAAAGCTCTGTGCCGTTTCCGGGTCCAGCGACAGGTTGAACTGGTCCTCCCAGCGGAACTCAAACCGTGCGCGGCTCAGCGCATCATCACGCCGCTGCGCGCCGGGCAGACCCTTGGCCAGATCAGCGGCATGGGCGGCGATCTTGTAAGTGATCACCCCGGTTTTTACATCATCGCGGTCCGGCAGACCGAGGTGTTCCTTTGGCGTCACGTAACAGAGCATCGCGCAGCCAAACCAGCCGATCATCGCCGCGCCAATGCCAGACGTGATGTGATCGTACCCCGGCGCAATATCCGTGGTCAGCGGGCCCAGCGTGTAGAACGGCGCCTCGTGGCAGCATTCCAGCTGCTTGTCCATGTTCTCCTTGATCTTGTGCATGGCCACATGGCCCGGCCCTTCGATCATCACCTGACAGTCCTTGGCCCAGGCGATCTTGGTCAGCTCGCCCAGCGTCTCCAGCTCGGCAAATTGCGCTTCGTCATTGGCATCGGCAATCGATCCGGGACGCAAGCCGTCGCCCAGCGAGAAGCTCACATCATAGCGGCGGCAGATGTCGCAGATCTCCTCGAAGTGCTCGTAGAGGAAGCTCTCCTTGTGGTGATGCAGGCACCATTTCGCCATGATCGACCCGCCGCGCGACACGATCCCCGTCACGCGTTCCACTGTCATCGGCACCATATGCAGCCGCACGCCGGCATGGATGGTGAAATAATCGACGCCCTGTTCCGCCTGCTCGATCAGCGTGTCGCGGAACACCTCCCAGGTCAGATCCTCGGCGATGCCGTTCACCTTCTCCAGCGCCTGATAGATCGGCACGGTGCCGATGGGCACGGGGGAGTTGCGGATGATCCATTCGCGGGTGTTGTGGATGTTGCGGCCCGTCGAGAGATCCATCACCGTATCCGCGCCCCAGCGGATCGCCCAGACCAGCTTGTCCACCTCTTCCTCCATCGAGGAGGTCACGGCCGAGGTGCCCATATTGGCGTTGATCTTCACCTTGAAATTGCGGCCGATGATCATCGGCTCCAGCTCAGGGTGGTTGATATTGGCGGGGATGATGGCGCGCCCGGCGGCGATCTCAGCGCGCACAAATTCCGGCGTCACGTAATCAGGGATATTGGCCCCGAAATCCTCGCCATCGCGGCTACCATGACAGGGCGACAGCTCGCGCAGCTGGTTCTCGCGAATGGCGATATACTCCATCTCCGGCGTGATGATCCCGGCGCGGGCATAGGCGAGCTGCGTCGGGGCGGCATCCCCGGTCCCGCGCAGGGGCGCGGGCCGCACCGGGAACTCCGGCACCAGCCGGTCGCCCGCGACAAAGCCATTGTCCGCAGGGGTAACATCGCGGCCCTGATAGGCTTCGACATCGCCGCGATCCTTGATCCAGGCGGCGCGCAGCGGCGCCAGACCCTCGCGAATGTCGGTCAGGATCTCCGGATCCGTATAGGGCCCGGAACTGTCATAGACCGGCAGCGGCGCCTCGCCCGCGGTCGGATGGGTGGCGATTTCGCGCATCGGCACGCGGATGTCCTTGTGCATCTCGCCTGCCACATAGATCTTGCGCGACGCAGGCAATGCGCCTGTGGTGATCTTTGGGTTGGGGACGTTCATCTTGGTGCTCCTCGAGTCCATTCTCAAAAAGACACCAATTGAGCCGGGCCGGAGGAAAACGGGGCAGGGGGTACAGGTCCTGCCGTGTCAGAGCAGCGGCGGATCAACCCTGTACCGGGGCGATGCGCGACTGTCCTAGCTTCCTACGCCAGTATCAACTGGGTCAGGTTCTAAGGGTCGCGTCACCGGGATTTCTCCCTGTCTGCCTCTCAGTCCCCTCGGCGGGACTCCCCTGCGTGGCCCTAGGCGTAGGGGAGGACATGGCAGCCCGTCAAGAGATTTCTGATCCACGCCCACCTGCAGAGAGTTCTGCCGTGCATTCGCCCTATGCGCGTATTTTTGATGGGCATGCCTGAATGAAACTCAAATATATTCAATGCTGTACTGAGCTCACCCATGATTTATATATTATCTATAAAAGATTCGCGCCCCCTTGGCGTGTAGTGTCATCTGTTATCCAGCGAGGCTTCCCATGCTCGACACCCCCCTTATCCGCACCGACTGGACCCGGCAGGAGGCAGAGGAGATCTATGCTCAGCCCTTCATGGATCTGCTGTTTCAGGCCCAGAGCCTGCACCGGCAGATGTTTGATCCCAACGCGGTGCAGAAATCGCGCCTCCTGTCGATCAAGACCGGCGGCTGCGCCGAGGATTGCGCCTATTGTTCGCAATCGGCACGCAATGGCGCGCAGCTTCCGGCCTCCAAACTGATCGAGGTGCAGCGGGTGATTGCCGAGGCCAAAAAGGCCCGCGACGCTGGTGCCACGCGCTACTGCATGGGCGCGGCCTGGCGTGGGCCCAAGACCCGCGACATGGCGCAGCTGGAAGCGATGATCACAGGCGTCAAGGCGCTGGGGATGGAGACCTGCATGACGCTTGGCATGCTGGAGCAGGATCAGGTGCTGCGCCTGCGGAATGCGGGTCTGGATTACTACAATCACAACATCGACACCTCGGAGCGCTACTACCCGGAGGTCATCACCACCCGCAGCTTTGCGGATCGGCTGGACACCCTGGCGCGGGTGCGCGAGGCCGGGATCAACGTCTGCTCGGGCGGTATTCTTGGCATGGGTGAAGAGCGCGGCGACCGCATCGACATGCTGCTGAGCCTCGCGACGCTGCCGGAACATCCGCAATCAGTGCCGATCAATATGCTGATTCCGATGGCAGATACGCCACTGGCCGACACGCCTCCGCTCGATCCGCTCGAATTTGTGCGCACCATTGCGCTGGCCCGCATCCTGATGCCGCGCGCGCATGTGCGGCTCTCGGCCGGGCGCACCGAGATGAGCGATGAACTGCAGGCGATGTGCATCTTTGCCGGGGCGAACTCGATCTTCATGGGCGACACGCTCCTGACCGCCGACAACCCGGAGGAGGACGCGGACGAGGCGCTCTTTGCCAGGCTCGGCCTCAGCGCCATGGCGGCGGGCACGCATGGTACGCGCTGATCTGCGACAATCACGGCCTGCGTCGCCACTGGCGGGCGCCGTCCTTTCGCGCTAATCTGCCGCTTGCGCAGACGACATGCAAAGGACGACCCCATGCAGCTTGCCTATGTGATGACCACCGAACGCGGCGCCACCGACCGCCTGTTGACCGCATTGGCAGAGCGGTTGGCCGAAAGGGGCATTCGCACCGCAGGCATCGTGCAGACCAACACCGATTGCTATGACAGCAAGCTCTGCGACATGGATGTGCGCGTCCTGCCCGAGGGGGAAACCATCCGGATCTCCCAGTCCCTGGGCGAGGGGGCCCGTGGCTGCCGCCTCAACCCCGAGGCGCTCGAACGCGCTGTTGGGCTGGTCACCGCTCAGCTTGCCACCACACCCGCGCCGCAGGTGCTGCTGGTCAACAAATTCGGCAAGCATGAGGCCGATGGCCGTGGCATGCGCCCGGTCATCGCCGAAGCGCTGGCCATGGGGCTGCCGGTGGTGTCCGGCGTCAACCGGATGAACGTCGAGGCCTTCGAGGGGTTCGCCGAAGGTCTGGCCGTCGAAACCGCCCCCGATCTCGACGCGCTGGTCGCCTGGGTCGAAGCGGCGCTTGCCCAGACGGTTTGACAGCTCGGCCAGGGCGCGCCCATGATCGGTTCCAGGGGACGCCGAGCAGCGGTTCCTACCGCGGCACCAGCCTTCATCTTCTTGGAAATATCCCGGGGTCCGGGGCAGCGCCCCGGCGCCATCGCTCACGCGCAAAATCTGCAATAATCCACCTGGCGCAGCCGCACCGGCTTCCCCGGTCGCGTGCGAGGGTGGACCACAGTATTTGGAAAAACGACCCACAGGTCGGCGAATACCATCCTGTCTCAAGTCATTGATTTTTCAGTTGAAAGAGAGAAGATGGTGGGCGACCTAGGAATCGAACCTAGCGTGCGTCTCCGCGAGGGAGTTACAGTCCCCTGCCACACCTTGCGGCCTGTCGCCCACGGTCAGAAGCATGTTGCACCTGACGTGGAGGCGTGATTACTAGCGCACCAAACGGGCGTCAACCGGAAAAGCGCAACTTTTTTCCGCCGCCTCGCATTTTGTTTTCCGGAGCATGTCATGAACAAGAAACCCAGCAAGAAACCCGCCTGGGTGGTGGAAAAGGAAAAGGCCAAAAAGGCAGCCTCGGCGGAAACCGTCTGGCTGTTTGGCCTGCATGCGGTGCGCGATGCGCTGCTCAATCCCCGGCGCGAAAAGCTGCGCCTTGTGGTGACATTGAATGCCCAGAACAAGCTCGAAGACGCCATCGCCGCCTCCGGCATGACGCCCGATGTGGTCGATCCGCGCAAATTCTCGGTGCCGATCGATCCCGGCTCGGTGCACCAAGGGGCGGCGCTGGAAGTCAAACCGCTGAACTGGGGCGGGCTTGAGGACAATTGCATCGGCGCCGAAATCCCGCGGGTGATCCTGCTGGATCGGGTGACCGACCCCCACAACGTTGGCGCCATCCTGCGCTCGGCCGAAGTGCTGGGCGCTTCGGCGGTGATCGGCACCCGTCACCACTCGGCCCCGGAAACCGGGGCTCTGGCCAAAACCGCCTCCGGCGCGCTGGAACGCCAGCCGTACCTGCGCATGCGCAACCTCTCGGACAGTATCGTGGCATTGCAACAGATGGGGTATCTGGTGCTGGGGCTGGATGGCGAGGCCGAGGAAACCATCGAGGATGCGGTCGCGGGCCGCACCTCCGACCCGATCGCCCTGGTGCTGGGCGCCGAGGGGCCGGGCTTGCGGCAAAAGACCAAGGAAACCGTCGATAAGCTGGTCAAGATCGACGCGGCGCGCGGTTTTGGCTCGCTCAATGTTTCAAATGCGGCGGCGCTCTCCCTATATGCTTCGTTGAAGGGCTGAACAGGAGGAGGTCCCCATCGCACATAAGAGCATCCCCGGCGGCAAACTCATTCGCTGTTGTTACTGTGGCGTCCAGTCCACATTTGTGCCCGATGCGGCCGTGCACGCGCTGGTGTGTGGCACCTGCGGCGCGCCGCTGTCGGCGCAAAAGATGCGGCCGCTGGCCGGGCAGAAAACGGCGCAGACCCGTGGCAAACGGCCCAAGGCGTCAAAACCGGCCAAGCCCACCCCCACCCGCGCGGCAAAGACCGGTGATTGGGGCGATCTGGCAGCGGGGCTGGTGGCCAAGCAGCTGAAAAAGAAAAAGAAGAAGAAAAAGAAATCCGGCTGGAAGAAGGTCTTTGACGCGATCGAGGACATCTTCGACTGACACCGCGTGGCAGCTCCCTTGAGGGGGGCGCGACGGGGCCGACAGGACAGGCGGGCCGGTCAGCCTGCGCGCAGGCCCGCCGTGGGCGGGTGCATTTTGAATCCTGTGTGCAACACTTGTCACAAGCTGTTCAAATTCCCGTATCCGGTCTTTTCCGACGCGGCGCCAGGCGGCATTCTCTGTGCCATCTGAAATCGTGCCGGAGGGAGACTGTGCTGCATCATCGTCTGATACCCGCCCTGCGTGGGCTGGGCGCTGTCATCATGACCGCGGGGATGTGTGCCATGGTCCCCGCACCCCAAGCCGCGGCCGGGACGCTCTATATCGCGGTTGAGGACGGAATTGCCATCGGGGGCTATGACCCTGTGTCCTTCCATCTGGCCGACGCGCCATTGAAGGGGCATTCGGATCACGCGCTGATGTGGAAAGGGGCGGTCTGGCTCTTCCACTCCGCCGCGAACCAGTCGCGCTTCGAGGCCAACCCGAGAGCCTATGCACCCCGTTTTGGCGGCCATTGCGCCTATGGCATGGCGCGCGGTCGGGTGTTCGACGGCAATCCCCTGACGTGGGAGATCGTCGACGGGCGGCTCTATCTGTTTCATACGCCGCGGGTCGAGGCCTTGTGGCTGGCAGAGCCGGACGGGATGATCCGGGCGGCGCGGGCGGCCTGGCCCGGAGTGCTGCAAGCGGACTGATCACGCGCTTGGTGCTGCGCGGGGCAGAGTCAAGCTGCAATACACGCGCCCTCTTCACAAAAAAGAGAGCCGCTCTTTCAATCCGCCGCGACAGCCCCAGATTCAATAGCAGGCTGTGGCTTTGGAACCGCCACAGATCTTTTTCACTGTCCCTCGTTCCACACCTCGCGCCCGGAGCTTCTTCGGGCGCTTTTTTCTTGGCGCCTCCGCCCGCAGGTCAGCGAGCTGACTGCGAGGTGTCTGCGTGGCGGGGCTTGCGCTGACGGCACCACCTGCGCAGAGTGTCCACATGTATTCGGATGCGCATCTCAGAACCATATTGACCCGCACAAAGGTGATCGCCGTTGTCGGGGTCTCGCCCAATCCGGTGCGGCCGAGCTATTACGTCGCCCGCTACCTGTCGCTGAAGGGCTATCGGGTGATCCCGGTGAACCCGGGCCATGCCGGAACGCAGTTGTTTGGCGCAACGGTGCACGCATCGTTGTCCGAGATTGCGGAGCCGGTGGATATGGTCGATATCTTCCGCCGCCCCGAAGCGGTGCCCGGCATCGTGGAAGAGGCGCTTGCGGCCTTTCCGACGCTGCGGACGATCTGGATGCAGATCGGGGTGGAGCACGCCGAGGCCGCGGCACAGGCGCAGGCCCGTGGCGTCGATGTGATCCAGAACCGCTGCCCGAAGATCGAATACCAGCGCCTGTTCGGGGAGCTGCGCCAGGGCGGTTTTGCAACCGGTATCATTTCCTCAAAACTCTGAGGTGCGGGCGAGGGGCGGCTCCCGCCCGTCGTTGCGCATGGGACATGCGCGCCTCCCGTTGGGCCCGGCGCCTTGCCTGGCGGCAAGGCGCGGTCCTCTGCCGGGGTCAGCGGAGGGGACGCACGCCATCGTCGAACGTCACGTGGCGTTTCTGAAAGCGGGTGCCCTCGATGCAGTGCGGGGCGCTGATCCGGTCCATGCGGAAATGGCGCACCGCCGCGCGGTCGGGGTCCCAGGCCACCAGATACCACAGAGGCGGCAGCACCAGGATCGCCTGCGGCTCGACCCGGCGGGTCGAGGTGGCCCCCTTTGCATCGCGGTATCGGAACGCGAGGAGAACCCGATCCAGGAATGCCGTCTCGAAGGCGGGCAGCAGCGCCGGGTCCATCGGGCCGAGGTTGGAAATGTCCACCTGCGGGGCCAGCCTGCCGACATAGAGACAGTCCAGGAAACGCCGCAGGTCGCGGATCTTGTCCGCCGGCAGTGATCTTTCGATCTTGGCCAAACCGCTGTCGGCGAGCCCGGAAAACGGCAGCTGGCCGGCGGCCTTCATGCTTGCAACGCTGATCACCAGCGCAAAGACCTCGGTCACCGACAGGCGCGCGGTGGCCCGTACGGAGCCGGGATCAAGGCAGAGACCGCCGCCGCGCCCGGGATCGGCGTGGATCACATACCCCTCATCCCGCAGCGCGGCGATGTCCCGCAGGATGGTGCGGCGGGAGGCGCTGACATCATGGGCCAGGGCGCGCACCGTCGTGCTGCCCCTGCGGCGCAGAATGCGCAGGATGCTGTCCTGTCGGTGACGCGGAGTCATATCCGTCTGCGGCCCCCTCAAATGGTGTCAGAATTTGGCACCATTGCAGATTAGGCCGCGTTTGACGTGTTCAACAAGGAGATAACGCGATGCCTGAGACGACCTTTTTTCCCGCCCCCAGTTTTGTTTCTGTGAATGGCGTCGAACTGGAGGTGTTCGAGTGCGGCCAGGAAAACGCCGGCCACCCGATCCTGCTGTGCCACGGCTGGCCTGAGCATGCCTATTCCTGGCGCGAGCAGATGCCGGCGCTGGCGGCGGCCGGGTACCATGTGATCGCCCCGAACCAGCGCGGCTATGGGCGGTCGTCCCGTCCGGCCGAGGTTGAGGCCTATGACATTGCCGCCCTGACGGAGGATCTGGTGGGGCTGCTGGATCACTTCGGCTATCAGCAGGCCATATGTGTGGGGCATGACTGGGGCGCGAATGTGGTCTGGGGGCTGGCACAATTGCATCCGGACCGGGTGTCCGACATCGTCAGCCTGGCCTTGCCCTACCAGCCCCGCACACCGAAACCCTGGATCGAATTCATCGAGGAGGTGTTTGGCAGCGACCACTATCTTGTGCATTTCAACCGCCAGCCCGGGGTGGCGGATGCGGTGCTCGACCAGAACGCGGCGCAGTTCCTGCGCAACCTGTTTCGCAAGAACCTGCCGCCGGCGCAGCCTTCACCGGGCATGATGATGATGGATCTGGCCCTTGCGCAGCAGCCGCAGGGCGACCCGGTGATGCGTGACGAGGATCTGGCGGTCTTTGTGTCCGCCTTTGCGGAGACCGGGTTCACCGGTAGTATCAACTGGTATCGCAACCTCGACCGCAACTGGCATCTTCTGGCCGATGTCGCGCCCCGGATCGACCAGCGCGCCCTGATGATCTACGGCGCGCAGGACACGATCCCCCAATCCGATAGTCTGACAGCGTTCGTGCCCAACGTGGAGGTTGTCACGCTGGAGTGTGGCCACTGGATTCAGCAGGAACGCCCGCAGGAGACGACAGAGGCGATCCTGACCTGGTTGGCGCAGGCCCCCACTGCCTGATCAGACCGCCTGAACCGACCGCCTGATCCGGGCACCGATCAACGCGCGCTGCCCATCGATCTGATCGGTGGGCAGGCGTCCTGTACCGTGTCGCGCCGTGCCGACAGGTGTTATCCCTTGGGGCGGGCGGCTTTTTCGGCGATGCCGCTCAGGCCCTGACGCTCGGCCAGAACCTTGAGCACATCATCCAGCGCCACATCGCGCGCGGCCAGCATCACCAGGAAATGATAGAGCACATCCGCGCCCTCGGACGCGAGCCCTGCCTTGTCGTCTTTCACCGCCTCGATGATGGCCTCTATGGATTCTTCGCCGAATTTCTCCGCACATTTCTCCGGCCCCTTGGACAGGAGTTTCGCGGTCCAGCTGGTGTCTGGATCGGTGCCCTTGCGCGACAGAATGGTCTGTTCGAGGTCATGCAGCAGGGTCATTGGAGCCTCATCGGGATGCCATTGGCGATCATGTGTTCTTTGGCCTGTTGCACCGTGTATTCGCCAAAGTGGAAGATCGAGGCAGCCAGGACCGCGCTGGCGCCCCCTTTGGTCACACCGTCCACGAGGTGATCCAGAGTGCCGACACCGCCAGAGGCAATCACCGGCACATCCACCGCATCGGAAATCGCGCGGGTCATCTCGAGGTTGAAACCCGATTTGGTGCCGTCGCGATCCATCGAGGTCAGCAGGATCTCGCCCGCGCCTTTGGCGGTTACAAGACGGGCGAACTCCACCGCGTCGATGCCGGTCTCGCGGCGCCCGCCATGGGTGAAGATCTCCCATTTGCCGGGGGCGACGGATTTGGCGTCGATGGCGCAGACGATGCACTGGCTGCCGAACTGGTCGGCGGCCTCGCGGATCACATCCGGGTTGGCCACAGCGGCGGAATTGAACGAGACCTTGTCCGCCCCAGCAAGCAAAAGCGCGCGCACATCGTCCTTGGTGCGTACGCCGCCGCCCACGGTGAGCGGCACAAAGCATTGCTCGGCGGTGCGGCGCACCATGTCAAACATCGTGCCGCGATTTTCATGGGTCGCGTGGATGTCGAGGAAACAGATCTCATCGGCACCGGCGGCATCATAGGCGCGCGCGGCCTCCACCGGATCGCCTGCGTCACGCAGGCCGACAAAATTTACGCCCTTGACCACACGGCCATCGGCGACATCGAGACAGGGAATGAGACGGGTCTTAAGCATATGCGCCTTATGGACCGGAACCGGCGGCGGGAAAAGAGGGCATCGCGCGCGGGCTTGCGAATTGCACGAGGTGGGCACCGGGCAGGGGGGCAGAGGGTGGCCGGTCTTTGCCGATTTCAGCGCGTGTCGCCTTTGTGACTGGCGAAGCCCGGTGGCGCGCGCCAGATTTTGCGCCAAATCGTCCATTTGTGATTGAGGAGATCTTATGAAAACCTTTGTAACCGCTGCCGCGATTGCCCTGATGAGCACCGTGCCCGCCCTTGCGGATCTGGTCAAAGTCGAAAGCCGCCATTCCGTGCCCGCAACACTGGATGCGCTCGAAATGGCGCTGGACAAGGCAGGCGCGACCGTCTTTGCCCGCGTCGATCATGCCAAAGGGGCCGAAGGCATTGGCGAGGAGCTTGCCGCCTCGCAACTGCTGATCTTTGGCAACCCCAAGATCGGCACAGCGGCGATGCAGGCTGATGCGCGCGCGGGCCTGTTCTTGCCGCTCAAGGCGCTGGCCTATGAGGACAGCGAGGGTAAGGTCTGGCTCACCTATGAGGACCCGGTGATGATGTTCGAGGGCCTTGATATCAAAGCCAACGCTGAATTCATCGCAGGCATGACTGCGGCGCTGCAAAAACTCTCTGAGGCCGCAACGCAGTAGCAGGTTTGAGGAATACCCTGTCTCGGCGTGAGGGCTCTGCGTTAGTGCGGCGTTTGCGCTGAGGCGACAGGCGTGTCTGCGCGTGCGATCCGGCGCATGGAATCGCGCACGATCAGGATGTGAAACGGCATCACCACCATCAGGTAGATCCGCCCCAGCCAATTGTTGCGGTGCACCCAAGTCGCCATGTGAATGCGACCTGCCTCCTGACGCACGCAGATGCGGAAATTCAGGTGGGTGTCATCTGTTCCCAGGATCACCTCCTGCGCATCTTCATAGGTGACCGGAAAAATCGCGCCTTCACCGGTAGCGCTCACTTCGGTCTTGAGGCCCAAAGGGCGCACGATAAGGTTGCGCAACGCCAGCAGGGCGCTGGCCCATTTGGGCATGCTGAGGCCGATATCCGCCGCCTCCCGTGGGCCAAGGGGGCTCTCCACCGCATAGCCATCGATGAAGTCACCCGGTTGAACCATCCTCCACAGGGAAGAGGTTTTTTGCAGCGGGCTGGTCTCGATCTTTGGCATGGCGCGGCTCCTTACCGGGGAGCGTGACAGGCTCGGGCGTGTGATGCCACTGGGCAAGGTGCCGCAGACCGAGTGCTGCGTTCTCCAGCGAGGGGAAGGCTCCCGCCCCCGATGCAATCCCCGCCTTTGGCGAGGATCTTTCGGCGTTGGGCCGGGCGCGGAGGCGCGTGTCCGCAGGACACGCGCCTCCGCGGTCGCTTCGGGCAAAGCCCGAAGCGAAACACCTCGTCGATAGGTCGTTTAGACAGCCGCAGGCGCGGTCGTGTGCGGCGGGGGCGATCAGCCCTTGAGGACCGCCAGCGCCTCAGAGAGATCAATCGCGCCATCATAGAGCGCGCGGCCCGAAATTGCGCCATTGAGCGGCGCGCCGCAGGATTTCAGCGCGCGCAGATCGTCAAGCGAGGAGACGCCGCCAGAGGCGATCACCGGGATCGACACCGCATTGGCCAGCGCGGCGGTGGCGTCAATGTTTGGACCTTTCATCGCGCCGTCGCGCATGATGTCGGTGTAGATGATCGCAGCAACGCCCGCGTCCTCAAAGGACTTCGCCAGATCGGTGACGTCGACATCGGTTTCCTCGGCCCAGCCCTTGGTCGCAACCTTGCCACCACGCGCGTCGATCCCGACCGCGACCTTGCCCGGAAACGCCCGTGCCGCCTCGCGCACCAGATCGGGGTCCTCCACCGCCACGGTGCCAAGGATCACCCGCGCCAGCCCCTTGTCGAGCCAGCGCTCGATGGTGGCCATATCGCGGATGCCACCGCCAAGCTGCGCAGGCACCTGACACTGCTTCAGGATCTCCTCAACCGGCGCGGCGTTCACCGGCTCTCCCGCGAAGGCGCCGTTCAGATCCACCAGATGCAGCCACTCACAGCCCGCCGCCACGAACTCCAGCGCCTGCGCGGCCGGGTTGTCGTTGAACACGGTGGTCTTGTCCATGTCACCATGCAGAAGCCGCACGGCCTGGCCGTCCTTGAGGTCAATGGCAGGGTAGAGGATCATCGGCGGGGCCCTTCTGGTCATGGGGAGAGTGCTTTGGCTGCCCTTTTGCCCAAGGTGGCGGCGAATTGCAACGTGGGCGGCATCACCGCGCGTTGCAGGCGCAGGGGCAGGGCGACCCGAGGTCAATCTTGCCTGAATGCGCGCGCCTCGGTCAGACTTCCAACCCATAGGGAGGACGAATGACCATGAAACACCTGATTGCACCCCTTGCCGTGACGCTTGGACTGACGACCGCCGCCTTTGCCGCCGACCCGATCGAGGGCACGTGGAAGACCCAGCCAGATGATGGCTCTTATGCGCATGTGGCGATGGAACCCTGCGGCAGTGCCGTATGCGGCACCATTGCGCGCACCTTCAACGACAGCGGCGAGTATAAATCTCCGAACCTCGGAAAGACGCTGGTGATCGACATGGTCCCGCAGGGCGGCGGCGCCTATGAGGGCAAGGTCTGGCGGCCCTCCAACAACAAGATCTACATCGGCAAGATGGATCTGAGCGGCGACAGCCTGCGCCTGCGTGGTTGCGTGGCGGGCGGGCTGATCTGTTCGAAACAGACCTGGACGCGGGTGAAGTAACGCGCATCCAAACCTGAATGCGGTGGGGTCAGAACAGCCCCATCTGCACGGGGATCGGCACAAAGCCCCGTTTGACCTGCCGGTCCCGCGTGCTCTCGAACAGCGATTGCGCCTCATCAAGCGTGGGGCAGTAGTTGCGCCGCTCCTGCCCGCCGGGCTGGCCGATCGGGCCGGTGGATTGCACCACGCACCAGTCGCCGAACAGCGTCGGCGTCAGGCTCAGCACCAGATAGCGATGCTGCCCGTCCCGGTGGCTGAATTTTTCGAAACGCAAGTACAAGTGGAAGTGGGCCTGACCGTGAAAGTGGTCAGGCCCATATGCCTTGTTGCCAAGGCCATGTCCATTGCTCACATGGGTTTAGGGGACCGGTGATGCAGGACAAAAGCGGTTGGGCTCAGACGCTGCCGGTGTATTCGCCGCGCGCCGGGTAGCTGTTGGCGATGGCAAAATCCAGCGCTGCCACCAGTTCGGAAAAATGCGGGCGCACAAAGGGCATGGTCTGTACGGAGCCATAATAGAGCGTCTGTTCCGGCGTCACCATGAACAGGCCCGGCTCGGAAAACAGCGCAGGCTCTTCAATGCCGATCGAGGTGGTGCCGCGCGACGTCGAGATGTAAAGCCCCCAGTCCTTGGCGACGTTCAGCGGCAGATCATAGGCAAAGCGCAGATTTTTGGCTTCGATCTTTTCTGCCATCAACCGGGTGCGGTCCTCGTCGTCAGAGCTGATGGCGATGCAGTTGACGCCGCGTTCGGCAAAATCTGCGGCGCGCTTTTCGAACTCTTTCAGATAGGTGGCGCAGATCGGGCAGTGCAGGCCGCGATAGAAACAGATGACGGTGCCGCGCTCGGACACTTCGGAGGCAAGGTCGAACTGGCCGCCGCCCAGCAAAGGCAGCGACAGGGCAGGGGTTTTCTGGCGAGGGATCAGCATGGGCAACTCCGGTATGCTTGCGGCCGACATGCGGTCGGTGTGCTGTGTGACATCTCTATTGCACGCATTTGTGCTTGGTAATTCCGAAAAAGCTGACCTAAAACCCGGATGTGCGCCGGATATGCGTATGTGGAGGATGTGATGGACCGTCTCACCAGTCTTATTTCGCGGTTTCGGATGCGGGTGGATATCGCGGCCTGTCCGCATGCAAATCTCTGTGTTCTGACAGGGCGCGCAGGGGGGCAGACCCTGCTGTTTACACCCGGCAGCACAGTGCAGGTCACGGAGGCTGCGGCAGGCGCGGTCTGCCTTGCGCTGCGGGTGGACTGGGACGGGGCGCATAACCCTTTGGTGGCGGCATTGCCGCAGCGGGTCGAGGTGGCGTTGTCCCAAACCCCGCAGTTGGCCGCGATCCTGGACCTGATGCGGCAGGAGCTTGAGGCCCATCGCTGCGGGGCGGAATCGGTTCTGTCCAGTCTCGGGCAGGCGTTGATGGTGCGGCTGCTGCGCCATCTGATCGAGGCGGGCACCGCAGAGCCGGGCCTGCTGGCAGGGCTTGCGGATCAGCGGCTGGCCCGCGCGATTGTATCGATGCATGATGAGCCGGGACGGGTCTGGACCACCGCTGATCTGGCGCAGGAGGCGGGGTTGTCGCTGTCGCGGTTTTCGGAGCTGTTCTCAGCGCAAATGAACGAGACGCCGATGGGATACCTGCGGCGTTGGCGGTTGACGCTGGCGCGGCAGGATCTGCTCCGGGGCGACCGGGTTGAGGCTGTCGCCCGCCGCTATGCGTATGAGTCACCCGAAGGGTTTACCCGTGCCTTTCGCAAAGCCTACGGCGTGGCGCCGGTCTCCCTGAGGCAGAGCGCGGCCTGAGGCTGGGCTGCGTTTGGCCTACCTGCGCGTGCCCTATGCGCATGGCCGGTGTTGCGTGTTCTGACATCTGTTGAGTGTGATGGCCAAACGCCGCGCGCCGGCCCCTCGATGGGGCGGGCGCGCGGGCTTGCCGGTGGCGCGCAAGCGGCCAGGGGCCCCTTGCGCGCGCCGCCCTTTCGGGCGGCAGGCGTCCAGATCAGAGCGGGGTGTCAGGGGGTCCAGGTGAGGAAGTTGCCGATCATCCTGAGCCCGACATGCTGGCTTTTTTCCGGGTGGAACTGCATGCCGAGCATGGTGTCGCGCCCGATCACCGCTGTCACATCCCCGGCGTAATCCACATGCGCCAGCCGTTCGGCCGGATTGGCGACACGGAAGTGATAGCTATGCACAAAATAGCAGTGATCGCCCGTCGAGATGCCATCAAACACCGGGTGGGGGTTGTCGATCACCAGATCGTTCCAGCCCATATGCGGCACCTTGAGGCGTGTATCCGCAGGCGTGATCTTCACCACGTCTCCGCCCACCCAGCCAAGGCCCGGCGTCTCGGAATACTCGTGCCCCGTCGTGGCCATCAACTGCATGCCGACACAAATCCCGAGGAAGGGGCGGCCCTTGACCTCCACGGCCTCGACCATCGCGTCATAAATGCCCTTGTGGCCGCGCAATTCTGCCGCGCAGGCAGGAAAGGCCCCGTCGCCCGGCAGCACCAGCCGGTCGGCGCGGGCGACCACATCGGCGTCGGAGGTCACCACCACCTCGCCTGCGCCGACCTCAGCCGCCATGCGCTGAAACGCTTTTTCGGCGGAGTGCAGGTTGCCGGATTCATAGTCGATGATGGCGGTCAGCATGGAAACGTCCTCGGGATGGTGTGAACCCCGAGGTGGCTTTGAGCCATCACAGGGTCAGGGGGCACGGGATCAAGGGGCAGGGCAGCAGTGCGGCGCAAGCGCCTCAGAGCGCACCCTTGGTGGAGGGCACGGCGTCGGCCTTGCGCGGGTCGACCTCAACGGCGGTGCGCAGCGCGCGGGCCACGGCCTTGAATGCGGCCTCGGCGATGTGGTGGCTGTTCACCCCATGGATCTGATCGACGTGCAGGGTGATGCCGCCATGGGTCGCAAGCGCCTGAAAGAACTCGCGGACGAGTTCGGTGTCGAAAGTGCCGATTTTTTGCGTGGGCAGATCCACATTCCACACAAGGAAAGGTCGGGCCGAAAGATCCAGCGCGGCGCGCACCTGTGCGTCATCCATCGGCAAGTGACACTCGCCGTAGCGGTTGATACCTTTCTTGTCGCCAAGCGCCTGCACCAGCGCCTGACCCAGCGCGATACCGGTATCCTCGACGGTGTGGTGGTCGTCGATGTGATAATCCCCCTTGGCGCGGATGGTCATGTCGATCAGCGAGTGGCGCGACAGCTGGTCCAGCATGTGGTCAAAAAAGCCAACGCCGGTCTGATTGTCATATGTGCCGCTGCCGTCGAGGTTGACGGAGACGGAGATCTCCGTCTCGGCGGTGGAGCGGGAAACCTGGGCTGTGCGCATGGTGAAATCCTCAATCTGTCGCCTAGGCTTATAGGGTGCGGGGCGGCGCAGGCTCAAGGGGGATCGCAGGATTGCTGTGCCTCTGCAGTGCCTTTGTGGCGCATCAGGGGCGCTCAGGGGTGGGATTGCCCTTTTTCGCGCTGCATGCGAGGTTGCCGGGCAACCAGACCTGACAGAAGCTGAGGCGAGATATGTCCACCTGCGTCTTTATCCAGATCCGCTGCAAACCCGGCACCACCTATAAGGTGGCCGAGGACATTGCGCTGCATGAGATCCATTCGGAGCTTTATTCCACCAGCGGGGAATATGATCTGCTGATGAAGCTCTACATCCCCTCGGGCGAGGATGTGGGCAAATATATCAATGACCACCTGTTGCAGATCCCCAATATCGAGCGGTCGCTGACGACGATGACGTTCAAGGTCTTCTGAGGGTTGCCAAATGGAGCGCCTTGCGGCGCGCAGGTTGTGCTTTTCCCTGTGGGAAAAGCCTGTTGCGAGGCGCTGCCTCGCGCTCCGGGATATTTATAAAAAGATGAAAAGGCGCCCGCTTTGGTCGGGGCGCCTTTTGTTTTGGCTCAGCTGTTCAGGAGGCCTTCGGATTTTAAGGCCTCATAAGCGGTGTCGACGCCGGTCTTGGTGCGTTTGAGCATCTCGTCGACCTCTGCCTTGGTGATGATCAGCGGCGGGCAGAAGGCCAGCGCGTTTCCGGCGACGGCGCGCAGGATCAGGCCCGCGTCCTGGCAGGCTTTGACCGCCGCCGCGCCGCCTTTACCTCCGGGGATGGTGGCGCCGGTGGTCTTGTTGGAGACCAGTTCCAGCGCCGCGATCAGCCCCTTGCCGCGCACCTCACCCACCAGCGGGTGATCGGTGAAGATCTCGCGCAGCTGCGCTTGCATGTAAGCGCCCACCTCGGCGGCATGCTCAAAGATCTTGTCGCGCTCGTAGATTTCCAGCGTTTTCAGCGCGGCGGCACAGGCAGCGGGATGGCCGGAGTAGGTATAGCCGTGGCCAA
The DNA here is from genome assembly GCF_022348185.1 of Epibacterium sp. Ofav1-8. GTDB lineage: Bacteria > Pseudomonadota > Alphaproteobacteria > Rhodobacterales > Rhodobacteraceae > Epibacterium. Next base: position 64,544 of record NZ_JAKRFD010000012.1, read on the forward strand.
AGACGCCGACCTCATTGGTCTGATCCACCATCGCCCTATACATCCAACCGGGAATGACCGAGGCGGAGATCGGGAAATAGGCCGAGGACAGCTGTTTGGCGAAGGTCATCAGATCGGGTTTGATCTCCATGGTGGTGCAGCCGAAATCCGCGCCTGTGCGACCAAAGCCACAGATGACCTCATCCGCCCAGATCAGGATGTCATGTTTGCGCAGGAGAGCTTGCAGCCCCTCGTAGTAGCCTTCGGGGGGTACGATCACGCCGGAGGCGCCGGTGATCGGCTCTACGATCATCGCGGCGATGGTCTCCGGGTCCTCGGCGAGGATCTGGTCTTCGAGGTTTTGCAGGATGCGTTCGACAAATTGCGCCTCGGTCTCATTGCCCTGACGGCCGGTGTAGTAATGCGGCGCATCGGCGCGCAGGATCGACAGTGCCTCAAGGGGCGCGTCGAAATGGGCGAGGTTGGCGGGCAGGGAGGTCAGCGAGCCCGCCGCCACCGTCACGCCATGGTAGCCGCGCTCTCGGGTGATGATCTTGCGCTTTTGCGGCTTGCCGATCGCATTGAAGTAATAGCGCAGCATCTTGTAGTGGCTGTCATTGGCGTCGGAACCGGAGTTGCCAAAAAAGAAATAGGCATCCTCCACCGGCACCATCGCCTTGAGCTTATCGGCCAGCTGCATCACCGGCGCGTGGGTCTTGCCGCCGAAAGTGTGCTGGAAGGGCAGGCGGTTCAGCTGGTCGGTGATCGCCTCCACCACCTCGGTGTTGGAATAGCCCAGCGAGGTACACCACAGGCCCGCGAGCCCTTCGATGTATTCCTTGCCGCTGTCGTCATAGACGTAGATCCCCTCACCATGGGTGATGCAGAGCTGCTCCGTCGCGGTGAAATTCGTCGTCGGGTAGATCACGGAGGACATCTGGCCATTCCTTTGCTGTCTCAGGTTGTCACAAGGATTGGCGCGGCGCTGCGCGGCAGTCAAAGACTTTTGATCAAAAAGTGCAAGTGCCTGTCCTGAAACGCGAAAAGCCGCCCCGGAGGAGCGGCCTTTTCGGTTTCGAATGGAGCGGGCGAGGCGATTCGAACGCCCGACCCTAACCTTGGCAAGGTTATGCTCTACCCCTGAGCTACGCCCGCGCTGCCATTCGGTGAAGCGGGGTTTATGAAATCCCGCCGGGGGCTGCAAGCGGAAAATGAAATCCATTGAGACTTTTCTTGGGGTCGTTTTATCACCCAACGGCGCGCGAATGGATGGGCGCGGCGATTGCATCGTCTGATGAAGGTTGCGCCAAAGCTACATCGGAAAACGGTGATGTTATGCTCGACCCTGGGTTGGGCATAGGGAGTTGGTCTCAACTATGTTAAGGACGTTTCTGACTGGGTGAGTTGGAATGACTTTTCAGCAAGGCAACGAATGGCCCCTAAGGTCTATTTGATATAAATGAAACTTCCCTTTCGGGGCGGTGGTTTAGGAGACTCTTCCGTGAAGAAAACTGACTTTTTAAGTGCTTTTTCTAGCGACATTGGCGTGGTTCTACAGTCGGAATTGGCAGCTGACACAGCGCAAAACATGGACCACGGTGAAACACTCACCGGCACTGCAGATGGCGAGCTTATAACGGGCACCAGTACCGATGATGAAATTGATGGCGGTGCCGGGAATGACACGCTGCTTGGCGGTTCGGGGTCGGATGTTCTGGACGGTGGTTCTGGCGACGACTTCATCTTTGGTACGGGCGAGGATGCCTCTGACACAGGTGTCGACACTTTGAACGGTGGTTCGGGGGACGATACGCTGCTTGGTGGCAGCGGTGCGAGCACGTTCTCTGGTGGTTCTGGCAACGATCAGATCACGTCGCTTTCGGGCGCGGACGACATTTCTGGTGGCATCGGGCATGACAGTATCTTTTCCGGTGAGGGGAATGATCGCGTCTTTGGGAATAGTGGCGACGATTTCATCAATGGTGGGGCTGGCAACGATTACCTAAGCGGACACACCGGTGCTGATACGATCTTTGGTGGTCTTGGGCGCGACAGCATCCGTGGTGGTTCAGGCAATGACAGCCTGATCGGTCAGGGCGGCAATGACATCATCGATGCCCATGACGGCGACGATTTTGTTCAGGGCGACATCGGAGAAGACAGCCTCGATGGGGGCGCTGGGAATGACACATTGGACGGCGGGATCGGTCACGACAGCATTCTTGGCGGTGCCGGTGATGATGAAATTTCGGCCGGTCGCGGAAACGATACTGTTTTCGCCGGAGAGGGAAATGACACCATCTCGAGCTGGGGGTTCGGCTCGACCCCCATAGGTGCAAATTATATTGATGGTGGGGCAGGCGACGACGACATCGAGGGCGCTTCGGGCAATGACACACTGATCGGAGGTGCCGGCAATGATACCATTAATGCGCGCAGTGGCGTGAATGATGTTTCTGGTGGCGATGGAAACGATTATGCTTACACTTCCGGCGACGGATCGACAATTCGCGGCGACGATGGTGATGATACAATCTCCGCCACATATGTAGATGATACGCGCCTCTATGGCGGCACAGGTGACGACGTCATTGTGTTCTCTGGGAACAATACGATCGCGTATGGCGGCGAAGGGAACGACCATATCACAATCGGCGGCTACTACTACGCCAATGAAACTACCGGCGAAGCCCGGGGTGGTGCAGGGGATGATCTGATCGAAGGATCATGGTTGGACGATGTGATCTACGGTGGCACCGGAAACGATAGCGTCGACGCAGGTCAAGGCGATGACAGTATTTTCTCATTTGGAGGCAACAACGTGCTCGACGGTGGTGCGGGCGCAGACACATTCTATTTTGGTGGCGCTGCCGGGGTTTCGACGATTGTTGATTTCGATGCCGAAGAAGACAGCCTGGTGTTCGATGCTGACGGTTCGGACTCCGCCGACGACTATGAACAGTTGTCCGCATCTCTGGCGCAGCAGGTCGGTACAGATGTGTACATCTACGCCTCTGTACCCGTGAGCGAAGGTAGCAGTACGATGGTGCCTCATGTGATTATTCTGCAAGAGGTCACTCTGGCTGATCTGACTGCCAATGACATCTTGTTGAGCTGATCCAAATTTGCGCTGGTGTGCCCTTAACTCGGCAACGCCAGCGCCGCAGCCTGAATTCTATGGTATCGCACAGGCCCGTGAGGGCGCAGTGTCGCATTTGGTTGCGCTTGGTGGGGCGCTACCGTGAGTATGCTGGTGGCATAAAAAAACCGCCCAGAGGGCGGTGCTTTTATTCGAATGGAGCGGGCGAGGCGATTCGAACGCCCGACCCTAACCTTGGCAAGGTTATGCTCTACCCCTGAGCTACGCCCGCGCTGCCATTCGGTGAAGCGGGGTTTATGAAATCCCGCCAAAGGCTGCAAGAGGAAAAATGCGAATTGGCGGAAATTCTTGCGGCAGGACCCGCGTCGCGCCGGGGCAGGGCGTGCTGTTTCACGGAGGCGGGGGAATGCGAAAGGCCGCCCCGACGACGGAGCGGCCTTTTCGATGTCGAATGGAGCGGGCGAGGCGATTCGAACGCCCGACCCTAACCTTGGCAAGGTTATGCTCTACCCCTGAGCTACGCCCGCGCTGCCATTCGGTGAGACGGGATTTATAAAACCCCGCCGGGGGCTGCAAGGGCAAATCCCATCTGGGCGCGGATTTTTCTCATGTGCAGACGCCGGCGACGGATCTGGGCGCTACGACCGTATCACGGAACAGGAGATCACAGCAGGCACAGCCGGGAGAGATGACATGAGCGTTTGGGATACGGTGCGGACAGGGGCCCTGGCGGGCGCCCTGATGCTGGCGGGCGTGGCGCAGGAGGCGGGGCAGGGTGCGCCGCAGGCGCGTATCCCCGAGGCGCCGTCGGTGCAGCTCGACCCGCTCGCGCCGGTGCAGCCGGAGGCCACCACAACCGCCCCGGATCTGCGCCTGAGTGGCCGGGTCGGAGCCGATGTGCAGGGATAACCTGCGCGTCATCCTCAGCTTAGGACGGACACCGGACCCAAGGCGCGATGGCGTTTTGATGCTGTCCTCTGGGGCGGCGCTACTTGACCGGCACCTTGTGTTTCTTCAGGGCCTTGGTCAGTTCCTTGTCGACCAGCGACATCAGCGCCTTGTCCTTGGCGGCGGCCTTGGCGGCCATATCGGTCATCTGGGCCTCGCTTTCCTTGCCGGTGGCGCGCGAAATGATGGCGCCATAGCCGACCTTGAGGCTTTCGTCGCTGACCTTGTTCATCACCTCCGCCCAGAGTTTCGCCTTCAACGTATTGGGGATGTCGTTTGTCTTGGCGATCTTGGCGAGACGATCCGGGAAGATCTTGCCTTGCAGGACCTCCTTGTTCTTGTAGGCCCATTTCTTCTGGAAACCGCCGAGGTTCTTCACCAGCCCGCCCAGCAGGGCGGAATAGAGGATCGAGGTCACGATCGCCTGGAATTCCTTTTCGGTCGGGGCCTTGCCGCTCTTCATGATGCGGCCCAGTTCCTTGACCGCTTCGCCCAGCACGGTCTTGATCACCTCCTGACCCGAGCCGGCCAGGTAGTTGGCGATGAACTTCTGCATCTGCTTGGTGCTGAGGAAGGCCACCTTGCCGGCCAGTTTCGGCGCCACCCATTTGGCGGCGTCGTCGCAGAACCCCAGCGGGATCTTGCTGCCGATGCCACCGGTCAGCCCGCCGACGGTGCCGTCGATCACGATCGACTGGATCGAGCCCCAGACCGTCACCTTCTGGCCGCTGGCGTGTTTGCCCAGCTCCTGGCTGGCGCTTTGCAACACGCCGACCCCGGCGCCGGAGGCGATCGCCGCGCTGCCCGCGGACATGCCCGCCCCGGTGACCAGCACCGGCGCTGCCAGGGCGCCCACCACCGCAAAACAGGCCGCCGAGGACACCGTCAGCACCGTGGCCGTGGTCTGGGCGGAGCCGGTGAACTCCTTGAGGAACCGCAGCAAGTCGGCGTTGAAGGCGCCAATGGCTTTCTCCGCCTCCGGCAGCGCCTCGTTGATCAGTTTCAGATCCTTGGACACCATCGCCCGTTCCAGCTTGCCGCTGGCAGAGATCGACCGCAGGCAGAGCTTGTTCTTCGGCATTTCGACCGACCCGGCCTGCAGGATGATGGCCTGCGCCACCGCATCCAGGACCCCGTCCTTCATCTGCGCCACATCGAGATAGTGCCGGTAGGTTTCCAGCGCGTTGTCGTGGTTGCGCAGCAGCGATTTCATATAGGGGGTCAGGCGCTTGATCACATCAGCCTTGACGCTTTCGAATTCCTTCGGCGTGCAGAGGATCTTCTTGCCGCGGAAGTTCACCTCCACCATCGGCTCCTTGGCGGCCTTGGCCTCTTCGGCGAGCTGCTTCTTGTAGCCCGGCAGCAGCATCTTGAAGGTGCGCCCGCCGGGATCGACCACCTTGTCGGGATGTTTGAACCCGGCCTTCTTCTGAAAGGCGGCGATCGCCTTCAACAGCCCCGCGTCCATTTTCTTGGAGGTGCCGAGCGGGCCGATCTTGTTGGCTTCGAGCATCTGGCGCACCAGCAGCACATCGGCGGGCTTGTTCTTGACCTCATCGCCGGAACTATGACGGGGCGACAGGCCCACCGGAGCGGAAAGTTTTGCAGACGACATGAGCCAACCTCGGAAACAGATAGATCAATAATGAATGGCGACAGTTTTGGGGCACGGATCAAAAGGTGCAAGCTTGACAGGCGGGAATTGACGCAGCCCCGGGCAATTTTCCCCGGAGTCGGGTCAGTAATGCTGACCCGTTCGCCCGCGTCGCGATCGCCGGTCCGCCTGGGTCTTGCGGGCAGCGCTGAAATCTGTGGCGCAATCGCCGCACTCCTGGGGCTCGCGGGACCGTGATCCCGCGGCGCAGGCAAACTGCGCTACCGCGGTGACTTCAGCCGCCACAGGAGCCCCCGGATGCCCGACCGTTCAGAGCAGATCGCGTTCCACCGCCTTTCCGACATCGCGCCGGAGGAGATCACCGCGCATATGTCCGACCCGCGTCTGCGGGACCATATGCCCCTGCTCGACGGGGTGCGCTGGGATGCCGCCACCACCGAGAAATTCGTCGCCGGCAAAGAGCGCTGTTGGGCGCAGGACGGGCTGGGGCATTGGGCCTTTGTGGTCGGAGGGCGCTATGTGGGCTGGGGTGGCTTCGAGAAAGAAGGCGACGACTGGGATTTTGGCCTCGTGCTGCGCCCGGATGCGTTTGGCCTCGGCCGGCGCATCGCCGACAAGGCACTGCAGTTTGCCCGGAAAGACCCGCGCATTCCCTATGTGACCTTCCTGCTGCCCCCCAGCCGCCGCCACCTCGGCGCGCTGCGGCGCCTGGGCGCGCAGGAGATCGGGATGGTGCCGTATCAGGGGGCGGAGTTTCGCAAATTCAGGCTGCTGACCGGCGCGGATGCCTGACCGGCGCGGAAGCCTGAGCGGCCCCCTGACACGCGGCCTCCTGACACCCCAGCTATGATGACCTGAGACGCGCCCATGAAAAAGCCGCAGCCCCGGTGGGGAGCTGCGGCTCAATCCTGGCATGTGGCGTGGATCACTCCAGCTCGACCAGCAGGTCCTTGGCGTCGATCTGACCGCCGGGCTGGACGTGCACGGCCTTCACCACCGCGTCGCGCTCGGCATGCAGGCCGGTTTCCATCTTCATCGCCTCGATGGTCAGCAACAGGTCGCCCTCGTGCACCTGCTGGCCCACCTGCACCCCGATCGAGGCCACGACACCGGGCATCGGCGCGCCGACGTGGTTGGCATTGCCGACCTCGGCCTTGGGGCGCTGCGCGGTGGAGGATTTCACCAGACGGTTGGGCACCCGGATGACACGTGGCTGGCCGTTCAGTTCAAAGAACACCTTCACCTCGCCCTGTTCATCGGTCTCGCCGATGGCTTGCAGGCGGATTTCCAGCGTCTTGCCCGGATCGATCTCGGCGGTGATCTCGTCACCCGGCTCCATGCCGTAGAAGAACGTCCGTGTCGGCAGCGCGCGCACCGGACCGTACTGGCGGTGGCGCCCCATGTAATCCAGGAACACCTTGGGATACATCAGATAGCCGTTCAGATCCTCGTCATCGACCTTGAAGCCTTCGAGCTCCTTGGACAGCTCCGCGCGGGTGTGCTCAATGTCGACAGGCTCCAGATGCGCGCCGGGGCGTTCCAGATTGGGCGCCTCGCCCTTCAGCACCTTCTTGACGATGCCCTCGGGGAACCCGCCCGGAGGCTGGCCGAGGTTGCCGCGCATCATGTCCACCACCGAGTCGGGGAAGGAGACGTCGGTTTTGGGGTCTTCGACCTGCGCGCGGGTCAGGCCCTGAGAGACCATCATCAGCGCCATGTCGCCCACCACCTTGGAGGAGGGGGTCACTTTGACGATGTCACCGAACATCTGGTTCACATCGGCATAGGTCTGGGCGACCTCGTGCCAGCGCTCCTCCAGGCCGAGGCTGCGCGCCTGTGCCTTGAGGTTGGTGAACTGGCCGCCGGGCATCTCGTGCAGATAGACCTCGGAAGAGGGCGCCTGCATGCCGGATTCAAAGGCCGCGTAATGGGCGCGCACATCGTCCCAATAGTCCGAGATCTCGCGCACCGCGCCGATGTCGAGACCGGTGTCGCGGTCGGTATGGCGCAGGGCCTCGACCACGGTGCCCAGCGTCGCCTGCGAGGTATTGCCGGAGAAGGCATCCATGGCGCAGTCAACCGCATCGACGCCGGCCTCGGCGGCGGCAAGGATGGTGGCCACGGCGACACCGGCGGTGTCATGGGTGTGGAAGTGGATCGGCAGGCCGACCTCTTCCTTCAGCGCCTTGATCAGCTGACGCGCGGCGACCGGCTTCAGCAGGCCGGCCATGTCCTTGAGGCCCAGCACATGCGCGCCCGCGGCCTCCAGTTCCTTGGCCATGCCGACGTAGTATTTCACGTCATACTTGGCCCGCGCCGGATCGTTGATGTCGCCGGTATAGCAGATGGTGCCTTCGCAGATCTTGCCGCTCTCAACCACCGCATCCATGGCGACGCGCATGTTCTCGACCCAGTTGAGGCTGTCAAACACGCGGAAGACGTCGATGCCCTTGGCGGCTTCCTTGACGAAGAACTGCACCACATTGTCGGGATAGTTGGTGTACCCCACCCCGTTGGAGCCGCGCAGCAGCATCTGCGTCATCAGGTTCGGCATCGCGTTGCGCAGGTCGCGCAGGCGCTGCCACGGGCATTCCTGCAAGAAGCGATAGGCCACATCGAACGTCGCCCCGCCCCAGCACTCGACCGAGAACAGCTGGCTGAGGTTCTGCGCATAGGCCGGCGCCACCTTGATCATGTCATGGCTGCGCATGCGGGTGGCCAGCAGGGACTGGTGCCCATCGCGCATGGTGGTGTCGGTGAGCAGCAGCTGCCGCTGCGCCTTCATCCAGTCCGCGACCGCCTTGGCACCTTTTTGTTCCAACAGGTTACGGGTGCCATAGGGCAGGTTGCCCTTGTCGACCTTGGGCGCGCGTGGCTCCTTCAGGTCGGGATGCGGCGCGGCGCGGCCCTCGGTTTCCGGGTGACCGTTGACGGAGATATCCGCGATATAGGTCAGCACCTTGGTGCCCCGGTCGCGGCGCTTGGCGAACTGGAACAGCTCCGGCGTCTCGTCGATGAACTTGGTGGTGTATTCATTCGACAGGAAGGTCGGATGCTTCAGCAGGTTCTCGACAAAGGCGATGTTGGTGCTGACACCGCGCACGCGGAATTCGCGCAGCGCGCGGTCCATACGGGCGATGGCCTTTTCCGGTGTCGGCGCCTTGGCCGTCACCTTGGTCAGCAGGCTGTCGTAATAGCGCGTGATCACCCCGCCCGCATAGGCAGTGCCGCCATCCAGACGGATGCCCATGCCGGTGGCCGAGCGATAAGCCGTGATGCGGCCATAGTCGGGGATGAAGTTGTTGAGCGGATCCTCGGTGGTCACCCGGGTTTGCAGCGCGTGGCCGTTGAGGGTGATATCGCCCTGGCTGGCCTTGCCGGTGGCCTCTGCCAGCGTCTTGCCCTCGGCGATCAGGATCTGCGCCTGCACGATGTCGATGCCGGTGACTTCTTCGGTGACGGTGTGTTCCACCTGCACCCGCGGGTTCACCTCGATGAAGTAGAAGTTGCCGGTCTCCATATCCATCAGGAATTCGACGGTGCCCGCACATTCATAGTTCACATGTTGGCAGATCTTGCGGCCCAGATCGCAGATCTCTTCCCGTTGCGCATCCGTCAGATAGGGCGCGGGCGCGCGTTCCACGACCTTTTGGTTGCGGCGCTGCACGGAGCAGTCGCGCTCAAACAGGTGGTAGATCTCGCCGTGTTTGTCGCCAAGGATCTGCACCTCCACGTGGCGAGCGCGGGTGATCATCTTTTCGAGATACCCTTCGCCATTGCCGAATGCGGCTTCGGCCTCGCGGCGACCTTCCAGAACCTTTTCTTCCAGCTCGTCGTCCGAGTGGATCGGGCGCATGCCGCGTCCGCCGCCGCCCCAGCTCGCCTTGAGCATCAGGGGATAGCCGACCTCTGCCGCTTCCTTGCGGATCGCGTCCATGTCATCGCCGAGCACCTCGGTGGCGGGAATGACCGGCACGCCGGCCTCGATCGCCACGCGGCGGGCGCTGGCCTTGTCGCCCAGGGCGCGCATGGTCTCGGCCTTGGGGCCGATAAAAGTGATGCCGTTGCGCGCGCAGGCATCCACAAAATCGGGGTTTTCCGACAGCAGGCCATAGCCCGGGTGGATCGCATCGGCGCCGCATTCCTTGGCAACGCGAATGATCTCGTCGATCGACAGGTAGGCGGCAACCGGGCCGAGGCCCTCGCCGATGCGATAGGCTTCGTCCGCCTTAAAGCGGTGCAGGCCCAGTTTGTCCTCCTCCGCATAGACGGCCACGGTGCGTTTGCCCATCTCGTTGGCGGCGCGCATCACACGGATGGCGATTTCGCCTCGGTTGGCAATCAGGATCTTGTTGAACTCAGTCATCTCTCCCCCGGGGTCTTGATGGATGGCGAAGTGGTAACGGCTGTATGACACGCAGAACATCCCGGCTTGTGGGTATCTGCGGCATGATCGCGTTCACTTGCGCCCCTTTTTCTTGAATTTCGGCGGATGGGAGTGCCGAAACGCGAAGGTTGCGCCGGAAATTCCGGCGTTCTGCCGCCACGGAAGGCCGTTTGGGAAGGCGGGCTGGCGTTGTTTTACCGATCCCGGGGCGCGGGTGCACGCACTTTTTTGCAGTGCAGCATTTCGCCCCTGTGCTTTGGAGGCGTTAACCACTCTTAAGGATAGTGCTTCTATTCGAGAGGATTTCGGATAAATTTTAATCAACAGCACCGGATCTGCAAAACGCGATCCCCAAAGACCACCGCAAACCAAGGTCACAGCCACACGCACCAAGGAACACCGAGATGCACCGCTTTGTCTATGTCAGCACCGCCAGCCAGGATCTCACCGCGCATCAGATCGCGGATATCGCAGGCACCTGTCATCGCAACAACCGCAAGGCCGGGCTGACCGGCATGTTGCTGGCGCATCAGGGGCGGTTCCTGCACATTCTCGAAGGCGACGAAGCTGCCATCCGCCGCCGCGCCCAGAAAATCCAGGATGATCCGCGCCACCGCGATTTCGAGGTGCTGCAAGCCCGCGAAATTCAGATGCGCGCCTTTACCGACTGGGTCTTTGTGCATGAAACACCCGAGGCGCTGCCGCTTCTGGGCGGCGAGAATATCGCGCCGCTGCGTGCTTTGCTGCCGATCAACAGCGCCCTGCGCGGTCGCGATCTGACGGTGCGCCATCTGGTGCGCGACTTCCTGGCCAGCTTCAGACAATTGCTGGCGGCCTAAGGCCGGGCGCGTCAGCGCGACACCGATAACAACCAGTCTGACCCGGGGGGGATAGGCGGGGGAGGCGCGGTCCTTGGGCGAGGATCGCGCCTAAACTTTTGGGGGCTCAGTCCAGATGCAGGCGCCTGAGGTCGCGCAGCTCTGCCAGCGTGCCGATGCCCAGCTGTCCCATATTGGCGCTCAGATCCTTGCTCAGGATGTCATGCAGATGCGCCGGTCCTGCCGCACCCAATGCTGCAAGCGCATAGTGCCACGCCCGCCCCAGCATCACAAAATCCGCCCCCAGCGCCATGGCGCGCAGGATATCCAGCCCACCCTCAATGCCGCTATCCAGGATCAGCGGCAGGCGGGTGGCGGCGCACATCTCTTCCAGCACCTCGATCGGGGCAGGGGCCGCATCAAACTGACGGCCCGCGTGGTTGGAGATCCAGATCGCATCAACCCCTGCCGCCTCCAGCCGGGGCGCGTCGCGCGCATCCAGCACGCCCTTGACCACCAGCGGCCCCTCCCAATGATCGCGCAGCCACTGCAGGTAATCCCAATCCGGCGCAGTGCGCAGCAAATAGCCAATGTGCGCGGTCGACGACAGCGCCGAGGCCGCGCCCTCGATGTATTTGTCCAGCGTGCGCATATGCGGCATGCCGCCATCGCCCCGATGCTGCCGCGCCATCCCCAGCGCCCATGTGGGGCGCATCGCCACCTGTGCCAGCAGGCGCGGGGTCAGCCGGGGTGGCTGTGTCAGCCCCGACCGCACCTGCCGTTCCCGGCGCGAGGCCACCGGCACATCAACCGTCAGCACCAAGACCTTGAACCCGGCCGCACGGGCGCGTGCCAGCATATCCTTGCGGATGCCTTCATCCTTGGGCGGATACATCTGAAACCAGCCCTGTTCCCCCAGATGCGGGGCCAGATCCTCGGGGCTTTGGCTCGCCACTGTCGAGAGCCCATAGGGGATCTGGGTTGCCGCCGCATGACGGGCCAGATGACCTTCGGCGTCGGGCCAGATCAGCCCCGACATCCCCACCGGCGCAATACCAAAGGGGCGCGGCAATCTGGTGCCAAACAGCGTGGTGCTCAGGTCCACCTCCTGCGGCCCACCCAGGATCGCAGGCATCAGCCCGATCCGGTCAAGGCAGCGGCGATTGCGTGCCTGCGTGGCTTCTCGCCCGGTGGCGCTGTCGAGATACTCCCAGACAAAGCGGGGCAGGCGTGCGCGGGCCTTGGCGCGCAGATCATCAAGGCCGGGGAAACGTTGATCCAAACTCATGCCCGCCATCATTGGCGTTTCGGCGGCCCTGTCCAGCCCCCTCCCGCACCGGCGCGGAGCGGGCTGGCGTCAGGCGGCCAGTTGCGGCGTGAACCGCGGCAGCAGATCGCGCAACCCGCGCCGCTGTGGCTGGGGCCGCAGCGCATAGAGGGAGCCGAGCGCCTGCCGGGCATCCTCCGGCAGCTGATCCGGCAGCAGCAGGGCCATGGGCGTCTCCGGATAACAGCGCAGGCCCGCGGTTGTATCACTGATCACGGTGATGTCGTGATGACGGGCATCCGTCCGGATCGCGGCAAAGCGGGCGGCGACGGCCGCCTCCGGACCTTCGAGGATTTGCAGGAACGCACCATCGGAAAACACCAGCGCGCCGGTCAGCCCGCAGGCGGCATTCTTGCGCCGCGATTTCTCGACGATGGCGGCGGTCTTTGCCTCCGTCATCGAGGTCAGGGCGTGGCTCAGGTACATCAATCGGCGCATGGTGGCTCTACTCTCTCCGCATCCGGCGCGGTGTCCCGAGTTCTACAGACCGCGCTGCGCAGATGCGAGGTCCCATCGGCGCAGCACCGCCCGCATTCGACCAGCGCCCCTATCCCTTTGGCGCGCGCAGCCGCCACTTTATTCCCGTGGGCGTCGCTGCTATGCGGATTGCCAGGGCAAACGGAAGGCACCGGTGTGAACGGAGCGTGAACACCTCTTTCCGATGTCGCCGAAACACGCTAGGATCGCCGCATGAGCACATTTGACGAAATGGACGCCTTTGAGGGCGCATCGCTGTCCGCCCGCGCCATGGCCGCGCGCCCCACACCCTATATGGATGGCCTCAACGCGGCCCAACGCGAGGCGGTGGAAACGCTGGACGGCCCGGTGCTGATGCTGGCGGGCGCGGGCACCGGCAAGACCAAGGCGCTGACCACCCGTATCGTGCATCTGTTGACCACCAACAGGGCGCGCACCAACGAGATCCTCGCGGTGACCTTCACCAACAAGGCCGCCCGCGAAATGAAGGAACGCGTGGGCCGCATGCTTGGCCAGCCCGCCGAGGGCATGCCATGGCTCGGCACCTTCCACTCGATCTGCGTCAAGCTCTTGCGCCGTCACGCGGAGCTGGTGGGGTTGAAATCCAACTTCACCATTCTGGACACGGACGACCAGATCCGCCTGCTGAAACAGCTCATTCAGGCGGCGGGCATCGACGACAAGCGCTGGCCCGCACGGATGCTGGCCAACATCATCGACGACTGGAAGAACCGCGCGCTGACGCCCGCCAAAGTGCCCGCAGGGGATGCCAGCGCCTATAATCATCGTGGCACCGAGTTTTATGACCAGTATCAGACCCGCCTCAAGGAGCTGAACGCGGTCGATTTTGGCGACCTGCTGCTGCACTGCGTTGAGATTTTTCAGAATAACCCGGACCTGCTGGCGCAATACCACCGCTGGTTCCGCTACATCCTCGTGGACGAATATCAGGATACCAACGTCGCCCAATACCTCTGGCTGCGGCTCTTGGCCTCGGGGCATAAAAACATCTGCTGCGTCGGCGATGACGATCAGTCGATCTACGGCTGGCGGGGCGCCGAGGTGGGCAATATCCTGCGGTTTGAAAAGGATTTCTCCGGCGCCAAGGTGATCCGGCTGGAGCAGAACTACCGCTCCACCGCCCATATCCTCGCCGCCGCCTCCGGCGTCATTCGCGGCAATGAGGGCCGCCTGGGCAAGGAGCTGTGGACCGAAGCCGACGGCGGTGAAAAGGTCCGCCTGATCGGCCATTGGGACGGCGAGGAAGAGGCCCGCTGGATCGGCGAGGAAATCGAGGCGATGCAGCGCGGCACCCGGGGCATGCGCCAGTATGGCCTCAATGAAATGGCGATCCTCGTGCGCGCCTCGCATCAGATGCGCGCCTTTGAGGACCGGTTCTTGACCATTGGTCTTCCCTACCGCGTCATCGGCGGTCCGCGCTTTTACGAGCGGTTGGAAATCCGCGATGCCATGGCCTATTTCCGCGTGGTGATCTCGCCCGAGGATGATCTGGCGTTTGAGCGCATCGTCAACACGCCCAAACGCGGCCTTGGCGACAAGGCACAGCAGACCATCCGGATGGTGGCGCGCGAAAACGGCGTCTCGCTCGTTGAGGGTGCGCGTCTCGCGGTCGAGGACGGGCTGATCAAGGGCAAGGGCGGGGCCGCCCTGCGTCGCCTCGTTGAAAACATCGCCCGCTGGGGGCAGATGACTCGCGCCGTGATCCCGAACGACGGTGACGAGGATGCGGTTCTTGAGGGCGTGCAGAGCTTTGAGGAATTCCAGGCCCGCACGGAGCTCTCGCATGTTGAGCTGGCCGAGATCATCTTGGATGAGAGCGGCTATACCGCCATGTGGCAGGCGGACAAGAACCCCGACAGCCCCGGACGGCTCGAAAACCTCAAGGAGCTGGTCAAGGCGCTGGAAAACTTCGACAATCTGCAAGGGTTCCTCGAACACGTCAGCCTTGTGATGGACAATGACAAGCAGGATGCCGAGCAAAAAGTGTCGATCATGACGCTGCATGCCGCCAAGGGGCTGGAGTTTCCCGCGGTGTTCCTGCCGGGCTGGGAGGATGGGCTGTTCCCCTCGCAACGCTCGATGGATGAAAGCGGCCTCAAGGGCCTCGAAGAGGAACGCCGCCTGGCCTATGTGGGCATCACCCGCGCCGAGGAGGTCTGCACGATCTCCTTTGCGGGCAACCGGCGGGTGTTTGGCCAGTGGCAGTCGCAATTGCCCTCGCGCTTTGTCGATGAGCTGCCCGAAGAGCATGTGGAGGTGCTGACGCCGCCCGGCCTTTATGGCGGGGGCTATGGCGCGGCAGCGCCCGGCGCAGGGGGCGGGTTTGCCGAGGCGAGCGCCAACCCCTACGGTCGTTCCACCATCGAGGCGCGCATGGCCGAGGCGGACGGGTACAACTCGCCCGGCTGGAAGCGGATGCAGGCGCGCGCCGGTGAGCGCGGGCTGAGCAAGCCGCGCGAGAGCCGGAACCAGGTGATCGATCTGACCGCGACATCCGCCTTCACCATCGGCGAACGCGTGTTTCACCAGAAGTTCGGCTATGGCGCCGTGATCGGAATGGAAGGCGACAAGCTGGAGGTGGCGTTTGAAAAGGCCGGCACCAAGAAGGTTGTGGCGCGGTTTGTGTCGGCCAGCGACGACGTGCCCTTCTGACTGAGGGTACCAAACGGACGGATCGCTGACGCGATCCGGCTGGATTTTGCGGGATCGGATCGCAACGCGATCCGACCCGGGCGGGGCAGGCGCAGAGGCCCTGGCCTCTGCCCCTGCCCCGCACCCCCCCCCCGAAACACAAATCAAAACACAAAGCCCCCGCCGCGGATGGACCGCTGCGGGGGCTTTTGTCGTTTCAGCGTTGCGGGATAGGGCTGAACAGGAAACGGCGGCGCCCAGGGAGGAGGAGAGGGCACCGCCGTTCTGTCAAACACCAGGTTAAAGGGAGGAGGAAACCCGGTGCATCTGGGTCCGGCTCTGGGCCGGTGTAGGGTGCGGTGGCATCAGGGAGGAGGAAGATGCCACCGCCTAGGACAGGTCCTTAAGGGAGGAGGAGAAAGGACCTGATCTCTTGTGTTCTCAGATATTTCCGTAGGCCGCTTCGAGGGCGACCCGCTTCAGCATGGAGCGGTTGAGGCCGAGATCCGCCAATTCGCGACCGCTCAGGGCGTTGAGCTCGGTCAGGGTCTGGCGATAGACGCGGTACTGCGCGACCTTCTCCCGCAGCGCCTGCACCATCTGCGCGACGCCTGCAGGGGCGAAGGATTTCTGGGTGTGGATCTGGTTCAGAAGGGCCATCGTTTCGTCTCGCTCTGGATCGTCGGGGCCGTATGCCCGTTCGCTTGTGTCCGTGTTGTTGATCCTTAAGATAAGCGAATGCTGCAAATGCACAATCCGGGAATTGGTCATTTCTGCTATGCAGCAAGTGCATGGGTAAAACGGATATTTTTCGGAAGCTGCCCAAAGCTTGCGCGATTTTATGTCCAGGCGCCACGGATCTGGGCAACAATTGATCGCGCGCGGCGTTACCGCTGCCATTTTGCCGCTTGGGCTGTGGGCGCAGAGCGCATATATGCCGAGACAGCCGCCCGCGGCGCCCACAGAAGGAGTACAGCCGATGTCCGTCACACAGGAAGAGATTCGCAACGCGCTGGAGCGCCTGGCTCTGCCGGACGGGGGGACGCTGGTGTCGCGGGACATGCTGCGCGCCCTCAGCATCGAGGGCGGCACGGTGCGGTTCGTGATCGAGGCCCCGTCGCCGCAGATCGCCGAGCAGATGGAGCCCCTGCGCCGCGCGGCAGAAGCAACAGTCCGCGAGCTGCCCGGTGTGGAGGAGGTGTCGGTGGTCCTGACCGCCCATGGGCCGGCCGCGCAGAAACCCGCCCCAAGTCTCAAGCTGGGGGGGCATCCCAAACCCCAGGCGGCCCCGATGAAACCGGCCGGCGTAAAGCGCATTCTCGCGGTCGCTTCCGGCAAGGGCGGCGTCGGCAAGTCGACCGTCAGCGCCAACCTCGCGGTGGCGCTTGCGCGGCAGGGGCGCAAGGTGGGTCTGCTGGATGCGGACATCTACGGTCCCTCGCAGCCGCGCATGATGGGGGTCTCCGGCCGTCCGGCCAGCCCCGACGGCACCACCATCGAACCGCTGCACGCGCATGGGGTCACCGTGATGTCGATCGGCTTCATGGTCGAGGAGCGCAAGGCGGTGGTTTGGCGTGGCCCGATGCTGATGGGGGCATTGCAGCAGATGCTGGGGCAGGTGAACTGGGGCGAGCTGGATGTGCTGATCGTGGATCTGCCGCCGGGCACAGGCGACGTGCAATTGACCCTGTGCACAAAGGCTGAGCTGTCCGGGGCCATCGTGGTCTCGACACCGCAGGACGTGGCGCTTCTGGATGCCCGCAAGGCGCTCGACATGTTCGAGACGTTGAAGACCCCGGTGCTGGGTCTGATCGAGAACATGTCCTTCTTTACCTGCCCGGATTGCGGCGGCACGCATGAGATCTTCGGTTCCGGCGGTGTCGCGGCCGAAGCGGAGGCGCTTGGTTTGCCGCTCCTCGGCGCTTTGCCCATCGATCTGGAGACCCGCCTTGCAGGGGATCGCGGCACCCCGGTCGCCGCAGGGGCGGGCGTCATGTCCGATGCCTATGCGCGTATTGCAACCGGGCTGGTACAGGGTGGGATGGCCTGACACCGGCCCCAGGTGTTGCATCTGCATCCGGGGCGGGCGCCGGGGGCAAATGCGCCACCCGGCCGCTGCCCGCGCGCACGGGATGCAGACCTCGGACCCGTTGCACAGTGGAGCACGAAAGAAGGTTGGGCTGAAAACAGGGGCAGGGCGGGGCGTCTGCGCGCCTTGCAGATGAGGGCGCGACCTCGAACAATGCCGCGCGTCCCCCGGATCGCTCCCCCCCCAAAAAAAAACAGAGTGCGGTTAAGCCAAGCCAGCCTCAGGCAAGGCTTCATCGATGCTGAGCTGCTGAGAAACCCATGCGGCGAACAGCTTGATCACCTCTAAATCCATTTCGCTAAACGGGCGACGTGCTTGGGGGGAGGTAAAGTTCAAGGTTCCAAATATTCGCCCCCCGACGATGAGAGGCACCCCGATGTATGTTTCCAGCAAGAACATATTGTAGCAGGGATGTGTCGCCAATTCTGATTGCGATGCACAATGATAGGCCACCGGGCCATCCGACAGCAGCGTCTTTGAGCAATAGGTATCGCCAAGGTCAAAGGTCGTGCCCGGCTCGACGGGCGCTTCCTCCGAGTGACAATAGGTGACGGTGTAGGTCTGATCTCGCACGCAACTCACGATCGCCGACATCGTCTCAAATCGTTCACAGCCCAGCTTCAGGATTTCAAGAATTTTCTCTTTGGGTGAGAGCGACTGGCTGGTCGCGATGTCAAACAGCACGCGAAGGAGCGTCTCGAACATTCGGGTATCCGAAATATCCTTGATGACGGCAAAGTAGCCGATCGGCTGATCGTCATCACCGCGAATGGGGCCGCCGGTGGTTTGACTCAGAAACGCCTCGCCGTTTTTCTTGAGATAGCTGACCTCATAGCTGTGCTCTTGCGCGGAGGGAGCGGAGCTGAAGTGCTGGGACCCCTTTTCAAGGTAACTGTTGTGAGATGCGTACAAGAACTCCGTCGTGCGCCCCAGGACGTCCTTGCACTGATGACCGAACAGGCGTTCAAACGCGGGATTTACCCATGTGATCTCGCGCGCGCTGTTTGCGACAACGACAGCATCCGGAAGATCGCTGAACAGCTGCGGCACGCGCAGGGCGTTTGGGCCGTCGTCATCCAGTCCAGCGGAGCGCGCTGTCAGTACGGTTCTGGTTTCGGTCATCCTGTCCTCCGGTCGTCGCCTTTCATTACAGTTCCGGGGCAGCGTCGAAAGCAGGCCGTGAGATGCTGCAACCTGAGCCGGGCACCCATCTCTCCACCACCATCAAAGCTGTTGTTTCAGGGGATCCCCTTGCCCTTTGAACCTGCTGCGACTTAAGCGTTCCTTCAGTTCCGCCTCAACCCAAAACCGCGGTGCTGCAAAAAAGTCCGTCACGCTACAGCGGGGCAGGCGGCTTGGGGTGGCTGGGCGGGGCGGTTGGGAAATCATGGGATCTGTGGGAAACCGTGGGCGCTTCACGGCACCAGCTCAAAACGAATCACGCATTGGCCTCTGGAGGAGGGGCAAGACCTGCGATTTGGGGTGTTGCGTGAGAACGTTGTGAGAACACGCCAAGGCGCTCGATCCGTTCCAGAAGAATCGTGGGAAACTAGGGGAAGTTTTTCTCGGCTGCAAGTCGTGCGTATATATGGTGGTCCCTTGTGGTTTTGCACCAATATACGGCAGAAAACTCCTAATTTTCTCTTGAGATCACGCGCAAAATGCGACTCGCACTGCCGATTCTGGGCGTGTCGTGGCAAAAATCCCTTGCGGGGCCATGCATTCCCATAGTATCCCTAATTCATCCGATGAGGACGAAGAGCACGGGGCACCAAACGACCCCAACCTTACAAAACGGCAGGTTTCATACAGGCCTTCGCTTTCATCAACAAAGAGATCCGGCGCGCGGGCGAGCAGACATCCCCCCAGGTGGCGCGCGCAGTCGGACACCCCGCAAAGCGGGTCAAGGCGGCGGGTTGATCAGTGGCAGCGGATCAACTCGCCCCTTTTAGTTTCGGGCCCCTGAATTGGGGCGACACGGCAACGCGAGGGACGCGGAAAGGGTCGGCACATTGGGCCGCAGGTTCAGAGGCGAAAGCCAGCACAAGGTCGATACGAAGGGGCGGGTGTCTATCCCGGCCTCTTTTCGGCGTGTGCTGGAGGCTTCCGATCCCAACTGGCAGCCCGGTGACAACCCGGAGCTGGTGATTGTCTACGGCGACCAGCGCCGCCAGTACCTGGAATGCTATACCATGGAAGCGATCGAGGAGGTCGACGCCAAGATCGCCGCCTTGCCGCGCGGCTCCAAAGGGCGCAAGATCCTCGAACGCATGTTCAACGGTCAGTCCCTGCCCACCACCGTCGATGAGACCGGTCGCCTGGTGCTGCCCGCGAAGCTGCGCCAGAAGATCGACCTCGATGGTGAGGCCTTCTTTATCGCCTCCGGTGACACCTTCCAGATCTGGAAGCCCGAGACCTACGAAGAGGTCGAAATGGCCGAAGCCGAGAAGATGATGGAAGAGCTGCCCGAAGACTTCGATCCCCTTGAGTTCCTAGACGGCGCCGGAGGCGCGTAACCGATGACGGACCGCCCCGCTGCCCCTTCCGGTCCCCATGTTCCCGTCCTGCTGAAGCCGCTGCTGGAGGCGGTGGCGCCGGTCACGGGCCGCTGGCTTGATGGCACATTCGGCGCCGGAGGCTATACCAAGGGCCTTCTGACCGCGGGCGCCGATCAGGTCATTGGCGTCGACCGTGACCCGCTGGCCTTTGAGATGGCGCAAGATTGGGCGGCTGAGTACGGTGATCGCCTGGTGCTGCAACAGGGCGTGTTCTCGCGCATGGATGAATACGCCTCTGATCTGGATGGCGTGGTGCTGGACCTTGGTGTGTCCTCGATGCAGCTGGATCTGGCGGAGCGTGGCTTTTCCTTTATGAAGGACGGCCCGCTGGACATGCGCATGTCGCAGGATGGGCCGTCGGCCGCGGATCTGGTGGCAGAGCTCACCGAGGTGCAACTGGCTGATATTATTTACAGTTTTGGCGAAGAGCGCGCCTCGCGCCGGATTGCCAAGGCGATCGTGCGGGAACGCGCGCTGGAGCCGATCACCACCACCCTGCGTCTGGCCGAGATCATCGAGGGCTGCCTGCCGCGTCCCAAACCCGGCCAGTCGCACCCGGCGACCCGCAGCTTTCAGGCGCTGCGCATCGCGGTGAATGGCGAATATGAGGAGCTGATGGGCGGGCTCTTGGCCGCAGAGCGCGCGCTCAAACCCGGTGGCCTCTTGGCGGTTGTGACCTTCCATTCGGTCGAGGACCGCATGGTCAAACGCTTCTTCCAGCACCGCGCCAACAAGACCGGCAATGCCAACCGCTTTGCGCCGGCAATGGAAGAACAGCCCAGCCAGTTTGAGCTGGTCACCCGCAAGGCCGTTGGCCCCGACAAGGACGAGCTGGCGCAGAACCCGCGTTCGCGCTCGGCGCTGTTGCGCGTGGGCCGCCGCACCGATGCCGCCCCGGTGGAGATCACCGCCAAGGAGCTGAGCATGCCGCAGCTGAAAGAGACGCGCTGATGAGAACCCTTGCCTATATCATGACGATCCTCGCGGTCTTTGGTCTGGCATTCTGGGCCTACCGCGAGAATTATGCCACCCAGCAGGTGCTGAAGGAAACCCGCGCGCTGCGCAGCGAAATCGCCGCGGCGCAGGTCCGGCTCAGCGTGCTGCGCGCCGAATGGGCCTATCTGAACCGTCCCGACCGTCTGCGCGAGCTGGCGGAGCTGAACTTTGAGCGCCTCGGCCTGCTGCCGCTGCGCCCGGATCAGTTTGGCCGCGTCGATGAGGTCTCCTATCCGCCGTCGGGTCTGGTGATCGAGGAGGGCGTCGAGGTCTCCGCCTATGGCCGGGAGGGCGACCAATGATCCGCACCCCCCTGCGTCCGCTGGCCCGTGTTCTGCCCGCCCGTGCGCGCGGCGAGAACCCGGATCTGATCGAACGCGAGAACCTCGCGCAGCGCCACCGCGACATGGAAGTCCGCGCCCGCACCCGGGCCGAGGGGCGCCTGTTGGTGCTGGCGGCCTTTTTTGTCTGCGCCTATCTGGCGATCGGTGGACGCATGGCGATCATGGCCACCTCGGAACCTTCCGAACCCGTGGCCTCGATCGGCGGCAGCGCCATTGCCAACCAGCGCGCCGATATCGTGGACCGGGCCGGGCGCATTCTGGCGACCAATTTCGAGACCCATTCGCTCTATGCCCAGCCGCCGCAGATGATCGACCCGATCGCTGCCGCCGACAAACTGGTGGCGATCTTCCCGGATCTGGAGCGCGAACGCCTGGTCAAGGATTTCACCGGCAAGCGCAAGTTCCTGTGGATCAAGAAGAAAATCAGCCCCGAGCAGATGCAGGCGGTGCATGACATCGGCGATCCCGGCCTGTTGTTCGGCCCGCGCGAAATGCGGCTCTATCCCAATGGCAAGCTGGCCGCCCATGTGCTGGGTGGGGCCTCTTTCGGCAAGGAGGGCGTCAGCGCGGCCGAGGTGATCGGGGTGGCCGGGGTCGAAAAGACCTTTGATGACTATCTGCGCGATCCGGCCAATGCGGGCAAACCGCTGGAGCTCAGCCTCGATCTTTCGGTGCAGGACGCCACCGAAGAGGTGCTCTATGGCGGCATGAAGCTGATGAACGCCAAGGGCGCAACCTCGATCCTGATGGATGTGAACACCGGCGAGGTGATCTCTGTCGCGTCGCTGCCGGATTTTGATCCCAACGACCGTCCGCGCCCGCCGACCTCGGGCTTTGATCCCTCGCAGAGCCCGCTGTTCAACCGCTCGGTGCAGGGAGTCTATGAGCTGGGCTCCACCTTCAAGATCTTTGCCACCGCACAGGCGATGGAGCTGGGGCTGGTGAACCCCTCGACCGTGATCGACATTCGCGGCCCGCTGCGCTGGGGCAAGTTCACGATCCGGGATTTCCACAACTACGGCAAGGAGTTGACGGTCTCCAAGATCATCGAGAAGTCCTCCAACATCGGCACCGCGCGACTGGCGCAGCAGATCGGCGCGGAGCGTCAGCGCAGCTTCCTGGAGGATCTGGGCATGCTGAAGCCGACGCCGTTCGAAATCGTCGAGGCCTCCGGCGGCCAGCCGCTGTTGCCGAAGAACTGGTCGGAGCTGTCGGCGATGACGATCTCTTATGGTCACGGCATTTCCACCACGCCGATGCATCTGGCGGCGGGCTATGCGGCGATCGCCAATGGCGGCCATTACGTGGCGCCGACGATCCTGAAACAGAAGACGCCGCAGCTGGGCCCCCGGGTGATGCGCGAGGAGGTGGCGAACGCCTCGCTCGACATGCTGCGCCGGGTGGTCAGCGAGGGCACCGCCTCCTTTGCCGAGGTCAAGGGCTACGAGGTGGGCGGCAAGACCGGCACCGCCGACAAGCCCAAGCCCCGCGGCGGCTATTACGAGAACAAGGTGATCGCCACCTTTGCCGCCGTTTTCCCGGTCAGCGAGCCCAAGTATGTGCTGGTGGTGACGCTGGATGAACCGGAGGTCGTGGCCCATGGCGAGCCGCGTCGCACCGCCGGTTGGACCGCAGCGCCGGTGGCGGCGGAGATGATCGCACGTCTGGCGCCGCTGCTGGGGCTCAGACCGCAGATTGAACCTGCCCGTATCTCTGGTGTAACCCTCACCTCAAACTAAAGAGGTGGGGACGCCATGACAGACAAACCAGCGCTCAAGCTCAGCCAGTTGGGGCTGACCGCCCGTGGCGGCATGGATCCGGAGATCACCGGGCTGGCGGTGGACAGCCGTGAGGTGCAAAAGGGCTTTGTCTTTGCGGCCTTGCCCGGGGTTCGCGTGCATGGTGCGGAATTTGTCGCACAGGTGCTGGAGCAGGGTGCTGTGGCGGTGCTGACCGATGCCAGGGGCGCCGAGATCGCGGGCGACGCGGTCAGTGCGGCGGGTGCGGCGCTGGTGGTGACAGAAGACCCCCGGCAGGCGCTTTCGGGTGCGGCGGCGCTGTGGTTCGGCGGACAACCGCCGGTTTCGGTGGCGGTCACCGGCACCAATGGCAAGACCTCGGTCGCCACCTTCCTGCGCATGATCTGGACCGAGTTGGGCCACCAGGCGGTGAACCTCGGCACCACCGGGATCGAGGGCGCCTGGTCGCATCCGCTGGCCCATACCACGCCGGAGCCGATCACCCTGCATCGCGCCCTCGCGGCGGCGGCAGAGGCGGGGGTGACCCATGTCGCGATGGAGGCCTCCTCGCACGGGCTGGATCAGCGGCGGCTCGACGGGGTGCAGCTGATGGCGGGTGGCTTTACCAATTTCACCCAGGATCATCTGGATTATCACGAGACCTTCGAGGCCTATTTTGCCGCCAAGGCCGGGCTGTTCCGCCGGGTGCTGTCCGAGGACGGTGTTGCCGTCATCAACATGTCCGATCCGCGTGGTGCCGAAATGCGCGCCATTGCCGCCGCGCGCGGGCAGGAGATCATCTCGGTCGGCCGCGGTCTGGGCGATATTGCGCTGATGGGGGTGCGGGTGGATGCCACCGGGCAGGACATCCGCTTCAGCTGGCATGACCGGCCCTTTACCGCGCGGCTCAATCTGATCGGGGGCTTTCAGGCGGAAAACGTGCTGGTGGCCGCCGGTCTGGCGATCGCCAGCGGCGAGGTGCCGGAGCAGGTGTTTGAAACCCTGCCGCATCTGAGCACCGTGCGGGGTCGGATGGAGCTGGCCGCGACCCGCGACAATGGCGCCACGGTCTTTGTCGATTACGCCCATACGCCCGATGCGGTCGCCACCGCGATCAAGGCGCTGCGCCCGCATGTGCTGGGCCGCCTCGTGGCCATCGTCGGGGCCGGTGGGGATCGCGACGCGACCAAACGCCCCCTGATGGGGCAGGCGGCGCATGAAAACGCCGATGCGGTGATCGTCACCGATGACAACCCGCGCTCCGAAGACCCCGCGGCCATCCGCGCTGCCGTGATGGGCGGGGCGCCCGATGCGCTCAACGTCGGCGACCGGGCCGAAGCGATCCTGCGCGGTGTCGACATGCTGGAGCCGGGCGACGCGCTGCTGATCTGCGGCAAGGGCCACGAGAGCGGCCAGATCATCGGCACAGATGTGCTGCCTTTTGACGACGTCGAACAGGCCAGCATGGCCGTCGCCGCGCTGGACGGGAGAATGGTATGAGCCTCTGGACCTCTGTAGATGCCGCTGCCGCCACCGGTGGGCGGGCCACCACCGACTGGGTGGTGGAGGGGATCTCCATCGACACCCGCAGCATCGCGCCCGGTGATCTCTTTGTGGCGCTGACGGCGGCGCGGGACGGTCATGACTTTGTGGCGCAGGCGCTGGAGAAGGGCGCGGGCGCGGCGCTGGTCTCGCGCATTCCCGACGGCGTTGCCGAGGACGCGCCGCTGTTGCTGGTCGATGACGTGCAGACCGCGCTGGAGGCTCTGGGCCGCGCCGGTCGGGCGCGCACGGCGGCAAAGGTCGTTGCCGTGACCGGATCTGTCGGCAAGACCTCGACCAAGGAAATGCTGGCGGCGATGCTGGCGCCACAGGGGCGCACCCATGCCGCCGTGGCCAGTTTCAACAACCATTGGGGCGTGCCGCTGACGCTGGCCCGGATGCCCGCCGACACCGAATATGCGGTGATCGAGATCGGCATGAACCACCCCGGCGAGATTGCCCCGCTGGCCCGTCAGGCGCGTCCGCATGTGGCCATGGTCACCACCGTCGCCGCCGTGCATCTTGAGGCGTTCGAGGATGTCGCCGGCATCGCCCGCGAAAAGGCCGCCATTCTTGACGGGCTGGAACCCGGCGGGATTGCGGTGCTGAACGCCGACCTGGTTGAGAGCCCGGTGCTGGCCGCTATGGCTGACGCCAAGGGCTGCGCCACCCGATGGTTTGGCCGCAGCGCATCGGACTATACGCTCCGTGCCGCGGAGCTGGACGGCGATGTAACCCGCGCCAGCTTCGGGGTCGAGGGGCGCGAAGTCACCGCCGAGATCCAGTCGCCGGGTGCCCATTTCGCCATGAACGCCATCGGCGCGTTGGCGGCGGTGACGGCGCTGGGCGCGGATCTGGATCTGGCGCTGGCCGGGCTTGCGGGCTGGTCGCCGGTCAAGGGGCGCGGCGCGCGGTTCACGGTGGATCTGCCCGACGGGCCGGTGACGGTGCTGGATGATGCCTATAATGCCAACCCAACCTCGGTCGCCGCCGCATTGACCGTGCTGGCGGCAACGGCCGGGCAAGGGCGCCGAATCGCGGTGCTGGGCGACATGGGCGAGCTGGGACCGCAGGCCGAGGCGCTGCATGCCGGGCTGGCCGCGTTGCCGGCGATGGAGAAGATCGACACCGTGCATTGCGTCGGCCCGCTGATGGGGGCGCTGCATGCGGCGCTGCCCGAGGCCAAGCGCGGCCTGCGGGTTGAGACCAGCCAGCAGGCGGTCGCGGCCCTGACGGGGCAGATCCGCGGCGGCGATATGGTGCTGGCCAAGGGCTCTCTCTACATGCAGATGGCGCGCGTGGTTGACGCGATCCGGGAAATCGGTCAAGGCAACGCACCTTCATGACTCATCAACTTGCACCACACAGAACAGGAACCGCTCTGGTATGCTTTACTGGCTGACTGCCCTGTCGGACGGGGGGGACTTTTTCAACCTCTTCCGCTACATCACCTTCCGCGCGGGCGGAGCCTTTCTCACGGCGCTTGTCTTTGGCTTCATGTTCGGCAAGCCGCTGATCAACGTCCTGCGCCGCACCCAGGGCAAGGGCCAGCCGATCCGCGATGACGGGCCGGAGGCGCATCTGGCCAAGGCGGGCACCCCGACCATGGGCGGCCTGCTGATCGTGGGCGCGCTGCTGACCTCGACGCTGATGTGGGCGCGCTGGGACAATCCGTTTGTCTGGCTGGTGCTGTTTGTGACCATGGCCTTTGGCCTCATCGGGTTTGCCGACGACTATGCCAAGGTCTCCAAGCAGAACACCAAGGGCGTGCCGGGCAAGCTGCGGCTGCTGCTGGGGTTTGCCATTGCGGTGATCGCGGCGCTCTGGGCCAGCTGGAACCACCCCGGCGACCTGCAGAACCAGCTGGCGCTGCCGGTGTTCAAGGACACGCTGGTGAACCTCGGCTTCCTTTATGTGCCGTTCTGCATCTGCGTCATTGTCGGTTCGGCCAATGCGGTGAACCTGACCGACGGGCTTGACGGGCTGGCGATCATGCCGGTGATGATTGCCGCCGGCACGCTGGGGATCATTGCCTATGCGGTAGGCCGGGTCGACTTTACCGAATATCTGGACGTGCACTATGTGCCGGGCACCGGCGAGATCCTGATTTTCACCGCCGCATTGTTCGGCGGCGGGCTCGGGTTCCTGTGGTACAACGCGCCCCCGGCGGCGGTGTTCATGGGCGATACCGGATCCTTGGCGCTGGGCGGCGCGCTTGGGGCGATCGCCGTGGCCACCAAACACGAGCTGGTGCTGGCGATCGTCGGCGGCCTGTTCGTGGTGGAGGCGCTGTCGGTCATCGTGCAGGTGCTCTATTTCAAACGCACCGGCAAGCGGGTGTTCCTGATGGCGCCGATCCATCACCACTATGAGAAGAAAGGCTGGGCGGAGCCGACCATCGTGATCCGTTTCTGGATTATCTCGCTGATCCTGGCGATGATCGGGCTGGCAACGCTGAAGGTCCGCTGAAGCCAATAGCAAGGGCAGCGCCCGACCCTGGGTGGGTGCGGAGCGCCCTCCCGTGGGGAGGGTCGGGCGCTGTCCGACCTATCGGTCGAACGGGTGATGAGGCATTTCTCCCAGCTTTGGCCACCTGCCGGTTGGAGGGACGGCTGCATTATGTCTGGCCGATAGGCCGGACAGGCCCCGACCTCCCCCATGGGAGGGGGCTTTCATCCCCACCCGAGGTCGACAGCTGTCGTTGCTCTTCTGTCGTGGGGGTCGTCATCGCAGGACCTTTGGCGCCCGGCCTGCTGGCGGGGCGCGTGTTGGGGGCACTGGTCTATATAGCGCCGCGTGGGAGAGATCTCGCGCGGCGTTTTTGTCAAAAGAAGGCGGCGCCGCCGGGAGGGCGGAGCATCGGCTGGCCTTTTTTAAGGGCCAGATCCGCTGAGGTCTCGGGTGGACCCGCCCTGCACCCAATGAGGGGGGGGTCTCGGGGCGGGCCGAACTCCTGTGGTCTTTTGATGTCGCGACAGGGGGACTGTAGCGCGTCGGCATGAAGGCGGCGTGTGCAGGGCGTGCGCGGGGGCGGCAACGCGAAAGGGCAGCGCCCGACCGAGGTGGGGGCAAAGCCCCCGCCTGGGGGGCGGGCGGGGGCTGCCCGGCCTATCGTCCGGGCGAAGAGAGCACGACCTCCCCAAGGCGGGACGTGTGGGCCTCAGCCCGCTTGCATTCCCGCCGCGCTCCGGTGCAGTGTCGCGCCGAACTGAGATGTCAAAAGAGGTAAGGCATGATCCCGGTACGAGGCGTTCAAGGTCAGAAGGTAGCGGTTCTGGGATTGGGCCGGTCCGGCCTCGCCACCGCGCGGGCGCTGCGCGAAGGCGGTGCGGAGGCGATCTGCTGGGACGACAACCCTGCGGCGCGCGACACCGCCGAAGGTGAGGGCTTTGCCTGTCGTGAGTTGACCAGGCAGGGGGCCTTTGACGACATCGCGGCGCTGATCGTGTCGCCGGGCATTCCGCATCTCTACCCGAAGCCAAACCCGGTGGTGCGCGCCGCGCTGATCGCCGGCGTGCCGGTGGACAATGACATCGGGCTGTTCTTCCGCTCGGTCGCCTCGGGCGAGTGGGACGAGTTCGACACCCCGCCCAAGGTGGTCGCGATCACCGGGTCGAACGGCAAATCGACCACGGTGGCGCTGTTGCATCATATCCTCGAACATGTGGGCCGCGACAGCCAGATGGCGGGCAATATCGGCCGCGGGGTGCTGGACATCGACCCGCCGCGCGATGGCGGCGTGGTGGTGCTGGAGCTGTCGTCCTACCAGACCGATCTGGCCCGGGCGCTGACGCCGGATGTGGCGGTGTTCACCAATCTGACGCCGGATCATCTGGACCGCCACGCCGGCATGGGCGGCTATTTTGCGGCCAAGCGGCGGCTGTTTGCCGAAGGCGGGCCGGATCGCGCGGTGATCGGCGTCGACGAGGACGAGGGCCTGTTCCTGGCCGGCCAGCTGAGCGAGGGCAATGGTGACGACCGGGTCATTCGCGTATCCTCGGGGCAGAAGCTGACGGGCGGCGCGGGCTGGACGGTCTTTGCCCGCAAGGGGTTCCTGTCGGAGTATCGCAAGGGGCGCCAGGCGGGGTCGATCGACCTGCGCGACATTCCCGGTCTGCCCGGCGCCCACAACCATCAGAACGCCTGCGCGGCCTATGCGGCGGCGCGCACCCTGGGCCTGGCGCCGCGGGTGATCGAGGCGGCGATGCGGACCTATCCCGGATTGCCACACCGCAGTCAGCGCGTGGCCGAGGTGGATGGCGTGTCCTACGTGAACGACAGCAAGGCCACCAATGTCGACAGCGCGGTCAAGGCGCTGAGCGCCTTCAGAAAGATCCGCTGGATCTGCGGCGGGCTGGAAAAGGAAGGCGGGCTGGAGGGCCTCAAAGGTGCGACCGGCGAGGTGGTCAAAGCCTATGTGATCGGCCGCGAGGCGGCGCAGTTCGCCATGCAACTGGATGTGGAGGCCGAGGTCTGCACCACCATGGCACAGGCGGTGGCGCAGGCGAGTGCGGAGGCCGAGGCGGGCGAAACCGTGCTGCTGGCCCCGGCGGCGGCGAGTTTCGACCAATACGACAGTTTCGAGAAACGCGGCGAGGATTTCATCGCCGAAGTCACGGCCCGATTGCAGCTCTGAGGTCTGAGGCTGCCCGGACCTTCTGTCGCGGCCTTGGTTATAGCCCGAGGTCGCGCAGCATGTGGTCGGACATATGCGACAGCTCACGGCGGGCCTGGCTGTGCAGGGCGTGCTGACCCGGGCCGCGTTTCTGCGTGGGGCGGGTAAAAACCCTGCTGATGGCGGGCCAAAGGCTCAGCTGTGCGATCATGGTGGTCATGGCAGTCTTCCTTGCGTGATGTCGTGTAGATGTGCGCTTTGCAGCGGCAAATGACCAATTGAAACTCAAGGGGCGTGGTATAAGCTGGCTTTATGGATAAGGCGAAATCCCCCCTGCCACCCCTGCCTGCGGTGCGCGCCTTTGAGGCGGCGGCCCGGTTGGGCAGTTTCAGCCGCGCCGCGGAAGAGCTTGCGATGACGCAGGCGGCGGTCAGCTATCAGATCAAGCTGCTTGAGGATCGCGCCGGTCAGCCCCTGTTTCGGCGCCTGCCGCGCGGGGTGGTGCCGACAGCGGCGGGCAAGGCGCTGCAGCTGCAGGTTGGTGAGGCGCTGGACATGGTGCGTCGCGGCTGGGCCGAGGTGCGCGGCGGTGGGCAGGAGCTGGTGATCAGCGCCATTGCCAGTTTCGCGGCCTTCATTCTGGGTCCGCGACTGGGGCTGTTTCAGGTCGCCCATCCCGGCATCACCACGCGGGTCGAGGTCAATCACCGCTACGTCGATCTGGAGGCAGGCGAGGCCAGCGTGGCCATTCGTGTCGGACATGGCAGCTGGCCCGGGTTGGCGGCGGACCTGCTGTTTCGCTCCAGCTATACGCCGCTCCTGACCCCGGCCCTGATGGAGGCCCATGGCCCGATCACGCAGCCCGAAGATCTGCTGCGGGTGCCCTTGGTGGATGCGGGAGATCCGGCCTGGGAAATGTGGTTCCGGGCGGCCGGTGTTGACTATGTTCCACAGGCAGACCTGCACAGCCTGGGCACTCAGGTGCTGGAGGTGCAGGCGGCCTTGGCAGGGCATGGCGCCTGTCTGCTGACCCCGGCCTATGCCAGCGGCATGATCGCCAGCGGCGCGTTGGTGCAGCCGTTTGATCAGGTGACGGAGGATGACATCTCGGTGTGGCTGGTCTACCCGGAAGCGCGTCGCGCGGACCCTGCGGTTGCCGCCTTTCGCAACTGGCTGCTGGCCGAGGTTGCGGATTTCGACAGCACCTGAGGCGGGCTGGATCGCAGTGCCGGTGTCAGGGCGCGTATCACGCGCTGGTGGCGATGGCCTGTCCGGCGGCATGGCCTGAGGCCCAGGCCCATTGGAAGTTGTAGCCGCCAAGCCAGCCGGTGACATCCACCGCCTCGCCGATCGCATAGAGGCCGGGCTGGGCCTTGGCTTCCATCGTGCGCGAGGAGAGCGCGTCGGTGTCGATGCCGCCAAGAGTCACTTCGGCGGTGCGGTAGCCCTCGGTGCCGGTGGGCTTCAGCTGCCAGTTGTGCAGCCGGTCGCACAGCGCCTGCAAGGCGGCGTCGGATTGGTCCGCAAGGCGTCCCTTGAGGCTGCCATCGGCGGCGAGGTCCTCGACCAGCCGGGCGGGCAGGTGGCGCGCAAGCTCGGTGGTCAGATCCTTGCGCCCGCTTTGCTGGCGCTGGTCGCGCAGGGCACTGAACAGATCGACGTCCGGCAGCAGATGCGCGGTGACCTCCTCGCCCTCATGCCAGTAGCTGGAGATTTGCAGCACCGCCGGACCGGAAAGGCCGCGATGAGTGAACAGCAGCGCCTCGTCAAAGCTGGCGCGCGCGTTCGACAGCCGCGCGGGCAGGGCGACGCCGGCCAGCGGCTTGAACCGCTCCGCGCCAAAGGTGAAGGGCACGAGGCCGGGCCGGGTGTCCAGCACCGGCAGGCCGAACTGCTGTGCGATGTCATAGGCCAGCCCAGTGGCGCCCATCTTGGGGATCGACTTGCCGCCCGTGGCCAGCACCAGGTTCTGCGCGGTGACGGTGACGGGCGTGCCCTCGCGCTCCAGCCGGACCGTGTATCCGTCGGTGCTGTGGCGCACGTCCACCACCGAGGTTTGCAACCACAGATCCGCGCCCGCATCGCGCAGCTCCTGCACCAGCATGGCAACGATTTGGCGGGCCGAGTCGTCGCAGAACAGCTGCCCGAGGGTCTTTTCGTGCCAGGCGATGCCGTGGCGGGTGACCAGGTCGATGAAATCCCACTGGGTATAACGGGCCATGGCCGATTTGCAGAAATGCGGGTTCTGCGAGATGTAGTTTTCGGGCGCGGCATACATATTGGTGAAGTTGCAGCGCCCGCCGCCGGAAATGCGGATCTTCTCGCCCGGGTTCCTGGCATGATCCACCACCAGACAGTCGCCGCCCGCATGGGCCGCACACATCATGCCAGCCGCGCCGGCGCCGAGAATCAGGGTCTTTATCCGCATGGGGCGCATCGACCACGAAAGCCGCAGCCGCGCAAGCGGCCACCTCCGGGCCGGCGCGGGCCTGCGGCAATTGATGCGAATGTGACGGATCTGCGGCGGTGCAGCGGAATTTTCCCGGCACGAAGGGCAGGAAGAGGCTGGCCTGTACGCCGCAATCGGGGTACAGTTTCCTCAATAAATCCCGAAAAAGGGATATTTTTGAGGCAAAACGCGCCCTTGCATCTGTATTTGCACCTGCGGGGCCGAACCAAGGCAGTGAACCCATGACTGAGATGGTCTATGGCGCGCTTCCCGCGCAAGAGGGGGAGCCGATCCTCCCGAAATGGTGGCGGACGCTGGACAAGTGGACGATGACCTTTGTCATCACCCTGTTCATCATCGGGTTGCTGCTGGGGCTGGCTGCCTCGGTGCCGCTGGCGGCGCGCAACGGGTTCGACAATTTCCACTATGTGCAACGGCAGGCCTTTTTTGGCTGCACCGCGCTGGTGGCGATGGTGCTGACCTCGATGATGTCGCCGACGCTGGTGCGACGGCTGGCGGTGATCGGCTTTGCCTGCGCGTTTGTGGCGCTGGCGCTGCTGCCGATCTTTGGCACCGACTTTGGCAAGGGGGCGGTGCGCTGGTACAGCCTCGGATTTGCCTCGCTGCAACCGTCGGAATTCCTGAAGCCCGGTTTCATCGTGCTGGCGGCCTGGATGATCGCGGCCAGCCAGCAGATCTATGGCCCGCCGGGGACGCTGTTGTCCTTTGGCCTCTGCCTGTCGGTGGTGATGCTGCTGGTGATGCAGCCGGACTTCGGGCAGGCCTGTCTGATCCTGTTTGGCTGGGGCGTGATGTATTTCGTCGCCGGCGCGCCGATGCTGCTCTTGGTGGGCATGGCGGGCGTGGTGATCTTTGGCGGTGTGGTTGCCTATTCCAACTCGGAACATTTTGCCCGCCGCATCGATGGCTTCCTGAGCCCGGACCTCGACCCGACCACGCAGCTTGGCTATGCCACCAATGCGATCCGTGAGGGTGGCCTGTTTGGTGTCGGCGTCGGCGAAGGGCAGGTGAAATGGTCGCTGCCGGATGCGCATACCGATTTCATCATTGCCGTCGCGGCCGAGGAATACGGGCTGGTGCTCGTCTCCATCATCATCTTCCTCTATGCGATGATCGTCGTGCGCTCCCTGTTCCGCCTGATGCGCGAGCGGGACACATTCATCCGCCTCGCCGGGGCGGGTCTGGCCTGCACATTCGGCGTTCAGGCGATGATCAACATGGGGGTTGCGGTGCGTCTTCTGCCCGCGAAAGGCATGACTTTGCCGTTCGTGAGCTATGGCGGCTCCTCCCTGATTGCAGGCGGCATCGCAATGGGTATGCTTCTGGCCTTCACCCGGTCCCGACCTCAGGGCGAAATCGCGGACGCCTTGCGCGGCCGTGGGCGCGGATAAGAGAGGTGGGCCGGTCAACGGATAAGAACGCGAAGGCAGGCACGAGATGACACAGAAACTGCTCCTGATGGCGGCGGGCGGCACCGGGGGGCATATGTTCCCCGCACAGGCGCTGGCAGAAGCGATGCTGCGCAAGGGCTGGCGGGTGAAGCTTTCTACCGATGCGCGTGGTGCGCGCTATACCGGCGGCTTTCCCCATTCGACCGAGATCACCGAGGTGTCCTCGGCCACATTTGCGCGTGGCGGGCTGCTGGCAAAGGCCATGGTCGCGCCCCGCATCGCGGCGGGCGTGGCGGCGATGGCGCTGGAGATGCGGCGTGAGCGGCCTGATGCGGTGATCGGCTTTGGCGGCTATCCGTCGATCCCGGCGCTGGGGGCGGCGACGCTGTTGGGGCTGCCGCGCATGATCCACGAACAAAACGGCGTGCTGGGCAAGGTGAACCAGAAATTCGCCACCCGCGTGGCGCAGGTCGCGTGCGGCGTCTGGCCGACCGATCTGCCGGAGGGCGCGCAGGGCGTGCATGTGGGCAATCCGGTGCGCGGTGCGGTTCTGGAACGTCAGGGCGCACCCTATATTCCGCCCGGCGATTATCCGATGTCGCTATTGGTGATCGGCGGCAGCCAGGGCGCGCGCATCCTGTCGGATGTGGTGCCCGGCGTGATCGCCGCGCTGCCGGATGAGGTGCGCCGCCATTTGCGTGTCAGTCATCAGGCCCGCGACGAAGATCAGGCGCGTGTTGCGCAGTTTTACGCCGATGCCGGGATTGATGCCGAGGTGCAGCCGTTCTTTACCGATGTGCCTGCGCGGATTTCCGAGGCGCAGCTGGTGATATCGCGCTCCGGTGCGTCCTCCATCGCCGATATTTCCGTCATTGGACGGCCCTCGATCCTGATCCCGCTGGCCAAGGCCGCAGGGGATCACCAGACCGCCAATGCTCGCGGGCTGGTCGAGGCCGGGGCGGCGATCCGCATCCCGGAGAGCGCCCTTGACACCGCATCACTGTCAGAGCAAATCGCCGCAGTCCTGACCAATGCCCAAGGCGCCACCCAGATGGCGAATGCCGCATTGAGCACAGGTATCCCCGATGCCACGGATCGTCTGGTGGCGTGTGTTGAACAATTGTCCGAGGAAGCTGCCCCATGACCCCTGCCACCAAACTGCCCGGCGACGTTGGCCCGATCCATTTTGTCGGCATCGGTGGCATCGGCATGTCCGGCATCGCCGAAGTGCTGCTGAACCTTGGCTATGTGGTGCAGGGGTCCGACTTGAAGTCCTCCAAGATCACCCAGCGGCTGGAGACCCTCGGGGCCACCGTGTTTGAGGGCCAGCGCGCCGAGAACCTGGAAAACGCCGAGGTGGTGGTGATCTCCTCCGCCATCAAACCCGGCAATGCCGAGCTGGACGAAGCCCGCGCGCGCGGCCTGCCGGTGGTGCGCCGGGCCGAGATGCTGGCCGAGCTGATGCGGCTCAAGTCCAACATCGCCATCGGCGGCACCCACGGCAAGACCACCACCACGACCATGATGGCCGAGCTGATGGTCGCGGGCGGCTTTGATCCCACCGTGGTCAACGGCGGCATCATCCACGCCTATGGATCGAACGCGCGGATGGGGCAGGGCGAATGGATGGTGGTCGAGGCCGACGAGAGCGACGGCACCTTCAACCGGCTGCCCGCCACCATCGCCGTGGTGACCAATATCGACCCCGAGCATATGGAACACTGGGGCGATTTTGACCGGCTGCGCGACGGGTTTTACGAGTTTGTCTCCAACATCCCCTTTTACGGTCTTGCGGTCTGCTGCACTGACCACGCCGAGGTGCAGGCACTGGTGGGGCGGATTTCCGACCGCCGCGTGGTGACCTATGGCTTTAACGCGCAGGCGGACGTGCGGGCGGTGAACCTGACGTACAAGGGCGGCGTGGCGCATTTCGACATCCTGCTTCAGGCCGAAGGGCAGAAGATCGAAGGTTGCACGCTGCCGATGCCGGGCGACCACAACGTCTCTAACGCGCTGTCGGCGGTGGCGGTGTGCCGTCACCTCGGCATGAAGCTGGATGAGATCCGCACGGCACTTGCGGCCTTTGGCGGCGTGAACCGGCGCTTTACCAAGGTCGGCGAAGTCGACGGCGTCACCATCATCGACGATTACGGCCACCACCCGGTGGAGATTGCCGCGGTGCTGAAGGCCGCGCGTCAGGCGATCGGATCTGAGGGCGACGGTCGGGTCATCGCGGTGCATCAGCCCCACCGGTATTCGCGCCTGTCGAGCCTGTTCGACGATTTCTGCGCCTGTTTCAACGACGCCGATGTGGTCGCCATCGCCGAGGTCTTTGCCGCCGGTGAAGACCCCATTGAGGGCGCCAGCCGCGATGATCTGGTGGCGGGACTGATCCGCCATGGTCACCGCCATGCCCGCGCGATCCTCAACGAGGACGACCTGCTGCGCCTGGTGCGCGAACAGACCCGCCCCGGCGACATGGTGGTCTGCCTCGGGGCCGGTACCATTTCCGCCTGGGCCAACGGCCTGCCCGAAAGGCTGCAGGGGTGAGGGCGCGCGCACTCCGGCCCGCGATGGCAGAGGAGGGGACAGGGATGCTGTCCGCCTTGTGCCTTGCCGATGGGGGCCGGGGGGCTGGCGATTGCGCCGCAGGAGGCGCTCCGGGTGGCATCCGCGACATCTCGATGGCGGGAGGGGCGCGCCCATGAACACCTCCCTGATCCTCGCGTGCCTCTGGGTGGTGCTGGCGAATGTGCTGGCAATGCTGCCGTCAAAGGACAACCACTGGTCCCGGGCCTATGTGCTGATTGCCCTCGGCATCCCGATCCTCGGCTATGTGACCCTGGAAAACGGCCCCTGGTGGGGGCTGGCGATGCTGGTTGCGGGCATGTCGATCCTGCGCTGGCCGGTGATCCATCTGGTGCGCTGGCTGCGGAGCGTGCGGCGCGGCTAGGCGCCACGCCACAGCGGGCGCTCGGCAAGAAATGCGTGATCGACGGGTGGCGCGGGCGCGGGGGTTTTCCTTGGCACGCGCATGGCCTAAACCCGCCTTGAAACCAGAGACGAGCCACCATGACCGATCTTCCTGCCGTGCGCGGGCGGCTGACGCCGAACCGTGACCTTTCAGACCTGACCTGGCTGCGCGTGGGCGGGCCGGCGGATTACCTGTTTCAGCCTGCGGATCTGGAGGATTTGCAAAGCTTCCTGCGGGATCTGCCCGCCGAGGTAACGGTGTTCCCGATGGGCGTGGGGTCGAACCTGATCGTGCGCGATGGCGGTTTGCGGGCGGTGGTGATCCGGCTTGGACGGGGCTTTAACGGGATTGACGTGGACGGCGATACCGTCACCGCGGGGGCCGCGGCGCTGGACAGCCATGTGGCGCGCAAATCGGCGGAGGCGGGCGTCGATCTGACCTTCTTGCGGACCATCCCCGGCAGCATCGGCGGCGCGGTGCGGATGAACGCGGGCTGCTATGGCGCCTATGTGGCGGATGTCTTTGTCTCGGCGCAGGTGGTGCTGCGCGATGGCAGCCTGACCACGCTGACCGCCGAGGACCTGCAATTCCGGTATCGCCAGA
The DNA here is from genome assembly GCF_022348185.1 of Epibacterium sp. Ofav1-8. Taxonomy (GTDB): domain Bacteria; phylum Pseudomonadota; class Alphaproteobacteria; order Rhodobacterales; family Rhodobacteraceae; genus Epibacterium. Next base: position 101,168 of record NZ_JAKRFD010000012.1, read on the forward strand.
CCGAGCTGCCTGCGGGCGCCGTTCTGGTCTCTGCCACCCTGCGCGGCCCTGCAAGCGACCCCGCGGCGCTGGCCGACCGGATGCAGGCGCAGCTGCAAAAGCGCGATGAAAGCCAGCCCACCAAAGAGCGTTCGGCAGGCTCGACCTTCCGCAACCCGGCCGGGTTTTCCTCTACCGGCAGGGCCGATGACGTGATGGATCTGAAGGCCTGGAAGGTGATCGACAACGCCGGAATGCGCGGGGCGACCCTTGGCGGGGCGCAGATGAGCGAGAAACATTCCAATTTCATGATTAACGCGGGTGGCGCAACCGCCGCAGATCTTGAAGGTCTTGGCGAAAATGTGCGAAAAAAGGTTTACGCGGACTCCGGCATTTGGCTAGAGTGGGAAATCATGCGTGTTGGCGATCCTGAGCGGTCGTGATCCTAGAAAACCCAGTGAATTCATGCAATTGCCCCAGTCTGGCGACATGCTGGTCGAGGGCGGGTGGTTCAGGTGTCACGGCGGGCGTCGGCTCCGGTTGGCAATCTTGGTTAATCAAGCCGTAAGGTTTTGGTCATATCCTGATTGCCGCGGGCATCGTCCTGGACCACAGGCATGCGTGACATGCTGGCGATGGGGAACAGGCCCCCGCTGCCGGAATGCGGATTTGCTATGCGGGAGCCGGAAAACCGGCCCTGCGAGAATGATAAAAGTGGGCGCAAACGCCCGGGTATAATTGAGGCAGTGATCGTGGGTGGAGCGAGCGGAACACTCCCGAAGGTTGCGATGTTGATGGGTGGCCCCTCTGCCGAGCGCGAGGTGTCACTGTCGACGGGGCGTGAATGCGCCCGCGCGCTGAGGGGCGAAGGCTATGAGGTGGTCGAGGTCGATGCGGGCCCGGACCTTGTGGCGCAACTCAAGGACATCAAGCCGGATGTGGTATTCAACGCGCTGCATGGCCGTTGGGGCGAGGATGGCTGCGTGCAGGGCATCCTGGAATGGCTGCGCATCCCCTATACGCACTCCGGCGTGCTGGCCTCGGCACTGGCGATGGACAAGGAACGCTCCAAAGCGGCCTATCGCACCGCGGGCCTGCCGGTGGTGGACAGCGTGATTGCCGCCAAGGCCGATGTCATGGCCGCGCATGTGATGGCGCCGCCCTATGTGGTCAAACCCAACAACGAAGGCTCCTCGGTCGGGATCTATATCGTCTGGGAGGCGGCCAACAGCCCGCCGCAACTGTCGCAGGACATGCCCGCCGAAGTGATGGTGGAGACCTATGCGCCGGGCCGGGAGCTGACCGTGACGGTGATGGGAGAGCGGGCGCTGTGCGTGACCGACATCCTCACCGATGGCTGGTATGACTACGAGGCGAAATATGCCGATGGTGGCTCGCGCCATGTGCTGCCAGCGGAGCTGCCCGAGGAGATCACGCAGCTCTGTCTAGACTATGCGGTGCGCGCCCATCAGGTGCTGGGCTGCCGGGGCGTGTCGCGCACGGATTTCCGCTGGGATGAGGCGCGCGGCGCGGCGGGGCTGGTGCTGCTGGAGACCAACACCCAGCCCGGCATGACGCCGACCTCCCTGACGCCGGAACAGGCGGAGCATTGCGGCCTGTCCTTTGGTGCCTTCTGCGCCTGGCTGGTGGAGGATGCCTCATGCGAGCGCTGACCGGGGCGAAACGCAGAAAGCAAGCCGCCGAGGGCAAGGCCGATCCGGCGCCCTCGCGCCTGAAGTATCGCATTCAGCGCTGGATGCTGACCCCCGGCATTCGCACGGGGCTGCGGCTGGGCGTGCCGACCTGCCTGCTGGCGGCGGCGATCGGCGGCTACCTGGCGGATGAGGCGCGGCGGGACCATCTCATGGGGCTTTATGCCGAGGCGCGGGCGTCCTTCGAGACCCGGCCGGAATTCATGGTCAACGTGATGGCGATCGACGGGGCGGGGGACAGTGTCGCCACCGACATTCGCGAGGTGACGGCGCTGGATCTGCCGCTCAGTTCCTTTGATCTCGATCTGGCGGCGATCCGCGAGTTGATCGTGGGGCTTGATCCGGTGAAAACGGCGGCGGTGCGCATTCGCCCCGGCGGCATTCTGCAGGTCGATGTGGTGGAGCGTCAGCCCGCCATTGTCTGGCGCAGCCGCGACGGGCTGGCTTTGCTGGATGACACCGGCGCCTTTGTTGCGGAACTGGGTCAGCGCAGCCTGCATCCGGACCTGCCGCTGATCGCCGGGCGGGGCGCGGACAAACGCGCTGCCGAGGCGTTGCGGCTGTTTGCGGCGGCGCGTCCGTTGGGCGAACGGCTGCGCGGCCTTGTGCGCATCGGCGAGCGGCGCTGGGACGTGGTGCTGGATCGCGGTCAGCGCATCCAGTTGCCGGTCGAGCGCCCGGTGGCGGCGCTGGAGCGGGTGATCGCCGTCAGCGAAGTCAAAGACCTGTTGGAACGGGACGTGGCGGTGGTCGATCTGCGCCTGCCGACCCGCCTGACCGTGCGGATGAATGCACCGGCCGTCGAGGACTGGTGGCGCATCCGCCAATTGAACGAGAGCTCCTATTGATATGACAGACCTGTATCAATCCCAACGTGCGATGCGGCAGATGCGCCGCCAGGCCATGCAACGCGGTGTGGTGGCCATTCTGGATGTGGGCAGTTCCAAGATCTCCTGTCTGGTGCTGCGGTTTGACGGCATCGGGCGGCTGAGCGAGGACAACTCCATCGGCTCGCTCGCGGGGCAGTCGGGGTTTCGCGTCATCGGCGCGGCGACCACCCGCTCGCGCGGGGTGCAGTTCGGCGAGATTTCCGCCATGCAGGAAACCGAGCGCGCCATCCGCACCGCCGTTCAGGCGGCGCAGAAGATGGCCGAGGTCCGCGTTGACCATGTGATTGCCTGTTTCTCCGGCGCGCTGCCGCGCTCTTATGGGCTGGACGCCACGGTCGAACTGGAGGGCCAAGAGGTCACTGAGAATGAAATCGCCCGTGTGCTGGCCGCCTGCGAGGTGCCGGAGTACGGCGCGGGGCGCGAGGTGCTGCACGCGCAGCCGGTGAATTTCGCACTCGACAATCGTTCCGGTCTTGAGGATCCGCGCGGCCAGATGGGGCAGGCGCTGTCGGTGGATATGCATATGCTGACGGTCGAGGCGGCGGCGATCCAGAACCTGGTGCGCTGCGTGCAGCGCTGTGATCTGGAGCTGGCGGGGATTGCCTCTTCGGCTTATGTGTCGGGCATTTCCGCCCTTGTTGAGGACGAGCAGGAGCTGGGCGCGGCCTGTATCGACATGGGGGGCGGAACCACCTCGGTGTCGATCTTCATGAAGAAACACATGATCTATGCCGATGCGGTGCGCATGGGCGGCGATCACATCACCAGCGACATTTCCATGGGGCTTGGGGTGCCGACCGCCACCGCCGAGCGGATCAAGACCATGTCCGGCGGCGTGCATGCCACCGGGGCGGATGACCGGGACATGATCGACATCGGCGGCGAGACCGGCGACTGGGAGCGCGACCGCCGCACGGTCAGCCGGGCGGAACTCATCGGGATCATGCGTCCCCGGGTCGAGGAGATCCTGGAGGAGGTGCGCGTCCGGCTGGATGCGGCCGGGTTCGACCATCTGCCGAGCCAGCAAATCGTTCTGACCGGTGGCTCCAGCCAGATCCTCGGGCTGGATGGGCTGGCGAGCCGCATCCTGGGCCAGCAGGTGCGTCTGGGCCGCCCGATGCGGGTGCACGGGCTGCCGCAGGCGGTGACCGGGCCGGGCTTTGCCTCGGCGGTGGGGATGTGTCTCTTTGCCGCCCATCCGCAGGATGAATGGTGGGATTTCGACGCGCCGGTGGACCGGATGGCGGGCGGGTCGATGCGCCGCGTCGTGCGTTGGTTCAAGGACAACTGGTAGGGGGCGCGGCGCTCGGCAGAGGTTTGCCGATGGCCGCCACCGCCGGCGGGGTTATCCACAAGTTTCCCACAGCTTCTCCACATTGCGGGTGACAGCGGCGTCGGGATGCGATAAACAGGCCCCAATACGCTGAAATCAGCGATGCGCGAGGCCGAGCAGGGGTTCGCCAGCACAATTTGACCGATCTGCGCGACATGGCTTGCCATGTGCGGTCTCTGTCCTGTTGTGTGTCAGTGGCTCCTGACCCTCAATATTTCGCCTGAATGGCGAAATCCGGCAAGAATCCCCTCAGTTTGGTCCATATTTTGTGGGGCAATGCGCTTTTGGGGATGACGAGACTCATGCATCGCGATAGGATTGAGGCAGAATAGTGACAATCGACGCCCTTGCGGGAGGGCTAAAACCACAGGCGGAAAGAGCATGACCCTGAACCTTTCGATGCCCGGAGAAGAAGACCTGAAGCCAAAGATCACCGTGTTCGGTGTGGGCGGTGCTGGCGGCAATGCCGTGAACAACATGATCGCCAAGCAGCTTGAAGGTGTGGACTTCGTCGTGGCCAATACCGACGCGCAGGCGTTGCAGCAGAACGCGGCACAGAACCGCGTGCAGCTGGGCGTCAAAGTGACCGAAGGCCTGGGCGCTGGCGCGCGCCCCTCGGTCGGATCGGCTGCGGCGGAAGAAAGCATCGAACAGATCGTGGATCATCTGGCGGGCGCGCATATGTGCTTTATCACCGCCGGCATGGGCGGCGGCACCGGCACCGGCGCGGCGCCGATCATCGCGCAGGCCGCGCGTGAGCTGGGCGTGCTGACCGTGGGTGTCGTGACCAAGCCGTTCCAGTTCGAAGGCGCCAAGCGCATGCGTCAGGCCGAGGAGGGTGTCGAAAGCCTCCAGAAGGTCGTCGACACGCTGATCATCATTCCGAACCAGAACCTGTTCCGTCTGGCCAATGAGAAGACCACCTTTACCGAGGCGTTCTCTCTGGCTGATGACGTTCTCTATCAGGGCGTCAAGGGCGTCACCGACCTGATGGTGCGTCCGGGTCTCATCAACCTCGACTTTGCCGACGTGCGTGCGGTGATGGACGAGATGGGCAAGGCGATGATGGGCACCGGCGAGGCCGAGGGCGAAGATCGCGCCATCCAGGCCGCCGAGAAGGCCATCGCCAACCCGCTGCTCGACGAAATCAGCCTCAAGGGCGCCAAGGGCGTGCTCATCAACATCACCGGTGCGCATGACCTCACCCTGTTCGAGCTGGACGAGGCCGCCAACCGGATCCGCGAAGAAGTCGACCCGGACGCCAATATCATCGTGGGTTCCACCCTCGACACCGATATGGAAGGCAAGATGCGCGTCTCCGTCGTCGCCACCGGCATCGATGCGAGCGACATGGTGCATGACGTTCCGGTGCCGCGTCGTCCGATGTCCGCGCCGCTGACCAAGACCGTCAGCGTGGAAGAAAGCCGCCGCGCGCCGCTGGAACTGACCGAGCCGGTTGAGACCGCCCCCGCTGCGACGCCAGCGGCGACTCCGGCTGCACAGCCCGCAGCCGCAGAAGCGCCCGCCGGACAGGAGCCCTCGCTGTTTTCCGAGTTCGACCGCGAGCAGGCAAACACGGCACAGGCCTCCGACGAGCTGTTTGAAGACGTGAGCGAAAGCGCCGACGCCAACGACGGCCTGCCGCCGCCGGCCTACCAGCCGCAACCGCAACCGGCGCAGCCCGCACCGCAGGCGCAGGCACAACAGCCCGCGCCGCAACCGCAGCCTCAGCCGCAACAGCGTCCTGCTGCCGCGCCGGAAGAAGCCTTTGTCGCGCCGCGTGCACCGGCGCCCGGAACACCGTCGCAGGATGCCATCGTGCGCCTGCGCGAGGCCGCGCAGCGTCACCAGGGCGCGCAGAAAGCACCGCAGCAGCATGGCGCGCAACCGGCGGCAGCACCGCAGGCGCAGCAGCAACAGCCGCAGCGCCGCACCGCCGATGCGCAGGAGCAGCGCCGCTTTGGTCTCAACTCGCTGATCAACCGCATGACGGGCCATCCGCAGGAAACCACGCAGAACCGCCCGCAGGCCGCGCAGCGGGTGCAGCCGAGTGTCCAGAACACCCAGCCGCAGCAGGCGGAGCAGCCCTATGACGAGGATCAGGAGCGCATCGAAATCCCCGCGTTCCTGCGTCGCCAGGCCAACTAATTGCTCACAATACACCTTAAAAGAGCCGCCGTTTGGCGGCTCTTTTTCGTTTTGAAACAGCGTATTAGCCTGTCCTGAGCGACCTTCTGCCGAGTTGTTTTTTCGATGTTACATTCGGTTACAAAGATTGAATTGTGAGGCAGCGGCGGAGCCCTTAGGTGTACCCTCGACGCGGTCCTTGAGGCCGCAGGCAACCCAAGAGGCACGTTGTGCAAAACACGCTCAAAGCAGCAGTCACCTTTGATGGGATTGGTTTGCATTCCGGCAAACCGGCCAGGATGATCGTGCATCCTGCCGGGGCAGGGCATGGCATCACCTTCAAACGGACCGACATCGCATTGGGCGACACCACCATCCCGGCGCGCTGGGACATGGTGGAGCGTACTGCGCTGTGCACCCGGCTGGTGAACCGCGCCGGCGTGTCCGTCTCTACCGTGGAGCACATCATGGCGGCGCTGGCTGGCTGTGGCGTCCACAACGCCCGGGTTGAGCTGGATGGGCCGGAAGTGCCGATCATGGACGGGTCCTCGGCGCAGTTCGTGCGCGAGATCATGGCCACCGGTATCCATCGCCTTGGCGTTGCGGTGCAGGCCTGGGAAGTGCTGAAACCGGTGATGGTGGAAACTCGCGAGGCGCGGGCGACCCTGCTGCCATGCGACCGGCTGAAAATCTCCTTTGACATCGAGTTCGCCGAAGAGGGCATCGGCCATCAGAGCCGCGAGCTGGATCTGCGCAACGGCACCTTTGCCCGCGAACTCTGCGACAGCCGCACCTTCTGCCGCCGCGCCGATGTGGAGGCGATGCAGGCCAACGGCTTGGCTCTGGGCGGTCTGCCGGGCGAAAACGCGGTGGTGTTTGATGGCCCTGTCGTGCATGCGGGCTCCGGCCTGCGGCACTCGGACGAGCCGGTGCGCCACAAGATGCTGGACGCGCTGGGGGATCTGGCGCTGGCTGGATTGCCGATCTTTGGCCACTATGTGGGCGAGAAGGCGGGCCATTCGCTGACCAACACGCTGCTGCGGGCGCTGTTTGCAGAGCCGGGTGCGGTGCGTCTGGTCACCTGTGACCCGATCATGACCGCCCGCCTGCCGGGGCAGGGGCTGGTGTGGTCCGAAATTCCCGCCCAGGTGCGCCGCGTCGCCTGAGACGGGGCAGGGCCCCGCAGACGTGAGACATGTAATATCGGCTGGCGCTGTGCCAGCCGTTTTTCGTTTCGGCCGCCGGCATTTCCTGTCCCGGGGCGCCGGGGCCCGGAATTCCCCGGTGGCGGATCGCATCGGCACGGCTTGCAGCCTTGACCCTCACCGGCTTTCTCTGCCAATTGAACGGGAGCAGTGTGAAAGGCGTTTTGCACATCATATGAATGTGCTAGACCGTGGCGGTGCCGGGGCCGAATGTTCCGCAATCCGCCTCCGCACAGACAAAGAGGACACCCCGCGCGGGGGTCAACGAGACGGTGAAGTGAGGCAGGAATGATCGGCATCAGGGCAGCAGCCAAAGGGATCGGAGCGGTCGCACTGATGGCGACTCTCGCCGCATGTGGTGGCGCGGATGGCGACGCACGGCAGGCCTCGCAGAACCTGGAGGTTTTCTCTCCGGCCCAGATCTACGAGCGCGGCGAATTCGAGCTCGCGCGCGACCGGGAAGAGGACGCGGCCTATTTCTTTTCCGAGGTGGAGCGGCTTTACCCCTATTCGGAATGGGCCAAGCAGGCGCTGATCATGCAGGCCTTTACCTATCACCAGGCCCAGGATTACGAGAACAGCCGGTCGGCGGCGCAGCGCTATATCGACTTCTACCCGACGGACGAGGACGCGGCCTATGCGCAGTATCTGCTGGCGCTGAGCTATTATGACCAGATCGACGAGGTGGGCCGCGATCAGGGGCTGACCTTCCAGGCGCTTCAGGCGCTGCGCACGGTGATCGAGGTCTATCCCGACAGCGAATATGCCACATCGGCGATTCTGAAATTCGACCTCGCCTTTGACCATCTGGCGGGCAAGGAAATGGAGATCGGCCGCTATTACCTGAAGGGGCAGCACTACAGCGCGGCGATCAACCGGTTCCGCGTGGTGGTGGAGGATTTCCAGACCACATCGCACACGCCCGAAGCGCTGCACCGTCTGGTGGAGGCCTATCTGTCGCTGGGTCTGACCGAAGAGGCGCAGTCCGCCGGCGCGATTCTCGGCCACAATTTCCGCTCGACGGAGTGGTACGAAGACAGTTTCCGGCTGCTGACCTCTCAGGGGCTGAAGCCAAAGGATCGCGGCAACAACTGGTTGGCCAAAATCTATCGTCAGTCGATCAAGGGCGAATGGCTCTGATCGGTATCGGTTTCGCGCACTCGGGTCCCCAGGGCGGGTCCGCCGGATCGGGGTGCGCTTTTTACGGGGCATCTTGATGCTGCGCGCGCTTGATATTCGCGACCTTCTGATCATCGACCATCTGGAACTGACCTTCCAGCCGGGTCTGAACGTGCTGACCGGGGAAACCGGGGCGGGCAAGTCGATCCTGCTGGATTCGCTCGGCTTTGTGCTGGGCTGGCGGGGCCGTGCCGCGCTGGTGCGGCAGGGGGCCGCGCAGGGCGAGGTGGTGGCGGAATTCGATCTGCCCGAGGGCCATGCGGCGCGTGCGGTGCTGGAAGAGGCGGGATTGCCGGTCTCCGACAGCCTGCTGCTGCGCCGAGTCAACACCGCCGATGGCCGCAAGACCGCCTGGGTCAACGACCGGCGCTGCTCGGGCGAGGTGCTGCGGGCGCTGTCGGACACGCTGCTGGAGCTGCACGGCCAGCATGACGACCGGGGGCTTTTGAACCCGCGCGGCCACCGCGCGATGCTGGATGAGTTTGCTGGTGTGGCGGCGCAGGTCGGCGAGGTGCGCAGCGCCTGGGCCACCGTGGCGCAGGCCCGCAAACAGGTCGAGGACACGCGGGAAGCCCTGGACGCGGTGCGCGCCGAGGAGGAATTCCTGCGCCATGCGGTGGCGGAGCTGGACCAACTCAGCCCCGAACCCGGCGAGGACGAGAGCCTGGACGAACAGCGCCGCCGGATGCAGGCCGCCGAACGCATTCGCGGCGACATTGCCCGCGCCCACAGCCTGCTGTCCGAAGGGGCAGAGGGGGCCATGGGCGAGGCGCAGCGCTGGCTGGAGGCGGTCGCCGGGGATGCGGGCGAGGCGCTGGAGCCGCCGCTGGCCGCCCTGAGCCGGGCGATGATCGAACTGGGCGAGGCGCAGGACGGGGTCGAGCGCTTCCTTGAGGGGCTGGAGTTCAACCCCGGCGATCTGGAGGATTGCGAGGAGCGCCTGTTTGCGATCCGGGCCATGGCGCGCAAGCACAACGTGCAGCCGGACGAGCTGGCCGCCCATGCGGATGTTCTGCGCGAGAAGTTGCAGGCGCTGGATGCCGGCGATCAGAACCTGGCCGATCAGGAACAGGCGCTGAAGACGGCGGAGCAGGCCTATCAGACGGCGGCGGACCGGCTGTCGGCAAAACGCCGCGACAGCGCCGCCACCCTGGATGCGGCGGTGATGGCAGAGCTGGCGCCGCTCAAGATGGAGCGGGCGGTGTTCGAGACCTGCATCACACCGGCCGATCCTGGCCCCGAGGGCGTCGATGCCGTGGCCTTTACCGTGGCGACCAATCCCGGCGCCCCGGCGGGGCCGTTGAACAAGATTGCCTCCGGCGGCGAACTCAGCCGGTTCCTGCTGGCGCTGAAGGTCTGTCTGCGCGGCGAGGACGCTGAAAAGACGCTGATCTTTGACGAGATCGACCGGGGCGTGGGCGGCGCGACGGCGGATGCGGTGGGCCGTCGCCTGAAGGCGCTGGCCGATGGCAGCCAGGTGCTGGTGGTGACCCATTCGCCGCAGGTGGCCGCCCAGGGCGCGCATCACTGGCGGGTGCAGAAATCGGTCGCGGAGGGCGTGACCCTGTCCGAGGTGGTGCCGCTGGATGCGGCCGAGCGGGTCGACGAGATCGCCCGCATGGTCTCCGGGGATCGGATCACGCCGGAGGCGCGCGCCGCCGCACAGGCGCTCTTGACGGTCGAATGACGGTTTACCCCACGGAAAGATCTCTTCGATATCCCTCTTGGGCACCGCGCGCGTCTGATTTATTACTCAATTGATCGGAGATCCCTGATGGCGCCCAAGCACCGTTCCGCCCTGTCCGCCTATTTCGCCCAGACCCGGGCGAAACTTGCGGATGCGCGGCGGGTGCTGGTGCATCGGGGGCCGAGCCAGATCCAGTTCTGGCTGATCGCGCTGGTGATCGGGGTGCTTGCGGGCTTTGCGGCGCTGTTCTTTCGCAAGGGGATCACGGCGCTTCAGGGCGCGGTCTATGGCGCCGAGGACGTGGATTACCTGCACAGTTTTGCCGCGACGCTGCCCTGGTATCTGCTGCTGGCCGTGCCGGTGGCGGGCGGGCTGGTGGTTGGTCTCATCCTGCATCGTTTCACGCCGGACGGGCGGGTGCGCTCGGTCGCCGATGTGATCGAGGGCGCGGCCCTGCGCGACGGGCGGGTGGAAATCCGCGAGGGGCTGGCCTCGGCCTGTGCGTCCTTCCTGACCCTGTCCACCGGCGGCTCCTCCGGGCGGGAGGGGCCGGTGGTGCATATGGCGGGGATGATCTCCACCTGGGTCAGCGAGCGCATCCGCGCCGATGGTGTCACCGGGCGCGACCTGCTGGGCTGCGCGGTGGCAGCGGCGGTGTCGGCGAGCTTCAACGCGCCGATTGCCGGGGCGCTGTTTGCGATGGAGGTGGTGCTGCGGCATTTCTCGGTCAATGCCTTCGCGCCGATCGTGGTGGCCTCGGTGGCGGGCACGGTCATCAACCGGCTGGAATACGGCGATGTGACCGAGTTTGTGCTGACCACCCCCGGGGCGTTGCAATTCTATGTGGAGTTGCCCGCCTTTCTGATGCTGGGGCTGATCTGCGGCGTGGTGGCGGTGGTGCTGATGCACTCCATCTTCATGGCGGACCGGATGGGCACCATGCTGCAATCGGCGCTGCACGTGCCGCGCTGGCTGCGCCCGGCGGGGGCGGGGCTGCTGCTGGGGCTGATCGCGATCTGGTTTCCCCATATCATCGGGGTCGGCTATGAGACCACGGTGCTGGCGCTTTCCGGTCAACTGGTGCTGATGCAGGCGATCCTGTTTGCCATCGTGAAGGTGGCTGCGGTGTCGATCACCATGGGCGGGCGCATGGGCGGCGGCGTGTTCTCGCCCTCGCTGATGGTGGGGGCGCTGACCGGGCTCGCGTTTGGCCTGATTGCCACCGCGGTGCTGCCGGATGTGTCCGGGACCCATACGCTCTATGCCTTTGCGGGCATGGGGGCGGTGGCGGCGGCGGTGCTGGGCGCGCCGATTTCCACAACCCTGATCGTGTTCGAGCTGACCGGCGACTGGCAGATCGGCCTGGCGGTGATGGTGTCGATTTCCATGTCCACGGCGCTGGCCTCGCGGCTGGTGGACCGGTCGTTCTTTCTCACCCAGCTGGAGAAACGCAACCTGCGCTGCGCCGCCGGGCCGCAGTCCTACCTGCTGGCCACCTTGCAGGTGGGCAAGGTGATGCGGCCGCTGTCGGCCTCCGACCCGGAGGGGGCAGAGGCGCTGATGGCGGAAGGGATCGCGATCAGCCCGACCGCGACGCTGGAGGCGGCCTTGCCAATCTTTGACCGGGCGGATGTGGAGTTCCTGCCCGTGGTCGAAGAGGAGGCCCGCGCCGCGGAGACCGGAGAGCCGGCGCTGAGGCTGATCGGGGTGATCCACCACCTGGATGCGCTCAAGGCCTATAACCGCGCGCTGGTGGCGGTGTCGGCCGAAGAACACCGATGACACGGTAACGGCGCTGCGGGGCCGCGCGCTCAGCGGCTCAGGGCGCTGCGCAGGGCCTGTTGCGTCGCATCGTGCAGCAGATCGGAGCGTTCGCTCAGCGCCGTCTTGATCGCCATCAGCAGCCATTCGAGCCGCGCGGAGTTTGCATAGCGCCGGTGCCAGACCATGTCGAACTGCATCGGCGCGAGATCGATGGGGAAGGGCGAGGACGCCAGCACATCCCCCGCGGTGCGGGCAACGCGGGCGGGCAGGCTGGCGATCATGTCGGTGCCGCGCATCAGCTGGATCAGGGCCCACAGGTTGGGTGCGCCAAGCACGATCCGGCGATGGATCGACAGTGCGTCCAGTTCACCTTGCAGCAGGCTCTTGCGGCCCTGGCCGATGGCCACGGTGGCATGCGCGGCGGCGCAGTAGTCCTCGACGCTGGAGACAGGGCCGCGGGCGTTCGGATCGTAGAACACCCGCATGTGGTCCTGAAACAGCGGCAGCCGGCTGAGCGTATTGGGGTAGCTGCGCGGTCGCAGGGTCAGCACCACGTCCACATGACGGGAGTCCAGCAGCGGCTCGATCACCCCGCTGGTGCCAAGGTCGCGAAAGATCACGTGTTTCTGCGGCAGGCTCGCGCGCAGCGCCTTGGCAATCGTCTCCATCTCGGTGTCGAGAATGCTGGTGCTGAGCGCGATCACAAAAGGATCGGGATCGGTCACCGGATCATAGATCCCCTGATCGGCGAGCGCTTCGAGATCGACCAGGATGCGGCGCACCTTTGGGGCCAGGGCATCGGCGCGGGCACTGGGCACGATCCCGCGACCGGATTGCACAAACAGAGTATCGCCCAGTAATCCGCGCAGTTTCTCCAGATTATGGCTCACCGTGGATTGGCTGCTGTTGAGCACTTCGGCGGCGCGGCTGACGGATTTCTCATCATAAACTGTGAGGAAAACACGCAATACCCGCCCGCTGATTTGGGAAATATCAATTCGCTGCATAACGCGCCCCACATTTTACTTGATAACAAAGGTTAACCCGGGCAGTTTTATTACCAAAAGATTAACAATAGCAGGCATCGGGTGGAAGATAATAATGCGTGCTTGGGCAGGCGGTCCGCAAGAGATCGCGTCCGCGAGGACAAAGACAGAGCAGGAAAATGAGCGGGCGGCACTGACGGCCCTCATTGACTATGTTGTTGAAACAACATGCAATTCCCAAGAGTCTCAGGACCGGGATGGGGCCGATTTCATGCGACGAAGTCTGTGTGAATCGCTGCTGGCCGGCTGAATTAAACGACGGTAAAAATCCCCTACAATTGTAGGGAGTGTCGGCTGCGCTCACGCGCGCCGCAGAAACGCGTCATCCTTTTTCACGACATTTCGGGGACGCAAACAGGCGGAAACTTCGGGAATTTGAAATTTCCGGCGGCCTGTCCGAGAAAAAACCGGAAACTGTTGCAAAAAAGCCGGGCAGTCCTGCCCGGCTTTGCATTTGAGATCTTGGTGTCGGAACACCGCAGCGGCGGGACCGGCTCAGACCTGTTCCACCTTGACGGAGTCCAGCGGCAGAAAGGCCAGATGGCCCTTGATCTGCGCAACCGCGTCCAGCGGGGTTTCATAGCTCCAGACCGCATCGGCGGTGACCGAGGATTTGTTGACGATGGAATAATAGGTGGCATCGCCCTTGTGTGGGCAATGGGTGGTCTTCTCGGTTTTGTCGAGGAAGGCCATGGCGACGTCTTCCCGGGGGAAGTAGATCACCGGGGCCAGATCGCCCTCGCTCAGTTCCAGCGCATTGGACGTCTCGCCCAGAACGGCGCCGCCCGAACGGACAACCCATCTGCCTGTCGCTTTGCGGATCGTGATCTTGCTCATCGGGTTCCCCCTCCTTCTAGCTTTGGTAAGGCTTCTGCCCGGTCAATGTAACAGTCGAGTATCAGAGCGGCGCACAGGCCGCGTCCAACCACTTGGCCGCCGACGCGCTCAGGCGCGGTGCGATCTTGTGATATACCTCTGCGTGATAGCTGTTGAGCCAGTCGCGCTCGCCCGGGGACAGCATCTCGGGCACCACCAGACGGCGGTCGATGGGCGCAAACGTCAGCGTGCGCCACGACAGCATCTTGCGGTCTGCGTCGCCGGTGTCAAGGGCTGGCGCTGTCTCGACCACCAGGAGATTCTCGATCCGGATGCCAAAGGCGCCCTCGCGGTAGTAGCCGGGTTCGTTGGACAGGATCATGCCCGGCTCCAGCGGCACGGTGTTGAGCCGCGACAGCCCCTGCGGCCCCTCGTGCACGCTGAGGAACGCGCCGACCCCATGGCCCAGCCCGTGATTGAAATCCTGCCCCGCCATCCAGAGGGGCAGGCGGCCGATCGCCTCCAGTTCGCGTCCCGTGCGGCCCTCGGGCCAGCGCAGGCGGGACATGGCGATCATGCCTTGCAGCACGCGGGTGAAGGCCTCGGCCTCGGCGCGGCCCGGGGTGCCGATGGCGATTGTGCGGGTGATGTCGGTGGTGCCGTCGAGATACTGCCCACCGCTGTCGAGCACCAGCAGGTGGCCGTCCTGGAGCGTTGCGTTGGTGTCCTCGGTAACCCGGTAGTGGATCACGGCGCCATGGGGGCCGGTGCCGGAGATGGTCTCAAAACTGATATCGCGCAGGCTGGGATCGGCGGCGCGAAACCCTTCCAGCGCCTTGACCACGTCGATTTCGGTCACGGTGCCCGGCGCCTGGGCATCGAGCCAGGCAAGGGTTTCCGCCACCGCCGCACCGTCGCGTTCATGGGCGGCGGCGCTGCCGGCGATTTCGGCGGCGTTCTTGCGGGCCTTGGGCAGGGCGCAGGGATCACCGGCCGCGACCAGTTGCGGCCCCAGCACCTTGGCCACCGCCTGCGGCAGGCTGCGGATGTCTGCGGCGATTTGGCCGTCGAGGCGTGCAACCGCATCGAGGAAGGTCTCAGGGTCGTGGCGGGTGACGCTCGGGTCGAGGGGCAGATCGGTGAGTTTTGCGGTGGCCATGAAGAGATCCACGCGCCCGTCCGCGTGCAGGATGGCAAACCCATGGGCGACCGGATTGCGGGGAATGTCGCTGCCGCGCAGGTTCAGAAGCCACATGATGCTGTCGGGCAGGGTGATGACGGCGGCGGCCTGGCCGGCCCTGCGCAGGTCGGCTGCGAGGCGGTTGATCTTGTCGGCTGCGCTTTCGCCCGCGATCTCGTCGGGGTGCGGGACCGCGGGCTGCATCGGCGGGGCGGGTTGATCCTGCCAGATCCGGTCGACCAGGTTGTCCGTCTCCACCAGCGTGATGCCGCTACCGTCGAGACGGGTGGTCAGGTCGCGGATCTCCTGGGCGGCGTGCAGCCAGGGGTCATAGGCGATGGTGCCGCCCTCGGGCAGGTGGTCCAGCAGCCAGTCTCCCAGCGTGATCTCGGGCCAGGGCACGGGGGTGTAGACATCGGCGACCTGCTCTTTCACCTGGGTGCGGTAGCGCCCGTCGATGAAGACCCCGGCGACCTGGCGCAGGGCGGCGCAGAACCCCGCCGATCCGGTGAAGCCGGTCAGCCAGGACAGGCGTTCGTCGTGCGCGGCGACATATTCGCCCTGATGGGCATCGGCGCGGGGGATCAGGAAGCCGTCGTAGCCTTCGGTTTCCAGCTGCGCCCGCAGCGCGGCAAGGCGTTCCGGGCCCTGTTCCGGGCGTGCGGTGACATCGAAGGTCTGAAACATCTCTCTCTCCTGATGGCGAGGCCCGGACCCCGGAGGGGCAGAAGGCAGGTGGGTGGGACGTCATCGGTGCTGTCGCGACAGGCGCCGGGTTACGGCGTGCGGTGACCGGGAGTTGTTTTGTTACAGATCACGCCTGCGCAGACAAGCCCATGTGGCGGGATGCCCTGGGAGAGGGGGCGGAGGGGGAAGCTCCCGCCCGTTGCCCAGCCTCCCTTGCGGGACCCCGGGCGCCCGTTGGGCCGAGCGCCGCGCCTCCCGGGGGGAGGCGCGGCGCGGGTGCGCTACGCCGTTATCGGTGCGTGACGTCTGCAGGGGGGCGCTGGAGCCGCGCGCCGTCAGGCGCGCGGCCGGGCCCAAGGCTTTGTCTTGCATCTGTGATGCGGGGCAAAGGGGCGGGAGCCCTGCGCCCGCCGCAGGCGCAAACGGACGGGAGGTCAGCTGACCTTGCGCATTCCCATTACGCGGGCACGGGCGCGTGGATCGCTGTCAAACAGTGCCGCCAGCTGTTCGGTCATGGCGCCGGCCAGTTGTTCCACATCGGTGATGGTCACCGCGCGATCATAATAGCGGGTCACGTCATGGCCGATGCCGATCGCCAGCAGCTCCACCTGTTTTTTCTTCTCCACCATCGCGATCACGTCGCGCAGGTGTTTTTCGAGATAATTGGCCGGGTTCACCGAAAGTGTGGAATCATCCACCGGCGCGCCATCGGAGATCACCATCAGGATCTTGCGCGCTTCGGGGCGTCCCACCATGCGCCGGTGCGCCCATTCCAGCGCCTCGCCGTCGATGTTTTCCTTCAGCAGCCCCTCTTTCATCATCAAGCCAAGGTTCGGGCGCACCCGGCGCCAGGGCGCGTCGGCCCCCTTGTAGATGATGTGGCGCAGGTCGTTCAGGCGGCCCGGCAATTGCGGGCGCCCGTCGTTCAGCCAGGCCTCGCGCGAGAGCCCGCCCTTCCACGCGCGGGTGGTAAAGCCGAGGATCTCGACCTTGACGTTGCAGCGCTCCAGCGTGCGGGCCAGAACATCGGCGCAGATCGCGGCGATGGAAATCGGCCGCCCCCGCATGGAGCCGGAGTTATCGAGCAGCAGCGTCACCACAGTGTCGCGGAATTCCATGTCCTTTTCGACCTTGAAGGACAGCGGTGTGGTCGGATTGGCCACGACGCGGGCCAGACGGCCCGCATCCAGCACGCCTTCTTCCTTGTCGAACTCCCAGGAGCGGTTCTGCTGCGCTTGCAGCCGGCGTTGCAGCTTGTTGGCCAGCCGCGAGACCGCGCCCTTGAGCGGCTCCAGCTGCTGGTCGAGATAGGCGCGCAGGCGCTCCAGCTCCGCCGGTTCGGCCAGATCCTCGGCGGCGATTTCCTCGTCATGGGCATCAAGGAACACACGATAGTCCGGATCGGCGTCCGAGACCGGCGGCGGCGCGGGGGGCTCCTGCGGGGCCTCTCCATCGGGCATTTCGGTCTCGTCGGTGATCTCTTCCTCGGCCATGTCGTCGGCAGAGACCTGGGCCTGGCTTTCGTCCTGCTGCTGCTCCTGGGCCTGTTCGGGAGAGGCGTCGGCCTCTTCCTCTTCGCTGTCGTCCTGGCCGGAGCTGTCGGGCTGTTCCTCTTCCTCGGCGGTTTCTTCGGACTCGTCGTTCATCTCGTCATCGAGGTCGTCCGGATCGTCGCCCAACTGATCGCCGTAGCCGAGATCGGAAATCACCCGGCGGGCGAATTTGGCGAAGGTGGCCTGGTCGGCGATGGTTTCGTCGAGGTTTTCCAGCGTCTCACCGGCTTGCGCCTCGATAAAGCCGCGCCACAGTTCCATCACATTGGCGGCGGCCTCCGGCAGTGGGCGGCCGGTGGCGAGGTGGCGGATGAGATAGCCGGCAGAGACCGCGAGTGGCGCTTCGGAGGAGGAGGTGACCTGATCGTAGCCGCGCCGCAGCGCCTCATTCTGGATCTTGACGTCGATATTGGAGGCGGTGCCGGGCATGTCGCGGGCGCCCATCGCCTCGCACCGCGCACTTTCCATCGCGTCATAAAGCTCGCGCGCCATATCACCCGAAGGCGCATAGCGGCTGGCCACGCCTTCGTCGTGGTACTTGCGACGTAGGGCAAGTGCGTCGGCGGTGCCGCGGGCGAGCAGCACCTCCTCGCGGGTCATCCGGCGCGAGACCTGCGGCAGGCGCATGGTGTCGCCGCTCATGCCCGAGGGGTCGACCGAGTAGTTCACCGTCAGTTCGGTATCGTCGGCCATGACCTTGGTGGCCTCGGCCAGCGCCTTTTTGAACGGATCTGCGGGGTTATCTGAGGGTTTGGTCATGAACCGGTGCTCCTAGGGCAAGCATTCGTCCTTTGCGCGGCGCTGTCCAGTCATTTGAACAATGACTGGTCCCGCCCCGCCGGGGCGGGGTGCCGAGGCCCCCGTCGAGGGGGCCTCGGCACCGGTCGGACGGCGCAGCCGTCCGACCCCCGCTCCTTAGCCGAGGCTTACGTTTGCAGCACTTTCCGGCAGTTCCTCGTCAAAGCAGCGCTGGTAGAACTCTGCCACCGTCTGGCGCTCCAGCTCGTCGCATTTGTTGAGGAAGGACAGGCGGAAGGCATAGCCGATGTCGCGGAAGATCTCGGCGTTTTGCGCCCAGTTGATCACCGTCCGCGGGCTCATCACGGTCGACAGGTCGCCGTTCATGAAGGCGGTGCGGGTCAGATCCGCCACGGTCACCATCTGGGCGATCTGCTTGCGGCCTTTCTCGGTGTTGTAATGCGGCGCCTTGGACAGGACGATGGCGGTTTCCGCATCGTGACGCAGGTAGTTCAGCGTTGCCACCAGCGACCAGCGGTCCATCTGGGCCTGGTTGATCTGCTGGGTGCCGTGATAAAGCCCGGTGGTGTCGCCGAGACCCACGGTATTGGCGGTGGCAAACAGGCGGAAGAACGGGTTTGGGGTGATGATCTCATTCTGGTCCAGGAGCGTCAGCTTGCCGTCATGTTCCAGCACGCGCTGGATCACGAACATCACGTCGGCGCGGCCCGCGTCATATTCGTCGAACACGATCGCCACCGGGTTGCGCAGCGCCCAGGGCAGGATGCCTTCATGAAACTCGGTGACCTGCTTGCCATCGCGCAGTTTGATCGCGTCCTTGCCGATCAGGTCGATCCGGGAGATGTGGCTGTCGAGGTTCACCCGCACCGAGGGCCAGTTCAGGCGCGCGGCGACCTGTTCGATATGGGTCGATTTGCCGGTGCCGTGATAGCCCTGGATCATCACGCGGCGGTTGTGGCTGAAACCGGCAAGGATCGCCATCGTGGTGTCGGGATCGAACTTGTAGGTGGGGTCCAGCGCCGGCACGCGTTCGGTGCCGTCGGCGAACCCTTTCACCGTCATGTCGGTGTCGATGCCAAAGACCTCACGCACCGAGATCGTCTCGGTCGGTTTTGCGTTCATATCCAGCAGGCCGTCGGTCATGGGGTCAGTCCTTGTCTTGTCAGTCTCGGGCGCGGGCGATTGGCGTCTGTCAGGTGGCCCGTCGGTCTCTATCGGGATGCGTCTTGCGCGTAATCGCAGGATTGGTGCCTGAAGATGCCCGGGAGGGCAAGGGAAACCGTTGTGTTGATACGCCAAAGCCGCAGTGCGGTGCAGGTAGCGGCAAAACCCGCCAATACAAGGGCCGCGCACACATCGGCCCAAACGCAGGACGGCCCCCGGGACAGGAGGCCGTCTGTGGCGGAGGGTGCGCGGCGGGTTTTGCCGTTGGTCAGGGTCAGAGCGCGGCGCGCAGGCGTTCGAGGCTGCGTTCGTCCACAAAGCGCGGTGTCGAGCGCATGTAGTCGGCAAAGGCCTGGCCATAGCCCTTCAGCAGCCAGCGTTCCTCGTTCAGCACAAATAGGAAATAGAGCGCAAACAACACCACCGCCAACACCACGGTGATCCAGGACCCGGTGGTGATACCGAGGCCGACGGTGGCCAGCACGGAGGTCACATATTGCGGGTTGCGGGAGTATTCGTACATGCCGCCGGTCACCAGCCCGCCGTTGTCGCAGTAGGTGTTGTCGATCCCGAGGAACCGATAGCCCCAGAGCGTGATGCCAAAGGCCATCACCATGATCGGCAGGCCGACCACGTAGCGCGCCCAGTGGCCCCAGCCGTTCACTCCGATTTCGGTCAGGGCAAACACCACGGTTGCGCCGCAGAACATCCGGAACAGGCCAAAGGCCAGATGGTGACGCCAGCCTTCGGCGGCGGGCCAGAGCCCGAGGTCGGGGCGCTTCAGGCTGTAGCCGAGATGGGCGGCCAGGGCCACGGCCGCACCGCAGGCCACGAGGAGAGCAATGTCATGCAAGGTCAGGACGAGGTCGTACAACATGGCGTCTTCGAATCCCTTTCTGAAGATCTGGACTGACACTCCGGGGCGCGCGGCCCCTCGGATCTGGTTGTGCGCCGGGGCGTGCCCGGGTTGACGCATCGCGTAACAACTCAATGTAACAGAAAATCCTGCATTCCCGCATCTGCCTGTGCTCAAGCCGTTTCACGCCTGTGAGAGCTGCCCAAAAAGAAGGCGCCCGGCGCCATGACGGCCCGGGCGGGAAAACATCGGCGGCCAGAGCCGTTTCGGGAAGAGCCGTGTCGGGAAGGGCCGAACAGCGACCCGAGACAGCGCCCCGGGCGCGGGGGCTGCCGGCGGTCGCCTTATTTGAAGCTGCGGCTGTCCTTGACCTGATCCCAGGCCCACATGACCTCTTGCAACTGCTCTTCCTGGCTGCGGTCGCCGCCGTTCATATCCGGGTGCAGCACCTTGATGAGCTTCTTGTAGGCCTTGCGGATCTCGGCCTTGGACCAGTCGTCCTTGGCTTCGAGGATCTCCAGCGCGCGGCGTTCGGTGGGGGGCAGGCGGCGACCGGCGGACTGGCCGTTCTTGCCCGGGTTCTTGGTCGCATTCTGACCCAGCACCTGATGCGGGTCCTCGATGCCCAGACGCGCCCAGGCGCGGGCTTCGGGGTCGCCCAGCGGCTTGGTGGTGCGTTCCCAGACCTTGTCCTTGGAGGCCTGGGCATTCATCTCCGCCTCGGTGGTGCCTTCGAAGAAGTTCCATTTCTGGTTGTACTCGCGCACATGCTGCTGGCAGAACCAGTAGAAGTCGTCGAGCACATCGGGGGCCTTGGGGGCGCGGAACTTTCCGGGCTCTTCGCAGCCGGGGTGATCGCAGACCCGCACGGAGGTTTCCGAGGCGCCGGACATGCTCCGCCGCCCGCGCGGATTTTTCTTTTTCGCGGAGCGAATGGACATATCGAAGCCAAAGGGATCGGATTTGGTCATGCGGGAGCACCTTCTAGACGCATCTGTTCGACTCGGAGGCAGCAGTTTAGTCTAACGGTCGAGAGATAAAAGGGGGGCGGGCACAGTTTTATGAACAACAGGCGGAGTGACGCTGCAATGAGCGTAAGAGACGAAATCGAAGAAACCCTGGAGAAGACCTTTGCGCCCAGTCGCTTGGAGGTTGTGGACGACAGCGACAGCCATATCGGGCATGCCGGGCACGACGGCAAAGGCGAAAGCCATTTTAACGTGCTGATCCGGGCGGAGGCCTTTGAGGGCATGACCCGGGTGGCGCAGCATCGCGCCGTTCACAAGGCGCTGGGCGACATCGTGCCGCGAATCCACGCCCTGGCACTGGACATCGGCGCTTAAGGCACGGGGACCGGCCGCCCGCGCGGTGGCCGGTCCGTCATCATCGGGGCTCAGTCCTGCGGTTTGCCGCGGCTGGCGCGGGCCTTGAGCGCCGCCGTGAGGCCCGACACCGGGCTCAGTTCCTCGACCCCGTCGTCGGCAACCATGCGGCGCGCGCCGGGACCGGGCACAGGGACCGCTTCGGGCGGGGCCTCGGGGTCGCCGGCGATCGCCGTCAGCGGCGCCGGTTCCGGGGCGTGCTGGGCATCGGGCAGGGAGACCCGCGGCGTCTCGGCAATCCGCTGCGCGTCCGGTTCTGACGTGGCTGCGGGGGCCGCGGCCTCGGCTGTTGCGTCGGCGGCAGGTGTGGGATCCGCCGCGGCGACGGGCGTGGGCTCTGCCACGCCGGGGGCGGCAAGGGCGCGGCGAAACACCAGGATATTGCGCCAGGTGGTCTTGGTCCCGGTGAGGCCCGACCGCTCTTCGCTGGGCAGCATCTCGGCGCGCTGAAACTCCCAGCCCTGTGCGGCCATCTCGTTCAGCATGCCCTCAATTCCGTTGGCAAAGCGGGCCTCCGGTGTTTTGACACCGCGGGCCTTCTTGCCGCGATTGGGGGCGGGGACGACCTTATACTCGTAGTTCTGCATCACATGTTCCTATGCGGCCCACGACACCAGCCTAGCAGCTGTGCGGGGCGGAGAGAAAGAAGATCAGAGGCATCTGTCACTTTGGCACGGCAGCGGCGCGCGCTGCCAGCTTCAGGCACATCTGCGTCGCCAGCGACATATCCTGAACCGAGATCCACTCCAAGGGGCCATGGATGCATTGCATGCCGGTAAAGAGATTCGGCGTCGGCGTGCCGAACTCTGTCAGCCGGGAGCCGTCGGTGCCACCGCGGATCGGCACCGAGACCGGCTCCAGCCCGATATCGCGGCAGGCGGCATGGGCAAGTTCGACCGGGGTCATGTCCTGTTCCAGCCAGTAGCGCATGTTGCGGTATTGCGGCGTGATCTCGCAGGTGATCTCCGCCCGCGGCTCGGTCGCGGCGATCGCATCGCAGACGCGGCGCAGCAGCGCGCCCTTGGCCTCCAGCCCGTCCAGTTCGAAATCGCGCAGGATGAAGCGGAGCTCCATCTCGGAGGAGCCGCCCAGCATGTCGGTGGCGTGGATGAACCCCTCGCGATCGTCGGTGGTTTCCGGCGTCATCGTGGCCTGCGGCAGGGTCTGGATGATCTTGGAGGCGAGGTGGATGGCGTTGACCATCTTTTCCTTGGCAAAGCCGGGGTGGATCGACACGCCGGTGATTTTCACCACGGCGCGGTCGGCAGAAAAGCTTTCATATTCGACCTCGCCCACTCTGCCACCATCGAGCGTATAGGCAAAATCTGCCCCCAGGTCCTGTTCCAGCTGTGGCTGCACGCCACGGCCGATTTCCTCGTCGGGCGTGAAGGCGATGCGGATCGGCGGGCGGGGGGCACCGGGGTTTTGCAGCAGGTGTTCGGCCATGGTCATGATGATGGCGACGCCGGCCTTGTCATCGGCACCCAGCAGCGTGGTGCCGGAGGCGGTGATCAGGTCGTGGCCGATCTTCGTCGCCAGATAAGGGTGTTCGGCGGGGGAGAGCACCAGGTCGGGGTCGTCGGGAAAGCTGATGTCGCCGCCGTTGTAGCCCTTGATGACGCGCGGTTTGACGCCGGTCGCATTGAACTGCGGCGCGGTGTCCACATGGGCGAGGAAGCCCACCGTGGGGCCCTGCGTGGTGCCGGGGATGGTGGCGAGCACGGTGCCATACTCCGTGAGGGTGACATCCTGCGCCCCCATCGCGGTCAGCTCGTCCCGCAACAGGTGCAGCATGTCGAACTGGAGTGCGGTGCTGGGGGTGCTGTCGGAGGTTTCATCGCTCTGGCTGTCGATGGCGGCATAGCGGGTAAGACGGGCTTCGAGCGCGTCCGTGAAAGGCGTGGTCATCCATAAGCTCCTGCTGATGGCGGCAAGATTGCCGAGGGGCGCGGAGAGGTCAAGCGCCCTTGCTGGGGACGCAGGACTGGGGCAGGGTAGCGGGATTGGATGCGGACGGTTTTGTGCGGGCGATGGTTCACGTTGAAGAGATTGTAGATCGCGAGAGTTTTAAGGCGTGGCTGGAGGCGCTGCCAGAGGATCGGCGCCATGAGGTTGCGGTCACTTTGGCGACACGCTGCGCGCTGCGGGTGTTTCCGATCTGGGCTGCGGCGATGCGGCAGGACTGGGCGCGCACAGGTGATGTGACACCCTTACCGTCATTGCGCAGCATGTTGATATCCGGGGTTGCGGGCAGAATGCCAACCCCGGATATCAGAAACGCCGCCGCCGACGCCGGCGATTACGCCGCCGCCTCCGCCGCCTACGCCTACGCCGCCGCCGACGAGGCCGACGCCGCCCCCGCCGCCTACGCCGCCGCCGACGCCGCCACCGACGCCGCCTCCGCCGCCGACGCCGCCTACGCCGCCTCCGCCTACGCCGCCTCCGCCGAAATTATGAGTCTTCTCCGTCAAGATATTCAGGGAATTGATCTCGGGGGCGACCTGCTGACGCTGCCCCTGTGGCCGGAAGAGATCCCCGACAAGATTGCAACCTCTTGGACCAGCGGTCGGACCTGGATGCAGGCCAATCCCGGCTACAGCTTTTGGATCCGCTGGTATGAGGCCGTGCTTGCGGGCCGCCCGCTGACGGGTGACTGGCGGAGCCATTGGCAGTTGATGCAGGACATCGCCTTGATTGCCCCCGGGGATTGGGACAAGGGCGCGGAGCATGTAGCGGGGGTGATTGAAAAGCTTGAGGAAAAGCACAGCTATCGTATTTCAACTGAGACGCAGGGCGAGGCAACCACATTGCTGCGTGCTGCGCTGGGGCAATTCGGTTTCAACGACATCCGTCACTTGATGGAGCTGCTGCCCTTCGCAGAGGACCTGAAGCATCTCAAAGATCCCGACGCGGTTTCGGATTTCGTGGCTGGCATGGACCAACAAAGGCATGAAATCGAGACATTTATGCGCGCAGTTGACCGGGAGGGACGCTCCCTTCAAGGAGCAGGCGGCATCCTGACCTACTTTGAAGAGGTGCTGACGGAGACCTCCAAGGCACGGCAGCTCACCCAACTCAATGTGGGCTGGATTATTGATTGTGGGGAAATTTTACAGGGCTACGCGCAGAATTCGGAAACTGTAGCGGAGCTTGGCCCGCTGAACATCCCGTTTCAGCGGACGGTGCAAAATCTGCTGGACCTGATCCACAGTCATTTCTCGGCCACTTTGCTGCGCTTTGGTGCTCTGCGTGATATTCGATCATCGGACGAGACACGGCTTGCGGATCTGATGGAAGATCTCCGGCGCGGATTGGCGCAGATCAAGGAGGACACGGCGGATAGTCGTGTTCCCATGGCGCCGGAAGCGATTGCTGTTTTTGAAAAACTGTTGGATGACCTCGACGGTATGATCCAGCGGGAGTTTATTGCAGGAAACTCCGCGATCAAGAGCCAGATTCGCAGAGATATCGACTACCGGATGGCTCAGGTTGCTGTGTCACTTCGACTGTATTGGGAGCAATCTGCGGCCCCGCGTATGGCTGTCGGACAGGTGATATCGGGCGTTGCGAAAAAGAAACTTAAAGAAGGGATCGAAGGCCTGGTGCAATGGGCGCTTGATTGGTGAGGTCGCCCGGACGATAGGCCGGGCAGCCCCCGCCCGCCCCCCAGGCGGGGGCTTTGCCCCCACCTCGGGCGAGCGCTGCCCTATGCTCTAGAGCGCAAAAGGGCGACCCATGGGCCGCCCTTGGTTTCGATCTGTCCCCGAGCCTCAGCTCAGTTTCTTGGCGACCAGCTCGTTCACAGCCTTGGGGTTGGCCTGACCGCCGGTGGCTTTCATCACCTGGCCGACGAACCAGCCGGCGAGCTTTGGGTTGACCTTGGCCTTTTCCACTTGGGCGGGGTTGGCGGCGATGATCTCGTCCAGCGCGGCCTCGATGGCGCCGGTGTCGGTCACCTGCTTCATGCCGCGCTCTTCGACGATGACCGCCGGGTCGCCGCCTTCGGTATAGACGATCTCGAACAGCTCCTTGGCCATCTTGCCGGAGATGGTGTCGGCTGCGATCAGGTCGATGATGCTGCCGAGCTGTGCGGGCGATACCGGGCTTTCGGTGATCTCCTTGTCGTCCTTCTTGAGGCGGCCGAAGAGTTCGTTGATGATCCAGTTTGCGGCCAGCTTGCCGCTGCGGCCCTCGGCCACGGCGTCGAAGTAATTGGCGCTCTCCACATCGGCGGTCAGCACGGAGGCGTCATAATCGGTCAGGCCGAAGTCCTTGATGAAGCGGGCTTTCTTCTCGTCCGGCAGCTCGGGCAGGGCGGATTTGATGCCGTCGACCCAATCCTGTTCGATCTCCAGCGGCAGCAGATCCGGGTCGGGGAAATAGCGGTAGTCATGCGCCTCTTCCTTGGAGCGCATCGAGCGGGTTTCGCCCTTGTCCGGATCATAAAGCCGGGTTTCCTGCTCCACTTCGCCGCCTGCCTCGACGATGGCGATCTGACGCCGGGCCTCGACCTCGATCGCCTGCTGGATAAAGCGCATGGAGTTCATGTTCTTGATCTCGCAACGGGTGCCGAGATGGGAGAAATCCTGGGTTTCCTGATACTTCTCATACTGACCGGGGCGGCAGATGGAGACGTTCACATCGGCGCGCAGGTTGCCGTTCTGCATGTTGCCGTCGCAGGTGCCAAGGTAACGCATGATCTGGCGCAGCTTGGCGATATAGGCGGCGGCTTCCTCGGGGCCACGGATGTCCGGGCGCGAGACGATCTCCATCAGGCACACGCCGGTGCGGTTCAGGTCCACGAAGGACATCGACGGGTCCATGTCGTGGATCGACTTGCCGGCGTCCTGCTCCATGTGGATACGCTCGATCCGCACGGTGCGGGCGGTGCCGTCGCCAAGTTCAACCAGCACCTCGCCCTCGCCCACGATGGGGTGGTAGAGCTGCGAGATCTGATAGCCCTGCGGCAGGTCGGGGTAGAAGTAGTTCTTGCGGTCAAAGGCGGACCAGAGGTTGATGTCGGCCTTGAGGCCGAGGCCCGTGCGCACCGCCTGTTCGACGCAATATTCGTTGATCACCGGCAGCATGCCGGGCATAGCCGCATCCACAAAGGCGACGTTGGCGTTCGGCTCGGCGCCGAATTGGGTCGAGGCCCCCGAGAAGAGCTTGGCATTGGAGCTGACCTGGGCATGCACCTCCATGCCGATGACCAGTTCCCAGTCATGCTTGGCGCCCGCGATCACCTTGGGCTTGGGGAGTTCATATGTCAGGTCGAGCATGGTTTTCCGCCGTATCCGTATATCTGTGTCTGCACAGCGTTCTAGGCCCGCGGGCGGCAGGGGGCAAGGGGGCAGGGGGTACATGAAACCGGGAGCCGGGTCGATATTTCCACTTTTGCACGGGCTGTAAGCCCGGGCAGCGCCCGTCCGCCCCCATGGGCGGGCGCCTCGCTTCCGCCCGCGGACGTGCGCGGCCCTCAGCGAAGGATGGCTTGGCGGCGATTCAGCCTCTTGGCGGCGTGTGCCGGCAGGGCTAGAAGTGGCAGCCCGAGCAGTTCAAAAGGAGGCCGCCTTGGACACATCCGCACGCATCAGCCAGACCATCGCCGGTGAAATCAGCGCCAGCGCCAAACAGGTCAGCGCCGCCGTGGCGCTGCTGGACGAAGGCGCCACCGTGCCCTTCATCGCGCGCTATCGCAAGGAGGTCACCGGCGGGCTGGACGACACCCAGCTGCGCACCCTGTCGGAGCGGCTGGAGTATCTGCGCGAGATGGAGAAACGCCGTGCGGCCATCCTCGAGTCGATCCGGTCGCAGGACAAGCTGACGGATGATCTGGCGGCCTCCATCGCCAAGGCGGAGACCAAGGCGCAGCTGGAAGACATCTATCTGCCCTACAAGCCCAAGCGCCGCACCAAGGCGATGATCGCGCGGGAAAACGGGCTGGAGCCGCTGCTGGATGCGATTCTGGCGGATCGCGCAGCCGACCCCGAGGCGCTGGCGGCGGGCTATCTGTCCGAGGCGGTTGCCGATACCAAAACGGCCCTCAATGGCGCGCGTGACATTCTGACCGAACGTCTGACCGAGAACGCCGATCTGTTGGGGCGGCTGCGGACCTATATGCAATCCGAGGCGGTGCTGAGCGCCAAGGTGGTCGAGGGTCAGGAACAGGCGGGGGCGAAATTCTCGGACTATTTCGAGCATTCCGAGGCCTGGAAAACCACGCCGTCGCACCGGGCGCTGGCGATGCTGCGGGGCTCGAACGAAGGCGTGCTGACGCTGGACATCGCGCCCCCGGGCGACGACGGCGTGGCGCGGGCCGAGGAGATGGTCGCGGCGGTGCTGAATGTGCGCGGCAGTGCCCCGGGGGACAAATGGTTGCGCAAGGTGGCAGGCTGGACCTGGCGGGTGAAACTGTCGCTGTCGATGATGCTGGAGCTGATGGGCGATCTGCGCACGCGGGCGCAGGACGAGGCGATCGCTGTCTTTGCGCGCAATCTCAAGGACTTGCTCTTTGCAGCGCCGGCCGGTGCGCGACCGACTCTCGGGTTGGACCCGGGCATTCGCACCGGCGTCAAGGCGGCGGTGGTTGACGCCACCGGCAAACTGGTGGCCACCGAGACCCTGTACCCGTTTCAACCCAAAAACGATCTGCGCGGGGCGCAGGTCTCCATCCTGAAGCTGATTGCGGAACATGGCGTTGAGCTGATCGCGATTGGCAATGGCACCGCCAGCCGCGAAACCGAACGTATGGTGGCCGAGGTCATCAAGAACCTGCCCGCCAAGGTGAA
Source organism: Epibacterium sp. Ofav1-8 (assembly GCF_022348185.1). Classification (GTDB taxonomy): domain Bacteria; phylum Pseudomonadota; class Alphaproteobacteria; order Rhodobacterales; family Rhodobacteraceae; genus Epibacterium. Next base: position 129,275 of record NZ_JAKRFD010000012.1, read on the forward strand.
AGCCCCGACCAAGGTGGTGGTGTCTGAGGCCGGTGCTTCGGTCTATTCCGCGTCCGAACTGGCGGCGCGGGAGTTCCCCGATCTGGACGTGTCCTTGCGTGGGGCGGTCTCGATCGCGCGGCGCCTGCAGGATCCGCTGGCGGAACTGGTCAAGATCGAACCCAAGAGCATCGGCGTCGGCCAGTACCAGCATGACGTGGACCAGCACAAACTCTCCAAATCGCTGGAGGCGGTGATCGAGGATGTGGTGAACGCGGTGGGCGTGGACCTCAACATGGCCTCAGCGCCGCTCCTGGCGCATGTCTCGGGCCTCGGCCCCGGTCTGGCCGAAGCCATCGTGGCCCATCGCGACATCAACGGCGCCTTTGCCACCCGCAGGGAGCTGCTGAAAGTCGCGCGCCTCGGCCCCAAGGCGTTTGAGCAATGTGCGGGTTTTCTGCGCATTCAGGGCGGCAAGGAGCCGCTGGATGCTTCTGCGGTGCACCCCGAAAGCTATGATGTTGCGCGCAGGATCGTCGCCGCCTGCGGGCGTGACATCCGCCAGATCATGGGCGATGGGTCGGCGTTGAAATCGGTGCGCGCCGAGACCTTTGTCTCTGGCGATGTCGGCCTGCCGACGGTGCGCGACATCTTTGCCGAATTGGAAAAACCGGGCCGCGACCCGCGCCCCTCTTTCGTGACCGCGAGCTTTACCGATGGGGTGGAGGAGATCACCGACCTCAAGCCCGGCATGGTGCTGGAAGGCACGGTGACCAATGTTGCCGCCTTTGGCGCCTTTGTCGACATCGGCGTGCATCAGGACGGGTTGGTGCATGTGAGCCAGCTGGCCGACAAATTCGTCAAGGACCCGCATGAGATCGTGAAAACCGGCCAGGTGGTGAAGGTTACCGTGGTCGAGGTGGATGTGCCGCGCAAGCGCATCGGTCTCACCATGAAAAAGGATGGCGGCGCTTCGGCCCGGGACGACCGCAATGCCCGCGGTCCCGCCAAGAGCGACAGCAAGGGCGGCCCCAGGGGGCGCGGTGCGCAGGCGCCAAGGGGCAAGATGTCCGCGGCACCAAAGGGCGGTAAACCGGGCAATGACACCGGGGCGCTGGGCGCGGCCCTGATGGATGCGTTCAAGAAGAAATAGCGGCGCGGCGGCCTGCGTGCGTGCTGTCGCGCGCCGCCCGCCGCCCCCTCAAGCCCGACCGAGGCCTCTCCGGTTAGCCGGGTGTGACCTCGGGGCCATCGGCGGTGAACACCACCCGGTAGCCGGCTTCGATCTCGTCGCGAAACAGATCGGCGATGGCGCGCATCGCGTCCATGCGGCCCCGTTCGGCGAACTGGCGTAGCGAACGCACCGGCGCGTCATTGTCAAAGCCGGCCGAGGCATGGGCCCAGATCATCGGGTGCAACTCGCGCAGGTGGTCCCGGATCAGCCAATGGGCGGCCTCGGCGATCTGCGCCCGCACCTGTGCCACCTCGGGGGGGCTGTTGGGGCGCGGCTTCAGTGCGATGCTGCAATAGGCCGACATCAGGTTGATGCGATCCTGGCTGGGTGCGCGGGCAACGATGTCGGCAATCCCATCGAGGAAAAACGCCACATCGACCCCGAGGCAGGCGGCGTCGGACTGGGCCAGGGCGTCGAAATAGACCCAGGCATATCCCGCCGCACCCCAGTGATCCTGGACCACCGCGGCGACGCGGCGGGCTTCGAGCTCCAGCGCCGACAGCCCGTGTGTGCCCTGCTCGGCCAAATGCGTGCCAAGCGCGCGCTGATGGCGGGGGTTGCAGGGATCGAGCCGGATCAGGTCGATATAGTCATCGGCGATCTGCCGTGGCTCCGCCGCGCCGCCTGCGCTGTAGAGCGCACAGCGCGCGGCGGCGACAAAGGGCTGTTGGGCGGCCTCGTCGGGCAGCTGCTCCAGCAGGGCCCGGGCGCGGCTCTGATGCGCTTCGGCGCGGGACAGGATGGCGCTGCGCTGCCGGTTCACCTTGCGCCTGGCCGCGCGGCGACAGGCCCAGGAAATATCGAGATGCGCCAGCGCCACCACCGTGGACATCACCGGCGTGCGGGCGCATTCCAGCCGCATGCGCTCCAGCGACATGATGCCGTCCAGGGTGACACGCTCGGTCAGCGGCAGCCCCTCGGACAGCGCGTGTTCCACCGCGTTGACCACGTCGGCCCGCGCCCCGTAGGCGAGGAGATCGGCAATCGGCGTGCCGCCGGGGGTGGCATCGCGGGCGGTGTCCGCCGCGATGATCCGTGCCTCGGCGTCTTCCCACAGTTCCTGACGGGCCAGGAACTGCCCCTTGGCGATGGCGGCATCGGCGGCCTCATCCTCGGCATTGGTCGCCGGCACCGGGATCGAGAGCACATCCTCGAGGCTGAGCGGGGCTGTTGCCTCGGCCGCGTCGGTCGCGCCCGCAGCAAGGGCGCGCGGCAGCGGCAGGTGCGGCAGGCGAATCCCGCCGGGGGATCGCAGAGGCGGCAGGCGCGTCGAGATGAGGCGAAGCGCCTTTTTCAAACCGTCTTTTGCCGGTGGTGCAGAAAGTGGCATCAGCTGGTCCCAGATATGTGCAGCAGTCTTTGGTCTGGGTCCGACTGTCGGAAAGCTTTGGGGCGCAAACATGGCAGCGAGGGGGTGTTCGCCGGATCAATTCCGGCGTCAGGTCAGTAAATGGCGGCAAAAGCGCGGCATTTTGCCGAAGGCCCGGGAAATGCTGGCGAATTCCGGCCGATTGATGCGTCTCAGAGAACAGTAAAATGCTGTCTTTTCACCGCAATCCCGCGCTGCGTCAGCGCGTCTTCGAGGGCCGTGGCCTTTGGCGTCACTTCGGCCGGGAGGCGGTGATGGGTGCCGATGCGGGTGTGAACCGTCGCGCGGATGGAGAAATCCCAGCGCGTGACCAGCAGCACATGGTCGATTTCCGCCAGCGCGATGTCGGCGGTGCTGCGTGCAGAGGTCCAGCGCAGGCGGTCGGCGGTGAGTTCGAACCAGGCTTCGGGATTGCGCCACAGCTCCCACAGCGAGGGCAGGAGCGGCAGGGCGAGGAGCGCGACAATCCAGCCGCGCGCCTCGAACAACAGCCAGAGCGCGGCCACCACCCCGGCCCAGCCGGCGATCACCAGAACCGTTCCGGCCGATCGCGCGTCCCGACAGAAGCGGAACACGCCCGGGGCAGGGGCACCGCGGTCAGGCATCGAGAATCCGGCTGACCATCTCGTTGGTGTCGCGGCTGAGCCCCTCGGTGGACTTGATCCGCTCCAGCGCGGTCAGGATCTTTGCCTGGCGCTCCGCATCATAGCGTTTCCAGGTCTGGAAAGCGGTGCACATGCGGGCGGTGGTTTGCGGGTTCAGCGGGTCGAGCGCGATCAGCTGATCCGCCAGCAGCTGATAGCCGCTGCCGTCGGCCTGATGGAACCCGGCGTGGTTCATCGACAGCGCCCCCATCACCGCGCGGAACCGGTTGGGGTTCCGGATGGTGAACAGCGGATGCCGGGTCAGCTCTGCCGCCACCGCGGGCGCGCGGTCGGGGCGGGCGGTGGCCACCTGCAAGGCGAACCATTTGTCCATCACCAGCCGGTCGTCCTGCCATTGGTCAAAGAACGCCTGGCTCTGGGTGTCGCCCTTCTCGGCCTTCAGCAGGCAGGCGAGGGCGGTGTTCTGAACGGTCATATTGTCGGCCAGCTCGAACTGCTTGGCGGCGGCATCGCCCCCGTCGATACGGGTCAGCAGCGCCAGCAGCCGACCGTTCAGCGCCCGCAGGCCGGCGTCCCTGGCCTCTGGTTGGTAGGGGCCTTCGACCTGGGTGGCCGAGAACAGCCGCGGCAGGCTGTCCGAGAGGCTCTGGGCAAGCGTCTGGGCAAAGGTCTCGGCGGCGTCGTGGATCGCATCCGGGTCGGGGGTCACGCCGCGGTCGGCCAGTGCCTGGGCGATCTCGCTCTCGCTGGGCGGTGTCAGCACCAGCGCGCGAAAGGCCGGGTCCAGCGTGTCGTCGCGCACCAGCGATTGCAGCGCCTCCAGATACTGCGCATCGGGGCTTGCGCCCTCGGTCACCATGGCGATGCGCGAGGCCTTGGCCAATTCGCGGCCCGCCTCCCAGCGGTTGAACGGATCGGTGTCGTGGGCCAGCAGGAAGGCCCGTTCCTGCGCCGAGGTGTCGCGGGCCAGGATCACCGGCGCCGAGAAGTCCCGCAGGATCGAGGGGATCGGGCGGGCCGACAGCCCGTCAAAGCGGAAGCTCTGTTCGGCCTCCGTCATCTCCAGCACCGTTGTCGGGACCACCTCGTCACCATCGGGGCCAAGTAGCCCCACGGCGATCGGGATCACCTTCGGGTCCTTGTGGTCCTGACCGGGCGTCGGCGGCGTGGTCTGGCGGAAGGTCAGCGTGTAGCTGCCGTCGTCATAGCTGTCCTCTACCGACAGGCGCGGGGTGCCGGCCTGGCTGTACCAGTTCTTGAACTGCCCCAGGTCGCGGCCGGTGCTGTCCTCGAACACCTTGATCCAGTCCTCGATGGTGCAGGCCTGCCCGTCGTGACGGTCGAAATAGAGGTCAAGCGCGGTGTAGTAGGCGTCATCCCCGACCAGCCGTTTCAGCATGCCGATCACCTCGGCGCCCTTTTCGTAGACGGTGGCGGTGTAGAAGTTGTTGATCTCCTGGAATGACTCGGGGCGCACCGGGTGGGCGAGGGGGCCGTTGTCCTCGGGGAACTGACGGGCGCGCAGGTCGATCGCATCCTCGATCCGCTTCACCGGGGCGGAGCGCATGTCGGCGGTGAACTGGGCGTCGCGATAGACCGTCAGACCCTCCTTCAGGCAGAGCTGGAACCAGTCGCGGCAGGTGATCCGGTTGCCGGTCCAGTTGTGAAAATACTCATGGGCGATAATCGCCTCAATTCTCTCAAAATTGGAATCAGTTGAGGTCTCAGGGCTGGCCAGGACGCAGGACGAGTTGAAAATGTTCAAGCCCTTGTTCTCCATCGCGCCCATGTTGAAGTCATCCACGGCGACGATATTGAACACGTCCAGGTCGTATTCGCGGCCATAGACCTCCTCGTCCCAGGTCATCGACTTTTTCAGCGCCTCCATGCCGAAATCGCATTTGTGTTCATCGCCCGGACGCACCCAGATGTTGAGCAGAACCTCCTTGCCCGAGCGGGTGGTGAAGCGGTCGGAATGGTTGAGCAGATCACCGGCCACCAGGGCAAAGAGATAGGCCGGTTTGGGCCAGGGATCGTGCCATTCGGCAAAGCCGCTGCCTGCATCCACCGGGTTGCCGTTGGACAGCATCACCTTTTCCGCACCTTCGATGCGCACGCTGAAGGTGGCCATCACGTCGGGGCGGTCGGGGTAGTAGGTGATCTTGCGAAACCCTTCGGCCTCGCATTGGGTGCAATACATGCCGTTGGACATATAGAGCCCTTCGAGCGCGGTATTGGCCTTGGGGTTGATCTCCACCTCGGCCTCCCAGGTGAAGGGGCGGTCGGGCACGTCGCAGGTGAGGCCCGTATCGGTGACTTCGGGGGTGACGTCGGTGCCATCAATACGTGAAGAGATCAGCTTAAGCTGCTCACCATGCAGGAAAAACCGCCGATCCTGCGCATCGCCCCGGGGCGCGAACCGGATTTTCGACAGCACGCGCGTGGCCTCCGGCGCGAGGCGAAAGACCAGTTCGACGCTCTCCACCACATAGCCGAAGGGGGTGTAGTCCTTCAGGTAGAAGGTCTCGGGCTCGGTGCTTGGGGCGGCGTCTTTCATGGATACATCCTTCGCGATTTCTGGGAACCTGCGCCGGGGCGCGTGCGTTGTTCACCAGAGGTATGCAACCGGAGACAGTCGGGCAAGCGCCCTTCGTCTCTTTGTTCAAAAAGGAGAGTATCATGTCCGATGCAGAGACCCCGATGACCACCCGCAAGGAAGTGCGCCAGCGCCGTTACGGGCTGTATTGGCTGGTGGCTCTGTTGGCGCTGATCGTTCTGGGGCTGGCCCTGTTCGGGTTTGCCGACGATCTGACCGATGACGGGCACCCCCTGCTTGGCGGCGACGTGGAGACATCAACCGATGATACAGCCGGGACAGCGGGCACTGCGGGCGAATAAGAGGCCCGCACCACCTCCGCATGATCGGCCGCCGCCCCGCCTGGCTGCGCGCGCCGGGTGGTCCGGCAGCGCGACAGGGGCCGGGGCGGGGAGGCTGCGAACACCTCGCCAGTTTTGCCCCGGCCCTGTCCCATGCCGCCGGTCAGGAGGGATGAAATCGGAAATCCCGGAACACTTTCTTGAAAAACGAGAAGATGCGTTCGCATTTCCTGAGTGTCGGATTTGTTGCTGATCGGAAACTTTTCCCGTATCACGCGGCATGCAATTGTGTACCGCCGAGAGGAGCAGGAAAATGAGTCGGATCGAACGGAATGGACTTCAGGTGGCTTCCGCTCTGGCGGCCTTTGTCGAGGACAAGGCCCTGCCGGGCACCGGTGTCAGCGCGGATGCGTTCTGGGCGGGCCTGTCCGGGCTGGTGAACGGCATGGGCGACGAGAACCGCGCCCTGCTGGCCAAGCGCGAGGCGATCCAGGGCAAGATCGACGCCTGGCATCTGGAGCGCCGCGGTCAGCCGCATGACGCAGCGGCCTACAAGGCGTTTCTTCAGGAGATCGGCTATCTGGTGCCCGAAGGCGCGGATTTCGAGGTGGAGACCACCCATGTGGACCCAGAGATCGCGCATGTGCCGGGACCGCAGCTGGTGGTGCCGATCACCAATGCGCGCTTTGCCCTGAACGCGGCCAACGCGCGCTGGGGCAGCCTCTATGATGCGCTTTATGGCACCGATGCGATGGGCGATCTGCCCACCGGCAAGGGCTATGACGCCGCGCGCGGCGCGCGGGTGATCGCCTGGGGGCGTGGTTTCCTCGATGAGACCTTCCCGCTGGCGAGCGGCTCCTGGTCCGATATTTCCGGCCTGCGGGTCGAGGATGGCGCTTTGGTTCCGGCGCTGAAAGACGCCAGCCAGTTCGCGGGCTATGTCGGCGACACGGGTGCCCCGACACGTATTGTGTTGAAAAACAACGGGCTGCACGCGATCCTTGAGATCGACGCCGCAGGCAACATCGGCAAGGATGACGCCGCAGGGATCAATGACATCACGCTGGAATCGGCGCTCTCCACCATCATGGACTGCGAGGACTCCGTCGCCTGCGTCGACGCCGAGGACAAGGTCACCGCCTATTCCAACTGGCTGGGCCTGATGAAGCGTGACCTCGCCGAAGACGTCACCAAGGGCGGCAAGAGCTTCACCCGGGTGCTGAACGAGGATGTGGCCTACAAGACGCCCACCGGCGCAGAGGCCACGCTCAAGGGGCGCTCGCTGCTGTTGGTGCGCAACGTTGGCCATCTGATGACCAACCCGGCGGTGCTGGACAGCGACGGGCGCGAGGCCGGCGAAGGCTTCCTCGATGCGATGATCACGGTGCTCTGCGCCATGCACGACCTCAAGGCGGAGGGCGGCAATTCGCTGCACGGCTCTGTCTATGTGGTGAAGCCCAAGATGCACGGGCCGGAAGAGGTCGCCTTTGCGGTGAAGATCTTTGACCATGTCGAGGACGCGCTGGGCCTGCCGCGCAACACCGTCAAGATCGGCATCATGGACGAAGAGCGCCGCACCAGCGCCAACCTCAAGGAATGCATCCGCGCCGCAAAATCCCGCGTTGCCTTCATTAACACCGGCTTCCTGGACCGCACCGGCGACGAGATCCACACCTCGATGGAGGCGGGACCGATGCTGCGGAAGGGCGAAATGAAGGGCACCGCCTGGATTGCCTCCTACGAGGATCGCAACGTCGACATCGGTCTGGCCTGCGGGCTGAAGGGCCGGGCCCAGATCGGCAAGGGCATGTGGGCGATGCCCGACCGCATGGGCGAGATGCTGGAGGCCAAGATCGGCCACCCGCAATCCGGCGCCACCTGTGCCTGGGTGCCGTCGCCCACCGCCGCGACCCTGCACGCGACCCATTACCACAAGGTGGATGTGCTGGCCCGTCAGGACGCGCTGAAGGCGGGCGGCGCGCGTGGCACGCTTGACGATCTGCTGACCATCCCGGTGATGGACGGCCAGAACCTGTCGGAGGAGGACATCGCCCGCGAGATCGAGAACAACGCCCAGGGCATCCTCGGCTATGTCGTGCGCTGGGTGGATCAGGGCGTCGGCTGTTCCAAGGTGCCGGACATCAACGATGTCGGGCTGATGGAAGACCGCGCCACCTGCCGGATCTCCAGCCAGGCGCTGGCCAACTGGCTGCACCACGGCGTGGTGTCCGAACAGCAGGTGATGGCCGCGATGCAGAAGATGGCCGCGGTGGTGGATGGTCAGAATGCCTCTGATCCCAGCTATCGCGCGATGGCACCGGGCTTTGATGGTGTCGCCTTTCAGGCCGCCTGCGATCTGGTGTTCAAGGGCCGTATCCAGCCCTCGGGCTATACCGAACCGGTGCTGCACGCCCGCCGCCTTGAACTGAAGGCGCAAGGCTGACATGGTTTCGAGGCCGGGGAGTTTCCCCGGCCTTTCTTCTTCTCGACCAAGGATTTGCAGATATGAGCCTCTCTCTTGACCAGGCCCGCACCATCATCGAGACCGCCCGCGCCAAGGGCCGTGACATGAACCTGAAGCCGCTCTCCGTCGTGGTGCTGGATGCGGGCGGCCATGTGCTGGCGTTTGAACGCGAGGATGGCGCCGCGCCGGGCCGGTTCGGGATCGCCCAGGGCAAGGCCTATGGCGCGGTGATGCTGGGCATGGCCGGCACCGCGCAGATGGCCCGGGCCGAACAGCAGGCCTATTTCATGGCAGCGGTGAACGGTGTCTACGGGGGACAGGTTGTGCCGGTGCCGGGCGGCGTCTTGGTGCGCGATGACACCGGCGCGGTGATCGGCGCCGTCGGCGTGACCGGCGATACCTCCGACAATGACGCGGTGGCGGCCAAGGCAGGTGTCGAGGCCGCAGGTCTCACTGCCGAGATCTGAGCCGCACACCTGTCGGATTGAAAACACGGGGCTGCTTCGGGGCATACGCCTGGAACAGCCCTTTGCCCGCCCTTGGGGCGAGAAGGCAGCATCACCGCATTGCCGCAGCCCTTATGTATGGACGGGAGGCGGCGCCTGCTGCTGTTTTTGTGATCTGTCGCCCCTGTGCACCAGTGAACAGGGGCTTGCGCCACGCTAAAGAGTTGCGCGCTGATGGGCGGTCACGCTACCGTGACCTCTGATCCAATAGCGTCCATTTGTTCCGGAGACTTCCAGCGTGCGCCCCAAAGTCGGCATTATCGGCAATTCCTACCTGATGAACGATCAATACCCGACCCATGCGGGCGGCACCATGAACTCGGATGCGGTGGCGAATGTGTCCGGCTGTCTGCCGCTGCTGATCCCCACCGACCCGCGCTATGTCAGCGTTGCGGAACTGCTGGAGAGCTTTGACGGGTTTCTGCTGACCGGCGGGCGTCCCAACGTGCACCCGGAGGAGTATGGTGAGGACCCGACCGAAGCGCATGGCGATTTCGACCGCGCCCGCGATGCCATCACCCTGCCGCTGGTGCGGGCCTGCGTGGAGCGGGGCCAGCCGTTTTTCGGGATCTGTCGCGGCTTTCAGGAGGTCAACGTGGCCATGGGCGGCACGCTCTATCCCGAGATCCGCGACCTGCCGGGCCGGATGAACCACCGCATGCCGCCGGATGGCAGCATCGAGGAGAAGTTCGCCCTGCGGCACCCGGTGACCCTGGTCGAGGGCGGCCTGTTCCATCGCCTGCTTGGCGCGCGCGAGGTCATGACCAACACGCTGCACGGGCAGGGGATCAAGACACCGGGGGCGCGCATCGTGGTCGAAGGACAGGCCGAGGATGGCACCCCGGAAGCGATATATGTCAAGGACGCGCCCGGGTTCAGCCTCGCCGTGCAATGGCACCCGGAATATCGCGCTGGTGAGGATCCGGTCTCGCGCCCCTTGTTCGAAGCCTTCGGAGAGGCCGCGCGGGCCTGGGCCGGGGGCACCCGCCCGGCGGCTCTGCAACGCTCTGCCTGAGGGGGCGCTGCGACGAGCACAACGGGCCAGCTGTGCCAAGGCGTCTCTTTGGCAAATGCAGAAAGACATTTTGGCGAGATTCTTGCGCAGGGTGACGGAAAACGCGGTTGTTTTGTCGCAATCGGCAAAAATTCTCGTGATCCATGCTTTTCATTCGCCGGAACATCTGTTGCTTTGAGCGCGCGTGCGCGGCGGTTGAGGCCTGTCGGCCCTGCACCCGTGGGGACCGCCGAAGGTGTGCCGCGACGCAGCGAAAAGCTTGCGCAACATTCTTGCGCACCTTATGCAGTGTATTTGCGAAACGTGCGCACCTGACCGCCGTGGTCGGTGCAGACAGGGGGACGACTGGTGAAAATAGGCACACCAAAAGAGATAGCCGAGGGCGAGTCGCGCGTAGCGATGACGCCATTGTCGGCGCGTGATCTTCAGAAGCTGGGGTTTGAGTGCTGTATCGAGGCTGGCGCGGGTGAGGCTGCGGGGTTTACCGATGCGGCCTATGCCGAGGCCG
>NZ_JAKRFD010000013.1 GCF_022348185.1 Epibacterium sp. Ofav1-8
GGCGGGTTTGATAATCACCGCGCAGCCCGCAGCCAGGGCGGGCGCGATCTTGCGGGTGCCCATGGCGGCGGGGTAGTTCCAAGGCGTGACCAGAACCGCCAGCCCCGCCGGTTTGTGCTGCACCATGATGCGCGCGCCCGAGGCGGGCGCATGGGTGAGCATCCCGTCGGCGCGCACGGCTTCCTCGGAAAACCAGCGGAAAAATTCTGCCGCATAGGTGGCTTCTCCCATGGCATCGGCGCGGGCCTTGCCGTTTTCCAACGTGATGTAATGGGCAAATTCCTCCAGCCGCGCGTTCATCAGCTCCCAGGCCTTGCGCAATACCTCGGACCGCTGGCGCGGGGTGCGCGCGGCCCAGTCCTTCATGGCGGCTTCGGCGGCGTCCAATGCGGCGTCGGCATCGCTGATTTCGGCAGAGGCGACCGAGGTGATCACCTCTTCGGTGGCGGGGTTCACCACGTCAAAGCGGGTCTTTTCGGCGCCGGGCACCCATGTGCCGTTGATGTAAAGATCGGTGCATTCCATGACAGTCTCCATGGCTCAGAGCAGATGGCGGACGGGCTGTTCCATCCGCGCTGCAAAATTGGAAAGAAGGGCGACAGCCTCGCGCGCGGTGAGGCTGTGGGCAGCGCATTCCAGCGTCACCACCAGCCCAAAGCCGTCAGCACAGAGCGTCAGCGTTGGGCAGTCCTCGGGTCCGAGGTCAACGCCGCTGATCCGGCTCAGACGCAGATCGCGCAGGCAGAGATCCGGGGGGCTGTCGGGATCGGCCTCGGTGACATCCCCCAAAGGCCCTCGCGGCACCTGATAGAGGCGCTGCGCGCTCAGGGTCTCCACCGCGACAATGGCCGCACGGCCAAGGCTCGCCCCGGCAAAGCCCGCAAGCAGCGCCGCCGCATCGCTGAGGCCCGCAGAGTCTCGCGCCCAGGCGGCAAATTCGGAGAACCCTTCGCTGGCGAGATCGGCGGTCAGACGGCGGGCGCTGGCGGCGGCAGGTTCGGGTGCCTTGGTGGGCAGGGTGCGCAGGGTCTCAAGATCCGCGACGTGATAGGGTTGCGGATGGCCGGCCTCTGCCAGGCGCGCAAAATCAAGGCCCTGCTCCAGCGCCAGCCGCCGGGCCTTGGGCGAGGCCAGAATGCGCCCATCAGTGGCGGGCTCCGGTTGCGCGGGCGCCGAGGTTGGCGCTTCAGTTGCGGTTGGAGCGGCTTTGGCCTCTGGCTCTGCCGGTTGGGCCACGGCGGCGGGTGCCGGGGCGTCGCCGAGGGCGCTGCGGCTCAGTTGCACGGGGGCGTTTGGCTTTTCTTTGGAGATCACCGCGATCACCTCCCCCACCGGGGCCTCTTCACCCGCTTCGGCCAGAAGGGCCGCGACAAATCCGTTTGTATCGGCCTCGACCTCGACGGTGGATTTGTCGGTTTCCACCTCAAAGAGCACATCACCAGAGGCGACCTCATCGCCGGGGCCCTTGTGCCAGGCGACGATCAAGCCGGAGTCCTGGGCCATACCAAGCGCGGGCATGATGACGCCGTGGCCATCGGGGATTTCCTGTGCCTGGGCGGCAGCGTCAGGGGACGGCGTGCTGGCAGCGTCCCCATCGGAGGGCGCGGGCGCAGTGGCCTCGGCAGAGGTGCCGATCATCGCGATCACCTCGCCCACGGGCACATCGGCGCCCGCCTCGTGACGCACCTGACTCAGAACCCCATTGGCCTGTGCCTCGACTTCCATCGTGGCCTTGTCGGTCTCTACCTCAAAGAGCACGTCGCCAGCCGCGACCTCATCACCGGGCGCCTTATGCCACGCCACGATCAAGCCGGAGTCCTGAGCCATGCCAAGCGCGGGCATGATCACCTCATGCGGCATGGATCATCTCCCCCGACATCAGCTTGCGCGCCTTCTCGACCACGGCCTCCGGGGTGGGCACGGTAAGGTCCTCGAGCGCGGGCGTGAAGGGCACCGGCACATCCATCGCGCCCATGCGCAGCACCGGCGCGTCCAGGTGATAAAAGGCCTTCTCGTTGATCCGCCCGGCAATTTCGCCGGTGACGCCATAGCTCTGATGGCCCTCGTCGACGACGATCACGCGCGAGGTCTTCTTGGCGGAGTTGATCAGCGTGTCCTCATCAAGCGGCACAATGGTGCGCGGGTCGATGACCTCGGCGCTGATGCCCTCCTTGGCGAGGATCTCGGCGGCGGCCTCGCAGACCTGCACCATGGATGACGTGCCGATCAGGGTGATGTCGGCGCCCTCGCGCAGGATGTTGGCCTCGCCAAAGGGGATCAGATATTCCTCTTCGGGCACCGGGGCCTTGTCGTTGTACATCAGCTTGTCTTCGAAGATCACAACCGGGTTGTCGTCGCGGATCGCGGTCTTCATCAGCCCCTTGGCTTCATAGGCGGAAGAGGGCATGGCCACCTTCAGCCCCGGAATATGCGCCACTAGCGCGTGCAGCGATTGCGAGTGCTGCGCGGCCGAGCGCCGGGTCGCGCCCAGATTGGTGCGCAGGACCAGAGGCGCGCTCATCTTGCCACCGGACATGTAATGGGTCTTGGCAGCCTGATTGCAGAGCTGATCCATGATCAGATAGATGAAATCGCCAAACATCAGGTCCACAACGGGGCGGGTGCCGGTCATCGCCGCCCCCACGGCAAGCCCCATGAAACCGGGCTCTGCGATGGGGGTATCGACCACGCGGCTGGTGCCGAATTCCTCGACCAGACCGCTCAGCACCTTGAAGGGTGTGCCCGCTTCGGCCACGTCCTCGCCAATGATGAACACGGTCTCATCGCGGCGCATTTCCTCGGCCAACGCCTCGTTAACGGCTTGGGATAGGGTAATCTCTCGCATGTCGCTCTCCTCAGGCCAGCGCGTGTTTGACATCGGTGAAGACGTGCATGTCGACCTCGGACTCGTCGGGGTACCTGGCCTCCAGCGCGTAAGTCACCGCCTCTTCGGCATCCTTGCGCACCGCGTCATTGAGGGCCTCGATCTCGTCTTCGGTGGCGATGCCCTGCTCCACCAGCCAGCCGCGGAATTTGATGATCGGATCGCGGTTTTCCTTCCAATCCTTCTCTTCTTCCTTGGAGCGGTAATATTCGCGGTTGATGTCGCCGACGTGGTGGCCGTGATAGCGATAGGTCATCAGCTCCATGAAAAACGGCCCCTCGCCTTTGCGGGCGCGGGCCACCAGTTGTTCGGTCAGTTCATTGACGGCGAGCACATCCTGCCCGTCCACCTGATGCGCCTCGATGCCAAAGGCCTCGGCGCGGGCGGTGATGGAGCCAGCCGCGATTTCATCGGTGCGGGTGTATTCCGAGTAGCCGTTGTTTTCGCAGGCATAAATCACCGGCAGCTTCCACAGCGCGGCCATGTTCATGACCTCATACATCAGCCCCTGCGCGGTGGCGCCATCGCCAAAGAAACAGACCGTCACATCGTCTTTGCCCAAGAGTTTCGCGGTAAAGGCCGACCCCGTCGCGATCCCCATGGAGCCGCCGACAATCGCGTTGGCACCGAGGTTGCCATTGGACTGATCGGCGATATGCATGCTGCCACCCTTGCCACGGCAATAGCCCTCTTCCTTGCCCAGAAGCTCGCAGAACATCTCCTTGAACGCGGCCCCCTTGGCGACGCAATGGCCGTGGCCCCGGTGGGTCGAGGTGATCTTGTCGGTGATCTTCAGCGCCTCGCAGATGCCAACGGCCACGGCCTCTTCGCCGGAGTACATATGCGTGAGCCCCGGCATTTTGGCCGAAAGGTACAGTTGGTTGGCGTTGTCCTCAAACGTGCGGATGCGAACCATCTGGCGATACATGCGCAGATAGTCTTCGGTGTTCGATGCTGTCTTGGCGGGACTCATGGGATCTCTCTTTAGAAAAAGTGCCCGGACCCGCAGGCCCGAGCAGTCTTCGGGGGAGGTTAGTAACGGTTGGCGATCGGCAGCTCTTCGGCGGGGAAGAGCGAAATCACCTCGCAGCCGGTGTCTGTCACCACCACCTCTTCTTCGATCCGCGCGGCGGAATAGCCGTCGCTGGCCGGGCAATAGGTTTCCAGCGCAAAGACCATGCCGGTCTGGATCTCCATCGGGTTGTCGAGGCTGACCGCGCGCGAAATGATGGGTCGTTCGTGCAGCGCCAGACCCAGCCCGTGGCCGAATTGCAGACCAAAGGCCGACAGCTCGTCCGGGAAGCCAAACTCCTCGGCCTTGGGCCAGAGTTTGGCAACCTGATCGGTGGTGACGCCCGGTTTAATTGCTTGGATCGACGCATCAATCCATTCGCGCGCCTTGACGTAGGCATCCACCTGCGCGGGCGTCGATTTGCCGATGTTGAAGGTCCGATAGTAACAGGTGCGATAGCCCTGATAGCTTTGCAGGATGTCAAAGAACGCCTGATCGCCGGGGCGGAACATGCGGTCGGTGAAGTTATGCGGATGCGGGTTGCAGCGCTCGCCCGAAATGGCGTTGATCGCCTCCACATCGTCCGAGCCCCACTCGTAGAGGAGCTTGTTGGACATGGCGACAATCTCGTTTTCGCGCACGCCGGGTTTCAGCTCCTCGTAGATCATGTGGTAGACGCCATCGACCATGCTGGCGGCCTGCGTCAGCAGCTGGATCTCGTCCCAATTCTTGATCTCGCGCGCCGAGAGCATGATCTGCTGGCCATCCACCACATTGATGCCGGCCTCTTTCAGGGCCTCAAACATGGCGGTTTCGGCATAGTCCACGCCCACCGGCATGCCTTTCATGCCCGCGTCCTCAATGAGGCCCGCGATGTCTTCGGCGTATTTCTTCATCAGGCCAAAGCTCGGCGGGATGGTGCCGCGCATGCCGACAACGCCCGCGTGGCAGTGATCCGGCACCAACCAGTCGGAGTATTTGCGATGATGCACCGCAGCAGAGCCAAAGTCCCAGACATGCGGCGCGTCATCGCCCGTGAGCAGGGCGAAGCGGCACATCTTGTCGCGCTCCCACTCGCCGATCTTGGTCGAGGTCACATAGCGGATGTTGTTGACATCAAACAGCAAAAGCGAGCCTGCGCTGCTTTTCCTCAATGCCTCGCGGGTGCGGCTCAGCCGGTAGCGGCGCAGCCGGTCGTGATCGACGCGGCGCTCAAAATCCACTTGTGTCGGGCCCCATGCGGGCAGGCGGCCTTCCCATTGCCAATTGGGCTCCAGGTCCTGTGGTGTCAGGACGTTCGGGGTCAGTGCGCGAGACATAGCTCCTCCTTCGGGTATGCGCTCGCACACCCGTTTATCGCGTAATTTCAGTTTGTTAGTGTGTTACTGGATGCACCAGCCGCCATCGATGTGGATCATCTGACCGGTCATGTAGTCGCTGTCGTCCGAGACGAGGAAGGACGCGGTGCCGACGATATCCTTGGGGTAGGACACGCGTTTGATCTGCAAGGCATCGCGGGCGATGTCGTCATAAGCCTGACCTTCGCGCTCCTTGAAACCGATCTCGACCAGATCCTTGTCGAGCTGCTCCCAAAGCGGCGTCACCACCACGCCCGGCGCATAACCGTTGACGGTGATATTATGCTCTGACAGGCCAATCGCCCCGCAATGGGTCAGCGCCAGACAGCCGTATTTCGAGGTACAATACACGGTCACATCCACCAGCGGTTTGCGCGACGCGATGCTGCCCACGTTGATGAGCTTGTAGGGGTGATCCGCCATCGGCCCTTGCGCGATCATCTGGCGGGCGGTCTCCTGCATGCCCAGCCACATCGCCTTGGTGTTGACGTTCATGATCATGTCCCAGTTGTCCTCATCGATATCCATGAAGAACCGGGGCTTGTTGAGACCAGCGTTGAACAGGCCGACATTGATGGAGCCAAAGGCATCCACGGTCGCCTTGACGGCGGCGGCGTTGTCCTCGCGTTTGGTCACATCCATCCGAATGGCGATCGCCTTGCCGTTTCCGGCGGCGTTGATCTTGTCGGCCAGCACCTGCGCTTCATCGCCGTCGAGATCACCGATGCAGACATTTGCCCCCTGCGCCGCAAAGGCTTCGGCATTGGTCGCCCCCATGCCACGGGCCGCACCCGTAACAAGAATATTTTTACCTTTCAAGCGGTTGGGGTCCATGATCTCTCCTCCTAAAGTCGCTATGTTCTTTGTGTTGCAATCAGGGCATCGGCCCGTGCCTGTGCCTGTCGCAGGGCCTCGCGCGGGGGGATGACCCCGCGCAGCATGTCGTGAAATTCCTCGCCACAGATGCGGATGATCTGGCCGATTTCCGGCACCGGCGGGCGCGGCCAGAATTGCAGCTCATCACGCCAGGACATCGCGTCGACCGCCTCAAAGATCTGCGAGGTCCGCCGCACCTCAGGGTCCGAACCCACCGAGTACCGCGGATTGGTCCGGCTGCCGTGCTGCACAAAGAGCTTCTGCGCCTCGGGTGAGGTAAACACCATCAGCGCCTCGACAGCGGCAGGAATGCGGTCGGGCGCCAGATTGGCTGGAATGCCCATGACGTAGCCGCCCACCGGGGCAATCGGGTTGCCGCCCGCACCTGCGGGATGCGGCAGATAGCCGGTCTGACCATAAGCGGGCGAGCTTTCGTCCAGTTCGAAATATGGGGCCAGCAGCGTATAGCCGTAGGCCATGGCGATATTGCCCGCCGCATAGGGGCGCACCCGCTCGTACCAGGACATCGACAGGATGTCGGGCGGCGAATATTGCAGCAGTTCCAACAGGTATTCCGCCGCCAGAAGCCCCGCAGGCGTGTCGATGGTGGCGCGGTACGTCCGATCCGCCAGCCCGTCGGTGTCAAACCCGCCGGCGTTGGCAGGCAGGTCCAGAACCGGTTGGCCGAAATCCGCCATCGTCATCAAGGCCGTATGCCCCAGCGCCGTGCCGCGCGCCGCATTCCACGCAATGCCATAGCGGCCATGGCGCGGGTCATGCAGCGCCCTTGCGGCGTGTAACAGCGTATCGGTGGTCGCGGGGGGCTCCAGCCCCGCCTCGGCAAAGAGGTCGCGGCGATAGAACAGCAACTCCGGCGTGGTCTGCGCGGGCACCCCATAGGCCCGCCCGCCCCAATGCGCCGCCGTCCACCCCGCCGTGTGGAAATCCGCCGTATCCAGCCGGGCCACATCCATCACCTGATCGAGCGGCATCAGCACATCTTTGGTGGCAAACTCTCCGATCCAGGGCAGATCGACAGCGATAATGTCGTAGCGGCTGGCGGCGCGGTCCGCATTGCGCAGGGCCTCTTCGCGCAGCCGGTCGATGGAAAACGCGCGCTGGCTGATCTGAACCCCGATCACCTGTTCAAACTGGCGCTTCAGGTTCTCCATCACCATAAAGGTCGGATCCCCATGCACCAGCACCCGCAGGCCGCCCGACACTTTCAACGGCTCGCTGCGCACCCGCATCGGCAGGATCGACTGCGCGGCGGAATAGCTGCCGCCAAAGTAATAGTCCTTGCTCTCTTGTCCGCGATGACGCCCGCCGTAGCGGCCTTCGGCCATGCGCTGCACCCGCCCGGAGAGCTGCATCCACTGGTCCAACAGCTTGTCGCTGGGATGCATCGAGAAACTCTTGCCGGATTTGGTGCGCGGGCGCTGCTCGATAAGGCCCGCCTCCACCATTTCCTTCATCCGGCGGGTGGCGGTTGCATAGGGCACCCGGCTGGCCCCGATCAGCGACGTAGGCGTGATGGTCTTGGCCTCGAAATGCCCCTTGATCAGATGCATCGCCATGCGCAGATGGGCATTTGGCACGTAAACATCGAGCGTATCTTCCAGCTCGTCGCTCAGCTCTTCGAGCAGCGACAACGCCCCAAGCGCCTCGGATTTCGCCTCAGGCGACACCGGGCCGGTCTGGTCATGTCTGGCGAAGGCATTCATCGGCGCGGTGGACCTTTTGCGATACAGAGGATTGCGGGGTTTCGTGATTTTATCCGGATTGGATGATGCGGAGTCGCTCACGGGCTTTCCTTTCGAAGATGTCCAAACTGACACATGCAGCGTAGCGCGAAGGTATCCAGATTGGATATCGAAACATCCAGATTGGATATTTTCGCTACATTTTGGATGACGCAGACTTGGCATTGTGCTCGAAGTCATCCGGTCGTCCGGGTGGTCCATTGGCGTCCGGGAGGGGCGCTCGGGACTGGAGGAAGTCTCGGGAAAAAACGGGAGGAGATCAAAATATGAATATTCGAACCATGCTTGCCGCAAGCACCGCGATCCTGCTGGCGGGTGCAGCATCCGCCGACACCATGAAGATCGGCATCACCCAGAACAACGTGGGTGTGGACAGCTATCAGACCACATACGAGAAGGCCTTCATCGCCGCGGCCGATGCCAATGCGGATATCGAGGCCGTGGTTCTGGATGCGGGCGGCGACGTGGCCCGCCAGATTGCGCAGATGGAAGACCTGATCCAGCAAGAGGTCGATGCGATCATCATCTGGCCCACCAATGGCGAGGCCGTGATCCCCGCTGTGCGCAAGGCGCAGAAAGCAGGCATTCCGGTGGTTGTCACCAATTCCAACATTGCCGAGGCGGGCTTCGACTTCATCAAGTCCTTCTCCGGCCCCGACAACATCACCCAAGGCGCGCGCTCGGCAGAGATCATGTGCGACAAGTTCAAGGACATGGGCATCGCGGATGAGGCTCAGGTGGTCCACATCACCGGCCAGCCCGGCTACACCACCGCCATTGAACGCGCCAAGGGGTTTGAGGACCGCCTGCCCGAGGTCTGCCCGAATGTAACCATCGTCGACACCCAGCCGGGCGACTGGAACCGCGAGAAATCGCAGCAGGTGATGGAAGCCTTCCTTGTGAAATACGACGACATCGACGGCGTCTACGCGGGCGATGACAATATGGGCGTTGGCGCTCTCAACGCCGCCAAGGCTGCGGGCCGTGACGGCATCATCTTTGTCGGGGCCACCAACTTTGCCGTGGGGTATGAGGCCATGGCAGCGGGGGATTACTGGGGGTCGATCTATCAATCTCCGGTGGATGATGCCGAGGCCGCGTTGCAAACCGCCGTCGATATCCTGTCGGGCAAGGACATCCCCTTCCTGAACTACTTCGACACGCCGAAGATCACCCAGGACAATATGGGCGAGTTCACCAAACCCGTCTTTTAAGGCGCATCATCATGTGGGGCGCGTCTGCCGGGTGCAGGCGCCCCATATGGCATTTCCCAAAATCGAGATTTGGAAGGGGCACGCCTATGGGACGTGTATCGGATCGCGTCTGCCTTGTGACAGGGGCAGCGCAGGGCATAGGCCGCGCCATTTCTGAGGCGCTGCTGCGCGAGGGCGCACAGGTCTGTCTGGCCGACATCAACGGCGATAAGGTGGCCGAGGTGGCCCAGAGCTTTGCCGTGGATCATCCCGGTCGCGTCACCTCTGCCCCGGTGGATGTTACTGATCGTGCACAGGTGCAGGCGATGATCGCCCATACGGTTGTAACCTTCGGCCGGCTGGATGTGAAATTCAACAACGCGGGCGTCAACCGGCCAATGAACTTTCTGGACGTGACCGAGGAAAACTGGAACTTCATCATGGGCATCAACGGCTTGGGCTGTATGATCGGCATGCAGGAAGCTGCCCGCCAGATGATTGCCCAAGGTCAGGGCGGTAAGATTATCAACACCGCCTCGGTGGCCAGCCGTCAGGGTTTTGACAATGTTGCCCCCTATTGTGCCTCGAAATGGGCGGTGGTGTCGCTCACCCAATCGGGCGCACGGGATCTGGCGAAACATAACATTACCGTCACCGGCTTTGCGCCCGGTGTTGTGGCCACGGAAATGTGGGAGCAGGTTGATCAGGATCTGATGGAGATCGGCGCGTCCGAGCGCCCCGGAGAGGCGATGGAGACCTTCTCGGCGGATATCCTCAAGGGACGTGTGGCCACGCCCGAGGATATCACCGGAACCACCACGTTTCTGGCCTCTCGGGACAGCGACTACATGACCGGACAGATCGTCATGATCGACGGGGGCATGACCCTCGTGTGACCGGCGACAAGGCAGGAGGAGCCGATGCCCGAGACATCACAACACGCCCAGAATCCAAGGGAGGGGATGATGGCAACACTGAGCAAAGAGCAAATCGGACGTGTCCTTGCCAAGCAAGGCATCCTGATTGCTTTCGCGGTCTTTCTGGTCGCCTTTACCATCGCCAACCCCAAATTCCTGTCCGTTGATAATGTGTTCAGCGTCGTGCGTTCCTCCGCCATTCTCGGCGTGATGGCGCTTGGTGTCACCTTTGTGGTGATCAGTGGCAATCTCGATCTGTCGGTGGGGTCGATGATGTCGTTTTCCACCATCGTGGTGCTGGATCTGCACGACACGCTCGGACCATTGCTGGCGATCCCGGCGATGTTTGCGATGACGATGGCGCTGGGGGCCTTGATCGGGTTTCTGGTGGGCTATCTGCGGCTCAATTCGCTGATCGTGACGCTGGGGATGCTCTCGGCCATTCACGGGCTGACACTCACCTATTCGGGCGGGCAGAACATGGATATCGCCGATAAGGAAGGCACGTGGTTCGGCGTCTTTGGGCAGGGCAGCGCCCTTGGCATCCCGGTGCCGATCCTGATCTTTGCGCTCCTGGCGGCGCTGCTGGGGCTGATCCTCGGCAAGACCCCATTTGGCCGCAAGATCTATGCGGTGGGGGGCAATGGCACCGCCGCGACCTTCTCGGGCATTCGCCGCGCCCGGACGGTGTTCAGCTGCTATCTGATCTCTTCAGCCTGTGTGGCCACCGCCGGGCTCATGCAGGCGAGCCGCTCTCTGGGGTCGCAAAACACCGTGGGCCAGGGGTTGGAGCTTGAGGTGCTCGCCGCTGTGATCCTTGGCGGGGCGTCACTGATGGGGGGATCGGGGACGATCTTCAAAACCGTGATTGGCGTGCTGATCCTCGGGTTCATCCAGAACGGTCTGCTGCTGCTGGGCCTGCAATTCTACGTCCAGTTCGTGGTGACATGGGTCATCATCATCCTTGCTGTCTGGCTCGATATCGCGGCCAAGCGCGGCAAGCTCTGGTCGCCAATCGCATAAGAAGGGAGAGGCCCATGCAACCGGGTGCATTGTCCAAGGCGCTGAAAAACGGCGCTATCTGGGGCTTCATCGTGCTGGAGCTGATCTTCTTCAGCGTCGCGGGCGAGTTTCTGTCGCTCTCCGACAAGGCCTTTATGGATTTTGAAAACATGCTGCTTTTGCTGAAGCAGTCCGCCCCCATCGGGATCATTGCGATGGGCATGACCATCGTCATGGTAAACGGCAATATCGACCTCAGTGTCGGGGCGACCTTTGCCATCGCCGCGATCGTGCTGCTCGACAGTATGACATGGCCGATCTTTGCGGGGCTGGGCGACTGGGTGATCCCGGTGGCGTGGCTCTTGGCGCTGACGGTCGGCACGCTGCTTGGCGCGCTCAACGGGCTTATTGTGTGGAAAACCGGGGTTGATGCCTTCATCGTGACGCTGGGGTCCATGCTGGGCTATCGCGGCATCGTCTTTATGTTCAACGGCGAGAACCCGACCTCGCATCTGAACTGGACGCTGGTGGATTTTGCCGAGGCGCAATTTCTTGGCCTGCACACCGCCACATGGTTCCTGCTGGCGGTGACGCTGGCGATCTGGTTCCTGATGGCGCGCACCGTGCATGGGCGCAACGCCTATGCCATTGGCGACAATCGCGACGCCGCCGTGAACGCCGGTATCCGCGTCGGCCCGCATATGATGGTCAACTTCGCCATCATCGGCTTTCTCGCAGCGCTCTCGGCCGTGGTGTTTTACTCCGAAAGCGGCTCGGTCAATCCCAATGACGGCCAGTTATATGAGCTCTGGGTGATTACGGCCGTGGTCCTTGGCGGCACCAAGATCACCGGCGGCGCGGGATCGGTGATCGGCACCTTCGGCGGTGTCATCGCGATCCAGCTGTTGCGCAAGGGGCTGGGCCATATCGGCGCCGATACCTCCACCGTGAACCTGGTGATCGGCCTCATTCTGATTGCGGTGCTGTTTCTTGATCGTCAGCTCAACGTCAAAGGCAAAGAGGAACTGAAGGTATGAGTGATCCGGTTCTGCGTCTCGAAAACATCGTCAAAACCTTCCCCGGTGTGCGGGCGCTGGACGGGGTGTCCTTTTCGGTGATGCCGGGCGAAGTGCACGCCCTCATGGGGGAAAACGGTGCTGGAAAATCCACCCTGATGAAGGTGCTCGGCGGCATTCACCAGCCCGATGACGGCCACATCTATATGGGCAACAACAAGGCGGTGATGGCAGGCCCCCTTGAGGCCAAGGCCAAGGGCATCGTCTTTATCCATCAGGAGCTGAGCCTCGCCGAGGAGCTCTCGGTGGCGGAAAACATCTACCTCGGGGAGCTGCCGCGCAAGAGCTTTGGCCGGGTGGACTGGCCCCGGCTCGCAGCAAACGCCAATGCGATCCTGAAAAAGCTGAACGTGGGCTTTGATGCCAAGGCCCGTGTGGGTGATCTGTCGATTGCCAATCAGCAGATGGTCGAAATCGCCCGCGCGCTCACCGTGGACGCCAAGGCGGTGATCTTTGACGAACCCACCGCCTCGCTGACGGACGCGGAAAAGGTGGTACTCTTTGACGTAATCGCAGATCTGCAACGCGAGGGCGTCGGGATCATCTATATTTCCCACCGCATGGAAGAGATCTTTAAGATCACCGACCGCATCACCGTGCTGCGCGACGGGCAGTATCAGGGCACAGTCGAGACCGCCGACACCAACGAGGAAGCCGTCACCCAGATGATGATCGGGCGTAAGCTGGACCTCTCTCGCAACGCCGCGCATCACGAATTGGGCGATGTGGCATTGGAGGTGCGGGGCCTCAGCTGCGGCAAACTGTTTCACGACGTGAGCTTTGAGGTGCGCCGGGGCGAGGTTCTGGGCTTTTACGGTCTGGTGGGTGCGGGTCGCACAGAGATTGCCGAGACGCTCTTTGGCCTGCGCGACCCGTCCGCCGGGCAGATCCTGCTCGATGGGCGCGAGGTGCGGATCACCTCCCCGGTGGAGGCCATCAATATGGGCATCTCTCTGGTGCCGGAGGACCGCAAAGGTCAGGGTCTGGTGCTGGGCATGAGCTGTCGCGACAACATGACCCTGCCGCAGGTGGATGACCTGAAGGCCGGGCCATTTGTGGCCGAAGGCGCGGAAATCGCGATCTTTGATCAGTATCGCGACCGGCTCGACATTCGCACCCCCGGCTGGCGGCAGCAGGTGGGCAACCTGTCCGGCGGCAATCAGCAAAAGATCGTCATCGGCAAATGGTTGTCGATGCACCCCAATGTGCTGATCGTGGACGAACCCACGCGCGGTATCGACGTGGGCAGCAAATCCGAGATCCACAAGCTGCTGCGCGGGCTGGCCGCACAGGGCTATGCGGTGATCGTTATCAGCTCCGAGATGCCCGAGGTGCTGCATGTCTCCGACCGGATCGTGGCGATGTATTCAGGCCGCATCATGCGCAGCTTCACCTCTGAAGAGGTCACCGAGGACAGTCTGATCCAGTCAATTTCGGGCTTGGAAGGCGGTCAGGTGGCCTGAGCGCCACGCGTTCAGGCTCCGTCAATAACGGGGGCGCTGACACGCTGTCACCGGATAACATGTCCTGATCCTGTTCATCCCGGCGCGCGCTGCGGTTACCCAATTCGCGCTGATCCAAAGTGTAAGTCAGGGCATGGCCGGGCGCGGCACCGACATGACTGTGCGCCGCTTCCGCCCTGCCTGATCGCATGTCGCTGGCACACCCGTCAGCCCGGCGTGGGGCTGCATTTATTTATTCAAATAACCCGAATTATAACTTCGATAGTTGGCCAATACTCTTGCTTCGCCGGATGACATAGCTTGTCCGCAACAAGGGAAACAGCCTCATGCACCTCGATTATGTGACCATCCGGACTCGAAATCTCGCTGCAACGCGGGCGTTCTTCATTGAGGTCTTCGGGCTGGAAGAACGCCCGCGCCCGCAGGAGATCCAGCGTATTCCGGGCCATTGGCTCTATGCCGGAGACGCGCCGATCGTCCATCTGATCGGATCGCGCGGCCCGAATACGGGCATCTGCCCAGAGGCGTGGGATCACGTCGCTTTCCGCCTCAACGACTATGCCCGGTTCCGCGCCAGCCTCGCGCAAAAGGGCATTCGCTACTCCACCATGGACCTGCCCGAATTGAACGAGCGCCGCCTGTTCTTCCGCGCGCCCTGCGGTCCACTCATCGAAACCGTGTTCCGCGGGAACGCATGCCTCACAGGAGAAGAGAATGACTGATCTAACAGGAACAAAGGCAATCGTGATCGGTGGCACCTCGGGGATTGGCGCAGCCGTTGCCCAAGCGCTGGCAGAGCGCGGAGCCGCATCGACGGCGGCGCCTTGATCAACTGAACCGGAGTCTTCCGATGCCAACAGAAGCTAAACTGCCGTTGCAAGTCTGGATCTTGACCCTTTCCGCATTTGCCATCGGCACCGCCGAATTTGTCATCGCAGGGCTTCTGACCCAGGTGGCAGAGGATCTGGCCATCTCCGAAGGTCAGGCCGGGCAACTCATCACCGCCTATGCGCTGGCGATCGTGATCGGCGGCCCGGTGCTGACCCTTTGGCTGGCCCGGTTCGACAAGCGCAGGGTGTTGCTAGGGCTGATGGGGCTCTTCATCGCCGGCAACCTGCTGTCGGCCTATGCCGATGACTTCTCGACGCTGTTGTTCAGCCGCATCGTCGCCGGGTTAACCCAAGGCCCCTTCTACGGCATCGGTGCCGTCGTCGCGACCCGGTTGGTCCCGGATCGCATGGCGGGTCGCGCCGTGGGCCAGATGTTCGCCGGGTTGACGCTGGCCAATGTTCTGGGGGTGCCAGGTGGCGCCTGGATCGGCAATAGCGCCGGCTGGAACACCACGTTCCAGGTGGTGGCCGCGCTTGGTGTGGTGGCGGCTGCGGCCATTCTCGTGGCCATTCCCCGGCAACCGCGCGAGGTCCCGGCCTCTGTGCGCGGCCAGATCAGCGCCTTTGCAGATCGCAACCTGTTGGCAAGCCTCGCCTTCACCATCCTAGCCTGGACCGGTTTCATGGGGTTCTACGGCTATATTGCCCCGGTGGCCGAACAGGTGGCGGGATTTGCCCGCGCTGATGTGACCTGGGTTCTGGTCATCGTCGGGCTCGGGCTGGTGCTCGGCAATACGCTGGGTGGGCGCTCCGCCGATGCAAACCTGCGTCTGTCCCTGATCGGCTGGCCGATCGCCATGATCGCAGCCCTGCTGGTGGTCGGTCTGCTGGCGCCGGTGCCATGGGCTTTTGTCCCGGCGGCCTTTGTGTTCGGGGTGATGAGCTTTGCCAATGTGCCGGCCATGCAGATGCGCGTCATGCGTCATGGCAGCGCCGCCCCTGAACTGGCCGCAACCGCCAATATTTCCGCCTTCAACATCGCCAACGCCCTGGGCGGCATCATCGGTGCCGCAGTTGTCGACAGCACTTTGGGTGCAGCCGCCATCCCCTATGCCGCAGCGCTGGTGCCCGTACTGGGCGTGCTGTTCATCCTCACGCAGGAGCGCAGATCCAAGCCCGACACCGCCACAGGAGCCTGAGCGCTCGCGCGGCTCCCTCACCTCTTTATCATAACCGGAGACCCAAAATGACACTTCTGTTCGCCCCGACCCGGATCGGCCAACTGGACCTGCCCTCGCGCATCGCGCTGGCCCCGATGACCCGCTGCCGCACGGACCAACCCGGCAATATTCCCAATGAGATGATGGCCGACTACTACGCCCAACGTGCCAGTGCTGGCCTGATCCTGACCGAAGCCACGCAGATCAGCCAGCAGGGCCAGGGCTATTCCTTCACCCCCGGCATCCACACGGATGCGCAAGTGGCCGGTTGGCGCAAGGTCACCGAGGCCGTTCACACAGCCGGCGGGCGAATCTTCAGCCAGCTTTGGCACGTCGGCCGAATGAGCCACCCGATGTTCCATGCCGATGGGCTGCCGGTCGCGCTCTCGGCCATTGCTCCGGAGGCGACGGTCTGGGTGGTCGATGCCCAGACCGGACAGGGGGGCATGGCGGAGTGCCCGACGCCCCGCGCGCTGGAAACTGAAGAGATCCCCGGCATTACCGCCGACTATGTCCAGGCCGCGCGCAACGCCCGCGACGCGGGTTTTGACGGGGTCGAGATCCACGCCGCCAATGGCTATCTGATCGATTCCTTCCTGCGCAGCAGTTCCAACAAGCGCGACGATGCCTATGGCGGCAGCGTGGAAAGCCGCATCCGCTTTGCCGTCGAGACGGTGGCGGCAGTGGCGGCCGAAATCGGGGCTGATCGCGTTGGCATTCGGATTTCGCCCTTCATCACCCAGCGCGGCATGGATGATCCCGAAGCACCCGAGACCCTGCTGGCGCTGGCGCGCGCGCTTGGCCGTATCGGGATCGCCTATATCCATATCGCCGAGGCCGATTGGGACGACGCGCCGGAGACCCCGCGCGATTTCCGTCTGGCCCTGCGGGCCGCGTTCCCCGGCGCCATCCTGGTGGCGGGCGGCTATGACAAGGAGCGGGCCGAGGCCATTCTGGCCGAGGGGCTTGCTGATGTGGTGGCCTTCGGACGTCCGTTCATTGCCAACCCGGACCTGCCGCGCCGCTATGCCGAGAACCTGCCGCTGGCCGCATTCGACGGGGAGACGCTGTTTGGCGGCGACCGGCAGGGCTACACCACCTATGCCGCCTATGAGGACACCGCCCCGGCCTGATCCTGCGGACGACGACTTGCCAGAGGGGACACCGGCGCATTCTTTGGTCGGGGCAAATTCTGATTTCAGAAGCCGCCGATTGTTCCCCCTGGCTTTCCACGCAACCGTTGAGCCGACGCAAAAACGGGAGGACGCCAATGCTGCGCATCGTCGAACAGAACTTCACCCAAGACCTGACACCGGAACAGCGGCTGGAGGAGCTGGGCCTCGAGCTGCCGCCGGTGTCCGGGGCGGTCGGTGCCTATGCGCCCTGGATGCAGGTTGGCAACGTCATCTACACTTCCGGGCAATTGCCCTGGGTCGACGGGGATCTGAAATACACCGGCAAGATGGGTGCGGAGCTGACGGTGCAGGACGGGTATCAGGCCTTTCTTCTGTCGGCCCTCAATGGCCTTGCGCAACTGCAAGACGCGCTGGGATCGCTGAACCGGGTGCGGCGTATCCTGCGGGTCGAGGGTACGGCTCATACCACGCCGGACTTCACTGAACAGCCCGCTGCGCTGGATGGTGCGTCGGATCTAGTCAACGCGGTGTTCGGAGAGCGGGGCCGGCACACGCGGATGATCTACTCCGACACCGCCATGTGCCTGAATTGCGCCACGCTGGTGGTGCTCTGGGCTGAAGTCGATATCTGAAACGAGGTTTCAAAGACATGACACGCGCATTGACGGTCGGCCAGATCGACCTGAGTTTTCACCAGGCAGCGGCGGCGGTGGTCTGCGCGCTACTGACCCGTACCGGCCATCAGGTCGACCTGCGCACCGCCGCGCATGAAGACATGTTTGCCATGCAGGCCGCGGGCGAGGTCGATCTTGTGGTCTCGGCCTGGCTGCCCGCCAGCCACGGGCGCTACATCGCCCCCTACGAGGACCAGTTGCTGAAGCTGTCGATGCTCTACACGCCCTATTGTATCTGGGGTATTTCGGACCGCGCTCCTGCGCATATCCGCTCGGTTCGGGATCTGGCGCAGGAAGATATGGCGCGCCTTTTCAACCGGCGCATCCAGGGCATCGGACCGGGCGCCGGGATCAGCCGGTTCTCCCGCCGGATGGTGGAGGCTTACGACCTCGACGCGCATGGGTTCCACTTTGAAAACGGCACGCTGGCGGACTGTACCGCAGCGGCGCTGGCGGCAGACGAAGGCGGTGATCTGGCGGTGGTGCCGCTTTGGCATCCGCAATGGCTGCACCGGCAGTTGCGGTTGCGCCCGCTGTCGGATCCGCTGGGCCTGCTGGGCGGGCAGGATGCGGCAACGCTGGTCTTGCGGCGCGAGGCGGCGCCGCGGCTGACCCCGGAAGGCCGTGCCCTGCTCGAAACGATGCAGCTTGGCAATGACACCGTGTCACAGCTGGACTATGCGATCTGCGTCGAGGGCCACACCCCGGAGGAAGCGGCGGAGGTTTGGCTATCCGAAAACGCCACCCAGTGGCACGATTGGATCACGCCAAAGTAGCGGGGTCCGGGGTGCGAAAGGCCACCACCAGCGCATCGATCAGCGCTCGGACGCGCCGGGGCTGACTCCGCGAGGCGGGCCAGACCATTTGCAACCCCAGCGCTGGCACCTCGTATTCTCGCAGCAAGGGCACCAGTCGCCCTTCATCCAGATCCGCTTTCACATCCCATTGTGACTTGCGCACGATGCCACAGCCCTTCAGGGCCCATTGCCGGATCAGATCGCCATCGTTGGCGATGCGATTGCCTCGTACCGTGATCGCCTGGCGTTTGCCGTCGATTTCGAATGGCCAGGTTTGATCCGTATCGGTGCCAAAGCGCATCAGCAGACAGTTGTGGTGTTCGAGGTCGTTCGGGTGCCGCGGCGTGCCTGCGTGGCGCAGATACTCCGGTGCGGCACAGACGATCCGGGCACTGTCGGCAAGACGTTTCACGATCAGGCTGCTGTCGGCCAGATCGCCATAGCGCAGCGCCAGGTCGAGCCCCATCGCCGCCATGTCGACATAACCGTCGCTGAGATGCAGATCGACCGACACTTCGGGATGCTGCTCCAGAAAGCGGTCGATGATCGGCGCCAGCCGGTTGCGCCCCAGATCCGACGGCGCGCTGAGCCGGATCGGCCCGGCGATCCGGTCCACACCCAGACGCACGCGGGATTCCAGCTCTTCGGCTTCTGCCAGCAGGCGCTGCGCGCCGGCGATCAGTTCGCGCCCTTCCTCTGTCAGGCTGATGGAGCGGGTCGTGCGGTTCAGCAGCCGGGCGCCGTAGTGGTTTTCCAGCGCTGCAAGGCGTTCGGATACCGTGGCGGGCGACAGGCCCATTTCTCTCCCGCCCGCCGCCATGCCACCCTTTTCCACGATGCGCAGGAACAGCGCGAGATTGTCGAGCAGCATGGGCTTCCGTCTCCAAGTTGGTTTGGCGGAACTGTCTCAATTCCGCCGTTGCCGCGCAAGGTTGCCGATCCGGGGCCGTCGCCTGTGCAGGCCTCGCGCGGCGGGATCAGGATTTGAACTCCACGGTCACAAAGACCAGTGGAGTGGTGCCGGTATTTTCCAGGTCGTGAACAAAGAACTCTCCCGCGCCGAGTTGGAAGTGCCGGGTATCGCCTGCCGTGTAGACCGTGTCCCGCACGCTGCCGTCATGATAGTGCGAGCGCGATTTTCCCGGGCCGGTGACGGTCCAGAAATAGGTTTCCTCATGTCGATGGAACGGCGCGCGCTCCCCGGGCTGGAGGTGCAGGTGCCAGATTCGCAGTGTCTCGGTTTCCGATGCCAAATGCGACCCAACTCGGCAATTGGTCCAGTTTTCGGTGATTTCCTGCTGCAGTGTTTCGGGCCAGGCGTCGAAGCGGTCGGAGCGAGATTTATCCAGCATGATAGCCTCCTATAAGTGATCATATGAGTAATAGAATCGTCACATAGCACAATGTATGCTGAAAAATAAGGATTGACCGACGTACTGATGTCATTTTAATGATCGAGTGATCGATAAGATCCAAGGGAGGAAACGTGATGACATCCAATCTGACTCGCCGTCGGTTTTTCAGGACGGCAACTCTGGGGACCGCCGGTGCAGCGCTGGCAGCGCCGGCGCTGGCGCAGGGCGGGACTGAGTTGAAGATGCTGACCTGCTGGCCCAAGAACTTTCCGGGTCTCGGCACCAGTGCAGAGCGATTTGCACAGCGCGTCGCCGCGGCCAGCGACGGCAAGCTGCGTATCAAGGTCTACGGCGCCGGCGAGATCGTCGCCCCTTTCGAGGTGCTCGACGCGGTTGCCACCGGTGCGGGCGATCTGACCCATGACACCTCCTATTACTGGTTCGGCACGGACCCGGCCTTTGTCTTTTTTGCGGTGGTGCCCTTTGGCCTGACCGCGGATGAACACTTCACCTGGCTCAAATTCGGTGGTGGTCAGGAGCTGTGGCGAACTGGGGGCCGCGCATGGGGTGAAGCCGCTGGCGAACCTCAACACCGGCGCCCAGATGGGCGGATGGTTCAAATCCCCGATCAACAGCGCCGCCGACCTGCAAGGGCTGCGGGTGCGCTATCCCGGTCTCGGCGGCCAGATGCTGTCCCGCCTTGGGGCAACGCCGGTCAATATCCCCGGCGGGGAGTTGTTCACCGCGCTGCAATCGGGAACCATCGACGGGTTGGAGTGGATCGCACCGTGGAACGACCTCGCCTTCGGCTTTCACCGCACTGCACAGCACTATTATTACCCGGGTTTCCATGAAATGGGGCACACGCTGTCGTCTTATGTGAACGCCGACGTCTGGTCGGGGCTCAGCAGCAGCGAACAGGCGATCATGCAGTCGGCGGCGGATGCGGAATATGTCACCTCGCTGGCGGAGTACAACGCCCGCAACCTCGATGCGCTGACCACCCTTGTCGACGATCACGACGTTCAGCTGCACGAATGGCCCATCGACATCCTGGTGGAGATGAAGCGCATGGCGCCCGAGGTGCTGGCCGAAAGCGCTGCCAAGAGCCCGATGGCGACCAAGGTGCACGAGAACTGGCTTGCCTTCCGCGAGACCCAGCGCCGGTGGGGCGACATCGGCGATTATGCCAACGCGCGGCTCAAACAGGGCTGAGCGCCCCCGAACAGCTGGCCCGTCCACCCATTTGTGGCCAGTTGATCCGGTCCGGTGACCCAACCTCTGTTGCCGGACCGGATCGCAATTCTCCAGGAGATGCCCCGCGCAGCGGCCCCGTTCGGGCCGGGTGGGTGGCGTCGGGAAGACGGAAATGGAAAACACCTACACACATATGAAGGGCTCCGGCCCGCTGGCCCGGGGCATCGACTTGATAGGGCAGGTCAGCCGCTGGCTAGCGGTTGCCATGGTGCTGTTGCAATTCGCGGTGGTCGTGGCGCGCTACCTGTTCGATGCCGGTGCGGTGATGGCGCAGGAGGCGATCCTCTATCTCTTTGGCACCATGTTCATGCTGGCGATGGCGGATACGCTCGCCTCGGACCGGCATGTGCGGGTCGACATGATCTACCACGGGCTGTCCCCGCGGTGGCGGCGCAGGATCGATGCGGCGGGTATCCTGCTGTTCCTGCTGCCGTTGTGCCTGTTCATGCTGTGGACCTCGCAGGACTATGTGCTCAGCAGCTGGGCTGCGCGCGAAGCCTCGCGCGAGGCGGCGGGGCTGCCCGGGGTCTTTGTCTTCAAGACGGTGATCCCGGTGGCGCTGACCCTGGTGATCCTGCAAGCACTGGCGGTGCTTTTCCGCTGCCTGCGTGCCGGGGGGCGAGCTGATGGCTGACGTGCACACGCTCTATCTGATCGCGCTCTTCGCCGGGCTGCTGATCTGCCTGATGTCGGGGTTTCCGGTGGCCTTCGTGCTGGGCGGGGTGTCGCTGCTGTTGGCTGGGCTTGGCGTTCTGCTGCAGCACTTCGATGCGTCCTTTCTGTCGGCGATCCCGCAGCGGATCTACGCGGCGATGACCAATGACGTGCTGCTTGCGGTGCCGTTGTTCGTGTTCATGGGGGCCATGCTGGAACGCAGCGGCATTGCCTCCGAACTGCTGGACGGGATTGGTCGTCTGTTTGGCCCGCGCCGCGGCGGGCTTGGCTTTGCGATCACCCTCGTGGGGGCGCTGCTGGCGGCCTCCACCGGTATCGTCGGCGCCACGGTGACCACCATGGCGCTGTTGTCGCTGCCGGTGATGATGACCTGGGGGTACTCGCCGCGGCTGGCGGCCGGATCGATCTGCGCGGCCGGCACTTTGGGTCAGATCATCCCGCCCTCGCTGGTGCTGGTGTTGCTGGCGGACACGATTTCCTCGGCCTATCAGAAGGCGCAGCTGGCGATGGGAAATTTCTCGCCCGATACTGTGTCGATCTCCGATCTGTTTGCTGGTGCGATGGGGCCTGGCCTTTTGATGGTTGTGGTGTTCCTGCTCTATCAAATCGCCATGGCGCAGCTGAGCCCTGCAAGCAGCCCGGCCCCGCAAGAGCGCGCGGCGGAGGAAATGACCATCACGGCCCGGGTGCTGCTGGCCCGACTGGTGCCGCCGCTGGCGCTGATCCTCGGCGTGCTCGGCTCCATCCTCGGCGGCGTGGCGACACCAACCGAATCCGCTTCGATCGGGGCGGCGGGGGCGGTCCTTCTGGCGGGCTTTGGTCCCAGCCATCGCCGCCACGCCAATACGGCGCTGCTGATCCTGGGGCTGACCGTGGCGGTGAAACAGGGGCTCCTGCCCGGCCTCGACCTGCCGATCCAGACGGAACGCTACATCATCGCGGTGCCCGCACTGGTGGTTGGCGGCTATTTTGCCCTGGCCCTGGTCCGGTGCCTGCGCGCTGGCGCGCTCTCCAGCGCCGCCATCGAGACTGTGCGGCTGAGCGCAATGGTCTTTATGATCCTGATCGGGGCGGCCATGCTGTCGTTGGTGTTCCGCGGCTTTGGCGGCAACGAGGCGGTGCAGGCACTGATCTCCGGTGTGCCCGGCGGGCCCTATGCGGCCCTGGCGGTGGTGCTGGCGGTGATGTTCCTGCTCGGGTTCATCCTCGACTTCATCGAGATCATCTTTGTCATCGTGCCCACCATCTCGCCGGTGCTGCTGATGGCGGGACTTGATCCGATCTGGCTGGCGATCCTGATTTCCCTGAACCTGCAAACCTCATTTCTGACGCCGCCGTTTGGATTTGCCCTGTTCTATTTCCGCTCTGCGGCCCCGCCCGAGATCGCCACCCGCGACATCTACGCCGGGGTGCTGCCGTTCATCGGCTTGCAGGTGCTGGTTCTGATCGTCGTGGCGTTGCTGCCGGGCATTTCCACTTGGCTGCCCTATGCGCTAAGGTAAGCGCCGGAGCCCGCCCGCCGCGCCGGATCACACGCAGTGGGCGGGCCTCGCTCCGACAAGATTTCCACCAGACCGCAAGGGCTCAATGACACACGATCCCGCCGCCCCGCCTGCTGCCAAGAAGAAACGCACGCGCCTGTCACCGCAGGACCGCGAGCATCTGATCCTGACCGGGGCCATCGAATATGTCGCCGACCACGGCTTTGCGTTTTCCACCCGGGAACTGGCACGCCATCTCAACGTCAGTCAGAGCCTGCTTTATCGCTATTTCGCGACCAAGGAAGAGATCGTCGAGAAGATCTATGATCGGGTCTATGTCGGGCGCTGGAACCCGGAATGGGACGAGATCCTGCGCGACCGCAGCCTGCCGCTGTCCGACCGGCTGGAGCGCTACCTGGTGGATTACGCAAAGGTGGTTCTGCAAAAGGACTGGGTGCGGATCTTCCTCTTGTCCGCCTTTGACGATCCGGTGATCTCGCAGCGGTATACCGCGATGCTGCGGCGCCGGATCTTCGAGCCTTTGCTGCAAGAGCAACTCGCCCACATGGGACGGGGCGATCTGGTCCGGCCAGAGGATCATGAAATGGCGATGGAGCTGATCTGGGGGTTTCACGCCAGCATTTTCTACCTCGGGGTGCGGCAATGGGTCTACAAGGTGCCCAGCCAGGTGGAGATACAATCGCTGATCCGCTGCCGGGTGCGCAGCTTCCTGTTGGGGTTTGAGGATTTTCTGCACAACGCGGAAGCTGGCTAAATCTTATTTAACCCGCAGTGGCATCACCGGAAGTGTATTATCCGTGTTGTCCGTCGAATGTCGCGGAGCACTTTGCGCGGGTGATTGGGCTGGATTCCTGCCAGTGATAATGAGAAACAGAGGCTCTGATGGCAGGTGATGCAGAAAGGCCGACGCGTGGCTGAAACCAAGATACCCTTCAACCGCCCCTCTTTTGTAGGCCGCGAACTGCATTGGGTGACCGAGGCCATCAACCGTGGCCAGCTGTCCGGCGATGGCCATTTCACCCGTCTCTGCCACCAGCAGATCGAGGCCGCCACGGGGGCCGGCGCCGCGCTGCTGACCCATTCCTGCACCGCGGCGCTGGAAATGGCGGCGCTGCTGTGTGATCTGGCGCCGGGGGACGAGGTCGTCATGCCCTCCTTCACCTTTGTGTCCACCGCCAATGCAGTAGTACTGCGCGGCGCGGTGCCGGTGTTTGTCGACATCGATCCCCGCAGCCTCAATATCGACCCTGCCCGGGTCAGCGCCGCCATCACGCCCCGCACGCGCGCCATCTTTGCGGTGCATTACGCCGGATTTCCCGCCGATATGGATGCGCTGGCAGAGATTGCCCGGGCGCATGACCTGATGCTGGTGGAGGATGCGGCCCAGGCCTATGGGTCCACCTACAAGGGGCGGCAGGCGGGCACCCTGGGCGACATGGGCGCTTTCAGCTTTCACGAGACCAAGAACATCATCAGCGGCGAAGGCGGCGCGCTCACCCTGAACCGTCCGGACCTGGTGGAGCGCGCCGAGATCATCCGCGAGAAGGGCACCAACCGCTCCCGTTTCCTGCGCGGTCAGGTGGACAAATACACCTGGGTCGACCTGGGCTCCTCGTTCCTGCCGGGCGAATTGATTGCCGCCTTCCTGCATGGGCAGTTGGAACTCCAGGACGAGATCCGCCAGCGCCGCTGCGCCCAGTTCGATCACTACATGGCTGCTTTTGCCGATCTGGAGGCCCGAGGCCAGCTGCGCCGCCCCGTGATCCCGGCGCACACCACCGGCAATGGCCACATGTTCTACCTTCTGCTGCCGGATCAGGCCCGCCGCGATGCGCTGATTGCCGCCCTCAGGGCGCAAGGCATCATTGCGCCATTCCACTATGTGCCGCTGCATTCCGCCCCCGCCGGCCAGACCTACGGGCGCACCGCCGATCCGCTGCCGGTGACTGACCGGACCTCCGCCTGCCTGCTGCGACTGCCGCTGTTCTACACGCTCGGCGACGACATCGACGCGGTGATCGCGGCGGTGCATGACTTTTTTGCGGAGGCGCGCTGACCCATGGCCTATCTGACCCAGGAAACTCTGGAAAACATGGGCTTTGCCGCGCTGGGGCGCAATGTGCGGATCAGCGAGAAGGCCTCTCTGTACGAGCCGGAAAAAATGTCGCTGGGCGATCACACCCGCATCGATGACTTCTGCGTGGTCTCGGGACGGGTGGTGACCGGGCGCAATGTGCATATTGCGCCGCTCTGCCTGGTCGCGGGGGGATCGCTGGGCATCACCTTCGGCGACTTCTCGGGCCTGGCCTACGGGGTCAAGGTGTTTTCGCAATCCGACGATTATTCCGGCGCGACGCTGACCAATCCGACGGTTCCCGCCGCATACAAGGCGGAGCACAAGGCGCCGGTGTCGCTGGGACGCCACGTGATTGTCGGCGCCAATGCGGTGATTGCGCCGGGGGTCGAGCTGGGCGAAGGCGCGGCGGTCGGCGCGGGTGCGGTGGTGCTGCGGTCCTGCGCGCCCTGGACCATCCTCACCGGGGTGCCCGCGCGGCCCGGCAAGACCCGCGCACGCGATCTGCTGGCGCAGGAGCAGGCGCTGTTGCAAGCCGAAGCTGAGGCGGAAGACGCCGCCGCCAAGCCCCGGCCGTCGCCTCCCACTTCCTGACCCCTCCCTTGCTGCCAAGGCCCCTGCCCTATGCCTGAAACGCCCCGCGCCAACTACCTGATCTACGCCCCGGCGTATGACCCCGACAGCGGCGGGTCGATCTTCCTGCATCAACTGGCCCATGCGCTGACCACCCTGGGCGAGGATGCTGCGCTCTGGCCCTGGTGGGAGACGCCCAGGCCACCGCTGCGCAAGCGCCTGCGCCGGATGCTGGGCAAGCCCATGCGGCTGCCGCAGGACCCGACCCTGCGCACCCGGGTGGCCCGACCCGCGGATCTGCGCTCCGAGACCGTGGTGGTCTACCCCGAAGTCACGCTCGGCAATCCGCTCGGCGCGGCGCATGTGGCGCGGTGGCTCCTCTACAAGCCGGGACTGAAGGACCCCTATGACTTTGGCCCCGGGGAGATGTTCTTTCGCGCGGGCGAGATGTCTGACCTGCCAAAAATCACCGGCGGCGCTCAGGACCTGTTCCTGTGGCGGCGCAATCCGGTCTATCGCAACGAAAACCGTCCCGAACGCAAGGGCGCCTGCTACATGGTGCGCAAGGGCCATGAAAAGCCGCGCATCCCGGAGACCGAGGACGCGATCTGTGTCGACGGTCTCTCGCATGAAGAAACCGCGGCCGTCTTCAACCGGTGCGACACGTTCTACAGCTACGACGAGGCCACCTTCTATTCGCAATATGCCGCCATCTGCGGCTGCGACAGCGTTATCGTGCCGGGCTATTTCGCGGATCGTGCCGACTGGGTGGCCGCGCATCCGATCGGTCGGGTTGGTGTCGCCTACGGGCTGGACGACCTCGCCCATGCCCGCGCCACCCGCGACCAGGTTGCGCCGCTTCTGGACGCGCAAGAGCAGGCCGGGCTGGAAACGGTCAAGGCCTTTGTCACCCGCACCCAGGCGCGCCACAGCAGCGCCTGACTGGGGGCCGAAACCCCCTGCCCTCCTTGACCCCCAGGATCTGCCCCTAGGATCCGAGCACGGCGTCTATCCGGGCTTTGGTCTGTGGCATCCGGTCCAGGCTGGCTGCGATGCGCGCGCGCCACTTGGGACCACGTTCCAGCGCATCCGCATAGGCGTCATGCAATTCATCTGGGCGGTCCTCTGCCAGCGCCGCAATCAGGAACGCCGCCTGACGCCGGTCTTTTTCCGCCTTCAGCGCATCCGCCGCCGCACGCCGCTCCGCGACGATCAGCTTGTGAATGGCAAACCGCTCCGGCTGCGGGATCTGCACCAGCACGCCGCTGCGGTAGGTGATCGCCGCCCGGATCGGATCGGCGATGAGATAATTCAGATGATGCAGCCCCTGCGCATCCACCCCCAGCGCCGGCAAGGGGCGCAGGCTCTCATCCTCGCCAAAGGCCGGTGTCAGGAACTCGACCAGCGTATCCCCCCGCGTCTGTTTCCAGCGCCAGCTGCGCCCGGCCTGTAGGCTGGGTTGCGGGGCAAAGCTGAAATCCCGGAACACCTGTTCCAGCGGTGGGGCGGCAATATCCTCCAGCGCCAGCGACAGATGTGAAAAACTCGCCACGTCGATGTCATCGGTCTGCGCTGCCATATCGGTGCCGAACCGCAGCCCAAGCTCGCCTTCATAGAGCCGAAAGGCATGTGTGCCGACGATCGTGCCACCCAGCCGGAACACGCCCGATTTCGCCAGCGCCGCCAGCAGGCTCCCCGTCGCCGCATCCAGCCCCAGAAACCCCTCTGCCCGCAGCAAGCGCACCAGCCGCGTCCGGTTGCGTCGGCGGGTGTCCTGCTGGGCCTTCAGCGCCTCATGCTGATCCAGTCGCGCGCGCAGCTCCGCGCTGTCCTCGCCGATATAGCGTTTTTTCACGTCGGAACCGATGCGGTAGCTGTCATACCAATAGCTGCGCCCGTTGCGCAGCACTTTGGTCGGCGTGCCCCGGATCTCCGACACCGCATCGTCTTGCAGTGACCGTAGCAGGTCGTGGTAGGCCGCATGGGCAAGCGCAGAATGGCGATCCAGCATGGCCTCCTCGCGTGTTCAACAAAACTTTATTCTGTTGATCATAGCGCATGTTCAACAAAAAGATAGTCCGTTGAACATCACCTGTTCTTCAGCACCAAACGGGCATCACCTGTGCACATGCCGGCGTCCGCAGCCGGGGGCTAGGCTCACTCCGCGAACATATCTTGATAGCGCTCCCGCAGAATATTCTTCTGCACCTTGCCCATGGTGTTGCGCGGCAATTCGTCCAGCACCAGCAACCGGCGTGGGTGTTTGAAGCGCGCGAGTGCCTGCCCTGCCGTTTCCGCGATCACCTCCAGATCGGGGGCTTTGCCCGGTTCAGGCACGATGAGGCCCAGCACGGTTTCCCCGAAATCAGGATGCGGCACACCGATCACCGCGCTCTCCAGAACGCCCGGCTGCTGATCCAGCACCAGTTCGATTTCCTTGGGGTAGATATTGTAGCCGCCCGAGATTATCAGATCCTTGTTGCGTCCGACGATATGGACATAGCCGTCCTCATCCACGCGCCCCAGATCACCGGTGATGAAGAACCCATCGGCACGCAGCTCGGCGGCTGTTTTCTCGGGCATCTGCCAATAGCCTTTGAACACATTTGGCCCGCGCACTTCGATCAGGCCCACCTCCCCTTGTGGCAGCGTGTCACCACTTTCAGGGTCGGTGATCTTCAGATCGACCCCGGGCAAGGGAAAACCCACGGTCCCTGCCCGGCGCTCGCCCGCATAGGGGTTGGAGGTGTTCATGTTGGTTTCGGTCATACCGTAGCGTTCCAGGATCCGATGACCGGTCCGCGCCTCGAATTGCGCATGGGTGTCGGCCAGCAGTGGCGCCGAGCCGGAGACAAACAGCCGCATTCGCGCGGCAAGATCACGCGTGAACCGCTCATCCCCCAGCAACCGGGTATAGAAGGTGGGCACCCCCATCATCGTGGTGGCCTGCGGCAAGTGCGTCAGCACCAGGTCGAGATCGAACTTCGGCAGGAAGATCATGCTTCCGCCCGACACCAAGGTGATGTTCGTGGCGACGAACAAGCCATGGGTGTGAAAGATCGGCAGCGCGTGCAACAGCACGTCATCTGCGGTGAAACGCCATTCCCGGACAAGAGTCTCGGCATTGGACAACAGGTTGTTTTGGGTCAGCATCGCCCCCTTGGAGCGCCCGGTCGTCCCGGAGGTATAGAGAAAGGCTGCCAGATCCTCAGCGTCGCGGGCAACGGTGGCAAAGGATGTCGGCATACCCGCGGCCTGATCCATCAAGGTGCCGGTGCCATCGGCGTTCAGCGTCGCCAGCGCAGCGCCGAGTTGACGGGCAATCGGCAGCAGCGTCGCCTCGTTGCGGCGGTCACAGACCACCACGGATGCACCGCTGTTCTCGATGAAATAGCTGAGTTCCTCGGCGGTATAGGCGGTGTTCAGCGGCAGGAAGATCAACCCGGCCTGTACGCAGGCGGCATAGAGTGCCAATGCCTCGGGGGACTTCTCGACCTGCGCCGCCACCCGGTCTCCCGGTTTCAGGCCCGAGTGTGTCAGCACATGTGCGATTTGTGCTGCCCTGCCAAGGAAATCCTGATGGCTTATCACCGCCCCGGATTGCAAATGCAGAAAAGGCGTGGACTTGCCGGCGTGGATGCCGAACAGGCGGTCATATAACGGGTTTGCCATGGTGCGCTGCCTTTCCTGAACCTGCCCGCTGGCGATGGAGGCCGCGAGGGGATGCTCATTGCATGTGTCGTCGACCGCATGCGGCACAAACGTTGCGGGCAGACGCTTTGCCGACGGGGTCATCTTGCGGCCTCCAATACCAGATGGGGCAACCAGCTGACCAGTCTCGGAAGTCGATCTGGCAGGAACAGTTCAATCGGAGAAGGGCCAGGGGCCGGAAAAGGCGCCGATCGGTATTACATCGGATACGAAACCTGGACTGGGCGTCTCGACCCAGCGGTGCACCGTGATTGCGCCGGGTTCCAGGACCAGCTGCGGGTCGCGGGCAGCGTGGTGGTCGGTCAACACTGCGTGGCAGGTGGCGGGTCCGATCTGACAGGTGATACGACCGATTTGACCGACGACAGCGCGATGGACATGGCCCGAAATCATCCGAATGGGGCCGGGATAGGCCTCCAGTCGCGCCATCAATTGCGCACCGTCATGCAGGTTATCGGTATCCATCGCGGGAATCCCGGCATGTATCCAAGGGTGATGCGTGGCGACAATGACTGGTTTATCGCCCAAATCATCCAGCGCCGTATCAAGAAACGCCAACCCCTCGGAACCGAGCGCTCCATGGCGCGCACCCTCCTGCAGGGTGTCGAGACCGACAATGGTGAAGGGCCCGAGTTCGCGCACCCAGTGGATAGGCCCCTGCGTTGGCATCCACGCTGCATCGGGAAAGGCTGCGCGCATCGGTTCGCGCGTGTCATGATTGCCAGGCACCGCCAGCCAGGGCCGTTTCAATTCAGCCATGATGGAGGTGAAATGGGCGTATTCCTCAGGCGCGCCGTGATCCGTCAGGTCGCCGGTCACGATGACGCAGTCGATCCCGTCCAGACTGGGGAGCTTTGCATTTATCGTCGCAACTGCGCGGCGCAGGGCCTCGGCCGTATCCGAACGCCCGCAAGCGAGCGCGCCCGGGGCGACGATGTGGGTGTCGGTGATCTGGATGAAACCGGTCATCAGGCAGCCCCTGCCTTTGGTAGGATCAAGAGCGCTTCGGTCGGGATCGACAGACGGACATCCTCGCCCGGTCTGGGTGCGGACAGGCCGGTATGCAAGGCAAAAAGCGGTGCCTCGGTCGCTCCGGTCAGCGCGATGCGGTAATGCGTGCCAAGAAAAGTCACGGCT
Organism: Epibacterium sp. Ofav1-8; assembly: GCF_022348185.1. GTDB lineage: Bacteria > Pseudomonadota > Alphaproteobacteria > Rhodobacterales > Rhodobacteraceae > Epibacterium. The sequence continues at coordinate 30,486 of NZ_JAKRFD010000013.1, forward strand.
TCGACGCGAGCGGTCACAGCCCCCTGCGGCTCGATCCGGACATCCTCGGCCCGCACCAGGACCTCCTGACCGTCGGCGGGTTTCGGCAGGTCAATCACCCCACCCGGCAGGTGCAATCGACTGGCCTCGATCCGTCCACCGAGTGGCATCGCATCGCCGACAAAGCGCGCCACAAAGCCGGTGGCGGGGTTGCGATATAGCGCCTCGGGCGTGCCGATCTGTGCCACTGCGCCCTGACTCATGACCGCGACACGGTCGGCGATGGCCATGGCCTCGTCCTGATCGTGGGTGACAAAGATCGCGGTTATGCCGAACTGGCGCAGCAGGATCGCCAATTCGTCCCGCAACTGGCCACGCAGGGCAGCATCCAGCGCCGAAAGCGGCTCATCCAGCAGCAGCACCCGCGGACGGGGGGCCATGGCGCGGGCCAGAGCCACGCGCTGACGCTGACCGCCTGACAACGCGGTGATCGCGCGGTCGGCATAGGCCTCCAGGCGACACAGGGCGATGACCTCGTCCACCCGCGCGTCGATGTCCGCGCGCGACAATTTCTGCATCTTGAGGCCGTAGCCGATGTTACCGCGCACCGACATGTTGGGAAACAATGCATAGGACTGAAACACCATGCCAATCTTGCGCGTTTCAACGGACTGATGCGTTACCTCCTCGCCGTCAAAAACGATCGACGCGCCGGGATCGGGTGTTTCAAGCCCGGCAATGATGCGCAACAGCGTGGATTTTCCGCATCCGGACGGACCAAGCAGCGACAGGATCTCGCCCTTGGCGATCTCCAGGTCGGTGGGCAACAGCGCCCGTGTGCCGCCGGGAAAGGTCTTGGCGATATTGGTTAGTGTCAGTGTCATTGCATGATCCTTTGAGCGCGTGCGCTGGCCCATTGCATGGCCATCAGAAGCGGCACAATCATCACGAAGAAGACCAGCGTGTAGGCCGACGCCACTTCGAGCCGCATCGAGGCGTAGCTGTCAGCCAGGCCCACGGGCAGGGTTTTTAGATAGGGTACGTGCAGCATCCATGTCAGGTTGAACTCGCCGATCGACAGGGTGACCACGGTGAGCGCCCCGGCAAGGATGCCGGGCATCGCATTCGGCACAACGATGTCAATGAAACGCCGCGCCGGCCCCGCGCCAAGGCTGGCAGCCCCTTCCTCCAGCGTCTTGAGGTCAATGGCCGCCAGCACGGACAGGACCGAGCGCACCATGAACGGCAGCGTGTAGAGGACGTGACCGACAAGGATAAACAGCCAGCTGGTACGAAACTCGGTCCAGCCGCCATAAAGCTGCAAAAGCGCCAGAGCCAAGGCCAGACCCGGAATGGCCAGGGGCAGCGAAATGAACTCTTCCAGCACGCGCGAGGCACGACCGGGATTGCGCGCCAGAGCATAGGCGGCAGGCACACCCAGGACCAGAGTGACGATCAGACAGGCCAGTGCGAGCCCGACCGACAAGAAGATGCTACCGGAATAGAGCATCCAGACCTCGCCGATCCATTTCAGCGTCAACCCCGAGGACAACCCGCGAAAGTAGTTCACCGTCAGCCCGGCAAGAACCGATTGGATGATCGGGATCAGGAGAAACGCGCAAGTTAGCAAAGTGACCAATAATGGTATGATTTTGGTGAAGGATTTCATCGTCCTATCCTCCTGCCGCAACGTTTGTTCCCGACAGGCTTCGCGCGATCAGCAGCAGCGCCCAGGTCACCAGCCCCAGCACCACGGACAGAGTAGATGCCATGGCGATATTCGCTGACAGCGTGAATTCGGTATAGATCACCATCGGCAGCACATCGATGTCGGTGGCGAGCGTGAAGGCCGTGCCGAAGGCGCCCATGGCTGTGGCAAAGGCGATCGCCCCGGCGGCGATCAACGCAGGCGCCAGCGCCGGCAGCAAAACGTCAATGACAATACGCAACGGCGGCGCGCCCAGGGTCCGGGCCGATTCCTCCAGCGCCGGGTCGATCTTTTCCGCTGCAGCCATGACCGTCAGCAATACGCGCGGGATCGAGAAATAGAGATAGCCCAGAAACAAGCCCGTGATCGAATAGGCAAAGGTCCAATGACCGGGCAGGATCTGGTTCACCAACCCTTGCCGTCCGCCCAGCAGGATGATCATGAACCCCACGACAACGCCGGGAAAGGCCAGCGGCAACGTCAGGATCGACAGAAGCGTATTGCGGCCCACGAACCGGTTGCGCACCAGGAACAGCCCGGCGGTGGTGGAAATCGCCAGCGCCGCCACGGTGACGGCCAGCGACACCACGACGGTCTGCCCCAGCGTCGACAGGTACCGTGGGGTTTGCAGAATCTGCAGGTAGATGGCCCAGCCTGCGTCACCCTCGCCCGCAGCGAGGACCAGGCGACCCAGCGGGATCGCCAGAAAGGCGAGAGTGAAAATCGCCAGCGGCAGCAGGCACAGCGTCAGGAAATGGCGTTGGATCATCAGCGGCTCCGATGCAAGAGACGGCCGGGCAGGACCACTGTCCGCCCGGCCTGAAGAGCGACGTTACTTGACCTCGTTCAGATACCGCTCGCCAAACGCGGCCTGCGCCTTTTCCATCTCGGCGTAGTCGACCGCGACGGCGCGCTCGTACTCGGCGGCTGGCAGAAATTTGGCCGCCACCTCGGCAGGCAGATCTACCGGCCGCGCGGGCTGCAGATAGGCGTTGGTCCAGATCGCCTGCCCCTCATCCGACAGGATGAAATCCAGCACCTTCTTGCCGGCATCGGGGTTCGGGGCGTCGGCGACCAGGCTCATGACATAGGGCACCCGAACCGAGCCTTCGCAAGGCAATACAAACTCGAAATTGCCGTCTTCCTCGTATTTCCCGCGATAGGCATTGAAGTCGTAGTCGAACAGGATCGGGATCTCGCCCGACACCACCCGCGCGAAAGAGGTCTGTTTGGGTACGATCGGATCGTTTTCGGCCAGCGCGTTGAAATAGGCGATCGCTGGATCGAAATTTTCGAGATCACCGCCGTTGGCCAGATTCACGGACACCGCACCGGCATAACCGACAAAGGCCGACGACGGATCGAGATAGCCGACCATGCCACGATATTCCGGCTTGGTCAGGTCGGCCCAGCATTGCGGCACCGGCGCACCGCCCAAGGCATCGACATTCACAAACAGGCCCAGTGTGCCGTAGTGAACAGCAAACCAGCGGCCTTCGGGGTCCTTGAGGCCTTCGGGGATGTCATCGAAGCCTGCGGGCTTGTACGGCTGCGCGACGCCCTCATTCCCGGCCTTGATACCGGTGGTCACACCATAATAGGCAACGTCGGCAACGGGGCTTGCACGTTCCGCCAGCAATTGGCTCAGGGTCTGGCCGGAGTTCTTATTGTCATGCGGCATCTGAATGTCGAGGCGGTCGTCGATGGCCTCCAGCATCGAGGCCCAGTCCGCCCATTGTGGCGGGCAATTGTAGCAGACAGCATCCTCGGCAGAGGCAGGTGCAGCGATCGCGGTTGCGAAGGCTGCGGCAAGAACAGTATGTTTCATGGGTTCATCCTTGTTTGAGATCGGTCTTGAGCGAGTGAACAGACGGCGGCCAGGCGGCAACCTGGTCGTCGTCACGGCTTTCCGTCCGGGGGCGTGCTAGCGTGGCCCCTGCACGGAAATCGAATGGCAACGGGGGTCGCTGCGCGCAGCCCCCACCTTGCATCATGTCCAGTAGAGTCTGCGCGGCCTGGCGCCCCATGGCCTCCGGTGCCGTCTCGATCGTCGCCAGAGGCACGTCCAATAACCGCCCGACGTCGATCCCGTCGAAGCCGACAACCGACAGGTCCCTCGGGACGCTTTTCCCCACCAGGCGGGCGGCCTTTTGCACGGCGATGGCCAAAAAGTCGTTTGAAGCGAAGATCGCCGTCAGCCCGCCAAGCGAGGAGAGAACCTCGGCCAGAATAGCAGGCGTATTCGCCTCGGCTTCGTCGAGTTCGATCAGGGCCGGATCCGGCAGGCCTCGTGCCCTGCACTCGGCATGAAATCCCGCATAGCGGTTGCGCGACCGGTCCGAACTGGAGAACCGCAGCGACAGAAAGGCCGTGCGCTGGTGACCAAGATCGGCAAAGCGTCGCGCGACCTCTCGCGCGGCCTCGAAATTGTCCACATGAGCGGTCACGAACCCGTCCAGCGGATCGTGGAACATCAATGACACCGGCACACCCCGGTCACGCGCCTGGTTCAGGGCCGCGCTGCGTTCGGGGGCGACCATGGTCACGATCAGCCCGTCAACTTCCTTGGCGACGAGGGTCGCGATGGCCTCGTTGTCGGCATCACCGTCATAATTCGAACTGGCAATCAGCAGCTGGTAGCCCGCGCCCGACAACACCTCCTGCGCGCCTTGCACCGCCTCTGCAAAGACCGGATTGGTCAGCGAGGGAACCAGGCAGCCGATCGTCATGCTGCGCCCGCCCTGCAACGCGCGTCCGATGGCGCTGAAAGAGAACCCCAGATCGCGCGCTGCGGTCTCAACCCGCGCACGCACCTCAGCACTGGCCGGACCGGATTTGTTCAGAACCCGGCTTGCCGTTGCGATCCCGCAGCCGGCGGCGCGCGCGACGTCCTTGATGGTCACTCTTTGCTTCTGGTCCATTCGTCAGACTCGATTGGAAACGTTTCCATACCTGATAAAGAGGATTCTTTTCAGGAATATGACAAAGGCCGAGGTCGCCGGCGGATCGTTTGACACTTCCGCTGCGCGTTGCCGGTGGCCGTTCCGAATAGGATTTTCACGCGTGGAGGATGCGGTTGCGCAGATCGCGGGATCGCGGCAACAAAAAGGGCTGCCCCGGTCGATACCGGAGCAGCCTCTCTGTTTTAGGTCCGCGTCAGTTTATTTGGCGGCCTGGTGCGCACCGGTGGGTGCCTGTTCGCCGGTCTCTTCTGCCTTGGGCGTAAAGAAACCCGTCCATGCGTAGAAGATGCCAAACACCGGCGCCAGCCAGCAGGCAAAGGACAGCGGGATATAGAGAAGATTCTCCATCTTGCCCTCCGAGATCCCCAGCGCCAGCGCCGAGATTACAAAAGCACCGCCTGCGTTCCATGGGATCAGCGGCGAAATGATGGTGCCGCCTTCTTCGGTGGCGCGGGCAAGGTTCAGGCGCGAATAGCCGATACGGTCATAAACCGGCTTGAACATCCGACCCGGCAGCGCAATCGACAGATAGGGGTCGCCTGCCACGGTGTTGGTTGCCATCGACGACAGGATCGCCGAGGTCTGCACGCCAGCGATGGATTTGACCCGCTTGGTCAGCAGCTCGATGATCGCGGCCAGACAGCCTGTGCGCTCCAGCGCGCCACCAAACCCAAGCGCAATCAGGATCAACGAGATGGTCCACATCATCGACTGAATGCCGCCCCTGTTCATCAGCGCATCCATCGCCTCCACCCCGGTTTCAACCGAGTAGCCGTAGTTGGCATAGGTAAAGACGTCATGCACCGATGCGCCCTGCACAAAGATCGCAATCAACGACGCCACCATAACACCAATGAACAGCGTCGGAATTGCGGGCATCTTCAACATCGCAAGCCCGATCACCAAAAGAGCGGGCAACAAGAGCCAGGGCGTGATGTCAAAAGAGCCATCCAGCGCGGTCTTAAAGCTCTCGATCCGTTCAAAGGACGGCTCCCCTTCGCCAAGGTTGAAGCCCATCACCGTATAGATCGCCAGCGCAATCAGCATGGCCGGAACCGTGGTCGGCAGCATGTTGCGGATGTGGTCAAACAGCTGCGTATCGGTCACGGCGGGCGCAAGGTTGGTGGTGTCCGACAGGGGCGAGATTTTATCGCCAAAGAAGGCCCCCGAAACCACCGCGCCTGCGGTCCAATATGCAGGAATGCCAAAGCCTTCGCCAATGCCCATGAGCGCCAGACCCACGGTGCCCACGGTGCCCCAGCTTGTCCCAAGCGCCAAGGAGACGATGGAACACAGGATCATGCCCGCAGCCAGAAACAGCTGCGGCGACAGCAGCGACAGCCCGTAATAGATCAATGTCGGAACCGTACCCGAGGCGATCCATGTGCCGACGATCATGCCGACAAGGATCAGAACCGAGACGGCGGGAAAGGAGACCGCGATCACATGGAATGCGCCTTTCTCGATCTCATCCCAGCTCAGGCCTTCGATCAGGCCCACGACGGCCGTCAATGCGATACCAATGGCCAGCGGGATATGCGGGGTAAAATCCCCAAAATAGAAGATCTGCACCCCAAGGATGCCGAGCGTCAGCACAATCGGCAGCAGCGCCAGACCGATTGATGGACGAACGTCCGTTTTTTGTAATGGCATGAAACATGTCCTCTCTGTTGGGTGGCGAACCGTGACCTGGCCTCAATGAGGGCATCACCGAGTGCAGCGGGGTCCGGTGCCGGTTGTCGTCTCTTTGGGATCAGCTGGTGGATCTGTAGGCGAGTATTGCGGCCGACAGATCCTCAATCGCGGTACCGACCCCTTTGAAAAGGGTAATTTCCTCTGGCGACTGGCGCGGGGACAGATCCCCTTCGCACAGGTCCTTGAGCGTAGCGCGAATGTCGCTTTCGACGAGCACGCCGGTTTCCAGCGGGGTCTTGATGTCGCCGCTTTCCACCAGCGCATCCATCGTGTCCACATAGACCGTGGCACGGGTCAGCACCGCGTCGTCCGCTTCGCGCATGGTTGGAGTAAAACTGCCGATCAGGTCGATGTGCTGGCCGGGGTGCAGCCACGCGCCCTGCAGCACCGGTGTCTGCGACAGGGTCGCGCAAGAGATCACATCGGCCTCTGCTGTGGCGGCCTCGACGCTTTCGGTGACCTCGGCGGCAATGCCCATATCGTTCAGGTTTGCCACCGTGCGCGCCGCATTGTCCGGCATGATGTCATGGACCAACGTGCGCGTTACCGGCAGCACCTCGCGGTAGGCCTGCGCCAGATTAAAGCCCACGCGCCCGGCGCCTATGATCAGATGCGTGGCGCTTTCGGGGCGGGCCAGCCGCCGTGCCGCCAGCGCCGAGGCGGCTGCGGTGCGCCGCGCTGTCAGCTCTCCGCCATCTGCCAGCAGCAGATGCGCGCCGGTTTCGCGGTCAAACAACACATAGCTCGACGACAGCGCCGCGCGGCCACGTTTGCTGTTGCCGGGCACCACATTGACCAGTTTGATGCCGCCAAAGCCCTCCGCACGCCATGCTGGCATCAGCAGCAGCACATCGTCTTCTTCTTCGGCGTTTTCCAGATAGTGGTGATGACGCAGCGGCGCTTCATACGCGCCGCAAAATCCCTGATCCAATGCATCAATCAATTCCGCGTAAGGCAGGGCGGCGCGGGTCTGTTCCTGGTCGAGAATTTTCACTGAACGATCCTAACTGTGAAGAGGAGGCAGCGCCGGGCGGATAACGCCCGTGCCTAGGCGGCGATCAGCCAGCGGGCTGTCTCGGAAACGCCGTATGAGGGAGATTGAGCGCCATGCAGCCGCTCGGCGAGGAGCTGTCCTGCGCCCGCCGCCATGGTCCAGCCAAGCTGGCCATGACCGGCGTTGAGCCAGACATTTCTGTGGGTGCGCAAACGGCCCAGATAGGGCCGCCCGCTGGGGGTGGTGGGGCGCAGACCGGCCCAATGTGTGACCGCATCCAACTCGACCGCGCAGCCAAAGTGGCGCGCCACATAGTCATCCAGATACGCCGCGCGCTCCGGGTTGGGGCTGCTGTCGTGACCTGCAAATTCGGCAATGGCGGTGACGCGCAGGTAAGACCCCAGCCGGGTGACTGCGATCAGATTGGTTTCATCGACCAGCGGGCGGGCTGGCATATACGCCCCATCCCGTATCGGGTAGGTCGCCGAATAGCCTTTGACCGGGTAGATCAGCGGGCGCACGCCAAGCTGTTTGCCGAGCGCGACCGTGCCAACACCTGCCGTGATCACCAACTGGTCGCAGGGCACTGGCCCGTTTGTGGTCTGCACCGTCGACACGCGCCCCTGCGCACGCGCGAACCCGGTGACCGTTGCGCCATAGTGGAACGTGACCTGTCGGTTCTGCTCCAGCCACTGCGCCAGCGCTTTGGTGAACCGACGGCAATCGCCCTTACTGTCGACCGAGGACAACAGCCCGCCTTTCAGCCTGTCGCCATAAACCTTCAGCGCCGGGTCCCATTGGGTCAGTTCTTCGGCGCTCATGGGAGAGAAGCCTTCGAGATGATCCGACGCCTTGCGCGCGGCAAAGGCGCTCTCTTCCCCATAAAGATAATAGGCCCCGTCATGCCCCTGCTCGAAAGCAAGCCCAGTGGCTTGCTCCAAGGCCTGCAACTCTTGCCGCCCATGGCGGGCGAGCCACGCCATCGCGCCGGAATTTTCTCGATGCGCCCGCGCCGAGCACTGACGCAAGAACGCCAGCCCCCAGCGCCAGAGCTGCGGGTCCATCAGCTTGCTGATCTTCACGCTCGGGGTACGGCCCAGCAGAGCATCTATCATTTGCGCAGGCGCGGCAGGCCCGGCCCAGCTCTCGGCATGACCGACGGCAATGATCCCCGCATTGGCAAAGCTGCAGCCCTCGGCAGGGGCCTTTGCGCGCTCGATCACGGTCACGTGGTGGCCGCGTTCCGCGAGGTGGTAGGCGGAGGCCATCCCAACCACCCCCGCTCCGATCACGGCAATTCGCTGGCCACGCTTCTGCTGGTCATGCATACTTTCATCCAAATAGCTCGGGCACATGGCCTATGGGCAATTTTTTGGTAAAATAAGAAAAATCATGTCGCAAACAACAAAAAAAGACTCTCCCTTTGTCTCTGATGCACAAACGGCATTGCTGGATGACAGTGAAAAGCAGCAGATCAGGCTTGAACTCGGCAGGCGTGTCAAAGGCTTACGCAGTTCGGCCGAGATGACACTGGAACAAGCGGCAGAGCGCACGGGCCTTGCGGTTTCGACCATTTACAAGATCGAAAACGGCAAAGTGTCCCCGAGTTTTGAGAATCTGCTGCGACTCGCACGGGGGTATGGCGTCGGCTTGGAGAAGCTGATTGCAGAGCCGGAAGGCGAGGTCACGACGACGCGCCTCACGGTTACGCGCGCGGGCCAGGGGCGTTCCGTAGAGGGCAAAGCCTATGCCTATGAAATCTTGTGCAACGGCCTCACCGGCAAGAAAATCATCCCGCTCATCGGAACTGTTGGCGCCGCAGGCGGGACCACGCCCGAGCATCTTGACCGGCATGATGGCGAAGAGCTCCTGTTCATACTTGCAGGAGAGGTCGAATTGCGCGTGGAACATTATGAGCCGGTGATCTTGAAGGCCGGAGATTGCGCCTACTATGACAGTACCATGCGGCATGGGGTGCGCAGTACAGGGGCCGAGGATGCGCGTGTGTTCTGGGCCTGCACGCATATCGAGGGGCTTGATTGAGCATCCTCACGGCCCTCTGGGGACATGGAAGTTGATCTCAGGCTATGTGGCCTGATCCACTTTAGCCTTGATTTCCGCACCCTGTTGCACGAATGTGCAATAAATCGTGGGGTCTGGAATGTCTGACAGCAAACCTAAATTTCGCCGGGAAAGCCCGGAGCTGCGCCGTGAGCAGCTTGTCGAAGCCACACTGCGGGTGATTGCGCGCAAGGGGGTTTCGGCAGCGACCGTGCGCGAAATCTCAGCTGAGGCCGGCGTTGCCTTCAGCCTGATCCGGCATCACTTTCGCACCAAAGAAGATCTGATGTATGCGGCCTATTCCTTTCACATGCAGAAGATGGCGCATCTCTCCCTGTCGTCGGCGACAGATACAGACCGGACACTCGCGGACCGATTGCGCCAATGTATTCGGGACACGCTCTCTCCGCCGGTGACCAACGGGGCCGGTTTGCAGATCTGGGCGGGTTTCATTCAGATGGTTCCGCATGATGAGCGGATGAAACAGATCCACATCGATACCTATCTCGGCTTTCGCAATGCACTGGAGCCGCTGATCACAGAAGCGCTCGAAGCCCGTGGCGCGCCCGTCGACCCGGCCTTGGTCGAACAGAAGGCGATCGCCTGCAATGCGGTCCTCGACGGGCTTTGGCTCGAAGGGTCGATGCTGCCGGACATGCTGCCGCCGGAACGGTTGATCGCAGTGGCGGAGGCGACCCTATTCGCCATTCTGGGGTTGCCAGCAAATAGCTGACCCCGACCAAGGAAGATACAAGGAGAAAGCATGCCAACGATCGGTCAAGCCCTGGCGCAGAACCTCGTTGATCGCGGGGTTGAGGTGGTTTTCGGCATCCCCGGGGTGCATACCATTGAACTCTACCGTGGGATCGAAGCTGCCGACATTCGCCACGTTACACCGCGTCATGAACAGGGGGCGGGCTTCATGGCGGATGGCTATGCGCGTATCTCCGGCAAACCTGGCGTCGTGTTCGTGATTACCGGCCCGGGGTTGGTCAATACGCTGACGCCCATGGCGCAGGCACGTGCCGACAGTTCCCCCATGATCGTGGTAACGGGTGTCAACCGCCGCGACAGCCTTGGCAAGGGGCTGGGCCTGCTTCATGAACTGCCCGATCAGTTGGGGTTGTCGAAAACAGTATCAAAGCACGCCGAGCAGGTTGAGGACGCAGCCGGGCTCGACGGGGCGCTGGGTCGTGCGTTTGCCGGGCTCGCCGGACGGCCGGCGCCAGTGCATATCGAGGTACCGACGGACGTCATGGGCCTGCAAGGTCCGGATGATCTGTCGCTGACCGATGCCCCCGCCCCCGATGACCCGGATCTTGCACCCATCCTGGCACGTCTCACAGAGTGCGCGCGCCCCGTCATCATCGCCGGTGGTGGTTGCCGCAGGCAGGACGCGGCGCTCACACAATTGGCGGAGAAACTCGACGCACCCGTGGTGCAAACCGTCAATGCGCGCGGATTGATGCATGGGCATGCGCTCACCGTCGCCGCCAGCCCGTCGTTGCACGCCGTCCGGGAGCTGATCGAAGACGCCGATTGCGTGCTTGCGCTTGGCACTGAGCTTGGTCCGACCGACTACGATATGTACGCGACAGGAAGCTACCCGAGAATGGCGTCTTTGCTGCGCATCGACATATGCCCCGAGCAACTGCGCCGCCACCCAGCAGAGGTCGCGGTGACCGGTGATCTGGATCGGTGTCTGTCGCGACTGGCTGCCGAGATCGACAGCAAGCCCGGGACTGGTGGCGCGGGCCGCGCAGAGGCTGCACGCAATGCGGCGCTGCGCGAAATCGACACCACCGCACCTGGCTATAGTGCGTTGATCGAGCAGATCGAAACCCTGCGGGATGCGGCCCCGGGCGCGATCATGGTCGGGGATTCCACGCAAGCGGTGTATGCCGCAAACCTGGCTTACGACCACGACCGCCCCGGCGGCTGGTTCAACGGGGCCACCGGATTTGGTGCGCTCGGGTTTGCGATCCCGGCCGCGATCGGGGCCGCCATCGCCGATCCGACCGCACCTGTCATCGCGCTCATGGGCGATGGCGGCGCTCAGTTCACCTTGCCGGAACTGGGTGTGGCCAGCGACGAGAACATCCCCATTCTGTTCGTGGTCTGGAACAACAACGCATTCCTCGAGATCGCGAACTCCATGGAAGCCGCAGGCATTAAGGCCACTGGATGCCACCCCGGAGCACCGGATTTCGAGGCGGTATCCGCCGCCTATGGTCTCGGTTTCAAACGCACATCTCCAGATCAGCTGCGTGCCGCGCTTGCTGACCTTTTTCCTCTCTCGGGTCCGATGCTGCTGGAAATCGAAATGTAGGGACCCACACCAGGGCGGGCCTCGCCCACCGCCTCGTGAGGATATGACCTGCCCTCAACGACAGAAGCCGCGCTCGTGGACCCGGGCGCGGCTTCTTGCCAATCCGACAGGTGAAAGGCGGCTCAGACTTCGACCGACACCTTGCCGATCGGGTTCGAGCAGCAGGCGAGAATGTAGCCTGCCTCTATGTCATCATCCGAAATCCCGCCGTTGTGCACCATATGCACATCGCCGGAGGTTTTCTTCACCTTGCACGTGCCGCAGACCCCAAAGGTGCAGCCGGATGGGATATTGAGGCCATTTGCACGCGCGGCTGCCAGAACCGTATCCGTCTCGGCCACCTTGGCAGTGACACCGGAAGTTGCAAAGGTGATTTCGGCCTTGGTGTCATCATCAAGCACAACATCATCGAGATCCGGCTGATCAGCTTCATTCGCGACCGGCGCGTGAAAGCTCTCCTGATGATAGTTGTCCATGTCAAAGCCGAGACCGGCCAACGCGTCCCGGACCGCCTGCATGAATGGTTCCGGACCACAGCAGTAGACCTCGCGCTCCAGATAGTCCGGCGCCATCAGGCCCAGCATCAACTGATTGAACACGCCCTGGTAGCCTGTCCAGGGGCGGTAGAGATCAGGCTCTTCCACCACGAACTTCAGGTCGAGCCCTTCGGAACGGCTGGCCATCTGCTCCAGGCGTTGCCGGAAAATGATCTCCGACGGCCGCTTGGCACAGTTCACGAACACGATGTCCAGATCATCCCCGTCGTCCCACATGCTGGTGGTCATCGACATCATCGGCGTGATGCCCGATCCGGCGGAAATGAAAAGGAACTTCTTTGACTGGCTGCCGGCGTTCGTAAACAACCCTGCCGGGCCGATGCCTCTGATCCGCACCCCCGGCTTCAGGTTGTCGAGCATCCAGCGCGTTCCGATGCTGTCCGGCTGCGCCTTCGCGGTGATGGTGATCGTGCGCGGGCGCGATGGCGACGAGGAGATCGTGTAGGTGCGGTGCACGGGGCCACCGGGAACCGGAATCTCAAGCGTCATGAACTGGCCGGGGTCAAAGTCGAACAAGGCACCGGACGGCGCCTTGAAGGTGAAGGACGCGGTATTGTCCATCTCCGGTATGATGGAGACACATTCCAGCATCTCCGTATCATTCCAGATCGCGCGTTCACTCATTTTGGGCATTTGGTCTTACTCCGCCGCGATGGCTTGGGGATCGCGGTTGCGCTTAAGGGTATTGAGGTACCACTCCACGAATTGCAGCACGCCGCTTTCCTGCACCGCGGAATACGGCCCGGGCTGATAGGCGGGAGAGTTGATACCCATCTGGTTGTACTCGACGACCTCGCGGTCCTCGTCATTGGTGGCGATCCAGACTTCGGTCAGGCGATTGAGATCGTAGTCCACGCCCTCGACCGCATCCTTGTTCACCAACCATTTGGTGGTCACTTCGGTTTCCGTCGGGCTGATCGGGGTGACGCGGAACACGATGGAGTGGTCCGACAGGAAGTGGTTCCAGGTGGTCGGATAGTGGAATTTCAACAAGGAGCCGGCATCGGCAAACGCCGCCCGCCCCAGCCAGCGCCGCACCGCCGTCTTGCCGTCCAGGGTATAGCTTTCAGCGCCTTCCTTGAGCGGCATGCGGGCAATCCGAAACTGCCCGTCGTCGTTCAGGAAGAAGCTTGACGGCATACCGGCCCCTTCGCAACGGTCGAAATGCGCTTGCAGGTTGGCGGGGGTTTCGCCGCCCTCGATACCGGTGATCGACGGATCATCGGGGAAGGTCCGGCACAGGGAGGGGTGGTTGCCGCCGCAGTGATAACACTCGCGGTTGTTCTCCCAGACCAGTTTCCAGTTGCCCTTCTCAACGATCGAACTCTCGTAGGCCACTTTGGCGTTCGACAGGTCGTGCACGTCCAGATAGGGGCGAACCGTGTCGGCAAACGCGTCAAAGCTCGGGGCGTCCTCCGCAAGACAAATATAGACCAGCCCCGACAGTTCGCGGCAGTGGACTGTCTTGAGCCCGTGTTGTGCAGGGTCGAAATCCGGTCCCATATCCCGAGCCCAAAGCAGACGCCCGTCCAGCTCGTAAGTCCACTGATGGTAGGGGCAGACCAGTTTCGGATTGTTGCCCTTCTTCGCCTTGCAGATGACAGACCCGCGATGGCGGCAGGAATTGTGGAACGCCCGGATGACATCATCGCTGCCGCGCACGATGATGACGTTGAAGGCCCCAACCTGATGGGTCACATAGCTGCCGGGCTTTTCCAGTTCGCAGGCGGGAATGGCAAAGAGCCAATCCTTGTAGAAGATCTCTTGTAGATCGGTCTCGAACACCTCGGCGTCGGTATAGAACGCCTGCGCGAGCGCATGACCCGGCGTATGATTGGCGATCAGCGCATTGAGATTGCTGTTCATTCCCTGACTCTCCTGCCGCCTGCTCGCGATCCTGAGACGGAGCGTCACGCGGTTGGTTTTTGTGCAGATGGCAATGGGAATCCGTCAGGTCGCAACGGAGGAAGCCGCGCCCTTCAAGATGCCCAAACCGCCACCCGCGGTTGACGATATCTTTCGAGGCTGGTTTCCGGGCTCAGGAGAAGACCAGATGGTCCAAGTGCGACGCCTTCCCGGGTTCCTCCCCCCAGTGGCCGATGTCGCACCCGCTGTCTCCATGACCGTTGCGGGGGCAGCGCCGGATTTACACCGGCTTCCCAATTCTCCACCCGGACACGCCGGGCGGCACCTCTGGGACCGAGTTGTACCGAGATTCGCAAATCCCGATCTGCGATTTGCGACATTGTTTATTTGGTTCGAGACAAGGCGCGGATTCCCGGTGCGCTGCAGCGGCCCTGTCGAGAGGGTCTTACCCCGACGGCCGCCGGCTGGTGCAGGCTAAGTCCAATCCGCAACGAGGTTCTTCTCAATCCACTGTGGAACGCCTTGCTACGCAGCGTCTGCCGCGTCCACCGATGATCGGATCCAACTTTTGGGTTGGCAAACCGGGGCATAATGGTGATCCTGCGCCCATACCGCGCACTTCAGATGCGTAATTGGGGAGGAAATTATGAAAAATGTCTTGGGGCTTACCGCCCTCGCAACCCTGACCTGTGCCTTTGCCGCCGAAGCCATGGCGACCGAATGGAACGTGTCCGTCTGGGGCAAACGCCGCGCCTTTACGGAACACGTCGAAAAACTGGCGGAGTTGGTTTCGGAAAAGACCGATGGCGCGTTCACCATGAACATCAGCTACGGCGGCTTGTCCAAGAACCGCGAAAACCTCGATGGTATTTCCATTGGTGCGTTCGAGATGGCGCAATTCTGCGCGGGATATCACCGCGACAAGAACCGCGTCATTACCGTTCTGGAGCTGCCCTTCCTCGGTGTTTCCAACCTGGAGGAAGAAGTTGCCGTTTCCGCGGCCGTCTATGGCCACCCGGCAGCCACTGACGAGATGGCGCAGTGGAATGCGAAGCTGCTGATGACGTCTCCGATGCCACAGTACAATATCGTCGGCACCGGCGAAGCGCGCGACGAGCTGGCCGAATTCGAAGGCATGCGCGTGCGTGCCACGGGCGGGATCGGCGAAGCCTTCAAAGCTGTTGGCGCAGTGCCGACCTCGGTCACCGCAACCGAAGCCTACCAGGCCATGGAGTCTGGCGTCGTCGACACGGTCGCATTCGCTCAGCATGCGCATCTGTCCTTCGGCACCATCAATCGCGCCGACTGGTGGACGGCAAACCTGAACCCTGGCACCGTGAATTGCCCTGTTGTGGTGAACATCGACGCCTATGAGAGCCTGTCCGACTCCGAGCGCGAGGCCCTCGACAGCTCGATCCCGGAAGCGCTGGATCACTATCTGGCCAACTATGGCGAACTCCTGAAGAAATGGGACGCCGTTCTGGAGGAAAAAGGGGTCGAGAAAGTCGAGATCTCCGATGAGGTCCTGGCTGAGTTCCGCGCCACCGCAGCGGATCCGATCCGCGAAGCCTGGATCAAGGACATGGAGGCGCAAGGGCTGCCCGGGCAGGAACTGTATGATCTTGTTCAGAAAACCCTGAGCGACCATCGCAACGGCAGCTGATCGCATTGCGATCACATCGGGCCCGGATCTTCAGAGCCGGGCCCGTACCTATTCTATTCACCGATAAAGACAACAACCGGGGGCAGGAATGGCAGGTTCATCAACCGTGCTCAGTGATTCCAGTGTAATCTCGCGGCTGGACAGGGCGTTGCTGCCGATCGAAAGAGCAACAGCCCTCCTGTCCGGACTGGCCGCTTTTTCGCTGATGTTCCTTGCCGCGTATTCCGTGGCCGGTCGCCAATTGGACCGGACGTTTCTGGCACCTGTTTTCGACCGGCTTGGTCTGATGGACGGCCCCCTGCCCGGCTACGTTGACTATATTGAGGCCCTGATGCCGCTGATCGCCATTCTGGGCGTGTCCTACGTGCAGCGGGAGGGTGCGCATATCCGCATGGATATTCTTGTGGGACGGTTGCATGGACGGGCACTTTGGTTGTTCGAATTTGTCACCGTGCTGTGCATGCTTGTACTGGTGTTTGCGCTTGTCTGGGGATCCTGGGCGCATTTTGACAGATCATTTGATTGTGCCCGCCCGCTGTGTTCACGCGACAGTTCGATCGACATCGGTCTGCCGATCTGGCCGTCGAAACTGGTGGTGCCTGTCGCCCTCGCCGTCTTGAGCGCCAGACTGCTGTTGCAGCTCGTGGCCTATGCCCGTGCCTTCGTCCTGGGGCTGCAAAGCCCGGCCGCAGTACCGTTGATTCAATCTGTCGCAGAGCAGGCCGCTGCCGAAGCCGATCAACTCAAGGAGCACGATAAATGAGCGATATCGAGATCGGTCTCTGGGTCAGCGGGGCAATGCTGGTCCTGGTCGTGCTCGGCATGCGGGTGGCTTTTGCAGCTGGCCTGGCGGGGTTTGCAGGCCTGGTATGGCTGCGCTGGAACGGGTTCGACTACGATCCTGAGCGCTTTGGAAAATCTGTCGAAATCAGCGTCAAGATCGCCGGCCAGGTCCCGCATTCCAAGGTGTCCAGCCAGGCGCTGAGCCTGATACCCACCTTCATCCTGATCGGGTATCTTGCCTATTACGCGCAAATGACCACGGCCCTGTTCGAAGCCGCCAAACGCTGGGTTGCCTGGGTCCCCGGCGGGCTCGCGGTCTCGACCGTGTTTGCCACAGCGGGCTTTGCCGCCGTGTCCGGCGCATCCGTCGCCACAGCGGCGGTGTTCGCGCGTATCGGCATTCCCGAGATGCTGGCGGTGGGATACAACAAACGGTTCGCTGCGGGCGTTGTGGCCGCAGGCGGAACCCTTGCCTCACTCATCCCCCCCTCTGCGATTCTGGTGATCTATGCCATTATCGTCGAGCAGGATGTGGGCAAGCTTTTGCTGGCGGGCTTTATCCCAGGGGCATTCTCGGCGGTTGTCTATGCGGGTCTCATCATCGCCATTGCCATGATCTTTAAGACGGTCGGACCTCCTGTCACGGGCTTCACCTGGCGTGAACGGCTGGTGTCCCTGCCACCGGCATTGCCGATTCTGGCAGTCGTGGTGATCATCATTTTCTTTGTCTACAATCCCTTTGGCGAGGCTTGGGGCACTCCGACCGAGGGCGGCGCGGTCGGCGCCTTCATTGTCTTCATCATGGCCCTGATCCGCGGCATGCGTCTGCGCCAGTTGCGGGACGCCTTGCTGGAAACGGCCAAGCTCACGATCATGATCTTCACCATCATCTGGGGTGTTCTGATCTACGTCCGTTTCCTCGGTTATGCAGACCTGCCGCATGCCTTCGCGGATTGGATTTCCTCTCTGTCCGCGCCTCCGATGCTGATCCTGATCTGCATTCTCCTCGCCTATGCCGTGTTGGGCATGTTCATGGACGCGATCGGAATGCTGCTTCTCACCTTGCCCGTGGTCTACCCCGCCGTGATGGCGCTGAACGGCGGCGAGCTGGTGTCCGCGTCGGATTCGGCGTTCGGCATGTCCGGGCCGATGTGTGCCATCTGGTTTGGCATTCTGGTGGTGAAAATGGCAGAGTTCTGCCTGATCACACCACCGATCGGCCTGAACTGTTTTGTCGTCGCAGGCGTGCGGGAGGATCTTTCGGTACAGGATGTGTTTCGCGGGGTCATGCCCTTCTTTATCGCCGATGCCGTCACCATCGCGCTTCTGGTTGCATTCCCGATGATCGTTCTCTGGCTCCCCGGCCTCGCCAGTTGAACGCCTTTGCGCCCGCTTTATTGTTTCTGCCCTGGGCGCAAAGGCGGCGCAAAAAATACATTCCACATCCACAATTCCATGTAATCCACCCCTTTCGCCATGGCGCGAAAGGGGTTCATTAATTCAATTCGACAAGTCTTTCCTTTGAAGCAGCCCAAACACCAATGATACCATTGGTTGTGAAAGTTGGTCATTGTACCGCAGGCTAGAACAGCCGCTTTGTGTGAGTAAAAGGTCAAGAAATGTCGAATATGCATGTTCACGATTACCCGTTGACGACGGGAGCAAAACCGATGCTCCTGAACGTCCTTTCCATTGATGACGACGAAATCGACCGGATGCGATTGCTGAAGATCTGCAGGAAAGCCGGTCTGATGGTCGATTTCACCGAAGCTGCCAATCTCGATGAAATGCGGGAATGCCTGGAGATTGACTGCTACGACCTTGTCTTTATCGATCATGACCTTGGCATGGACACCGGCCTGGATGCCCTCGGGATCCTGCTGTCCCACGAAGAGCAGGTCAACGCGGTTCCGATCATGCTGACCTCCTCCGTCGACTATCATATTGCGGTCGAGGCCATGCGGCGCGGATGTGCCGACTACATCGTGAAGGACGAGCTGACGGTCGACTCCCTGATCAAATCGGTAACATCCGCGATCGAACGGCGCGCGCTCTATGGTGCGCTCACCGATGCCCGGGCCTCCGAATCGGAACTGAAATCAGTCTTTGAAAAATTCATGGTCAGCTGTGGCCCGGAAATGCGTGAATTGCTACGCCGCAGCATGATGGGAGTCAGAGCCGTCAAGATGCAGGCCCGCAGCGACGATGCCGTTGACCCGACTTTGTTGTCAAACTTGTCCATGTTCGAGCGCAGCGCAAAAGACCTGGTCGCGTTTATGGATGATCTAGAAAGTGTTGTTGGCGCTGGTCGGCGTTTGACAGTCAACGAATTGCGCAAACGCATTCAATAAAGTCTGAGCTCAGCCGTTGCAGGAATGAACAGAAACGTGGTTCGACAATTGATCCGAACCAATCCCGCCAAAGACTTGCCGAGGAGATGGCAGGCGTGTCACTTAAATGGATTTCAATCAAAACCAAAGTTGCATTGGGTGTATGCTTTATTCTAGGCGTCTCTTTTGCCGTGTTCTTCTCGCTCAGCTATCGAGACACCAGCCAGCGCATTCGTCAGCACACTGAACAGCTGATCGCTCAAAACCATCAGACGCATTCACGGTATATTCTCGATACGCTGACAACCATGTCTCAAGATGCAGAGACGATTGTGGGATTTCCGCCCATTGCGGGGATATTTCGCTCCTTGATGACGCCCTCGGGCATAGATCCGTATGACGGATCGAGCCTGACGCATTGGCGGAAACGGCTGGAAACGCTTTTTGTCAGCCTCATTCAGAATCGCGATGCCTATAGTCAAATTCGGCTTTTGCTCCCACAGCGCAACTGGCGAGAATTTGTCCGCGTAGACAGCATCAACGGCTCGGTGCGGATTACATCGCAGGATGAGTTGCAGGCCAAGGGCGATGAGCCTTATGTCCGGACGCTGGTTTCCGGGTCCTCGGAAGAAAGTCAGTTCTCTCATGTCACACGCAATCGGGAACATGGGGTCGCATCAGGACCGCCCACCCTGAGATCGTTGAAGCGGATCGCCGATATCGACGGCAACCTGATCGGCGCGATTGTCATAAACGCGCATATCGCTGAGCTTTTTGCCTTGCCAAAGACTGGCAACGAGATCGGTCAAACGTATTATGCCATCGAAAACAAGACCTCAGCAGGGACACTTCTTGGCCCTGAGGACATGCGCTTTGCCGTGCAGGCAGAAAGCGGAGAAAGCCTGGAGGCAGTCGACGACATATTCACGACAGGAGAAGGTCAGCTGGTCGCCGGTGACAGCAACACCGGTATCTTTGTCACCCGCGTCGATCTCAGTTCTCACAACATCCCGTTCACAATCCGCATCGCTTCCTTTGTGGACCTGCGTCAAATGCTGGCAGCGGCTCGAACGGCACTTCTCCATAATGTTCTGAATGCGCTGGGATTAACCCTCTCCGCGTCCTGCATGGGTTATTTTTTGACCTCGCGGCTGCTTGCGCCCTTGGAAAAACTCCTAACTGATATTCGATCCAGCAGCAGCTCCTTGCGCCCCGTTCCCGAAGAGTTTGACGGACACGATGAAGTTTCTGTTATTGCAAAAGAATTTTCACATCTCACCAATGATCTCATTCGCGAAACACAGCGCCTGGAAATGGTGCTCAGCAATGCTGCAGAGGGCGTTGTCACGCTTCGCGAAGACGGATCAATCGAAGATGTGAACCCGGCAGCGACGCAGATCCTCGGCCTCGCTGCCCCGCGCCTGATCGGGCGCAGGCTGGCGGATGTTCTGCACTGCGACCCAAAGTTGACGAGGTCCAATCTGATGCACCGCGCAGACTCAGATGAGCCTCTGCGCTTTTCTGTCACCTGCCGACACGGAGCGTCAGAAAACACCATTTTGCAAATCGCGGTGCAGCGCGCACTCTACGCTGAGGGAACGCGCTTTATTGTCATGCTCCGTGACATCACGACAGAGACCTTTGCCGCGCAAAAAGCGGACGCGCTGATTGCTGCGTTGAAGAGGTCAAATGCGGAGTTGGATCAATTTGCATATATCGCGTCCCACGACCTAAAGGCGCCATTGCGGGTTATTAATAATGCCATTTCCTGGCTTGAAGAGGATTTGGAGCCCTATCTCAATGACGACACCCGAGAGAGCATGCATCTGCTGCAAAGCCGCGCCAATCGTATGGAGCGCTTGCTTAACGATCTCTTGCAGCATTCTCGGATCGGCCGGGTGGCTGAACCGGAGACACAGATCTCGGGACGTGAGCTGGCGGACGAATTGCTTGGATTGCTCGAAGTGCCTGACGGCATGACGGTCAGGTTCGCAGAGAGCTTTCTCAAGCTGCGATTCCGCAAATTGCCGCTCGAAACGGTTCTGGTCAATCTGCTGAGCAACAGCATCCGACATCACGACCGCCCCCATGGCGAGATCGAAGTGTCCGTGGAAGAAGAAGCCGGGTTCCTGCGGTTCCGGGTCGAAGATGACGGCCCGGGTATTGAGCCCATCTACCATGATCGCATCTTCGAGGTGTTCCAAACCCTTCAGTCCCGAGATCAACTGGAGGGCAGCGGTATGGGTTTGGCCTTTGTTAAGAAACACATCGAGGTTGCAGGTGGAGAGATTCAGGTGATCTCCGATGGAATCCGCGGAACTGTATTCGAATTCCGTTGGCCGCGTGACCTACGGCAACAAAACGAGGCTGCATAATGTCTTCTTCCCACCCCGCAGGTCACCGCGACATCAAGATCATTCTCGTTGAGGATGATGACGGTGATGCCAAGGCGATCCATCGCGCGTTCAAGAAAGCTCGGATTGCGAACCCATTGACCCGCTTCAAGAACGGGTCAGACGCGTTGGCCTATCTCAAGGGGGAAACGGATCGCCAGCCTCCTCAGCAGTTTATTGTGCTCAGTGATATCAACATGCCGCGCATGTCCGGTATCGAACTTGTGGAAGCCCTGCGCGACGACCCGGCTCTGTGTCGCACATTGTTCTTCGTGCTGACCACGTCCGATGATGAACGTGACATCTCGGCTGCCTATTCCAACAATGTCGCGGGGTATATTCTGAAGTCCCGGGCTGGCGACATGTTCATCGAACTCATGTCGGTCATGGACAGTTTCTGGCGGTATGTCGAACTGCCCGTCATCGATGTTCGGAGAGGCTCACATGGTTGATAAAAGCATACTGATTGTTGACGACGACCGTGGTGATCGCAAACTTATGCAGCGATACCTATCAAGCCTTTACCCCGAGGCTACAATCCTCGAGGCAGAAAACGGCGAGGCCGCCACCGCGCATGCGGATCAGGATGTGGAAGTCATCTTTCTTGACTATCTCCTCCCGGGGGTCTCGGGGTTGGATCTGCTGTCGAGTTTCCTTCGCTGCTGGCCGCATTCCGTCATCTTCATCATGACCGGCCAGGGGGACGAAGAAGTCGCCAAGAGCGCGATCCTGAGTGGCGCAGCGGATTATATCGCAAAATCAACCATTACCCCCGATGCGCTCAACCGGATGATTGGCAACGGGCTGCAGGTTGCCCGGATGAAGTGGCGCATCGAGGAACACCAGAAAGAGCTGCAGCAATTCTCGGATGTTCTCGTACACGACCTCCGCGCCCCCATTCGCGCGATCAAGTTTCTCAGCGACCAAATTCTCGAAGATTTTGAAGCCGGGGACCTGGACGAAGTTAAGCGAGAATTCGATCTGATGAAACGCTCGGTCTCCAAGATGTCGGATCTCATCGAACGGCTCGCCAGTCACATCAATCCGCATACCGAAGGCATGCCAGAGCAGGTAAGTGCCGAAAGCCTAGTCGAGGCCGCCAGTCTGGCCCTGGCGCAGGATATCTCCAATTCCGGTGCAGTGGTCGAGACCAACCTATCTGATGTCGACGTGCTGTGTTTTCCGCCAGACGTGTCCCAGCTTTTGCAAAACTTGATCGGCAACTCCATAAAGTACCGCGGTGACGCAACACCGAGGATAGATATTTCCGCCAAATCAGTTGGGGAGGGCGTTCAGTTTTCGATTTCCGACAATGGTATCGGTGTGCCCAAAGAATACCGAGCACGGATATTCGAGCCATTCAAACGCCTTCAGCGCAGCAGTGACCTCCCGGGAACCGGGCTGGGTCTGGCCACCTGCGCCAAAATCGCCAAACGGCACAATGGCGCGATCTGGTGCGATACCGCAGTTGAGCAGGGGACCACCATACATTTCACACTGAAGATGCGCCCAAACATGTCGCGGATACAGAGGCGGGCGTGAATGCAGCGATCTGCCCCGATATTGTAATCCAACAAACCGCGCGCACGGCGTTGGGACCGCTCCGGGACACACCGTCAATCGCACCAGTCGCTTTGCTCGACCCGGTAACGGCGACGTGACTCGGCCTCCCTCAGGAAGAGTGCGTTCTTCGCAAACCGCTTAAAACAGGGTATCGTTGCGGCAATTGATTTCTCAAACCCCCGTGAGTCCTTGCATGTTTGTGAACTTTCGCACCCTGGTCCGTCAGCCTTTGGTCCTGCTGTTTTTCCTAAGCTGTGTCGCGACACTGTCATCCGTGGTTCGGGTGGCTGCTGCCAATGATCGAATAGCATTGATCATTGGCATGTCCGAATATGCGCATCTCCCCGCACTCACCAATACCCGCAACGATGCAGAAGCGATCTCGCGGACATTGGAGACCATCGGCTTTGACGTGACTCTCTCGGTCGATGCCAGCAGCGCCGAAATGGAACGTCTGTTGGACGAGTTTGCATTCAAATCCGAAGTGGCCGACCTTGCGTTGATCTATTTTGCCGGACATGGAATCGAGGTTCAGGGCGAGAATTTTCTGATCCCGGTCGACGCGAAAGTGTCCTCGAACAAGGATGTTCAGGACCAATCTCCGTCACTGAAGGACCTGCTTGCAGCGGTTGACCGCGCCCGCAAGATGAGGATCGTCATCCTCGACAGCTGTCGCGATAACCCGCTGGGGGATGCGATCGACCTGGCAGCCGTGGAAGCTGCAAACGGAAACACTCCAGAAGAGACCACACGCGGCGGAGGGGGCCTGGCCGCGGCCAATCCGGATCGCGGGACATTGGTTGCCTTTGCCGCCAAGGACGGACAGGTCGCTTTGGACGGCAAAGGCAACAACAGCCCCTTTGCCCTTTCTCTGATGGAGAAGATGACCCAACCCGGACTGGAAATCAGCCTGATGTTCCGTCAGGTGCGTGACAGCGTTCTGGACCGAACCGGCAACCTGCAAGAACCGCATACATATGGCTCTTTAACCGGCATTCCGTTCTACCTGGCCGGCCCGGCCGAGGGGGACGACGGTCTCGATGCGGGTGATGCCTCCAAAGCCTGGTCTCGTCTGCGCCCCGATCAGGAAGCGCAATTGCTGGCGCTTGCGGATCTCGGGGACACGCGGTCCATGCTGGGCCTGGCCTATATGCGGCTCAACCCGAATGAGGGCCGGTTCGACCCCAAGGCCGCAGTGGATTTTCTGACGCGCGCCGCGGATGCGGGCTCTCCAGAAGCGCAATTCGAACTTGCCAAGCTGTATGAACGTGGAACCGGAGTTGCTCAGGATGAAGCCAAGGCACTGGAACTCTATCGCTCTGCAGCAGAACAGAATTTTGCCGACGCCATCAATGATCTGGGCTTTATGCACTACCAGGGGGGGCTGGGGCTGCCTGCTGATCCGGGCAAGGCGCTCCGGTATTTCGAACGGGCCGCGGATCTGCGCCACCCCCAAGCCCAGTTCAATTTCGCGGCGTTGATTGATGATGGGCATATTCCATCAAAAGGTCCGGAAGACGCGGCAAAATACCTCTATCAGGCGCTCAGGTCCGGAAGTCAGGATGTGCTGAAACTGCTGAGCGAACGACCCCGCATGTTCACGGCGGAAACCCGGCGCGCGCTTCAGGTCCGACTGCGCGACAACAAGTTCTATGCTGGCGCCATTGATGGCGATTTTGGACCGGGGACCCAACGCGGCATCAGAAAGGCATATGGAATAGAGGACGGATAGGCCGCAGAAGCGGGAACTTTTCAGCCTGCATTCGGGGTCAGATTGATCGTGGGCTGGATGCAGCGTGATCAATCGCGAACAGTGGGCCCTGCCCTACAGTCGACCTTCCGCCAGCCAAAGGTCCAGCTGGCGGCGGCTGATTTCAAAATGCATGCTGTCCTCGCGACCAAAGCCTGCGCCCCAGACCCAGCCTTCGTCCTTGAAGAAATCGGCGAGGATCGTCAGACCAAGCTGGGTCTTGCCATCGCCCAACGTATCCAACCGGCCGTCGATATTGAGGTCGACAGCCAAACCGTAGCTATGGGTTGAAAGCGAATTCTGCGTCCCTCGGATACGGCGCACACAGAGCGATCCTGCCGTATTGATCCGCTCATAGAGATCCGGATCCGCTTTTTGAATGTTGTCAAAAACGACCTTGAGGCTCTCGATGGCGGGCGCGAGCATTCGCACCCGGATCGGCCCGACCTGCTCCAGAACAAGCTTTTCCTTCAAGCGGGCGTTGGTCATCGGCTGACAGTCATCGGTCAGATCTTCGCGTGGACGGCCGAGCTTTTCGGAAAGATATGTGCCGCCGGCAACCTTGAGGCCATCATTCACATTGCGCCGATCCGCGATCAGCACGACCTGCGCATATGAGTCCAGAATCGCGTTCGGACCGGTTTGCCGAAGCAGGGAATCCTCTTCGTCCTGAAGATTCGCCGAGGGCGCGACCGACCGGTTCTGGTTTGCGAGCGAGGACAGTTCCTTTTGCAGATCGTCCAGCTTCAGTTGGGTGTCTTCGACCTGCTGACGGAGCAATTCGATCTCGATCCGCGCTTCGGAGTCCACAGCACCGCTGCCGTAGCCTTGTTCTTTGAAAAGATAGGACAATCCGAACCAGAGCGCAGGAGCAGCCAACAAACCAAGCGCGATGATGATAGCGGGTAGAACCTTCATGGCATTCCTTTATCGACAGCTCACTCTTGAATACGGAGGGTCTACCCCCAACCTATCAGCTACAAAAGTGAATTTTATCTTGGAATTCGTGTTCACCGGGATTGCAGCCATTGGCACCAACTGGGGCGTAGTATAAACTCGGCGTAACATTAGAGGAATGATAAGGGAGGGCACATAGATGGTCCGTTTCCGTACCTTGGCAATGTCGTTGTTTACCGCTGCTATCTGCCTGAGCGCCCCCGTTTCCGCACAGGATCTGTCAGTCGAAGAGATCACTGAAGCCTTCAAAAAGCAAAAGACGCGTGGCCTGGTTATCGTTCCCAACGCGGCAGAGGGCAGTGTCGCCGAAGACACCGAAACTGCGACCGTCGCCACGGCGGCCGAGGCCTACAATGCCCTCGACGAAGCATCGCAGATCAACGTCCAGATTTCCTTCGATTTCGACAGCGCGACGCTCCGCGACGACCAGAAACCCAAACTTGCCAATATGTGCGCGTCGATGAAGGCGATGGACGACACCGTGTTCCAGATCATCGGCCACACCGACAGTTCCGGATCGGCGACCTACAACGAACGGCTCTCGCTGCTGCGTGCACAGGAAGTGCGCCGGCATTTGGTCAGCGATTGTGGGGTGAGTGCCGACTCGCTCAAGGCGATCGGCATGGGGGAGACCGCGCCATTCAACGCGGAGGACCCGCGCGCGGATGAGAACCGCCGGGTGGAATTTCAGGCCCTGGGCTAACCGTATGAAAAACCGTGTGAAACTATCCAGGCTGGAGAGGCCCGAATGATCGACTCCCGGCCCGGGGACATGTTTCAACCCGGCGATCTGCTGAACAATACCTATCGCATCGAAGCTCTGCTTGGCCGGGGTGGCACGTCAGAGGTATACAAGGCCCGTTCCGAGATTTCAGGCAATGCGGTTGCCCTGAAAATCCTGAAGCAGGAGTTCTCCGGGAACGAGGATTTCACCGTGCTGATGGCGCGGGAAGAGAACATCCGCGAAATCCGTCATGACGCGGTTGTCCGCTATTCGGAAAACCACCGCACGGCCGACGGGCGAATCTATCTGTTGATGGACTATATAGAAGGTCCCGGGCTTGACCAGAAGCTCAAGCAAGGGCCAATGCCGGTAGAAGACCTGCTGACGATTTGCCAACGGGTGAGCGAAGGGTTGCAGGCCGCCCACAAGCGCAAGATCGTGCATCGCGACTTGAGCCCGGACAATATTATTCTGCGCGGGGGCGATCCTTCTCAGGCGGTCATTATCGACTTTGGCATCGCCAAGGACACCAACCCAGGCGCAGAGACCATTGTCGGCAACGAGTTTGCCGGAAAATACTCCTACGCCGCCCCTGAACAAATGAGCGGCCAGACCGACGCCCGATCCGATATCTACTCTCTGGGCGCATTGCTGCTGGCGAATTATCGCGGGCAGGCGCCATCGTTGGGGGCCAACCCCATGGAAGTGGTGGAAAACAAGCGAAAACCTCTGGTGACCGAGGATCTGCCGCCGCCCTTCAAGACGCTTATCGAACGGATGTGCGCGCCTGATCCGGCGGATCGTTTCCAGTCAGCAGCTGAGGTCCTGGATTTTCTCAAAGCACCGGGCGTAGCGGCCGACGGCGACCAGTCCACGCCGCTCGATGCTCTGGTGGGCTCTCCTGCGGAGGCCGTCGATGATGCCACCATCATCGTGCCGCGTTCCACCGTGCGCCCATCAGGCACCACGCCAGCCGAAGATCCGCTCCCGCCTGCGCGCAAGGGATCCCGCCGCGGCCTGATCGCCTTGGTTGTTACGCTCCTGCTCGTGATCGGCGGTGCGGGCGCATGGCTGTCGGGCAGCCTCGATCCCTTCCTGCGACCATCCTATCCCGTCGCGGATCCGTTTCGCCTGATTGTCGAGCGCAACGAAGGTGGACCGATCCGCGCCTCGGGCAATGTCCCCGGCGAAGAGGCTCACTCAGCTCTGATGAATGTCATCGATGAAGGGGAGCTTGTCCTTGCCAGCGGCGATATCGCGGAGACCTGGGTACGTGATATCCTGTTTACGCTTGATCCGTTATCCGGCCTCCAGGATTGGCGTCTTGTGGTCGAGAACAACAACGCCAAACTGACAGGCAAAACCTCCGATGCGGAGCTCCTGGCCGACCTCGATGGCTTTTTTGGCGGGGATATGCCCGGCGCCCTGATCGGCATCGTTGAAATCGCGTTCGAGTTGCCGCTCCTGGATCGCGACGTCCCGCGGGACATTGTGGATGCGCACGCCGACTGTGGCCCGCTGATCCTTCAGGGCGCGTCAGTTGGCACCGGGTACGCGCCAGATGAGAGCCTGCGTGTCACCGGTCAGGTCGCCAGTACAGAAACCCAGATACGCCTGTTTGACGAACTCACGAACATCGCGGACGGGCGGGCGGTTGATCTGCAGCTGGAGGTCCTCAATCCGGCACTTTGCATCGTGGAACAACGTTTGCCGAAAGCGCCTCCTGGCGGGGTAACTGTGCGGTACTTTGACGGCAGCACCGGGGACCCGAACCCATCGGGGCGGTTCTTTATCGGTGAAAATCCCGTCATCGACGTCGTCCTCCCCCCCGAGCTGACGGACGGATTTCTGACCGTCTCGATCCTTGATGTAACCGGAAATGTTTTTCATCTGCTGCCCAATATCAACCGGCAGGATCATGAAGTCGGTGCGCTGCGCTCCGGACAGTCGGGGGCGCTGCCTCTGCGTGTTGCCTTCAGCCTCGAGGATGCAAGCGCGACAAATGGGATTGCGTTCAAGGTTGATGACAGCACCCTCGGCAAGAGCAAGATCCTTGTCTTGCATTCGGCGGAGCCTCTGTTTGATGGTATGCGCCCAACGGCGGAGAGCGCTGCCAGCTTTGCGGATGCCCTGCAAAAAAGCGCAGCCAACGACGCCGGGCATATCCTTTCACTGGACAGCAGCATTCTCACCACGGCCGAACCTTAGGGCCGCGCGCGTCTTAAGCCTGCACCAATCAGGCGTGTTGCCCGGTCAGAGCACGTCGACGACGATCACCGACACATTGTCCGCGCCACCACCGGCCAACGCCAACTGGATGAGCTTATCACTCAGGTTATCCAATGGTGTGGAGGACAGTATATCCTCCAACATCGAAAACGTGGCGTATTTGGTCAGCCCGTCGGAACACAACAGAAACCGGTCGCCGGGCGCGGTCTCGCCGCGCACCTTGTCAAGCACAAGCTCACCGGGGATGCCGACGGCTCTGGTGATCGCGTTTGCCTGCGGATGCTGGTCCGCCTCATCCCAGTTCATCTTGCCGGCGAGGACGTATTCCGCCACCGCCGAATGATCCGTCGTCAGCAACTCGATCTGCCGATTGCGCAAGCGATAGATGCGGCTGTCTCCCGCCCACAAACACAGAAAATAGCCCTGACTGACGGTGAGCACTGCAACCGTCGCTCCGATCGTCGCGCCGCCCCGAGTGTCGGATTCTGCCTGTATGGCGCGGTGCGCGCCCTGGATCGCATCCCGCAAGGCGTGCATTTTCTCTGCCGGGCCAAGGTCCGGAGGAATGGTTGCAACCATATCCGCGATCAGTCGACTGGCGTAATCTCCGGCATCGTGGCCGCCCATTCCATCCGACACCAGCCAGATTTCATGCTCGGACAGGCTCAAGATCGCATCTTCATTGGTCTTGCGAACCAGTCCCGTATGGGTTTGACCAACAAAGCGGGTGTTACGCATTTCAGTCATATCGGCCTGGCCTCTCTCCAGATACTTGCGCCGAGGTCAAAAAGACCCATGGCCTGAGCTTCCGAGGGAAGCCCCTTGCAGGCCAACATTCGCGGACTGCCGTCCAGAACCGCTGACCAGACGGAGAGATCCCGCCCCTGCTGTTCCAGTAGGCCACCCGCGACGGCCACTGGCAAGCGCGACACCTCCCCAACGCCGGTCAAGACTATGGTCTCCCCGCTTGACCGGACCGGAGCGACCGCACGCATATCCGGCACCTTCACCGTTGCCAACAATTGCGCCAGTCGCTCCTGGTTCATGTTATCTTCAAGACAGTCCAGCGCAATATCTTCCAGACGTTCGAACAGATCCGTATCGCTGAGATGATCGCATCCGACCGGACCCGGCGTTGGCAAAGCACTGACAAGCGTGAGTGGGAAGCGCCGCCCCACCCGATCCACCGAGGGCATGAGGACGCCGGTCAGTTTCTGTCCGCCGGCCAGTCCAGCCGACAGAGTGAACCGCCAGATCGGGGCGGACATGTAGTACTGGTCGAAATGTGGCCCGTACGTGCGCTGCCCAGCGGTCATGATCGACTGAATCCAGGGGTCCCACATCTTTACAAACCCGCTCGGCGGCGACAGTCGAAAGAAGTCGCCGACCGTCGGCATCTTGCCATAGGCTCCGAAACCCGCGGTCATTACATCGACTTCGGGCAAGAGAACTTTGCCATTGCCGGCAGAGCAAACGGGTTCACGGCCGATCCCGCCTGCAATTCAAACAGCGCCAGGCGGCCACCGACGGTAAAGTTCACGCGCCGACGGTCCACCGCATTCGTACGCCGGACTTCGGCTGCGTCGAGCAGTCGGAACCAGGCCCAGGGACCATCCTTGGACAGGATATTCTCGCTGTCACGACGCTGCGGGTTGAGCGTGATCCGCGCCAGCCCCACCGAGCCCGGCCAGGTCACCGCAACGGGCGTCGGCTGACCCATCTTGTGATTGAAAGCAACGGTTGTGCCGTCGATTTCCAAGATCATCTCCTTGGCCTTTGGATCCAACGCCTTGGGCGTGATCTGGAACGGCACCAGCGGCGCTGACCCGGAGGCAAAGAACGCATCACGGATTTCAGTGGCGTATTGCATCTGGTTCAGCACCGCTTGGCTAATCCCGAGATCCGCCCCCGCACCGGTCGATTTGAAGGTCCAGGGTGTGGTCGACGTATCCACATATTGCGCGAGATGCTGGTTAAAGAACCCGTCGATCATACCGCCCGGTGCGAACAGCTTGGCGAAATCGGCCATTGCGACATCGGCGCGGGCCGACCGATTGAACGGGTAACGGTTGGACAACGCCTGCGTACAAAACGGCAGGACATCCGATTGCCAGGCGGCGTTGATGGATGCCCGTGTCCCTTCGGAGGTAATGCCGGAGGACCCGACCGTGATCTGCTTGGCCCAGCGTTGCATCGGCCCCTGATACTGACTCGCCGCTTGCTGAAACTGGAGCAGCGCCTGGCTGCTGGCTCCCCCTGTGGAAATCCCGCTGATCGTCATCTTGTTCAGTTCCTGATAGACGGTCAGCAACAGCCCCATCAGACCATCCAGCTGCGACGGCTGCCCCTCGGGGGCGTCCACCATCTGATGCAACCAGGCGAACCGGTTCTCGACAAATTTCCCTGGTGGAAGCTGCTGTTGCCCGCCTTGCGTAGTTGCGGACTTCATCAGAGCTTCCAACAAGATTTCGCCTTGCAACGACAGGCTGGAGCGCGCTTCGAGGCTCGCGACCTGACCGATGCCATCATTGACGGCAGAGGTGTCGAGCGCAGATTGAGATTGCGTCAGTTGCGTTTCCTTGGCCACCGCGCGCAAGACGTTCTCGATCGGAGAGCTGGCCCCGGACAGGATGCGCGTAACATCCACGGCCTGGTTCAGCGATTGCAACGGGATGACGTCCAGATCCCCCAAGAGATCATCATAGCGCCCGATAAAGTCGTTGTAATAGAGATCCAGCACGTCGCGACTCAAGGACAGCAGCGCCGCCTCGCTCTGTGCCTCCTGGCTGCTGTCACCGAGGACCCACGCTTCACTCTGCAAGCGGTTGGAGACGCTCACGGCCTCGGTCAGAAAGACGTTGTTGAACCCGTTGTAGGTAAAGATCCCCTCGATCCCCTCCGCCATCGGCTTACCCGAATTACGGGTCATGACGCGCGTGACTTCCGGTCCGCCAACATCGGTCAAACGCCACTGCGGCAGCTCGGTTGCGGCACGGGAATTTATGATCCCCGAATAGACCCGCTGGGACATCGGCATTTCGGCCAGAACCCCACGTGCCTGCGCAATCAAGTCACCGTTCAGCGCGATTTCCTCCATTGGCTGGGACAGAAGCGCATCAAGGTGATCGTTCAGATCTGCACGCAATTGCTGTCGAACCACACCGGAATATGTCACCTCGGACCAGTCGTTGTTGAGGAACTCCTTGACCAGATCCGGGTTCATGGGCCCTTGCAACCCAAGCATCAGATAGATCTTCAGCGCTTCATAGAGCGCGTCGACGTCATTGATGTTCCCGGCAATCTGCTCTTCCAGCCGAACCAATAGCCGCGGCAGGAAGCGGCGGTTCAGCGCGGAACGGTAGGTTTGGGCCCCTTGGGTGCCGATCACCTCGCCCTGATACAGGCCGTAGGTTTCGGAAAGCGCCGGTTCCGGCGTGGACAAAACGGGGTTCCCCGGCAGATCCCGCAGATGGTTAAGGGCGGCCACCACAGGAACGAGGTCGGTATCACCAACCGGGCTTTGCGGCAGCGCCGCGGCTGCAGTCTGATACTCATCGACCTGAGCACTGGCCTTTGCAATCAATGCCTTGTTCTTGAGGAACGAATTGACCCACAAGCCCCCCATCGCCACGCTGACCAGAATTGTGGCCGCGACGGCGACACGACGCGCCCAGCGATAACGCCGCTCAATCTTGTCATCCGACGACACCAGCCCTGCTTCCGGGAACATGACGCCCTCGAACAGACGGGTCAGAAAATACGAACGCCCAGTGCCCTTGCCAGACCCGATCGCCTGTCGGCCAATGCCGAAGGTCTGAGCCATGCCGAGCATCAACCGGTCGATGGGGGTGCCTTCCTGAGTGCCCGACGCCAGGTAGACACCACGCAACATCTGCCGCTTTTGGTAGGCATTGTCCTGAAAGACCTCTTTCAGGAACTCGCGCGCCACCCCGCGCACAGAGGCAACTTGCGAGGGGAAACCCGCCACCAGCGCCCGACGCTGCGGATCGGTTTCCGCCTGCATCTTTTCCATAAGCTGAGCGTTCAGCTGCCCGAGCAAACCCGCAAATTCCTCATCAAATCG
Organism: Epibacterium sp. Ofav1-8; assembly: GCF_022348185.1. GTDB lineage: Bacteria > Pseudomonadota > Alphaproteobacteria > Rhodobacterales > Rhodobacteraceae > Epibacterium. The sequence continues at coordinate 63,114 of NZ_JAKRFD010000013.1, forward strand.
GGTGATCGGGTCCGCATCGGACTTGGCCTTGGCCAACGGCAGGGTGAAGCCCCAGACCTGCTCGCGCTCTTCCTTGCCAAGCGTGTCGTAATACTCCTGAAAACCTGCGATCAAGTCCGCCTTGGTAAAGACGACATAGACCGGAAAGCGCACGCCGAGACGTTCGCGCAGTTCGGCCAGCCGGTTGCGAATGGCAGTGGCATGGGCCTTTTGCGTCAACTCATCCTGAAGGGAGAGGTCGGAGAGCGAAATCGCAATGATCGCCCCGTTGATCGGCTGACGCTTGCGATATTTCTTCAGAAGGTTGAGAAACCCGAGCCAGGCAGCATTGTCGGTTTCCTGATCGCTTTCCTGCGTCGTATAGCGACCCGCCGTATCGATCAGGACAGCCTTGTTGGTGAACCACCAGTCGCAATTCCGCGTGCCGCCGACACCGCCAATCGCAGCCTTGCCCAGTTTGTCGGCCAATGGGAACTGCAGGCCGGAGTTCACGATTGCGGTGGTCTTGCCCGCGCCGGGCGGACCAATCATGATGTACCAGGGCAGTTGATTGAGGTGCTTGCGCCCGTTCTTGGACTTCCGCAGCTCGGTCAGCGCCGTCTTGAACTTGCCTTTCAGCTCGACAAGTTCCTCACCGATGACATCATCCTCTGCAGTATCGACAGCCTCCGCGATTTCTTCGGTCATCTGACGGTCGCGCCGTGCCCGGATCAGAGCGATCAGCAGCAGCGTCAGCAAGGTCAGCACCCACAGGACGCCGATGGCAATCAGCCGCGACGACATACTGTCAAACGGACGCCAGGTATCAGAGCCGATGAAAGGCGAAAAATACCAGATACAGGCTGACAGCGCCGCTGCCAGCAGTATCAGGATGGTATAAATCGAGCGAAACAACGGCAGGATAAAGCGACGGATCATTCTTGCACCTCCTGCACAAGCAGGACTTCAATTCTTCGGTTCTTGGCACGCCCTTCGCGGGTGGCGTTGTCCGCGATCGGCTCTTTGTCCGCGCGCCCCTCGGCCGACAGCCGTTCCGGAGCGCTCAACTCGTCCGCCATGCGCGCCATAACGGATTTGGCGCGGGCCAAGGACAGGGCCATGTTTGATGGGAACCGTGCAGACCGGATCGGCACATTGTCGGAATGCCCCACAACAATCACCCGGCCCGGTTCATCGTTCAGCGCCTCTGCCACCCGGTCGATCGGATCATCAAAAGCGGCTTTCAGTTGATCCGAGCCAGACCCGAACATGCCGGAGCCCGCCAAACGTATGGTCAGCGTATTGCCCTTGGGAAAGACCTCGACAATGCCATCCTTGATCTCCTGATCCAGGAAACCGGCGACCTTTGCCACCTGCTGCTCGATGGTGGGGACTGGTGGCGGTGGCGGTGGTGGCGGAGCGCGGCGCTCCAATGTGGCGACCTGCCCTGCTTCGACGGTCTGCATCTTGCCAATGACCCGTTCGGTGTTCGATGACAGCGCCCAGCTTAGTCCGACGAACTGTCCCGCCAGCAAAACAGCAGCAACAGCGATAGAGATCCAGACCAACCGCCAGGCGGAACGCACCACAAAGGGTTTTACGACGCCTTTCCAGTTCGGTGACAGTTCCCACTCGACTTGTCCACGCTGGCCGCGGATGATCCGGGCCAGAGCGGCGCGAATTTGCAGGTGTTTCTCGGATCCGCCCGGCTCTACCCGCAAGCGCCCCTCGAACCCCAGCGACATGCACATGTAGAGAAACTCCAGCATGTCGATATTGGTTGCAGGCTCTTTCTCCAAACGCGCAAGCAGATCATAAAAACGGTCACCGCCGACGGTTTCACGGTGGAAGGTGCCGACCATGGACTGCAAGCCCCAGGCAGATTGCCCGCCCCACGGCGTATTCAACACAACATCATCCAATGTCGCGCACAGCGCATAGCGCGCAATTTTTACAGTTTGCGCTGGGATCCCTGCCTGCAGGGCACGATTTTCAAAAGCACGCACCTCGCCAACCACACTCTGGCGCAGCTTGTCGGGGTCCATATGCTGTGCCCGGTTGCGGATCCGGCTGATCAGCGCAAACAGCGCCGTTGCGCAAGCCGTCAGCTGGTTCATGCCGGTCAGCGCGACCGCTGGCGCCTTGGCCCCCGACGTCGAGGCCGCCGGCGCCGATCGCGGCACGCCAAATGCCGCATCACCGCCCGAGGCAACGGGCTGCGGTGCTGGTGCGCTGGGTGCCTGCGGCTGTGCCGCACGCCGGCCACCGGGATTGGGCCGGATCACCGTTTTGTCGGTGTCGCCCGGCTCCGCAAAAGGATCGTCGAAATCGCCCATTGGCATACTCCCTCAGCCGCGCTCACGCATTGCGAATAGCCCAAAGCTCCATGCTGAGCCCCGGGTATTGGCCGGACACATGTACGGCGATACCACCGGACGTGGTCATCTTGCCCCAATAGGGGCTTTCGGCATCCATCTCGAAATACACGACCCCCGAATGATAGGGGATCTGGCGCGGAGCAACCGGCAGTGGCCGCAGAGTGATCCCCGGCAAGGCTGAGTTTACCAGCTGGCGGATTTCCTCAACCGGGCCGATTTTTGCCTGCCCTGCAAAGTGACGCCGCACATCCTCGGCCGGTACATCCGCCTTGACCGCAAGCACAAAGCCCGAATTGCCGATCAGTTTGCGATCCGCAATCACGCCCACGGAGATACCATATTTGCGCGGTTCCAGTTTGATCGGGATCGCCGTCTGCTCAAGAACCGAACTCAGGTATTGCCGCAAGACCCGGATAACCGGCGCGAAACAGGCGCTCAGGTTATCGTGGGTGTAGGGCGGAAACTCCGGTACAACCTTGTCAGTGCTCATAAACGCAGACAGCTCCCCCGCCAGGCCGGTTGCGATGGTGAACAGGCGCTCGGGGTGCAGGTTTTCAATTTCGCGCAGGTGACGCACCATCGGCAAGCTGCGATTGACCAGCGCCAAAAGCATAAAGTCAGACACATCTGCAACGCCGCGCGCGCCGCCTGCTTCGGACAGCCGACCAGAGAGCGCCTCCATCCGATGCGCCAGCAGCCCCTCCAGTTCCCGGAGGAAGTCATTGAGTGGTGCGGCGGCCCGAATGTCCAGAACCGACGGAATAAACGACTGATCGAGAACAATCTCCTTATCCGCCCGCACTTCAATGATACGCGCCACGGGGATCGCCAGAAGATCTGCCATATCGTCCACTTCCAGGGCGAACTGCAGTCGCAGCTTACCCACATCCAGCTCGACAGGCTTGCGATCGACAGAGGTCACATCGGTCACCTCCTGCTTGCCCGGACGCAACCGGCTGGCAGATCGCTCTGCGCCCGTCAGGTCAACCTCTGTTCCGCCCTGACGGCGCTGCGGAACGGTGACATAGACGATGCAGTCCTTGACGGTCTGCGGCACCTCCAGGGCGGGGGGGTGATCATCCGCCATGGGCACCCGGAAAACGGCGCCATCGTGGGTCAGCCCTTCGCAGGACTTCAGGGCAAACTGGCCGATTTTCAATGCTTCGAAATCGATTTCGACCCCCGTCAGCCCCCACGCATAGGGCACCAGTCGCCGTGCAAGGCCAGCGACCTGGGCTTCCATATATCGATCAGCCTGTTGGAAATGATGAGGCTGCAAAAACAACCCCTCGGTCCAAAGCACCTTGCTGTCCCAGGACACTCGGCTCTCCTTTCGTTGTCACCGGCGCCTAGGCGTCGGATTCCTCTTTCAACCGATCCATCTGAGCCTTGTAGGCCCGAGCGAACTCGCGGCTGAACAGATCATGAAACTCGTTTTCCGCCTGATCGGAGATTTCGGCATAATGCTCCTCGTAGACGTCCCAATACTGGGCTTTCCTGTTCCGCAACAGGCCACCCAGACCACCCTTTTTTTCAATCTGGGCTTCCAGCAACTTGGGATCCAACTTGGCAAGCACCCCTTTAAGCGCCGCCTCCATGCCGGTCACCATCGCAATCTCATGCGCCTTGATGTCCCGTAGCGCTTCCTCCGCGGCTGCTTCCGCGTCCAGATAACCACGCGCCTTGGGTTTGACCATCGCCTCGATCGCCTGCTCGGGCGAGATCGAGAACTTCAACGGATTGTTGCCGCCGGCAGAGATCATCGTCTGTTCGATCCGAAACTCCGATTTGATCGACGTCCGCGTCATCAGGATTTCCCGCAGGCCGATGATGAAGGTCTTCATGACCCGGCCCATGCGATCCATCATTGTATCGTATTCATTGGCAGGAACAGAGAGATCGTCCACCGCCAGCGCATCCAGGAAAGCCTGTGCAGCACCGCTCTCGTCGGCCCTCGACCGCGGCGGCTCCGCCGGGGACGCTGTCGTTTTGGCAGGTGCAGCATCCTGCCGCGCCGTGGCTGCCTGCGCTTCTGTCTCTACAACCGAGTCCGCCTCTACTGATGGCGGCGCTGTGGCAGGCTCAGGATTTGGGCGCTTTGTCTCTTGTCTCTCCGGCGGTGCCGCGGGACGCTCCTGGTTCCCGGAGTCCCCTGCAATGCCAGAGAAAAACTCGTCGTCCCAGTCATCCGGAATTACATTCGGTTGCGGGGCGTGTTGCGGCGAGAACCCATCCTGAGCGGCAGGATTATGCGCTGGCAGGCTCGCCCCCTGCCCCTGACGTCCGTCATCGGGTTGCTCGAAGAACGGATCCTCCTCTTCGCCCATCGGCGGCAGAAGGTCATCAATTGGGTCCACCGGGTTGATCTGCGACGGTCCCGTTGGCGCGCTTTCCCCAAGAAGATCATCCAGAAAATCCCCACCGGGTCCGGCATCGTCAAGCAGGGCCAGAGGGTCCGGCGCATTCTCAGCCCGCCCAGGTGACAAAGGATCGGCCGCCGCAGGTTCCATCGCAAGCGGATCCGGAAGCGCCGCGTCCTGTGTGATCTCGACCGCCAACTCGTACGATCCGACGGTCAGCACATCACCGTCATTCAGCGGTGTGGGCGTCGGCCCCAAGGGCATCTTCCCGTAGTTGAGAAAGGTTCCGTTTGAACTCAGATCGACAACAGCCACATGACTGCCGTGATCTTCGATCACACAGTGATTACGCGACAACATCTGGTCCGGATCGGGCAGGACCACATCATTGGTCGCCCCGCGCCCGATCGTCAGGCTGGGTCCGCGCAGCACCAGGGGCGCTGCATCAGACGGCATGGTGCCGGAAGACTGGAAACGCAACCTCACGCCCATAGCGCGCCTGCCTCCCTGCCATGTTGGCACACGGTGTTCCCAGCCCTGTTGTCACCCTCTCGCGCGGGACTGCCCATAGTATCGTTCTCCTGTTCGGGCCTAGGTGGATTCCGAAGCAATTTCCGGGGCCTCGGCAGCACCTGCATCCGCAGTGCCTACACGGCCATTGCCACCTCGAGCAATATCCAGCGCACGCTCGATCAGTATATAGCCATGTTCTTCAAACTTATCAGATAATTGACCCAAGGCCACCATATTCATGGCAAAGGCGGCGGCCTCTGCCGCCCCGGCCGGCGCCGGATATTGACGCAGATCACCCGGACCAAGCGTGCCGTCATGATACGTCACCGCCCAAGCGCAGTTCACCGTGTCATCATCCACATACGCATGGTCGATCGTAATCCGCGCCGCTTGACGGTTGTCTTCCGTCGGGTCCAAAACCCAGGCCTCCGAAGTGGCAAGCGACGGCGGATCTTTGGGACTGCGCGGACCGATATAATCGCGCGCCGCCAAACAGGCCCACCACACCCGCTCACGCGGGGGCAAGAGGATACCCATCAGCCGCAACAGATCGATCATCGCCTTCTTGTCATACAGCTCCTTCAGCACGACGGGCGCGGTGGCGCTGACTTCGCACTCAAGGGGGGTTTTCAACAGAACCTGTTGCCGCGAGAGGATCTTCGCGACAGGTTCTTTTGGCAGTTTCACCAGTTTTTCAAACATCTCAGCCATGTCTTCGCGCCTAGTTGATCATGGTGACGCCGCCCTTAAGGGTCAGCATTCCATCGCCCTTGACGGTGGTCAGGGGAGATTTCGCTTCTAGCATCCCATCGGCCTCGAGTTTGATCATCGGGCCACTAATCGTAACACCCGAGTTGTCGATTTTAATCGACGACCCACCTACGGTCAGCGTGATTTCCATGCCAGCGGAAATTGCGATCTTGCCAGCCGAGGCCTCGGTTGTGATGTTCCCGAGGCTGACGGTTTCCGTGTGATCACCCTGGCTGATGGTCTCGGTCAGATTGCCCTGTCCGATCGTCACTTCGACATTGCCCGTGTCGATATTCTCGGTCAGGTTCCCGGTCTCGATCGTCATCGTTTTGTTACCGGTCTCGATGGTTTCGGTATAGTCGCCCGTCTTTACGGTTTCGACCTTGTTACCTGTCTCCACGATTTCGGTTCGGTCGCCGGACTTCACCGTCTCGTTCATATGCTGTTCGATGGTCAGGTCGTAGGATTTTTCATCGACAGAGGTGACCTCCTTGTCGATCGCATCCAGGCCCACCGTCATCGACAATCGATCCTTCACCAGCGTCTGATGATACTTCTGCGCCTGGATGCGCATCAGTTCGGAGTCTTTCTTGTCGTCGAACATCAACTCGTTGTAGCCACCGCCGCCTTTCGACGAATTCGTCTTGATGCCAAGTTGAGTCTGATCGTCGGGATACTTGTAGGGCGGCTTGGTTTCCGCGTTGTAGAGCATGCCGGTGATGATCGGTCGATCCGGGTTGCCATCCTCGAACTGAACCACCACCTCCTGACCGATCCGGGGCACTGCAACCATCCCCCAATCCTTGCCCGACCAGGGTGTCATCACGCGCACGAAACAACAGGATGTTTCGTTCTTCTTGCCCTCACGGTCCCAGTGGAACTGGATTTTGACCCGGCCGTGTTCATCGGTCAGGATTTCCTCGCCTGACGTCCCCACGACCGTGGCAGTTTGCACACCGGGCACCTCAGGCCAGGGCGTGACGCGCGGCGCTCGATACTGAACCGATTTCTCGATCACCCGGAAGGTGTTGGCGTAGCTGTCCTTTTCTATTTCCTTCGGAAAGTCCAGGTTCTGTGCCTTCAGATCGCGACGCATTTCCTCCGCGTCGCCCTTTCCCTTGGCTCCTCTGTCGCGCTCTCCGAATTCGCTGTCGACCTTGAGGTAGTGAACCGCCTCCACCACAAGGAAATCCTTGTTGCTGTCGCTATCCTCATGCTTCGTCAGCTTGAACGTATAGCCGGCACCAAGGGTGCGCAGCGACGACGCACCGCGCCATTGCTGGTAGGTCAACGCCTCCGCATCCATGCGCGCCCGGGCGAATGTCGTGCCCAGTCCAGTCTCCTTGCGATAATGCGCCTGGTAGTCGTACACCTCAAAGGTCTTGTACTGGTGCTTGCCCTTGGATTGGGCGTCGCTGACCTTGAGATCCGCCTGTGGCGTGTTGAAGTCAAAGTCGTTGAGCGTGACCTTGCCCCTTGTGACCCGTTCGATCTTGCTCAACTCCGCCACATGCTCGCCCCGACGCCGATCCGCATCGTCGCGAATGTGGAATTCGGCGGTGGCGTTCTCACTGATGGGTTTGTGCGCGCTGAGACCGTCTGCCAACACCAGTTTTTCAGCGGTGGACTGGCTGGTGTTGCTGTCAAAGAAGAAGTAGATCCCCTCTTCCTCCATCAGTCGGCAGATGAAGGCATAGTCGCTTTCGCGATACTGCAAGCAGTATTCCCGTTTTTCATAGCTCCCGGACAGGCTGTCCTTGTAGTCCGAAAACCCGTGTTCCGACAGGATCTGCTTGATAATGTCGGGCGCTGACAGGTTCTGAAAGACCCGGCAATCCTCGGTTCGGGTCAACAGCCAGAACCAGGGTCTGACCTCGGCCACGAACTGGGTATACCCATCGCGAAAGCCAAAGTTCTCGACCGAGATGCACAGGCCGGAGAATTTCTGCTCCTTGCCCTCCTCGGTGACCACATGCACATTCATGGTCTGCCCCACCAGATCGTCCAGCGATACGGCAGAGTTGCGAGACTGGAATTCGATCGTCGTCTCGGTAAGTTTGCTCAATCCTTCGCGCACGATGGCGCGGCGCATCATAAGCCCTTTTACCGAATAAGACCCAGACATCCAGACGACGTCATTTTCATGGGCTTTGCTTTCGGTCATGGCTTCTCCTTTCGGTCCCGGGCACCGGCGAGGCGCGCCTCAGCCCTGGGCAAAGAGTTTCGGAATACAAAGTCACAGGTCATTCAAAAGTGCCTCTAGATCGGCGTCTATATCGCCGTCCAAATCAGAATCGTCATCATCACCAAATCCGGCGAGAAGCGCGTCGAGATCATCATCGCCGCGCTCGCCATCGTCGTCAAAATTCAAATCAAGCTCTGAGTCGTCTCCCGCGCTGTCCGGCGCTGGTTCAGGCCGGGGCGGTGTGAGGTCCGCCGGCGACGGCGCAGGGGCAGGCTCGCCCGTCCACGGCCCCAGCAGCGCCTCGCCCCGCAGCGAGTTGAACGACGTCAAACGAATTTCATCCCGCCCCCGCACGGCTGCGATCGGCATGAAGCCTCGCTCCTTTGCGACAGCAATCTTATCAAGATCCACGTTCCGTTCCGTGCAAGGCAGCGCCACCTGATCACCGAAACGGTCCGTCACGTAGTGGTAGGGCATATCCCCCAACGACATGATCGATCCGAGTTGGAGCGATGCACCGTTCTCTTTGAACGATTTTGCCATCAGGATTGCCGCCAGAACCACAGGGTTGCCCCATAGCATGCCGCGCAAGCCCTCGCTCTGGGTGAATTCCTCGAAATCAAACGGATCAACCGGTTCGCCCTTGGCCCCATAGGGTCGGCGCAACAGGAAGCGCGGGGTCAACAGTCCGAGATGGCCGGCCTCGACCATTCCGGCAAGCGTATCCCAGGCATCAGCCACCAGTTTGGGGCGCTCGTCCTTGGGATGATCCCAGAAGGCAGGCGTCACGGATGCCAGAAAGGGGGCATCGACATGCGCCGCGACCCGGGCGAAGCGGCCCAGCAATTCCGCATGCGGCGGTGTTTCCTCAAATGTATAGAGCCCGATCAATGCCGAATAGGCGCCACGTCCATCTTCCGCATCCATCGGCTCTTCTGTCAAAAGCCGCACAAAACCGCTCTCGGACAAGTCTTCCTGGGCGGCGAGATCGGCGGCGATTTCCTCCGCAGATACGTCATAGAGCATCACCTCCAGCGTATCATCCACTTCGACCGACCTCTGGATCAGGTCCAGTGATCGCCATTGCGCCTCGACCGACTGGAATTCCGGGTGATGCAACACCAGTCGCATCGCATCAGACAGCGCCAGATCAACTGCTTCCTGCATGGCCCCGAGATTGGGATCCGGCAGGGCGCGGATATGCGGACCAACAACGCGCGCCAGCATGTCCTCCACCGGAGACGCTTCGCGCAACCTGTTGCCCGTGTCACCGATCAGCTTTTGAAAATCGCTCAGCCGTCTGTCCGCAGGCACAGCATTACCGCCGGACCGCGCTTTGGGCGCACGGATCGGCGTGCCATGCGCCTCTGCCCAAGCCGCCAATGTCTTCATGGCGTGGTCCTTGGTGGTGCCGCTCTGCAGCTGTTTGCGCAGCCCGACAAGCTCCGAGAACAGCGTGACATTGTCATAGAGCTCATCCGGATGCAGGTCGTCGAACTCTCCCAGCTTGACGGAAATCCCCGCGCCGTCCTTGCCGATGGGCAGCACAAGCTCAGTGGCGAAACTCTCGATCACATCCTCAAAGGTATCGGGATCCAGAACCATGGGTTTGCGCTGTGCCAGTGCATCGCCCGTGTCGATCAGGCCCCGGGCGGCGCGGCCTGTGAAATCGCCAAAAACCGCCAACCGAAAGCGTTTGCGGTCCAGTTTTTGCGGCTCGGGACGTTGCGCCGACATTGTTCCATAAGCCAGTTCGGGCTCCGGTTGTTTCGGAGCGGCCTGCTCCTCGCCGGTTTCTGAACCCGCATCGCCCGCCAGCAGAGCGTCCAGGTCGAGGTCGCCCTCGGCATCCTCATCAAGGTCCCCCAACAGCGCATCAAGATCTGCCAGATCGTCTTCTTCCTCTGCGGCTGCCGCGTCCTCCAGATCCCCAAAAAGCGCATCCAGATCATCGTTTTGACTATCGGTTTCCTCCGACATGTCGAGGTCCGCCAAGAGCGCGTCCAGATCAGTTTCGGCTGCCTCGGTGGCGTCGGTCACGGCGACATCCTCCGGTGTGGTCGAAATGTCTTCGGCGTGCGGCGGTTCCGGGTCTCCATCGGGCGCATCATGATCCGGCAGATCGCCCAGCAGATCCTCAAGGATCGGGTCCGATGCGTCCTCATCGGAACTTGGGCCTTCCGACATATCAAGATCATCAAGAAGCGTATCCAGGTCAGCGGAGATCGTGTCCGCATCACCGCCTTCCCTGATGTCGATTTGATCGCCCGCCGCGTCAGGGTCAGCCGCAATCACACCGTCCGAGGGCTCATCCTCGTGGATATCGAGATCAGACAGAAGATCATCAAGGTCCAGATCATCATCTGCGGTTGGGGTTTCGAGATCCTGTTCCGGGGCGTCGGCCTCGATTTCGGACAGGATGTCATCCACTGCTGTGTCGCCCTCGGGAGAAGCATCTCCTACATCGATGTCGGACAGACCAGACAGGATGTCATCCGCAGCAAGAACACTTTCGTTTCCGGTTTCAGGCACTGGCAATTGATCCAATACCGTCTCTAGATCCACGGTTTCCGCATCCGCGGCCTGTTCCGCCGGTTCCAATCCGGCAAGGACATCATCCAGATTATCCTGGGCTTCCTCAGTCGCGGCTGGCACGTCCTCCAGTATCGACGCCAGATCGCTCTCTGCCGTGTCGGATGTGGCCTCCACAGGTTCCAACCCGGCCAAAACCTCTGAGACATCAGTCTCCGGTGTCGTTTCAGTGCCACCGAAGTCATCCAGCATATCGGACAACGCGCGTGCGTCGTCTTCGTCATCAGTCTCAAGGACCGGGTCGAGACCCGACAACACATCATCTACGTCAGTCTCTGCTGTGGTCTCAGCCGTGTCCAGCGCGCCGACAACAGTCTCAAGATCGACGGTATCGCCTTGCGTGGGCGTATTTACGACCTCGATCCCCGACAGCACATCATCAACATCAATGCCATCGTCGTCTGTCTCGGCCACTTCGAGGCTCTGAAGCACCTCCTCTACACCCGCAGCGCGTGGGGGCTCGGGATCCTCAGCATCCGCAAGACTGGCCAGCACCTGCTCTGAAACATCAGTCTCTGGCGCGGCAGAGATGGGTTCTTGTGCAGAAAGTGCGTCAAGGACGGCTTCGGAATCATCCTGATGGTCCGCCTCGAACGGTGTTTGGGCCGCGAGTGTGCCCAGAGCGTCGTCGACGGCTGTGTCCGCGCTGACCTCCTCCGGTGCCTGATCCGAAAGCGATTTTAGAACGGAGCCGCGCTGGTCCTCCTGCTCAGGCAGGGAGGACGCTGCCGCAGCCAGGCGCGACAGGGTTTCGTCATGATCAGACTTAGCCGGAAGCTCATCGGGCGCGGAGGCAGCCAGAGAAGACAGAACGCTGTCGGTGGCATCTGGCACAGGTTCCTCGGCCGGTGCTGCCGCACGCAGATCCGCCAATACATCTGTCGCTGCATCCTCCGTGCCCGCGTCCTCGGGCGCCTGGGCGGCCAACTGCGTCAGAACATCCTCGTGCCCGGGTTCCTCCGGCGCAGAGGCCGGTTGCGCATTGCGCAAGCTTTGAAGGGCTGCATCCGCCTCCGCATCGGGCCCTGCCCCCTGCCCCGCCAATGACGACAACAGACTCGGTGATCGCAGGACCGTTTCGATCAGCTCTTCGGCACCGGCCTTGCCATCCATATACGTCATGAGTTGTTCAAGCTGCTGGCGCGCCTCCAGCAACGGCCGCAAGGCATCTACCTTTGCCGCGACCGCCCCCGGTGTGAAATCGGTCATGCTCTCGAAGGTGAGGTCGACGGCCAGCGTCCCCTCCCCCGTGAGCGTGTTGGGCACGGTGAAAGCGGCGCGCGGCGCCATCGACCGCATGCGTTCATCAAAGTTGTCGGCGTCAATCTCCAGGAATTTCCGATCCGCTATGGCAGGCTGCGGCGTATTCGATTTCCCCACCAGATCTGCCATGACGCCCATCACAAAGGGCAATTGAACCTTTTTCTCGGCGCCATAGAGTTCCACATCGTATTCGATCTGAACCCGGGGGGCCCGGTTGCGGGCGATGAACTTCTGCGCGCTATCAGTCATCTTTGCGCTCCTGCGAGAGTGCCGCAACTTCCGCTCTCAGGGCGCGGATTTCATCGCGAAGTTCCACAACGTGCCCATCGACGACGTCTGTTTCCGACTTAACCAGATCGCGTAGTTTATGAATTTCCGCCTCGGTCTCTTCTTCCACCGCCGATTGCATCGTGTTCACCAGAAGACCGATGAACAAGTTCAGCACGGAAAACGCGGTCACCACAATAAAGGGAACAAAAAACGCCCATGCTGTTGGATACACCTCCATGACCGGTCGGACGATTCCCATCGACCAACTCTCCAGCGTCATGATCTGGAACAGCGAATACAAAGAGCGCCCAAGCGTGCCAAACCACTCCGGAAACGCCGCGCCATACATCAACGTCGCCATGACCGCGAAAATGTAAAAGACGATGGAGATCATCACGATGACGGCACCCATCCCCGGCAACGCGTCCAGCAATGCCTGCACCACCGCTCGCATCTGCGGGATCACCGACAACAGTCGCATCGCACGCAAGACCCGCAACCCACGCAGAGCAGAGAGCCCCTGCCGATCCGGCAACAGACCCAGCGCAACCACCACTAGGTCAAAAACGTTCCACGCCGAGGAAAAGAACCGCAATCCGTAGGCGTAGAGCTTCATGGCGAGTTCGACGATAAAGATCGCCAGCACCACATTGTCGATTATATCAAGCAGCTCGCCCACGTGGGCCTGCACCACCTTTGAGGTGCCAAGGCCCAGGGTTATCGCATTGAAGATGATCACCCCGAGAATGGCATTGGTAACGCTCGGCCGCTCGATCACGACCTGCGCCCAGGCGCGGCTTCCAAATGTCGGATTGGCGGTCATGTCTGACACGGTTCCTGTCTCCCAAGCTCTTCTGCGCACCCGCTCCGGGGGCAACCGCCCGCGCGGTTGTTGCCTTTTCCGGTTTAACCGGAGGGCTCCTTGCCTTGTCGGTATGGAGCCCGTTTAAATCACACCGCCGCAGCCTCCTGGCGGCACGCGGCTTTTATGGTCCCGGCCGTGTGAGGCGGCGTCTGCATCCGCCGCCCCCCGCCGGGTGTCTTCAATCGAAACTGTAGGTGAAGTCTCCGCCCTCCACTTCGATCGCAACCCGCTTTACTTCCTGCCCTTCCATCAGGCGACGTAGAAACTCGTTCGAAATATCCGGCAACATGGAATTGGTCACGATCGCATCGATCATGCGACCACCGCTTTCAAGTTCCTGGCACCGCTCGACAATCGCATCGACGACAGCGTCAGAGTAGCTGAAGGGCACGCCGTGGCTGTCTTCGACCCGCTTTTGAATACGGCCCAACTGAAGTTTGGTGATCTCCGCAATCATGTCGGGCGTCAGCGGATAATAAGGGATTGTCACCATTCGCCCCAGCAGCGCGGGTGGGAAGACCTTCAGCAAGGGATCACGCAGCGCTTTTGCCAGACCTTCCGGATCGGGCAGCAGGTCCGGATCGGAACACATGTCCATCACCATGTCGGACCCGGCGTTGGTCGTCAGCAGGATCAATGTGTTCTTGAAGTCGATGATGCGACCTTCGCCATCTTCCATCACGCCCTTGTCAAAGACCTGAAAGAAGATTTCGTGCACATCGGGGTGCGCTTTCTCGACCTCGTCAAGCAGGACCACGGAATAGGGTTTGCGACGGACAGCCTCGGTCAGCACGCCGCCCTCGCCATAGCCGACATAGCCGGGAGGTGCCCCTTTCAGACTGCTGACGGTATGGGCCTCTTGATATTCGGACATGTTGATGGTGATGACATTCTGTTCGCCCCCGTACATGACTTCGGCCAGCGCCAGCGCGGTCTCCGTCTTACCCACGCCCGACGTCCCGGCAAGCATGAACACACCGATGGGTTTGTTGGGATTGTCCAGCCCGGCGCGGCTGGTCTGGATCCGCTTGGCGATCATTTTCATCGCGTGATCCTGACCGATGACGCGTTTGGCAAGGTGTTCTTCCAAACTGAGAATGGTCTGGATCTCGTCCTTCACCATGCGGCCCACAGGAATGCCGGTCCAGTCACCAACCACCGAGGCCACGGCCTGCTGATCGACGATCGGCAACATCAGCGGGCGGTCGCCTTGCAGGCTGACCAATTCGGCGTTCTTGGCCTTGAGCTCTGCCATCAACCCGGCGCGCGCCTCGTCGCTCAGCGGGCTGTCGCCGGCTTCGGTCGCGCCCGTGTCTCCGTCGTCTCCAGACGCCTGCTCGGTATCGACGGGCGCGGCGCCCTCCCGGAGTTTGGCGCGCAGGTCAAGGATGGCGTCCACGCAGGCTTTCTCCCGGTTCCACTGGGCGGTCAAGTCAGACAGGCGCTCTTCCTCTGCAACCTTGGCGGCAGTCACCGCCTCGCGACGATCCGCAACCTCATAGCCGGCCGTCTCGTCCCGACCGATGATCTCCAGTTCGGTGGTCAGCGCCTCGATCCGGCGCTGGCTGTCATCCACTTCTGCCGGGACCGCATGCTGGCTGACCGCAACCCGGGCACAGGCCGTATCCAGAAGGCTCACCGACTTATCCGGCAACTGGCGGGCCGGGATATAGCGCGCCGACAGAGACACAGCGGCCTCGATCCCCTCGTCCAGAACCTGCACGCGGTGGTGTTTCTCCAGCATCGATGCAATGCCACGCATCATCAGCACCGCCTTTGGGATCGACGGCTCCTCCACCTTGACCACCTGGAAACGGCGGGTGAGCGCCGGATCCTTCTCAATGTACTTCTTGTATTCTGCCCAGGTGGTTGCACCGATCGTCCGCAGGGTGCCGCGGGCCAGAGCAGGTTTCAGCAGGTTCGCCGCATCGCCGGTGCCGGCGGCCCCGCCTGCCCCGACCAGCGTGTGGGTTTCATCTACAAACATCACGATCGGGGTCGGACTGGCCTGAACCTCGTCGATCACCTGGCGCAGTCGGTTTTCAAACTCGCCCTTCATGCTGGCACCGGCCTGCAACAACCCCACATCGAGGACCAGCAAGCGCACGTCCTGCAATGCCGGCGGTACGTCGCCGCGCGCAATTCTGAGCGCAAAGCCCTCGACAACAGCGGTTTTGCCGACGCCGGCCTCCCCGGTGAGGATCGGGTTGTTCTGACGTCGCCGCATCAAAATGTCGACGATCTGACGGATTTCCTCGTCCCGGCCAACGATCGGGTCGATTTCGCCGGCCTTGGCCTGGGCGGTCAGGTCGGTGCAGAATTGCTCCAACGCTTCGCCTTGTCCCATGGCACCCGGCGCCATGGCCGCAGAGGCTTCACCGGGTTCCGCCCCTCCTCCGACGTTGGAGCCGTCTTGCGCGGTCAGCCTCTCCTCGGGCGATCCATCAGTGGCCACCGCAAAATTGTCCGCAAGATCATCTGCTCCGATGCGCGCCAGCTCCGGCGACATGGAACTGAGAATATTGCGCAGCGCTGGCGTCTTGAGCATCCCCAGCAGAAGATGGCCGGAGCGCACCTGGCTCGCCGAGTACAACAGCGATCCCCAGACCCAACCGCGCTCCATCGCATCCATGAGATGATCGGACAGATCGGAAATCGTCGACGCGCCACGCGGCAACTGATCCAGCGCCCGTGTCAATTCTGTCGCGATCTTTCCGGTATCAAGGTCATAATGGGCAATGATACGATGAATATCACTGTCCTGCTGCGCCAACAGCTGATGCAGCCAATGCACCAGCTCCACATAAGGGTTCCCGCGCATCTTGCAGAAGACGGTCGCGCTCTCGACAGCCTGATATCCCAGTTTGTTGAGCTTGCCAAAAAGCGCTACACGGCTGATCTCGGTCATATCAGGTCCTTCCCTCTGTCGAGCTGTCTTGCCCTGCGCCGCCGTGCGCGGGGTACAGGTATAAATCATCTGCATCCGGACGTGTTGCGTCCGGGTCCGGGCGGCTACGCACCCAGCTCGTATGTCCCAGGCGCGTGGTCCCGCC
Source organism: Epibacterium sp. Ofav1-8 (assembly GCF_022348185.1). GTDB lineage: Bacteria > Pseudomonadota > Alphaproteobacteria > Rhodobacterales > Rhodobacteraceae > Epibacterium. The sequence goes on from NZ_JAKRFD010000013.1 coordinate 79,322, forward strand.
GAGGCTGGCACGCGGCACCTCTTCGCCATCGAGGATAAGGTTCACGTCCCAATCAAGGCAATCACCGACATAGGACCGGACGATGGCGCGCACGCGTTTGAGGCTCTCTCCCCCCGGGAGCAGCCTTTCGTAATCCGGCAACGACAAGGGGCCGATCCGCAGTCTGAACTTCGCTGAACGGCTCCAGACCTTGTCACCGATCGACGTGGTTTTCCCAAGCGCCCCCGAGCCCAGTTGCCAGCGGTCATCGGGTTCCAGTTCGAGCCAGGATCCGACGAACTCCTCCAGCTTCACTTCGACGCCGAGGAAGGAGGACAGGATCGAAACCAACCCTTCGGGGTTGCGCGCCTGTTGACCGAGATGACCGGCATAATGCAGCCGCGCCATGTCCGGCATCGCATCGCGCCCCTGCAGGTGGTCACCATGGTATCCGGCAAGCGCCGCCACCTTGCGCGCGATCGGGTCGTCACCTCTGTCAAAGCTCACTGCGGGCGAACCCTGGGACCAGGCACGATACAACAGGCTCAACAAACGGTGCGTCAGCATATCAGCAAACGCCACCATGGTTGGGTCCCGATGGTTGCGTTTGCGGTCGCGCGCATATTCCGTCAAATGCAGCGGCAAAGGCCCGGAGGGCCCGAACAGGCCGAAGAACCGGTTTGTCAGGCGCGCGGGCCCTGTGGCGCTTCCGGGTTTGAAATCGGCGATCGTCGACGGGGGAAACGCCAGCTCGGCCTCTTGTCCAAGGCGCAGCGCATCATGGCGTGGCCGCCGGCTTTCGCCAAGGCGCGGATGATCCCCGAAATGCGCCTCAAGCACGCGCAACGCCTGGAACAGGTGATGCTCCTGGGGTGAGTCGACAAGCTTGTCGAACAGGGTGTGTTGATCCCGGGTCACAGCGTGCGACCGAGACCTTTCTCTGGTCGCCATCGGGCAATTTCCCCGCGTTTTTCCGTTGTCAGGACGGTTTCGGTAAAGGAGTTGATGCTGGCATAGCCACGAAAGAAGCGCTCCAGCACGGCCCCAAGGGCATAGATATTGGTACCTTCGAAATAGCTTTCGTCAAAGCCCAGCGACACCTCGATGCCCCGCACAGCCGTCGACAGAACTTCGTCACTCATACGCCGGACGATCGGCCGGGTGGACACCGACAAGATACCTTCCAGCTGCTTTTCTGTAACCCGATTGCCCAACGGCGCATAAAGCCCGATCAGTTCGCGCAGGGCGGCGGCCGAATGCCCGGTGTCACTTTCAGCAATCGACAGATAGTTGAGGCTCAGATGCGAGATCAATCGCCAGGCCGTGTCGCCCTGAGCAAGCGTCGGATGCGGACGGGTTGGCGATACCGGCAGGGAGATCTTCTTGACCGGCCCGCCATCCGGCAAATGAAAGACATCCTCGTTCCCTGTCGCCAGCAGCATCGGCAGGTCACGATTGGTACACAGGGCGGTCACCGCCAGCTGTTCCAATCCGGCGCTGTAAGGGGCTTGCGCCCTGTCAACCAATGTCAAATAGGCCTCGGACCCGAGGTAGGAAGATCGCACTCCACGCAGCCGCTCCTTCTCGGAACGCTGCCGCATCTTGCGCTTCAGGGTATAATAGGCCGGATGCCCCTCCCCGGCGGCGGTCAGATCCGTGGCTGAATAGAACGGCCGAAACGTGACATCATCCTCGCCGTCACCGCTGATGCCGGTCACCGATTTCAGCGCGTAAATTTCATAATCGAGCCCGGCGGTGCGGTTCGGGATCACGTGGTGCTCAGTGTCCTTGGACAGGACCCGCACCCGGTCGCACCGTTTCTCGAACAGATTCACCGCAGGAACAGCATGCGGTTCAAAGACATCGGGCATAATGATCTGCTCGATATTCTTCATGCCCTCGCGCAGCAGGATATACACATCCACATCCGCGCCCTTGGCCCGTTGAAGAGCCGGCTTCAACCCGGTCAACTCGACAAAGCGGAACCGTTCAGGAAGCGCAAAATACTCCTGCAACAGGCGATAGCCATCAAACACGCGGCGCGGCACCGGCAGCAGGGCTTCGTCCGGCGAGAACCCAGTTTGCCGGACTGCGCCCTGCCGCAATGGCATTTGCCAATCATCGCGTCGATCCGTGCTGCGCCCCACAAGCCCGGACACTTGCGTGCACAGCAGTTCGAGCAAAGGCCAGCTGTTGCCTGCGGCATTGGTCAGATAGAGGCTGAGATGATCCATATCCAATTCGCGGATCGGTTCACCATCCTTGCGGCGCAACCGCAGCCGAATGCCCGCGCGTGCATCATAGCCCTGCGCGACCCCGGCGGCGACAAGTTCACCACGGCCGTCGATATACTGCGCTTCTGCAATTTCGATGGGCCAGAGTGTCAGATCCGCCGCGGTCCGAAACTCAACCGCAGTCTGGATACCGTCGGTCAAACCGGAGCGCATGGTTGTCCCACGCGACAGCTTGTATCCCGCCTTCACCGCAGAGTTGGAAATATCCGGCTCCAGCCGCGCAATCATCATCGACGGGGTCGGGGCCAGGTAGTGTGGATAGATGATCTCCAGCAGGTTGGACGTGAAATTGGGGTATTGCAGCTGCAACTCCAATTGCACCCGGGCCGACAGGAAGGCAACGCCCTCCAGCAAACGCTCGACATAGGGGTCGAGCACCTCGACCCCTTCCATGCCGAGGCGCGACGCGATCTTTGGATAGGCGGCCGCAAACTCTGCCCCCATGTCGCGCAGGTAATTCAGTTCCGTCTCGTAGTGCTCAAGTAACCGCGTATCCACGTTAACCCCTCCGGTCCATGTGGACTTCGCCTGTTGTGAGATCGACCTTCGAACGCAGATAGAGTTCCAGCGGCATGGGTTGCGCCCACATGTCCGCCCGGATCTCCAAAGCTACGGTCATCTGTGTCGTGTCTTCTGCATCCACCAGCGTGACATCGACCGAGCCATCAATAATTCTGGGTTCATAGGCCTGGATCGCGCTGCGTATGGAATCACGGATTTCCCGCATCTTTTCCTTAGCGGTGAACTCCCCCGTCACCTCATGCAGCCCGTAGTTCAGCACCGAACGTGACACCGACGGGAAACGCTCCTCGTCGATAAAATGGCCACCATTCTGTGTGTTCAACAGCCAGGACAAATCGCGCTGGATGATTTCCCGCAAGCGCACCACGTCAATGACCCGAGAGTCGCGGGTTTCCTTCCGCTCGCTGGGCGCATCATCTGTGAGCCGATCCAATAGGGACGGCTGCAAGCGCTCTGCGAGGGTCTTATCAGCCATCGCCGGACGTGCTCCCGTCCATTTTCAGCAGACGCAGATCCATCAAGGCAACGTCATCCTGGTCTGTGGCAAGAACGCGTTGCCCAAGCCCGCCGAAGGACTCCGCGCCGAGATCAATCCAATCGGTCGACCGCGCAAGCGCCGTCAGCCCCCCCGCCTCGGCAGATCCCGGATACCGGGTCGGCACCAATACCGCCAAGGCCCCGCCATCCTTGGGCGTCAAGGTTCCGGCCATCCAGACCGCATCGCGCAAATCCGCAGGCTCTTCCAGCTCCAGCGTGTCGATCTTGGAAAACGGCATCCAGAAGTAGCGTCCGTTGACGATCACCTCCAGCACCGGCCCCAAGCGCATATCGGCATCCGCAATCCAGTCGAACCGCTTTTCGTTTAACGTGCCACCTATTGCAGGGGCCGCATCAAAGGCTTTGGCACGTGTCTCTGCCGCTTGTTCGGGCTTCCCCGCCGCGAGGGCTTTTTGCGCCTGGATCAGCAAGGCGAGCCATTCCTCCGGCTCACCGAAGATCAGCGGTTCCTTCTCTCCCTTGAAGACCTTATCGCGGTAGACCTCGCAGATGATTGCCTCGCGATAGGCCTGCGCCATGGTGGTCGCTGCACTGTCCATATCGGCTGACAGCTTCAGCTGGGTGACGGCACGCTTCCAGTCCCCAAGCACGCAAAGAAGCTGGAACAGGAAGATGCGCAGCTTGGCGTTGGAAGGATCCTTGCGGACCTCATCCTGCAATGCGGCCAGAGCCGCCGCCGGGTCACCCGCCTTTAGATGCTCTTGTGCTGTCATGGACACGAAGCGCTTCCCCCTGAAATTCTATAAGAAATCTATTACAGTCAGTCCCGGGCACTTCAGCGCCCGGGACTTTGATAACACGCAAGGTGCGGGAATTATTCGACCTGGCCGGTCTGAACGTTCCACTTGAAGGTGTTTTCGGTCTTGAGCTTCGCGGTCTTCTGGTCGGTGGACTTGTACTCATGCTCGATCGCGGCATAGGCCATGGTCCAGGTCTCTTCCGGGATGCCATCCTCGGAGCCGGAGATCGAATAGCTGTCGATCACCACGTCCTTGAGGGTCCAGATCGAGTAGGCTTCGAGACCGGCGGAGGCGCTTTCGCCCGAACGGCACATATGCAGCTTGATTTCCGGACGCACGGTGCCGTTGGCCACGGAGGTCGCCAGCTTGTTGGAGGCGATCCCCATCTGCGAGGTGACTTCGATCTTGCCGAAGTTAGAGTTCGCGTGACCACGCTGGGTGGAGCCAAGGTCGGACATTTCGACGGCGCGCTCGACATTCCAGCTCAGCGACTGGATCACGATCCACTTGTCGTGGCCCTTCTCGGTCGCGTCGCCGGGGATGTCGGAGATATTAACGAACATGTTCGCAGCCATTGTTCATTCCTTTCAGATCAGATGTTTTCGAGTTCGAAGTTATTTTCGAGTGACGTTGAAATCGGAGTTCTAAAATCAGCCACCCTTTTCGGACGGCAGTTTGGAAACCAGTCTCAAAGATACTGACAGGCCTTCCAGTTGGTAGTGAGGACGCAGGAAAAACTTCGAGCTGTAATAGCCCGGGTTGCCTTCGACCTCTTCGACAACCACTTCGGCCGAAGCAAGCGGCTTGCGCGCCTTCTCCGACTCCGAGGAGATGTCGGCATTGAAATCAACGTAATTGTTGATCCAATCCTGTAGCCAGGACTCCATGTCCTGACGGCTCTTGAAAGAGCCAACCTTGTCGCGAACCATGCACTTCAGATAATGCGCAAAGCGGCAGGTTGCGAAAAGATACGGCAGACGCGCCCCGAGGTTCGCGTTGGCGGTGGCATCGGGGTCGTCGTATTCGGCGGGCTTGTGCAGGGACTGCGCGCCGATGAAGGTCGCCACATCGGTGTTCTTGCGGTGGATCAGCGGCATCATGCCGTTCTTGGCCAGTTCCGCTTCGCGGCGGTCATCGATCGCGATTTCGGTCGGGCATTTCTGGTCCACGCCACCATCGGTGGTCGGGAAGGTGTGCGAGGGCAGCCCTTCGAGCGTGCCGCCGCTTTCAACGCCGCGGATGCGCGAACACCAGCCATAGCTCTTGAACGAACGGGTGATGTTGGTCGCCATGCCGTAAGCGGCATTGACCCAGCCGTATTTGTTGCTGTCGGCGCCCTCGGTGTCTTCTTCAAAGGCAAATTCTTCCACCGGATCTGTCTGAGAGCCATAAGGCAGACGTCCAAGGAACCGCGGCATCGCGAGACCGACATATTTGGCATCCTCGCTGTCGCGCAAGCTCCGCCAGGCCGCATATTCCGGGGTCTGGAAGATCTTGGTCAGATCGCGCGGATTGGACAGTTCCGACCAGCTGTCCATCTGGAACAGCGTCGGCTTGGCCCCGGTGATCAGCGGCGCATGGGCGGCCGCAGCGATCTTGGACATCTCACCCAGAAGCTCGATATCGACGGGCGAATGATCGAAGTGGAAATCCGCCACCAGGCTGCCATAGGGCTCACCCCCCAACTGGCTGAATTCCTCGGTGTAGATCTTCTTGAAGATCGGCGACTGGTCCCAGGCGGTGCCCTTGAACTTTTTCAGGGTCTTGGAGAGCTCTTTCTTGGAGACCGGCATCACCCGGATCTTCAGCATCTCGTCGGTCTCGGTGTTGTTCACCAGATAGTGCAGACCGCGCCAGGCGCTTTCAAGCTGCTGGAACTCTTCGTTGTGCAGGATCAGGTTGACCTGCTCGGTGAGCTTTTTGTCAATCTCGGCCACGATGCTCTCGATCGAGCGGAGCGCATCGTCGGACACCAGGTTGGTGTTGGCCAGTGCCTGTTCGGCCAGCGTCTTGACCGCGGATTCCACGGCGGTCTTGGCCTGGTCGGATTTCGGCCGGAACTCCTTTTGCAGGAGGCTGGCGAATTCGCTGGAACCAAAGGCGGAAGCGCCCTCGGCGGCTTCTGTCTGAAGATCTTGTTCAGCCATATCTGTCCCTCCCTAAAATTTATTCGCCAGCGTCGTCAGCGCCACCGGGGGCGGGCTGCGCGGCCAAAGTCTTCAACAGCGACGGGTCCTGAATGATCTTGGAAATCAGATCCTCGGCCCCGGTCTTACCATCCATATATGTCATAAGATTGGAAAGCTGGGTGCGCGCTTCAAGGAGTTCGCGCAAAGGTTCTACTTTTGCAGCGATTGCGGCCGGCTTGAAATCATCCATGCTCTCGAAGGTGATGTCGACCGCCAGGTTGCCTTCGCCCGTCAGGGTGTTGGGCACCGTGAAGGCCGCACGGGGCGCCATCGACTTCATGCGATCGTCGAAATTGTCCACGTCGATTTCGAGGAACTTGCGATCCGCAATTGCCGGCTGTTCGACCTCCGACTTCCCGACCAGATCGCTCATCACACCCATTACGAATGGCAGCTGAACCTTCTTTTCGGCGCCGTAGAGCTCGACGTCATATTCAATCTGAACGCGCGGCGCACGATTGCGCGCGATGAACTTCTGGGAACTGTCTGCCATCTAGGCCTCCTCGATCGTCACTTCTTGTACGGCGCTGGAAAAAGGTTCCGTCGCGCCAATTCGGAAATGGGTTTCTATCAATCGTCTTCGTCTTCGATGCCGCCAACCAGATGAACATTCTCCAAACCGCGTGGCGCCATATCATTTATAATGGTCAGGAAATCGGCCCCCACCAGGCGCTTGGCACGCTCCAGAAGTAGCGGCAGTGGGCTCGAGGGTTCCTCGCGCTTGTAATAGGCGATGATCCGGTCGATCGTGTTTGCCACATCGGTCGGCGAATTGATCGCGCCGGGCGCACCACCACCAACGGGGCGTGATGGGGCCGCAACGACATCCGCGCCGTCCGTCTCATCTTCCGTCGGGGTCGTCTGTTCCGTTTCTCCCATGCTACCATAAGATCGCATCTTTTGCGTCATCTGCCTCAAGAGCTTCAGGAGCGGGTCCAACTCTGGCCCCTGCCCCGGCGTCTGCTCATCGAAAACAGCCGAGATCGCCCGAATATTCGCTTCGATCGTCTCGATTGCGGAAAAACGCGCATTGAGGACATCGTCATCCGAATCCTGGAAGGCCGCACTGATCGTCGCCGTATCCGGGATGTGATCCATATGTGCCGGCGCCGCGATGAGGCCTTCCGCGATTTCGATATCCCGCATCGAGAACCGCCCAAAGCCCCGGCTCTCGGTCAACGCTGCCCGGCGCAGCGAGCGGTAGACCGGCGACGGCCCGCCCATGCCATCAGGTTGCCCGCAGATGTCCTGCACCGCATTCACCCGCATGGTGGGGTCGCCATCGTCCTCATCCAGCATCGGGTGGCAGGTGTCCCAGAACTCTTCGAGCATCCCCCGCATCAGGGTGGTGACATCGGCAAAGCCTTGCACCCCTTCTGATTGAAGAATTGCGTCAGAAAGGAAAACAGCTGCACGCAGGTCGTGGGCCCGCTCCAGAACGGCCAAAGCCTTGTTCTGAACTTCTCGATAGTCGGGGTCGGTCGCCGGCGTGACCTGATCACCAATAACCGTTTCTTCACCCGGTTGGGCCGCAAGTTCCATTTCCGTAAAGTCCGGATCATACTCCGGATCGGATCCGCTGGGGGCATCATCCCCCTTGGATTGCAACAGGATGCTCACATCCATTTTGCACTAACCCCCGTCAGCAAAGCGCTTTTTTGTTCTGTCGGAATTGTGAAGCATTCCCACGCCTGCCGCAACGGATAATACCGCGCAACAAAACAATAACTTGACGCAAAGTGAGCCTTGCCGAATGCTCAATGTCAATTGTTTTGAAAGGTTCAGGAGGGTCAGCCATGCAACCGACGCGTATCGAGGGCGGCGATATGAGGACCCTGGTGCGCGAGGGCGCCAAGCGGCGCACGAGTTTCGCCTTTTGCCTGGATGGCAAGAATGATCCGCTGTTGCTAATCCAGCCAGGCAGCAAACCCGAGAAGCTCCGGCCGCTGCTAAAGAAGGAAGGCGGTGGACCACCAATGACTTGGGGGACATTCGTCGTCCGCTCGGACGAGATGGAAATGATCTGTGAGCAGGCCCCTGCGAAGGCGGTCACAAACCTGAAACGGTTCCTGCGCGCCAATAAACCCAAAGTGAATGTGCTGTTTCGCGATGACGGTGGCAATCTGCTGGATAGCCTCAAACCGGAAAAGAGCAAAAATGACGCTGATGTAACGGCACTTGACGATGTGGACACCCCGGGAATCGACCCCAAGCTGGTCAAACCGCTGCTGGCACGCGCAAAGCGAATCAAACCAAGAATCGTTCAGGCCCCCGGTCCGCTTGAACGCAAACTGAAGCGCGGGCTGTCCAAAGCGCTCAGCCTGATCAACGCAGGCAAGCTGGAAGACGCGCAAACGCTGATCACCATGATCGAACAGGCGGTTGCCCGCATCGGTGCGGATCGCGAAGATGCCGACAGCAGCATGAAACGCGCCGACCGCGAACGTCAAACCCGACCGCTTGGCGCGGACCTGAAGCGTGCGAAGAAGTTGCGCACCTCGATGGGGCAGGTTGCCGGCGGCAAGCGGGAAAAGCTGGATCGAGCGCTCCGCGTTGCCGCCCGGCTCCTGAAGCAGCGGGATCATGACAAGGCGCGGGAGGTCATGGACCGTATCGAAGCCGCGCTCAGTGCCGCGATCTGAACCACCTGCCCTCCCCTTCTGAAAACGCCCAATCCAACGTCGGAGATCCAGAATGCGAAGCCCTCTTCCTGCCCTCCTCGTCGCTATCTCGATTGCGCTTTCGGGACCGGCGCTTGCCGACAGCGGCCGGCTCCTGGTCGAGCTCAACAAGACCGAGAGCATCGACGGCGGCGGTTGCCGTGCCTTTTTCTTGTTCCGCAATGAAACAGGAAAGAGCTTTGCAGGCTTTGAGATGTCCCTGGCTGTCCTGGACGCACGCGGGGTCATTGATCGGTTGCTTTCCATCGACGCTGCGCCATTGCCCGTGGCGCGCACCACGCTCAAGCTGTTCGAAATTCCGGACCTGAGTTGCACCGACATCTCCGAGGTGCTGCTCCATGACATGACCGCCTGCCAGCCTCAAAACGAGGAGGAGATGGATTGTTTCACGATCCTGGATCTGGCCTCCCGCTCAGACACGCGTTTGGTGAAATAGATATGGAGCGCCTGCTGGAAAACGTCGGCACCGGCGCACCAATCCTGTTGGTTCTCGCCATACTGTCTTTGCTGTCACTGACCATCATCATCGCCAAGGGTATCGAATTGCGCTCGGTCCTCTCGGGGGAGGACAAGCGGCGCGACGCGATCTCGCGCTGGCGCAAGAACGAGAAGCCCGATGCGCTCCGAATGATCGGAACTCAAACGCCGGCAGATCGCGTTCTGAACTTTGCGATGTCAGGTACCCTGGAGCGCCTGCGTCCTGCCCTGCTGCAATCGGAGCTTGAGCGCAGAGGCAGCGCCGAGCTTTTGACCCTCGCACACCGTCTCAGGATACTGGAGATTACCGCCATGATCTCCCCCCTGCTTGGGTTACTCGGCACCGTGCTGGGAATGATCCAGAGTTTCCAGGAACTTGAACTCGCAGAGGGCGCAGCCAATGCAGCGCTTCTTGCTGGGGGTATATGGCAGGCGTTGCTGACCACCGCCGCCGGTCTTCTGGTGGCGATCCCCGCCGCCATCGCAGCGGGTTTGTACTCCGCACGCATTGAACGGGTCGCCCAGAGCATCGAGCGCAGCATCGGTCAGTTTCTACTCGCCGAAGAGGCCACCCAGCCCGCAGGAGACGCCACACGCGAAGCCCCATGAAACTGAACCGGCCCGCACGCGCAACCAGCCTGATCTCTCTGGTGCCCATGATCGACGTTCTGTTGATCCTGCTGGTTTTCTTTATGGTGACATCGACGTATCTGAACCTGAACATGTTGCCGGTGCGAAATCCGGCCCCAAAATCAGGCGTTTCGGCCGGCGCTGATCCCGAGGTGATCTTGATCCGGCTGTCTGCCGAAGGCCGCGTCAGGATCGGGAACCGATACGTGGAGATGGGCCAGTTGCAGGAACACCTGCAGGACTTCACCGCGCGGCCGGACACGCTTCGGGTGCTGATCCTGCCCTCCGCCGCTGCAAGCACGCAATCCTTGGTTTCGGTTCTCGAGACGGTCGCCCAAGCAGATGTTCGGCAGGTTCAGATCCTGCGCCTGGAGGTGCAAAAATGAAGCTTGATCGACCCGCAAGCGGCGCCCGTGGCGAGCCCATTACAGCCCTGATCGATGTGGTGTTCTTTCTGTTGGTGTTCTTCATGCTGATCGGGCGTATGGACGCAACCGCGCCCTTTGACGTTGCGCCACCGATGGTCTCCAGCGCCGCCAGCCTACCCTCCGGCGGCGCGACACTCTCGGTTTCGGAACACGGCGCCTTGGCCCTGAATGGTGAGCCGGTCGATCAGGCCGCGGTGGCAAAGGCGCTCGCCACACTGCAGGACACCTCTGACGGCCTGCGACTGCGGATCAATGCCCATCGCGAGGCCAGCTTGCGACATGTCTTGCCCCTCTTATCAGTGGCCGAGGCCCAGGGTTTTGATGACATCGTTCTGATCGTCACGCCAAGCGGCGCGACAGTCAGGTGACTCTCGCCGAACAACATAACCCACCTGGATATACGCCCCTTGTGTGGAGCGTTGGGCTTTTGGGCTCGGTGGCTGCGAACGCAGCGCTGATTGCGCTTGTGTTGCTCAGCCTGCACCCCGCCCCCCCCCGGCATCATTCCGAAACACCGACCGAGCTTCAGGTCACTGCGCACAGCGTGCCACGCAGCAGCGCCTCCCCCTCCGACGCAAGCGGCGCCCCCCTTGACCCGGCAGAACAGAGTTCAAGCCCGGTGGGCGCAGGCCCGCTCCCCAGACGCCGGGCCGAGGCTGTCGAGATCGAGGCGCCTTCCGTGGCCACACCCACGCCGCAGGGCGCGCAATTGCCGGCGAGTGCGCCGCCCAGCTCTTCGCTTGCATCCAGCACCGGTGCTCCGACGAGGCTTTCATCGCAAGATGCCCCCCAAGAGGGAGTGACCTCGGGCTCTTTGCAGGCCACGCCGCTTGATACGGTCGTTCCGCACCGCACCGAAGCCGCGTCTGCAATCCCCTCAGCGGAAGCAGTGCGCGCCACCGAGGATATTGCCACACCTGAACTGTCTGCGGCGCTCCCCGTCAACGCGCAGCCGCTCGCCGACGTTCAAGAGGTGCGGACGGAAAAAACACCGGCGGAGACACCTGCCGCAGTGTCCCTGCACGCATCAGACCAACCGGCTGCCAGGCTGGATGCCACATTGATCCCTGCCCCCGATCTGGAAACTCTTGCTCAATCCGGGCAATCCATCGCGACACTTCCCGCATCCGAGGTGGCATCCTCTCGGCCTGCCGCACAAGCCAACTCCGAGAAGATCACCGCCGCGCTGGCGTTTGTGGGCACCTCCTCTGGTGATGTCGATCCGCAATCCTTGGCCGCATTTCGCGCCTTTCAGGCCCCCGGCCCTGCGGATCAGGTGGTCCGGGACGGTCTGGCCGCGCAACTCGCCGCCCTGCCCTGCGCGCGGGTGCAACTCGCATTCGATCCGGAGACTGCCACCTTGAATGCCACCGGGCACATCCCCGATGGCGCATTGCGTCCCGAGATCCTCAACGCTTTGCAGGCACAAATGGGGAGCGACATCGCGGTATCGGACAGTCTTCGTATCCTGCCACCACCACAATGCGGCGCGCTTTCTGCCATCTCGGACCTTGGCCTGCCGCAAAGCACAGATCAGACAACGGATCCGCGTCTGATTGGGCAGGACACCTATGCACGTGCCCTGACCTTCTCTGGTGGGCAACAGCTCTATTTCAACCTCACCGCACCCGATTATCCGGCCTATGTGTACGTCGACTATTTCGACGCCACCGGAAACGTCATTCATCTAAGGCCAAATGCATACGCCCCGCTGACGTTGATCCCACCTGCCGAACAGCTCCATGTGGGCGCGCGCGCCGCAGCGGACACCGGTTTGCAGATCACGGTTGGGCCACCCTATGGTCAGGAAATCGTCGTCGCCTTTGCCAGCTCACACCCGCTCTACCCGGATACCGCTCTGCGACCGCTCTCCGAACCCGCATCGCCGTATCTATCCGACCTGAAGAGCGCCATTGCCGCCGCCCGCGCACAACATGCTGATTTCAAAGGCGAATGGGTATATTTCCTCGTGGTCACGCAAGCGCCCTGACCACGCGCGTCAGTCGCAGTCGCCCGTCGCCCAGCTCCGCAGTGCCCGCTTCATCACGCCGCCGAAAGGATGCTGCTTTGAAAGGGAGCGCTGAAGGTCGGCCGTCAGATAGGTCCGCGCCTGTGTGCACAGCGCATCGCGCGTCCAGTTGTGGCAATTGCTACAGCTTTGCTCCTTCCAGTATTCCTCGGGCAAACCGGCCACCGGCGGAAAGAGCGGAGATTGTTGCACCAGATGCTCCAGCGTCAGCCCATTGACCTGCTCCAGGTCGCTCTTGAGCGCACTGGTAAAGGAAATAGGACCTGTCTCGATCTGCTCGGACAGTGGCTCATCCATCAGGCTTGTGGTCACCGTTGGAACCCCGCCGAGATCGAGATCGGCACCGGCGCCGGTTTGGCGCGCCGCAAGCTCGACCTCTGCGAGCTCCTGATACCGCCCATCCGGAAAGGCCTGGAGATAAGCTTCGAGGGCGGCTGTACCAGCCTCGTTATGCGCCGCTTCGAACATCGCCGTTTCATCCGTTATCGGATGGCTGCCCTGGGCCGACTCGTCCGTGTTGGACCGATGCGAGATCTCCGCCAGCAAGGCGCGCGCATCGGCCGCATAGGGGCTCTTCCCATAGGACCGCAGGAAGAGCATCAACTGAACCGCATCGCGGCTCTCCCGCGCGAGGTTCCAAAGCTCACGCTCGGCAATCGCCGCATTGGAGCGTGGCTCGGCCACGGATGAAACTTTGTTGAACACAAAATCGCTGACAAGCGAGCTGCTGTCCCAAGGCGTCTGGCGACCGTCGGTCGCCTCCAGAACGGACCGGCGCACCTGCTTCAGCACCTGTTCGATTGGCTGATTGGCGACGGTCATCTCCCGCGCCAGCGCTTCTGTGAAGGGGCTATTGCCCTCGACACCATCAAGCGCCACCGCACCGGGCGCCGTCGCATAGGCAAGAAAGGTCCCGGTTGGGGCCTGCATTTCTGCCAGACCATTGTCATTCAGGTCAGCGACGCTCACAAAAGGGTTGTTGCGGCACGCATCGAGGATCACGATGTTGGTGGCGTTTCGGGCCGATGCCATCTGACGCAGGACGGATTGCGCCTCGACGGCCACGAGATCTAGATCCGCCGCATCACTCAGCGCCACATCCACCGGCAGCAGGTAATTGTTGCCAAAGCTCTGCACCCCATGGCCTGCGTAGTAAAACAGGCCGACGGCGCTTTCATCCTTGGCACGAAGCGCACGCCCGAATTGCGCAATGCCCCGCTTCAACTCCACCTGAGTTGCATCGGTGATCAGCGTCACCTCAAAGCCCAGTTCCTCAAGCGAGTCCGCTATCAGCTCTGCATCGTGGACGGGGTTCTCCAATGCCGTCACCGACCCATAGGCCGAATTCCCGACAACCAGCGCCATACGGTCCGCGGCATGCAAAAGGCCAGCCCAAAGGATGAGCCACAGGGTTGTCGCTGCAAGGAGCCACATCGGCAGGTTCAGACGTCGAGGAATCACGGGTATCTTTCGGTTTGGCCACGGGATCAGTTGCCCACCCCTGAATGCTCGGGACGGTGGGCAAGACCAGTATGGCACGCTTTTCTCAACGTGTAATTTACATGTCTTTGCAATTCGAGACCACACGGCGCGCATTGTGCTGTTAGCTCACTGCGCTGGAAATGCTACACTGGCCATCAGGATGCTCCGCAGCGCCAGACCCAAAGGAACCCCAGGCATGAAAAAACGCCTTTACCTATTGTTTTTATTTACTTTTCTATTCTCTCCCATCCTCGCGACGGCCAATCCCTTTGCCGGCGGGTGGCGACTGCAGACCGATCAGTCCAACATCGGCTTCCTGTCCGTCAAAAAAGGGACAATTGCGGAATACAGTGGTTTTGCGTCGTTCTCCGGAGCAATTGACCCCACGGGGACAGCCAAAATCTCTGTCGCCCTGGATTCGGTGGACACCAAAATCGACCTCCGCAACGTCCGCATGCGGTTTCTGTTCTTTGAAACATTCAAGCATAGCGAGGCCGTGATCGAAACATCGCTTGCACCAGAACAGGTGGCCAATCTTGCAGAGATGCGGAGAAAGACCATCGACTTGTCGGTCGACCTCACGCTGCACGGGGTAGAAGCAAATGTCACGGCTCCTGTTGCGGTGACATTGCTGGACGACAATACAGTGAACGTCGCAACAGTTCAGCCGATCATTCTGTCCCTCGCCGATTTTGATCTGCTGGGCGGGCTGGCGAAACTTGAAGAAGCTGCCAATGTCACCATCACCCCTGTGGGGATCGTCAGCCTCGACCTGACTTTTACCCGCACGGGAACGGACACCGAGGTTGCCGCGATAGACGCACCCTCGGCAGGCAAGAGCGCTGCGCTGGAAACCTCTGGCACCTTCAACCGAGAGGAATGCGTTGGCCGCTTCGAGATTTTGTCGCAAAGCCGCAGCCTGAACTTCCCGCCGAATACGGCGGCCATCACCGACGATGCCAGTGCGTTTCTTGATGTGCTGGCAGATGTGGTGAACCGATGCCCGGACATGAAAGTCGAGGTCGGAGGACATACAGATTCTTGGGGCAAAGCGGCCTGGAACCTCGAGCTGAGCCGACAGAGGGCGGTGGCTGTCGCCAAATACCTGATCTCCAAAGGCGCGGCACAATCCCGGTTGGTCCCCGTTGGATATGGTGAAACCAGCCCGCTTGTCGACAACAATACCCTTGAAAATCGCGCCAAGAACCGTCGCATCGAGTTCAAGGTACTGAATTAAAAAGCGGCGCTGTCCCCGCGGGGACAGCGCCACTCATAGCACGCAAAGCCGGGACCTACTCTTCCAGTTCCGCAAAGAACGCGTGGATCGCCGCTTCCAGCTTGCGTTGATCTACGCCCGAGAAGTCACGCTCCATCGCCATTTCAATTCGACCATTGCGGGCCTGACACCGCACTGTCCCCGCGGGGACAGTGCATCGCAATGTGGTCTTGGCCTGCCCGCCCGGAGCCGCCTTCGCCGCCCCATCAGTGGTTTGCTCTGAACTTGCAGTACGCCCAGCTCCTTGGCCGCGGCCCGCCAACCATGTCTTCAGAACCTCCAGTTCATCGTCGTGGGTTTCAGCGGCAGCGACGCGAAGGCGGCTCCGTAGCTCAGCGCAGGCGGCCTCATCCGCCAACAAGGCGCGCCGCAGATCCAGCCCCAGGTTTCTGGAGATCGCCTCCGGGAAGCGCAGCTCCGCCCCCAACAGATCAAGCAGCTCTGCGAAGTTGCGAATGTAGACCCGTTTCTGGCGCCCGGCCGATGCATAAAGCGTCGCAACCGCAGCATCCAGATCCGGGGCCTCGGTCTCCGGGTCTTCACAGTAGGACACGGCCAACTGCGCCATTTCGGCAAAGGAAATGTCCCGACGCACGAGGTTCTCATCGACCATGCGCCGGTAGAGCCCTTGCAGCGTTTCACCGCGCGCAACCAGGCCAGCCGGGATCGCTGCAAACTCTTCATCACCGGTTTCCTGAAGCAGTTCACGATAGGCCGACATACGGCGAAACCCCTGAACCAGCTGATACCCATCGCCGTCTTCCTCCACCCGGATCGGGTTCGAAAGCCCGATGGTACGAATGGACTCCTTCAGCTCTGCCAGTTCAGGATCGATTTTGGCCGACCTGTCCCGCGTCAGCTTGGTGACTTTGATTTGATCGAGCGGGATCCGATCAACCACGAGCCCCAGCTTCTTCAGGCGCACAAACTCATGTGCGAGCCTGTCGTTCTCGGCGCGAATGGTCTGCTCGACCTCAGCACGCGCGCGCAAGGCTTCGGCGTTTTCGGAAATCGCTTTGGCCATCGGACCGCGTCGGTGTTCCGGGGAAGCGACCGCATCCTCGGCATCAGCCTTCTCCGTCCCCGCGGGGACAGCCGGTTCATCCGGGAAATCGATATCAAAGACTCTGCGCTTACTCATGCCTCATCCTCCAATTTCTCCCAGGCCTCGAGGACATTGCCACGAAATTCTTCATAGGCTTTGTCAAAGGAGACACGCGCGCGGCGCCACGTTTCCCGCGTCATATCCCGATAGTCGATCTCATAGATCGAACTGAGGAACCGTCCGGATTGCTCTACCGCACGGGTCATCTCGATCGGGTGTTCGGTCATGCGATCTCCGAACACTTTCATGAATGCGGACCGCATGGCACGATGAAGATCATTCCCGGATTCATACCGCGTCAACAGGAAGCGCACATCCTGGAACACCTTCGGCAGATTGAACGTCCCTGTGGGGACAACGCCATTGAAGGCCGAAAGGTCTTCCAGCGCTTCGGAAAGCTGACCGATGAAAGACGTCGTGGAATCATATTCCCAGTACCCGGGGCCGGAGGGGACATAGAGCATATCGGCAGCAAAAACCGCGTTCATCGACTGGTAACCGATAGCCGGTGGGCAATCGAAAATCATCATGTCGTAGTCATCACTCGGAAGCTGATCGAGATACCGCGACACGGCCGCAAAGAAAGACCACTCCGGATTGAGATGGCGGTATTGCGCGGATGCAAATTCGACAAAGGCGGCGTTCGCGCAGGACGGGATCACATCGATCGTTGGCCAGCTGGTCGGTTTGACAAAGTCGGAAATCCTCAGATCCTGCAGCCCCATGCCGGTGATGGAGGAAGGCAGTCGCCGCTCGGGCAGGGCAGATCCACTCTCAGCCCCGCGCACAGAGGCATTCATGCGTTCCGTCTCGCGCACCAGGTCCCGCGCCATGATCCCCCAGACCGTGTAATCCTCTGCCACGTCCGACAACCCCATGGAGTGCGACAGCGTCGCCTGCGGATCAAAGTCCACACAGAGCACACGATAGCCATCCAGCGCGGCGGCATGGGCAAAGTGCAAAGCAACCGTCGATTTTCCGGCTCCGCCCTTGAAGTTCGAAATGGCGACGCGGATTGCGCGCTTGCCCGCAGGCCGGCCCGGCATCAGCGATTTCCTGTTGATCTTGATGCGGCGGCGCAGCTCGTTGATTTCATCCAATGAGTACCATCGCTGGCGCCCGTCTTCCTCCACATGCCCTTGAGGCAGGCTCGGATCAGCGGCCAGTCGTCCACGTAGGGTGGACTGGTTCACCTTGAATATCAGCTCGGCAACTTCCCAACTGGAGAACCGTCGAAGGGTCTTTTCCATCTCTGGTGAAAAGGTCTGCTGCCGGATCCAGCTCTGCATCTTCAAAGATTGCGCCTGAAGCGCCGCAAGGTCTTCATGGGTGTACATTCACTGCTCCTCGAATGGCGAGCGCCCCGATTTGGACGCTTTTTCTACCTCGACTTCCATTTACGCCGGATTTGCAAAAAACGCAAAAACAAATATCATCGGTTTTAGCGTCCTGTCCCCGTGGGGACATCCTTGCGCCAAAGCAGGGAAAGACTCTGATTTTGACCGCGAAACGCGCGAGCACAGGCTCTGTGTGCCCTTCGCACCGATTCGCTGTTGCGTGCTGTCGGCCGCTGCGACTCTTGGTGCACTTAGGTGTGAATTAGGGGGACAGATATTCCGCTACCCCGCCTGAATAGGGGACATAAGGGACGCACTAGGGGACGTATGGAATGTCCCCCAATACCATTGATACCTAATTTTCTTTTCGAAAATGGTATGTGCTCAGCTCACCACTTAGAGACAGGCTTGACAGAATCGTCGAACTGGACGCAAATCTGTACCCATCAACAAATAACGCTGAGTTGCGGTGCAGGCCTCAACTCGCAACCCGGACGCAAAGCTCGGGATACAGGCAGACACACCGTTCTCTGAAATGAGAACGCCGGACAGTGAGAGCAGCCAATGCTGGTCAGGCAACCTTCGGGTCGTGGAGCATCCGCGATCAAGTATGACATCCTTACTGCGATGGGCGCCTATGCCTTGTCACAGAGCAAGGCCCGACAGGTACTGGTTCTTCGATTTCTCACTTTGGTGACTGCCCGCTACAACTGGCAACGAGACCAACTCGCCGTTGGTCAGCGAGAGATTGCCAGACTATGGAATGTTGATGAACGTACAGTCAAACGGGATCTCGCCAAGCTAAGGTCAATGGGGTGGATCGTGGTAACCCGGCAAGGGGCCCGGGGCCGGGTCTCGGAATATGCTCTGGACTTTGATCGCATCCTTGGCGATTCGGAACCTCGATGGCAGGCCGTAGGCCCCGATTATGCGCATCGTATGAAAGGGCAGGGCGGAGACGTTGACCCCAAAGTCATTCCTCTGAAGACGACTAGTGTCGTTGCAGCGCCGAACACAGAGGATGGCTGTGAATGGTCATTGGCGCAAGCGATCCTGCATCGTGATGACCCGGCCACTTATGCCTCTTGGCTGCAAAAACTGCAGCGTGAGGGCAGGGCAGGGGACCGCTTGATCCTCCGCGCACCGAGCCGGTTCCACGCGTCCTACGTCATGTCACATTTGCAAACCAAGGTGGTCGCCGCCTGTCGCGAAGTCGACGATACCATTTCAGCCGTCGTGATCGATGTGTGAGTGCGCTTCCCTTTTGTCGCACACTTGTATAACAAGAAGGTGCGGAAACCAGGCGACACTGGGCCATGTCTGTGTTTGCAGTAGGGAATGGGCAGATGAGAACAACATCGATCACGCAGCGTTTGGCTGGCCTCGGCGGGGCCAAATGGGATTTGCACCTCGCAGCGCGAGAGCGTGCTGAACGCGGCGAGCAGATCATCGAAATGACGATCGGTGAACCGGATGTTCCGTTGCCGGATGTGCTCGCGGATGCGGCGATCAGCGCCTTGCGGGCTGGCCGTACTCAGTACTCCAATGGACGCGGTGAAAACGGGTTGCGCGATGCCCTCGCCGAGGTCTACTCGGCCCGCCGCGGACAGCTTTTTGACCGAGACCACGTGTTGTGCTTCCCCGGGACGCAAACCGCGCTTTACGCGGTTTTTCAGGGCGTTGCAGAAGCCGGAGACGAGGTTCTTGTGGGGGATCCGCTTTATGCCACCTATGAGGGCGTGATCAGAGCAACCGGCGCCGAGATGGTATCCGTTCCCTTGCGCCCGGAGCATGGTTTCCGGATGCAGGCAGACGATGTCGCAAGCCGAATTACCGACAGGACCCGTGCCATCCTCCTCAACACCCCGCATAATCCGACCGGGGCGATCCTGCGCCGCGAGGACTTGGAAGCATTGGCTGATTTGGCACGGGCGCACGATCTCTGGCTGATCTCCGACGAAGTCTACGAGGATCTGGTCTTTGAGGGCAGTTCCTTTCTGTCCCCCCTTTCATTGCCCGAAGTCGCTGATCGGGTGATTGCTGTGTCGTCGATTTCCAAGTCACATGCTGCTCCCGGGTTGCGCAGCGGCTGGGCGATCGGACCAAAGCCCTTCATGACCGCGCTGCTCCCCGTGTCCGAAACCATGCTGTTCGGCAATCAACCCTTTATCGCGGATATGACAGAGCAGGCGGTTCGGAACGGGTCGCCGGTCGCTGAGGGAATGCGTCAACGGTTCGCCAGACGTGCGACCTATCTGGCTGACCGTCTGGAAACCGAAACCCGCTTGCGTGTGCACCGGCCGGAAGCGGGCATGTTTGCCTTGGTGAATGTACGCCCCTTGGGTATGGATTGTGATCGCTTTGCCTGGGCACTTCTGGAACAGGCCGGGGTGGCGGTGATGCCGGGATCCTCCTTTGGCGAACACATGCAAGATTGGGTTCGCTTGGCGCTCACCATAGATGATGCCACGTTGACCCAGGCCGTGGACCGGATTTCCGAGTTTGCCACAGCCGTGTCTGCCGCAGCCGAATAGGGCAGGGGGCCACAAATCGAAACCAGCCAGTTGAAACACGGGCGCGCAGCGTTTTATGAGGAGTGACTTCGGGCCATCAGCGCCCGATACCCTCAGGAGCGCCTGCAATGACCGACAGTTCCCCGCCTGGTGAGAAGATTTGTGTAATCGGCTTGGGCTATGTCGGGCTGCCTCTGGCTGTCGAATTTGGTCGCAGTCGTCCGGTTGTCGGATTTGACATCGACGAAGGGCGGATCGAGGAACTGCGCCGGGGCGTTGATCGCACCTGCGAACTCGACCAGAGCGCCTTGACTCAGGCGTGCCATCTTACGCTGAGTGCATCGGAAGCGCATATTGCTGACGCCAAGGTGTTTATCGTGACGGTGCCAACGCCGATCGATACCACGCGTCGCCCCGACCTTGGACCGCTCCTCGCGGCGAGCAGAACCGTCGGACGGGCGCTGAAGCCCGGGGATACGGTCATTTTTGAATCGACGGTGTATCCCGGCGCAACCGAGGAAGACTGCGTGCCGATACTGGAAGAGATGTCTGGCCTGACATTCAATCAAGACTTCGGCGTGGGCTATAGCCCCGAACGCATCAACCCGGGAGATAAGACCCGGCGTTTGCCGGATATTGTCAAAGTCACTTCCGGATCCTCTGCGGCGACCGCGGAGAAAGTTGATGCGCTTTACGCCAGCATTATCACGGCCGGAACCCATCGTGCGGAGAGCATCCGTGTCGCAGAGGCAGCCAAGGTGATTGAAAACAGCCAGCGCGACATCAACATTGCCTTGATCAACGAACTGGCGATGATTTTCAACCGAATGGAGATCGATACCGAAGCGGTGTTGCGCGCGGCGGCGACCAAGTGGAATTTTCTCAATTTCCGGCCGGGGCTTGTTGGCGGGCACTGTATCGGCGTTGATCCATACTATCTGACCCACAAGGCGCAGGAGGTGGGGTATCATCCGGAAATTCTGCTGTCGGGGCGGCGGCTGAACGATGGCATGGGCGCCTATGTTGCCCAGCAGATGATCAAGGCGATGTTGCAGCGACGCGTGCATGTGGTGGATGCGCGAGTGCTGGTCATGGGCTTGGCGTTCAAGGAAAACTGCCCGGATCTGCGCAATACCCGCGTTGTCGATGTGATTTCCGGGTTGCAGGAGTTCGGCGTTGCGGTGGACGTGTTTGATCCGCATGTGGATCCGGCTGAAGCGCGCGATGAGTATGGTCTCGAACTTCTGTCGGCGCTGCCTCGCGACACATATGATGGGGTTGTCCTCGCAGTTGCTCATGAGGAATTTCGGCAGATGGGCAGCGCGGAGATCCGGGCGCTCGGGAAACCGGGTGCGGTTCTCTACGACTTGAAATACCTGTTGGCTGCGGACGAAACAGACTTGCGGCTGTAGTCGCCAGAAGGAGTGTAGCATGGTGATTTGCGTGATCCACACCGGGGGAACGATCGGCATGATCGCCACCGAATCCGGGTATGCCCCGCAAAACGGTGTTGTTGAGACGGAACTCAAGCGCATGCGTGCCTCCGGCGACATACGGACTGATTTTTGGGTGGTTACCGCAGCCCCCTTGATCGACAGCGCCAATGCCACGCCCGCAGATTGGGACTGGATCATGTCGCAAATCGTGGCACATCACGATGTTTGCGACGGGTTTGTTGTCACCCATGGCACCGATACTCTTGCATTTACCGCAGCGGCGCTGAGTTTCGGGCTGCAAGGGCTGTCCAAGCCGGTGGTCCTGACCGGTGCGATGCTGGCGTTGACCGAAGATGGAAGTGACGGGTGCCGGAACCTGAAAGACGCCTTTGCCGCGGTCGAGACCGCGCCGCCTGGGGTTTTTGTACAATTTGCGGGGGGGCTTTTGCATGGCGCGCGGGTGCGCAAGTCCCACTCGACTGATTTCGACGCCTTCAAGGCCTCGCCCACGGATCGACCACCGCATCGCCAGTCCCCGCGGCTCTCCGCGCAGTATTACGGTGAGGTGTCGGCCATCATCGCGGCTGTCGCGCCGGGGATGAATGCGGATCTCGTGTCGCTGGCTGCGGAGCGGGCGCAGGGTATCGTCCTGCGGTGTTATGGGTCCGGCACTGTCCCCGAGGGGCTTGGACTGCGGTCCGCAATGCAGCGGGCGCAGGCACAGGGCGTCCCTGTCCTCGCTGTCAGCCAATGTGCCGAAGGCGGTATTTCACTTGGTACCTATGCGGCGGGGTCGATGCTGGAGGATACCGGTGCCATCGACGGGCGGGACATGACCGTGGAAGCCGCCTACGCGAAATTGCTTCACGCGCTTGCGGTCACCGACGATCCGCAGGCACGACGCGCGATCCTGCAGGAAAACCTCTGCGGAGAATGGGCGACCTGATCGAGCGGCTCCGCAGCCGGCACGTCAATTGTGCCGTTGCATCCCGGCAGTGACCCACGTATGCCGCTCGCGGTTTTAATCGTGAGTGGAGAGAGACGCGATGCAAGCGCTTGAACAGGTTTTCGGGGTCATCGGAGACCTGACTTGGGGGTGGTCCCTTGTTCCGATCCTGGTAATTTTTGGTACCTTTATCACCGTGGCGACCGGGTTCGTCCAATTTCGGTTTTTTGGGCGGATGTTCCGGGTTCTGACCCGGGGCGGAACGGATTCCGGGCGGATCTCAGCCCGCGAAGCGCTGCTCGTCTCGGTCGGTGGGCGTGTCGGCGGCGGCAATATCGCCGGCGTGGCTGTGGCAATCACCCTCGGTGGCCCCGGGGCGGTGTTCTGGATGTGGGCGATCGCGATTGTCGGAATGGCAACCAGCCTTGTGGAATGCTCTCTGGCGCAGCTGTTCAAACGGGCGGACCCTCTGACAGGGCAGTACCGTGGCGGTCCGGCGCGGGCCATCCTTCACGGGTTGGGCCAGAACTATCGCTGGCTGGCCGTATTGTACGCCATTTGCCTGATTGCTGCGTTTGCGTTGGGCTTCAATGCGTTCCAGGGGAATACGGTTGCTGGCGCGGCCGAAGCCTCGCTGGGCATTGACCGTCTGTGGACCGGCCTGTTTCTGGCCTTGGTCACCGGCTTCATCGTGTTTGGCGGCATCCGGCGTATCGCGAAGGCCTCCGAAGTCGTGGTGCCGATCATGGCGCTTGGCTACATCCTGATGGCATTGGCGGTCATCGTGATGAACCTGGGCGATGTTCCGGCCGTTCTGGGCACCATTGTTGCCAATGCGTTTGGCTTCGAAGAAGCGGTCAGCGGTGGCATGGGGGCTGCAATCGCCCAAGGTCTGCGCCGGGGTCTCTTCTCGAACGAGGCGGGTTTGGGGTCTGCACCCAACGTGGCCGCAACCGCAGAGGTCAATCACCCGATCAGCCAGGGCATCACCCAAGCTTTCTCGGTGTTCATCGATACCATCGTGATCTGTAGCTGTACTGCGTTTGTGATTTTGCTCAGCGATGTCTACGTTCCGGGCGCGAGCGAAATTGACGGTGTCGAACTGACCCAGAATGCAATGGTTTCGCATCTTGGTGCCTGGACGCAGTATTTCATGACTGCAGCCATCCTGCTGTTTGCCTTCTCGTCGGTGATCTACAACTATTACCTCGGTGAGAATGCGATCACGGTTCTGACCAAGACACCCGCCGCGACATTGGTGCTGAAGATTGTTGTGGTCGGGATTGTCTTTGTGGGTGCGGTGGCGCCGAATGCGACCTCGGTGTTCTTCTTCTCCGACCCGATGATGGGTGTGCTGGCGCTGGTCAATTTGCTCGCACTGATGATGCTGTTTCCGATCGCCCTGCGTATCCTGCAAGATTTCCGCAAACAACTGCGGGCCGGGGTGGCGCGACCGGTGCTGCACATCGAAGAGTTCTCGGATCTTGATCTGGATCCGAATGCCTGGCCCAAACGAAGCTGACGCCTCGTGAAACACTGCATAGGCCACCCGATTGGGTGGCCTATTTTCATGGCGGGACTCAATTTATGCGCCGGCTGAGTGGTGGGGGGCGCCCCCCATCCCTCAGCTGTTTCTCGCTCACGCACTCAAGGCATCATAGGCCTCAGCCGCTTCGATGTCGCCGCTATCGTGCACGGTGATCTTCTGACCCTGGATGAGGCTGTCGGTCCCTTTCGCGCCAACCACCATGAGGATATTTTTCTCGCGCGCGACGATCGCCATATGGCTCAGCCAGCCACCGACCACGCTCACGACGGCACCGGCCTTCTGTACCTGGGGCAACCATGCAGGGTTGACCATGTGGCAGACAATAATGTCTCCGGGCAGGAACCCTGCAAAGGCTTCGGAGCCATGCGCCATCTCGTCGTGAACGCGGAACACGCGCCCGGTCACATCACCTGATCCAGCGACGCAGGTTCCGCCGAGCTTGCCCGGATCCGGCAGGGCCAGCGTGCCAGCAGAGAGCTGCTCACAGTCCTTCAGGGTCAGCTGTGCCTGCGTTGGCGCGTTGTCCTGACAAAGTTTGTCGTGCTCCGAGCGAGCTTGGGCCAGGGCGCGCAAGGCGTCGATTTCCTCCCAGTCGGCATGCACAAGCTCTGGCAGGGTCAGATGGAATACAAGCGCACCAAGCCCGCTCTGCTCTGCCAGCGCCAGAAGCGCCCGCCGAAGTTCCGACAGCACCCGCAAGGCCTCGTGCTTGGCACGCTCCTTCAAGTCCTGAAAGGCGATGGCCAGTTCGATCTGTTGTTGAAGATCGGCTGGTAGACCGGACGGCGCCTGCGTCGGGGGCAGGGGGGCGACAGATGGTTCGAGCAATGTGTACAACAAGCTCGGCGCTTCGTGATACCGGGGGCTGGAAAGCTCATAATCGAACATCGCCCGGTGCCCCATCAAGGCAAGCGCTTTTTCTCGGGCTTCCTGTTCCGGTCCATCGCATTGTGCCAGGAGGCTGGCAGGAGAGTATTCCAGGTCTGCCTGCATCAGATAGCTTCGCAGGGCTGGGTCGCCTTGCGCGGCTTGGCTCGCGTCCTGCATGGCCAAGGCCGCGAGAATATTGATTTTCTCGGCCTCAACATAGATTTCGGTCACGAAGTAGCGTTGCAAGTCTGTGATCGCCTTGAGCAACTTTGCCCTTGGCAGGGCTTCAAACCGAATGGCACGCCAGTCGTCGACGCGGTCCCTGAGCTTGGGCAGCACCTCCCGTTCGAACCCCTCACGGACCGGAGCCAACTGCTTGCGCAGCGCCACCGCGCGTCGCCCTGACAAATCCAGTGCCAGGTGCTGCTTGAGGTGTGTATCAACGTAGGTTTTGCCGAAGAGGCGTACCAAATGGGCGTCTTGGCCCTCTGGTAGTGCGTAAGGCAAGCCCAACGCGCGGCAGGCCAGATCGAGGCTGCCCCCGGGTGACCAGAGCTGCGCCATGAGTGCAAATGACAATGGGCTGGGGCGTGGCAGCACTTCGCTCATTTCATCCTGCTCGATCAGATTTTCGTCCGGATCGCGATCTTTGAACCGGTTGAAAAAGGATCGCCATTCCGAAGCCGTCGCCTGCTCGGTGCTGCTGCCCACGGCCATGGTGGTCACATCCCGCGATTGCAGTATCCAGAACTCTCCGTCCACCCAGGCCCACTCGATGTCCTGCGGTGATCCAAACAGATTTTCGATCGTCAGGCCCAACTCGATCAGCGCCTCCGGGGCAAACGGGGGGAGGTCCTGATCTGGGGCAGGGGACTTGCTGTAGCGCCCGGCCCGAAGGGTGCCCGGTGTTTTCCTGCCAGAGACGAGGTCATCGCCACAGCCCTCGACCCACTCCAGCAGCATCATGCCCGGTGCTTGTGGATCCTGTGTGAACAGGACACCTGCAAACGTCGCATCGATCATGTGTTGCACCAGAATATTTCCGTGTCCCGCATCTTTGATCTGGTAGCTTCGGGCACGCTCGTCGGAAAAGGAGGCGTGCACGGTTTCGATGGCAGAGCACATTTGGTCGCCCCGCACATCCAGGACGGATTCAAATACGCCGGCAAAGCTATGGTCAGCGCCATCTTCCTGGCTGGCAGAGGAGCGCACAGCGCAGGGTGTGGGCCCCATGATCCGCCAGATTTTATGCGCCATGCGCGTGCGATCCGTAGCGGTGGCCGCCTGGAACCGGGTTAGGAACCTTTCGGTGAGCACCACCGCGGGCGGTACCGGAAAGCCGGCATTGGCCAATTGTGAAAGCCGTAGCGCCTTGTTTCCCGCATGAGTCAATCGGCGGGTTTCCTTTATCGCGACCGTTCCTTTTGGCAATCGCTGCAAGGGTGGCAAGGCGCGGCACAGGCGCGACACGCTCCCTGAGACATACGCGTATTGGATCAGCAAACCCGTCAGGCTCATGAAAAGGTAGAAATTTCCCGCCGCCGAGAGGTTCATGACGAGGGCAAACAGGAGCGGCAGCCCCAGTCCACACCAAAGCACCGCCGCCCGCGCGGATTTGGCGACCGAAACCAACAGATAGACAGCGGCAAGCGCACAGGTGAGGCCCGCCGCAAGATAATAGGGGTCCGGCGCTCCCAGGTTCGAAACCCACAGGAACGCTTCGCCAACCTCCGCGGAAGCCAGCTCTACCGCCTGTAGCCCCAGCATCATCACAGGGAGAAAGAGGAGCGCCGCCAAATTGCGCATAGGCGTCAATCCAAGTCGATTATGAACCTCCCGGATTGCCCTGGATTTTCGGATCGGGTCGTCGGCAAGATCCGCCTTTAGACGGTCCAGTTCGACTTTGTGCGCACGAAGCGTGATCTGATCGCGTTCTGATTTCAGCGCGAGCGGCAGCACCAGCAATCGCGAGGTCACCGCCAGAGCCAGAAGCCCGAGTATCAGGTGAGAGTGTTCATGCGCCCAGAGCAAGACGCGGCTCAGAAGGTCAACGGATGTGTCCCACAGGCCGGTTTCCTGGCTGGCCAGCCAATCGACAACATGAGGTTTGGGGGCAGGAGGGATGAAATACTCCCACGGCAGGGTGTAGCGCCCTTCGAAGGGGATTCCCGCCTCAGTCAGCTCCAGTCCGAGCACCTGGCTCATGAAACAGCTACGGCGATCATAGCACGCAGCGACCGTGGGGACCTTGCGCAGGGAGGAGATCGACTCTTGCAGCTGCGTGGTGGTCAGCGCGCGCACAGGAATGTTGATCGCCCCGGGCAGGTGCCCGGCGGCAAAATCACCGGGATAGCGCGTATCCACGATCTGTACCTCGCTCGACGCCACAAGTTGGCTGAACTCTTCGGTACCGATCAGGCGCGATTTGTTTGGATACGTGGGGATGGCGCGCAGGTCTGACAGCTCTTGCACGCGGCTGTCGGAAAACGGTCTGGATTCCACAATCCACTTTTCGATACCGCCGGCAATAAAGCGGCAATCGATACCGAGTTTTGCGAGCGCCGCGCAGGTTTCGGAACTGCGGTTCCCGTTATGGCAGAACAGCACCACCGTTTCACCCGCCGAAACGGGCGGCGATTGGAGGAAGTCGGGAAACCGGATGTGGGTGGAGCCGGGCAGGGTCCCCATGGCGTTTTCGGCGGTTTCACGAATGTCGAAGAAATTGACCTGTCCGGCAGACAAAAGGTTGGCAGCTTCGGCCGTCGTGATCCCCTGTGGGTGGGTTTCTTGGCTGTTGTAGCTGGTTTCTTTCAGCGCCGCGTCCTTGATGGTGGTCCCGTCAAACTGTGCGGGACGGGTCAGTGTGGCTTGCAGCCGTTGCAACTCGGCGCTCTGGTGGGTCTGCCATTGCCAGTGATTTGCAAATGCAAGGAGGACGGCAAGCAGTACAAGGCCGGTGATCAGGCGCACGGGATAGCGGCGCGAAGAGGCCTGTGTCCTGATCCCGAGGCGGGCGGCGATCACCGCACCAAAACCGGACAGGGTGGCTGCAACCACCGCGAGAATTTGAGATAGCGAAGAGACCGATCCAAGCACCAGTTCCGGGGATGGAATTGCGTGTCCCATCGTGGGGGTGGCGATAAGAATGGTCGCATTTACAAATAAACAAAAACAAATTTTAACTGACCGGGCGATACATGGCAGCAAGTTTGGTGTAATCACGAGTCGTCCTTCTGAACGGAAAGGGAACCTGGCGGCAGACGCAGAATGCGTCAAAGAAACGTCATAATCCTTTCCAGATGGTTAATATGTGCTTTTCGAGTGAATCTCGGTTAGTTTTCAATGTGTTTTGATCCTATCTTGGATTGAGGCATGGCCAGGGACGGGCGCGCCCCGGTCGGACAGCGATTCTGCATCGTCTGCTAAGGAGAGTTCGATGGCACTGATGAACTCATTTGGTACAGCTACCCCGCGCAAGACCCCGATGCGTTACGGTCTTGTGAAACTGATGCTGGTGACTGCGGTCCTGTCGATGGTGGGGATCTCCGCAGCCTCGCCCCTACGCGCAGAGATTGAGCTGGTGTTTGGCACCTATGCCGCGGACAAGCCGTCGGCGACGGTGCGGAAGTACCGACCATTTCTGACGTTTCTGGAAAATCGGATGGAAGTCCTCCTGGACGAAGACGTCACGATCCGGCTGCGTATCTCCAAGGACTACGAAACAAGCATTGTGGATCTGGCGGAAGGGCGCGTTGACTTTGCGCGCTTTGGGCCCGCGTCCTATGTCCATGCGATGGAGCGCAACCCGGGGATTTTGATCGTGGCAATGGAGTCCAAGCAGGGGGAAAAACGGTTCAAGGGCGTCATTGCGGTTCATCGCGATAGTACGATTTCCGGGCTGTCTGATCTCGCGGGGCTGTCCTTTGCCTTTGGTGATGAACTGTCCACGATCGGGCGGTATCTGGCGCAGGCGCATCTGCTGGATGTGGGTATCTCGTCGCAGGATCTGCACGGGTATGCCTATCTCGGGCGACATGATCTGGTCGGCGAAGCTGTCGGTGCCGGCAAGTTCAGCGCAGGCGCGCTCAAGGAAAGCACGTTCAAGGAGCTGGTCGCAAAAGGTGTGCCGATCAGGGCCCTGGTCTCCTTTGACAACGTGACCAAGCCCTGGTTGGCGCGCTCCGGACTGGAAAGCCATATCCTGGACGCGATGCGCCAAGTCATGCTTTCTGCTCAGAACGAAGAGATGGTGAAGCGCGTGTCGAAGAACGGGTTCCTGGCCGGGAGCGACGCGGATTACGACTTCGTGCGCCGTGCGATGCAGCGGAGCCGTGACTTTTGAAAACACCGCTTCGTAGCCTGCTTCAGCGCCGGGGCATTCTGTCCCAGATCATCGTGTCGATGTCCCTCGCGGCCTTGCTGGTTGTCGTGACCGTTGGCGGTGTTGCGCGGCGCTACGAAGTACAGCGTGTCAGCGATCAGTTGGGCGAACAGGCCAATCTGACGGTCTCGTTGTTGAGCGGCTTGATGCTGGAGGCGATCATCGTCGAAGATGTCCCGGTTCTGGAAACGGGGCTGGTTGAGGCGATAACCCGCTATCCGAAAATTCTGTCGATCCACATTGAGAACAGCGAAGGCGAGATCATCGCTGAGGCGTCGAATACCGCGTCGCAGCTTGCAGACGACTATGTCATGTACGACAGGCCGGTGGCGTTTGAGGGGTTCGTCTTTGGCAGGATGGTGGTGAAGTGGTCGACCGAAGAGGGGCAGGCACTGGTTCTGGACAAGGTCCGGCAGACCATCACCTGGACGATCCTGGCTGTTGTGTCGATGTCGCTGCTGATGCTTTATCTTGTCTACAGGCTCGCATTGAACCCGTTGCAGGTTGTGCATGCCCGGATGTCGAATGCTGTTGCCGGGGCCAAGACCGGGCATTTCCAGTTGCCGTGGTACGCCAGTCGTGAGTTTCAGGCGCTGAACGTTTCGGTTGGCGTGCTCGAGGACAGTTTTGCAGAGCGCGACGAGCGGGAGCTCGCGCTTGAACGGGCCAGGGAGCAGGCCGAGATTGCCAGCCGCGCCAAATCGGAATTCCTTGCCAACATGAGCCATGAAATCCGCACACCGATGAATGGTGTGATTGGCATGGCCGAGGTGTTGCAGGAAACGGACCTGACGCCCGATCAGGAGATGTATACCGAGACGATCGTGAAATCGGGCAATGCGTTGCTGACGATCATAAACGATATCCTCAATTTTTCTAAAATTGAGGCGGGCAAGCTGGAACTGAACCAGGCAACGTTCAATCTGCGAACGGTCCTTGAGGATGTGGTGACGCTCCTCGCCCCGAAGGCCGCGGAGAAGTGGGTTCAGCTGACGTTGCGCTATGATCCGGACCTTCCAGAATACTATGAGGGGGATGCCGGGCGTATCCGGCAGATCGTGACAAATGTTGTCGGAAACGCGGTCAAGTTCACCTCCCAGGGCTCCGTGCACATTGATGTCACAGGGGCGACCCTTGGGGAGCTGACGCAGCTGCGGATGGCCGTGAGCGACACAGGCATTGGCATCCCCGCGGACAAGCTGGATCGCATTTTCCACGCGTTTGAGCAGGCGGATGGGGCGGCGACCCGAAGCTTCGAGGGCACCGGCCTCGGGCTGGCGATTTCGACGCGCTTGTTGCAACTGATGAAGGGCCGCATTCACGTCACCTCGACCGAAGGCAAAGGATCCGTCTTCAGTATCGACCTGACGTTGCCGACCAGTGATCGTGCGCCGATCACGTTTCAGCCGGATCAACCGGTATCCGGTTTGCATGCGCTGGTGGTCGATGATCTGGAACTGAATCGCCGAATTCTTGGTGAGCGGTTGCGGGCTTGGGGGGTGCGGGTCAGTGAAGCGGATTCAGCTGTCGAAACCATGCTGCGCTTGGATGAGATGCGGGACGTCTCCGATCTCTGCGATCTCATCTTCCTCGATTTCAACATGCCGGATTGCGACGGGTACGAACTGGCGCGGCGTATTCGCTCCGTGCCAAATCTCGGGCGGTTGCCGATCATCATGCTCTCCTCTGTCGATCCGGCGCTGTCGCCGCAGATGCTTGCGGAGATAGGGAACTGTCAGCAGGTTCTGAAACCTGTCCGCGCCGATCAGTTGCGAAAGGTCGTGAGCCGCGCGCTTGGGGAAACTGAACCCACTGCCAGCGCTTCCGTCGCGCCATTGACGGGGGCTCCGGTTCTGCCTGCCCCCATTCGGGTTTTGATGGCCGAGGACAACCGCACCAACCAGGTGGTCGTCACGCGGATGCTGAAGAATGTGGACGTGGACGTCAGAATTGCCACCAATGGGTTGGAGGCGGTCACCATGTACCGCGACGCGCAGCCAGATCTCGTGCTGATGGATATGATGATGCCGATAAAGGACGGTCTGGAGGCGACCGAGGAAATCCGTACGATCGAGCAGGAGGCGTCCCTGCGGCGCGTGCCGATTATCGCGCTGACTGCCAATGCGTTGCAAAGCCACGAAGCGGCCTGCCGTGCGGTCGGAATGGATGACTTTCTGAGCAAGCCCATTCGCAAGCAGGCTTTGCTTGACACGCTGCACAAATGGACGGTCACGCCAGGTGTGCCCGCGCAAACTGGCAGCGCTGAGCAGGAAACCTAGGGCTTGGACAGCCTGGGGGCATCACCCCGCAACACCATGTTCAGCGTCGTGGCCAGAACGGCAGGAGCCGCAGCACGCTGACACCAACGAACAAGCCGGTTCCACAGCTGACGATGGTTGGGCCGGTTGGTGTATCCAGGCCGAAAGAAAGGTAAAGCCCCCCCAACACCGACATCACGCCGATCAGGGTTGCGAGCAGGGCCATACGCTCCGGCGTGTTTGCAAAGGGGCGTGCTGTTGCTGCTGGAATCAGAAGCATGGCGGCGATCAGCAGAACCCCCACGACCTTGATGGCCACTGCAACGACAACGGCAAGAGACAAGGTCAATATGAGCTGTTCCCGCTGTGGCAAAATGCCGGACGCGCGGGCCAGCTCGGGGTTCAGCGTGGCGGTCAAAAGGGACGACCAACGCCACCACAGGAGCACCAGAACGAGACAGGCCCCCAGCCAGACGACGGCAATATCGATCCGCGACACCGCCAGAATATCGCCGAACAGATATGCCATGAGATCAACGCGCACCCCGTGCAGAAATGACACCGCAACCAGACCGAGCGCGAGTGCGCTATGTGCCATGACACCGAGCAGTGTATCCATCGCATAGCCGCGCCCGCTGAGCAGTGTGATGCTGCCTGCCATCAGCAGCGCTGTCGCCATCACGCCGCCAAAGATGGACACATCAAATGCCAACGCCAATGCCACACCAAGTATCGACGCGTGGGCGGTTGCATCTCCAAAATAGGCCATCTTGCGCCAAACGACGAAGCAGCCAAGCGGGGCGGCCGCAAGCGCGACACCAATGCCGGCCAAGGCGGCACGGATGATAAAGTCATCGAGAAAACTCATGCAGAACTCTGTCCATCGGAGCTGTGGTCCTGGACGCAATCGTGGCTATGATCGTGCTCGTGACGATAAAGCGCCAGGGTACCTTGGGTATCGGTTCCAAAGAGGGCGCGATACTCCGGTGCGCTTGCCACTTGGGCGGGCGCACCTTCGCAACATACGTGTCCATTCAGACAAATGACACGATCCGACGCCGCCATGACCACATGCAACTCATGGCTGACCATCAGGATCGCACATCCGAGTTCGGTGCGGACCTCTTCGATTTTCTGGTAGAAACTGGCCGATCCTTGTTGATCCAGCCCTTGTGTTGCTTCGTCCAGGATCAACAAATCCGGACGGGACAAGAGGGCGCGCGCCAGGAGAACGCGCTGGGTCTGGCCGCCGGACAATCCGGTCATCTGGCGATCATAAAGCCCCGGCACTCCCGCTTCGGCAAGTGCGCTGTGGGCTTCGGCGTCATCGACACGCCGAGGAAGGCTGAGAAACCGGCGTACCGTCAACGGCAGGGTCGGGTCGATGTGCAGTTTTTGCGGCACATAGCCGATGCGCAGATCCGGTGCTTTTTCAATGGCACCGCCGCTCAGCCCCAACGCGCCGATAATCGTGCGGAGCAGGGTTGATTTCCCTGACCCGTTCGGCCCCAGAACGGTGACAATTTCGCCCTTGTTGATATGAAAATCTATGTTGCGCAGTACCGGTGCTCCGCTGTGCCGGATTGTCGCATTCGTAATCGTGACGAGACGCATTTACTCAGTCCTGGCAGCGCGGGCAAAGGCCTTCGGCCTCCACCACAGTGCGTTCTATCAAGAAACCGGCTGCACGGGCAGCATCTCCCAATTGCCCTTGCATCGGTTGCCGCTGCGCCTCGGCGACGCTGTCGCATTTGCGGCAAATCATGAACACCGGGGTATGGGTCTCGCCGGGGTGCATACAGGCAATGAACGCGTTCAGGCGTTCAATCTTGTGCACAAACCCATGTTTGACCAGGAACTCCAGAGCGCGATAGGCCACCGGGGGCTGAGATCCCAGCCCTTCGTCGCGCAAATATTCTAGAATTTCATAAGCGCCGAGGGCGCGGTGCTGTTGCAGGAGGATCTCCAGGGTGCGGCGGCGCACAGGCGTGAATTGCAGCCGTTTTTCCCGGCAGTAGGTTTCGACTGCGGAAAGGCCGCCCGTGATACAGCGGGAATGGTCATGCGAAACAAAGCCAACGCTGTCCATGGAGCCTCCGTTACGTTGCTGCGGATTTGGGATTGATATGTTACAACATGACGTTTATCAAGTCGTGTGTTGGTTATGATATAACAGTCGCTTAGGAGCCGCTATGCTGCCCAAATCTCTGACATCCGCTGTGGCACTTTCCATATTGGCATTTCCGGTCGCAGCCGACGCGCCGAAGGTGGTGACCGATATCGCTCCGATCCAGGGTCTTGTCGCCCGAGTGATGGCCGGAGTGGGGGAGCCTGCGGTTCTTGTGCCCCCGGGAGCATCGCCCCATGGCTACAGCCTGCGCCCGTCAAATGCGCGAGATCTGTCGAACGCGGACGCGGTGTTCTGGGTTGGTGAGGCGCTTGCGCCCTGGTTGGAGGAGCCGATCACCCAATTGACTGATGGCGTCAATGTGGTCTCTCTTCTGGACGCCCCGGGCACCATGCGTCTCGACTTTCGGCAGGGGGCGGTGTTCGCTCCCGCGGTGATGGAAGGGTCGCATGAACATGACGAAGAGCATCACGACCATGATCACGAGGCTGGTCACGATGGGCACGATCATAGCGAGCATGCACATGGTGATCACGATGACCACGATCACGGTGACCACGGGCACGACCATGATGATCATGGGGATCACGACCATGATGCGCATGCCGAGCATGATCATTCGCATCATGACCATGCACATGACGGAGTCGATCCCCATGCCTGGCTGTCACCTGAAAATGGCAAGCACTGGCTGGCGCTGATCGCAGAGGAACTCTCACAGGTTGATCCCGAGAATGCGTCCATTTACGAGACGAATGCACTCGAAGGGCAGGCAGAGATCGATCAGATTGTCGCTGATCTGAATGGACAATTGGCCGGTCAGAACGGTCAGTTTGTCGTCTTTCATGATGCATTTCAGTACTTCGAGCAAGGATTTGGGCTGAAGTCCCTGGGCGCGATTTCACTCGGTGATGCGTCTGATCCCAGCGTCTCGCGTATCGCTGAAATCCGCAACGCTGTCGATGAGGCCGGGGTGACCTGTGTCTTCTCGGAGCCTCAGTTCAATCCTGGGCTTGTACGGACCGTGACCGAAGGAACCGATGTGTCCTCCTATGTCATCGATCCATTGGGAATGGATATCGAAACGGGAAAGACCTTTTACGCGGATCTTCTCAAGCAGACCGGCGCGGCGTTCGTGGCCTGTCTCGGCGACTGAGCGGTATCAAATCAAATCGCCGGCAATTGCCGCGGAGCTCTACGCGTCGTTGCCCGACTTCGCTGTGTCGGCCGCTTAGGCGCCGCGCGAGCGAGGTACTGATTTGCGGATCGGAGCGGCAGAAAAATCTGCCACTCCGATCCTTTTTGGTGTTTTCAGCGTTCGAACTCTTGGGCAACGCCAAGAGCAATGCGCTGTCGCAGCCTCAGATCTCAAAAAGCTCCTGCTTTTCGCGCAACCTGTCCCGTAGCTTTTGAAGCGTGACACTTTCGGTCGCCTGATCGATATTGGTGCAGTCTTCGGTGCCGACTTGTTCACGTAGCTTGTCAAAGAAAACGGACAGTCCACCAAGTGTTTGCGATATCAGGTCAAAATCCTGAAGCTCGCGAATTTCTGCACTTGTGGGAGGAGTACGGCGTTCCACTATGGTTAATACAGTATCTTCCAGCTGCTGAATCTGGCTTTGCAGCTGGCGCATTTCTCGCGCCGAATTCGCATATACCGTATCGAGCGGTTTAGAAGATTTATCAGCCATATTACAAACGTCCCACGACCTGCTCGATGGCCTGTCGCATCGACGCCACTGTGAACGGTTTGCGGATGATGTTGTTCAAGCCAAGTTTTTTGCCGACCTCGATCATCTCGGGAGTGGGTTTGCCGGTTACAAGGATGAAGCCGATCCGTTGTGTCGCAGCGTTGCCACGAACGGCTTGGAGCAAACCCAACCCGTCCATTCCCGGCATGTTGTAGTCGGACAGCACCAAGTGAACCGGATTTGTTGCCAGTTTTTGGAACGCTGATTGTCCATTGTTTTCGACAAGGTAGTTCTTGACACCAAGTTCATCGAGACACTGGGTTAGAATTCCTCGGCTGGTCGACATATCGTCGACGACCATCACGCGCAGGGAGTCTTTCAAGCTCATTGTTTATTCCTCGTGTTCTCGTCGTGGCTAACCGTGAGTGCGTTTTTAGCCAGGCGTGTTGACATAAGTAGTAATGCCGACGGTTTTCAGATGTTGCGCAGCGGGCCCTGACATGCGCTCGGAGTGACCGATGAAGAGATACCCGCCCGGAGTCAGCGATTTCTGGAAGGCTTGCCAAACCTTCTGCTGTGTCGGGTTGTCGAAGTAGATCGCGACGTTGCGGCAGAAGATTGCATCGAACTTGCCCTTGAACGGGAAGGGTTGGATCAGGTTCAGCACCCCAAACGTCACTTTATTGCGTAGATGCTGCGGCACACGACCGGTATTGGCCTTGTCACCCGCCTCCAGTTGCATCTTGTATTCCTTTGGAATGCCTTCGAAATCCTCCAGCGGATACTGGCCCACTTCGGCGGTGCGTACGACCACTGGGTCAATATCGGTGCCCAGGATCTTGATGTCGTAACGATCCGCATCGGGGCACATCCCGTGCAAGACGGAAGCAATCGTGTAAGGTTCCTGTCCGATCGAACATCCCGCAGACCAGATCCGAACGCGACCGCCTTTCTTCGCACGTTCGATCAGCGGCGGCAGAACATCCTTGCGCAGCGTTTCGAAGTGGTGTGGTTCGCGGAAGAACTGCGTGACATTGGTCGTAAGCAACGACAGCAACTCACTGCGTTCCTGCTCGGCATTGGGCCCCTCCAGCCGCTTCAAGTAGTCCTTGAACGCGCGGATGTTCTGCTTTCTCAACTTGCGCGACAAGCGAGAAGAGACCAGGGGCTTCTTGCTGGGCGACATGGCCAGGCCAAAATGCTTGTAAGCAAATTGTGCAATGGCCTCAAAGTCCTGATCTGACAGGACAATGCCGCTATCTAGGGGTTCGATGGGACCAGCGATACTCACGAGAGGCCTTGCTCCGGTGCAGAAATGACTGCGTCGAGGTTGATGATGCGCACCATGGTGTCGTCGTGAGAGATGATACCCTGAATATACTCCATGGTGTAACGGCTATCGACAGGAGGCGTGTCCTGGATCTCTTCCGGATTGATCGAGATGATCTCGGACACGGATTCCGCCAGGAGGCCAACAGGTTTGCCATGGACCGCAACCACGATGACGACATTGCGCTCGCTGGCTTCGGTCTGTTGCAAACCGAACCGTGCCGACAGGTCGTAGATCGGAATCACGGCGCCCCGCAGGTTCATTACCCCGAGAACATCCATGGGCGCGTGCGGCAGGATGGTAACCGGTGCCCAGCGACGGATCTCCCGGATCTGGGTGATCTTCAGGCAGAACGCCTGACCTGCGACGGTGAAGCTGACAAACTCGCTCTGCTGAGCATGTTTGACCTCCTGGTCGCCAATTTTAACTTCAGCTTGCGATTGCATTGCTCATTCTCCGATCTGAATCAAAGGTGGCTGATGTGGGTGAGGCCGCGATTATGCTCTCCGAGTCCAAGATCATTGCGATCTTGCCGTCACCAAGGATCGTTGCCGCGGCGACGCCGGGAATGTTCCCGCAGACTCCATCGAGGCTCTTGATCACGACCTGCCTTTGATCGTGAATATCGTCGACGGCGAGCGCGCTTCGCTGGCCCGTTTCCGTCTCAACCAGAAGGTAGACGCCCGGTGGTTTGTCACCTTCGGGTTTGCGAAGCCCGAGAGCGCCGGCCACGTCACAGATGGGCACGAAGTTGCCGCGGATGGACAGAAGCGTTCCGTCTGCGCCGAGGCTGTTGATCATATCGTCGCTACCACGCATGGTTTCGATGATGGATGTGATCGGCACCACCATGGTCTGGTCGGCAACGGAAACAACCATGCCGTCCATCACCGCCAGTGTCAGTGGCAGGATGATCGTGAATGTGGATCCCTTGCCCGGCGTAGAGGAGATATTGATCCGCCCGCCAAGCGCAGTAACCGCATTCTTCACAACATCCATGCCGACACCGCGACCCGAGAGGTTGGACACCTCTTTTGCCGTCGAAAATCCAGGCAGGAACAAGAGGTTATCGATCTCTGCATCCGTCAGGTCGGCGTTTTCCGGGATCAATCCCTTGTCGATCGCGATCTGCTTCACACGAGGGCGGTTCACACCGGCTCCGTCGTCCTTGATTTCGATGCAGACACTGCCGGACCGGTGCGACGCGGACAGGCGGATGGCACCCGCGCGGCTCTTGCCAGCGGCCTCGCGGTCCTCTGGTTTCTCGATGCCGTGATCTACCGCATTGCGCAGAATATGAGTCAGCGGATCCGAGAGACGCTCGATCACCGTCTTGTCGACTTCGGTATTCTCGCCTTCGGTAATGAGCTTGGCTGTCTTTTCCGTGGCTGAAGACGCCTCCCGCACGATGCGGGCCATGCGCTGGAACAGTGGTTTGACGGGTTGAGCCCGGATCGACATCACCCCTTCCTGGATGTCCCGAGCGAGGTTCTTGAAACCTTCGAGTTCGGTTTCCACATCCCGCAGATCAGCAACATCCAGATTGGCGATTTGCTGCGCCAACATGGAATGGTTGATAATCAATTCGCCAACCGCGTTGATCAGCCGGTCCACCCGCTCCAGGTCCACACGCAGGGTCGGCTTGGGTCCGCGCTGTTCTGACTTGCTGCTCTCAGGCTTCGCTGTCTCGACTTTGTCTGTCGCTTCCGGTGTTGCCATTGGAGTAGCCTCTGCGGGTGCCGGCGCTTCAAAAGGGGCTGGCGTCTCGGGCTCGGCACTATCCCCAGGTACGCCAAATGCAGCATTCAGTGCAGCCAGGGCAGCGGCGTCCTCCTCAGCTTCCTTGTCGGAAGAGATAGAGAGTTCACACAGGCCTTCTACGAACTCAAACACCGCCTCGATGGCCGATTTGGGTTCCGATGTGGTCAGGGTCAGGTTCCAGGCGAGGTAGCTTTCGTCCATCGCCATGGCATCAAAACCGGGCAGCTCCGTATCGTCGAGTTCCACCTTCAGCGGCCCCAGTTCGGACAGTGCCTGGAACAGGAAGAATGGCTCGTTTCCGGTGCCGAACATCTCTTTCAGCGGGTGGAACCGAATTTCGTAGGTTTTCTCCTCCTCCGCAGCCAGTGGAAGCGGGACGGCAGGGCCGCCAAGTCCCATTGGCTCAAAGGTGAGATCCTCTTCCTCCTCATCGAGGTACTCTTCCAGGCCCGCGATCAGCACATCATTGTGCTCTTCGTCAGTGGTGCCACCATCGCGTGCCACGCTGACCAGATCAGACAGGTGATCGCTGCAGCGGAGCAGGAGCTGGATGAGTTTGGTATCCAGCTGAAGCTTGTTGGAACGCACCTCGTCAAATACCGTTTCGAACTTGTGTGCAAACGCCACCAGTTCATCCAGTCCAAATGCCCCTGCCCCCCCCTTGATGGAGTGCACGGCACGGAAAACGGCATTGACCACCTCGGGGTCGTGATCGCCTCCTTCGATGGCGGTCAGACCCTCATCCATTGCCTCAAGGAGCTCTTCGCACTCCTCAAAGAATGTATCTTGAATCGACCCTGACATGTTACGCAACCGCTCCTGTGACACGCTTCAGAGCAAAAATCAGAGATTGGTCGTCGAAGGGTTTTGTGATCCACCCCGTGGCGCCCGCGTCACGGGCCCGTGCCTTCATTTCCGGCGCGCTTTCGGTGGTGAGAACCAGAATCGGAACCTTGGAATTGATCTGATCGCCACGCAGCTCTTCGATCACGCCGAAGCCGTCGAGGTTGGGCATGTTGATATCGGTGATCACAACGTCAGGAGCAACGTTGTCATACATGTCCACGCCTTCGCGGCCATCCACTGCACAGTGATACTCGAAACCCGCTTCTTCCAGGGTCGCTGCAAGCAAATTCCGGATGGTGCGAGAGTCGTCGATTGCCAGAACTTTGGTTTTCATGCTGTTTCCTCGTCTTCAAATCGGTTGGGTTCCAGGCCCAGAAGGGTGAGGGATTTTCTGCACCCCTCGGTGATGTTGGTGACCGAGAAACCCAGGCCCTCGGAGCGCCATTGCTGCTCGGCTCCGAGCAGCAGCTGCAGACAGCGCGACGGCATCACCGCAACTTTGCTACAATCAACCTCGACAGCCTTGTCACGTGATGCGTTGAAAAAGGCGATCAATGGGTCTAGATCCGCGAAGGCATTTGGCAAATCCAGGTTATGCTTTTGCGTTTCGGTGGACATTTTCGCGATTCGCACCCCCGTTTTCGGCGATAGATTTCAGTTCGATGAGAGAAGTCTTAGCCGCAGGGGCTTAACATTTGATTTCCGCCATTCTGGAGAAGCGCGAAAGCGGAACCCTGACTGACAGGTTCACCCACAGGCGCCGACGATCTGACTATAGAGAGTATCTCAGGTGTCTCTATGACGGGGCGGCCCAAAGGTCGTGCCAGACCCACCTTCGGCACATATCTTCATTCATTTCGGGCGCGTAAGGCGCAAATTAACTCCTGCTGAGAGAAACATATTCCGAAGTATAGGCGCATCTCTACCGAGCTGTGTTGCAGGGAGTTTTTGATGATCACGTCGTCGCAGGCCAGAACGAGAGGGGAATCTCCAGTGTTTCTTGCGTCTTGCGACGGTGGGGCAGGTCCTGCGGGCGGTGCGAACGAGTGGCCGGGCTGTGCTGAACAGGCGGGGTCCGGTGCGCAGAATCACACTGTGGGCGTTGCGGCCCTGGAAAATGTATTGGGTGTCCCGATGATTCGGGCGTTTGGCGCCTGTGTCATGCCAGCGCGGTCCGCCGCCACACCAGCGTCCGGCACGCAATGGACGCAGCCGATGAATAAGACGGAGCTGGCTGTATGAGTACCGCACAACAGGTACCGTGCAGTCCAATAGGAACTTCCCGGCTCTCCGGGACAAACAAGTGGGTAAGCCATTGTCTTCCTTGAGCGTATTGATTGTTACTACCGATCGTAACTTTGCACGGACATTGCAGAGCCACATGGAGGCCGCCTATCCCGGCCTGCAGGTGCTGCTCGCCAACAATCTGATGATGGCCTACAATCAAGCCGAAGCGGGGCAACCCTCCTTCGCCTTTGTCGAGGACGGTTTCACCAAGCTTCCGGAATTCGAGATGATGCTCGCGCTCTTCTCCGCGCTTGACGTGCGGTGGGTATCGGTCATGGATGACGCCAACTCGACGCCAGCGCGGCGCTCTTCCCCGCTCTTGAATGTCGGGGCGGGTATTTTCGAACTGACAAAATCCGATAGCCCGCGACAGTTCGTCCAGTACTTTGACATGATGATCAAGGCGCCGCGGCGCAACGCGCCACCTGCAGCCAC
This sequence comes from Epibacterium sp. Ofav1-8, assembly GCF_022348185.1. Classification (GTDB taxonomy): domain Bacteria; phylum Pseudomonadota; class Alphaproteobacteria; order Rhodobacterales; family Rhodobacteraceae; genus Epibacterium. The sequence continues at coordinate 120,480 of NZ_JAKRFD010000013.1, forward strand.
GGCACAGGCGAGCAGCGGTCGAGAGGACTTTAAGAAGATTATCCTGATTGGGTCGTCGACAGGCGGGGTCGAGGCGTTGCGCAATGTGTTGGTCGGGTTTCCGATTCAATGTCCGCCGACATTGATTGTCCAGCATACAGGCAAGAGCTTCGGCAGTGGCCTGGTGTCTCTCCTTGACCGCATTTGCCCCGCTAAAGTCGTGGCTGCCGAGGATAACATGACGCTACAAACGGGCCGTGTCTACATTGCGGCCGGGCAACCGCGTCACATGGGGATCACCCCACGCAAACCGCATCGGATCAGGATGAAGGAGGGGCCGAATATTTCTGGCCACACTCCGTCTGTTGACGCACTTTTTTCGTCCGCAGTGCCCTGTGCCAAAGATGTTGTTGCCGCAATTTTAACCGGTATGGGGCAGGATGGGGCCAAGGGCATGCTGGAGTTGCGCAAAGCAGGTGCAACAACCGTTGCTCAGGATGAAAAGACCGCGGTGGTCTACGGTATGCCCAGGGTCGCTTGGGAAATCGGCGCCGCCCAAAAACAAGTGCCTTTGGCCCGAATGGCCGGAGCAATTCTGCAAGCCTGCAAGACCTAAGATCTGGAAGGAAGCCGCTTTGTCGACTGTTTTTCAAAATACGAACACTGTCACCGTCTTACAAGGTGACTACAAGGTCACAACGGATTCTAAGGTCGTGTTCTCGACCGTTCTGGGCTCCTGTATTGCGGCGTGTATCTATGACGATCAGAATGGGGTCGGCGGCATGAATCACTTCTTGCTGGCGTCCTCCTCCGGTGCCGGCGGGGTCAGTGCCCGCTATGGGGTGCACGCGATGGAACTTCTGATTAACGGGGTTATGAAGAAGGGCGCCTTGCGCAGCAACCTGAAAGCAAAGGTTTTTGGCGGAGCGAAGATGTCGGCGAACCTGTCCGACATCGGGGCGAACAATGCCGATTTTGTACAGCGTTTCCTGCGTGATGAAGGGATTCCGGTGGTGTCCTCCTCGGTTGGCGGTACCTCCGCCCGGCGCGTCCGCTTTCACGCATGTTCAGGGGCGGCACAGCAAACCCATGTCGCGGATGACCGTCGCTTGGGTGAAGAAGAACAGGCAGCGGTTGCTCGGACCCGCGTTCCGGCGCGCAAACCGGCGGCTGTCGACAACGTCACGCTGTTCTGATCCCAATCTGGCGCGGGCGCAAAGGCGGTTCGCGGCCAGCAGATCCCGGACCGTTTGGCCGGGGATCGGTCGACGACAGGTGCTCTCCAGTGCCTTCGAACAGAACCTCCTTCCGCGTCAGCGCTGGGACGATCTCTGCCTTTCGGCCGCGAAACCTCGACACGGGTCAAGAGGTCCGGATTAGAACGGTTTGCAGTATCGGCCAGACCTCGAGGGTCTGAATCTGTTCCGTTTCGAAAAACCTCCACACTGAGCCTTGTATCCGAGCGGAGCCTGACCCTAGTTTGATCGGGCAGCACCAATGGCGCCCGGAATCAATGTACAACACGTTTGGAAACGCACTTCGGAGGTTGGCGGTCAGGCTGGGAATGGTCTGCGCCCTGCTGGTTCCCTCCTATCTGCACGCTGAACCCCTGCGTGTCTTTGCGGCCGCCAGCCTCAAGTCCGCCTTGGATCAGGTTGTCGCTCGCTATGCAGAGGACACGGGCCAGGCCGTAACGGTTTCCTACGGAGGCTCCTCGGTGATCGCGCGACAGATTCAGCAGGGTGCGCCGGCAGATATATTCTTCTCGGCCAATTTGGCCTGGATGGATTTGCTGTCGAAAGAAGGCCTGATTGCCCCTGACACACAGGCAAATCTGCTGGGGAACACATTGGTGGTGATTGCGGCTCCTGGAGAGTCGGAACTGGAGCGTTTGCAGGATTTACCGCGTGAACTGCGGGGGCGGCGGCTGTCCATGGCTCAGATTGATGCTGTGCCAGCGGGGATCTATGGGGCAAATGCGCTCCGGTCGGCGGGAATATGGGAAGAGGTTTCGACCCGTGTGGCCCAATCCGCCAACGTCCGCGCCGCGCTTGCCCTGGTTGCGGCCGAGGCGGTGCCATATGGGATTGTTTATCGCACGGATGCCTTCGCGGAGCCGCGTGTCACGGTGGCTTACTCCATCCCGCCAGAGCTTCATGCACCGATCATCTACCCGGTGGCGGCAGTGCGGCAGTCTGAGGCGTCGAGCGCCTTTCTGGATCATCTCACGTCCAAATCGGCGATCGCCTTGTTCGCCAAACAGGGGTTTGTTCCTCTGATTGGTGAGTGATGGCAAATATGCTGACATCATTTGGGCCGGAAGAATGGAACGCGGTGCGCCTGTCCGTCAAAGTGGCGCTCTGGGCAACGCTGGTGAGTCTGCCGTTCGGCGTGGCAACGGCTTATGTGCTGGCGCGCTTCCGGTTTCCGGGAAAGCAATTGCTGAACGGCCTGGTGCACTTGCCGTTGATCATGCCACCTGTGGTAACTGGATACCTGCTGTTGCTGGGGTTTGGTCCGACGGGTCCATTCGGACGGGTGTTGGAGCCGCTTGGCATGGGGGTTGCCTTTCGCTGGACTGGCGCTTCCCTGGCTGCCGGTATCATGGGCTTTCCGCTTATGGTCAGGTCCTTGCGCCTCTCCTTCGAGTTGGTAGATCCCGGGCTGGAGCGCGCAGCCGCCACCTTGGGGGCATCCGCGCCGTGGATCTTTCTCACCGTGACCCTGCCGCTTGCGTTCCCCGGTCTGATTGCCGGCGCAATCCTGGCCTTTGCCAAGGCAATGGGTGAGTTTGGTGCGACCATCACGTTCGTGGCCAATATCCCGGGTGAAACCCAGACATTGCCCTCCGCCATCTATGCTTTCTTGCAAGTGCCGGGCGGGGAGGGGGCCGCCATACGACTGGTCGTGGTCTCGATACTGATTTCATTTCTCGCGCTGCTGCTCTCAGAGCTCCTTGGGCGCAGGCTCCGGAAGACGGGCACACCCTCATGAGTTTTGAAATTGATATTGCGCTACGCCAAGGAGCGTTTCAGCTGGAGGCAGCGTTTTCCGCACCGCAGGGCCTGACTGCATTGTTTGGGCGCTCGGGCTCTGGCAAGACGACGATCGTGAATGCGGTTGCCGGTCTGATCCGTCCGGAGCGTGGCCATATCCGTGTCGGTGATCGCATATTGTACGATGCTTCCCGGGGTGTCGCGCTTGCCACCCGGCGGCGGCGGATCGGCTACATCTTTCAGGATGCGCGGCTGTTTCCGCACCTGTCGGTGCGCCGAAACCTCTATTACGGCTACCGTCTTCTTCCCCTTCGTCGGCGCCCTGCGGAGCCGGCCCATATCGTCGACATTCTCGGGCTCGGGGCGTTGCTTGACCGATTTCCAGCGCAGCTCTCCGGAGGAGAGAAGCAGCGGGTGGCAATCGGACGGGCCTTGCTCGCGGCGCCCGAGCTGTTATTGGCAGACGAGCCGCTGACGGGACTGGACACGCCGCGGAAGCTGGAAATTCTGCCCTATTTCGAGCGCATTCGGGATGAGCTGAAGATCCCGGTTTTGTACGTCAGCCATTCCTCGGCCGAAGTCGCGCGACTGGCCACAACGGTTGTCGTCCTGGACGGCGGGCGGGTCGTTCAGATCGGGCCACCAAGAGATGTTCTGTCCGATCCAAGCGTTGTGCCAACTGGTGTTCGCAATGTCGGCTCAATCCTGCATGCGCGCATGGTGCGCCACCATGCCGACGGGCTGAGTGAATTGGATGCCGCCGGGATTCCAATCCTGGTGCCCCGTGTTACCGCCGCCTCCGGGGCGTCATTGCGGTTAAGGATCTCTGCCCATGAGGTCATTCTGGCAGACCGGTATCCCGAAGGGATGTCGGCGCTGAACATATTGCCCGGGACTGTGGCGGCTATCCGGTCAGGGGAGGGGCCTGGCGCATTGGTGACCCTTGACACTCAGGCCGGCCCCTTGCTGGCACGTGTCACGCAACGGTCGGTGGCGGCGTTACAATTGGCGCCGGGACGGCAGGCATTTGCAATCGTGAAATCCGTAGCCATCGCCCCGGAGGATATCGGGTCAGGCTAGAGCGAGCCGTAATTTTGATATTATAGATAATATATTCTTTTCATTCTTCGGCAGATCCGCTATGGGCTGAACGGCAGCGGAGACGCCAACGGCCAAGAGACGATCAGGGCGCGCAAGAATGATTGAAGTTCAAAATGTCAGTCTGACACTTGATAACAGCCCCGTTCTGAGGGACGTCAGCCTGACTCTCTCAGAGCGCCGGATTGCCATTCTGGGCAGCAATGGAAGCGGCAAAAGCACCTTTGCCCGGCTGCTGAACGGATTGCGTCTGCCCACAGAGGGGCGGGTTCTGGTCGATGGTCTCGATACAGCGAAACACGGCCGTGACATTCGTAAGAAGGTCGGGTTTGTATTTCAAAATCCTGATAACCAGATCGTTTTTCCGATTGTCGAGGAGGACGTTGCTTTTGGTCTGAAGAACCTCGGACTGCCCGCGCAAGACCGGGCGCGACTGGCCGAAGAGGTCCTTGGCAGATACGGGCTGCTATCCCGCCGGGGGCAGTCCTCGCATGTCCTGAGCGGGGGGCAAAAGCAGCTTCTGGCAATTGCCGGCGTCCTGGTGATGGACCCGGAGTATGTGGTTTTGGACGAGCCCACCACACTGCTGGACCTTCGCAACAAGTTAAAAATCGCCAATGCGATCGAGGCTCTGGAGCAGACGGCGATTGTCGTCACTCACGATCTGGATCTGGTGTCCAAATTCGACCGGGCGATCGTCTTTGAGGAGGGGCGGGTATTGGTGGATGACCAGCCTGACCGGGCCACCGTTCGATATATAAAGGCAATGCAGGATGCTTGATCTGTATGTTGCACGCGACTCTCCGCTTCATGCGCTTGCACCGGGCTGGAAAATTCTCGCGCTTGCCATTGTCTGTTCTGTACTGTTCGCCATCGATCATATCGCGCTCTCGTTGGGCGCCCTTTGCGGTACGCTTGTCCTCTACCGTGTCGCGCGGTTGTCGGTTGCCATGGCCTGGCAGCAGGTCCGCCCGGCGTGGTGGATCTTCGGGCTGATCTTTGTTGCCCAGCTGGTTTTCAACAGCTGGCTCATCGGCCTCTTTGTGATCCTGCGCTTTGCGGTGTTGTTGATGTTGGCTGGACTGCTGACGCTGACAACGAAATCCAGCGATATGATCGACGGGATCGAGGCAGGACTGACACCGCTGCGTCGCTTTGGATTTCGTACCGAGGGTATCAGCCTGGCGATCTCGCTGACCCTGCGTTTCATTCCCGTGCTGACGCAGGTGGTTCAAGAGGTACGCGAAGCTCAGAACACCCGGGGGTTGGAGCGCAATCCCTTCGCCATCGCCATTCCCTCGATCGTACGCACCATCAAGATTTCGGAAGAAATCTCGGATGCTATCGATGCCCGCGGGTTTTGAACGCCACCCTATCTAACGACCACACAAGGACTCCTCCCCATGAATACGAAGGATATCGTTCTCATCGCGCTGTTTGCTGCCCTGATGGCGGCGCTTGGCGTGGTCCCACAGATTACGCTGCCACTTGGCGTGCCGATTACCGCTCAGTCCATGGGCGTGATGCTGGCGGGCGCATTGCTGGGGGCCAAACGTGGCGGTCTGGCCATTGCGCTGTTTCTCGGGCTTGTCGCGCTTGGGCTGCCGCTGTTGGCCGGCGGGCGTGGCGGCGCGGGGGTGTTCTTCGGTGCCTCTGGCGGCTTCCTGATCGGGTTCGTCGTGGGGGCATTTGTGATCGGCTTGCTCTTTGATCGCCACAAGACCCAACCAGCGTTCCTGCTTTCTCTCATTTACATCCTGGTCGGTGGCATCGGAGTTGTGTACCTGTTTGGCGTGCCATGGCTGGCTCAAATCGCCGAACTGTCGCTGGGGCAGGCGCTTGTTGGATCTGCGGCCTTCCTGCCTGGTGACTGCGTCAAAGCTGTCCTGACTGCTTTGATTGCCCGAGAGGTCCGCAAGGCCATCCCGACACTTTGATCCGCCACGGGTTCAACTCTCGGTATGTCATCGGGGTAAAATAACATAATCAACATTACGGGGGCGTTTTAACACCCCCGTTTTGCGTTGTTCCGTCGGAGCATGGTCCTTGGTGGACCGCGCCTGGTTGCAGTGCGCGCTTGACGCGCGAAGTCAGGTCAACCCGCGCACGGTTTCAAGCAGGGCCGCATTGACGTCCACTCCCCGCTCTGCGGCGCGCTGTCGATGGGACTTGCGGCCGTCGCCGGGAAGCCGTGCGCCCTCCTGCGCGTGGATGGAGTCGACAAGACTGCGCATTTTGTCGGCAAAAGCGCCGCCGGAGCTTGCCTGCGGATCAATGGCGATGAACATCTGTCCGGTGCGCGGCGGGCCGCCTGCGGTGCCGGAAAAAGGGCTGGCTTGGGTGCCGAGGTTGGCTCCGGTCATTGCGGCCGCCATCAGCTCCACGGTCAGGGCGATCCCGACGCCCTTGTAGCCGCCCGAAGGCACCATGGACCCCTTGAGTCCGGCCTCCGGATCGGTGGTCGGCTGGCCGTCGGCGTCCAGCACCCAGCCTTCGGGCACCGGTCGGCCTTCGCGGGCGTGTTTCATGACTTCGCTCTTGGCGATGGTGCTGGCCGATTGGTCGATCAGCACCGCGACGGAGCCATCTGCATCGGGGGCGGCGATGGAGAACGGGTTGGTGCCCACCACCGGCCGCGCCCCGCCGGAAGGGGCGATCGAGGCGGGGGCGTTGGTGAACCCGATCCCAAATAGCCCAGCCTCGGCCAGACGCCGGGTGTGCACGCCAAGGACGCCGCAATTGTAAGAATTGTTCACCGCCAGCACCGCCACGCCCAACTCGCGGGCCAGTGGCACCAGCTGTTCAAATCCAAGATCGATTGCCGAGTGGGCAAACCCAGTGGCGGCATCGACGCAGATCACTGCCGGGCGCGGGTGTGACAGCCGCGGCGTTGCCGTGCCGTCGACCTTGCCGCAGCCGACGTGCTGGGCGTAGATCGGGATATAGGCAAGCCCATGGGAGGCGACACCATCGGCCTCGGTCATCGCGGTGGCAACGGCCAGTGGGCGAGCGTTTTCCTCGGATGTGCCGGCCTTGACCAGGGCGCGAAAGGCAAGGTCTTCGATCTCGCCCAGGGACAGGGTTTCAGTTGCGGTCATATGCAGGTCTTTCTGTTGGGGGCTCGTATGGGTCATCGGGTCAGGGCCCAAATGTCAGTCGTTGTCGCTAAGCCCGGCGCCGGCGCCGCGCAGCCGGCTGTCGTCGGTGGCGGGGGCAAAGGTGCGGTGGGCGAAGGTCGAAAGTCGCTGCCAGCTTTCGGCCGACACATCGGCGCGCAGCACCGGTTCGCGGCGTCCGGTCATCCTGGCAGGGGCGGTAAAGACCATCTGATCCGCCATTCTGGCCCGCAATACCGTCGTATCGCCCTGCACGCAGAGCTGGCGCCCGTCGGTGGCCAGCCGCGCCCCGGCCCATTCCGCCGCCACCGGATGACCCAGGCGTTGTGCTGCGCCGCCCATGAAGGGCACTGCCAGAAGCGGGAAGCAGATGTTCTCCATCGCGATGGTGCCGCGCTCCATCAAGCGCATCGCGCAGTCGCTGAGCGATGCACCGGCGATCAGCGGGCTCATGCGCCGCGCGGGGGCATGCCAGACGGGCGCGCGCAAGGACACGGGCGAGACGTCGATGGGCGGGATGCGGTCGTTCATTTCCAACAGATCCGCCAACAGGTCGGTGCCGGGAAAGCCGAAGGCCGACAGCCAGCGGGTACCCTTGGCCGCCTCTTCCGCAAGGCCCCACGACAGGCCAGCGCCCCGTGCGGCGCGTTTGCTCATCGCTTCGATTTCATTGAGGGAGTGGCTCATGCCTGGACCTCCGGCAAAGTGGGGTAGACCCAGAAATCCGCGGTCTCCGGCGCGAGCTCGCTGGGAAGCGGGGCATTGCCATACATGCAGATCCGCACCCAGCGATCAGAGCGCGGATCGAATTTGGTCGCGCCGAAGAACGCCAGCTTGCAGCGCAGCATGTCGATGGGAAGCACCCGGTCGGAAATCGTGTTGTCGCGGATCTCGGCATAGGGCGCGCGGCCCACGATCTGGACCCGGCGCAAGACATGACGGTGCTCCGGATGGCGCAGGATGAATTCGGCCACTTGCGCCTCGTCCGGCCAGTGTTTCAGCGCCGCATGCAGCAGGGCGGCATCGCGACCGGGGGCAAGCGGCTGTTCGTATTCCTCGATCGGTTCCTCAAACCGTTCACCAAGACGCGGTTCAAGCTTTTCCTCGGACACGTACCAGGCGCGCGCCTTGTTGCCCGGCGCGGACCAGTCGGTGTCGATGGCCCATCTGTAGACCCGGTCCAGCAAGTTGCGCAGATCACTGATCGACATGGCGCCCGCGATGCGGAAAGTGGCCGTGTTGTCAGCCGACATGGTGCCAGCCAGCTCATCGACCAGTGTTCCGTAGGGTTCCAGCATCAGCGAGGCGATCCATTCCTGCCCTTCAAGGGACAAGGTTTCCTCGGCCCAGCGGTAGAGCGTATCCCATGGGCCGGGCGCCGACAGATCCGTCCGCTCCAGGTAGCCGCGCAGCTGGTCGATGTCGTCCCGCAGCGCCTGTAGCTTGTCCACCTGAACCGGGTGTTCGGAGTGCCAGCCGTTGACCAGCTGCGCAGCGCGGTCGAACAGGTCGCGAAACAGGGCAATGTCCCCGGGGCTGGCCTGATCGAGGCCGCGCACCCGGCTGAGGGCGGTTTCCCGTGCGGCGATCCAGTTGTTGAACAGCACCGGGTGGTTGAGCAGGAAGGGGGCCATGCCAAGCCCGGTGGAATTGCCGATCCCCATCGAGCGCGCCAGTTCGGGCGCGAGGGTTGCAGCGGTCTTGCCCAACCGCGCGGCGCGGCTGTCCGCCATATGTTGCACAAGGTCGGTGACGAACCAGCGGGTCAGGTAAACCGAGAGCATCTCGGCCTGAAACGGCACCCGGAATTCGGGGCGGTCGGCGATCATCTCGCGATCTGCCGCGCCCAGCTTGCCGGAGCCGTAGACCGCGGTGGTGCGCATCAGGTAGCCGACGGCGTCGATCTGCGCCGCGTCGGGCTGTTGCCCGGCGGCCAGCGCGGTGACCACATGCTCCCACAGCCGCACCGAACGGTTGGCGCGAGAGACCGAAAGCTCGCTGCCGGTGACGCGGCCTGCTTCCTGCAGGGGAATATTCTGTGCCAGCCGCGCGATATCCTCGGGCGTCGGGATACCGTCAAACAGGGTGAAGGTCGCGTCCCAGGCGTCGGCGATCACCCTGTCGGAGCGTTTCTCCGGCGGCAGATCATGGGCAAAGGCCACCAGCGAATAGGCGCGCTCCGGTGTGTGGGCGGTATAGACCGCGTGGCCTTCGCCGCTGGCATCGATCTCGAAGGCGGTCTGTTCGAACCGCCAGCCGTCGCGGGCCATGCGGCGGGTCAGGATCCGCATGAAGGACAGGCGGGACTGATGGATGGAGCCGAGGCGCGCAAGACGCATTACCAGATCAGGATCTCGGGCGGGAACGTCAGTCATTCGGTGGGGCCTTGTGCAGGGGTCTGTGGTGGTGAGGTCCATGTGTCGTGGTCAGGCCGGGTCTGGCCGGTTGGGGCCCGGGCACAGGGGTGCGCCCGGGAGAAGGCTCAGCTGTCCTTGCCTTTAGCTAGGGTGATGCGCAGCGCGTCCCAGAGCGAGGGCAGCAGCAGCAGCGAGACCGGCACCGCTGTCACCACGATGAAGCTCTGCAATTTGGAGACGCCGCCAGCGCCGACCGAAATCAGGATCACCGCCATCAGGCCCATGGCAATGCCCCAGAACACCCGGATGGCCGCAGGGGGCGTGTCATCGTGGCTCATGGTGGCGGAAATCACATAGCTCATTGAATCGCCGGTTGTGGCCACAAAGATCGTGGTCAGGATCAGAAACAGGATCGAAATCACAAAGCCCATCGGCAGGTTGGTGGTGATCGCCAGCAGCGCGGCGGGCAGGTTGAACCCTTCGAAGGCGGCTGAGATGGTGCCGGGCTCGGCCAGTTCCATTGCGATACCGGTGCCGCCGACGATGGTGAACCAGAAATTGGTCACGATCGGTGCAATCACCGAGAGCATGAGGATGATCGACCGGATCGAACGCCCCCGGGACACCCGGGCGATGAACATCGCCATCAGCGGCCCGTAGCCCATGAACCAGCCCCAGAAGAACACCGTCCACCAGCCGAGCCAGCCGGGATCGCCGAACAGGCCAGCCTCGCCGCGGAACAGGGCCATCTGGAAGAAATTGCCGACATAGGTGCCAAACCCCGAAAAGAACGAGCCGAAGATGAACGTGGTCGGCCCCGCGACCAGCACGAACAGCAGCAACAGCGCGGCCAGCACCACGTTGATCTTTGACAAGACCTGGATGCCGCGGGACAGACCGGTCATGGCAGAGATCGTATAGATCGCCACCAGCCCCGCAATCACGGCAAACTGGGTGGCAAACACATCGGGCAGACCGAACAGTGCTGTCAGACCATAGCTGACTTGCAGGCCCAGGAACCCGATCGGCCCGACGGTGCCCGCAACCACCGCAATGATCGAACAGGCATCGGCGATCAGCCCGATAGGACCGTGGATCGCCTTGTCGCCGAACACCGGATAAAGCAGCGTGCGCGGCGCCAGCGGCAGGCCCTTTTCATAGTGGTAATGCATCAGCATCACCGTGGTCAGCGAGCCGAGGATGGCCCAGGCGAGAAACCCCCAGTGCATGAAGCTCTGCGCGATGGCCGGGTTGACGGCGGCCGCGGTCGCACCTTCGGCACCAAACAGCGGCGGTGAATAGAGGAAATGGGCGATCGGTTCTCCCGCCGCCCAGAAGACGCCCCCGCCCGCAAGCAGGGTGCACATGATCATCGACCCCCATTGGAAGGTCGTGAATTCCGGTGCCGCAAGCCCGCCCATGATCGCCCGGCCACCGGGCAGAATGCACAGCACCAGCCCGATCAGGAAGGTCGCCAGCAGCAGCACCTGCCAATACAGACCAAAGTAGGTGGCCGCAATGTTGAACCCCCAGTCGACCGCTGCCGAGAGCGCGTCGAGATTGATCAGCGCCGCCAGGCAGAACAGCGCGATAAAGCCGCCGGAGATCAGGAACAGCGGCACGTTCACGCGGCTGTCCTTCTTGATTTCGTCTTGTGTTGCGTCGGACATAAGTCCCTCCCGTTGTCCACCCGCGCCGCGTTTGCCGCGCGGGCAAGTTGTCCTCTTCGGCCGGTTATGTTGTTGCTTTGGGGCCGAAATTTTCAGAAAAGAAACGATACCAGTTGCCGCCCATGATACCGGCCACCTCGGCCTCGCTCAGGCCGGTGGCGCGCAGGCCGCGCTCGATATTGGAAAAGTCGCGGTTGTCGCGGAACCATTCGGGCATGGCGGGGAAACCGGGCGCGGATTTTGATCCCTCGCCATAGTCGATCTCCTTGGTCCAGCGGCCCACGCGCATCCATTCCACCACGCTGTCGGGCTGGTCCTGACACAGGTCGGTGCCGATCCCGAGATGCGCCGGGCCGAACCGTTCGGCGGTGCGGGCCACCATGTCGCAGAAGTCCTGCAAGCTGCATTCCGATTTGCCCTTCAGGTGATGCGGGTAGACCGAAAAGCCGAACATGCCGCCGTTTTCCGTCACCGCACGGATGACGTCGTCGCGCTTGTTGCGCAGCGCCGGGGACCAGGCGTGGGGGTTGGCATGGGTGATCGCGATGGGCCGCTCGGAATGGTCTGCCGCCGCGATGGTGGAGCGATCGCCGGAATGGCTCATGTCCACCACCAGGCCGACCCGGTTCATCTCGCGCACCACCTGCTTGCCCATGCGGGTCAGCCCGGTGTCCTCGTCCTCGTAACAGCCCGAGGCCAGCAGCGACTGATTGTTGTAGGTCAGCTGCATGAAGCGGGCGCCCAGGGTGTGCACGATCTCCACGAGGCCGATGTCATCCTCGATTGGGCTGGGGTTCTGGAACCCGAAAAACACGGCTGTGCGCCCGGTGGCGCGGGCGGTGTCGATATCGGCGGCTGACTGCCCCTTGAGGATCAGATCCGGAAATTGCTCGAACCAGCGGTTCCATTTCTCGAAGTTGAGCACCGTTTCGCGGAAATTCTCGTGGTAGGCGATGGTGACATGGACCGCGTCCACGCCACCCTCGCGCAGCTGCCGAAAGATCTTTTCCGACCAGTTGGCATATTGCAGGCCGTCGATCCGCATCACACCGGCCCGGCGCTGATGTAGGCGGTCTTGACCGTGGTGTAGAACTCCGCCGCGGCCTTGCCCTGTTCGCGCGGTCCGTAAGAGCTGTCACCGCGCCCACCGAAGGGCACGTGGTAGTCGGTGCCCGCCGTCGGCAGGTTCACGGTGACCACGCCGGTGCGCGCATTGCGGCGGAAATGGGTGGCGCGGGCGAGCGAGCGGGTCACGATGCCCGATGTCAGGCCGAAGTTGGTGTCGTTCACCACCGACAGCGCCTCGTCATAGCTGGCGACCTTGATGACCGAGGTCAGCGGCGCGAACATCTCTTCGCGGTTGATGCGCATCTGGTTGGTGGTGTTCAGGAACACGCCCGGCGACATGTAGAAGCCTTCGGTGGCCATCTCCAACCGCTGGCCGCCGCAGGCCAGCTCCGCGCCCTCGGAGCGGCCCAGATCCACATAGGCGAGGTTTTCGGCCAGTTGCTGGGCGCTGACCACCGGGCCCATCTGGGTGCCGGCCTCCAGCGCATGGCCGACCGTCATCGCTTGGGTGCCGGCCACCAGTTTCTCGACAAAGGCGTCATGCACGGCCTCATGCACCACCAGGCGCGAGGACGCAGTGCATTTCTGACCGGTGCCGCCGAACGCGCCGCCAAGCGCCAGCGTCACCGCCAGGTCCAGATCGGCGTCGTCCATCACCGCCAGCGCGTTCTTGGAGCCCATCTCCATCTGTACCTTGGTCAGGTTCTGGATTGCCGCGGCCGCGATGCCCTTGCCCACCGGCACCGAACCGGTAAAGGAAATCGCGTCGATCTGCGGGCTTTCAACAAGCCGCTGGCCGATGCTGCGGCCAGCGCCCATAACGAGGCTGAACAGCCCCCGGGGAATATCCTGGCGCGCGATGATCTCGGTCAGGGCCACGGCAGAGGCCGGGGTCACATTGGCCGGTTTCCACACCACGGCATTGCCGTAGCACAGCGCCGGCGCGATCTTCCACGCAGCGGTGGCGGTGGGGAAATTCCACGGGCTGATGATCGCCACGGTGCCGACGGGTTCGCGGCGCACGTCGATTTCCACACCAGCACGAACGGAGTCGGCATTCTCGCCCAGCTGGCGCAGGCATTCGGCGGCGTAGTAGGTAAAGAACTGACCGGCGCGATAGATCTCGCCCCTGCCCTCGGCGAGCGGTTTGCCTTCTTCGCGCGACAGCAGCGTGCCGAGTTCTTCGGCCCGGGTCATCAGCTCGGTGCCGATCGCCATCAGCACCGCCTGTTTGCGTTCCATCCCGTAGGCGGCCCATTCCCGTTGCGCGCTGCGCGCCTGCGCCAGCGTCGCATCAAGCTGATCGCCGCTTGCCTGGGCAAACAGCCCCACCAGATCGGAGAGGTCGGAGGGGTTGCGGTTCTCGATCTCGCCTTCGCCGGCCTGCCATTCGCCTGCAATCAGGTTCTTTTGAATCTCTGTCATGGGTGTCTTGCCTCGTCAGGAGTCCGTTTTTCCCGGTATGGACTCACTGAATTCCTTCAGGCAAACTTAAAGTTCTTAAGCAAATTTCAGATTTGCTGAAATACAGGAGCAACAGCATGCTCAAGATCGAGACTTTGCGCGCCTATGTGACCGTGGCCCGCAGCGGCAACCTGAGCGACGCGGCAGAGGTGCTGGGCCGAACCCCCTCGGCCCTGTCGATGATGCTGAAACAGCTGGAGGCGCATCTGGGCGAACCGCTGTTCGAGACGGATCGGAAGAACCGGCTGACGGCCCTGGGCGCTTTTGTGCTGGAGCAGGCGGAGCAGGAGGTTCAGCATTTCGACACAACCGTGCGCGCCATCGAGGGATATGCTCGCGCCGTCTACGGGCGGGTGCGGATCGCAACCGTGCCTTCGGTTGCGGGCACCATCATTCCGCAGGTGTTTTCACGCTACATCAACGACTTCGGCGAGGTGGACATCGAGGTCCGCGACATGGACTCCAACTCCATCCGGCATGAGCTGTCGCGCAATCGTATCGACATTGGTATTGCCACCAAGGGCGAACATGATGCGGGGCTGCACAGCGAATTGCTGTTGTCGGACGAGTTTGGCGTGATCTGCGCGCCGGACCATCCACTGGCGCGTCAGGCTGGGCCGGTGAGCTGGGCAGAGCTGGCCGGGCATCGCCTGATTGCCAACAGCCTCTCTGCCGGAATCGAAGCGGCCGCGGCGCGGGACCTGCACGCGCAGGCGCTTCTGACGGCGCAGAACCTGACCTCGATCTTTGGCATGCTGCGCGCGAACATCGGGATTACATTGCTGCCGGAAATGGCCACATCGGCCGCCGCCGCAGGGGAGCTTGTGTTTCGTCCGCTGGCGGATGTGACGGCGCGGCGCGAAATTCACCTGCTGCGCAAGGCCGATTCGACTCTCTCGCCCGCGGCGCGCTTGCTGGAAGAGCGCATCAAGGAGACGGTGGCAAACTTGCAGGTCGGATCGGAGGCCGTGCTCGCTGCTGCGCGCCTGTCGGACGCGTCCCGAAAAATGCCGTGAAACATGCCCCGACCGCACATCGCGCAGCCGGGGCGCACCCAGGAACTCGTTACAAAACGCTGAGCCCGCCAAGGGCTTGCTCGATGGCGATCCTCCGCTGGCCACCTGGGTATGCGTCCTGAATGAAGTCAGCGTGCCTATCGGATCTCGTTGCCACCTCAGACCATCATCCGGCGTGGATCGCTCAATAGTCCTGCAAAATAGGACAGGAACCGCGCCGCATCCGCACCGTTGATGACCCGGTGATCGTAGCTCAGATCCAAGGGCACCATCGGCACCGGGCGCGGCGTGTCGCCGTCCCAGACGGTCACGGTTTCGGTGCGGGTGATGCCAAGGATCGCCAGCTCCGGCGGGTTCACAATCGGCGTAAAGCCAATGCCACCGATGCCACCCAGATTGGAGATCGACATCGACGCGCCGCCCATCTCGTCCGGGCCGATCTTGCGGTTCTGCGCGCGGCTGGCGAGATCACGGATCTCTGCCCCGATCTGCAACAGCCCCTTTTGGTCGGCGTCGCGGATCACCGGCACCATGAGCCCATGCGCGGTATCGACGGCAATGCCGATATGAACATAACCCTTTAGGATCAGGGTCTTGCCATCGGCACTCAACGAGGCGTTGAAGCGGGGGAATTCCCGCAGCGCGCGCGCCAGCGCCTTGACGTGAAACGCCAGTGCCGTGAGCTTGACGCCCTGCACCTGTGTCTCCGCCTTGAGGTCCCGGCGCAGCGCCTCGATCGCGGTCATATCGGCGCGGTCGTGATGCGTCACCTGTGGGATCAGTGCATTGGCCGCCGCAAGATTGGCCGCCGCAATTTGGCCAAAGCGGCTCATGGGTTCTTGCGTGATGGGACCATAGGCGCTGTGATCGACCTCCCAATAGGAGGTGTCGCCCGCCGGAGCGGCGGAATTTTCGCGCTCTAGATCCTCGCGCGCGATGGTCTGGCGACCGAGATCCGCAGCGAGTTTTTCAATATCCACGCCTTTTTCGCGCGCCAGGGCGCGGACCGAAGGGGATGCGATGACGTCTGACATAAGCGCCCCCTACCAGCTGGCCGAAATATACTGGGTTTCCATAAATTCGAGCATCCCCTCATGCCCGCCTTCACGGCCCAGACCGGATTGTTTGACCCCACCAAAGGGAGCCGCGGGGTCGCTGACCAGCCCGCGATTGAGGCCCACCATGCCGTAGTCCAGCCGCTCGCAGACTTGCAGCGCACGTTTCATGTCTTCGGAGAAGACATAGGCCACCAGACCGTATTCGGTGTCATTGGCGCGCCGTATCACGTCGTCTTGGTAGGAAAACGTCTGGATCGCCGCCACCGGGCCAAAGATCTCGTCATGCACGCAGTCGGCGGTCTCCGGCACATTCGAGAGCACCGTGGGCGGATAGAAGAACCCCGGCCCCTCGGGCTGGGTGCCGCCGATCTCGATCTTGGCACCCTTGGCCACCGCGTCGGCGACAAAGCTTGCCACCTTGTCGCGGGTGTCGGCGTTCACCAGCGGGCCGACATCGACGCTTGGGTCGGTGCCATTCCCGACCTTGAGCGCGCCCATGGCGGCCGAGAACCTTCGGGTGAATTCCTCCGCCACGGCCTCATGCACATAGATGCGGTTGGCGGCAGTGCAGGCCTCGCCCAGATTGCGCATCTTGGCGAGCATCGCGCCCTCGACAGCGACATCGAGATCGGCATCGTCAAATACGATGAGGGGGGCGTTGCCGCCCAGCTCCATTGCCGGTTTCAACACCTGATCGGCGGCAGAGTGCAACAGTTTGCGCCCCACCCCGGTGGAGCCGGTAAAGGACACCACTCGCACGCGCGGATCATGTAACATGTGATCCACCAGCGCGCCTGTGCGCTTGGAGGGCAGCACATTCACCAGTCCCGGCGGCACGCCTGCCTCTTCGAGCAAGGGCATCAGCGCCAGCATCGTCAGCGGCGTCTCGGAGGCGGGTTTGATAATCACCGCGCAGCCCGCAGCCAGGGCGGGCGCGATCTTGCGGGTGCCCATGGCGGCGGGGGAGTTCCAAGGCGTGACCAGAACCGCCAGCCCCGCCGGTTTGTGCTGCACCATGATGCGCGCGCCCGAGGCGGGCGCA
>NZ_JAKRFD010000014.1 GCF_022348185.1 Epibacterium sp. Ofav1-8
GCCGCGCCCCGTAGCGCCTCAGCGCCGCCGGTGAAGGGGGTTCTAAGCATAACCTCAGATGCCCGCAACCCCTTTTTTGCAAAACTGTCATTTTTTCACCCACATCCAACAAAACAACATGTTTTCATAGAGATAAACTTCTACGAGACGTCTCCACTTCCCCTGATCCCGCACGAGATCCCAACCTTCTCGTGCACAAATCAGACCCTGAACGTGGAATCGGGAAACGGGGCGAGGAGATTCCGCGCGCTCAGGCCCGTCGTGGGACCGGGAGTTTCAACCTGAGCAGCAAAAGGAGACTGATTCCGCCCAAATAAAGCAGTGGTTCGATCTGAAACCCTTTCGCGAGCAACACAAAGTGCAGTGCAGCCAAGAGGGCTGCCGGGTAGGCGAGTCGGTGGAGCTTGCGCCATCGCGGCCCGAGTTTGCGAATTGAGGCCGTGTTTGAGGTCACCGCCAATGGGATGAGCAGCACAAAGGCGGCCATACCGACCGTGATATAGGGACGCTTGGCGATGTCAGCGAAGATCTGGCTCGGAATCTGCACGTCCAGCAGCAGCCACACCAGCAGGTGACAGACAACATAGGCAAAGCACAAAAGCCCCAAGGCCCGGCGATGCATCACGAGGTTCACCCCCAAGAAGCGCCGCAGCGGTGTCACGGCAAGAGAGGCAATAAAGAACTGAAGCGCCAACTCGCCGTAGCGATGCTCCAGCGCCTTGATCGGTTCCACGCCAAGCCCGCCCGTAAGGCCCTGCCAGAACAGCCAGACCGCCGGTGCCAGCCCACATATATATATGAGCCACGACGGCACCCGGCGCAGTGTGGAATTCAGTGTCGCAAGATCCATCAGAAGTTCTTTGTCAGATCCAGACCATCATAGAGGGATGCGACCTCCTTATCGTAGCCATTGAACATCAGGGTCGGCTGACGACGCGAGAACAACCCGCCACCGATGCGACGCTCTGTGGCCTGGCTCCAACGCGGGTGATCCACCTCCGGGTTCACATTGCTGTAAAAACCGTATTCGCGCGCATTGGCCATATTCCAGCTGGTGGGCGGCTCTTGATCCGTGAGGGTGATCTTCACCACCGATTTGATCGACTTGAAGCCGTATTTCCACGGCACCACTAGACGCAACGGAGCGCCGTTCTGGTTTGGCAGTGGCTTTCCGAAGATCCCCGTCGCCATCAGGGTCAGCGGATGCATCGCCTCGTCCAGCCGCAGGCCCTCGCGGTAAGGCCAATCCAGAACCGGGTAGCGGGTGCCCGGCATTTCATCCGGACGCAGGAGCGTTTCAAAGGCAACGTATTTCGCGCTTTCCTGCACACCGGCCACATTCAGCAGGTCGGCCAGCTCAAACCCCTGCCATGGGATCACCATGGACCAGGCCTCGACACAGCGGAACCGGTAGATCCGTTCCTCGAGCGTCATTTCCGACAGGATCTGCTCAAACCCATAGGTGCCGGGGTTATCGACCATACCGTCGATCTCGACCTCCCAGGGGGACGTCGTCATCTGGCCTGCATATGTGGCGGGATCGGTCTTGCCGGTGCCGAACTCATAGAAGTTACAATAGGTGGTGACCTCTTCCCATGTGTTGGGATCAAGGCTCTCCGTCTCGGCCTGTGCAAGCCCCGCCCCAATACTGCCAAGTCCCACACCGCCAAGCCCGGCGAGGATCTTGCGCCGGTTCCAGAACAGGGGTTCGGGCGTGATGTCGCTGTGGGTCAGGTCGTTCTGCCAGCGGTGGGCCATATGTGCGCTCCTTCAAGTCGGGTTGTCCCATGAGGTAACGCCCCAAGGCCTCAGAGCAAAAACATATCCTCTCACATCTCCGCGACAGCACTGTAACTTGGCAGGATCTCATTCATCGGCCGCGAGGAGCCATCCTCCTGCACGATGCGCATGTGACGACGGCGCATCTTGCGCGGCTCATCCACACCGACCGAATGGGCGATGGTCTCCACCTCGTGAATGACCTCGCGGGCATAGCGGGCGACTTTCAGGTATTTATCTTCGACCACAAGCCCCTGCTGAAAGCGCGGGTCGTGGGTGGTGATGCCGGTCGGGCAGGTGTTGCGATTGCATTTGAGCGCCTGAATGCAGCCCAAAGAGAACATGAAGCCCCGTGCAGAGGTCACAAAATCCGCGCCCGCCGCCAGCGCCCAGGCCACATCGCCCGGATTGACCAGCTTGCCGCTGGAGATGAGGCGAATGCGGTCCTTGAAACCATACTCGTCGCGCAGATTGCACACCATCGGCAGCGCCTCGCGCACGGACATGCCCACAAGATCGATCAGCGGCATCGGCGCCGCCCCGGTGCCACCTTCGCCACCGTCGATGGTGATGAAATCCGGCACATCATCGGGACGTGCGGCGAAGTTCAGGAACATCTCGCGCAGGGCGACTTCGGAGCCTGCGACGGTTTTGATGCCGACGGGTTTGCCTGTGATCTCACGGACCCGCGCCACCATATCCAAGAGTTCGTCATAACTCTCGATATCTAGGTGACGATTGGGGGAAATGCTCGCTTCGCCCTCGGTGATGCCACGAATTTCGGCAATCTCGGCATTGACCTTGGCCGCTGGCAGGATGCCCCCCTTGCCGGGCTTTGCACCCTGCGCGAGCTTCAGTTCGAACATCCTCACCTGCGGGATCTCGGCGATGTCCTTCAGGCGCGTATCGCTGAGATTGCCCGCCGCATCGCGGACCCCGTATTTGGCGGTCCCGATCTGAAAAACGATGTCGCAGCCCCCATCAAGGTGAAACGGGCTGAGGCCGCCCTCGCCCGTATTGAGCCAGACACCTGCCTCGCGCGCGCCGCGACTGAGGGCCGTCACAGCGGGGCGCGACAAGGCCCCGTAGCTCATGCCCGAGATATTGAAGAACGATGGTGCATTATAAGGGACGCGCGCGGTGGGGCCGATCAGCATCGGCTCGGTCGAGGCGGACTGATCGTCCAGCGGTGGAAAGGGCGCGTTCACAAAGATCGGCGTGCCCGGCACGGATGTGTTGCGGGTGGAGCCGAAGGCAACCGTATTTGTCACCCCGGCACAGGCGCGCGCGATCCATTCCCGCTGGGCCCGGTTGAAGGGCAGCTCCTCACGGTCCATCGCAAAGAAGTACTGACGGAAGAACTCTCCCAAAGTGCTGAACAGATGGCGAAAGCGCCCAAGGACCGGATAGTTGCGCCGAATGGCATCCTGCGTCTGGGTGCGATCGGCGACGAACATTGCCAGCCCCACGAGCGCAACGACGCCGATCAAACAGATAAACACCACCGCGAGGATCGACACCGCATTCATCGCAAAACCCATCGCACGTCCTTTCCGTACTCAAATTGCGCGGCCCACGCGGACCTGGCTGCACTCAGCTATAACACGTTGATCCATGACAGGCGGATGACGTTTGCCGCACCGCCGATCACGAGACCTCATATTTGCAAAAAAGGGCCGCCCCGCGGGGCGACCCATGGTCATTCTATAAGGGCGGTCAATGCACCACGGCATCATCCGGTCTCGGCCGGTCAGAGCTGCCGACACGATCCCCGATCACCAGCCCCTCAGCGCCCGCGGAAACAGGAACGGTCTCACCATCCTTGATGTCTCCGGCCAACAAGGCCTCGGCCAGCGGGTTCTGCAAGGCACGCTGAATCACGCGCTTGAGCGGACGCGCACCAAACACAGGGTCATAGCCCTCATCCGCGAGCCATGTCTTGGCACCGTCATCGAGCTCAAGCGTGATCTTGCGCTGCGCCAGACGTTTGGCCAGACGTCGCAACTGGATTTCGACGATACCGTCCATGTCCTGCCGCGCGAGGCGATCAAAGATAACAGTCTCATCGAGACGGTTCAGGAATTCGGGCCGGAAATGCGCCCGCACCGCGTCCATCACGTCGCGCTTGGCATCCGCCGCATCCGCACCATCGGGCAACTGGCTCAATGCCTGTGCAC
This sequence comes from Epibacterium sp. Ofav1-8, assembly GCF_022348185.1. Lineage (GTDB taxonomy): Bacteria > Pseudomonadota > Alphaproteobacteria > Rhodobacterales > Rhodobacteraceae > Epibacterium. The sequence goes on from NZ_JAKRFD010000014.1 coordinate 3,957, forward strand.
CGAGGTTCGACGTCAGGATAATCAGCGTCTGCTTGAAATCCACGGTCCGACCCTGACCATCCGTCAGCATCCCATCGTCCAGCACCTGCAAGAGCACGTTGAACACATCTGGATGCGCTTTTTCGACCTCGTCGAACAACACCACCTGATAGGGCCTGCGCCGCACGGCCTCGGTCAGCACGCCGCCCTCGTCATAGCCGACATAACCCGGAGGCGCGCCGATCAGACGTGCGACCGCGTGTTTCTCCATGAACTCCGACATATCGATGCGCACCATGGCGCTGTCATCGTCAAAGAGGAACTCGGCCACAGCCTTGGTGAGCTCGGTTTTCCCCACGCCGGTCGGCCCGAGGAACAGGAACGACCCCAGCGGACGGTTCTCATCATTGAGCCCCGCACGCGCCCGGCGCACCGCGTTTGCCACAGCCGTCACGGCCGCATTCTGGCCGATGACGCGCTTGTGCAGGCCATCTTCCATCCGCAAGAGCTTCTCACGCTCGCCCTCCAACATCTTGGAGGTGGGAATACCGGTCCAGCGCTCGACCACGGCTGCGATCTGTTCAGGCCGCACCGCTTCCTCGACCATCAGGCCCTGCTCTTCTTTCTGTTCCGCTTCCGAGAGCTGCTTTTCCAATCCCGGAATGACGCCATAAGAGAGCTCACCCGCCTTGGCGAGGTTGCCTTCGCGCTTGGCGATGTCCAGTTCCGCCCGCGCCTTGTCGAGCTGCTCCTTCAAGTCACGCGCCGAGGCGAGCTTGTCGCGTTCGGCCTGCCATTGCGCCGTCATCTCGCTGGAGCGCTCCTGCAGATCCGCCAGTTCCTTCTGGAGATGGTCCAGACGGTCCTTCGATGCCGCATCATCCTCGAGTTTCAGCGCCTCTTCCTCGATCTGCATTTGCAGGATCTGACGATCAAGCGCGTCCAGCTCTTCGGGCTTGGAGTCCACCTCCATGCGCAGGCGCGAGGCTGCCTCATCCACAAGGTCGATCGCCTTGTCCGGCAGGAATCGATCAGTGATGTAGCGGTTCGACAGCGTCGCCGCCGATACCAGCGCCGCATCCGCGATGCGCACACCGTGGTGCAGCTCGTATTTTTCCTTGATGCCACGCAGGATGGAGATCGTGTCTTCCACCGTCGGTTCGGTCACCATGACGGGCTGGAAGCGGCGCGCAAGGGCTGCGTCCTTTTCCACGTACTTGCGGTATTCGTCGAGCGTGGTCGCACCGATACAGTGCAATTCTCCCCGCGCCAGCGCCGGTTTGATGAGGTTTGCCGCATCCATCGCGCCATCGGATTTGCCCGCGCCCACAAGCGTGTGCATCTCGTCGATGAACAGGATGATTTCACCCGCCGCATCGGTGACTTCGTTGAGAATTCCCTTGAGACGTTCCTCAAACTCGCCGCGATACTTCGCACCCGCGATGAGCGCGCCCATATCAAGCGCCAGCAGGCGTTTGTCCTTGAGGCTCTCCGGCACGTCGCCGTTCACGATGCGCAGGGCCATGCCTTCGGCAATCGCGGTTTTCCCGACGCCCGGCTCACCAATCATGACGGGGTTGTTCTTGGTCCGGCGCGACAGCACCTGCATGGCGCGGCGGATTTCATCGTCGCGGCCAATAATCGGGTCGATCTTGCCTTCGCGGGCGCGCTCCGTCAGGTCGAGCGTGTATTTCTTCAGCGCCTCATAGGTGTCTTCGGCATTCGCGGTATCCGCCGTGCGGCCCTTGCGCACATCGTTGATCGCCTCATTCAGCTTTTGCGCAGACACACCGCCTGCGTCCAACGCATCCTTGGCCTTGGATTTCACCAGCGCCAGTGCAGTCAGCAGGCGTTCGACCGGCACAAAGCTGTCGCCAGCCTTCTCGGCAACCTTGGTCGCCTCATCCAGCACCTTGGCGGTCTGCCCATCCAGGTAGATCTGGCCAGCGTCGCCCGAGACCTTTGGCAACTTGCCAATGGCCGTTTCCACGGCCTCGCTGACACGCGCCATATTGCCACCCGCATGAGTGATCAGGTTCGCCGCCATACCCTGGTCGTCGTCCAGCAGTGCCTTGAGAATATGTTCCGGCGTCAGCCGTTGGTGACCCTCGCGCAATGCGATGGTCTGGGCGGCCTGGACAAAGCCACGCGCCCGTTCAGTGAACTTGTTCAAGTCCATCTTCTTCTCCTCTTCATAAGCGCCCCGCGCATGACCCCGCCCGCTTGGCGGCACAGGATCGGTGTGGGCCTCGATCAAAGATGTGGGCATTCGCGCCCCATCTTCAAGTACTTGCCTAACATGCCAAAGGTTGACGAACCTTGACAACGATCAAGCCCGGCAAAAATCCCGCATACGCCCTTTTCCACCGGGGCCACAGGCAGTAGGAAGGCGCAACCCAGCCCAGACCGGAGAGATGCCAATGACCACCCCCGCTGCCGATGACCGTCTGATCGTTGCCATGGACGTGCCCAATGCGATTGCCGGGCTAAAGCTGGCCGAACAGCTTGGCGACGCTGTTTCCTTCTACAAGATCGGGCTGGGCATGCTGACCGGGGGCGGTCTGGCGCTGGCAAACGAGCTGAAGCAGGAACACGGCAAGAAGATCTTTCTCGACATGAAGCTGTTTGACATCGGTGCGACGGTGGAAAACGCCGTGCATGGCCTGGCACAGTTCGATCTCGATTTCCTGACCGTGCATGGCGATCCCTACGTCGTGCGCGCCGCCAAGGAAGGGGCCGCAGGCAAGGACCTGAAAATCCTTGCCGTGACCATTCTGACCTCACTTGATCGCGAGGACCTTGATGGCGCTCTTATCAAGCCTGGCGAGATCAAGGATCTGGTGCAGGAACGCGCGGGCAATGCACTGGCCGCCGGCGCAGATGGCGTCATCGCAAGCCCGCAAGAAGCTGCCCTGATCCGCGCCCTGCCCGAAGCCGAAGGCAAATTGATCGTGACCCCGGGGGTGCGCCCGGTGGGGGCCGATCTGGGCGATCAGAAACGCGTCACCACACCGGCGCAGGCCCTGGCATCCGGCGTCGACCACATCGTTGTTGGCCGACCCATCTGGCAGGCCAGCGCGCCCCGCGCCGCCGCCGAAGACATCCTGCGGGAGATGAACAGCCCGCAAGCAAAATCCCCCAACTAGTATGGAACCGCGGCCAGCCACAGGTCGCGGCCCTGGGGGAGGACCTCTCCCACGACAAACCCTGCCTAAAAAGCAGGCAATCCGGTGCCAAACGCGCGGTACTTGCGTGGCACCGTAAAACCACCGTGTAAGAGAAAGCCAAGCTTTGGAGATCAAACGGGAATTCAGGCGCCCTCGGCGATAAATTTCAAAAAATGAATTCCTGAGCCGTGACCCGGAAAGCACAGCCGACACGGCGAAATGGGGGCACCCGCCCGGAGAAGCTTTGCCAAACAGGCCCTCATGGGCGATTCTGGGGATGAGACACTCCCCTGACGTTTACCTCTTCCTGAGAAACGTCACCTTCCCCCGCCACTGTGCGGGGGCCTTTCTTTCAAAAGGACAATTCTGGCATCATGGCGTCCCGGTTCAGCGCAGCGCATCCTGTGGTTCCAGGTAATCGCGCAGACGCTGCTTGAACTGCGGTATGCCCAAGGGGTGCGCGCAGTAGGCCTGCGGGGACATCAGCGCCCACCGCTGCCCCTCATCCCCAAGCTGCACCTCATCCACTCTGCGCACCGCGATATGCGCGGCAAAGAACCAGCTGTCGCCATCCGGTCGCGGATAGCACCGACCATAGCCAAGGTCTGCTTCGGACAGATGCAGGCCAACCTCCTCGGCGGTTTCCCGCAGTGCGCACTCGGCAGGGGACTCGCCGGCCTCGCGGCCGCCGCCCGGCAGATCCCAATGACCCGGAAACGGGATGTCCACCTTGTCATCGCGCAGGATCACAAGCAGCTCCGGCCCCAGAAACAGCGCCAGTTTCGCTCCCTTGAAGGTCATGGTATATCCTGTTCCTGCGCGGCCGCACTCTGCCTGTTCCGGCAACACGCTACCCGGATCGGGCGCGGCGCACACCCTGTTTCTGCGCTTTTGTCGAGCACGCCATGCCAGCCCTCTGCCGCGACTGCCTGCACAGCTTCTCCGCCGTTTCCAGGCGCCCGGGGCATCGGCGTTGTCCGGCCTGCCGCAGTCCGCGTGTTACGGAACATGAGGAACTGTTCAGCCTGTCCATCGCCCATATGGATTGCGATGCATTCTACGCCAGTGTCGAAAAACGCGACAATCCGGAGCTGGCGGACAAACCGGTCATCATCGGCGGCGGGCATCGTGGCGTTGTCTCCACCGCCTGTTACGTCGCGCGCATTCGCGGGGTGCGCTCCGCCATGCCGATGTTTCAGGCCTTGCAGCTGTGCCCCGATGCCGTCGTCATCAAACCCAGGATGGAGGTCTATGCCCAAACCAGTCGCGCCATTCGCGCGATGATGGATGAGCTGACGCCAGAGGTGGAACCCTTGTCGCTGGACGAAGCCTTTATGGACCTGTCCGGAACGGAGCGGCTGCATGGCGCGCCCCCGGCTGTCATGCTGGCCCGGCTTGTCAAACGGATGAAGGATGAGCTGGGCGTTACCGGCTCCATCGGCCTCAGCCACAACAAGTTCCTCGCAAAGGTCGCCTCCGATCTCGACAAGCCCCGGGGGTTCTCTGTGATCGGCAAGGCGGAAACAGCCGCTTTCCTGCATGACAAACCGGTGCGCCTGATCTGGGGCATAGGTCCCGCGGCACAGGCCGCGCTGGACAGAGCCGGCATCCGCGCCTTTTCCGACCTGCTGCGATGGGACCGTCGCGACCTGCATGACAGATTCGGCAGCATGGGGGATCGGCTCTGGCACCTGGCCCGCGGTGAAGACCGGCGCAAAGTCTCCGCGCGCACGCCGGTAAAGTCGATATCAAAGGAAACCACCTTCTTTGAGGATACGATGCATCTCGATGTGCTCGATGGACATCTCTGGCGTTTGGCCGAGCAGGTCTCTGATCGCGCCAAGGCCAAGGGGCTGGCGGGCCGGGTGGTAACGCTGAAACTCAAACGCGCCAATCATTCCACCCTGACGCGGCGACACTCTCTGCACAGCCCGACGCAAATCGCCGATCTGATCTATCGCACCGCGCGCGGACTCTTGGACCAGACCATTTCGCAGGGCCCCTTCCGACTGCTTGGCTGTGGCATCAGCGATCTGGTGCCCGAGTCACAGGCAGACCTCACCGCGGATCTGCTGGATCCGGATGCCGGAAAACGTGCAACCGCCGAGCGCGCAGCGGATGAAATCCGCAAACGCTTCGGGAAGGACGCGATTCTCAAGGGGCGCGCCCTGCGCTAGCATCGTGGATGCGATGCCTTCACTCTGCTGCCAGGGGCCGCTCTTCTGATCCCAGCGCAGACAGGTCGCGAATGGCCTGCGTCAACTGGGCCCGCACCTGCGCAAAGCGCGCATTGGGGACGATGGCGACCTCATCCATATAGAGCGAGCGATCGATTTCGACCTGAATCGCATGCTGCCGGCGCGAGGGGCGTCCATAGGTCTGGGTAATATACGCTCCGGCAAAGGGCGAATTGCGCGCCACCCGGAACCCCGCGCGAGAGAAGGCCGCCTCGACCGCATCGATGACCCAGCCGTCCGCCGCGGCCCCGAACCGATCCCCCAGCACGACTTCGGGCCGCTTCGACGGTTTTGCAGAGATCCCCTCCACCGCCTCATGCGGCATGGAATGGCAATCCACCAGAATCGTTTCGCCAAACCGGGCATGAGAGGAATCAAGCAACCGCTGCAAGGCGCAGTGATAAGGGTACCAGTAGTCATCAATCCGCGCCCGGGCTTCGGCGAGGGGGATTTTGCCGCGATAAATCGTCCGCCCGTTGGCAACAACGCGGGGAATCACCCCCAGCCCGGAGGCAACACGCGGGTTCTGGCCGCGTCGGGTGACGCCCTCGATCAACGCCGGATCAAGCTCTTCGCACGACCTGTTGAGATCCACAAAGGCCCGCGGCAAGGTTGCCGTCAGCATCGGCATGCCCAGCTGCGGCGCGGCCGCGAACAGCCGGTCCACAAAGGCATCCTCGCTGCTGCGCAGGCGTTTTGCATCCAGAATCGACTGCGCCACAAAAGAATCGGGATAGAATGCACCGCTGTGCGGCGACGCGACGACCACAGGTGATCGCCACACCTGGGGCATTTCGATAGAATATGCCTGTCCTGACATACCAGCTCCGCTTTCCCGCCTGATAATCACAGCATAGAGTTTATATTTCTGTGGCAAAAGCTCTTGCGCCCACAATCGACTCCTTTTATAGACCCCTTCACCGACGCGGATCGACGCGCTGAACAGCGTGTTCATGTCGATTTGACGTTGGCATCATGGGCGGTTAGCTCAGCGGTAGAGCACTTCGTTGACATCGAAGGGGTCACAAGTTCGATCCTTGTACCGCCCACCATGATTTCGCTGTTTTGGACCTCGGTCCAGGACGCCCCGCTAACCCAGGCGCTGGTTCGCGCCGCAGAAAAGGAGAGAGGCCATGAAGGTCAAGAACTCGCTCCGCTCGCTGAAGAACCGGCACCGTGACTGCCGGGTTGTGCGTCGCAAGGGCCGCGTTTACGTCATCAACAAGACGCAGCGCAAGTTCAAAGCGCGCCAGGGCTGAGCCTAACGCACAAGACGCCTTTCACGAGGCTCCGAAGAACCGCATCTTTTGATGCGGTTTTTTGTTTTTCCGGCCCCCTTTTTTTACCCCAGCGCCCTCCCGTAGGCCCTCATGCGCGGTCTGCCGTCAGATCGCCGAAATGTGGCGAGGTCACCCGCCCTCGGCCCGCTCATAACTTTTCCGACAGAATTAATCAGTTACCCCTTACATTTGGACCTCAGTGTAGTAATTGACTAAAGAACTTGGATTTTGGAGCGCGGCCAGATCGTCCGTGCCCAAGCGACAGTCAAAGGGATAGAAGCTCATGAGAATCAATATCTTTGCCACACTTGCCGCCAGCTGCCTCGCGACCACCGCGATCGCCGATGGTGTGGTGAACCTCTATTCATCGCGCCACTACGATACCGACGAACGGCTCTACAGCGAGTTCGAGGACGCCACCGGAATCACCATCAACCGGATTGAGGGCAAGGCGGACGAGTTGATCGCCCGCATGGAAGCAGAGGGCGCGAATTCCCCCGCCGACGTGCTGATCACCGTTGATACCTCTCGTCTGGCACGTGCCAAGAACGCCGGCATTCTGCAATCCATCGACAGCGATGTGCTGGAAGAGAAGATTCCGTCCAATCTGCAGGACGTCGACAATCAATGGTTCGGGTTTTCCCAGCGCGCGCGGATCATCTTCTACGCCAAGGATTCGCTCGACACCCCGCCTGCCACGTATCTCGACCTTGCCGACCCGGCCTACGAAGGCAAGGTCTGCATCCGGTCGTCGACCAATACCTACAACCAGACGCTGCTTGCGGCGATCGTGACAAACCATGGCGAGGAAGCCGCCAAGGACTGGGCCGAAGGCGTGGTCTCCAACATGGCGCGCAGCCCGCAGGGCGGTGACACCGATCAATTGCGCGGATTGGTTTCCGGTGAATGCGAAATCGCCGTGTCCAACAGCTACTACTTTGCCCGCGCCCTGCGCAAAGACGTCAAGGGCGTCTCGGGCGATATCGACAAGATCGGATGGGTCTTCCCCGCGCAGGACGCTGAAGGTGCTCATATGAATCTGTCCGGTGCCGGTGTTGCAGCCCATGCTCCAAACCGCGACAACGCAATCAAGTTTCTGGAGTATCTCGCATCCGACCAGGCGCAGAAGTACTTCTCCAACGGCAACGATGAATTCCCGACCGTGCCCGGAGTGTCGCTGGCGGAGAATGTTGCCAAGCTCGGTGAGTTCAAGGCCGATGACGTGAACCTGTCCGAGGTTGCAACCAACATTCCCACTGCCCAGAAGATCTTTAACGAGGCTGGCTGGAAATAATCCAGCCTCGGGTTTTGGCGGTATCCGCCCTGCCATCCGGCGCAGCTCGTTCGCCACGGGCTGCGCCTTTTTCATGCGTCGCCGATCCGGGATTCGCCCCGTCACCCCCACGCCAAATGCTGCGCTCAGGCGCCTGACCCCGGCAAATCCGCCCGGTTCACACCGGAACACAATAATTTTTTCGAATATTTATCGCGATAAATCAGCGCCTAGCGCCGTTTCGCATATTCTGCCCTCTGCCCGCGGGCAATGTTGGTCTGGACCGGATGGATCACAGCCCCTATAGAGTCGCGCCAAGCAAGGCAAAGAGCTTGCACAATCTGAAATGGGGAGGTCGGTCGGTATGCCGATTACGATGCACCTGACGTGCGGGGGCAAACCCTGATGCGCGTTCCTGTCACGATTGTCAGTGGATATCTCGGCGCGGGCAAGACCACGCTGATCAACTCCCTGTTGGGAGAGGACCACGGCCTGCGTCTCGCGGTGTTGGTCAATGATTTCGGCAGCGTCAATATCGATGCCGCCCTGATCAAAGAGACCGAGATCGACAGTATCGCCCTGACGAATGGCTGTGTCTGCTGCACGCTCGGCGATGATCTCCTGATGAGTGTGAACGACCTCCTGTCGCGCGGCGGGACACCGGACCATATCCTGATCGAAGCCAGCGGCATCGCAGAACCGGTGGCGATTGCCAATGCACTGCTCGCGGACAGCCGACTGAGCTATGCGGGTATCGTGACGGTGGTGGACGGGACCAACATCGAAGATTTGTTGTCCGACCCGCTTCTGGAACCTCAAGTGACTCAGCAGATCCGCGCGGCGGATATCGTGCTGATCAGCAAACTACCGGACGGATCGGATGATCAGGTGCAGGACAAGTTGCGCGCCCTCGGCGCCCGCGCGCCCACCCGGCTCAGCGACATGCCGCTGTCCCGCCTGTTGTTCGACGTTACACCACTGCCCCGCAGCACTGCCCCCGCGCCCCATCCCGGATATGTCAGCTGGCAACACCGCAGCCGTCAGGTCCTTGACCGCCGCCAGCTCGGCGACAAGCTCGCGGACCGGCCGGAAGGCCTGTATCGGATGAAAGGGTTCGTCCTGACCTCCGGTGGCGCCTATGAGCTGCATATCGTCGGGCGCCATGTCGAAGCACGGCGGTGCGATGCGGACGAAACGCTGCTGGTTGCCTTGGGACCGGAGAACCGGATCAGCCGCGACCAGATCGAAGCCTGGTGGTGTAGCGCCTAACGCCGGCAGGGGGCCCGTTGCGCAGCAGCTGTCGCGCGCTATCGCCTGCGCCCGACCTGACGGCAAATCAGGATCACCGGCAGCAGCCCCACCGCCATGATGGCCAGAGACGGGACCGCGGCCCCCTCCAGCCGCTCATCCGCGGCGAGGCGATGCGCCTGCACGGCCAGCGTATCGAAATTGAACGGCCGCATGATCAGCGTTGCGGGCAGCTCTTTCATCACATCGACAAAAACGATCAGCAGCGCGGTCAGCAGGCTCGGCGTCAGGATCGGCAGGTGAATCCTGCGCAGCATGCCCAGCGGGCTTTGTCCCAGCGATCTGGCGGCGGCATCCATATTGGCATGGACCGTTGCCTGCCCGCCCTCATACGCCCCCAGCGCGGCGGCCATGAAGCGCACCACATAGGCCAGCACCAGCAACCAGATCGACCCGGTGACCAGCAGGCCCGTCCGGATTCCGAAACTGGCCTGCATCCAGGCGTCCAGCGCATTGTCGAACGCCGCAAAGGGCACCATCAGACCCACGGCGATCACGCCGCCGGGCACAGCATAGCCCAGCCGCGAGAAATAGGCCGCCATGCTCGACGGCCGCCCCGGCCGCAGCCGCTGATAAAACCCGAGACCAATGGCCGCCACCAGCGTAATCAGCGCGGCTGTGGTCGCCAGGGTGAGGGAATTGCTGACAAAGCCGATGTAGCGCCGGCTGAACAGGTCCTGTTCCGACTGCAATCCCATCAGCGTCAGGCTGACCAACGGCACCAGAAAGCCAAATATCACTGGCAGTGCACAAAGGAGCAGGGCAAAGCAGGACGTCACGCCACTGAGGCGCGCCGGCCCCATCGTGGCCTGCTGCTTGCCGGCATGGTGATAGCGCGCCCTGCCGCGACTGGAGCGTTCCGCCACCGCCAGCAGCAGGGCAAACCCCAGCAAGCACAGCGCAAGCTGCGCCGCCCCCGCGCGATCCCCCAGCGAGAACCAGCTGGTATAGATGCCCGTGGCAAAGGTCTGCACGCCGAAATAGGCAACGGTGCCGTAGTCCGCAATCGTCTCCATCACCGCCAGCAACACGCCGGAGGCCACGGCAGGACGCGCCATCGGCAGGCTGACCCGCCAGAACGCGCGCCAGGAGCTGTGCCCAAGCGCCCGCGCAGCGAGGAATGCACTGGCGCTCTGTTGCAAGAAGGCCGCGCGCGCCAGCAGGTAAACATAGGGATAGAGCACCAGCACCAGCATCAAGGCCGCGCCCCCCAGCGACCGGATCTCGGGGAACCAGTAGTCACGCGGCCCCCAGCCTGTCACGTCCCGCAGGGTCGATTGCACGATCCCGGGATGGTCCAGCAAAAAAGTGTAGCCATAGGCAAGCACATAGGCCGGAAAGGCCAGCGGCAGCACCAGCGCCACCTCGAAGAAGCGCACCCCCGGAAACCGCGTCATGGTGACCAGCCAGGCCGCCCCCACCCCGATGGAGAAGGTGCCGATCGACACCAGCAGCACCAGATACACCGTCGTGCGCGCATAACGCGGCAGAACGGTTTCGGCGAGATGGGAGATCGTGTCGATTCCGCCGGTAAAGGCGGCGATCGCCACCGCAACCATCGGCAACAGACAGGCCAGAGCCACGCCCCAGGCCAGAACGGCAAAGCCGCGAGTGCCCTTGCTACGTGCGGAGATGCTGCGGCGGGGCACGGGCATCTGAGTCTGGCTCGCTTGCGTCATTCGTCCTGCTTATGAACTGTGTCGCCCCGGTTTCAAGCATTTTTGTCGGAAATGACAGCACGAAACCGCCGCTGCGACGGTATGTCGACAGCGGCGGCCGCAGTATTCCATGTTTTGGCAGGAACAACTCAATCGTAGCTGCGCTGATCCTCGATCACCAGACCATCCTTGGGCAGCGTGCCCGGCGCGACAATATCCACGGTCCCCCTGAGTTTGAGCAGATCCACGACCGAGCGGGCAAAGGTGATCTCATCGCCGCCATCGGCCTCGATCCGCACGGTCATGACGTCCATTTCACCACTGCGCGATGCAACAACGCGGGCTTTGAGGATCTCGTCGTGTTTGTCGACCAGCGCGGCCACCTGTTCGGGGCGCACGAACATCCCCTTGATCTTGGTGGTCTGGTCCGCACGGCCCATCCAGCCCTTGATGCGCATATTGGTGCGGCCACAGGGGCTCTGACCGGGCAGGACTGCGCTCATATCGCCGGTGGCAAAACGGATCAGCGGGTAATCCCGGTTCAGCGTCGTGACCACAACTTCGCCCACCTCGCCCGGTGCAACCGGGGTGCCGGTGCCGGGGGTGACGATTTCGACGATCACCTGTTCATCGACGATCATGCCCTCCATGGCGGCGCTCTCATAGGCGATATTGCCCAGATCCGCCGTGGCATAGCACTGCAGGCAGGAAATGCCGCGATCCGCATAGTCCTGACGCAGGCTCGGAAACAATGCACCACCGCCAACCGCCGCCTTCGTAAAGCCCAGCTCGACGCCCATGGCCTCGGCCTTGTCCAGGATCACCTTGAGGTAATCGGGCGTTCCGGCATAGGTGGTTGCCCCAACATCGCGCGCCGCCGTGACCTGCAGTTCGGTCTGGCCGGTGCCAGCAGGCAGAACCGCAGCCCCCACGGTCCGGGCGCCATTTTCAAAGATCATCCCAGCCGGGGTCAGGTGATAACCAAAGCAGTTCTGCACCACATCGCCCGGCCCGACGCCCGCCGCATGCAGGAAACGCCCCATCCGCCACCAGTCGTGATCGACGCCACCGGGTTCATAAATCGGCCCCGGGGATTGAAAGATATGGGCAAACCCGTGCGCAGGCTTGACGGTGAACCCCCCAAAGGGGGGCTGTGCGGCCTGCGCCGCACTCAAATCCGCTTTGCGCAGCACCGGCAATGCCACCAGCGCCTCCACCGATGTGATCTTTGCCGGGTCTACATCCGCGAGCAGGGCGGCAAAACCGGGCGCGGATTTGGCACGGGCGATCTGTTCTGGCAGGAGCGTCGCCAGATCTGCCGCGCGTTCATCGGCGCTGCGGGTTTCCAATGTATCAAAATAGGTCATGTCGTCCCTCCCCGCCTTAGCTCAACCACCTTTTCCGACGGCGATAGGAACGCACATCGCGGAAACTCTTGCGGCCATCTTCGGACATGCCGAGGTAGAATTCCTTCACATCCGGGTTTTCACGCAGCTCTGCCGCCGGGCCGTCCATCACCACTCGCCCGGATTCCAGAATGTACCCGTAGTGGGCATAGCGCAGCGCCACGTTGGTGTTCTGTTCCGCCAGCAGGAAGGTCACGCCCTCGTTCTCATTGATCGACTTCACGATCTCAAAGATCTGCTCCACCAGCTGCGGCGCCAGCCCCATCGAGGGCTCATCCAGCAGGATCGTCTCCGGGCGGCTCATCAGCGCGCGGCCCATGGCCACCATCTGCTGCTCCCCACCCGAGGTGTAGCCCGCCTGGCTCTTGCGGCGCTCCTTGAGGCGCGGAAAATAAGTGTAGACCAGCTCCAGATCCTCCTGGATCTTGGCGCTGCTGTCACCACGGGTATAGGCCCCGGTGAGCAGGTTCTCTTCGACCGTCAGGTGCTCAAAGCAATGGCGGCCTTCCATCACCTGGATGACGCCCTTCTTCACCAGCTCGGCCGGGTCCTGTTCATGCACATCAGCGCCGCGATAGCGCACCGATCCCTTGGTCACCTCGCCGCGCTCCGAATGCAACAGGTTGGAGATCGCCTTCAGCGTCGTGGTCTTGCCCGCGCCGTTGCCCCCCAACAATGCGGTAATCCCGCCCTTGGGAACATTCAGGCTCACGCCCTTCAGAACGAGGATCACGTGATTGTAGATCACCTCGATATTGTTGACCTCGAGCAGGGTCTCCGCCTGCACGTCTGTGGTGTTGGCCGCGTCCAGCATCTCGAAAGCCTATTCCCTTCGTCAGTGTCCGGTGGGGACGAAACGGGTACGGCAGCCCTGCGCCGCACCCAATGAGTTCTGAGGTCCACGCCGCCCCATGGGCCGGCGTGGGTTTGCGCTTAGTTGCAGCGTTCCTCGATGTTGTTTTCCGCAGCATAGGCGGCGGAATCCTCTTCGATCAGCTCGCCGATCACCTCGGAATCCGTGGGATTGAACCCGGAGATCAGCGACCAGGTCTGGCTCTCCGCATCCCACTGGGTCACACCGACAAGCCCGGGGCCGCCGTGGTTTTCACAGCTTACGTCAAAGGACGGGCCAAAGTTCGGCATGCCAAGGGCGTTCATCTTGTCAGCCGTGATCGACAGCGCTTCCATCCCGTCACGCATCATCGAGGCGTCGATCTCGGCCGTGCCGTGGATCTCCTGAGCGGTTTTGGCCGCCTCCACGGCGAGCATCGCCGCATACATGCCACGGTTATAGAGCACATTGCCGATCTGATCGCCTGCGCCCGCCGCTAGACCTTTATCGACCACATGCGTCTGGATGTCGTCAAAGATCGGGAAGTCGCGACCGACGTTGTGGAAGGTCACGGCCTTGTAGCCATCCGCCTTGTCGCCGGCCGGCATCACGTCATGTTCGGCACCGGACCACCACACGCCAATGAAGTTTTCCATCGGGAAGCGGATGTTGGCGGCTTCCTGGATCGCCACCTGGTTCATCACGCCCCAGCCCCACATCACGACATTATCGGGACGGTCCCGGCGGATCTGAAGCCACTGCGACTTTTGCTCCTGCCCCGGATGGTCCACCGGCAGCAGGCTCAGCTCGAACCCGTGCTTTTCGGAAAGCTCCTCCAGCGTGCGGATCGGCTCCTTGCCGTAGGCGGAGTTGTGGTAGACCAGCGCGATCTTCTTGCCGTTCAGGTCGCCCCCATTTTCTTCGAGCAGATAGTTGATCACGCCCGAGGCCCCGTCCCAGTAGTTGGCCGGGTAGTTGAAGACGTTCGAGAAGACCTTGCCATTGGCGGCGGAGGTCCGGCCGTAGCCCATGGTGTGAAGCGGAATACCGTCTGCGGTCACTTTGGGAATCAGCTGGTAGGTGATCCCGGTGGAGAGCGGTTGATAGATCAGCGCGCCTTCGCCCTTGGTGGATTCATAGCATTCCACACCTTTTTCGGTGTTATAGCCGGTCTCGCATTCGATCACGCGGGCCTTGACGCCGCCGATGCCCCCGTCACGCTCGTTCACCAGGGTGAAATAGTCGTTGTAGCCGTCAGAGAACGGAATGCCGCCCGCGGCATAGGGGCCGGTGCGGTAGCTGAGATCCGGGAATACCAGATCGGCCATGGCCGGGCTTGCGGCAATCAGCGCACTCAGCGCTACGCTTGTCAGTTTCAGTTTCATCGGGTGTCATCCTCCCTGAATTTTTCCGATGTTTTTGTAGTTCGGGGCCGACCTCCTCTTGCCGCCCCCGGCGAATATCGTGTGGTCCGCCGCGCTAGTGCGGGAACGGCCAGAGCCGCAGTTTCTCCTTGGCGACACGCCAGAGCTGCGCGAGGCCGTGTGGCTCCAGGATCAGGAACGTGATGATCAGCCCGCCGACAATCACCAGCTGGAAATGCGCCACGATATCTGTGGGCCAGCCCAGCCAGTCGACGCCCACGACCTTGAGGATCACCGGCAGCAACACCAGAAATGCAGCCCCTGCAAAAGAGCCAAAGATCGACCCCAGACCGCCGATGATCACCATGAACAGCACAAGGAACGACTTGTTGATGCCAAAGGCCTCACCGACCTCGACCGCGCCGAGATAGACCGAGAAGAACAGCGCCCCGGAGATGCCGACAAAGAAGCCCGAGACCGCGAAGGCTGTCATTTTTGCCTTCAGGGGGTTCACGCCGATGATTTCAGCCGCAATGTCCATGTCGCGGATCGCCATCCATGTGCGCCCCTGGGTGCCCCGTGTCAGGTTGCGGGCCACAATGGCGCAGAACGTCAGGAAAATCAGGCAGAACATATAGGTCGCCCAGGCCGGTGCATTGGGGCCGGTGATGATAATGCCAAACACATCCCGTTCCGGTGCGTTGATCTGGCCAGAGGCCGAGTAGTTGTAGAACCACGGCACCCGGTTGAAGAGCCAGACCAGAAAGAACTGTGCCGCCAGGGTTGCCACCGCGAGGTAAAACCCCTTGATGCGCAAACTGGGCAAGCCAAACAGCACGCAGACCAGCGCCGTGATTCCCCCCGCCAGCAAGACGTGGATGAACATGGACACCTCGGGGAAGGCCGTCATCAGCTTGTAGCAGGCATAAGCGCCCACCGCCATGAACCCCCCGGTGCCCAGCGAAACCTGCCCGCAGTAACCAACAAGGATGTTCAGCCCGATCGCCGCGATCGCGTAGATCAGGAACGGCAACAGGATCGCATTGACCCAGTAGTCATTGACCAGAAACGGCACCACACCAAAGGCCACGGCCAGCACCGCATAATAGCGGTAGCGGTCGAATTTGATCGGAAAGGTCTGACTGTCCTCGACATAGGAGAGTTTGAAATCCCCGGCTTCACGGTAGAACATGGCTCAGAGGCTCCCTTCTTTGAATTTATCGTTCTGCATCAGACCTCTCCCCAGTTGGACTGCGCCGCGTCCCGCTGTGCGCGGGTCATCCGGTTGGAGGGTTTGGCGTAGCCCGTCCGCTCCGAGAACCGCACCAGTTTCAGATAGGCGAAGAGGCCCCCGAACAGCCCCAGCGCCGCCAGCAGAGTCGCGACGGTGATCTGCCCGGTCGTGTAGCCCTCGCCCGTCAGCGCAAGATAGCCAAAGGCCCAGAATCCGGACCACGCAATGACGTTCAGCACCGCGATCAGCTTGCTCATGACAGGGCCTCCCCGTTAACCATTTCGTCAGATTTCCGCGTTTCGCCACATTTTGCCCCAATCTGCCTCGCACGGTGCGCGTGGGAAAAGTGAGTGGGTGACATGACCGTAATGCTGGAGAGACTCCGGCAGCTGGATGCTGCACGGAAACGAGGTGATCTGACCGACGCGCAATATGCCGATGCCCGGTCAAAGCTTTTGTCGATGGTCGAGGATGCCGAGGTGGAACCCGCCGGACCGCGCGCGCGCAGGTCCGCGGCAGGGAAAGCGGCGCGTCCACGGCCCCGCCCGGCCGCCCCGTCTTCCACGCGCCGCACCGCACCGATGGTGGCTCCGCAGTCGGACCCCGCCGAGAGCCATGACATGTCGTTCTTCTGGGGGCTCATCCTTGTGGGGCTCTGCGCCGCGGGCTTGATGACCTTCCTCATCGGACGGCTCATCGGGGATATCACCATCGCATTGACGCTCGCGGTCACGGTCTTCGCCGCCGTGGTCATCGCCGCCTTCCAGCGGATGCAGAACTGAGTCTGCACACCGCCGGAGGGGGGGAGGATATGCGCCTCAAACCCGTTCAATGATCTTCTCGCCAAAGAGGCCCTGTGGGCGGAACACGAGGAAAATCAGCGCCAGAACATAGGCAAACCAGTTCTCGGTGGCACCGCCCACCATCGGGCCGATGAGGAACTCAAAGAGTTTCTCGCCCACGCCGATGATCAGCCCGCCCACAATGGCCCCGGGGATCGAGGTGAAACCACCCAGCATCAGCACTGGCAGGGCCTTGAGCGCGATCAGCGACAGCGAGAACTGCACGCCCGATTTTGTGCCCCACATGATGCCGGCAACCAGCGCGACAAATCCCGCAACCGACCAGACCAGCACCCAGATGAAGTTCAGCGAAATCCCCACCGACAGCGCCGCCTGGTGATCATCCGCCACCGCTCGCATGGCCCGGCCTTGCTTGGTGTACTGGCTGAACAACACGAGGCCGGTCACCAGAAGCGCTGCGATGACCGTCGCCACGATATCGAGATTGTCGATAAAGAAACCGTAGCCGAAGATCCCAAAGGTCGTCTCGTCAATCCAGAGGTTGATCCCTTGTGGCAGGCCCACATCAAGCGTCTTGATCTCGGACCCCCACATCAGATCCGCCACACCTTCGAGGAAATACGCAAGCCCGATCGTGGCCATAAAGAGGATGATCGGCTCTTGACCCACGAGGTGTTTCATCACGAGAACCTGCACCAGCCACGCCAGCACCACCATCACCACAACGGTCATCAGGATCGCCACGAAGGACGGAACCGTCCAGCCAAAGTGGGTGATATGGCCGCCAAAGACCGCGTTGATCATATGCGAGAACGGCACCTGCCCCTGCATGATCCCCACCAGCGTCATGGCCGCAAAAAGCGCCATCACGCCTTGGGCGTAGTTGAAGATGCCAGAGGCCTTGTAGATCAGCACGAAGCCCAGCGCGACCAGCGCATAAAGCACCCCGGCCATCAGCCCGTTCAGCGTCACCTCCATGGCAAAGATCAGTTGATCAGGCATGGTACGCCTCCTTGTTCATTGCTGTTGCGCAGGCGAAATCAGTCATGGGACACCCCCAGATAGGCGTCGATGACGTCCTGATTGTTGCGCACCTCATCCGGTGTGCCATCGCCAATCTTCTTGCCGTAATCCATCACCACCACCCGATCAGACAGGTCCATGACCACGCCCATGTCGTGCTCAATCAGGGCAATGGTGGTGCCGAACTCGTCGTTCACATCGAGAATAAAGCGGGACATGTCCTCTTTTTCCTCGACATTCATGCCGGCCATCGGCTCGTCCAGCAGCAACAGCTTCGGCTCTGCCGCCAAGGCGCGGGCGAGTTCGACGCGTTTCTTCAGACCGTAGGGCAGTCGCGCGACGGGGGTTTTGCGGATCGCCTGAATTTCAAGAAAGTCGATGATCTTTTCCACGACTTCGCGGTTCTCGACCTCTTCTTTCTCGGCGCGGCCTTTCCAGAAAGCCTGCTGAAACATGCCCGCCTTCATGTAGTTCAACCGCCCCGTCATCACGTTGTCGAGCACGCTCATCCCGTCAAACAGCGCGATATTCTGGAACGTGCGCGCAATTCCCTGCCGGGCCACCTCATAGGGTTTCATCGGGGGGCGTTTGGCCCCATGAAACCAGACCTCGCCTTCTTGCGGCACGTAAAAACCCGAAATCACATTCAGCATTGAGGATTTCCCGGCACCATTCGGGCCGATGATCGCGCGGATTTCCCCTTCGCGGATGTCAAAGGAGATATCCTTGATCGCCACCACGCCGCCAAACCGCAGGGTGATGTTCTTCATCTCCATGACCACGCCACCAATGGTGCGGCCATCCTCGGTCACATAGCTCTCAGCCGCATCAAGCATGGGCCACTCCTTTGGGATTTCGCGCCAGATGGGACGGCGGGCGGGGCGATGTGCAGCTTGCCTGCACGAGCGTCGTCAAAGCCGTCATTCCGCTGCCACCTGCTGTGCCATGGGGGATTGCACCTTCGCATCCACGCAGGTCAGCGTCGCACTGATCGCGCCTTTGCGGCCGTCTTCATAGGTGACCTCGGTCCGGGTCGAGATCTGCTCTGAGCCATCATAAAGCGCGGCAATAATGTCGGCGAATTTCTCCTCGACGATGCGACGGCGCACCTTGCGGGTGCGGGTCATTTCACCGTCATCTGCGTCCAGTTCCTTGTGCAGCACCACAAAGCGATGCACCTGACAGCCCGACAGCATCTCATCCTGCGCCACCGAGGCATTCACCGCCTCCACATGGTTCCGGATGGTCTCCAGCACGCGCGGATGACCGGCCAGCTCCTGATAGGAGGCATAGGCGATGTTGTTGCGCTCTGCCCAGTTGCCCACCGCCGTGAGGTCGATGTTGATGAAGGCCACACAGCGGTCGCGGCCATTGCCAAACAGCACCGCCTCCAGAATATCCGGATAGAACTTCAGCTTGTTCTCGACGTATTTCGGCGCAAACATCGCGCCGCTGGCCATTTTGCCAACATCCTTGGCCCGGTCGATGATCCGCAGATGGCCGGAGCTTTCCTCGATAAAGCCCGCATCACCCGTAGCGACCCAACCCTCGGCGTCCTTGGTCGAGGCGGTGGATTCCGCGTTCTTGTAGTATTCGACAAACGTACCCGGCGAGCGGTAATGGATCTCGCCCTTGTCGTCGATCTTGATCTCCACATCCGGCGCAGGCACGCCCACGGTATCGGCGCGCACTTCACCATCGGGCTGCACGGTGATGAACACCGTGGCCTCTGTCTGACCATAGAGCTGTTTGAGGTTGATCCCCAGCGAGCGGTAGAAATCAAAAATCTCCGGCCCGATCGCCTCCCCCGCCGTATAGCCGACACGGATACGGCCATAGCCAAGCGTATCCTTCAGGGGACCGTAGACCAAGAGATCCCCAAGGCGATACTTCAGCCGGTCCATCATGCCGACAGGTTTACCATCTAGGATCAGACCGCCGACTTTCTTGGCATGGGCCAGGAAGTGATGAAACATCTTCTGCTTCAGCTTGCCCGCGTCTTCCATGCGGATCATCACATTGGTGAGTTGACCCTCAAACACGCGCGGCGGCGCAAAGAAATAGGTGGGACCGATCTCGCGCAGATCCGTCATCATGGTGTCTTCGCTCTCGGGGCAATTGACGCAAAACCCGCACCAGTAGGACTGCCCCAGCGAAAAGATGAAATCCCCCACCCATGCCATCGGCAGATAGGACAGGATGTCTTCTTTTTCGGTGAGCTTGTCGAACATGCTCACATTCTTGGCGCTCTCGACAACATTGCGATTGGAGAGCACCACGCCCTTGGGCCGCCCGGTGGTGCCCGACGTATAAAGCATCACACAGGTGGAATCATAAGTGAGCTTGGCCTTGCGCGCCGCCAGATCATCGCTGAACTCATCGCGCGCGGCACGTCCCTGTTCCTGCACGTGGCTATATTGATGCAACTGGTGATGGTCGTATTTGCGCAGGCCCTTCGGGTCCACGTAGATCATGTGCTTGAGGTTGGTCAGCTGGTCCTTGACCTCGATGACCTTGTCGACCTGCTCCTGATCGCCGGCGATCACATAGGCCGCACCGCAATGATCCAGCACATAGGCCATCTCTTCGGCGCTGGAGTCCTGATAGACAGGCACCGGCACCGCACCAACACTTTGCGCCGCAACCATCGACCAATAAAGCGAAGGCCGGTTGCGCCCGATTATGGCGATAAAATCCCCCTCAGCCACGCCGAGGTTCAACAGACCCAAGGCAAGCGCCTCGATTTCCTCGGCGGTTTCCCTCCAGGTCCAGCTTTGCCAGATGCCAAACTCCTTTTCCCGGTAGGCCGGGCGGTTGGCATGGACAGTTGCGTTTCTCTCCAGCAGGGCCGGAACAGACATAAGCTGCCCGGCGCCAGACGATGTCTGCGCAGCGGTCTGAGACACGTATTTACTCCTCCCATATCCGGTCCTCCCCGACCGGATTGATCGCTTCTCCCACAGGTGCGGGATGCGATCCTTATGTCCGCATTAGGACTGCACCTTTGTAACAAAGCAAGTTTTTCGCGATGATTTCTGAAACCTATCGAATTGTAACAAGGTCGCGAAAATGCGACGCTGGGGTCGAGCCGACCGGCGGAAGAAGCCGCTTTGCCAATGCTGCGCAAGCTGCTAGCCCATACGTGGGGAGCTTAAATGAAACAGTCGACTGCACAGCGAATGGCGATGATTGACGCCGGTCTCAACCTGATTGCGCAGGCCATGTCGATCTATGACAGTGATTTGCGCCTCGCCGCCTGCAACCATCGTTTTCAGGAAATGTTCTCCCTGCCCCCCGAACTGGTGCAGGACGGTGCAAGCTTTGAGGACACCATCCGCTTCATTGCGGAGCGGGGCGACTACGGCCCCATTGATGACATCGAATCGTTCGTCCAGTTGCGCGTCGATCAGGCCCGCGCCTTTGTGCCCCATTATGTCGAACGCCAGCGCGCCAACGGGCATGTGATCTCGATCGAGGGCGCGCCTCTGCCGCAGGGCGGCTGGGTCACGGTTTACACTGACATCACCCGCACCAAACGGGTTGAGGAATTGCTGCGCACCCGGTCCGAGGAACTCTCGGATCAGGTGATGAGCTACACCGAGGAGCTTTCGGCCACCAACCGCAAGCTGGCCGCGACCATCACCACGCTGGAGGAAACCAAGCGTCAGCTCACCCAGACCGAGGCCCGCACGCGCCTGACCACCGAAATGATGCCCGCGCATATCGCCCATGTGGACCCGGAGGGATATTACACCTTCACCAACGGGCGTCTGAACAAGGTGTTTCCCGGGCGCCCTTCCGATATTCTTGGCGAACATATTGCTGACGCTCTGGGGCCAGCCGCATATGGCCGCATCGCCCCGCATCTGGACGCCGCCTATCAAGGCGAAAGCCCGGTGTTTGAGTTCACCGAAGATCACGACAGCCGCCGCCTGCGGGTGGCCTTTACGCCCGACAACGAGGGCGGTGTCTTTATCTTGTCGATGGATGTGACCGAGGAAACCCAGACCCGTGTCGCACTACAACAGGCCCGCAAACGCGAGATTGCAGCACAGATGACCAGCGGTCTGGCGCATGATTTCTCCAATCTCCTGACCATTATCCTCGGTATGCAGACCCGTCTGGCCCGTATTTCCCTGCCCGACGGTGCAGGCGAACTGGTTGAGGCGACGCTCTCGGCCGCACGACGTGGGGGACGTCTGCTGGACCGGATGGCGGAGATGACCAGCCATCGGGGATTGCGCCCGCAAGCCACCGATTTGCACGCGCTGCTGGAGGAGATGAAAATCCTCGCCACGCCGTCACTGCCGCAGGGCATTGGCCTCAGTGTGCTAGATAATACTGGCGAAGGGCGGTTCCTTCTGGATCCGGGCCGGTTGCAGGATGCGCTTTTGAACCTGATCCTGAACGCCCGCGACGCCTGTGGCACCACTGGACAAATCACGGTTGCCGCCCATTTGGTCGGCCAAACATGGATTGAGTTTTCCGTAAGCGACACCGGCCCGGGGTTTTCCAAACCGGCCCTGGAAAACGCGCTCAACCCGTTTTTCACCACCAAAGGTCAGGAAGGCTCGGGCCTCGGGCTGTCGATGGTCTATGACATGGTGAAATCCGCCGGGGGTGACATTCGCATCAGCAACACAGTGTCAGGTGCCATGGTCACATTGCGCCTGCCCCACCGCCC
The DNA here is from genome assembly GCF_022348185.1 of Epibacterium sp. Ofav1-8. GTDB lineage: Bacteria > Pseudomonadota > Alphaproteobacteria > Rhodobacterales > Rhodobacteraceae > Epibacterium. The sequence goes on from NZ_JAKRFD010000014.1 coordinate 26,205, forward strand.
AGCGCCCATGGCAGCGGGTGGCATCGCCCTGTTGGTAGAGGACAGCGACGCGCTCCGGGCGACCTATCGGCAAGTGCTGATGGACCTCGGCTTTTCGGTGATTGAGGCCACCAGCGTGGACGAGGCCATAGCACTACTGGCCGATGTGGAAGGGATCGCGCTGATCCTGTCGGACATTAAACTCGAGGGCGAGGCCACCGGCGTCGATCTCTGTGCGCGGCTCGGGTCAGACGCGCCACCGGTCGTGTTGATGACCTCCCTGCCCCACACGGACCCGCTTTACCGCGCGGCATTGGCCTCTGCGCCGCTGTTGCCCAAACCCTTTGAAAGCTCCCACCTGATGGCGCTCCTGCAACAGAAGGCCGACCATGCGTGATGCCACCTCATCCCCGCTCGTGACCATCCTCGATGACGAGCCCGAGATCCGCCAGCTGCTGACCGAGACACTGGAAGATGCGGGCTATCGCACGCAAAGCTTTTCTCGCGCTCGCGATTTCGAGGCGGCGCTCAAACGGGTGACGCCGGATGTCTGTCTGGTGGATCTGTCACTGCCCGACACCGACGGGCTGGCGCTGGTTCATCGGCTGGCGCTGGAACAGGGCGCCAGCGTCATCATCATATCGGGCCGGGCGCAGGTGCAGGATCGGGTGACAGGGTTGGAGCTGGGGGCGGATGATTACATCACCAAGCCATTTGATCCCGCCGAGGTCGTCGCGCGCATCCGGGTGCGCCTGCGCGACACGCCGCGTGGTGGTCAAACGCCATCCGGGGATCGCGCACAATTCTCAGGCTGGACCGCACATTTCGACCGCTACGCGCTTGAGGATGAGAACGGAGGCGAGACCGCCTTTTCCCACGCCGAAGGCGAGGTGCTACGTCTGTTTCTGGAAAGCCCAAAGCGGCTGATCTCGCGCGCACAGATGATGGAACGCCTGGGCGGAGGCGCGGGCGACAGTTTCGACCGCGCCATGGATGTGCGGGTCTCGCGCCTGCGCACAAAATTGCGCGAGGACCCCAAGAACCCGCGCCTCATCAAAACCATCTATGGCGCAGGCTATATTTTCCTGGGCGATGTCAGCTGGAGCTGATCGTTTAAACCGGACACGGATACCCTGGTCGCGACGGGGGCGCTCCCGCCCCTGCAGGTGCCTTGCCTGCGGCAAAACCCCTTGGCAGCGTTGGGCCGAGCGCTTGCCCTGCCGGGCAAGCGGTCACGCCGCGCCGCAGGCGCGGCGCCGGGCCCAACGGGAGCGGAGGAGATTTCTCCTCCGGCGACGGGCGGGAGGGCCCCCGCCTCTTGCAGCGGTGATTCGGGTGGCGTAAAAAGAGCTATGGCCACCTGTCTGCTCTATCGCCACGCTGAAACCCGCCCTGCCCGGTTCTATCGGATCGAACTGGCAATGAACCTCTTTGACGAGGTCTCGCTCTTGCGGGAGTGGGGCATCAAAGGGGGCAAGGGGTGCTCAACGATCAACATCTTCGGCAATCTGCGCGAGGCCTCGGTCGCGGCAGATCGCCATCGTCACCGGATGTTGAAACGCGGCTACGACCGCGCCTGAGTACGACAGCTCCGACTGCCTGCATCCGGCGCATCGCTCACCGCGCGCTCACACCCAATGCAGTTTGACCCTTTTAACCCGGACGCCCCTCCCCTAGTAGTTCTGCAAAAGGATCGAAGGGGCGCGCATGTCAGAGATAACGCTGGTCCGCCACGGCCAGGCCAATACCGGGGCACGGGACGAAGCCAGCTACGACAAGCTGAGCGCCCTTGGTCATCAGCAGGCCCAATGGCTGGGTAACTATCTGCGCAACTGCAAGGACCACTACGCCCGCATCTATTGCGGCACCCTGACCCGGCACGAAGAAACCGCCCGCGCCATGGGCTTTGATGCGGGGCAATTGATCCGCGACCCCCGCCTCAACGAGATGGAATATTTCACCCTCGCACAGAGGATGGAAGCCCAGCACGGCCTGCCGATCCCGCAAGAACGTGAAGGATTTGTCGCCCATCTCCCACAGGTTTTTGCCGCGTGGGAGGCCGACAAGATCGGCGCGCCGCCAGAAAGCTGGCGCGACTTTGAATCCCGGACCAAAGCCGCACTCGCGGAGATCGCAGACGGTGAAGGCCCTGCATTGGTGGTCACATCAGGCGGGCTGATCTCCATGGTGATGCGTCAGTGTCTGGGGCTCGATACGGCCGCAACCGCGCGTATGGCGCTGGCGATCATGAACACCTCGCTGCACCGTTTGCACAATATCGGCGGGACCTATGCGCCGGTTCTCTTTAATGCGGTGCCGCATCTGGAAGAGCCGGACCGGCAATACGCGCGCACCCACCTCTGAGATCCCGCACAGGAGACAGCCATGCAACTTTACTACGCGCCCCACACCATCTCCATTGCGGTCGCCATCGCGCTCGAAGAGGCCGGCCTCACCTATGAGGCCATCAAGATCGATTTTGCCGAAAAACAGCAAACAACCAAAGCCTATCATCAGATCAACCCGAAGGGCCGCGTGCCGGCATTGGTGGTCGATGGCGGCATCCTCACAGAGACCGGTGCGCTGTTGGAGTATATTGCCGATCTGGCGCCTGATGCGGGGCTGCGCCCCACCGATCCGGTCCTGATGGCCCGCATGCGCGAGGTGATGTTCTATCTTGCCTCCACCATGCATGTGAACCACGCCCACAAAATGCGGGGCCACCGCTGGGCCTCCAATCCGGCGTCATTCAAGGACATGAAACGCAAGGCGCCCGAAACCATGGCCGCCTCCTGCGACTACATCTGCAACCACGGCCTGCGCGGCCCATTTGTGCTCGGGGAAACGCTCAGCCTCGCGGATTGTTACCTCTACGTGGTCTGCACCTGGCTCGAGGGGGATGGCGTCAAGGTTGATCGCTTTCCCAAGATCAGAGCCTTTATGGACGCGATGGAAGCCCGCGACAGCGTCAAGACTGTACGCGCCAAAGATATGCTTTGAAGGACAAGACTATGACACATCTCTGGGTCCGGGCCGAGCAACGCCCGAACGAGGATCGCGTGGGCCTGACGCCTGCGGGGGCAAAGGCCCTGTTGGACGCAGGCATTCGCGTCACCGTCGAAAAGAGCCGCAGCCGCGCCATCCCGCTGCAAGGCTACATCGACGCAGGCTGCGAGATTGCGGCAGAAAACTCCTGGCCCGACGCGCCGCGCGACGCGATCATCTTTGGCCTGAAAGAACTGCCCGAGGACGGCACCCCCCTGCCCCATCGCCACATCATGTTCGGCCATGCCTTCAAGGGCCAGCACTCCGGCAAGGAGCTTTTGCGACGGTTCCGCGAGGGTGGCGGGACGCTGTATGATCTGGAATATCTTGTGGACGAAACCGGACGCCGGGTTGCCGCCTTTGGCTATTGGGCGGGTTATGCGGGGGCTGCCGTGACACTCAAGGCCTGGGCTGCGCAACAACGCGGTGAAGTCTGTGGCCCGGTTGGTGTCTACAAAGACAAGGACGCTCTGCTCTCTGATCTGGGAGAGGAGCTGGATGCATCCGGCGCTGAGCGTCCCACCGCCATTGTCATCGGCGCCCTGGGGCGCGTGGGCACCGGCGCGGCGGACCTCTGCGAGGCGATGGGCGTCACAGTCACCAAATGGGATATGAAAGAGACCGCCAGCGGCGGGCCGTTTCCCGAGATCCTGAACCACGATCTGTTCCTGAACTGCATCTTTGCCCGCCCCGGCACACCCGTTTTTGTGCCGCAAGACGCGCTTCAGGCCGACCGCAAACTGACCGCAATTGGCGATGTGGCCTGCGACCCCGACAGCGACTACAATCCGGTTCCGGTCTACTCCCGTGCCACCACGTGGGACGCACCTGTGCTGCGTGTTGCCAACGCCCCGGTGCTGGATGTGATGGCCATCGACAACCTGCCCTCGATGCTGCCCGCCGAGAGCTCCGAGGATTATGCAGACCAGCTGCTGGCCAGCCTCTTGACCCTGTCCGATCTGGATGCGGGTGTCTGGAGCCGGGCCAAGGCAGTCTTTGACGAACATGTGGCGGGCTAACCAGCCTGCCCGGACGAAGGAGAACAACTATGACTATTCACTGGTGCGGCACTGGCCTCTCCGCCATCCCCGGCCTGCGTCGCCTGCTCGAAGCGGGTCACGACGTGGCCGTCTGGAACCGCACACCGGAAAAAGCCGCCGAGGCCGTTGGCGACCTCACCACCAACATCCACAAGTTTTCCATCGCGCGTCTGTCGGAACTCCTCAGCCCCGCTGACGTGGTGGTCTCGATGCTGCCCGGCGACTGGCATGTCGAACTGGCAGAGCTCGCCATCAACAATGGCGCGCATTTTGTGTCCTCCTCCTATATCTCGCCAGAGATGCGGGCGCTGGATCAGAAAGCCAAGGACGCAGGCGTCGCGCTGGTCAATGAGGTCGGGCTTGATCCGGGCATTGATCACCTGATGGCACATGCCCTGGTCGCCGAATATGCGGAATCTCCCGCCTTCGACCCCGACAATGAGATCAGCTTTCTGTCTTATTGCGGCGGCATCCCCAAAACACCGAACCCTTTCCGCTACAAGTTCAGCTGGTCGCCACTGGGCGTGCTCAAGGCACTGCGGTCCCCCTCCCGCTCGATCCGCGATTTTGAGGTCCTGGACGTGGCACGCCCTTGGGATGCAATCTCCACCTATGACGCGCCTCTGGCCACGCCAGAGAGCTTTGAGGTCTATCCCAACCGCGACAGCCTGCCCTTCATGGCGCAATACCACTTCGACAAGGACTGGAAGGTCAAAACCTTCGTGCGCGGCACGCTGCGTCTGGATGGCTGGACCAAGGCCTGGGCGGATGTCTTCAAAGAGGTTGAGACGCTTGAAGGCCCCGAAGGCGATGCCCGGCTCAAGGAAATGTCCGACCAGTTCTGGGATGAGAACGCCTATGACGAGGGCGAGCCGGACCGCGTGGTGCTCTGCGTGGACCTCAAGGCGGAAAAAGACGGCCAGACCAAATGGCATAAGACCTATGTGATGGACGCATGGGGCGACGAGCGCGGCAGCGCCATGGCGCGTCTGGTGTCCTATCCGGTGTCCTTCGCGATCGAGGCCGCGATGAACGGCAAGATCGCCCCCGGCGTCAGCGCCGCGCCGAGTGATCCGGCGCTTGTGGACAGCTGGATGGGGCGCATCGGCGCGCTGGCCCAGCACCTTCAGGTGGTGTCACACCGCTCCTGAGATCGGTGAGATAAAAAGAGCCCCGTCAGAGAAATCTGGCGGGGCTTTCTTATGTTAGTTACCGCCCCATGACATCCTCGGCGGCGGCTGTCACATCAACGCCCAGCGCTTCCAATCCCGCCTCGATGTCGTAGGCAAGGTTCGGGGTCGCGAGGAGATAATCCTCGGTTGGCGTGGTTTTCTCGGCGCGCGCCGTGGCCACCGCCTGACCAAACTCCTCCGCCTCAAATACACCGCGCCCCACCCAGACCAGAGCCACAAGCTCCGCCTGCTCGTCCTCGTTCATATCGGCAATGAAGGCGCGCAGCTCAGGTTCCGCACGCTCGATTTCGCGCGCCATCAGCGCGACCTGTTCCGCCTTGTTGCTTGCAATCTCGACCATCCTGCGCGTCCTTCCATGAAGCTATCGGGTGCTGCAACAGTGACACCCATGGCAGGCCGCGACCTTGATCTACAGCAAATCAGGCCATACCGGCCTCACGCATGCGCGCCTGACGTCCAAAGAGGGCAAGCGGCTGGCTGCGCCCGCGCAAGGGCGCCGGTTCCAGCGCAATCCAGCCCTCGCGCGCGGGCTCCGCTGCCGCCTCAAGCACCGCGCCCGATACGATGATCTCCATCTCACAGGTCTTGGTCATCTGCTCCAGCCGCGCCGCGATGTTCACCGTGTCGCCAAGGGCGGTGTACTCCAGCCGGTCCTCATCACCGACCACGCCGGAAAACACCTCACCCCAATGCAGCCCGATCCCCACATGCACGGCGCTGCGTCCGTCTTGCAGCCGCGCATCGGACCAATCGTGCATTTCATCCGAGAGACGCCGCGCGCAGTTCAATGCCCGGTCCGGTGCGCCCTCGCCGTCAAACAACAACATCGCACCATCCCCGATGAACTTGTCCACCATGCCACCGGTCTCGCGCGCGGCGCGCTGGACGCGTGTACGGTACTCCGTGACAAAGGCGCCAACCTCCGCCGGATCGCGCCCTTCGGCCCAGGAGGTAAAGCCGCGAATGTCCACGAACATCACCCCCATGTCCTGCCGCTGTTCCTGACGCATGTCGTCCAGGTTCTCGCCCTGCACCCGATCTGCCAGCCGTGCTGGCAAATAGCGCGTCAGCAGCAGGCGTTTCTCCGTCTCGATCAGCGCGCGATGCAACAGATCCCGCAGCGCCGCCGCGGCCACCACCAGAACCACACCCGCCAGCAGGATCATCGTCAGCCGCACGATATTGGGCGGCACCGACACCAGGTGTTTCACCCGATCGGCGATATCGGGCGAGACCGTCACCTCGCTGACAAAGCTCAGATAGCCCAGCCCGCCGACGATCAGGGCCACGCAATAGGCCTGAAGGTAGGGATTGAACCGCAGCACCGCAAAGGCCAGCACCACCGGCACCAGCCATGTAGGTGGCAACAGGAATGTCAGCGCTCCGGGCATGGAGACATTCTCCAGCCCCACCCAGGCATTCACCAGCATGAACAGGCAATCGAGCGTCACAACCGGCCAGACCATCCAGCGGCGAAACCGTCCGCTGCGGGCCAGCCACAGGCTGAACACCCCGAGGGCCAGATACAAGACCATCGACAGGACCGCAAAGATCCACTGCCTGCGCAGGAAATCGGCGATTTCCTCCGGGGGTTCCCCGACCGCAAGGAAGAACACCACCATCAAGCCCAGCGCCACAAAGATCCGCAGGATCGAAACGACCTTTTCCGCCCGCAGTTCCGCTTCGCGCAGCAGCGCCGCATCCGGCGCTATCCGGCGACGTGGCAGCCGCATCATTCGCCCGGGCGCTCCAGCGCCACCACCTGCGACACGCTCTCGGGGTTCAGCTCTTCAAAGTCAAAGTTGTCGAGCCGCTGCGCCCGCCGCCCGGCCTTGTCGGCGCTGATCTTGATGTCGGCGATATCCTTCTGCGCCTGGTTGAAATGCCGGTCGAGATTGCCGACCCGGTCGCCGAGGCGCTCCACATCCTTGTGCAGCAGGCCCAGTTCCTTGCGGATCGCGCCGGCCTGTTCGCGCATGCGTGCGTCTTTCAGGATCGCACGCATGGTGTTGAGGGTCGCCATGCAGGTGGTGGGCGACACGATCCAGACCTTGAGCGAGAACCCCTCGCGCACCACGTCGGAGAAATTCGCGTGCAATTCCGCATAGACCGCCTCGGACGGCAGGAACAGCAGCGCCCCGTCGGCGGTTTCGCCATCCAGGATGTATTTCTCCGAGATGTCCCGGATATGCTTGCGCAGCGCGCCCTTCAGAAGCCGCGCCGCCTGCGCCCGCTCCTCCTGCGTCTCGGCATTGCGCAGCGCCTCATAGGGTTCCAACGGGAACTTGCTGTCGATCACGATCGGTCCCGGCGGGTTGGGCAGATGGATCAGGCAGTCCGCCCGCTTGCCGTTCGACAGCGTGTACTGAAACGCATAGGCATCGCTGGGAAGCGCCTTTGACACGATGTCATTGAGCTGGATTTCTCCGAACGCCCCGCGGGTCTGCTTGTTCGACAGGATGTCCTGCAACGACAACACATCGCCTGACAGTTTGGTGATATTGTCCTGCGCCTTGTCGATCACCGCGAGCCGTTCCTGCAATTGCGTCAGCGAGGTGGCGGTGCGCTTGGCGTTGCCGTGCAGGCTCTCGGTCATGCGCTCCTGCATATCGGTCATGGCGCGGGCTTGTTTCATGGCATTCTCGGCCAGCCGGTCGTTCATGCGCTGCTGCACGTCGCCCAGCCGGGCCTCCATGGTCTGAAGGATCTGCAACTGGGCATTGGCCTGGGTATCCGACACGGTCTGCAAATTGCCGCGCAGCGCCTCCTGCCCGGAGGACAACTGCTGCGCCACCTGTCCAAGCGTGCTCATCTGCTGGGTCAGCGGCTCGATGGCGCGCGCCGCCCGTGCGGAATTGCGCATCGACTGGATCAATAGAACAAACAGCAGGACCACCCCCACGGCAGCCCCGAGCAGGATCATTCCCAGCGAGTCCATATTGGCGATGGCGGAGTCCATGCCTTGCATCAGATATTCCTTCAGCTGCGACCGAACAGGCGTTCGATGTCAGCGAGTTTGAGTTCCACATAGGTTGGGCGGCCATGGTTGCACTGGCCGGAGTGAGGCGTCTCTTCCATCTCGCGCAGAAGCGCGTTCATCTCCTCGCCGCGCATCCGCCGCCCGGAGCGGATCGAGCCATGGCAGGCCACACGCGACAGGATCGCCTCCAACCGCGCCTGTACCAACTGGCTGTCGCCCTGATCGGCCAGTTCATCCAGAATGTCGCGGATCATCGCCTCGGCATTGACCTCGCCCAGAATGGCCGGAGTTTCGCGCACGGCCACGGCACTGCCGCCGAAGGCTTCGATCCCGAGGCCGAATTTTGCCAGATCATCGGCCACGTCCAGCAGACGCGCGCAATCGCCATCCGAGAGCTCGACAATCTCCGGGATCAGCAGCCCCTGGGTGGCAACGCCACTCTCGGCCATCTGGTGTTTGAGTTTTTCATAGACCAGCCGTTCATGCGCGGCATGTTGGTCGACGATCACCATACCGTCGCGGGTCTGGGCAATGATGTAGTTTTCATGCACCTGCCCGCGCGCCGCGCCCAAGGGCAGATCCTCGACCGGGTGCGTTTCTGGCTCTGCTGCGGCGTCTTCGACCAGACGGCCACTGTAGGCGCCGGACATCTCGGCAAAGCCGGCAGGTTCCGCCGGTGGCGGCGCAGGCCAGGACGGTGCGGGCGGCTGACCGGGGGCTTGCGCCGCATAAGAACTGTTGCGTGCGCCCAGGGACGGCCGATCCATCTGATAGACCCTCGGCGCTCCCGTCGCGGTGGGTTGCTCGGGCCGCATCGCGCCCAACGTCGCCCCCGCCACAGTGCTGGAGGCACGGTGGCCAGCGTCCGCCAGCGCATGGCGCAACGCGGAGACAATCAGCCCGCGCGCCAGTCCGGGATCGCGAAACCGCACCTCGGATTTTGCCGGGTGGACGTTCACATCCACCAGCGTCGGATCGCAATCGATGAACAAGGCTGCCGCCGGATGTCGATCGCGGCTGAGGAAATCCATATAGGCCGCCCGCAGCGCGCCGGTGAGCATCTTGTCCTTCACCGGCCGGGTGTTCACGAACAGGAACTGCGTCACCGCAGCCCCGCGCGAATAGGTCGGCAGCGCTGCATAGCCATAAAGGCGGATGCCCTCGCGCGTCGCGTCGATCTTCAGCGCGTTCTCTGCAAATTCGCGACCAATCACATGCGCAAGCCGGCCATGCAGCGCATCAAAGAGATCGCCGCTCATGGGGTCGGCGCGGAATGTCACACGTCCCTCACCGCCGCCGGAAACATCCCGCAAGGTGAAGCCCACGGCAGGTTCCGCCATCGCCAGTCGCTTCACGGTGTCGGAAATCGCCTGCGTTTCTGCGCGGTCGGTGCGCATGAACTTCAGCCGTGCAGGCGTGGCAAAGAACAGATCGCGCAGCTCCACGATGGTGCCCTGACGCAGCGCGGCAGGTTTCACTGGCTCCATATGTCCGCCCGCGACGCGGAGTTGGGCCGCGTCATGGCCCTCCGCCCGGCTGGTGATGGTGAGACGGCCAACCGCGCCCAAACTGGGCAGGGCCTCGCCACGAAACCCGAATGTGTGGATATTGAGCAGATCCGAGCCGTCGATCTTGGACGTCGCATGACGCGACAGGGCAAGCGGCAGATCTTCAGGCGACATGCCACAGCCATTGTCGGTCACCCGGATCAGCGTCTTGCCGCCATCTGCGATCTCGACCGTGATGCGGGTCGCCCCGGCGTCGATGGCGTTCTCCACCAGCTCCTTGACGGCGGAGGCCGGGCGTTCGACCACCTCACCCGCAGCGATGCGGTTGATGGCGCTGTCGTCCAGCTGGCGAATGACAGGCCGGTGGGTCTCTATCGCTTGGGAGACAGGGTTTTCGCTGATTTGGGGGTCGATCGTAGCCATGACCCAAGATTTAGCATGTGAGCGCACGATTCTGCCACCCGGAATACGCGTATCGGACGCAGCTGGCAACGGGAACCGGCCCCTCGGCGCATCGCCGCCGTCCGGCCCTGTCCGCTGGCGATGCGGGATGCGCCCACACGCCTCCTGCCACGCCGATAGTGACGCGAGCATAGCAGATCCTGCGATGACCCTATCAACATCGGCGTACGGGCGCCCCGGAACACCCTGCACACCAACCCCTTTTTTGTCCTTTTGGTCAAATTTTATCGCAGATCCTGCTTCGCAAGCTTGCAATCGCGGGGGTGGACGTGCGATTTTATCTGCAAATCTTTTGAGGACTCCCGCACATGGACAGCCAAATCGCAGAAGCCTCTGCCGCCAAAGCCGCTGCACCGACCTCCGGTCACGGCTCCGACAGCGCCCTGCCCCGCAATCCCGGTGTCGCACTCGATCTGGACTGGGCGCTGGGGCTGGAGGCCAATACCTCCGCCATCGAACGCCGCTGTGCCAGCCTGCCCGGCCGCCGCACGGTCAAGAAGGACCATCAGGCCGCGTGGCTTCTGAAGGCCGTCACCTGCATCGATCTGACGACCCTGGCCGGCGATGACACCGAAGCGCGGGTCCGCCGCCTATGTGCCAAGGCTCGCCAACCGGTCCGCGCCGACATCCTGTCGCAGCTTGGCATGCCAGAGATCACCACCGGCGCGGTCTGCGTCTACCACGACATGATCCCGGCCGCGGTCCGCGCCCTGCATGGCACCCAGATTCCGGTCGCTGCGGTCTCCACCGGGTTTCCGGCCGGTCTGTCGCCCTTTCACCTGCGACTGGAAGAGATCAAGGAAAGCGTCAAGGCCGGGGCCACCGAGATCGACATCGTGATTTCCCGCCGCCATGTGCTTTCGGGCAACTGGCAGGCGCTCTATGACGAGATGAAAGCCTTTCGTGCCGCCTGTGGTGACGCCCACGTCAAGGCGATCCTGGCCACCGGCGAACTCGGCACCCTGCGCAACGTCGCCCGGGCCTCGATGATCTGCATGATGGCGGGCGCCGACTTCATCAAGACCTCCACCGGCAAGGAAGGGGTGAATGCCACCCTGCCCGTGTCTCTGGTGATGATCCGCGCCATTCGCGACTATTACGAGCGCACCGGCTTTCATGTCGGCTACAAACCCGCTGGCGGCATTTCCAAGGCCAAGGATGCGCTGGTCTATCTTGCGCTCATGAAAGAAGAGCTGGGCAAGCGCTGGGTGCAGCCCGACCTGTTCCGCTTTGGCGCGTCCAGCCTGCTTGGCGATATCGAACGCCAGCTCGAACACCACGTGACCGGCGCCTATTCCGCTGGCTACCGCCACCCGATGGCGTGAGGAAGAACCGATGACAATCAAAGAGATCTTCGACACCATGGAATATGGCTCCGCCCCCGAAAGCGCCGCTGATGTCTATGCCTGGCTGGTCGACCAGGGCAGCCGCTTCGGCCATTTCATCAACGGGGAGTTCACCGCCCCGGGCAAAGGGTTCGAGAGCAAGAACCCCGCAACCGGAGAGGTGCTGGCAGAGCTGACCCAGGCCACCAAGAAAGACGTGGATGCCGCGGTCAAAGCCGCCCGCGCCGCCCAGGATGACTGGGCCGCGATGGGGGGCTCTGGTCGGGCAACCTACCTCTATGCCATTGCCCGCCTGTTGCAGAAACACAGCCGCCTGTTTGCGGTGCTGGAAACGCTGGACAACGGCAAGCCGATCCGCGAGAGCCGCGACATCGACATTCCGCTTGTGCAGCGGCATTTCTATCACCACGCGGGCCATGCCCAGCTGATGGACGCGGAAATGACGGACCGCGAGCCGCTCGGGGTCTGCGGCCAGATCATTCCGTGGAATTTCCCGCTGCTGATGCTGGCCTGGAAAGTGGCGCCCGCGCTTGCGATGGGCAACACGGTGGTGCTGAAACCGGCGGAGTACACCTCGCTGACCGCGCTGCTGTTTGCCGACATCTGCCGCCAGGCCGGCCTGCCCAAAGGGGTCGTGAACATCGTCACCGGCGATGGCGCCGTGGGCGAGATGATCGTCAAGGCCGACGTGGACAAGATCGCCTTCACCGGCTCCACCTCGGTGGGGCGCAAAATCCGCGAAGCCACCGCGGGCACCGGCAAGGCCCTAACCCTAGAGCTGGGCGGCAAGAGCCCCTACATCGTGTTTGACGACGCCGATCAGGACAGCGCGATCGAGGGTCTGGTGGACGCGATCTGGTTCAATCAGGGCCAGGTCTGCTGCGCGGGCTCGCGCCTGCTGGTGCAGGAAAGCGTCGCCGAGCAGTTTCACAAGAAACTGCGCGCACGGATGAAAACGCTGCGGCTGGGCGACCCGCTCGACAAATGTATCGATGTGGGCGCCGTGGTGGACCCGGTGCAACATGCCGAAATCACCCGGCTGGTCGCAACCGCCAAGAACTGCACCGTGCACCAGTCCGCCATCAACATGCCGGCCACGGGCTGCTTCTTCCCGCCCACCCTGATCGAGGGGCTGTCGCCTGCCGACCCGCTGATGCAGGAAGAGATCTTTGGCCCGGTGTTGGTCTCCACGACGTTCCGCACGCCATCCGAGGCGGTGGAGCTGGCCAACAACACCCGCTACGGGCTGGCCGCGACGCTCTGGACCGAGAACGTCAACCTGGCGCTGGATATCGCACCCAAGCTGGTCGCGGGCGTGGTCTGGGTCAATGGCACCAACATGTTCGACGCCGCCGCCCCCTTTGGCGGCGTGCGCGAAAGCGGCTTTGGCCGCGAAGGTGGGGTGGAGGGGCTCATGGCCTATACCAAACCCATCGGCGACACAGATCCGCTGAAACCTGTCGCGGCGTTTGAAGGCAGCGACAAGAGGGCTGCCCCGACCGGTATCGACCGCACGGCCAAGATGTACATCGGCGGCAAGCAGGCCCGCCCCGACAGCGGCTATGCGCGCGCCGTGTATGGCCCCAAAGGCGACCTGCTGGGCCACGTGGGCGCAGGCAGCCGCAAGGATGTGCGCAACGCGGTCGAAGCCGCCAATGCCGCCAAAGGCTGGGCCAAGACCACAGGCCACCTGCGCGCGCAGATCCTGTATTACCTGGCCGAGAACCTCGCCGCCCGCGCCGGGGAATTTGCCGCGCGCATCGATGCGATGACGGGCAAGGGCGACGGTGCCGCGGAGGTCGAAGCCTCGCTGCAACGGCTGTTCTCTGCTGCCGCCTGGGCGGACAAATACGACGGGCTGGCGCATGGCGTGCCGATCCGGGGCGTGGCGCTTGGCATGAAGGAGCCCGTGGGCACCATCGGCATCCTCTGTGCCGATGAAGCGCCGCTTCTGGGTCTGATCTCTGCCATGGCCCCGGCCATTGCCATGGGCAACCGGGTGGTGCTGGCGGCGTCCCAGGCCTTCCCGCTGGCGGCCACGGATCTCTATCAGGTGCTTGAGACCTCTGACGTGCCTGCGGGTGTGGTGAACATCCTCACCGGCGCACACAAGGATCTCGGCGACACCATGGCCAAGCACCTCGACATCGACGCGGTCTGGAGCTTCTCCTCCACCGACCTGTCGAAGACGATCGAGGCCGCCTCCGCCGGCAACCTCAAGCGAACCTGGGTCAACAATGCCTGCGCCTTTGACTGGTCGCGCGACCACTCCAAACGGTTCTTGCAGGCGGCGACCGAGGTGAAAACCGTCTGGATTCCCTACGGCGAGTAACTCATTCCCCCTGACACAGAAAAACGGCGCGGCTCCGATGTGGAACCGCGCCGTTTTTGTTTATTGACTGGCGCCCGCCCGGACCAAAGCACGGGCGCAGAGCCACGGGTTTTAATCGGTGGACCTCAGCCCCTCGGGCTCTCCGACCACAACAAACCGCAGCCCCTCGGGATCAAGCAGTTCCTTGGCCACCCGGTTCACATCCTCCAGTGTCACCGCCTCGACCTTGTCGTTGCGGGTGACCACATAATCCGTGGGCAGATCATCCATCTGCATCGATACCAGGATCGAGGCGATCTGGCTGTTGCCATTGAACCGCAAGGGGTAGGCACCGGTCAGATAGGTCTTGGCGTCCTGCAGTTCCGCTTCGGTCACACCGCCCTCGACCAGGGCCTGCCACTGGTCGCGCACCACACCGACCGCTTCGGCCATCTTCTCATTGGCAGAGGCAAAGGACCCCATATAGGTCGAGGCCAGATCACGCGGCACCAGATAGCTGTAGGCGCCATAGGTGAGGCCGCGTTTGGTGCGCACTTCCTGCATCAGGCGCGTCTCAAAAGACCCACCGCCGAGGATCTGGTTCAGCACATAAGCGGCAAAGAAATCCGGATCGTGCCGGTCGATACCCTCTTGACCAAAAAGCGCCACCGACTGCGGCGTGGCAAAGGGCACCACCGTGGTGCCACCGGTCAGCAGCACCTCCGCCGGGCCGGGCATCGGCGCGCCCTCGGCGGGCAGTGCCCCCAGAAGATCGTCCAGGATCGTCCCCAGCTCTTCGGGGGTGATATCCCCCACAGCGCTGACATAGAGCCTGTCACGGGCAAACACCGCCTCATGCGCGGCGAACATGTCCTGCCGCGTCAGCTCCGAAACACTCTCAACCGTGCCCTTGCCGCTGCTGCCGTAGGGGTGGTCGCCAAACGCCAGCTTGGCAAAGGTCTTGCCGGCAATCGCATTGGGATCGGTCTGGTCAGAGCGCAGCCCCACCAGCACCTGGGCCCGCACCCGGTCCAGCGCATCCTGATCGAAACGTGGCTCCTGAATGGTCTGGCGCAGAAGCTCCATCACCTCATCGCGGTTTTCGGTCAGGAAACTGGCGGAGATCGCGACCATGTCCTTGTCGGCATCATAGGAAAAATTGGCCGCCAGAGCCTCGACCGCACGGGCGTAGTCCTGCGCGCGCAGCTCTCCTGCTCCCTCTTCCAACAGGCCGCCCATCAGATGCACGGCCCCGCGTTTGCCGGGCGCATCCAGCGACGTGCCGCCGCGAAACCGCAGCTCCAGCGCGGAGAAAGGAATGCTGTGGTCCTCGACCAGCCACGCCTTGATCCCGCCGGGCGAGGTGACTTCCTTGATGTCGATCTCAGCCCGCGCCACCTGCGCGGCAAACAGCAGTGCGACACCGATCACCAGCGCCAAAAGGGCACGTTTCAGCGGTTGCAGATCAAGGGCGCGCACACGGGCGGATGTTGTGGTCCGGCTCATTGGTCAGCCTCCTGCTGGCTTTGGATCAGGTAACCGGTGACAGAGGCCTCGGGGCGCAAAACTTCGCGTGCGACGGCAATAATCTCATCCTCCGTGATGGATTGCAGCACGCGCGGCCAGTCCTGCACATCCTCGACCGTCAGCCCCGACGTAAGGGCGCGACCGTAGCGGTTGGCGATGCGGTCCACATCGTCGCGGGCATAGATTTCCGACGCCCGCAGTTGCAGTTTGATCCGCTCCAGCTGCTGACTGTCGACACCGGTGGCCAGAAACTGCTGCACGGTCCGGTCGAGCGCGGCCTCGGCGTCCTCAAGCGTCACGCCGTCGGCGGGCACGATCACAAAATCAAATGTGGTATCATCCAGCGATACCCCGGAATAGAAGGCCGCCGTATAGACCGCCACCTGCTGTTCGAACTGCAAGGCATTGGCCAGATACGACGTGCTGCCACCGCCCAGCAACTGTGACAACAGATAGAGCGCCGCCGCTTTCTCCTGACTGCCGCTGTCGCGTTCCGGCGCCAGATAGGACCGCTGCACATAGGGTTGCGAGACGCGCGCATCGGCGAACGTCAGACGCCGCGCCGCGGTTTGCGGCGGCTCCTCGCTGCGCAGCCGCTCCGGCAGCTCCGGGTTGGCCGGGATCACGCCATAATAGGTGTCCGCCAGTTCGCGCACCGCATCCGGTTGCACGTCACCTGACACCACGAGGATCGCATTGTTGGGCGCGTAGTAGGTGCCGTAGTAGGACAGCGCGTCCTCCATCGACAGGGTTTCCATCTCGTGGCGCCAGCCAATCACCGGCTGCCCGTAGCGATGGTTGAGATACTGCACCGCCCGCATCTGTTCGCGGAACAGGGCGCTGGGATCATTGTCGGTGCGCTGGTTGCGCTCTTCCAGGATCACCTCGCGCTCGGTGACGATGTCGGTCTCGGTCAGGCGCAGATTGCGCATCCGATCCGCTTCCATCTGCATCATCAGCTCTAGCCGGTCGGCGGCAACACGCTGAAAATAGGCCGTGTAATCGTAGCTGGTGAAAGCATTGTCGCGGCCACCATTGCGCGCAACCGTGGCGGACAACTCTCCGGGCTCCAGCGTATCGGTGCCCTTGAACAGCAGATGTTCGAGGAAATGCGCCACACCGCTCTGGCCGACAGGCTCATCCGCCGAGCCCGCGCGGTACCAGACCATATGCTGCACCACCGGGGCGCGGTGGTCCTCGACCACCACCACCATCATGCCGTTGTCCAGCGTAAAGGTGGTCACCATGTCCACCCCGCTCTCGGCGCTGGTCTGGCTGTCGCTGGCAGCAATCTCCTGTGCGGACACCACAGGCACACCAAGACCTGCCGTCGAGAGCATCAGGGCACAGAGCGCAGCCCGCCAGCAGGTCCGAACCCCGGACGGAATCGCTGCCATAGACGTCATAGTTCCAATCCTCCAATTCCATCACCCGGGCGCAGGCGGTGCGTGCCCCGGGGCAGAGTCACATATGTCTGCCAAAGCTCAAGTTACGGCGCCTGCCGTCAGCCACAAGCCGGTTTGCCGAAATTGTGAAGGATTATTCGCCCTCTGGCGGCGCGGAGGGGGTCGGGACCCCGGCACGGCGATAGGCGGTGCTGACATCCTGCGGGTCCAGCGCCTGACGCTCATAGGTTTCCGCGTAGCGGTCGACCGGGAACAGCTTGATGTTGGCAAAGATCTTTGCCCGCTTGCGCCGTTGCTCATCGTCGGCAGACAGGCTTTCGCGAATGTCGCCTTCCACGCCATAGCGACTGGCTGCCGTCACCAGCGCCCCGTCTCCGGCAGGGATACCGGTGCCGGACGGGCGCCCGCCCAATGCGACGATGGCCTCGGCATTGGGGTCGCGATCCGTCCGATTGCTGCCCCCGGGCGTGGGCTCCGGCAATGCGGCATAGTTTTCCGGCGCTTCCAGTGGTTTGCTCGGCAACACCAGGAATTCGTCAGGGCTGTTGCGCCGCGCATCGAGATCATGCAGCGGCTTGTCACCACAGGCGGTCAGCAGCAGTACGGAACCCAGGATGATAGGTGCGGTCACAAAGCGCATGGGGCGCGGTCCTCTTCGACGTTTCGCTCACCTCTAGCGCAAATCGCGCAGGAGGTCACGCGGGCTTTTTCGCGCGGCCTTCGAACAGGATCAACCCCGCCGCCCCGGCAAAAATGAACACATCCGCAACATTGAAAACAAAGGGGTTCTGAATACCGCAACAGGACATGTTCAGGAAATCAAGCACATAGCCGTACAGACCCCGATCCAGCACATTGCCCAGGGCCCCGCCGACCACCAGCCCCGCACAGACCTGCATGATCCGGCTTTGGCCATGGCTGCGACGTACCCACAGGATCACCGCTGCGCAGATCACCAGTGAAATCACGATCAGGATCCAGCGACTGGCGTCGCTCTGGCCATCGAACAGGCCAAAGTTGATGCCCCGGTTTTCGCCGTAGCGAAAGGTCAGGAGCGGCGGAGCCACGTCGATCCGCAGCCGGGTCACCAGATCAAGGCCGAACACGACCGCGATCTTGGTCGCCTGGTCCACGATCAGCGCAAAAATGGCTGCGAGAATAAGCGCGTAGCTCCGCATATCAGATCAGACTCCGGGATCAGTGACGGAAGTGGCGCATGCCGGTGAAGACCATCGCCAGACCGGCCTCATTGGCGGCCTTGATGACCTCGTCATCGCGCATCGACCCGCCGGGCTGAATGACGCAGGTCGCGCCATTGGACGCCGCTTCCATCAGACCATCCGCAAAGGGGAAGAACGCATCGGATGCCACGGCAGAGCCTTTGGCAAGGCTCTCCGGCAGCTCCATCGCATCCGCCATCCGCTGCGCCTTGACGCCGGCGATGGTGGCCGAGTCCAGACGGCTCATCTGGCCGGCGCCCACGCCGACGGTCTGGCCGTCCTTCACATAAACGATCGCGTTGGATTTCACATGTTTGGCGACTTTCCACGCAAACAGAAGATCCGCCATTTGCTCATCGGTCGGCGCTTTTTCGGTCACCACCTTGAGGTCATCCATGGCGCGGTGGCCAACGTCCTTGTCCTGCACCAGCATGCCGCCAGAGACCTGACGGGTGGTCAGGCCTGCGTCCTGTGGGTTGGGCAGACCCTCAGTGATCAGCAGGCGCAGGTTTTTCTTCGCCGCAAAGATCGCCTTGGCCTCATCAGAGGCACCCGGCGCAATCACCACTTCGGTAAAGATCTGGGTGATCGCCTCGGCGGTTTCCGCGTCAAGCGGCATGTTGAGCGCCACAATACCGCCAAAGGCAGAGGTGCGGTCGCAGTCGAACGCCTTGTTATAGGCGTCCAGCAGGGTTGTGCCGCGCGCCACACCGCAGGGGTTGGCGTGTTTGATGATCGCCACCGCCGGGCCGTCGGCAGGCGCGAACTCACTCACCAGTTCAAAAGCCGCATCGGTGTCATTGATGTTGTTGTAGGAGAGTTCCTTGCCCTGCAGCTGCTGCGCGGTCGCCACGCCTGCCCGCTCGGTGCCATCGGTGTAGAAGGCCGCCTCCTGATGCGGGTTCTCGCCATAGCGCAGCGTCTGGGCGATCTGACCGGCAAAGGCCCGACGGCGCGGCGCTTCCAGACCGATCGCACCGGCCATCCAGTTTGATACGGCGGCATCATAGGCGGCGGTGCGCGCATAGGCGTTCTGGGCCAGCCACTGACGGAAGGCAAAGGAGGTCTGGCCATCATTCTGGTCCAGCTCTTCCAGCAGTACGCCGTAATCTTCGACATCCACCACGGTGTTGACAAACGCGTGGTTCTTGGCCGCCGCGCGGATCATCGCCGGGCCGCCGATGTCGATGTTTTCGATCATCTCGTCATAGGCCGCACCCCGCTTCAGCGCCGCTTCAAACGGGTAAAGGTTCACCACCAACAGGTCGATCTCGCCGATGCCATGCTCGGTCATCGCCGCCACATGGGCGTCATTGTCGCGCAGCGCCAGCAGGCCGCCATGCACCATCGGGTGCAGGGTCTTCACACGACCGTCCATCATTTCCGGGAAGCCGGTGACCTCCGACACATCTTTCACGGAGAGACCCGCATCACGCAGCGCTTTTGCAGTGCCACCGGTCGAGAGCAGTTCAACCCCGCGCTCAGCGAGGGATTTGCCCAGCTCGATCAGCCCGGTTTTGTCAGAGACGGACAGAAGGGCGCGGCGGACGGGGTGGAGGTCGGTCATCGGTGTCAGAATCCTTGTTCAGGTTCACTCTTCGTAAGCCATGGGTTCGTCGCGGGCCAGATCGCGCACGGCCACGGCCGTTTCCTGCGCCTTGCTGAGGGTCCAGCGGATCTGGGTCGCGTATTGAATGGCCCGGCCCGACAGGACAATTTGCAGCGATTGACGCGGCTTCAAGCGGGTCTTTTCCAGGTAGACGCTGGTTTCCAGCTTCAGATCGCATTGACCGTCGTGACGGAATACCCAGATTTCCCCACTCTTGAGCGCCATGGATACTGCCGCGCCGCCCAAGTCAAGGGCTGCGTCCACATCCGGGTGCAAATGGAACCGCAAATCAAAGCCGATGCCCTTCAGGCCGCCCGCATCCAGCGCCTTGTCAAAGCGTTTCTTGGCCGCGCCATCCAGCGCCAGCAACATATCCTCGCCCGAGAGCATGCGCCCATCCACCGACAATTCCAGCGAGCGGGCCGCCGTCACGCCAAAATGTCTGGCATAGCCATCATGGGCGCCCTGGAAACGATACCCGTCATCCAGGTCATCCCGCTCGATCGGCACCTCGGTGGGCGGCTCGATCAGGAACTCATGGCCGGTGCCCTTCTGTGGCGAGGCCAGCCGCGCGCTGGAATGCCCCTCGACACAGAGCGCCGAATGCGATGGCGTCGCCCGCCCGGCCCGACGCCACTCCAGACCGAAATTCTCCCCCGCGCCGCAGCTGACGATCAAGGGACGCCGCCCCGAGGTCAGCTCAAACGCCAATGTGGAGGCATGCGCATTATACGACGCCTTGCCAACCGGGGGCACTGTGGCATCGACAATGATCGAGGTGCGCCGGGCAGACAGTCGGGCAAACCCCATCGCAAGGCCTTCAAAGGGGCGCGCAGGCACTTGCGAAGCCGCCAGCGCATGATCAAGCCAGCCCTCCTGTCCGCGTCCACCGCCATGAAACCGCGCCAATGCGCCATCACTGTGGCGCAGGGCGCGCAGGGTCGGCGCGATCCTGTCGAGGGCTGCATGATGCTCGCGCGGCACCGATCGCCCCGCCTCATGCAGCGCCGCCGCCGCCCAGGTCAGCAGGGTGAACACATCCAGCAGCTCTTCGGGGTTGCGGGTCGGCAGGCCCCCGTCGGCATTGATCTGGATCGCGCAATCCTGAGCAAGCGCCTTGACCGCCGGATCCGCCAGTTCCTCGCAGCCCTTGAGCGCAAGCCCGGCGTAAATCAGCCCTGTCAGCGCCTCGAACCGTGGCAAGCCGGGGGATGCCCCCTTCCAGCGCTGTGCGAGGAACCAGGTTTGCTGCGACAGCGAG
This sequence comes from Epibacterium sp. Ofav1-8, assembly GCF_022348185.1. GTDB lineage: Bacteria > Pseudomonadota > Alphaproteobacteria > Rhodobacterales > Rhodobacteraceae > Epibacterium. The sequence goes on from NZ_JAKRFD010000014.1 coordinate 47,092, forward strand.
CGGTAAAAGGCATCAGAGGCAGCCTTGTCCTGACCACTCAACAGGAACAGCGCGTGGTTGATCCATCGAATCACCCGCCGCCCGGTCAAATCCGGCGACCAGCCCGGCCCTGTGCCATTGCCAAATTCATCGATCCAGCCCCAGACCCAATGCTGCGCCTTCTTGCGCGCCTTGATGTCCCCCACGGCGGCCAGATCGTCCAGCCAGGTGCAGCCCTGCCGCTCTGCCTCGAATGCAAAATCAGGTGAATCCACATCCCAGAGCCCGGTGGTGGCGCTTTCGACCAGATAGCCCGCAAACAACAGGTTGCCCGCCACAAGCTGCCGCCCGCGGGCAAAACTGCCAATGGTGCGCGGCTCCGGCTGGGACACAAACCCCGTGGCCGCAGGCTGCTTGCGCGCCTTCCAGGCGGTATAATGGTTCAGCAGCCGCGTGCCGCGACTGGCCATTCGATCATATCTGGACATGCACTCTTGCCTCACACGCCTTTGGCGTTTTGGCCAGAGGATAACGCGCCTGCCGCCGGGTGTCATGCGCTCTCTGCCCTCTGTAGGGCATCACGGCAAACTCTCCCGCCCGTCGCCGGATCATGCAGAGATGATCCGCTCCCGTTGGGCCCGGCGCCCTTCGGGCGCAGGCGGTGGCATTTCTGAGCGTTGTGATCAGTGCTCGGCCTTGACGAGTTCCGCCATGTAGAACCCGTCCATGCCGCCGATCTCGGGCCAATAATCCGGCCGAAGACGCAGGCCGCCTTCCTCGGTGATCCAAGCCGGCTCAATGCCTTCGAGTGCCTGAACCCTGTCGCCGATCCGGGCCTCAGGGAACATCTCCAATGCATCCTCGATCTGGCACTCGCCCTCATCCGGCAACAAAGAACAGGTGCAATAGACCAGCCGCCCGCCGGGCCGCACCAATGTCCACGCATGCGCCAGCATCTGCGCCTGCAACTCGATCAAGGCGCCAAAACCGGCCCCGTCCTTGGCGTGGGGCAGATCCGGGTGGCGGCGGATGGTGCCCGTCGCGGAACAGGGCGCATCCAGCAGAACCGCATCGTATTGCCCCTTTTGCGCAAGCACATCCCCCGCGATCACATTCGCCGAGAGCCCCGTGCGGGTCAGGTTCTCCTGCAGACGCGCCAGACGGCTCTCGGAAATATCAAGCGCTGTCACATCGGCCCCCGCCGCAGCCATCTGCAACGTCTTGCCCCCCGGTGCTGCACAGAGATCAAGCACCCGTTCACCTGCCTGCGCATGGATCAAACGGGCAGGCAGGGCTGCGGCTGCGTCCTGCACCCACCAATCGCCTTGCGCATAGCCCGGCAACGCCGAGACCTGCCCCGCGTCGTCCAATCTCAAACTACCTGTCGGAATTGGCTTACCCCCCAACGCCGAGAGATCTGCGCCTGGTTTAAAGCTCAGATCAAGCGGCGCGCCCTTCAAATGCGCAGCCTCGATGGCCAGCATAGCGTCACTGCCCCAGGCTTGCGCCAATGGGCTGCGCAGCCATTTCGGCAATCGTGGCACGCGCAGCTTGACCCACTCGGTCGGGCCATCTGTCGCCACTTTACGCAGAACCGCGTTGACCAGCCCCTTGAGCTGGGCGTGACGGCGATGACGCGCCACCAGATTGACGATATCATTCACCACCCCATGTGCAGCCCCGCCAGAACACAGTTCGACTGTTCCCAGACGCAATGCGTTTCTGACATGAAGCGCGGGGGGCTTGCGCAGATGTTTCGCCAACACCCGATCCGCGCGTTCGAGGGATCGCAACACGTCCAGCGCCAATCGCTGCGCGCGCGCGCGATCCGCAGGCTCCAGCCGCTCCAGCACCTGCGCTTGACACTCTGCAAGCAACAGCCCCTCGCCCAGAACCTTATCAAGAAGCGTTACAGCCGCACGGCGTGCGTCAGAGGCAGATGTGGGGCGGTCGGTCATGGCGGATGGCTCCTGATCGGGGATCGGCTTGTCCATAGCGGACGCGGGCGTATATCATGGTGTCAGGATAAAGAAACCCACCCTGCGGAGAAGCCCCCATGAGTGACGCCCCCGAATCCCAACGGGCAAAGGATCTGCCCGCAGCCGCCCAGCGCGCCCTTGCCGAGGCCGAGGAACGCCGCAAAGCCCGTGAGGCGCACCCCCCCCAGCCAACCGAACTGGGAGGCCGCGATGGCCCTGACCCAGCGCGCTATGGCGATTGGGAGAAAAAAGGCATTGCGATTGATTTTTGAGTTTGGCGCCTCAGGGGCGCTCACGCCGGGACAATTCAGGTTAGAAGAACGATAAGCCCTTCATCTTCTTCTAAATATCCCCGCCGGAGGCAGCCGCCCGCAAGGGCGGCCCATGATCCTCACAAGCCAAGCACGTCGATCATATCATAGGCACCGGCCGCTTTGCCCTGTCCCCAAAGCGCGGCCTTGAGCGCGCCACGTGCAAATATCGCACGGTCGGTGGCCATATGGCGCAGGACGATCCGTTCGCCAGCCGCCGCAAACAGCACATCATGTTCGCCCACAATGTCGCCGCCGCGAATGGCGGTGAAGCCGATGTCGCCTTTCTTGCGCGCCCCGGTGATGCCGTCCCGGCCCCGGTCCGCGACATCGGATAGTTTGACACCCCGGCCCTCGGCCGCTGCTTCGCCCAGCATCAAGGCCGTACCTGAGGGCGCATCGACCTTGTGATGGTGATGCGCCTCAATGACCTCAATATCGAATTCCTCATCCAGGGCCGCCGCAACCTTTTTGGTCAATTGCACCAGAAGGTTCACCCCAAGCGACATATTGCCCGCACGCACCAGCACGGTGTCGCGGGCGGCAGGGTCCAATGCTGCGATCTGCTCATCACTCATGCCGGTGGTGCCAATCACATGGACGCAGCCTGCCTGCGCGGCCAGCTTGGAAAAGGCGATAGTGGCCTCTGGTGCGGTGAAATCGATCACCGCCTGCGCCGCAGAGAAGGCTCCAAGCGCATCGTCGGTGACCGCCACGCCAAGCGCCGCGCCGCCCATGGCGATGCCAATGTCCTGACCGACCCAATCGTGACCTGGACGTTCCACCACGCCGGCAAGCTCCGCCTTGTCGCTCTCCAGCACCGTCTTGATCAACATTTGCCCCATGCGCCCTGAAGCGCCGGTGATCACGATCCCTGGTTTATCCGTCATGGCTTTACTCTCTGATTGGACTATCCGCTGGATTCCTCCTACCCTGACGAGGACCGCTTGGCAAAGGGCGGCTTTCGGCATAGATCGAGTCTCATGGCTAAGAACAAATTCCACGACGGCCCCGGCCCCTCCCAGCGTCAGCTTCGCGTCGGCGAAGTGATCCGCCGCACCCTCTCCGAGGTGCTGGCGCGCGGCGACATTCACGACCCGGACCTGAACCGTCTGTCCATCACCGTCGGCGAGGTGCGCACCTCGCCGGATCTGAAGATTGCCACCGCCTATGTGCTGCCCCTGGGCGGCAAGGGTCAGGAGGACGTGTTGCAACTGCTCGCCCGCAACAAGAGCGAACTGCGGCGCATGATCGGCAAGAAGACCGGGCTGAAATTCACCCCGGACCTGCGGTTCCAGATCGACGAGACCTTTGATCGGATGGATGACACCCGGCGCCTGTTCAATCAGGATGCGGTGCGCCGCGACATCGAGGACTGAAGCGATGCGCGTGCGCCGGTCGCTGAGCCTGCTTCTGGGTCTGGCCCTCTGGGCGGGACAGGGCGCGGCGGTCGAGTGCCGCGACGAGAGCTATCAGGGCAATCGCTATTCCCTGTGCGAAGTGGATGCCAGCCGCGAAGACCTGCGCCTGTTCCTGCGTGATGACACCGGCGCGGTCATGGGGCATTTCTCCACCATCGAAGACCGCCTCGCGGCCGAGAACAAGACCCTCACCTTTGCCACCAATGCGGGGATGTATCACACGGATCGCTCCCCGGTCGGGCTTTATGTCGAGGATGGCAACGAGGAAATGCGGCTGGTCACCAATCCCGGCCCCGGCAATTTCGGGCTCGTGCCCAATGGCGTGTTCTGCCTGCGCGAAGGCCGCGCCGATGTGATCGAAACGCTTGCCTTCGAGGCCAGCACGCCCAGCTGCACCAGCGCCACCCAATCCGGGCCGATGCTGGTTATCGACGGAGAGCTGCATCCGAGATTTCTGAAAGACAGCGATTCCCGCTATATCCGCAACGGGGTCGGCACCAGCGCCGATGGCCGCCGCGTGGTTTTTGCGATCTCGCGCAACACGGTGAACTTCCACGACTTTGCCAGCCTGTTTCGCGATCATCTAGACCTGCCGCAGGCGCTCTATTTTGATGGCAATATCTCGCGATTGCACGCCCCCGACCTCAACCGCTCTGATGCGGGGTTCATGATGGGGCCTGTGGTTGGCGTGGTGGAGGATCTCGCAGAGGACGACGCAGGCACGCTGCAGAATTGACAGCCTGCCCGCGCTGCGCTACCTCGCGCGCCTTATCCGACATTTCTGGGGACATTCATGGGACGCAAACGCAAGGGACGCGACATTTCCGGCTGGCTGGTGGTGGACAAACCCGCAGGCCTCACGTCGACCGCTGTGGTCAACAAGGTCCGCTGGGCGTTTGACGCCAAGAAGGCCGGTCACGCCGGCACACTCGACCCCGACGCCACCGGCGTTCTGGCCGTCGCTCTGGGCGAGGCCACCAAGACCGTTCCCTTCATCACCGACGCCATGAAAGCCTATACGTTCACGGTGACGCTGGGGGCCGCGACCAACACAGATGACGCCGAGGGCGAGGTAATTGCAACCTCTGCCGAGCGTCCCTCGGATGAAGACATCAAAGAGGCGTTGCTTGGATTCATTGGCGAAATCCAGCAGGTACCGCCGAAGTTTTCAGCCGTGAAAGTCGACGGCCAGCGCGCCTACAAACTCGCCCGGGATGGCGAAGAGGTCGAGCTGTCCTCCCGCCCGCTCTGGGTTGAGGAATTGGTGATGCTGGACCGCCCCGACGCGGACCACGTGGTGCTGGAGATGACCTGCGGCAAGGGCGGCTATGTGCGGTCCATTGCCCGAGATCTGGGCGAGAAACTCGGTTGCCTCGGCCATGTTCAGGAACTGCGTCGGATCTGGTCCGGCCCGTTTGATGCCGAGGACGGCGTCACGCTGGAACAGATTGACGATCTGGCAAAGTCGCCCGAGATCGATCAGTTCCTGCGGCCGCTCGAAGAAGGGCTTGCGGATCTGCCGGAACTGAAATGCACGCCACAGGGCGCAACCCGGCTCAGAAACGGCAACCCCGGCATGGTGATCGCATCGGACGTGGAGTACGGCGACGAGGCATGGGCGTCGCTTGAGGGCAAAGCGGTTGCCGTCGGGATCTACAAGGCAGGTGAATTGCATCCATCGCGGGTGTTCAATCAGGAGTGACACGCCATCACGCAGGCGCATCACCTCCGCGGCACATCCGTTAACATCATGTAAATGATAGGAAAAAAACGCTGACCCATTGTTTCGCACGCGAAACAATGGGTCATATGCGTTGACCTACAAATGCCGCAATGCGACCGCGAGATCAGGCCATTTCCATAGGGAATTGCGCAGCGCGCAGCGATACGCCAAAACCCTCACCATGATCACCCGCCATCACATCAAGGGCGACGCGCCCTCCACCGCCCTTTATTCGGACTGCGAAACCTATCGCTACAGCCTGACACGCGTCTGGGAGCCTCATGGGCAAAAGGTGATGTTTGTGATGCTCAACCCATCCAAAGCCACCGAGGTGCAGAACGACCCCACCATCGAGCGCTGCGAAAGGCGCGCACGGGCCTTAGGGTTTGGCGGGTTTCAGGCCACCAATATCTTTGCCTATCGCGCCACCGATCCCCGCGACATGCGTGCGGCCCCCGATCCCGAAGGACCGGAGAATATGTCGGTGCTGCTTGCCGGGGTGGATTGGGCGGACATGGTGATCTGTGCGTGGGGCACCCATGGCGCGCATCGCAATCAAGGTCCCGAGGTTGCCACTCGCCTGCGTGCCACGGGCCGCCCTCTGCACCACCTGGGCCTGAGCAAAGCCGGCCATCCCAAACACCCGCTCTATATTCCCTATGCGCAGACGCCGTTGCTTTGGCCGGACCAGTCCACGCGATAAGGAGATTGTTAACCCATGTTCCTGTTTTGTTTTGAGATGGGCAACGGGGTGTGTCACACTCGAAACTGGTGTCGTAGCTGGAACGAAGTGGACCAGTACAGTGTTGTGGTTAGCCAGTATTCTCGGGATCGTTGCTGTTGGCAGCGCGGTCATGATCGACTTCGAATCCGATGAGGATGACGAAGATGACAGCAATGCCCCCGACGCAGGCAGCGAAGCGGGGGGGAGCACGATCGTGTCCCCTGATGTGTTTCTGTCCGGCGCAAGCGGCGATGATGAGCCAGACACCGACACGCCCCAGGATGATGGCGCGAACGCGGTGATGACCGGGACGTCCGATCTCGACCACCTTTCCGGCACCGCCGCTGACGAGGCGGTCTTGGGGCTCGACGGGGACGACCAGATCCACGGATATGGCGGCAACGATTCCCTTGATGGTGGCGATGGCCGGGATCAGATCTTTGGCGGCGAGGGCAGCGATAGCCTGCTCGGCGGCAGCGGCGATGATACGCTGCACGGCGAAGATGGCACGGATACGCTCGACGGCGGCGAGGGCGACGACACGCTGTATGGGGGATTTGGCGACGACCGGATGACCGGCGGAACCGGTGCGGATTCGCTGCACGGCGGGGTCGGTCAGGACACGCTGACGGGGCAGGCCGGCGCAGATGCCCTGCATGGCAACGACGGGGATGATGTCCTGGCTGGTGGGGCCGGACAGGACGTGCTTTTCGGTGGGCAAGGCAATGACACCCTCAATGGGGCCGATGATGGCGACACCGCCGATTTCCTGAACGGCGGCGACGGGGCTGATACGCTGATCGCAGGCGCCTACGACGTCGTTACAGCGGGAGATGGCGCCGATCAGATCCTGTTGGGCGACTGGATTGCCGGCGGACAGGTCGACCTGATCGATTTCGACAGCGCGGAAGACCAGTTGCTGCTGATCTATGATGGTGCCCTGGGGGAGCCCAGCGTGGACGTCGACGACGACCCGGACAATCCGGATCAGCGGATCATACGACTTGACGGCGAGGAGGCCATGCGGCTCACCGGCGCCGAAGACCTGAGCGCCGAAGATATCCTGTTGGTCGAGGCCAGCGATGAGGATGTCGCCTATCTCCCGCTGCCCGAGTGACAACGCCGGCATGCCCACGGCAGGCTCGCTTCTCAGCACTGCTTGCGCAGTCTGTTTTCAGCAGTCCGTTTCACAGGTGTTTCGCTTCGGGCTTTGCCCGAAGCGACCGGCGCGGCGCAGGCCTTTCTGGCCTGCGCCGCGCCGGCTCCGATACCGTGACGGATTTCCTTCGGAACACAGGGCCGGTTTGCACGGCACCGCAGTGTCAGGCATGCTCCAAAGACAGGTGCTGGGCTGGCCCCGCCGTGTGTCGGCCCATGGCCTTGTGATGCGCAGGGCGTTGTGCGGAGCCGCACTGCCGGTGCACAGCGCCTCACCATGGGATCTGGTCCGGCATGCAACCAATGGCGCCTTGCACCGGTTCATCGCCCTGTCCCGCCAGTCACCGGCCTGGCGATGACGTCACAACAAGACCGGGAACGTTTGGTGGCAACTTCTTTCGCCCGCCCAGGATCTCAGGTGTCGGGCCGGTCCCTGACATGATCGCCTCGCAGCGCGGGTTGCCAGGCAGGCCGCGTCCTTTTCCTTTGCAAATCGCGGTGAAATCCCGTAGGCACCCGCATCCGCTGCGGAATCACATGGTGATCCCGGGTGGAGCACTCCATGGGCCTGTGCTGGACGACATCCCGGCCAGAGCCATCCACACACATCTTATGAAGGAGACCCCGATGTCGATTACTGCCGAAGAAAAAACACGCTTGATGAAAGAATTCGCAACCAAAGACGGCGACACCGGTTCCCCGGAAGTCCAGGTTGCAATCCTGACCTCGCGCATCAACACCCTGACCGAGCACTTCAAGACCCACAAGAAGGACAACCACGGCCGCCGTGGTCTTCTGAAGATGGTCGCCCAGCGCCGCAAATTGCTGGACTACCTGAAAGGGAAAGAAGAAGCACGCTATCTTGACCTGATCAAGAAGCTGGGCATCCGTCGCTAAGACGCCCTCAGCATTGTCAATCAGGAACGCCCGCCCTGCTCAGGAGCGGGCGTTTCCTTTGGCACTTGCGGCGATGTTCCCCTGGCGCATGCGTTGCCATCGCCTGCGTCTCTGGGTAAGGGGAGGGTGCAATAATCAGCCAGGCAAGATGTCCCCCGACGTCCTCCCCCGCGACCACAAAACCGTGAGGGACACATCATGATGCATCGCATCACTTCGAGGAACATCGCCACCCTTCTGCTTGGCACCGCCATACCGCTTGCATCGGCGGCGGGGGCGCAGGATCTGACCGACGCCTTCATGCTCGACGACATTCGCGTCGAAGCACCGGACGCACAGGCGCTGCTGGGCAACGACGAAATCACCGAAGAGGAAATCGCCGCGCGCAACCCCTCTTCCACAAAGGATGTCTTTGTCGGAGAGAGCGCAGTCACCACCGGGGGCGGCGCAGCGATCGCGCAGAAGGTCTATGTGAACGGGATCGAGGAAAGCCTGCTCTCCGTCACCATCGACGGCGCGCGGCAGAACAAATCCGCCTTTCACCACACCGGCAATGTGCTGCTGGATCCGGAGGTGCTGAAACAGGTCGAGATCAGCAAAGGTCTGGCCCCCGCGGATGCCGGTGCGGGCGCCCTGGCCGGTTCGGTCGCCTACGAGACCAAGGACGCGAGCGATCTGCTGGATGCCGGTGACAATTTTGGCGGCCGCCTGCGCCTGTCAACCGACAGCAATGCCAACAGCCGCGAAGGGTCGCTGACCATCTACGGAATCGAAGGCGGGTTTGAATACGTGCTGAGCCACACCCGCCGCACCAGCGATGACTACAAGGATGGCGACGGCAACACCGTGACCGGCACCCGCGCCGACCTGACCGACTATGTGGGCAAGTTCGCCTATGAAAGCCTTGAGGGGCACCGGTTCGAATTTGCCGCCTCGCGCACCGAGGATACGGGGTTGCGGGCTGCGCAGCCGGGACCGGGTGGCCTGTTCTTCACCCGCCCGGATTTCTGGGGCGTCAACGGCACCAACAGCACGCTGATCGAGGCGCTGTCACGACGCACCTCCTACACCTTCTCCTACCGGAACACGCAGGCAACCGGCATCTGGAACCCCGAATTCCAGCTCAGCCACAACGCGCAGGAAATTGATGCCAGCGGCGTCTATGGCGTCAACAAGAGCTTGAGCGGGACGCTGAAGAACCGCTTCGACATTGCCGGGGGCAATGTGACCGCGGGGATCGACTTTTTCCGGGAAACGGCAGAGGGCGAAGGCCGGGGCCCCGGCCCCGCTCTGGGCAGCAGCGGCGAAGAAGAGCTCCGCAATATCGGGCTGTTTGCGCAGGCCCGGCAGGACATCGGCACGCGGGTCTCGGTCAGCTATGGTGCGCGCATCGACACGCAGAAGTTTACCGGCGCCGATGGGTCCGAGTTTTCCGAGACCGGCCTGAGCGTCAACGGCACCGTTGATGTCGTGCTGTCCGACACCTGGTCGCTGAACGCAGGTCTGGCCTCCTCCTGGGGCGGTTTCGAGCTGGGCGAGGCTGCGCTTGTGAACTTCGGAGGGGCGTGGAACTACGCCGGGTTCACCTCCTCGCGTGCAAACGCTGGCCGGATCGGTCTGCGCTTTGACAATGGCGCCTGGAAGGCCAGCGCGGCGCTGTTCCAGACCAATGTGGATGACATCGCAGCGGTGCTGCCGTCCAGCGGTGCGCGTGGGGCCCTGTCCGATCTGCGCAGCCGCGGGATCGACACCTCGCTGCAATACACCTGGGATCGCGGGTTTGCGCGGGTGAATTGGACCTATGCCGATGTGGAGGTGGATGACGCAGCTGTTGGATCGACCGCATACTATCTCGGTCGTCCGATGGGGCACCTCATCGCGCTCGAAGCGGGGATGGACCTGTCCTCGCAATGGCGCATCGGTGGATCGGCCGAAATCGCGCTGGAAAACGATGAGGCCGGCACCACCCTGCCGAGCTATGAGGTTGTCAATCTCTACGCCACCTATGTGCCCGCACGCTACGACGCCCTCGAGCTGCGTCTGGACCTGCGCAACCTGTTTGACGAGACCTATGCCAGCCGGAGCTCCGACGGGATCGGCAGCAGCCGGGTTGTGGCCTTGAATGAACCGGGCCGCGCCATTGCGCTGACCGCACGTCTGCGGTTCTGATCTGCACCACAGCTTGAAGTGCCCCACCGCGTCCCCTGAAGGGGGCGCGGTTTTTCACATTATAGGGGGCTTGCCTCTTTTGGCACTTCGTGATTGTTACATTATAACATTTCACACAGGAGTCGCAGATGTCCGATCCCCGCCTTCCCGTCACCGTCCTCTCCGGTTTTCTCGGAGCGGGCAAAACGACGCTTCTGAACCGTATCCTGAACAACCGCGAAGGCCGCCGGGTGGCGGTGATCGTGAACGACATGAGCGAGGTCAACATTGATGCCGATCTGGTGCGCGAGGGCGGCGCAGACCTGAGCCAGACCGAGGAAACGCTGGTGGAGATGTCAAACGGCTGCATCTGCTGCACCCTGCGCGATGATCTCCTGGCGGAGGTGCGCCGCCTCGCCGCTGAACAGCGGTTTGACTATCTGCTGATTGAATCCACCGGGATCTCGGAACCGCTGCCCGTCGCCGCGACCTTTGATTTCCGCGATGCCGAGGGAGAGAGCCTCTCGGATGTGGCGCGTCTGGACACGATGGTCACGGTGGTCGACGCGGTGAACCTGCTCAGGGATTTTGCCAGCCACGACCTGCTGGCAGACCGGGGCGAAACGCTGGGCGAAGAGGACGAGCGCTCCCTCGTGCATCTGCTGACCGATCAGATGGAATTTGCGGATGTGGTGGTGCTGAACAAGGTGAGCCTTGCCAGCCCCGAACAAGTGGACGCCGCACGCAAGATCATCCGCAGCCTCAACGCCGATGCCGAGATCATCGAGACCGATTTCAGCGAAGTGCCTGCCGACAAGATCCTCGACACCAAGCTGTTTGACTTTGAAAAGGCACACGAGCATCCGATGTGGGCCAAGGAGCTATACGGCTTTGCCGATCATGTGCCGGAAACCGAAGAATACGGTATCGCGTCCTTTGTCTATCGCGCGCGGGCGCCGTTTGATCCCGGTGAATTGCATGCTGTGCTGAACGGCAATCTGCCCGGCGTGATCCGCGCCAAGGGCCATTTCTGGGTTGCCACCCGTCCCGAGTGGGTGGCGGAATTTTCGCTCGCGGGGGCGCTTTCGAGCGTGGCGCCGCTGGGCACATGGTGGGCCTCCGTACCTGCCGAACGCTGGCCGACCCACCAGCAGGCGCGTGACTATATGCAGGCCCATTGGCAGGAGCCCTTTGGCGATCGCCGTCAGGAACTGGTGTTCATCGGCGCAGGCATCGACTGGCCCGCCCTGAAGGCCACACTGGATGCTTGCCTGATCCGCGAAGCAACGGCCGAGACTCTGCCGGACTACGCGGATCTGGACGATCCCTTCCCGCTGTGGCGGCGGGCCGATCAGGCGGCGTAACCATGCGACGTCGGGATAAGAACGGCAACCGGGGGGCAGTCGCACTGCCCACCCGGCGCAGGCGCGAGGACCCAATGGCAGCTTATGATCGCCTGCCCGCACCTTTGCGCGCCTGGCTGCAGGAGGCCGCATTGCCCTGGTCGGCGCAGTCCTGCCGGCGCATCTGGCAGGCGGCACAGCGTGACGGCCTGTCGCCAGAGGCCGCCCTGGCCCGGCTGGATGCCGCAGAGCGCAAAACCCTGAACCGCAGCCAACAGGCCTGATCCGGCAGCCCACCGCGCAAGCGAACACTTTCTTTCTGCGACAAACTCATGTATGGGCGGAACTATCTGAGACGATGTGCCCAGACCCCGGCACGCGAAAGAAAGATAGCATAAGGGTCGGCGGCAATGGGGCCGCCACGCAATTAGGAGACCCGGGATACGCCTGGGAGCGCTCCGACTTAGGATACGATAGATGTTCAACGTAACGACGAAAACAATGCAGTGGGGCGAAGAAACGCTCACACTGGAAACCGGTAAGGTTGCGCGCCAGGCAGATGGCACCGTGATCGCGACCCTCGGCGAAACCTCGGTCATGGCCAACGTGACCTACGCCCGCGAACAAAAGCCCGGTCAGGATTTCTTTCCGCTGACCGTGCACTACCAAGAAAAATACTACGCCGCCGGTAAGATTCCGGGCGGCTTTTTCAAACGTGAAGCGCGTCCGACTGAAAAAGAGACGCTGACTGCACGTCTGATCGACCGTCCGATCCGCCCGCTGTTCGTTCCCGGCTTCAAAAACGAAGTTCTGGTGATGTGCACCGTGCTGTCCCACGATCTGGTCAATGACCCCGACATCGTCGCGATGATCGCGGCCTCCGCGGCGCTGACCATCTCTGGCGTGCCGTTCATGGGTCCGATCGCGGGTGCGCGCGTCGGTTACGAGGATGGCGAGTACATCCTGAACCCGACCGTCGACGACATGCAGGACCTGCGCCTCAACCCCGAGCAGCGTCTGGACCTTGTTGTTGCCGGCACCAAAGACGCCGTGATGATGGTGGAATCCGAGGCTTACGAGCTGACCGAAGAAGAAATGCTCGGCGCTGTGACCTTCGCACACGAGCAGATCCAGCCGGTCATCGACCTGATCGTCTCGCTCGCGGAAGAAACCGCAAAAGAGCCGTTCGACTTCACCCCGCCGGATTACTCCGACCTGTTCGCGGCTGTGAAGGCCGCCGGTGAAGAGAAAATGCGCTCAGCCTATGCGATCTCTGACAAGCAGGAACGTGTTGCTGCCGTTGGCACCGCCAAAGAAGAGATCATCGCATCTCTGACCGAAGAGCAGCAGGAAGACGGCAACCTCGGCTCCGCGCTGAAGAAGCTCGAATCCGTTGTTCTGCGGGGCGACGTGGTCAAGAACGGTCGCCGCATCGACGGTCGTGCTCTGGATCAGGTTCGTGGCATCGAATGCCAGACCGGCCTTCTGCCGCGTACACACGGGTCTGCTCTGTTCACCCGTGGTGAAACGCAGGGTCTCGTGGTGACCACGCTGGGCACCGGCGACGATGAGCAATTCATCGACGCCCTGCACGGCAACTTCAAATCGAACTTCCTGCTGCACTACAACTTCCCGCCCTACTCGGTTGGTGAAGTGGGCCGCGTGGGTTCGCCCGGTCGTCGTGAAATCGGCCACGGCAAGCTGGCATGGCGCGCGCTGCAGGCGGTTCTGCCGGCACCGACCGACTTCCCCTACACCATCCGCGTGGTCTCCGAGATCACCGAATCGAACGGCTCCTCCTCCATGGCATCTGTCTGTGGTGGCTCGCTGTCGATGATGGACGCAGGTGTGCCGCTGAAAGCACCGGTTGCCGGTGTGGCCATGGGTCTCGTGCTGGAAGACGACGGTTCCTACGGCATCCTGACCGACATCCTGGGCGACGAGGATCACCTCGGCGACATGGACTTCAAGGTTGCGGGCACCGAAGCAGGCATCACCTCCCTGCAGATGGACATCAAGGTTGCAGGCATCACGCCTGAAATCATGAAGAACGCGCTGGCTCAGGCCAAAGCGGGCCGTCTGCACATCCTCGGCGAAATGTCCAAGGCGCTGACCGAAGCCTCCGAGTTCTCGCAGCACGCACCGCGCATCGAGACCATGCAGGTTCCGACCGACAAGATCCGTGAAGTCATCGGTTCCGGCGGCAAGGTCATCCGCGAGATCGTCGAAGTCTCCGGCGCCAAGGTCGACATCAACGACGATGGCGTGATCAAGATTGCCTCCGCAAACGGCGAAGCGATTCAGAAGGCCTATGACATGATCCACGCGATCGTGGCAGAGCCGGAAGAAGGCGCGATCTACACCGGCAAGGTCGTGAAGATCGTCGACTTCGGCGCCTTCGTGAACTTCTTTGGCAAGCGCGATGGTCTGGTGCATGTGTCCCAGATCGAAAACCGCCGCCTGAACCACCCCAGCGACGTGCTGAAGGAAGGTCAGGAAGTGAAAGTCAAGCTCCTGGGCTTTGACGATCGCGGCAAGGTGCGCCTGTCCATGAAGGTCGTGGATCAGGAAACCGGCGAGCCGATCGCAGCCGAGAAGAAAGAAGAGGCGGAATAAGCCTTTTCCCGCCACACGCGGATCTGACATAAGATGCCCGGGACAGGAGTGTCCCGGGCATTTTTTTGGTCGCGCGTCACTGACGTTGCCGCAGGCCACCGGAAAGGATCACATGAGCCGCGTTACCCTTGTTACCGTTGCCTATAACTCTGCTGCCGTTCTGCCGACGTTGCTGGCCTCGGTTCCCGGAAATGTGGACTGTGTGATCGTCGACAATGGCTCGCAGGATACCGACGAGGTCCGGCACCTCGCGGCGACGCATGGCGCAGAACTGGTGATCTCAGAGCACAACATCGGGTTTGGGCCGGGCTGCAATCTCGGCGCGGCACATGGAACCGGCGAGTTCCTGTTCTTCGTCAACCCGGATGCGACGCTGTCTCCGGGCGCGGTGGAGGCGCTTTTGGCGGCGGCCGATGCGCACCCCAACGCCTGCGCGTTCAATCCGCGCCTGCGCGAGGGCAATGGCAAGATTGCCTTCAAACGGCGCAGCAAGCTGTTGCCAAAACCGCTCTGGCTGCCGCGCGAGGCGGCGGAGCGCGACGGGGACCTACCCGTCCTGCAAGGGTCAGCGATTTTTGTGCGGCGCGCCGCCTTTGAGGCGGTTGGCGGGTTTGACCCCGAGATCTTTCTCTATCACGAGGATGACGACCTCAGCTTGCGGCTGCGCCAGACCTGCGGCCCGCTGCGCCTGGTGACAGCGGCAGAGGTTGTGCATCTGTTTGGCGAATCCACTGCGCGCTCGCCACGGACAGCGGCGTTGAAGGCCTGGTACATGGGACAATCCCGCGTCTACGCGTGCCGCAAGCACGGTATGTCCCGCGCCTTTGCTGTGGCCCTGAGGGACGCGATGATGCAGCTCCTGTCACCATTGACACTGCTCTCGGCACGCAAGCGCGCCAAGCACTGGGCCTATCTGCGTGGGGTCTGGGCCGCGCGGAATGCGCCCGGCGCCAATCAGCCTTTCCTGACGGACTAAGCGGGCCGCGTTGCACAGCCAGCCCCAACAGGCTAAGTCCGCAGACATTGTTTCAAAGTCACAAGGTGTTTGAATGGCGTTGCCCCTCTGGAAGATCAAACGCGAGCTGACCCGTCCTTTTTTACAGCTCAAACGTTTGCCGCCGCGGCTGACGAGCCTTTTGTTTTCAAAAACCTACTATGATCGCGTTCTGGCCCCCCGCAAACAGGTGACAGAGGGCACGGCGTCACCTACGGGGAAGATCGCGATCTATCTGATCTTTCCTCAGACCGGGGTACTGGCATCGCATCTGGAGGCCTTGCGTTACCTTGCAGCCAATGGCTACGCGACCGTCGTCGTGTCGAATCTCCCGCTGAACGACGCGGACCGCAGCACGATCCATGAACACGCATGCCTGCTGATAGAGCGGCCGAACTACGGGTATGACTTCGGAGGGTATCGCGATGGCGTGCTGGAAATCGCCCAACGGTTTGCAGACGTCGAACGACTGGTTCTCTTGAACGATTCTGCCTGGTTCCCTCTTCCGGGATCTACCAACTGGCTGCATCAGGCGGAACAGCTCGATCTGGACTACGTCGGCGCCGCAACCAACTATGGGCACGCCCGGGTGAATCCCGAAGAGTTTCGCAACATGCGCTGGAGTTACTCCAGTGACCACCGAAACTTCCACTACTGCTCCTTCGCCCTGATGATCAGCGGCAAGCTGTTCTCGGACCCATCCTTTCAGCGGTTCTGGCGCAACTTCCCACTCACCAACAACAAAACCGTGACGGTGCGTCGCGGCGAAATCGGCATGTCGCAATGGGTGATCCGCAATCAATTCACCCATGCCAGCACTTTGGACATCGCCGATCTCGATCAGCACCTCTCGGCACTGCCCGATGATGAGCTGAGACATATCGCTGAACAGACCGTGATCCCGGAAATGCCGCAGATGCAGGACATTCTGGCAAAGACGCTGGCGGGAACCCCAACCCGCGAAGAGCTGATCGGCCTCATCCTGACCAGCATCGCACGCCAGGGGATCAGCTACACGCAGCCGCGACTGGTGCATCGTGACTTTGGCTTTGCCTTCCTGAAGAAGTCACCGATCTGGCTCGACGAAACAGCGTCGGATCTGACTTTGGCATTTGCCCGCGACCTGGATGGGCCCTTTGGTCAGGTGATCTGGGACGAGGCGCTGGATCTGCGCCGCACCCGCGCCAAAGCGTTTGCCCCCGTCGCAGACTAAGCGAACACAGAACGGGCCACGGCAACCCCACCGTGGCCCATATTTATCTTGCGATACCGAACCGCTGATGGTCGGTGTGCCCGCCTTACTCTGGCGCCTTGGTCTTGCGCAGGTAGGGGAAGATGGTCTCGAACTCACCGAACTTCGCCTTGGCGTCCTCATTGGACACGCTTGGTGGAATGATGACGTCCTCGCCCGGCACCCAGTTTGCGGGGGTCGCAACGCCTTTGCCGGACATCTGCAACCCGTCGAGCGCGCGCAGGATCTCGGCAAAGTTCCGCCCCACAGTCATCGGGTAGGTCATCGACAGCTTCAGTTGCTTGTCCGGACCAATGATGAACACAGAACGCACGGTGGCGCTGTCGGCCGGCGTGCGCCCGTCGGGCAGGTAGGCCTCGGCGGGAAGCATGTCGAACGCCTTGGACACCGCCAGCCCCTCGTCAGCGATGATCGGGAACCCCGCTTCCGCCTTGCCGTAGGATTCGATGTCGCCCTTCCATTTGCGGTGATCCTCGGCGCTGTCGACAGAGACGCCGATCACCTTGGTGTTGCGGGCTTCCCATTCCTTGCCCAGTTGCGCCACGGCAGAGAATTCCGTGGTGCAGACCGGGGTGAAGTCCTTGGGGTGGGAGAAGAGAATCGCCCAGCTGTCGCCGATCCAGTCATGAAAGGTAATGGTGCCCTGATCGGTCTCGGCCGTGAAATTCGGCACCACGTCGTTAATGCGCAAACCCATTTGAGTGCTCCTTCTTGTGCAAGTCACGTGAATCGCTGGGTCAAACCTACTCCCTTTCCGCCGGTGATAAAGCACATTGCCCATCCGCGGCGGAAATTGTCGCAGACCGCCCTACCTACCCGCCCCGGAGAAGCTTTGATCGAAAGGGCCGTGAGCAAGGCGCGAAATTGCGCGCGTCAGAATTTGATCAAAAATCCGGCTTGTGGTGGGACACGGTCGCTGCCACACTGCCGGCAACGCGCCGGAAACCGGCCCGCGCCATCGTCTCGACAAGGGAGCAAACCATGCTTGAGAAACGCGAATTCTATATCAATGGTCAGTGGGTCTCTCCTGCGACCGCCAACGACTATGCCGTCATCGATCCGTCGACGGAGGAGCCCTGCACGGTAATTTCTCTGGGCAGCCAATCGGATACCGATGCCGCCGTTGCCGCCGCCAAGGCCGCCCTGCCCGGTTGGATGGCCACCCCGCCATCCGAGCGTATCGCGCTGGTGGAGAAACTGATCGAGGTCTACAACACCCGCGCCGAGGATCTGGCGCAGGCGATGTCGACCGAAATGGGCGCCCCGATCGATCTGTCGCGCTCCAGCCAGGTGGGCGCCGGGACCTGGCACCTGAACGGCTTTATCGAGGCCGCGAAGAATTTCCAGTTCGAACGCCCGCTTGGCGATCACGCCCCCAACGATCGCATCATCTACGAGGCGGTCGGCGTCGCGGCACTGATCACACCGTGGAACTGGCCGATGAACCAGATCACGCTCAAATTCGGGGCTGCCGCGATTGCGGGCTGTACCATGGTGCTGAAACCGTCCGAGCAAAGCCCGCTCAACGCGATGATCTTTGCCGAGATCGTGGATGAGGCCGGTTTCCCGCCCGGTGTGTTCAACCTCGTGAACGGCGATGGCGCGGGTGTCGGCACCCAGCTGTCCTCGCACCCGGATGTGGATATGGTGTCCTTCACCGGCTCCACCCGCGCGGGCACCGCGATCTCCAAAGCGGCAGCGGACACGCTGAAGAAGGTGCATCTGGAACTGGGCGGCAAAGGGGCGAACCTCGTGTTTGAGGACGCCGATGAAAAGGCGGTGAAGCGCGGCGTGCTGCACATGATGCAGAACACCGGCCAGAGCTGTAACGCGCCCTCCCGCATGCTGGTGCAAAAGGGCATCTACGACCGCGTGGTCGAAGAAGCCGCCGCAGTGGCCAACAAGGTCGAGGTCGGCCCCGCATCCCAGGAAGGCCGCCATATCGGCCCCGTGGTCAATGGACTGCAATGGAGCAAGATCCAGGATCTGATCCAGAAGGGCATCGACGAGGGCGCACGTCTGGTCGCTGGTGGCACCGGTCGCCCCGACGGGCTGAACAAGGGCTACTATGTGAAGCCCACGGTCTTTGCCGATGTGAACAACCAGATGACCATCGCGCGCGAAGAGATCTTTGGCCCGGTGATGACCATCATCCCGTTCGAGACCGAGGAAGAAGCGGTCGAGATCGCCAATGACACGCCCTATGGCCTGACCAACTACGTGCAGACACAGGACGGCGCGCGCGCCAACCGCATGGCGCGGGTTCTGCGCTCCGGCATGGTGGAGATGAACGGCAAATCCCGCAGCGCCGGTGCGCCCTTTGGCGGCATGAAGCAATCCGGCAATGGCCGCGAAGGTGGCGTCTGGGGGCTTGAGGACTTTCTCGAGGTGAAGGCCGTCGGCGGCTGGACCCCCGAAAGCTGATCCCGGCACCCAGCCCCACACACACAGATGGACCGCCCCTGAACCGGGCGGTCCTTTTTGTTTGCTTCCGTTCCTGACAAGATCCGGGGGCAACGTCTTAAAATGTTCACCGAAACTTGCGAGAGTTCGCGCGGTATTCACGCTCTGCCGGGCGTATTTTTCAGATCTGTTTTCAGACCCCGTGTTAGGCTGACCTCGCCCCGGAGGTGCGCAATGGACTTTTTGAACGCTTTGGGCCTGACCGGAGACTGCCCGACCGATCGCATTCCAACCACATTGGCAGGATCGTCAAAGCCGGTGGTGACGCGTGTCGTCGCCTATCCCGACGCGCATCTGATCGCTGACAAGCTCTGCCGACTGGAGCGTTACTGCGCCAGTCCGCTGCGTCTGGAGGCCAGGCCTGTCGGTGGCAGCGGCTTGTCTCTTGCGCTGCATCCCGAGCCTTGCCCGGCGGACCTTGAAACACGATGTGCAATCCTGCACGGGCTGCTGCTGCGCGCCGGATTTGACGGGGTGTCCTCCAGCGGGGTGGGCCTCACATGGCGGCAGGCGCCGGAGCCGGTCGGGCTTGATACCGGCGGATCTCCGCGGTTGTCAGACCACCTGCTGCGCCTGATCGCGGCCGATCCCGCCCGCGCCTGGCGATTGCAGGAGGCGGCAGCAGAGCTTGGCGTATCCAGCCGCAGCCTGCAACGCTACCTGTTGGCGGAGGGCAGTACCTTCTCGACCGCCTTGCGACAGGCCCGCACCAAATCTGCCGCCAGCCTCTTGCGCACGTCACGGATCAGCCTCGCGGAGATCGGTTTCTGCTGCGGGTATGCCGATCAGGCGCATTTTCAACGCGAATTCCGCGCTGTCTCGGGCGCGACGCCCCGGCATTTCCGTGCCGGGGACGGGCAGCTGCAAAAACCGGCGAGAGCCTAAAACGGCGCCTTCGCCCGGAACTTCTGCGACACCCCGCCCTCGGGATGCTTCAGCCGCAGCTCCTCGGAGTGCAGCATCATACGCGTATGCTCCAGCGCCGCCCCCGATGCGTAGAGCGGATCGCCGAGGATCGGATGCCCCAGCGCAAGCATATGAACCCGCAACTGATGGGACCGGCCTGTCTTGGGGTGCAGCCGCACCCGGGTTTCATCCGCACCGTAGCTTATGACCTTCCAGTCGGTATGGGCAGGCTTGCCGGTTTCCGTGCAGACCTTTTGCAGCGGACGGTTGGGCCAATCCACGATCAACGGCAGATCAACGGTCCCCGAACGCGGCTCCAGCTTGCCGGTCAGACGGGCCACATAGGCTTTCTTCGTCATGCGCTTTTCAAACTGCAGCCCCAGATGCCGCTGCGCATGCGCGGTCATCGCAAAAACCATCACGCCGGAGGTATCCCGGTCGAGCCGATGCACCAACAAGGCCTCGGGAAACACAGCCTGGATACGGCTGATCAGACAGTCCGACAGATGCGCGCCCTTGCCTGGCACCGACAGCAACCCCGCAGGCTTGTTGACCACCAGGATCTGAGAATCATGGTGCAGGATCTCGAGCGGGTCGCTCGGCGGGCAATAGGCGCTGGATACGGTCATGCGCGCTGCGTAGCGGCGTCGGGACCGCAACGCAAGCATCCGCCGCAGGCCCCGTCACGCACAACGCCCGCGATCGGCTGGGATGTCGTGCCGGATCAGGTCGCCGCCGTATCAGGTCTGCGCGGGGGACGTGGCGCATCCCAGACCGCGCCGCCTTCGGGGTTCAACACCCCCCACAGATAGACACCGCGGTTGTACCAATTGACCACGATCTCCCGCTCGCCCTCAAAGATCACCACGCAATAGGATGTATCCGTGATGGTGCAGGAATCTCGGTCGAGCAGCTGCGTGATGAAGGGTTCCGCCGTGTAGCTCTTGATATTGACCCATATGCGGTTGAGCTTGCTCGAAAAGAACATCGGGCCAAGGATGATCACCGCACCGGCCAGCAGCAGGGCGGGGCCGGACAGATTGCGAAACGGGTTCACGCCCGTGAGCTTGTCACCATAGGCGACAAACACCAGACGCCCGATCCCACCAACCAGAACAAAAACCGCAAGCAAGGACATGGATTGCGTCACCTGTTGCGTCATGCCCGTCACAGCGGACACGTCTACTCCTAAATCCAAAACGTCACCTTCGTAATATCTGAGAATCAAACTGAATCGTCGCCAGCCCGTGGCTGGTAAGAGGAAGATGTGGCGAGGGTTTGGGGCCCCAAAATGGCAAAGGCGAGACCAACAGATGACAACCGATAGTTGCAATCAAAAGGTGGCGTGCTTCAGGCTTCGCGGGCAGGTGCCGCCTCGGTCAGCGCCTCCCGCCCCTTGCGTCGCATCTCGCGCAACAGCGACGTGGAATAGATCACCAGCGCGGCCCAGATCAGCGGGAAGGCCACCATGCGCGCACCGCCAAAGGGCTCCTTGAAGACAAAGACGGCGACCAGAAAAATCATCGTCGGGGCGATATATTGCAGGATCGCGATAGTCGAGAGTTTCAGCAGCTTGGCGCCATTGGCATAGATGATCAGCGGCACCGCCGTAACCACGCCGCAGCCCAGCAGCAGCAGCGTATCATGGCGCAGGGCGGCAAAATGGCTCTGTCCGGTGGCGGTGAGATAGCCGATGTAGCCCAGCGCCGGAATGGTGAGGATCAGCACCTCCAGCAGGAAGCCCTGATTGGGGCCGATGGGCAGGGATTTCTTGAAGAACGCGTAGAATCCCCAGGACACGGTCAGACCCAGCGCGGCCAGCGGCAGCCGCCCCGTTTCCACGGTCAGGATGATCACCGCAAGCGTTGCAAGGCCAACCGCCACCATCTGAGCACGCGTCAGCCGCTCGCCCAGCAGCAAGGCACCCAGCGCGATCGAGAACAGCGGATTGATGTAGTAGCCCAGCGCTGCCTCCAGCGCGTAGCCGGAGCCGACGGACCAGACATAGATCCCCCAGTTCACCGACACGAACGCCGCTGTCACACAGCCCATCGCCAGCACGCGCGGATTGCACAGCGCAGCCTTGAGGTCATTCATCCGCCCCAGCAACAGCAGCAGAACGGCGGCGATCGGGACCGACCAGATCACCCTGTGTGCCACCACTTCGGTCGGCGGGATATGGGCCAGCATTTTCATGTAGAGCGGCAGGAACCCCCACATGAAATAGGCTGTCAGTGCAAAGGCGAGGCCCTGAGGCGTGTCCTCGTTTGTCGCTGTGCTGCTCATGACCGGACCTCCCCGTCCTGCGAATCATATGCCCGGCTGAAACACGCCAACGCCTTAATACACAAAAGAAAACCGCAGCGCCGCTGATCCATCGGGCGCTGCGGTCCAAACTGGCTAGCAGATCGATCAGACCTTTACACGATCCGATTTGGGATCATACATCGGCCGGAGCGATGCCTCGGCGCGCACCCGGGTGCCGCATACGTCGATCTCGTAGGTAGACGCCAGAACCTGCGCCGCGGTTTCCCCCGCGCAAGGAACATAGCCCAGGCCGATGGCGCCGCCGAGGGTGTGACCGTAGTTCCCAGACGACAGGTAGCCCACATACTCGCCATCGCGCAGGATCGGCTCGTTGTGAAACAGCAGCGGCTCCGGGTCGGTGAGGCGGAATTGCACAAGACGTTTCTGGGGGCCGGTCTCCTTACGCTGTGCCACTGCCGCACGGCCGATGAAATCGCAACCCTTGTCGAGTTTGACCGCAAATC
The DNA here is from genome assembly GCF_022348185.1 of Epibacterium sp. Ofav1-8. Lineage (GTDB taxonomy): Bacteria > Pseudomonadota > Alphaproteobacteria > Rhodobacterales > Rhodobacteraceae > Epibacterium. The sequence goes on from NZ_JAKRFD010000014.1 coordinate 69,777, forward strand.
CCAGCCCGGCATCCACCACATGATCCTCGCAGGTGATGTCATGGCCGAAATGGCGAAAGCCTTTCTCGATCCGGCAGCTGTCCATCATGTGCATGCCGCAGAGCTTGAGATCCATCTCCTGCCCGGCCTGCCACAGGGTTTCGAACACATGACCCGCCATGTCGGTGGGCACATAGATTTCCCATCCCAGCTCGCCCACATAGGTGACGCGGTGAACGCGCGCCAGCCCCATGCCGATCTCGATCTCCTGCGCGGTGCCAAAGGGGTTCACGGTGTTGGAAAAATCACTGGGCGAGACCTTCTGCAACAGGGTGCGCGCGTTTGGTCCCATCACCGCCAGCACGCCCTCGCCCGCCGTCACATCGGTGATGACCACGTTGAAGTCCCCCTTGTGACGCGCCATCCAGGTCTGATCGGCAAGCCGCGTGGCCGCCGGTGTCACCACGAGGTAGGCCGTCTCCGACAGCCGGGTGACGGTCACGTCAGCCTCGATCCCGCCCCTGCGGTTGAGGAACTGGGTATAGACGATCTTGCCCACCGGCACGGCATAATCACCGCCGCCGATGTAGTTCAGGAACGCCTCGGCCTCCGGCCCTTCGACGCGGATCTTACCGAAGGAGGACATGTCGTACATGCCGACATTCTCGCGCACGGCACGATGTTCCGCAGCCGAGTTTTCAAACCAGTTCTGGCGTTTCCAACTGTATTCATAGTCTTTGGTCTGGTCCGGCTGCGCAAACCAGTTGGCGCGCTCCCAGCCCGCCAGTTCGCCAAAGACGGCGCCCTGATCCTTCAGATGGTGATGAAAGGGGGTGCGGCGCACCCCGCGTGCCGTTGCCTTCTGCCGGTAGGGGAAGTGATCCGCATACAGCAGCCCAAGCGTTTCTCTGGAGCGTTCAAACAGATAGTGTCGGTTGCCTTGAAAGGGCTGCATCCGCGCGATGTCGACGTCGCCGAGGTCAAAGGGTTTCTCGCCCTCCTCCATCCACTGCGCCAGCGCCATGCCCGCGCCGCCTGCGGATTGAATACCGATCGAGTTGAACCCCGCCGCAACCCAGACATTGTCCATCTCCGGCGCCAGGCCCAGGTGATAGGCATCATCCGGGGTGAAGCTCTCCGGCCCGTTAAAGAACGTATGTATCCCGGCCTCGGCCAGCATCGGCATCCGGTTCACCGCAGCCTCCAGGATCGGCTCAAAGTGATCGAAATCCTCGGGTAGCTGATCAAATTCGAAACTGTCGGGGATGCCCGCCATGCCCCAGGGTTTGGCGTTGGGCTCAAACGCGCCAAGCAGGATCTTGCCTGCGTCCTCCTTGTAGTAGGCGCATTCGTCCGGCACCCGCAGCACCGGCAGTTGGGTGAGGTCGGGGATGTTCTCGGTGACAATATAGAAATGCTCGCAGGCATGCAGCGGGACGTTGACACCGGCCATGCGCCCCACCTCTCGCCCCCACATGCCGGCGCAGTTCACGATCATGTCGCAGGCGATATGCCCCTGATCCGCGCCGTCATCAGAGCACCAGTCGACGCCGGTGACACGACGCCCATCGCGACGGATGCCGCTGACCTTCACCCGTTCCTTGATCAGCGCGCCCTGTTGCCGTGCGCCCTTTGCCAGCGCCAGCGCGATATTGGCCGGGTCTCCCTGCCCGTCCCGTGGCAGCCAGACACCTGCGGTGACGTCCTCGATATTGAGGTGATCGTAGCGGGCCTTGACTTCCTGGGGCGAGATCTCCTCGACCTCCACCCCGAAGGCGCGGGCCATGGCGGCCTGGCGGAAGATTTCTTCGCGGCGCTCCTCGGTCAGGGCCACGGTGATCGAACCGCAGCGCTTGAACCCGGTGGCAACGCCGGTTTCCGCCTCCAGCGCGCCGTAGAGTTCCTGACTGTATTTCGCCAGCTTGGTCATATTCGCGGTGGCGCGCAGCTGCGCGATGAGGCCCGCCGCGTGCCAGGTGGTCCCGGAGGTAAGCTGCTTGCGTTCCAGAAGCACCACATCCTTCCAGCCGAGTTTGGTCAGGTGATAGGCGACGGAACAGCCCACGACGCCACCGCCAATGATGACGACACGGGCCTGTTCTGGGAGATCTGCCATGGTGAGGCTCCTTTCATGCAGGCGGTTCGCCGGGGGCGCTGCCCCCGGACCCCCGGGATATTTGAGAGAAGATGAAGGCTCAGGCGCGCAGGCGCAGGTTGTCCGGATCCCAGAGCGGTTGATCGGGCTGCACCACGGCGCGGTGTTTGCTGCCGTAGATTTCCACCTCGAGTTCGGTGCCCGGGGATGCAAGGTCCGCCCGGACCATACCCAGCGCGATCGAGGCGCCGACCCGGTAGCCCCAGTCGCCCGACGTGGTTTCACCGACAATCTCGTCCCCCTTCCAGAGGCAGGACATATAGGGCGCGTCCGCCTCCGCCGCGTCGACCAGAAGGGTCACAAAGCGTTTCTTTGGCCCTTCTTTCTGCTCGGCCAGGAGCGCCGCCTTGCCCGGGAAATCCTGCACTTTGTCGAGCCTGACAAACCGGTCCAACCCACCCTCGAACAGGCTGTAGTCGGTGGACAGGTCGCCCTTCCACGCGCGATAGCCCTTTTCGATGCGCAAACTGTTCAGCGCATACATGCCGAAGGGTTTGGCGCCTGCCACAAGCAGGGCCGCGTAGATGTCCGGCATGTGGTCGTTCAGCGCGTGAACCTCCCAGCCAAGTTCACCGGCGAAGGACACGCGCACGAGATGGGCAGGCTGTCCGGCCACGGTGGCCGCCTGATGGCTGAGCCACCCGCGCGCGAGGTCGGCATCTGTCAGAGGGCCGAGGATCTCGCGCGAGTTTGGCCCGGTGACGATTAGCGTGTCGCGCGTGGTGGTGACATCCTCCAGCCGGATCCCCTCCGGCAGGGCCGCGCGCAGGAGATCACGGTCGTGCCATTGGGCGCTGGCGGCGGTGATCATCGTGAACTCATCCTCACCGCGGCGCAGGCAGGACATCTCTGTCAGGATGCGGCCACGCGGATCAGCAACATAAACAAGGTTCATCCGCCCCACCTTGGGCAGGGCACCGGTGATGAGCCCGCGCAACGCCTCTGCCGCGCCGTCGCCGGAGATCGCAAACCGCGAAAACCCCGGCAGATCCAGCACGCCGCAGTGATCGCGCACCGCCTCGCATTCCTCCCGGATGCGCTGCTGCCAGGGACCGGAGCGTTCCCAGGTGTGGGTCGTCTCTGGCGCGGTGTCATCGCCCGGCTGCGCAAACCAGTTGGCGCGCTCCCAACCATTGTAGGCCCCCATCTGGCCGCCCTGCGCAAGAACCTGATCATGCACCGGCGAGCGTTTCTTGTTGCGCCCGGCGGGCCATTCGTGACGGGGGAAATGCATGGCGTATTCGTTGCCATAAACCTCCATGCCCTTTTGCACGCAATAGTCGTGATCGGTGTAATCGGTGAACCGGCGCGGGTCGCAGGACCACATGTCCCATTCGGTCTGCCCGTCGACGATCCATTCCGCCAGCACCTTGCCCGCGCCGCCGCCCTGGGCGATGCCGAAGGTAAAGACACAGGCCTCGAAGGCATTCTTGACGCCGGGCATGGGGCCGAGCAGCGGCAGGCCATCGGGGGCGTAGGGGATCGGGCCATTGATCACCCGCGAGACACCGGACCTGGCCATCAGCGGCACCCGCGCCATTGCGTCGGTGACGATATCCTCGATCCGGTCAAGGTCATCGGACCAGAGCTGGAAAGAGAAATCCTCCGGCATCGGATCGTCTGATGTGTCCCAATGGGCGCGGCAGTTCGGCTCGTAGGGGCCGAGGTTGTAGCCGTGTTTTTCCTGGCGCAGATAGTAGGAGACATCGACGTCGCGCAAGAGAGGCAGCTTCTTGCCGGTGGCCTTGGTGTGGGCCTCGATCTCGGGGATTTCCTCGGTCAGCAGATACTGGTGGCTCATCACCATCATCGGCACGGTGCGACCGCCGTAGGGTTTGAACCACTCACCGACCCGTTGCGCATAATAGCCGGCGGCATTCACCACATGGTCGCAGGCGATGTCGCCCTTGTCGGTGTGCACGATCCAGCCGTCCCCGGTCTGGGTGACACCGGTGGCGGGGCAGAAACGGATGATCCGCTGCCCCATGTCGCGCGCGCCCTTGGCCAGCGCCTGGGTCACCTGCGCCGGGTCGATGTCGCCGTCGTTGGGATCATAGAGCGCTCCAGCCAGATCATGCGTCTCTATAAAGGGATAAAGCGCCTTGACCTCTTCCGGTGTCAGGATCTTGATATCCATTCCCTGATAGCGCCCCATGGCGGCGGCGCGTTCGAACTCCTGCATGCGCTCCTTGGAATGCGCCAGCCGGATCGACCCGGTCTGGTGGTAGTTCATCGGATAGTCGACCTCTGCGCCAAGGCGGGCATAAAGCTCGGTCGAGTAGCGCTGCATGTTCATGATCGACCACGATGTCGAAAACGTCGGCACATTGCCTGCCGCGTGCCAGGTGGAGCCGGCGGTCAGCTCGTTCTTTTCCAGAAGAACGCAGTCGGTCCAGCCCTTCTTGGCCAGATGATACAGCGCGGAGCAGCCGACAACGCCGCCTCCGATGATGACGACGCGGGCCTGTGTGGGAAAATCAGACATGGTCGGCTCCTTCTTGCAAGGGGTGGCAGGTCAGGCGTTTTGCGGCAGACCGTCGGCGATCTCGTAGTAGTCGCCCTTGTCGGCCACGAAGATGTGCTTTTCGAGGGTGATCCCAGTGGGGGCGGCAACCGCACCAAGCGCAAAACTGGTGGTGTCTTCCTCCAGCGCCTTCCAGAACAGAAAGGAGCCGCATGTGGCGCAGAACCCGCGCTTGGCACCGGGGCTGGAGGCAAACCAGGTGACATCGCCGGTGATGGTCAGATCCGTGTCCGCCACATAGGCCGAGGACCAGATGCCGCCGGACTGGCGCCGGCATTGGCCGCAGTGGCACATCGACGGCCCCCGTGGGTCCGCCTCGGTTTCAAACTGTATATTGCCGCACAGGCAGTTTCCCTTGATCATGATGCTGTCTCCAGATTTGGGGTGCTGCTGGCGCCCAGAAGGACGCCATAGACAATGAAACAGATCGCCAGCAGGCGGCGGATCCAGACGTTGAAGACCGCTGCCAGCGCCGCCCGGCCCATGCCGACGCCCAGCAGCGTGAAGCCGGTGTAGCTGAGCGTTGTCAGCGTCAGCGCGGTTGGCACGATGACGGCCATCTGCGACCAGATCGGCACATCGGGCTGCACGAACTGCGAAAAGGCGGCGAGGTAGCCCGCGACGCTCTTGGGGTTGATCGTCGCCACCGCCAGCGCATGCAGGTAGACATGCCGCGCCGGACGTTCGGCCACCGGCACCGGGTTTGTCGCATTGCGCCAGCCGCGGATGCCCTGAAAGATCAAAAAACCCGCGCCGGCCAGCTTTGCGATGAAAAACCCGGTGGGCGAGGCCGCAATCAACGCCGTGATCCCAAGCGCGGACAGCAGCAGGAACGCAGTCGCCTGGGTCAGGATGCCCAGCACCCCCAACATCGCCTTGCCAAACCCCAGGCTCATGCCGTTGGAGATGCAATTGACCGCATTCGGCCCCGGCGTGGTGACAAACGCGGCCCAGAACAGGGCAAAGACGATCCAGGCATCAAAGCTCATGCGCAGCCCCCGGCGTCATGACAAACGCCCCTCGCGCGGCGCGCGGCAACGGGTGGAAGACCGCAGCCAGTCGCATCAATACACCGGCGGCGCGATGACCCAGATGACGACACAGGGCACGTCATAGGGGTTCGACCACTGAAAGGGCTCGTGGCGGATGCGGAAACTGTCGCCGGGGCCGACGGTGAAATGCCGGGTCCCGATCTGCAGATCGAGGTGGCCGGAGATCACATAGGCCACCTCTTGTGTCGGGCGATGGGCCGGCGCCTGCATGCGCGCGTGCGGGGCAAAGGTGGAATGCACCATCTCGAAGTCGTCAGTCAGATCGGGTGAGAGCAGTTCCTCGATCAGCCCTTCCTCGCCGGAGCCCATGGGCCGCCGGGCCCCCGCACGCACAATATAGCCCTGTTCCGCCACCGGGGCGGAGGCATGGGCAAACAGCATCGACATCGGCACATCCAGGCATTTTGCAATCTGCCGCAGGTCGGAGATCGACGGCTCCGACTTGTCCCGCTCCACCTGGCTGAGCCATCCCACCGAGCGCCCCATGCGGGCCGAAAGATCCGCAAGCGTGATCCCCCGCGCCCGCCGCAGCGCGCGCAGATCAGCGCCAAGCGTGGTGAGAGCGGGCGTGTGGTCGTTCAAATGCGCCTCCAGCGGGGTTGTGAAATTTACATCTCAATTTTCACCATGCACGATTCTCGTGAAATTCCAAAGCGAAATTTCACGGGTACTGTCAGGACAAAAAAAACCGGCGCAGGCTGCGCCGGTTGTCTACAGTTTAGATCGTTGGATCGGCCGCAGGCTCAGAGCGTGCCAAAGACCTGCGCAAGCAGCGCCTGAAGGTGCTCGGCATCTTCGGCGGTGAAGGCCGCGGGCCGGTCGCTATCGATATCAAGCACGGCGATCACCTCGCCTTTGCCGTTGCGCACCGGCAGCACGATCTCTGATCGGGTGGAGGAGGAGCAGGCGATATGGCCGGGGAAGGCCTCGACGTCCTCGACCAGTTGCACCTCGCCGGTGCGGGCGGCCGCCCCGCAGACTCCGCGCGAAAACGGAATGACCAGGCACCCGTGACCGCCCTGATAGGGGCCGATCTTCAGCACCTCGGGTTCGGTCACCCGATAAAAACCCGTCCAGTCAAAGCGCTCATCGGCATGATGCAGCTCACACGCCACTGTCGCCATCAACGCAACCGCGTCGGTTTCGCCCTCGGTCAATGCCGCCACCGTCTTGGCCAGCTCGGAATAGTTCACCCGCATTGGAGTTTTGCCTTTTCTGAATATGAAGAGGAGGGTCCCCCCCTCCTCAATCCTGTCTCATCTCGTGGACAGCGCGCGTCGCTTTGGAGTCAGACCCGCTCGATCGCGATCGCCGTGCCTTCACCGCCGCCAATGCAGATTGCCGCAACGCCGCGCTGCAACCCGCGGGTTTCAAGCGCGTGCAGCAGGGTCACGATAATACGCGCCCCCGACGCGCCGATCGGATGCCCCAGAGCACAGGCGCCACCGTTCACGTTCACCTTGTCACGCGACAGGCCCATCTCCCGCATGAAGGCCATCGGAACCACCGCAAAGGCTTCGTTCACCTCCCACAGGTCCACGTCTTCCACATCCCAACCGATCCGGGTCAGCAGCTTGCGCGCGGCAGGAACCGGCGCGGTGGTGAACCATCCCGGCGCCTGGGCGTGGCTGGCATGCCCCAGAATATGCGCCTTGACCTGCAACCCGCGCGCCGCCGCCGCATCCTCGGACGCCAGCACCAGCGCCGCGGCGCCGTCCGAGATCGAAGAGGCATTCGCCGCCGTCACGGTGCCGTTTTCGCGGAACGCCGGTTTCAGCGTCGGGATCTTGTCGGGACGCGCCGATTTCGGCTGTTCGTCAGAGTCGGTCACCACCTCACCTTTGCGTGTTTTCACAACCACTTCGGTGATTTCATTGGCAAATGCGCCACTGTCCTGCGCGGCCAGCGCATTGGACAGCGACCCCAGCGCAAACTCATCCTGCTCCTCGCGGCTGAACTGGTAGAACTCCGCACAGTCCTCCGCAAAGGTCCCCATCAGGCGCCCCTTGTCATAGGCGTCTTCCAGCCCGTCGAGGAACATGTGGTCGATGACCTGACCATGCCCGATCCGGGCGCCCGCGCGCATCTTCGGCAGCAGGTAGGGCGCATTGGTCATGCTCTCCATGCCGCCGGCGACCATCACATCAGCCCCGCCGAGCGCCAGCCGGTCGAACGCCATCATCGCCGCCTTCATGCCGGAGCCACACATCTTGTTCAGCGTGGTGGCGGGGACTTCCTCGCTCAGCCCCGCGGCGAACCCGGCCTGACGCGCCGGCGCCTGTCCCTGCCCGGCGGGCAGCACACAGCCCATCAGCACCTCATCCACCGTGGTCGCGCCCGCGCGCTGCAGCGCGGCCTTGATCGCCGCGCCGCCCAGCTCGGCTGCGGTTACACCTTCATACATCCCTTGGAAACCGCCCATCGGTGTCCGGGCCGCGCCTGCGATCGCAATTCTGGCCATTCTTTCGACTCCTTCAATTTTCTAAACTATCCATACTGAATGATAACATTTAAGGTCTAGGGTGAGTTCCAAGTAAGACGAGCCGAGGAACATGAAATGAGCCTGACGAGCACCGAAGCGGACGGCGCACAAGTGGTTACCGTAAACGCCCAGCGCATTGATGCGGCCATGGCTATCCAGTTCAAGGAAGACATGCGCACGGAAACCGAAGCCGGTCCAAAGCGCGTGATCCTTGACCTGTCCAGGGTCGATTTCATCGACTCCAGTGGTCTGGGCGCGATTGTCGCCGCGATGAAGCAACTTGGCAAGGAGCGCAAGCTCGACCTCGCCGGGCTGACCCCGATGGTGGACAAGGTCTTTCGCCTGACCCGAATGGACACGGTCTTTAACCTCTATGATACGCTCCAGGATGCCCTGGACCCCGAACACGTTGAAAATTGACGCAGCCCAACCCGCCTGTGGAGCCTGAACTTCATGGTTGATTCCTTCGCCTGCTCCTTCAGGGCGACCGAACTGGATGCCCGTCGGGGGATCGTCTCGGTGGTCGAGCGCCTGAAGGAAATGGGTATTCCGAATACCCGGGTCGACGAGGTACAGATCGCCCTCGCCGAGGCGGTGAATAATGTGGTGGAGCATGCCTATGCAGAAACCGCCACCGGCGATGTGCTGATCAGGTGCAATCTGCACCCTGACCGGCTCTGGGTCGAGATTCGCGATGCCGGCGCGCCCTTTCCAGCCTCCAAGCTGCCGGAGGGGCGGGCCGTCGACGTCAACACCGATACGCCGCTGGAAGATCTGCCCGAAGGGGGATTCGGCTGGTTTCTGATCCGCGAATTGACGAGCGACATCCAGTATCAGCGCAACATGGACAACAACCAGCTGTCCTTGTGCTTTGAAATTCAGCTCACCAACTGAGGTTGCCCCGCGCCGCATCACCGGTCTGCGCGCGGATCGCCAAAGTGACGCGAATTTAGCTCAGATGCCCGACAACTCTGCCGCCGCTTCACAAATCCGCCGCAATCCGGACCCACGAGCGCCCGAAAGGTAAGCAACAAATCAACGTGTAGCTGAACCAAAGCTTCCCCCGGCGCCGTGTGTTTCTGCCCCCACCAAGTGCATGGCGCCGGGGTGTCTTTGCCAGTGCTGGCCACCGGCGTTTGCTTTGCTCTCCTGCCTCCTTGCGCGTTCCTCCGGTCCTGCATCGCCAGACGAGATGTTGCGACCGGCGCACTGCCATCGTCAGACCGTGCCCGCATCGCCCTCTGGACAAAGCCCCCGCGTGTGTCGCTGCACGCCTCAGCCAGAGTTCCGAGGGCTGCGTTTGCGGTTTTCATTGCGCTTGCTCCTGAAATCTCGTGGATTTTACGCCGGCGATATAGGATGAATGACCCCGCCACCCGCGGCCAAAAAGAGGAGGAACCGCATGCGTGATTTCCATCAACCGGGCCGCTCTGCGGTCTTTGCGCAGAACGGCATCTGTGCCACGTCGCACCCGCTGGCGGCACAGGTCGCAATCGACATTCTGAAACGCGGCGGCAACGCGATGGATGCGGCGATCGCCGGGGCGGTTCTTCTGGGCATCTGTGAACCGATGATGACCGGGATCGGCGGCGATTGCTTTGCTCTGTACACCCGCGCCGGCGAAGACACCGTCCGGGCCCTGAACGGATCAGGCCGCGCCGCCCAGGCCGCGCAGGCAGAGGCTCTGCGCGCGCGGGGGCTGCAAACCGTGCCTTTGCACTCGGTCGACGCGGTCACGATACCCGGCGCCATCGATGCGTTCTGCCATCTCTCTGCAAACGAAGGGAAACTTGACCTCGGCACGGTACTGGCCCCCGCCATTCACTACGCCGAAGAAGGCGTCCCGGTTGCGCCGCGGGTTGCCTTTGACTGGGGCAACAATGCCGGCACGCTCCAGGGGGCGGCGCGCGACAGCTATCTTCTGAACGGACGCGCTCCACAGGTCGCCGAGATGTTTCGCGCCCCGGGCCAGGCCGAGGTGCTGCGGCGGATCGCGCGCGACGGGCGCGATGCCTTTTACAGCGGTGAGATCGCCGAGGATATGGTCGCTGCCCTGTCCCAGCTGGGCGGCGTCCAAACCGTCGAGGATTTTGCCGCGACACGCTCTACCGTGGCCGCGCCGATTTCAGGTCACTACAAGGATGTGGAGCTGTGGGAGCATCCCCCCAACGGCCAGGGCGCGACGGCGATCCTGATGCTCAATATCCTGAAGCATTTTGACATCGCCGCGCTTGATCCCTTTGGCGCTCAACGCGCGCATATCGAGGCCGAAGCCGCCAAGTTGGCCTATGATGCGCGCAACCGGTTCATCTCCGACCCGGATCACATGTCCAGGCTCGACCACATGCTGGCGCCGGAGACCGCCGCCAGCCTTGCCGCATTGATCGACCCCAAGCGCGCGATGACGGCCCCGCAGGACATCAGCGAAGCGGTGCACAAGGATACGGTCTATATCACCGTGGTCGACAAGGACCGCATGAGCGTCTCGCTGATCTACTCGCTCTTCCACGGCTTCGGCTCTGGCATCGCGTCCGAGAAATTCGGCATCCTGATGCAGAACCGCGGGGCCGGATTCTGCCTTGACCCCGGCCACCCCAACGAGCTCGCGGGCGGCAAGCGCCCGATGCACACCATCATCCCCGCCATGCTGGCAGAACAGGGGCGTGTCACCATGCCGTTTGGCGTCATGGGGGGCGCGTATCAGCCAAACGGGCATGCACGGTTTGTCTCCAACCTGCGGGATTTTGGCATGGACCCGCAGGCGGCGATCGACGCGCCGCGCGCATTCTCGGATGCGGGCGTGCTCAAGGTCGAACGCGGCTATCGCGATGCGGTGCGCTCCGAGCTGTCAGAGATGGGCCACACGGTCGAGGTTCCGGACACACCGATCGGCGGCGCCCAGGCGATCCGCATTCACGACAACGGCGTGCTGGAAGGCGCAAGCGATCCGCGTAAGGACGGCTGCGCGCTCGGCTACTGAGATAGGCCACCGATGCCGGGTTGGACCTGGCATCGGGACGCCGCCGGACCCGTTAGTTCAGTTGATACTGTAGCTGATAGTTGCCATCGTCAAAGCCGGTGAACATCTCATAGACATCCGGATGGCTCACCGGCTCACCAGAATAATCCGCAATCAGGTTCTGCTCTGAGACATACGCAACATAGTAGGTCTGATCGTTTTCAGCGAGCAGGTGGTAATAGGGCTGTTCCTTGGCGGGACGGCTTTCTTCGGGGATTGCTTCATACCATTCCTCGGTATTTGCAAACTCCGGATCCACATCAAAGACCACGCCCCGAAACGGGTGCTTGCGGTGACGAACGACCTGGCCAAGATTATATTTTGCGCGTGTTTTCAGCATGTTTCCGGCCCTCTTCTCACACTGTACTAGCGTTTTCTTCCCCCTGTTGTCCAACCTCGGTGGCGAGGTTTTGCAGAAACAATCTGTCAGAGCGGTCTTTACAGTCGGTCAACCTGATCGTTTCAAACAAACTTTTAGTGATCAGCGACAGCCCCCCGGCCCTGTCAATAGGGATTTCTTCTGCCCCCGCAATTGGCTAAACTGCGAAAAAAACCAAATAGGCAGAGGCAATGAGCAGAATCATAAGTGCCCTGGCGCTCCTGTTGGCTTTGGCCGCCTGTGGTGGTGGGTATAATTCCCCGCCGCGCAATCTGGACAATGCCTGCAGCATCATCACCGAGCGTCCCAAATATCTTCGCGCCTTCCGCGCCGCAGAGCGCCGGTGGGGGGTTCCCGTGCATGTCCAGATGGCGACGATCCATCAGGAAAGCCGCTTTGACGGCAAGGCCCGCACGCCGCACAAATATGTGCTCGGCATCATTCCGATGGGACGGATCTCAAGTGCCTACGGATATGGACAGGCGCTGGACGGGACCTGGGACGACTACAAGGACGACACCGGGCGCCGCTTTGCCCGTCGGGACCGGATCGACGACGCGACCGATTTCATGGGCTGGTACATGGCGCGCAGCTACCAGCGCAACGGCATCCCGCTCACCGACGCCCGCAACCAGTATCTGGCCTATCACGAAGGCCACACCGGATATGCCCGCGGCAGCTATCGCAGCAAGAGCTGGCTGTTGAGAGTGGCCAACAAGGTGGAAGCGCGCTCCAACGCCTATCAGGTCCAGCTGAGCGGTTGCCGCAAGTTTCGCTAGAGCACCTGCCCCGCGCATAGGCCCGCGCGGGGCAGAATTCGTTTCAGCGGTCGCGTTTGGGACGCGAAATGCTGAACATGCTGGACCGGAACGACATCCCGGTCTGCATATCCCCCAGGATCACCGTGGTTTCCTCGCCGGCGCCGCCGTGGATCACCCATTTGCGCAGCTGCACCGGATTGTCGGTGAACATCAGCTCGATGCTGCCGTGCTCCGGGTTCTTGGGGTCCTGTGCCCGCACCACCGTCGACACCCCGTCAAACCCGTGCCCCACGACCATGTTGGCCTGCCCGAGATTGACCCGGCGCGCCAGGATGATCGACAACGGCGTCCGGCTCAGCGGATAGGTCTCCGGCGGCTGGTTCGACTTGGGGTCCATGATCGCAACGGTTCCGGCCTCTGCCAGCACCAGGCCGGAATGCGGTGGATCATACTCGAAGCGCACCTTGCCCGGACGGCGGATATACAGCTGCCCGGTGGACAGGCTGCCGTCGTCATTCACCTGCGTGAAGTCCGCCTGCGCGGTGGCAAAGCTGTTCAGATAGGCCGAGATTTCATTCAGGCTCAGCTTCTCCGCCGCGGTTGCCGCGGTGGAGGCCAGCGTGGTTGCGCCAAGCGCAAGAGCAAAGACAAACTGTTTCATGATGTAGAAGATATGCGCGTGTGACCCAAAGTGAAGAGGCCGGGCAGAGCGCCCGGCCTTTTGTCGCCTATTGCTCGGGAACGAGAATTTCCCTTTTGCCAACGTGGTTTGCGGGCGAAACGAGGCCTTCTTCCTCCATCTGCTCCACCAACCTCGCGGCCTTGTTATAGCCAATGCCCAGCTTGCGCTGGATGTAGGAGGTCGAACATTTGCGGTCCTTGATGACAATAGCCACCGCCTGATCGTAGAGCGCATCCTCGCCATTGGTATTGCCGCCGGTGTTGAGGCCCAGCACCGCGTCGATATTGTCGGCCTTCTCGTCATCGGGGCCTTCGACTACGCCGCCGACGTAATCGGGCGGGCCGAATTGTTTCAGGTGGTTCACCACCTCCTCGACCTCTTCATCCGACACAAACGGGCCGTGGCAGCGGGTGATCTTGGCACCACCCGCCATATAGAGCATGTCGCCCATCCCGAGAAGCTGCTCGGCGCCCATCTCACCAAGGATGGTACGGCTGTCGACCTTGGAGGTCACCTGGAAGGAAATCCGCGTCGGGAAGTTTGCCTTGATGGTGCCGGTGATGACGTCCACGGAGGGGCGCTGCGTGGCCATGATGAGGTGAATACCCGAGGCGCGCGCCATCTGCGCCAGACGCTGGATGCAGGCCTCGATCTCCTTGCCCGCAACCATCATCAGGTCGGCCATCTCGTCGACGATGACGACGATATAGGGCAGTTTCTTGGGTTCGAACTCTTCGGTTTCAAACACGGGCTCGCCGGTGTCGTCGTCAAACCCGGTCTGCACGGTGCGGCTGAACATCTCACCCTTGGCCAGCGCCTCGGAGACGCGGCCATTGTAACCCGCGATATTGCGCACGCCCATCTTGGACATCTTGCGATAACGGTCTTCCATCTCGCCCACGACCCATTTCAGGGCCACAACCGCCTTTTTCGGGTCGGTCACAACGGGCGAGAGCAGATGCGGGATGCCATCATAGACCGACAGTTCCAGCATCTTCGGGTCGATCATGATCAGGCGGCAATCCTCGGGCGTGAGCTTGTAGAGCAGCGACAGGATCATGGTGTTGATCGCCACAGACTTACCGGAGCCGGTGGTGCCCGCGATCAGCAGGTGCGGCATCTTGGCGAGATTGGCGACCATGCTGTCGCCACCGATGTCCTTGCCCAGCGCCAGCGGCAGGTTCTGGGTGCCGTCGCCAAAGTCCCGGCTGGCAAGGATTTCGCGCAGCACCACTTTTTCGCGATTCTCGTTGGGCAGTTCGATCCCGATCACCGAGCGGCCGGGAACCGTGGACACACGGGCCGACAGCGCCGACATCGACCGTGCGATGTCATCCGCCAGACCGATCACGCGCGACGCCTTGAGACCGGGCGCGGGCTCCAGCTCGTACATGGTGACCACCGGACCGGGGCGGACCGAGACGATCTCTCCCTTGACGCCATAGTCATCCAGCACGGATTCCAGCATGCGTGCGTTTTCTTCCAGCGCCTCGTCGCTGAGGTGATGCCGCTCGATGGCGGCCGGGTTGGTCAGCAGGGACAGGGGCGGCAGTTCGAAATCGCTGCTGTCGTCCTTGAACAGGGTGGGCTGGGCTTCTGCCTTGGCACGTGTCGAGGGCTGCACCGGCTTGCGTTGCGGCTGTTCGACCACGGCCTTGCGCGGCTCGGCCACCGGAATGTCCATCGGCGCCATGGCCGCCGCCGGTTTTGGATCGGCGCGCGGTGTAATCGGAACCCGCGGCAGCTCCGCGCCGCCGGTGTCGGGCGCGGCGTCCTGTACCGTCGAGACGGGAGCGTCTGGCAGGGCTGTTGGCGGGGCTTCGGGCAGGTCCTCGGTCGGGACCTGATCGCTCAGGAACACGTCCGGCGCTTGCGGCTCCACCATCGTTTCGGCCACCGGATGCGCGGGCGCCTGCGGGATCGGGGCCTGCGGAGGCGTAGTCATCTCCTCCGGATGCGCCGACAGCGGCGGTTCCGCAACGTGAGATGCCTGCTGCGCCGGGGCATTGAAGATCAGCGGCTCGGGTCGTTTGCCACGCCCTTTGGTCAACGGCAGGTTTGGATCGGGTTGCGGCGGCTCGTGCTGGGCGCGACGGATCCGCACGGCATTGGCAATTTTCTGTGCGATCCGTTCGTCGCCGGGCACATCATCATCGACATGCGCAACCGGGGCCGGGTCGACCAATTCGGGTTCCGGCATTTCCACCGGCTCCGCCCGGCGGATCAGGTTGGTGGCCCGGCTGAACAAACCGCCACGTTCTTCCACCTGCGGCGCAGGCTCCGGTGCTGGCGCAGGCGCATGCAGGCCGAACTGCGGCTCGGTGCGTGCAAAATGGTTTTCCGGCAACGGGTCGCTGTAGACCAGCGGATCATCATCGGTCTCTGCCTCAACCGCCATGGCCCTCCGCTCGGCACGCCGCGCCTGCCAGTTGCGCGCCGCCTGCAGACCACCGCTGGCGCCACGCCCCGTCAGGCTCGCCAATGTGCCATAGGCCAGGATCATCCCCACCAGCAGGAACCGCCCGATCCGGGACAGCTCCGAACGGGTGAACCCCAACACAAACGCGCCGAGCGCCACCATCGCCAAGGCGGTCAGAAACGACAGGAACTTGACCAGAAAGGCCAGCCCGAAGGGCAGCAGCGCCAACAGGCCACCCAGTGCGGTATTGCCGATCATGCCCCCAAGGCCAAAGCTGTGAAACGCTCTCCACTCCGCGTCCGGCACCAGCGTCTCATAGTGCAGCGCGACCACAATCAGCCAAAACACCAGCATCAGCGCGGGCCAGAGAATACGCTCCTCGCCCTTGTGCAGCAGGAACCGCCCGCCCCAGGCAAAGAGGAACACCGAAATCGCCCAGGACCCTTTGCCCAGAAAGGTAATCAGCAGGAAGGAAATCGACGCACCGGTCTGGCCAAGCCAGTTCTGCACCGGGGCATCCGTGGACACCATCCAGTTGCTGTCGTCCGGCGTGTAGCTGCCGATCATCGCAGCCACCAGCAGCCCGATACCGATCAAAAGGAGCCCGATCAGCTCCTTGCCACGTTTCTCAATGGCTGCCTGCATGTTGCTGTCCAGAAGCGGATCCCGCCCGCGGGTTTGAAATGCCATGCCTACCTCGGTTCGCTCGCGTGGGGCATCGGCTGTTTCGCTCTTGGATCAGCCCCACCGGTGTTTCGTCTTGCTTTTGGCCTGCCCCCGACAGGTGCGGAAGCAGGCAGTCCTGTCATCTCAATAGAGACAATCGCGCAGCACCGTAAGGGCGGTGCGTGTTTGTTCCTCTGACGCAACCAGCGCCACGCGGATATATCCGTGCCCGGGGTTTTCTGCCCCCTTGCCCTGCGCCAGGAACGCGCCGGGCAGCACCCGCACGCCGGTCTCCTGCCAGAGCCTCAGCGTCGCCGCCTCGCCATCTTCGACCGGCAGCCACAGGAAGAATCCCGCTTCGGGCGACATGTAGCCCTCCAGACCGGCAAAGACCTGATCCGCGATGCGGTATTTTTCCTGATAAAGCGCGCGGTTCTCAACCACATGCGCCTCATCGGCCCAGACCCGGGCGGCCGCGGCCTGCAAGGGGCCGGGCATCGGCGCACCGGAATAGGCGCGCAGCTTCTTCACCTGCACCAGTGTTTCGGGACCACCGGCCAGCAGGCCGGAGCGCAGCCCCGGCAGGTTGGAACGCTTGGAGAGCGAGTTGAACAGAACCACCCGCTCCGGATCTGCACCCATTTCATCCGCGACGGTCAGGGCCCCCACCGGAGCCTCGTCGCGATAAATCTCGGAATAGCACTCATCCGCGAAGATCTTGAAATCGTATTGCTCTGCCAGCGCGATCAACTGCTGCCAGTAGGCGCGCGAGGCCACCGCGCCCTGCGGATTGGCGGGCGAGCAGATATAGGCCACGGCGGTGCGGTTCAGCACATCCTCGGGCAACGACGCATAATCC
The DNA here is from genome assembly GCF_022348185.1 of Epibacterium sp. Ofav1-8. Classification (GTDB taxonomy): domain Bacteria; phylum Pseudomonadota; class Alphaproteobacteria; order Rhodobacterales; family Rhodobacteraceae; genus Epibacterium. Next base: position 86,754 of record NZ_JAKRFD010000014.1, read on the forward strand.
GGCAGGTGGCCGGTCTCTTCGGTTGCGGGGACAAACACCGGCTCCGCCGCCACCGAAATCGCTGCGATCATGTAGACCTGATAAAACGGGTTCGGGATCAGAACCACCGGCCGCTGGCCGTTCTTTTCCTCGGGGCAGAGCGCCATCGCCGCATTATAAAGCCCCTCGCGGGTGCCGTTGAGGGCCATCAGCCGGGTCGCCGGATCAAGCGTCACGCCATAGCGCTGCGCCGCCCAGTCCGCCATTGCACCGCGCAGCGCGTCGGTGCCCTCGTTCTGCGGGTAGTTGTTGAACGCGGAGGCATTCTCCACGATCACATCGGTGACCCATGCGGGAAATTCGTGTTTTGGCTCGCCAATGGTCAATTGCACCACGTCGCCACCAGGCGCGTGATGGTCAAGAAGCGCACGCAAACGCGGAAACGCGTAGGGCGGCAGATGGGCAAACCGCTCGGGAAACTTCATGTCTGTGCCTCAATACCGGGATCGTAATCGCCCCGTTTGCCCCGCAAGTTACAGGCCAAACGGGCATGCGTCCACCCGCTGATGGCGCGGATGCAACAGTGTGTCTTTCAGGCCAGTGCGGCCTCGATACCCGCGCCCACGCGCAGCAGCGCCTCCTCGCAGTCGGGCTGACCGATCACCTGCAAGCCGCAACTGGGGGTGCCCGTGGGCAGCGAGAGCGCGCAGACGCCCATCAGGTTGCCAATGCGGGTGTTGCGCAAGGTCATCAGGTTCGACGTGACGTAGTAGTCGTGATCGCTCTGCAAACGGGCCAGGTTGGGCGGCAGGATGGGGGCCGCAGGTGCCAGCACCGCATCAAATCCCGCAACCGCCTGATCCCAGAGCATGCGCACCTGTTCAAGCTTGGCCCAGGCCGCCACGTAATCCGCGCCGGAGAATTCCGCACCGGAGCGGAACCGGGCGAGGATTTCCGGGAACATCAGATCCGGTGTCGCCTCGATCACGTCTTTCCACAGGCCGTAGGCTTCGGTGGTGTAGAGAATCGCAGAGAGCGCCATGGCCTCCGGCAGCTCCGGCACCGCAAGCGGGACGATCTCCGCCCCCGCCTCGCGCAGCTTGTCCAGCGCGGCGGCATGGGCAGTGGCCACCTCCGGCGCAAGATCGTCCTGCGCCACCGTCTGAAGGTCCGCAAATCGCTTGCCCTCGACCGATGCGCCCTCCAGATCCGGCGCAGTGGCCGCGCCTTCGATCAGCGCCAGTATCAGGGCGGCATCCTCGACCGTGCGCGCAAGCGGGCCAATGGTGTCGAACTTCAGGCACAGGGGCACAACGCCCTCAAGACTGACGCGGCCGGAGGTGGTCTTGAGCCCCACAAGGTCATTCCACGCTGACGGGATCCGCACCGACCCGCCGGTATCGGACCCGATCGCGCCTGCCGCCAGCCCAAAGGCCACCGAAGCCGCCGCACCTGACGACGACCCGCCGGGCACCGCCTCTGGATCATTGACGCAGGGCGGCGTAGCCTTGACCGGGTTGAGGCCAAGACCGGAGAACGCCAGCTCGCTCATATGCGTCTTGCCCAGGCACACCGCCCCCATGGCGGTTGCGTTTTCCAGCACCAGCGCATCCCTGTCCGGCACCCGGCCTTTCAGCAGATCCGAGCCCGACTCGGTTTCCACCCCGGCACTGTCGAACAGATCCTTCCAGCTGAGCGGCACCCCGTCGAGGGGCGAGCGGCGCAGGCCGGATTTTGCGCGTTCCTGCGCGGCCTTAGCCTCGGCCAAGGCACGCTCGCGGGTGACTTGCGTGTAGATTCGCGCGGTCGCGGGATGGCTGTCGATGGCCGCCAGATAGGTCTCTGTCAGTGCCACCGGGTCGATCTCTCCCGCGGCGATACCGCGGCCCAGTTGGGCGGCGCTCATGGTCAGCCAGTCCTGCATCGCGTGTGCCTTCTCGTGATCCCCGTGATGGGGCGAATTTCAATGTGTCGCCACCGTAGCGAGAGCGTTCCGGGCACACAATCCCGCGCGACCCTGTCACGAAACCCGCAAGCTGCGGCAGCGTGCCTCTGGACAATGGCATGGACAATTCCCCGGCAGGGCGCATATTGCGGGGCATGACTGATACGCGTGATATCCTGATCGTGGGCGGTGGCCTCAACGGCCCCTCACTTGCCCTGGCGCTTGCACAGGCCGGACATTCTGTGACGCTGATTGATGCGCTGCCCGCGCCGATCCGCGAGGATGCGGGCTTTGATGGCCGGTCTTATGCGCTGGCGCTCGCGTCCACGCGGCTTTTGCAGCAGATTGGCATATGGGCCCGCATAGAAGATCACGCGCAGCCGATGAACGAGATCAAGGTCAGCGACGGCATCGCCGGGCGTGGCCCCTCACCGCTGTTTCTGCATTTTGAGGCAAGCGATCTGGACGAAGGCCCGATGGGCTATATGGTCGAGGATCGCTATCTCCGCCGCGCCCTGTTGGAGGCGCTGGAGGCGGAGCCCAAGATCACGCAGATTTCAGGCCAGCGGGTGGTTGCACAGACCGTCAGCAGGGACGCGGTCACCGTCACGCTTGAGGATGGCACGCAGCTCTCGGGCGCGCTTTTGGTGGGCGCGGACGGTCGTCACAGCGGCACTGCCGAACGCGCCGGCATCAAGCGCACCGGCTGGGACTATGGCCAGACCGCGCTGGTCTGCGCCATCTCGCACGCGCAGCCGCACGACGGCATCGCGCATCAGTTCTTCATGCCGCCGGGGCCACTGGCGATCCTGCCCCTGCCCGGCCATCGCAGTTCCATCGTCTGGAGCGAAACCCACGCAGAGGCCGCCCGCATTCAAGCACTCTCGGATGAGGATTACCTCACCGTGCTGCGCCCGCGATTTGGGTCGTTTCTCGGAGAGATCGGACTGGAGGGAAAACGCTTCAGCTATCCGCTGAAACTGAGCCTCGCCAATGCGTTCTACGGCGAACGGATGGCCCTGGTGGGGGATGCGGCACATGGGTTGCATCCGATCGCGGGTCAGGGGCTCAATGCCGGTCTGCGCGATATTGCAAGCCTTGCCGAAGTGCTGACGGATGCCGCGCGGCGCGGTGAGGACATCGCAAGCCCGCTTGTACTGGCGCGGTATCAGCAGTGGCGGCGGTTTGACACGACCTCCCTGGCACTGGCGACAGATGTGTTCAACAAGCTGTTTTCCAACGACAATCCGATCCTGCGCGCCACCCGTGACCTGGGCCTTGGGCTGACCAACGCGCTGCCCGGACTGCGCCGGGGTTTTGTGCGCGAAGCCGCAGGGCTCTCGGGGGATCTGCCGCGTCTGCTGCGCGGGCGCCCGCTCTGACCGCGCGCCCGGTTCCAGGTCACTCCAGCGGGCGCGCCTCATCCGTCAGCATCACGGGGATACCGTTGCGGATCGGAAAGGCAAGGTTTGCCGACCGCGAAATCAGCTCCTGCGCCTCGGCGTCATATTCCAGCACCGTCTGCGTGACCGGGCACACAAGCGCCTCCAGCATGTGCCGGTCAAAGGCAGGTGTTGTCTCATTCATTGCAGTTTTTCCTCAAGCGAGCCGCCGCGCAGGGCAAACTCCATCAATGTGACCAGCGTTTCACGCCGGGTTGTGAGGCTGGGGGCTTCGAGCAGCGCCTGCTTGTCCTCGGGTTCGAAATCCAGCAGCATCGACAGCGAGTTCACCAACAGCTCATCGCCCGCTTCATCCAGCACGCCCCAGTCGGTCGACATCCCGCGCGCCTCCAGATAGCGCCCCAGCAGTTCCAACAGCGCCGCGCGATCAAAGGCTGCATCCCCTTCGGCGTGCCCAAGATCCGCATCAAACCCGTTCCAGTCCACCGAACAGCGCCGATAGGGGGTGAACCCCTCGACCTCGGCCATGACGCGGAACCGCGAGAGGCCGCAGAGCGTGATGAAATACCGCCCGTCTTCGGTTTCGGAAAACTGGGTCACCCGCCCGGCACACCCGATCGCATGCAGGCCGCTCCCCTCCGCCTTACGGGCGCTACAGGGCTGTATCATGCCGATGACGCGATGACGGGTCTTGAGCGCATCCTCGAGCATCTGAAGATAGCGCGGCTCAAAGATATGCAGCGGAAGCTTTGCCCGGGGCAGCAGAAGTGCCCCGGGCAAAGGAAAGACTGGGATCGTATCCGGCAGGTCTGCGGCTTTTATCATGACAGAGAACCTAGCGCCGCATTCGCGTCAGGCAAATATCATCGAGCTGAGCTTGCGGCGGCCATTGAGCACCACCGGATCATTGGGCTTCAGGGCCTCGAAAATGGTGAACAGCTGGGCCTTGGCCGCGCCATCGTTCCACTCGCGGTCACGCCGGAACAACTCCAGCAGCTCCTGCACCGCCGCCTCGGCCTCGCCTGCGGCGTGCAGCGCCTGCGCCAGATCAAAGCGGGCCTGACGGTCGTCGGGATTGGCCTCGACCGCTGCACGCAGATCGGCAACCGGGCCTGCGTTCTCCGCCTGCCGCGCCAGTTCGATCTGGGCATGCGCCGCCTCGATTTCGGCCGCCGTGGAAATCTCGGCAGGGGCACCGTTCAGCACCGCCTCCGCCTGGTCCAGCTCGCCCAGAGCCACGTGGCACCGCGCCAGGCCGCTGTAGGCCGCGGCGTTCTTGTCGTCCTCTCCCAGGATCGCGGCAAAGACCTGCGCCGCATCCGCGGCCGCGCCTTCTTCCAGCATTTGCTCGGCCGTTTCTAACGCCTCGCCCAGGCCGCCATCTGCGGTACTGCCTGCGGTCTCCGCCAGCTTTTGCAGAAAGGCGTCGATTTCCGACTGCGGCAGCGCGCCCTGGAACATGTCCACCGGACGCCCCTGGTAAAAGGCCACGACGGATGGGATCGACTGCAGCGGCAACCCCTGCTGCGCCAACGCGGCGGCCAGGCGCTGGTTGTCGTCAACGTTGATCTTGGCCATCTTGACCGCGCCCTTGGCCTTTGTCACCGCTGCCTCAAGCATCGGGCCCAGCGTCTTGCAGGGACCACACCACGGCGCCCAGAAATCCACGATCACCGGGACCTCCATGGAGGCATCGACAACCTCTGCCATAAAGGTCTCTTCGGTCACATCCTTGATGAGATCGCCCGCAGGTGCCGCGCTCGCACCACCGCCCAGAATGTCCATCATTGCTCCGCACTCCTTTCGAGTCTTGCTTGCGCCCTATATGCGATTTCAGCGCCGGAAAACCAAGGGATGAGTTTGGCGTCAAGATCGCGTCCTGCCCCCGCCGCACCGGCAGGTGCGGCGCCCGGCCCAACAAAAATGCGCGCCCCTTGGGGCGCGCGTCTTTTGGCGGGAGCCTCCCCGCCCCTTGATCCCGGAGATCAGAGGTCGAATGTGGCAAAGACCGGCGCGTGATCGCTTGGCTTTTCCCACCCGCGCGCGTCGCGCAGGATGCGGCTGGAATGGGTGGCGTTGGTGATGTCGGGCGTGGTCCAGACATGGTCCAGCCTGCGCCCCTTGTCGGCGGCGTCCCAGTCCTTGGCGCGATAGCTCCACCAGCTATAAAGCTGCCCGTCGGGGATATCCTTGCGCGTGACATCGGCCCAGCCGCCCGCCTCCATCACCTGCGCCAGATGCTCCACCTCGATCGGCGTGTGGCTCACCACTTTCAACAGTTTTTTGTGGTCCCAGACGTCATCCTCGCGCGGCGCGATATTGAGATCCCCGACCAGCACCGATTTCTCGGGCCGGTCCGCATGGAACCAGTCCCGCATCTCGGTCAGGTAGTCGAGCTTCTGGCCGAATTTCACGTTCTTCTCGCGATCCGGCTCGTCACCGCCAGCGGGCACATAGAAATTGTGGATGGTCACACCATTTTCCAGCCGTCCCGCCACATGGCGGGCATGGCCGAGGCTGGCGAAATCCTTGTCGCCCACATCCTCGATCGGCAGCCGGGACAGGATCGCCACGCCGTTGTAGCCCTTCTGCCCGCGCGCAACCATATGGGTATATCCCAGCGCCCGGAACGCCTCCATCGGGATCTTCTCCACCGGGCTCTTGCATTCCTGCAGGCAGAGCACATCCGGCCCCTCCTCTTCGAGCAGTTTCAGCACGATCGGTTCGCGCAGGCGCACGGAGTTGATGTTCCATGTGGCGAGGGTAAAGGACATGCGGGCTCTCTATCTCTGGCAAGTGTTTGCCGGGATATTGCCTGTGCCGCGCCCGAGATACCAGTGGGGCGCCTGCGGTTTCCTGCGCAATTTCGACGCCGTGAAAGGCCTTGCAAAACACCGCGCCCCATATTCTACACTTGAACAAGAGATGCAAAGACACGGGACTGGCCGAACTGATGGTACCGGTATTGGGGCAACGCCCCGGGCACCCTTACAAGAAGGCCTATGACTGGTGGCCGCCGCCGGCGCCTGCTGCTGCGCCCTGACGGGGCGATTCCACCACATTCTAGTATCCCAAACGCCAGGAGGATTCTCATGGCACAGGCCGTTTTGCAGCCCGAGGACGCATGCGTTCTCGTCTCTTTCACCGATGGCACATCCGCCCGCTACCCCTATATCTGGTTGCGCGACAATGACCCCGCCGGGTTTCACCCCGACACACAGGAGCGGGTCACCGATCTCTCCGCAATCCCGCCCGACATCACCGCAGCATCCGTTGCGATCTTGGATTCGCATCTGATGGTTCACTGGCAGGATGCGGCCGAGAGCAGCAGTCGCTTTGACCTGACCTGGCTGCATGCGCATGTGCCGGGCACACGCGCGTTTGATCCGGCGCGCACCGGGTTTCAGCCCTGGCGCAGAGATCTGGGCGCCGACGGCATCCCCCGCGTCGCGGCGCAGGAGGTGCTGACCTCGGATGGCATGCTGCGCAGCTGGCTGGAGCAGACCCAGATCATGGGCCTGTCGATCGTCGAGGGGCTTGCGGACACAACCGAGGCCGGCATGGAGGTTGCCCGCCGCATCGGCTTTCTGCGGCAAACAAATTTTGGCGTCACGTTTGAGGTGAAATCCAAACCCAATCCCAACAACCTCGCCTACACCCCCATCGCCCTGCCCCTGCACACGGATCTGACCAATCAGGAACTGCCGCCGGGGTTTCAGTTCCTGCATTGCCTGGCAAACGAGGCCAAGGGCGGCGGCTCGCTGTTTTGCGACGGCTACGCCATCGCCGAGGACCTGCGCCACCAAGACCCCGAGAGTTTTGAGCTGCTCTCTACCGTCTCGGTCCCGTTTCGCTTTCACGATCATGAGACCGACATTCGCAATCGCAAGAAGGTCATCACCCTCGACGAAGACGGCCGCGTGATCGAGATCTGCTTCAACGCCCATCTGGCGGATATCTTCGACCTCGAACCCGCATTGATGCAGCGCTACTACCGGGCCTATCGGCAGTTCATGATCCTGACACGGTCGCCTGAATACCTCGTGACACTCAAACTCAAGGGCGGCGAGATGGTTGTGTTCGACAATCGGCGCGTGCTGCACGGGCGTGACGCCTTTGACCCGCAAACCGGCTATCGCCACCTGCACGGGTGTTACGTGGATCGCGGCGAGTTCGAGAGCCGCCTGCGCGTTTTGCACCGCACAGCCTGACACGCACAAATTGACACGCACAAATTGACACGGCACAAAAAAAGGCCGGGCGCGAAGCCCGGCCAGTCCAACAGGGAGGATGCATATCATAACCCGGATATGCGCGGGATTTCTGATGTGTCTCGACCGTATAACGTGTGCAGCCGAAATTTGTTCCACACCTGATTGTTGCCTAGGCCACCAATCGGTAACCGCCTGATTCCGTCACAAGGAGCCTCGCATTCGACGGATCGGGCTCGATCTTCTGGCGCAGACGGTAGATATGGGTCTCCAGCGTATGGGTTGTAACCCCTGCGTTGTATCCCCAGACCTCATGCAGCAAGACGTCGCGGGGCACCACGCCATCGTTGGAGCGGTAGAGGAACTTCAGGATGTTGGTTTCCTTCTCGGTCAGACGGATCTTGCGCTCGTCTTCGGTGATCAGGATCTTCATCGCGGGTTTGAACGTATAGGGCCCAAGCACAAAAACCGCGTCCTCGGATTGTTCGTGCTGGCGCAGCTGGGCGCGGATGCGGGCCAACAGCACCGGAAACTTGAACGGTTTGGTGACATAGTCGTTAGCGCCGGCATCAAGCCCCAGGATCGTGTCCGCGTCACTGTCATGACCGGTCAGCATCAGGATCGGCGACTTCACACCCTGCTTGCGCATCAGGCGGCACAGCTCGCGCCCATCGGTGTCGGGCAGCCCGACGTCGAGGATGATCAGATCATAGATCGCTTCCTTGGCGCGCTCCATTGCGCCCTGCCCGTCACCGGCTTCGAAGACGTCGAAATCTTCGGTCATAACAAGCTGTTCGCTCAGCGCCTCGCGCAGATCCTCGTCATCATCAACGAGCAGGATTTTCTTCAACTGGGCCATGTGGTGTCTCCTGTTGTCTTGTGTTCACAGATGTGTGCCTGCCCGCAAAAGAACAAGCTTTGCCATCGCAGCTTCACGTCGACGTGTCCCCAGGCGCGGAAATATTTCACTTTTGCAGCAATTGAGCATAGGAGTAGGCTCCTGATGTTACAGCCGGGACCAAGACCTGATGAGCCTATTGCCGACAATGCTGGAGCGGATCGCCCGTGCCCGTGTGGATCTGAGGATGGGATTGCCGGTGATCCTGACCACCGGCGACACTGCCATTCTTGCCATTGCGGTCGAAAGCCTGAGCCCCGAGCGCCTCGCCGATCTGCGCGCACTCGGGCCGGTGTCACTGGCGCTGACGGCGCGGCGCGCGGCAACGCTGAAGGCGCGTGTCTATGACGAGGACATCGCACGGGTCACGGTGCCCGCAGATTTGGGCCTGACCTGGATACAGGCGCTGGCTGATCCGGCGGATGATTTGCAAACGCCCATGAAGGGGCCGCTGACCAGTGCCCGCAGTGGCGATGCAACGCTGCCGCGCCTGGCCATCGCGCTGGTGAAATCCGCACGGCTTCTGCCCGCCGCCGCCTATGTCGCGCTGGACAACGCCGGGGACTTTGCGCTCCAGCACGATCTGACCCTGCTGCCCCGCGCAGTTGCCGAGCCCCTGTTGAACAGAAGTTCGCCCCTGCATCCGGTCGCCGCTGCGCGCCTGCCGATGGAAGCCTCCGAGGCCGGACGCCTGCATATCTTCCGTCCCGAAGACGGTGGCGAGGAACACTATGCCATCGAAATTGGCCGCCCGGATCGCAGCAAGCCTGTGCTCGCCCGGCTGCATTCGGCCTGTTTCACTGGCGATGTCCTGGGCTCGCTCAAATGCGATTGCGGCCCGCAGTTGCGTGGTGCACTGGCGCAGATGGGAACCGAGGGCGCGGGCGTTCTGTTGTATCTCAACCAGGAAGGGCGCGGGATTGGCCTCGCCAACAAGATGCGCGCTTATTCCCTTCAGGATCAGGGCTTTGACACGGTGGAGGCCAACCACCGACTGGGGTTCGAAGATGACGAGCGCGACTTCCGACTTGGTGCCTCGATCCTGCGCGAATTGGGATTCGCCTCCGTCCGCCTGATGACCAACAACCCCGGCAAGATCGCGATGATGGAGAAAACCGGCATCACGGTTGCAGAACGGGTGCCGCTCAAGGTGGGAGAGAACGACTTCAACCGCCACTACCTCGCGACCAAAGCCAGCAAGTCGGGTCACATGCTATGACGCCTGCGGATCTGGTGCTGACGCCGAAGGGGCTGCGGTTTATGGGACGGGTGTTTCCCTGCAGCATCGGCAAAGGAGGCATTACGCCTGATAAACGCGAAGGCGATGGCGCTACGCCGGTGGGCATCCACCGCGTTGTCGGCATGCTCTATCGCCCGGACCGTATCACCGCGCCGCAGGATTGGGCGACGCCGATTCTCCCCGGCGATCTGTGGTCGGACGACGGGGCGGCGCCGGATTACAATCACATGGTGCGCGCGCCCTACGCCTATAGTCACGAGACCCTGCGCCGCGCAGATCCGCTCTATGATCTGGTGCTGCTCACCGATTGGAACTGGCCCAACTCGGTCAAGGGGCGCGGCTCGGCGATTTTCCTGCATCAATGGCGCCGGCCCGGGTATCCAACAGAAGGCTGCATCGCCTTTTCACGCCAGACCCTGCGCTGGATTGCCGAGCGTCTGCAACCGGGTGCGCGGGTCATCGTGCGCTCACGCTGAATAGGCGCGCTCGCCAAAGATCGCAGACCCGACCCGTACATGGGTGGCTCCCAACGCGATGGCGCTCTCGAAATCGCCGCTCATGCCCATCGACAGACCGTTCAGCCCGTTGCGCGCGGCGATCTTGGCGAGCAGGGCAAAATGCAGGCTTGGCTCTTCATCCACCGGCGGGATGCACATCAGCCCCTTGATCGGCAGGTCGAGCGCGCGACACTCCTGGATGAAACCATCGGCGTCCTTGGGCAGGATACCCGCTTTCTGCTCTTCTTCACCGGTGTTGACCTGAATGAACAGCTCCGGGCAATGACCGAGCTCCTGCGCAAGCCGCGCCAGCGTGGTGGCGAGCTTCGGGCGATCCACGGAATGAATGGCATTCACCAGCTCCATCGCCTGCCGCGCCTTGTTGGTTTGCAACGGGCCAATGAGGTGCAGGTCCACATCCGGGAATGTCTCGCGAAATCCGGGCCATTTGCCTGCGGCCTCCTGCACGCGATTCTCGCCAAAAATCCGGTGTCCCTCTTCCAGCACGGCCTGCACGCGCTCGTTGGGCTGGACCTTGGACACGGCAATCAGGTCCACCGAACCGGGCGCGCGCCCGGCGGCAGCCTCGGCAGTGGCGATACGGGATTTGATCTCACTCAGCGACATCTCGGCCTCATTTAGCTAGGGGGCTGTTTGGCCGGACAAAACACTGTTTGCGCACAAAAGAAAAGGGCGAGCTCCGAAGAGCCCGCCCCAAGAACACTGTGGTTCAGATCGGCTTAGAAGGAGAACTTCACGCCGAGGTCTGCCAGGGTGTTTTCGGAGGTGTCGCGTGCGATACCGCCTGCCAGGGTGACGCCGCCACCCAGACCGTGGGTGAAGCCCAGGCCGTAAGCGGTTTCGGAGGAGTCCAGACCACCACCGGAAACAACAGCTTGGATCGCGGTTGCGGAGGAGATCTCGTAGTTGATGGACGCACCGTAGGCGAGGTCACCGGAAACGCCGCCGGCGTCAAAGATGTCGCCGTCGCCGAGGATTACGGAGTAACCCAGAGCACCTGCGGAACCAGCAACGTTCAGGATGTAGTAGTCACCTGCGTTGTCGTCGTCACCGTAAGCAGCAGCAATGGTCATGCCGTTTGCCAGGGTGTAGCCCAGACCGATCTGGAACTCTTCGTTGGCTGCAACTGCGTCATCGTTGGTGACAGTCACGGAGTCAGTGGTGTCGCCGTCGCCGTCGATGTCAGCAGTGTCAACGATGGAGAAGGTGGACGCTGCCTGAGCGCGGGTCTCGGTGTAGGACAGCGATGCGGAGAAGTCACCAACGTTGTAGCGAGCTTTGATGGTGGTCGCGTCCGCGTCACCTGCGCCGAAGCCGCCGATGTCTGCTGCGGTGTCGTACCACACGGAGTTGTGCTCGATCAGGGCGGTCAGACCGATGCCGTAACCGTAGAAGTCAACCTGGTCGCCGGAGTCGAAAACGTCGGAGACGTTACCAACGTCAACACGCAGACCGCCGTAGGACACTGCGAAACCAGCTGCGCCCGGGCCACGACCGGAGATGTCGTTGGCGTGGGAGTCTTCGTTGGCTTCGAGACGGAAGCGAGCTTCCAGTTTCACGCCAGCGTCGGTTTCCGCGATGCCGGTGATGTTGACGCGCATACGCTGTTCGATGCGGGTCTCGTCAGTTTGAGCTTCGTTGTAAGCCAGACCAAAACGTGCGGAGCCGCCGATGGTCAGCTCTGCTGCTGCGACGCCTGCGGTCGCGACCAGTGCGGTCGAAGCGAAGAGAATCTTTTTCATGGTTTTCCCTCGGGTTTGAATTTCCAAAGAAGCAATCGGCTGACGCCACTTCGCTCCTCAAGTACGCACATCCTCTCGCTCGAATTGGGGTCGTGAAGCAAGCGCGCGCTGAAAGGGGAAAACCTTTCATCAACAAATTGATGCATCGGTGCCACAGTCGATTTCGGCGAATATCCCGTCAAAGCGCAGCAGCGGCGAGTCTATTAAAGAATAGGCTTGTTGGCGCATGCCCGCTTGTCTAGGAGTAGTCCAACTGGAAAATCAGGAGCGGGCCCGGCCAAAATGCGTGGTATAAAGACCTTTATCCTTCTTTCGTCACTGGCTTTCGTGGCGTCCTGCGGTGCCTTTCGGTCGCTGGACACCGGCACCGAGGTCAATGATGCCGACACCATCGTGCTGGCCGGCGAGGGTCGCGAAGCGCGCGAAGATCGCACCACGATCTGGGAGGCCTTTGGCCCGCGCAAGAGCGAACAGCGCGTCCAGGTGAATCGCTACCTCTGGGCTGCGAGCCTTGATGTGCTTGATTTCCTGCCGGTTCAGTCCGTCGATCCTTTCACCGGCGTCATCATCACCGGCTATGGCACGCCCCCCGGCGGCGGCCGCGCCTATCGCGCCACGATTCACATCAAGGACCCCGCCCTTGAGGCGCGCGCCCTCAATGTCGCACTGCAAAGCCGCGGCGGCGCCGTGAGCGCGGAAACCGCCCGCGCGGTCGAAGATGCGATTCTGTCCCGCGCGCGTCAGCTACGCATGGCCGACAAGAAGATCTGACGCCTGCGCACTGGAACCCAATAGAAATTACACGTATCAGAAGCGCCGGGTCTAAAGCCCGGCGTTTTTAGTCAAAGGACCGCTCACATGTCGCGTTACGAAGCCTCGGACATCGAAGCCAAATGGCAAAAAGCCTGGGAAGAGGCCGCCATTTTCCAAGCGAAAGAAGATCACGACAAGCCCAAGTACTATGTGCTTGAGATGTTCCCTTACCCATCGGGCAAGCTGCACATGGGCCATGTGCGCAACTACACGATGGGCGACGTGATCGCGCGCTACAAGCTGTCCACCGGCCATAATGTGCTGCACCCGATGGGGTTTGACGCTTTCGGCATGCCTGCGGAAAACGCCGCGATGGCCTCGGGCGGGCACCCCAAGGACTGGACCTATTCCAACATCGACACGATGGTCGAGCAGATGAAGCCGCTGGGCCTCTCGCTCGACTGGTCGCGCATGTTTGCAACCTGCGACCCGGAATACTATGGCCAGCAGCAGGCCTTGTTCCTTGATTTCCTTGAAAAAGGTCTGGTCTACCGCAAGAACGCCGTGGTCAACTGGGATCCCGTGGACATGACCGTTCTGGCCAATGAGCAGGTCGAAAATGGTCGCGGCTGGCGCTCTGGCGCGCTGGTGGAACGGCGCGAGCTGACACAATGGTTCTTCAAGATCTCCGATTATTCGGATGAACTCTTGCAGGCGCTCGACGGGCTGGAGAACTGGCCGGCCAAGGTGCGCCTGATGCAGGAAAACTGGATCGGCAAGTCCCGCGGGTTGCAGTTCAGCTTTGAACGTACCGATGGTGAAGAGGCGATCGAGGTCTATACGACTCGCCCCGACACGCTGATGGGCGCGAGCTTTGTTGGCATCTCGCCGGATCACCCGATTGCCAAGCAGCTTGAGGCCGAATCGCAAGAGGTTGCAGACTTTGTCGCCGAATGCCGCAAGGGCGGCACCACCGAAGAAGCGATCGAGACTGCCGAGAAGCTGGGCTACGACACCGGGCTGCGGGTCAAGCACCCGCTGGACCCGAACTGGGAGCTGCCGGTCTGGATCGCCAACTTCATCCTGATGGACTACGGCACCGGCGCGATCTTTGCCTGCCCGGCGCATGACCAGCGCGACTTTGAATTCGCCACCAAATACGACCTGCCGATCATCCCGGTGATGGAACCGATCGAAGGCGCAGGTGAGCTGACCGAGGCCTATGTGCCCACCAAAGCCGAGAAAGTCCGCTATGTGCGCGGCTTTGCTGGCGCCGAAGAACAAACCGGCGAGGACGGCGTCAACACCGCCGTCGACAAGGCCGAGGCCGAAGGCTGGGGCGAAGGCGTCACCAAATTCCGCCTGCGCGACTGGGGTCTGTCCCGTCAGCGCTACTGGGGCTGCCCGATTCCCGTCGTCCACTGCCCTGACTGCGGCGTGGTGCCGGAGAAAAAAGAAAATCTGCCCATCGCACTGCCTTATGATGAGGACGGGAAGGCGATTGATTTCTCGGTCCCCGGCAACCCGCTGGACCGTCACCCAAGCTGGCGCAACTGCGCCTGCCCCGCCTGTGGCAAGCCCGCCCAGCGCGAGACCGACACGATGGATACCTTCGTGGACTCCAGCTGGTATTTCGCCCGTTTCACCGCACCCCGCGCCGAGACGCCGACCGATCTGGAGGCGGCCAGCTACTGGATGAACGTCGATCAATACATCGGCGGCATCGAGCATGCGATTCTCCACCTGCTCTATTCGCGGTTCTTTGCCCGCGCGATACACATCTGCGGCCACCTGCCCGAAAGCGCCAAAGAGCCATTTGATGCGCTCTTTACGCAGGGCATGGTGACACACGCGATCTATGAGAATGCCGAGCGCAAGGACGACAACGGCCGCGCGATCTATCATTACCCAAGCGAGGTCGAGGAACGCGACGGCGGTGTCTTCGTCAAGGAGACGGGCGAGCGGATTAAGGTGATCCCCTCGGCCAAGATGTCCAAGTCCAAGAATAACGTGGTCGACCCGCTGGCGATCATCTCAACCTACGGTGCTGATACCGCACGTTGGTTTGTTCTGTCCGATTCGCCCCCCGAGCGGGATGTGGAATGGACTGCCTCTGGTGCCGAAGCCGCCTATAAGCACCTGAACCGGGTCTGGAACCTCTGTGATCGCATTGGCGAGATGGACCCGGATGCCAAGGGCGAAGGCGACGAGGATCTCCTGCGCGAGATGCATAAGGCGATCCGTGATGTGACGCTGGGGGTCGAGAGCTTTGGCTTCAACGCCGCCATCGCCAAGCTTTATGGCTTCACCAACACGCTGTCGAAATCCAAGGCCAGCGCCGCGGTGCAAAAGCAGGCGATCAAGACCCTGGCGCAGCTGATGTCGCCGATGACCCCGCACCTGTCCGAGGATATCTGGGCGCATCAGGGTGGCGAAGGTCTGATTGCCAACGCCCCCTGGCCGGTCGCGGATGAGGCGATGCTGGTCGAGGACTCTGTGACCCTGCCCATCCAGGTGAATGGCAAACGGCGCGGCGAGCTGACAGTGGCCAAGGATCTCGACAAGGCAGAGGTTGAAAAACTGGCGCTGGCGCATGAAGCTGTGCAGCGGGCGCTGGACGGTGCGGCGCCCAAGAAGGTGATCGTTGTACCGGGGCGGATCGTCAATGTGGTTGCCTGACCGACGCAAATTCCTGAAGTTCACGCTGGCGCTGCCTCTTGGCGCCAGCCTCTCGGCCTGCGGGTTTGAGCCGGTCTACGGGCCGAACGGAGCGGGCACCGCCCTGCGCAACCAGATCGCGTTTCAGGCGCCTGAAACCATCGGTGCGCCGCGCGACAGCGACGCCTACTACTTCGTCCGCCAGCTAGAGACACGTCTTGGCCGCGCGGGGGCGCCAGCCTATCGCATGGATCTGACGCTCGACACGGCCGAGGTCGGCCAGGCGATCACCGCCGAGGGCGACATCACCCGCTATTCGCTGACCGGCACCGCGGGCTACAGCCTCGTGCGTCTGTCGGACGGGCAGATCGTGGCCAGTGGCGAGGTCGAGAATTTCTCGGGCTATTCCGCCAGCGGCACCACGGTGCAAACCCTCGCCTCAGAGACCGACGCACACGAACGCCTGATGGTGATTCTGGCCGATCAGATCGTGACCCGGCTTTATGCGGTGCCCGGATTGGGCAGGACAACCGGCGCATGAAACTCAGCCCGCGCGAGGCCGAGGGCTATTTCGCCCGCCCCGACCCCGGCAAGACCGGGCTGTTGATCTACGGCGCGGACGCGATGCGCGTGTCGCTCAAACGTCAGCAGATGCTGGCCGCCCTCCTTGGCCCTGCCGCCGAGGAGGAGATGCGCCTGACCCGCATGCCCGCAAGCGACCTGCGCAAAGACCCGGCCCAGTTGCTGGATGCGGTCAAGGCGGTGGGCTTCTTTCCCGGTATCCGCGCAGTGTTTGTCGAGGATGCCAATGACACCGCCACCCCGGCGATCACCGCCGCCTTGCAGGAATGGCAGCCGGGTGACGCGCAGATCGTGGTCACCGCCGGGCAGCTCAAGGCCTCGTCGAAACTGCGCAAGGCGTTTGAGACCCACAGCAACGCCTATGCCACGGGCATCTATGACGACCCGCCCTCGCGCGCCGAAATCGAGCGCATCCTGGGCGAGGCAGGCGTGCGCGATGTGCCCGGCGACAGCATGTCGGCGCTGACCGATATCGCCAATGAGATCGGCCCCGGCGATTTCTCTCGCATGATCGAAAAGCTCAGCCTCTATAAACATGGCGACAGCAGCCCGCTGACGCTGGAGGACATCGACGCGGTGGCGCCTCAATCCACCGAAGCCGCGCTGGACGATCTGCTCAACGTGGTGGCCGAAGGGCGTAGCACCGAGATCGGCCCCGTGCTGCGGCGTTTGCAGGCGCAGGGCACCAACGCGGTCAGCCTTTGCATCGGCGCCACCCGGCATTTTCGCACGCTTTACAGCATCGCCGCCCATCCCGGCGGTCCCGCGCAGGGCATCGGGGGATTGCGTCCGCCGCTCTATGGCAAGCGGCGCGACCGGATGCTGCGCCAGGCGCAGGGCTGGGGCGCGCAGAAATTGCAGAACGCGCTGACGATCCTGACCGACACCGACCTGCAGTTGCGCTCCGCCGGACAGAGCGCCCCGGCGCAAGCGCTGACCGAGCGCGCCCTGATCCGGCTCGCCATGTTGGCCCGCTCCCGCTGATCACCATCCCGCGACGACGCGACGGCCAGCTTGACCTCCTTCGCAGGTGCAGCAAATCTGCCTGCAACCGAGGAGGACACATCATGTACAAAGTGATCGGCAAGCCGATGACCCGCACGTTTCGCGTGCTCTGGGCGCTGGAAGAACTGGAACAACCCTACGAGCTGGAGGATGCGGCACCGCAAAGCGCCGAAATCCGCGCCTACAACCCATCAGGCAAGGTGCCCGCCCTTGTGGTGGACGGCACGACCGTGACTGATTCCGTGGCGATCATCACCTATCTCGCCGACAAGCACGGCGCGTTGACCGCGCCCGCCGGCACTTTGGCCCGCGCGCGGCAGGATGCGATCACCAATATGCTCAACGACGAGATGGATGCGCTTCTCTGGATGGCTGCGCGGCACAGTTTTGCCCTGCCCGAAGAGCAGCGGGTGCCGGCGATCAAGGATTCCTTGCGCTGGGAATTTGCCCGCTCCGTCAGCCGTGTCGAGGCCCGGTTGACCGATGAATTCATCGCCGGCGACAGCTTCTCCATCGCCGACATCCTGCTCACCCATTGCCTCAACTGGGCCCGTGGAGCGAAGTTCGAGGTCGAAAGCGACGCGTTGCTGGCCTACGGCAAACGCATGCGCGCACGGCCGGCGTTTCAGCGCGTGGCGGCGCTGTCCAAGTAACGCGCGGCGGCCTGCCCGGCCCAGCGCCCGGTCGCAAAACAGGCGGTCAGCAGATAACCGCCCGTGGGCGCATCCCAATCCAGCATCTCTCCGGCGCAGAACGTGCCGGGGAGCGCCTTCAGCATCAGCCCCTCGTCCAGCGCATCGCGCCGCACGCCGCCCGCGGTCGAGATCGCCTCGTCCATCGGGCGCAGCCCGGAATGACGGATCGGCAGATGTTTGATGACAGCAGCCAGCGCTTGTGGATCCTGTGGCAAGGGGCGGCCAAATTCCTGCAACAGCGCCAGTTTCACCGGCGCGAGCTTCAGCACCCGGCGCATGTGGTTGGACCAACTGGCCTTGCCGCGCGGCTTGGCAAGACGCGCCGCCAGCGCGGCCTCGGTCAGATCGGGTGCAAGATCCACATGCAACGGGTGCCCCTGGCGCAGCGCCGGGGTCAACGCATAGAGCCCGCCGCCCTCAAGCCCCCGCCGCGACAGCGTCGCCTCGCCGCGCCCCCGCTGCGTCCCGACCTGCCAGGCCACGGCCTTGAGCGCGGCGCCGAAATGCGGGGCCATGTGATCACTCCAAGCCACCGAGAGCGCGGCATTCGAGGGCTGAAACGGGGCCAGCGGCACGCCGCGCGCCGCCAGCATCGCCGCCCAGGCGCCGTCGGACCCGAGCCGCGCCCAGCTTGCACCGCCCAGCGCCAGAACCGTCGCACGTGCAGAAATCCGCTCCGGCCCGGCGGGCGTATCGAAGGACAAGTGCTCATCCTGCCAGCCCGTCCAGCGCCACCCCAGCTGCCGCGTGACACCACCGCCATCCAGCGCCGCCAGCCAGGCCCGCAGCAGCGGCGAGCCTTTCATCACACTGGGAAAGACACGCCCGGTCGACCCGGTGAACAAATCCTGCCCCAGCCCCCGCGCCCAGTCCTGCACGGCGCGGGCATCAAAGGCGCGGATCATCGGGGCGAGCCACGCCTCGGCCTCGCCGTACTGCGACAGCAGCGTCTCGACGGGTTCGTCCTTGGTCAGGTTGAGGCCGGATTTGCCCGCCATCAGGAATTTGCGGGCGGGCGAGGGCTTGGCCTCAACCAGCAGCACCCGATGCCCCATCTGGGCAATCTCTCCCGCCGCCATCAAACCGGCCGGGCCGCCCCCGATCACCACCGCATCCCAATCTTGCATACGACTTTGCCTTTTGCTGTCCCTGCCGCATCTTGACCTGCGTGCTTTCATAATTCGTGACCGACCATGCCCGATCAGACCACCGACCCCACATGCCCGCTCTGCAACCGGCCGATCCCGCCGGACGTCCCGCAGAGCCTGCATCACCTGGTGCCAAAACTCAAAGGGGGCAAGGGCGGACCGACGGTGCTGTTACACCACATCTGCCACAAGGAAATCCACGCCACCCTCAGCGAGGCGGAGCTGGCCCGTGATTACAGCACCATCGCGGCCCTGCAACAGCACCCGAGACTGGCGAAGTTCATCGCCTGGATCCGCAAGCGCCCGCCCGCCTTTACCTCCCGGGTGCCGGGACACCGGCGCAAACGCTAGCGATGGTCCGGCACGCGGTCGCAGGCCTGCAAGATGGCGCGGGCCACGTCCGGCGCCGCACTCACGGACGGCTCCACGAGGGATGCCGCCACGGACATCAGATCCTCCGGGGCGACAATGCGGTCGATCAACCCGTAGTCATAGGCCTCCTGCGCAGAGAGTTTCTGCCCGGCCGCCAGCACCATCTTGGTCCGCGCCGGCCCGATCAGCGCCCGCATCCGCGCCGCATCCGAGGGCTGCGGCAGATAGCCAAGCTGCATCACCGGATAGAAGATCTTTGCGCCCGGCACCGCAATGCGGATATCGCAGGCCAGCGCCATGCCATTGGCGCCACCGGCCAGCGTGCCGTTCAGGGCCGCGACCTTCAGACAGGGCATCGCCGCAAGCGTGCCGGACAGTTCCTCCCACAGCGGCGAGGTCGCCAGGCCGGCCCGGGCTGCCTCCAGATCCGCCCCGGCGCTGAACACCTTGCCGGTGCCGGTCAGGATCACCGCACGTGCGTCCTGTGCTGACCGCAATTCCGCGATCAGCCGCTCCAGCATCTCCGGCGTCAGCGCATTGGCCTTGTCCGGACGATCAAGCCGCAGGACCAGGCAGCCGCGCGCGTCCTGATGGCTCTCGATCATATCAGGCCAACCCGCTTGCGAATCCCCTCATCCCGCAGGGAGATCTCGGTCCCGACAAAATCGTCCGCATCCGCGCTGCACATCCACAGCAGCGTGCGCGCCGGCCATTCCGCCGGGATATGGTCCTCCCAGTCCAGCTGGCTGACCGGATTGATGCCGCTGGCCTTGATCTCGCGCTGCATCTGCGTGGCCACGGTGCCCGGCGACAGCCCCATGACGCGGATGCCGTTGGCAGCTTCTTCAAGGTGCAGCGCCTGTGTCAGCATCGCCGCCCCGGCCTTGGAGGTGCAATAGGCGCTCCAGCCTTCCAGTGGTCGTTGCGACGCCCCCGACCCGATGGTCAGAACCGAGCCACCACCCGCCGCCTTCAGATGCGGCAGCCCCGCCCGCATCATGTTGAACACACCGGTAATATTCACATTGATGAGCTGCGCCCAGGCATCAGGTTCTGCCTGCTCCAGCCGAGAGATCGGCTCGATCATGCCTGCGTTGCAGATCAGCACGTCGAGACTGCCAAAAACCGCATGCGCACGCGCAAAGGCGGCGTCGACCGCGGCGTAATCCGCCACGTCGCAGGCCAGCGCCAGCGCTTTTTCGCCGATCTCCTGCGCCAGCGCCTCCAGCGCCTCTGCGCTGCGGGCCAGCAGGACCACATTTGCCCCGGCGGCGGCAAAAACCCTTGCGGCATCCGCCCCGATGCCGCGACTGGCGCCGGAAATCACGACCGTTTTATCTCTGAATTCCATAAATTCTCTCCCAACCTACGTTTTCTTCTGTGTTAATCTGCCTTGGGGGGAACGGTCCAGTCATTGGCTCCCTTGACCGTCGGTGCAAGAGCGGAGAGGTTCGCCCCAATTCTTCGCTAGGAAAGGTTCTTCTATGTCTGTTTCTCTAATTCGTGGCCTGGGTTTTGTTGCCCCCGTAATGCTCGTAGCACAGGCGGCACATGCCGACCTGAGCGCCCAGGAGGTCTGGTCGGACTGGAAGGACTACATGTCCAGCACCGGCTATGAGGTCACCGCGTCGGAAGACCTCTCCGGCAACACCCTCACCGTTTCCGACATCAAGATGTCGATGGACATCGAGGGCGATTCCTTTGGCATGACCATGGGCACGCTGGAATTCGTCGAAAACGGCGACGGCACCGTCAATGTGGTGATGCCGGGTGAATTCCCGATGGCCTTTGACATCAATGCCGAGGGCGAGGCGGTCACCGGTACGCTGCTCTACACCCACGACGGCAGCCCGATGGTGGTCAGCGGCGATGCCTCCGAAATGGAATACAGCTACTCTGCCGCCACCGGCGCCATCACGCTGGCGGATCTCGAAATCGACGGCGAGGCGGTGCCCTCCGACATCGCGGCGCTGACGATCAACGTGACCGACCTCGACAGCAACACGGTGATGAAGATCGGCGACGTCCGCGCCTACACCCAGTCGATGACCATGGCCGCGCTGGCTTATGATTTCATGTTCCAGGATCCCGACAGCGATGACGGCGCCAAAATCGACGGCGCCATGCAGGGCCTGGAATTCACCGGCGACGTGACCGTGCCCGACATCGCAGATCCGACCGATGTGGCGGCGATGCTGAAGGCCGGCATGGCCTATACCGGCACCTTCACCTTCGAGTCCGGCAACAGCAATGTCAAAGGCGCCGACGGGTCTGATACCTTTGAGATGCAGACCTCCTCGCAGGGTGGAACCTTCGACATCGGCCTCAGCCCCGATGGTCTGGCCTATGATGTCACCCAGACCGACACCACCCTGAACCTGATGGGGTCCGACATCCCGTTCCCGATCGCGCTCAGCATGGAAGAACTGGGCGTCAACTTCGCGATGCCGCTGACCAAATCCGACGAGGAGCAGGATTTTGCCCTTGGCCTGGCGCTGCGGGAATTTGCGGTTCCGGAGATGCTCTGGGGTCTGATCGACCCGACCGGCGAGCTGCCGCATGATCCGGCCACCCTGGTCGTGGACATGTCGGGCACCGGCAAACTGTTCTTTGACCTCGTGGACGAAGAGCAGATGGCTGTGGTCGAAAGCGGCGAGGAAGCCCCGGGCGAGCTGAACTCCGTCACCATCAACGAGGTGCTGCTCTCCGCGGCCGGCGCCGAACTGACCGGCACCGGAGCCTTCACCTTCGACAACTCCGACCTGGAGAGCTTTGACGGCATGCCCGCGCCCTCCGGCGAGGCGAACCTGAAACTGGTCGGCGCCAACACCCTGATCGACAAGCTGATCGGCATGGGCCTGATGTCCGAGGATGACGCCATGGGTGCGCGCATGATGATGGGTATGTTTGCGGTTCCTGCCGGTGATGACACGCTGACCTCGAAGATCGAAGTGAACGACGACGGTCACGTGCTCGCCAATGGCCAGCGCCTGAAATAACCTGCGGCCTGCGGGCCTGAATGCACAGATGAAGGGGCTGTTCCTGAGCGGAGCAGCCCCTTTTTATGATGCACAGCCCTTGCGGTGACCCTGCTGTCTGGCTAGCTCTTTAGCATTGCCGCCCATGAGTGAAGGTGCCCATGACACACACGCCCGAAACCCTCTGCCACGCCCTGCTTGATGCTGCCCGCAAGGCCGGCGCCGATTCCGCCGATGCCATGGCTGCCGAGGGCAGCTCCCTCTCGATCGAGGTGCGCGACGGCACGCTGGAGCATGCGGAACGTTCCGAAGGGGTGGACATCGGGCTGCGTGTGCTTGTCGGGCAACGACAGGCGCAGGTCTCCTCGTCCGACACCCGGGCCGAAACCCTGATCGCCATGGCAGAACGCGCCGTCGCCATGGCAAAAGAAGCACCGGAAGATCCCTATGCCGGTCTCGCCACAGCAGAGCAACTGGCACAGGGCTGGGATGTTGGGGCGCTTGAAATGGCCGACCCCAGTGCGGAGCCTGCGCCGGATCAGCTGCAACAGGACGCGCTCTCGGCCGAGGCTGCCTGCGCGGCCATTGATGGGATCACCCAGGTCCAGTCCGCCGCCGCGGGCTATGGGCACCATGATATTCACCTGGCGGCGAGCAACGGTTTTTCAGGCGGCTACGCCCGCACCAGCCGCTCGATCTCCTGCGTCGGCATCGCCGGCACCGGCACCGGCATGGAGCGCGACTACGACGGTGATTCGCGGATCTTTCAGTCCGACCTGCGCGACGCGGGTGACATCGGTCGCACCGCCGGGGAACGGGCCATCGAACGGTTGAACGCCCGCCGCCCCAAGACCGGCGCCTATCCGGTGCTGTTTGACGAACGCATTTCCTCATCGCTGATCGGTCACCTGCTCAGCGCCGCCAATGGTGCGGCAGTTGCGCGGGGCTCTTCCTGGCTCAAGGACAGCCTCGGCGCGCATATCCTGCCGGACGGGCTTTCGGTGATCGAAGATCCCTTCCGCCCCCGCGCCACCGGATCGCGCCCCTTTGACGGCGAGGGCCTGCCGACGCAGCGCCGTGCGATCGTCGACAACGGCATCCTTACCGGATGGACCATGGATCTGGCGTCGGCCCGGAAACTGGGGCTGCAGAGCACCGGCAACGCCGCGCGGGGCATCGGGTCGGTCCCGTCGCCCTCGAACTGGAACATCGCGCTCACACAGGGCGACCGGTCCCGCGCCGATCTGTTGCGCGACATGGGCACCGGGCTGCTGGTGACCTCGATGATCGGCT
This sequence comes from Epibacterium sp. Ofav1-8, assembly GCF_022348185.1. Lineage (GTDB taxonomy): Bacteria > Pseudomonadota > Alphaproteobacteria > Rhodobacterales > Rhodobacteraceae > Epibacterium. The sequence continues at coordinate 110,174 of NZ_JAKRFD010000014.1, forward strand.
CCACCATCAACCCCAACACCGGCGATTATTCGCGCGGGGCCTCCGGCTTCTGGGTCGAGAATGGCGAAATCGCCTATCCCGTCAACGAGGTGACCATCGCCGGCAACCTCCTGGACATGCTGAAAACGCTGGTGCCTGCAAATGACGCGCGCACCTATCTGTCGCGGGTGGTGCCCTCGCTGCTGGTCGAAGGGATGACCCTTGCCGGAGACTGATCTGACGCTCCTCATCACCGCCGCCCAAAAGGCAGGCGAGATCGCGGGGCAGTTCACGGGCACCGTCGCGAAGAAATGGGACAAGCCCGATGGCGCCGGACCGGTCACCGAGGCCGACCTGGCGGTGAACCGCTATCTGGAGGACCACCTGCGAGCGGCCCGCCCTGACTATGGCTGGCTGTCCGAGGAAAGCGAGCACGATCCCACCCGCCACAGCCGCGAACAGGTCTTTGTGATCGATCCCATCGACGGCACCCGCAGCTTTGCCGACGGGTCCCGCACCTGGGCGCATTCGCTGGCGATCGTGAAAGCCGGGCAACCGGTCGCGGCAGTGGTCTATCTACCGCAGCGTGATCTGCTTTATGCCGCCGCGGCAGGGGCCGGGGCGACCTGCAATAACCTTGCCATCACCGCCAGTGCCGCCGACGACAGCGATACCGCCCATGTGCTCAGCGCCAAACCGACGCTGGAGGCGCAGCACTGGACCAATGGTGTCGCGCCCGGCTTTCGGCGCAGCCACCGGCCCTCGCTGGCCTATCGCATGTCGCGGGTGGCCGACGGCACCTATGACGCCATGCTCACCCTGCGCCCGACCTGGGAATGGGACATCGCCGCCGGGGTTCTGATCCTTCAGGAAGCGGGGGGCGTCGTCACGGACCGCAGCGGCCGCGCGATGATTTTCAACCGTCCGGACGCGTTGCAGGACGGCGTCGTTGCAGGCAGTGGCGCCCTGCACCGCCAGCTGCTCTCTCGTCTGGTCTACAGCGCGGAGGCGAATGGGCGATAATGCCCTGGCGCACGGAGGAACACAGACCCATTGGCACCGCCCGCATGACCCGCCCCGAAGGGGAGCTGGTCTGGGCCCATGCAACCACGCAGGAGCGGCTGCTGGGGTTGTGCGACGTCGGCAACCGGCTGAAAACGAACCGCCCCGATCTGATGATGATGCTGACCTGGGAAGACGACATGCGGCCGTCGCAGCTGCCCGAGGGCTGCGACATCGCGCTAGGGCCGCTGACCGTGGAGCAACCCACGGAAATCCGCAGTTTCCTGGACAATTGGCGCCCCGATGTCTGCCTCTGGACCGGCGGGCGCCTGCGCCGCTTGCTGATGCGACAACTGCGGGAACGCGCGCTTCCCTCGTTGCTCGTCGACATCGATGTGGACGAGCTGCCGGGACGCGCGTCACGCTGGCTCCCGGACCAGCGCCACCGGCTGCTGAACGGGTTTGCCGAGATCCTGGTGCCGGGACGCGATGTCACCGAGCGGCTGAAACGGGCGGGCGTTCCCGCCGAGCGCATTCGGTCCTCGGGGCGGCTGTTCCAGTCCAGCACCCCGCCCGGCTGCAATGATGATGAACTTGCACAATTGCAGACCCAGCTCAGCAGCCGCCCGCTCTGGCTTGCGGCCCATCTGTCCCTGACCGAACTGCTGCCGATCCTCTGCGCGCATCGCGCCACCCTGCGGCTGCTGCACCGGCTGCTGCTCGTGATGACGGTCGACACGCTGGAAGACCTCGATGCGGCGCGCAGCCTCCTGCGCAAGGAGGGGCTGAACTTTGCCGACTGGGACATGGGCGAAGAACCCGAAGACCACACGCAGGTGATCCTGGGCCTGTCGGAAGATCTGGGGCTCTGGTATCGCCTCTGCCCGCTCTGTTTTCTCGGCAACAGCCTGATCCGCGGTGCTCAGGGCAGCAACCCGCTGGACGCCGCCGCGCTTGGCTCTGCCATCCTGCACGGGCCGGGCACGGTCTCTCATGCGCAGGCCTATCATCGGCTGGCCGCCCTGGGCGCGGCCCAGCGCATCTACGGCGAAGAAGAGCTCTCCGAGGCGGTCTACCGCCTGTCCTCACCGGACCGCGCCGCCGAAATGGCGCTTGCAGGCTGGCAGGTGGTGACCGAAGGTGCGGTGATGACCGACACTCTCCTCGACCGGGTCCAGGACCTGCTGGATCAAAGCGAAAACGCCAATGCGACCACCTGAATTCTGGAACAAGGCCCCCGGGGATTTCGATCTGCGCGCCTGTCTGCTGTCCCCCCTGGGCCGGCTCTATGCGCATGGGACCGCGACCCGCCTGCGCAAGGGGGCGCCGGTGCGGGTTCCGGTCCCGGTGATCTGCGTCGGCAACCTGAATGCGGGCGGCACCGGCAAGACCCCGACCGTCATCTGGCTGATGGAGCAGCTGGGCGCGGCCGGGCATACCGTGCACGTGGTCTCGCGCGGGTACGGTGGCCGGCTGGAGGGTCCGGTGCAGGTCGACCCTTCCCGTCACAGTGCCGCCGACGTGGGGGATGAGCCGCTGCTGATGGCGGCCTTTGGCGAGGTCTGGGTCGCCCGGGACCGCGACACCGGCGCCAAGGCCGCGGCGGCGGCGGGCGCAACCGTGATCGTGCTGGACGACGGGTTCCAGAACCCGGCGGTGGCAAAGGATTTTTCCATCGTGGTGGTGGATGCCCAGCGCGGCTTTGGAAATGGGCGTTGCCTGCCCGCAGGCCCCCTCCGCGAGCCGGTCGAGGTCGGCCTGCGCCGGGCGGATCTGGTACTGTCGCTGGGGCCGGACAGCGCGCAGGAGAATTTCCTCAAGGTCTGGAACGCGTCACTCACCGTTCCGCATGCGCTCGGTCATGTTGCCCCGCTGCCCACGGGCATGCCATGGCAGGGCACCCGCGTCCTTGCCTTTGCGGGGATCGGGCATCCGGAAAAATTCTTTGCCACATTAAGGGAGCTGGGGGCAGAGCTGTGCCGGGCCGAAGCGCTTGACGATCACCAGACGCTGGCCCCCGCCCTGCTGACCCGGCTGGAACAGGAGGCCCGCCTGCTCGGGGCGCAACTGGTCACCACCGAAAAAGACGCCGTGCGCCTGCCGCAAAGCTTTCGCCAGAAAGTCATCACCCTGCCGGTCCGCCTTCAGGTGGCGCAGCCCGACCTGATCCTGACCCCGCTGAAACAGATCGCGCCGCCCCCCGACTGAGGAAGCGGCGCGCCTGTCATCTTGCGGGATCTGCGGCTCAGCCTTCGAGCTCGGCCTCGATCAGCGCTTTCATGTCGGCATAGGGCTGGTTCGAAACCTTGGTGCCGTTCAGGATGAAGGACGGCGTCGACTGCACGTCATCGGCCGTGGCGTTTTCCTGATACCAGGTCACCAGCGTCTGCGCCTTGGTGGCATCCTGCATGCAGGCTTCCAGCTTGTCGTTGTCCAGCCCGGCGAGGCGGCCGATCTTCTTCAGCTCCTCGACGATCTCAGCCGGGCCTCCGGCGCGGGTCCATTCCGACTGGCCCTTGAAGATCAGATCGGTGATGCCAAAGAACTTCTCTTCTCCGCCGCACCGCGCCACCATCGACGCCCAGAGACCGAAGCGGTCGAAATAGACTTCGCGGTAGATGAACTTCACCTTGCCGGTGTCGATGTAATCCGCCTTCAGCTTCTTGTAGGCATCGGAATGGAAACTGGCGCAATGCGGGCAGGTGTAGGACGCATATTCGATCAGGGTCACCGGCGCATCCTCCGCGCCCTGCACCATTTCCACGATGGTGGAGGTGTCCACATCGGCGGCTTCGGCGCTCTCCTGCGCGTTTGCGGCCCCCACCAGTTGCAGGTCCAGCAGGCTGGCCTCGCCCTGGCGGTTGGAAAAACTGTTGATTGCATATACGCCTGCCGCAACGGCGACTGCCGCGCAAATGCCTGTCATGAGACGGGTCATTACTACCCCTTTCGCAGTGTTTTTTGTCGTGTCATCACATTGCGCCCAAGCCGCTCGAGGGCTGCGCGCAACTCGTCATTCTCCACCCCCGTCGCGGATTCGCGCGCCGCCGCCACGTCTTCGGGGGCGGGTTCGACCGGCTCTCGGGTCCTGGGGGCATAGCGGAAATCAACCTGGCCATCCGCAAATCCGGTCGGCGCCGTCTGCGTGATATGCAGCTTGGAAATGGCGTTGTAGCCATAGACCGCGTTGACCTTGTCACGCAGCGCCGATTTCTGCATTTCCAGCATCGGTGCCATGGCTCCCGTGGTCAGAACCGTCAGCGTCGCGCCAAAGCCGCCGCGCCCGTAGCCGACCTTGACCGGACGTGCCATCGCGGCAAGCTCCGGCCCGACGATCTCTTCCCAATGGGTGAGCAGCCGCGAAACCGCAAAGCCACGGGTTTCGCCTGCCTTGCGGATCTGGTCGTTCAGCAAGGAGCCTGTGCGTTTGAAGCCGCGTGTTGTGGGTCGCCTGTATGCCATGCCAGTGGTTTTGCGTGAGTGTCCGCCCTATTGTAAAGGGCCAGAAGCCACAGACCAGCCAAACCATGAGCCAAGGGATAAAGAATGCGTGACCTCGCCGTGCATCCAGAGACACTGAGCCAGGAGTTGCTGGACTGGTACGACCGCCACGCCCGCCGGATGCCCTGGCGGGTCGGCCCCGCAGAGCGCGCCGCCGGGGTGCGGCCCGATCCCTACCGCATCTGGCTGAGCGAGGTGATGTTGCAGCAGACCACCGTCGCCGCCGTGACGGAGTATTTCGAACGGTTCACCCGCCGCTGGCCCCGGGTGACCGATCTGGCCGCCGCACAGGATGCCGACGTGATGGCAGAATGGGCCGGGCTTGGATATTACGCACGGGCGCGCAACCTGCTGAAATGCGCGCGTGTGGTCGCGGAGGATCTGGACGGAACGTTCCCCAACACCTACGCAGGGCTGATCGCCTTGCCCGGCATCGGCCCCTACACGGCGGCGGCGATCTCGGCGATCGCCTTCGATCAGCCCGAAACCGTGCTGGACGGGAATGTGGAGCGCGTGATGGCCCGCCTGCACGATGAGCACACGCCGCTGCCGACAGCCAAACCGCTGCTGAAAGACCACGCCGCAACGCTGACCCCGGTCACCCGCCCCGGCGATTATGCGCAGGCGGTGATGGACCTCGGGGCCACGATCTGCACGCCGAAATCCCCGGCCTGCGGGATCTGCCCCTGGCGGTCCCCCTGCACGGCCAGGGCCAACGGCACCGCTGCGGAGCTGCCCAAGAAAACGCCCAAAAAGCCCAAACCTACCCGATACGGCTACATCTACCTGGCACGCTCTGCCGCCGGCGACTGGCTGCTGGAGCGCCGCCCCGACAAGGGTCTGCTTGGCGGCATGCTCGGCTGGCCCGGATCGGACTGGAATGACGCCCCCGCCGAGGCGCCGCCCTTTGATGCCGACTGGCAGGAGCTGGGGGCGGAGGTGCGTCACACCTTCACCCATTTCCACCTGATCCTTCAGGTGCGGCTGGCGGTTCTGCCCGGTGATTTCACCCCGCGCCCTAGTCAGGAGATCGTTGCCCGCCACGCCTTCCGCCCGTCCGACCTGCCCACGGTCATGCGCAAGGCCTTTGACCTGGCGCGTCCGGAACTGCGCTGATGCGCCCTCTTGGGTTGCGGGCAGATCACCGCTAGGCTGCGGGGCAGCGCTCAACCGCTCTCCGGAGATGCCACATGGCACAGTTCATTCCTGCCGCCCAGCTGCGCGATTGGCGCCGCGCCCTGCCCTTCTGGCTGTCGCTGACCCTGTTGCCGCTGATCTGGATCGGCGCCCTCGTGGGCAGCTGGTGGATCCTGCTGCCGCCCCTTGCGACCTGGTATCTCTTTGCCGCGCTCGACGGGTTACTGGGGCTGGAACTCGACAATGCCGACCCGCACTCCTCCGATGCGGATCTGAAATGGTACATCCGGCTCACCACCGCCTGGGTGCCGCTGCAATTCCTCTGCCTGTTTGGCCTGATCGCCTTTGTCACCGGTGCAGAGCACCTGAGCAGCCTGGAGAAATTCGGCGTCTTCTTTGGCATGGGCGTTGTTTCGGGCACCATCGGGATCAACTACAGCCACGAGCTGATGCATCAGACCAACCGGCTGGAACGCTGGATGGCGGATGTGCTGCTGGCGATGGTGCTCTATTCGCATTTCCGCTCCGAACATCTGCTGGTGCATCACCGCTATGTCGGCACGCCGCGTGATCCGGTCACCGCGCGCTACAACGAGGGGTTTCACCGCTACTATCCGCGCGTTCTGCTGCAATGCTGGCGCTCGGCCTTTGCCGCCGAACGGGAGCGGCTGGCACGCAAGGGGCTGGCCTGGACCCATCGCAGCAACCCGTTCCTGCGGTACTGGGGCCTCCAGGCCGCGATGCTGATCCTCGCCTGGCTGATCGGAGGCTGGTCCGGCGTGGTGCTGTTCCTGATCCAGGCCGGCGTCGCGATCTGGCAGCTGGAACTGGTCAATTATATCGAGCACTACGGTTTGACCCGCAAACATCTGGGCGACGGGCGTTATGAGCACGTCAAACCGCATCATTCCTGGAATGCCGCCCACAAGGCGTCGAACTGGCTGCTCATCAACCTGCAACGCCACTCGGACCACCACTACAGGCCCGACCGGCGGTTTCCGCTGCTGCAAAACTACGCGCCGTCAGACGCGCCGCAGCTGCCCTACGGCTATCCGGTGATGACGGTGGCCGCCATGATCCCGCCGCTGTGGCGGCGCGTGATGAACCCGAAAGTGCGACGCTGGCGCCAGCACTACTACCCCGAGATCACGAACTGGCAGCCCTACAACCGGCGCACCACCCCGATGCCGCGCTAACGCTGGTTCGCCGCCCGCTCATAGGCCAGATCCATCTCGGCTTCTTTTACCGCCAGGCTGCGCGTTTTGAAACCGTCCATGCTGGCCTTGAGCGCCGCCGAATCCTGTGCCAGCGCATCGGTCGTGCTGGACACCTGCCCGGCCTGGTCGGCGCTGTTCTGGGTGTACTGATCCAGACGCTCCATCCGCTCGCTGATAGAGACCAGATGCCCGGATTGCTCTGCGATGACGCCATCGACCTCCTGCATGATCCGCGCCACGCTGTCGGCACTCGACCGGATGCAATCCAGCCGTTCGCCTGTCTGATGCACAAGGCTGCACCCTTCATGCACCTGCGAGGAGCTTTCGGAGATCAGCTTCTTGATGTCGACCGCGGCATCGGTGGCGCGGCTGGCGAGGCTGCGCACTTCGGCCGCCACAACCGCAAACCCCTTGCCCGCCTCGCCCGCGCGGGCGGCCTCGACACCGGCGTTCAGCGCCAGCAAGGTGGTCTGAAAGCTGATTTCCTCGATCACGTCGACAATCTTGGTGATCTTGCCCGAGGATTGTTCGATCCGCTCCACGGCTGCGATCGCCTCCTTGACGACAGAGCCCCCCTCATCGGCAACCAGGCGATTGGCCTCGATCTGCTTGGCCGCATCGGCGACCTTTTCGCTGGTCACCTTGGTGCTCTCCGTGACGCTGTTCACGGCGGTCACCGTTTCATTCAGCGTCGTGGCCTGTTCGCCTGAGCGATGGGCCATGTCCCGCGTCATCTGAACGGTTTCGGCGATCTTGGCATTCACCGAATGCGCCCGCGTTGTTGCATCCGCCAGGATGCCGGACCAGTGATCCAGCAGGCCGTTGTAGGACAGGCGCACGTCGTCGAACCGTTCCGGCAGACCGCCGTCGCGCGCGGTGGCAATCTGTTGCGTCAGATCACCGCTCTCCAGCCGCTTGATCCCGTCGGTCATGATATTCAGCGCTTTTTCGCGCTCTTGCATCTGAGCCGCGATATAGCCATCGATCACACGCTCGCAGTCGAACAGGATCAGGCGCTGCAACAAGCGCGCCTGTGTCATCACCTTTTTGGAGCCACGCCAACCGGTCCGCTGCGACAGCACCACGTCCAGAATGCGATCGCCGGCGGTGGCATAGCCCCCCAGGAACAGGTGAAACGGCAGCTGGACCTCGAAATGGACCCGGCCCACCGTCGCGGCAGATGCAAGATAGGCCTCGTCAAAGGCGCCAGAGAACAGCCGCAGCCAATGGGCGCGTTGCGCTGCCTTGGCATGCGCCACGATTTCAGGGGTCGGAAAATACCGCCGGGTTTCCTCGCGCGCGAGGCAGATTCCATAGAACTCATCGAGCACGGCATCGATATGGCGCTCCACCAGAGCAGCCATGTCAGCAAGAACAGATCGGTCAAAATCACCCAGCGCGAACCAGGTCAGCAATTCATCCAGGTTGTTTTGTGGCATCACACAAGCCTTCTAAATGCGATGCCGCCAAGATAGGTCGCAACCCTTAAGGAATGTCTTATTCGGGGCGCGGCAGAGTCCAGACCGACATCGGCCCATCCAGCCCGCGGATCGACTGGTCGGGATGGCAGATGAACCCGTCCAACAGCTCCGCCCCGCCACCTTCGCGCTGGACCTGCTGGCAGAGGTCATCGCTCATGGCGATGCGCGCCGACAAATTGCGGGTCATCGCCTCCAGCCTGGAGGCGACATTGACCGCGGTGCCGATCACCGCGTATTCCAGCCGGTTCGCGCCGATATCCCCTTGAACTGTCTCACCAAAATGGATGCCGATCCCGGCGCGGATCTCCGCTTCGCCGGCCTGTTTGCGCTCTGCATTCCAGGCCTCCAGCACCTGACACATGGACCGGGCACAGGCCAGCGCCTGCGCGGCATCGTGATCACCGGGCATCGGGGTGCCAAAGGTCGCCATCAGCCCGTCGCCCAGATACTTGTCCAGCGTGCCGCCGTGGCGGAACACTTCCTGTTCCATGCGCCCGTGAAAACCACGCAAAAGTTCAATAACCTCGACCGCATCCTTCTCGGCGGCCAAACGTGTAAAGCCGACAATGTCGATGAACAGCACCGCAATCTTGGAGGTTCGGACCTGGTTGAGCGGCTCGTCATTCTGCGACAGCTGCTCCACCACATTGGGCGAAAAATAGCGCGACAGATTGGCCCGCTCCCGCGCCAGATCGGCGTTGCGGTCCAGCATCAGGTAGAAGCGTCGCGTCGATTGCGCCAGGATCGCCGCAACCATCAAAAAGACCATCGCCTCCTGGATGCGGAACCGAAACCCGACATCATTGGGATCAAACAGGGCGATCATATGCGGCCAGTCCGCCAGCGCGTCGTTCAGGCGCTGCGCCATCTCCAGGTTCGGAGTCATCAGATACCACATCAGCCCCGACCCGCCGAGCCAGATCACGCTGGCCCATACGCCGATCCCCAGCACCGTCCGCCAGCTGTAAGCCAAGGTGCCAGCCGCCAGAATGATAAAGAAATACATGAAGTTATCATACTGATACAGCATCGGGATCGGCATATCCTGCTGATCGAACGGGTTCGGAAACACCATGCCATAGGTCATCAGCACCAGATCGAACATGATCAGCGCCACCTCGGCACGGGAGCGCCCCACGCGGGCGAACCGGCGAATGAAGTAGCCGTTCACGCACAAGAGCCCCAGCAGCGCGATATAATAGAGCTGCGACACATGCGGATAGACCGCAATCAGGAACACCCCCACGATCGGCATGATGATCCAGCGCGCCAGAACCGCCATCTCCACGCCGCGCCTCTTGTGTTCCTCCAGCGCCTCGCGGATGTGTTTTGTCTCCAGCGCGTCATCCTGCAGTATCGGATCCGTGGACACGCGCGCCGGGGCGACCGGTGCGGTTGTGGTGGCTTCGACCATCCAGTTCTCCCTTTGGGGGTATGTCAGTCTCGAATTGCTTGCCTTTAAGATAGGAAGGCGATCTTGCGGTTGCACGCCCGCCCCTCAAAGGCAATGCAAAAAACCCCGCCAGTACGGCGGGGCAAGGTGCGATGCGCCGCGCCCGCAGGGCAGCACATCGTCGGCGTTCGAAAGAGTCGGAAAGGCGGCGTCAGCCTTGCATCTCGGCCCGGATCTGCTGGCGCAGCACATCGATCGGGACGGTTTTCCCGTCCTTCTTGAAGCACCAGTAGGTCCAGCCATTGCAGGACGGCGCGTTCTCAAGATGCGCGCCCACCTGATGGATCGAGCCCTTGATGTTGTCGCCGATCAGGGTGCCATCCGCGCGCACCTTCGCCTTGTGGCGACGGTTCATCGAATAAAGCTCCTCGCCCGGACGCAGCATACCGCGCTCGACCAGCTGGCCAAAGGGAACCCGCGGCTCTGCCCGTTTGGAGGCCGAGACCTGCAGCGCCTCGCGGTCGAATTTGCGCACGCTCTTGATGCGCTCTTCGGCAACCTTGCGGTAGCTCTCTTCGCGCTCAATGCCGATGAACTCACGTCCCAGCATCTTGGCCACCGCGCCGGTGGTGCCGGTGCCAAAGAACGGGTCCAGAACCACATCACCGGGGTTGGTGGAGCCCACCAGAATACGATGCAACAGTGCTTCGGGCTTCTGGGTCGGATGCGCCTTGTCGCCATTGGCATCCTTCAGACGCTCATGGCCGGTACAGATCGGCATCACCCAGTCCGAGCGCATCTGGATACCCTCGTTCAGCGCCTTCAGCGCCTCATAGTTGAAGGTATATTTGGCACCTTCGGATTTCGACGCCCAGATCATCGTCTCATGGGCGTTGGTGTAGCGTTTGCCACGAAAGTTCGGCATCGGGTTCGACTTGCGCCAGACCACATCGTTCAGGATCCAAAACCCCTCGTCCTGCAAGGCAGAGCCGACACGGAAGATGTTGTGGTAGGAGCCGATCACCCAAAGCGCGCCATTGGGCTTCAGGATGCGGCGGGCCTCTTTCAGCCACGCGCGCGTGAAGTGGTCATAGACGCCGAAACTGGAGAACTGGTCCCAGTCATCGTCGACCGCATCCACCTGGGAGTTGTCAGGGCGGTGCAGCTGCCCTTTGAGCTGGAGATTATAGGGCGGATCCGCGAAGATCATGTCGATCGAATTGGAGGGCAGGCTTGCCATCCTCTCGATACAGTCGCCATCAAGAATCGTGTTTAAAGGGAGCGCCGTAGCGGCGCCCTTTGCGATGGTTTTGTTCATTTGCTCTGCCTCGATAACCACGGCGCTTTTGCGCTCATTCTGGTTGTCCACAGGATGAGTCATCCCGGATTCGAGGTCAATTTGTTTTTTGAATCAGCGGACTACGGTTCACTCTTGATACAAGATATTGTGGACCGGCTTAAACGACCTTCTATGGTGAGGGGTAACCCCTATTTTTATGAGCGCCTCGCGATGTTGTTTCGACGGATAGCCCGCATTTCGCTCCCAACCATATCCCGGAAACTGTTGCGCTAAATCCACCATGATGCGGTCGCGTGCTTCTTTGGCCAAAATTGACGCCGCCGCAATGGACAGGGATCGACCGTCCCCTTTGACCACCGCTTCGGCCGGAATGCGCAAATCGCGCGGGATCAGATTTCCGTCGATCAACAGGTAGTCCGGCTGTGGGTCGAGGGCGGCCACCGCGCGCTCCATCGCCAGATGCGACGCACGCAAGATATTGTGGTGGTCGATCTCCTCCACCGAGGCATGCGCCACCGCGTAACAGGCCCGCGCCATGATTTCCGGTTCCAGTGCTGCACGCCTGCGGGGCGTCAGCTTCTTGGAATCGTTGAGCCCCTCTGGCAGCGCCGCAAGGTCCAGCACCACAGCCGCCGCGGTCACCGGCCCCGCCAATGGGCCACGCCCGACCTCATCGACACCTGCAATCCGCGTATAGCCGCGCGACTGGGCGGCCTGTTCCAATGACAAATCCGGAGTATCCATGCGCTTCACTGCCCCCGTTTCACCGCGCCGCGCAAGGGTGCCGGCACAAAAAAGGGGCGCAGGACGCGCCCCAGTGGACTGCTCTCTTACCATTGGCGCTTATCGGCGCACCAGACGGTAGCCGTGTTTGCGCAGGCAGCCGGGACGGTAGCCGCGACGGCTTTTGTGGCGGGTGTCAAATTCACGGTAGCAGCGGTTCGGCAGCTCGCGCACATAATCGTAGTTGCGACGCAGGCAGCGCATGCCGAGGAGGTTACGGTCCTTGCCGCGCACCCGGACACTGGTCAGACAATGCGCCGGCAGGTCGTAGCGACGCACGCGCGGCGGCAGCGGTTTGGGATGTGGTTTCGGGTCAACATGCGGCCGGTGGCGGCGGTCTTTCTTACTGTCATTGATCGCGGCACCAATGATGCCGAGAATCGCAGCCCCAGCGATGAACTTGGCAATGTCGTCGCCATCAGCCCGCGCCGGTGCGGCGGAAAACCCGGTGACGGCAATGGCCGTGGCAATCACGGCGGCAATGAATTTACGGTGGAGGTTGCGAGAAGAAGAGGCGAGGCAGGTCATATCGATTTATCCTATGTGGGTGCATGTGGCGGTTGGCAATCAACCGGATGCCCCAAGCCTCGCCCCGGGGGCTCCAGACAGGCAATAACGCCCGCCTGTTATCAAATATCAGCGCCCCAACACCCTGTTGTCATTGAATATCAGCGGCCCCGACGGCATGATGAGCACATGACACACATGCGCCAGATCCCCGCCCTTCTGCTGCTCCTCGCAGCCCTCGCGCAGCCCGCGCATGCGGCCGGGTGCTATGCCGACTACAAGGCAAAACAGGACCAGCCGCTCAAGCTCCATTACGGTGTGATGGAACTCTCCGGGGCCTGCTCCAAATCCGCCGCCCGCGATGAGGTGGCCGCCCGTCTGCAACGCGCAGGCTGGACGCTTCTGAACGTCCTGTCCGTTTTTGGCCCCGAGGGGCTCGACAAAAGGAAAGCGGATGCCGGATCCCACTTTCTCCGTTTCTGAGGTCCGAAACGCCGGGTCCCGGGTGATCGCCCTCGGGATCTGCGCCATTGTGGCACTCCTGGTGGTCGCGGGTACGGTGCTGCTTCTGACCCTGCCCGATGGCAATGCGTTCAACGCCCGGATCGAACGGCTCTTTGTGGAAAACGACCTCACCACCCAGGCCGAGGTCAAATTGCTGGAGATCCTCGCCCAGAGCGGCACCGCCTTTGCCGACACGCTGGCAAGCTATCGGATGGTGATCTTTGTGCTTCTGGTCTTTGCCACCGCGATGATGATTGCCGCTTTGGTGGTGCTGGCGATGCTGGTGATGCTGAACCGGCGCATGGCGCAGATCGAACGCGCCGGGATTCAGGTGACCGAGCTGCTGATCAGCCGCGAGGAAAACACCGTTTATCTCAACAATATGGGCTTCAAACTCACCAACGCCGCGATGGAAACGCTGTCGGTGCTGGCGGAGGCGCGGCTCGACGATGATGTGCTCTCGGGCGCTGAAATCGAGGCGGTGATTTCCGGCAAATCCAGCAGTGACTGCGAAGAGGCCGCCGGGGCCACGCGGATCAAACGCCTGCGCGACACCCTTGGCAATCAGATGATCAGCGAGCTGTTGGTCAAGAACATCGCCAAACGCGGCTATGTGCTGGCGATCAACAAGGATGTGATCCGTATGGTGTGACACCCGCCCCGGTCCACCTCCGTCACCCCGGATACGCAAAAGGCGGGGGGCGCTCCCGCCCGTCGTCTGTGAATTGAAAATTCCCATCCGCCCGTTGGGCCCGGCAGGCCGCGCCGAAGGCGCGGCCTGCCCCCCGGCGACGTGCACCGCACGGCGCAATCCCTCAAATGTGATCCCCGCTGCCGGCGAAGGGACTGGAAATCTGCCGCAAACCTTCCCATATTAGGAAGGCTAGCTTTGGACAGATACACCCCATGAACATTCAGGTCTCACCGCGCAGCGGTTACGGTATCCTTGTGGAACAACTGGACGGCCCGGTTGCTGCCTATCACGGCGACACGCTGCTCGCGCAGAGCAGCCGTGCCAAGGTGATGTATGAAACCCGCCTCTCCCCGGTGGTCTATTTCCCCAAGGAAGACCTGCTGGTGGATATGGACAAGGCCTGCAGCAAGACCACCTTCTGCCCCTTCAAGGGCACCGCCCATTACCGCGACCTGATCCTGCCCGGCAAGAAGGAGCTGTGCAGCGCGGTCTGGAGCTATGACGAAACCCTGCCCGAGGCGCGCCAGATCAAAGGCCATATCGGTTTCATCCCCGAGGCGCTCGACCGGCTGGATCTGGGTCCAAACCGCCTGCAAGCGCCCGATGACGGCAATATCTCCGGCCCATTGGTGGACTGGCTCCTGCGCGAGGCGGCCTTCCTGCCCTCGCCCGAGGATTTCACCCAGGCCTTCGTCGCCAAACTGCACGAACAAGGCCTGCCCGTCAGCCGCCTGACCATCCTCGCCTGGGCCCTGCATCCCCGGATCGCGGGCCACCATTACCTGTGGGAAAAAGGCGTACCGGGGGTGGAGACCTTTTCGCCCTCCTACGAGATCCACGAAAAGCCGGAGTTCAAGAACTCTCCGCTGCGCCATGTGTCCAAGGGGCTTGGCGGGCTGCGCTACCGATTGACCGGCGCGACCCCGCCCGAGGACTTTCCGATCCTGCGCGATCTGCGCGACCGCGGCATGACCGACTATGTCGCCATGCCGCTGCCGTTCTCGGACGGGCGGATCAATGTGTTGACCGTCGCATCCGACGCCCCCGATGGCTTCAGCACTGCTGATCTGGGGTTGATCTTTGAATGCTCTGCGGTGATTGCGCGCTATTACGAGGTATTCATGCAGCGTGAAAACGCGCAGGCCGTGCTGGAAACCTACGTGGGCAAGCGCTCCGGTGCGCGGGTGCTTGGGGGCAACATCCGCCGGGGTGAGGGCGATGAGATCGACGCCGCGATCATGTTCTGCGATCTGCGCGGTTCCACCCTGCTCGAAGAAACCCTGCCGCGCGACACATACATCAAGCTGCTCAACAGGTTTTTCGAGACCACCTCCGATGTGGTGCATGAAAACGGCGGTGAGGTGCTGAAGTTCATCGGCGACGCGGTGCTGGCGGTGTTCCCCGCAGGCCAGAATCCGGCCGAAGCCCGCGCGCAGGCGCTTGCTGCCGCACGGGGTATTGTCGCCGCGCTGGCCGAGATCGAGCCCTGCCCGTCGCTGCCCAATCTGGACTGCGCCATCGGGATTGCCTCGGGGTCGGTGCTATATGGCAATATCGGCTCGCAGGAGCGGCTGGATTTCACCGTGATCGGTCAGGCCGCCAATATCGCCGCACGTCTGGGTGATTATGGCAAGACCATTGGCCACCGCATCGTGGTGTCGCGCGACATCCTGACGGAAACCGCCGAGGCCAAGCCGCTGGGACATGTGAAGCTGCACAATGTCTCGCAGCCGGTCGAGAGCTTTGCCATCGCGGCAGACTGACAGAAACCTCCCCGCCGCAGTCGGCAGGGAGGGAAACCCTCAGACACTCGTTACCATCACACAGCGTGTCCCGCCGCACTCTGGCGGGCGCGCGGCTGCCGCTTGCGCGACAGCCAGATCAGGACCTGCCGGACCTTAGATGTCGAACTTCACACCCTGCGCCAGCGGCAGCTCTGGGGAATAGTTCACTGTGTTGGTCTGGCGGCGCATGTAGGATTTCCACGCGTCAGAGCCGCTCTCGCGCCCGCCGCCGGTTTCCTTCTCGCCGCCAAAGGCACCGCCGATTTCCGCGCCCGACGGGCCGATGTTGACGTTGGCAATGCCGCAATCAGAACCCGCCGCAGTGAGGAAGCTCTCCGCCTCGCGCATATTGAGCGTGAACACGCAGGAGCTCAGCCCCTGTGGCACGTCGTTCTGCATCTCCACCGCGTCCTCAAAATCGTCATAGCCCATGACGTATAGGATCGGCGCAAAGGTCTCTTCTTTGACCGACGCGCTCTGACCGGGCATCTCGACGATGGCGGGCGCCATATAGACACCACCGGCGGGCACGCCCTCGGTGACGCGCGCGCCACCATGCACCGTGCCGCCCTCGCTCTTGGCAGCCTTCAGCGCCGAGGTCATCGCATCGCCTGCGGCCTCGTCCACGAGCGGGCCAACCAGCGTGCCCTCGGCTTGCGGGTCACCAATCGGCAGACCGGCGTAGGCGGCCTTCAGGCGCTTCACCAGATCCGCGCGGATGGAGTTATGCACGATCAGGCGGCGCAGCGAGGTGCAGCGCTGACCGGCGGTGCCCACGGCAGAGAACACAATCGCCCGCACCGCCATTTCCAGATCCGCCGAGGGGGCCACGATCATCGCGTTATTGCCACCCAGTTCGAGAATGCACTTGCCGAACCGCTCTGCCACCACAGGTGCCACCGCGCGGCCCATGCGGGTCGACCCCGTGGCCGAAATCACCGGCACGGATGGGCTGGCGACCAGCACCTTGCCCAGTTCCGCATCGCCGATCAGGGTCTGCAGCAGGCCCTCGGGCGCGTCCTCGCCAAAGCGTTTCACCGCGCGTTCAAAGATCTTTGTACAGGCCAGCGCCGTCAGCGGTGTTTTCTCCGACGGTTTCCAGATCACCGGATCGCCGCAGACAATCGCCAGCGCCGCATTCCACGACCAGACCGCAACCGGGAAGTTGAACGCTGAGATCACGCCCACCGGCCCCGAGGGATGCCAAGTCTCGCGCATGCTGTGACCGGGCCGTTCCGAGGCGATCGTCAGACCATAAAGCTGGCGCGACAGACCCACCGCAAAGTCACAGATGTCGATCATCTCCTGCACTTCGCCAAGGCCCTCAGAAGTGATCTTGCCCGCTTCCCAGCTGACCAGCGCGCCAAGGTCATCCTTGGCGGCGCGCAGCTCTTCGCCGAGCAGGCGGATCAGTTCGCCGCGCCGCGGGGCCGGCACCACGCGCCATGCCTTAAACGCGGACTGTGCGCGTTCCAGAATCGCGGGCATCTCGCCTGCAGGGGTGTCGTGGACCTCGGCCAGCGTGCTGCCATCAATGGGCGAGCGCACCGCGCGATTGCCACCGCTCAGCTCTGCTGCTGTGAGGTCGAGGTTCTTCAGGATATCGTCTGCTGTTCGTGCCATGTCTTTCATCACTCAGCTGCCAACTTTGTTGTGTCTGTCATGTGGTCGATGTCGCCCGCCCGGTAGAGCTGGCCGAATTCGGTCTCGAGGAACGCCTGAAGGTTCACCTGCTCCTGACGCACAAAGCCGCTGGTGGGCAGCTCGCCGCGCCGCACCAGATCCACCACACCCAGAACGCCTGCGGTGGTGGTCACTTGGATCGCACTCCATGTCTTGCCGCCGATCTGACGGGAATAGCTCTTGTTGATCAGGCTCTTTTCACGCAGCTCGCCATTTATGCGGCCCCGCGCGGTGCAGTAGACGAGCACCACGTCCTGATCGGTACGCGGCAATGCGCTCTCGAAAATCTCTTTCATCAGATCGCGGCGGCGTTCCAGCCCCAGATCATGCAGCAGCATTTTCAGGATGTCGCAGTGGCCGGGATAGCGGATCGACCGATACGAGACCGCCCGCGCCTTCCCGTCCAGCGTCTCCGGCAGGGTGCCAAGCCCGCCCGAGGTGTTGAAACATTCATACTCCACCCCATCAAGGCTCAGACGCTCGTAATCTTCGAGCGGCGCGGTCTTGGTGCGCGCGCCAGACACGATGGCATCGCAGGGGTTGCAGTACTCGTTGATCAGCCCGTCGGTGGACCATGTGAGGTTATATTTCAACGCGTTGGTCGGAAATTTCGGCAGCGCACCCACCCGCATGTGCAGGCTGTCCAGCTCATCGAATTCTGCCGCCAGTGACGCGCCCGCGATGCCCACAAAACCGGGCGCAAGGCCGCTTTGGGGCATGAACACCGTCTCGCTCCCTTCGGCGAGTTTGCGCACCGCATCGGTCGCGGCCACATCCTCGGTGAGGTCGAAATAATGCGCGCCCGCCGTCTTGGCGGCCTCCGCAATCATTGGCGTCAAAAAGAACGGCGCGGCGGAAATCACCGCGTCAAAGCCCTGAAGCCCCTTGGCCAGATCCACCGGATCCTTGGCGTCGATCTGCCGGGTCGGCACGCCCAGATCCGCAACCGCGCTCAATGCATTCAGATCATGATCCGCAAGCGTGACCTGGTAATTGGCGGATGTTTTCAGGAACGTGGCAATCGCCTGACCGATCTTGCCCGCACCCACGACACAGATGTTCCACTGCATATGACCTGCACCTCCTCAAGTTTGAGCATGTCACGCAAAGGCGGGGACCGGCTTTGCGCTCCTCCAGACATGCGTTCCCAATATGGTGCAGGTTCAATTGTTCGTTTTGTAGGGTCAGGATTGTCGGAGTGACGTAAAATTGCGCCAAAATGACGGATCAATCGTCACATCGTTCAAACGCGATCAATCCGGCGGCCAAAGACCACCAGCGTATTGGTGCGCTGCACGCCCGGAATGCGGCCCACCTCATCGACCAGAATGTCCAGGTCCTCGATCCGCGGCGCCTCGGCCGAGACCATCAGATCGTATTCGCCATTGATCGACAGGCACTGGCGAATTTCCGGGTAGGACTCCAGCCGCTTGATAATGCGGCCGGTTTCCTTTTGCTGCACTT
This sequence comes from Epibacterium sp. Ofav1-8, assembly GCF_022348185.1. Taxonomy (GTDB): domain Bacteria; phylum Pseudomonadota; class Alphaproteobacteria; order Rhodobacterales; family Rhodobacteraceae; genus Epibacterium. Next base: position 128,603 of record NZ_JAKRFD010000014.1, read on the forward strand.
CCAACAGCACCACCACCATGACCCGGTTGCCCTCGTCGGGGTCGCGCAGCACCACGGTGTAGCCCGTGATGATGCCGCGCTCCTCCAGCCGGGTGATCCGCTCATGCACGGTGGTGCGCGCCACCCCCAGCTTTGCCGCCAGTTTGGTGGTGGATTCACGCGCGTTGTGTTGCAGTGCCGCGATGATCCGGCGATCCAGATCGTCCATGATGCCTCCAAGCTGATCTGCCGGAAACTACTGCAAACCCTGCGCCCCGGACGCAAGCGCTTTGTGCGGGGACGGCGTGGGCAAAGCCGCGACCACGCCCGAAAAAAGGACCAGCCCGCGAGATCACGGGCCGGCCCCACCTGTTGCTATGGTCTGGGCGCGTGGCTTATTCCGCCGCCTGGCGACGCGCGCGCTCCCGCAGGCCATCGCGATAGATCGCCTTGAACAGCGCAATGCACATCAGCACCATCACGATGGAGAACGGCAAGGCGCCGATGACCATCGCGGTCTGGATCGCCTTGAGCCCGCCGACCAGCAGCAGCGCCCCGACCACCAGACCAAGGGCCGCACCCCAGAACAGGATATGCGGGCGCGCCTTTGGCCCCTCGTCCCCGGCGGCATTGATGGTGTTGACGATGAGAACCGCCGAATCCGCCGAGGTCACCAGATAGGTCATCAGCAGCACCACGATCAGCACCGCCATCAGCCAGGACAGCACCGGCGACAGCATCAGGTCCGTCATCGCAAAGATCTTGTCGCCATCCGGAACCGAGAAGATCGCGCCATTTGCGGCCCCGTTCAGCTCCAGATCGATGGCGGTGCCGCCGGCAAAGGAGAACCAGACAAAGCACATGATCGCAGGCGCAATCGCCGCGCCCAGCACAAATTCACGCACCGTGCGCCCCTTGGAAATCCGCGCCAGGAACAGGCCGACAAAGGGCGCAAAGGCCACCCACCAGGCCCAGTAGAAAACCGTCCAGCCGCCCTGCCAGCCGACCAGCTTGTCGCCGGTTTCCGACCCGTTGCTCTGATAGACGGTAAAGATCATCTCGGGCAGCGCGGTGACATAGGTCCAGAACCCACCAAACAGCGCATTCAAGCCAAACCAGGTGGAGCCAAAGATCAGGAAAAAGCCCAGCAGGAAGGTCGACAGCACCATGTTCAGGTTCGACAGCCACTTGATGCCCTTGCCGACACCGGACAGCGCCGACAGGGTCGAGGCGCCCATGATGATCAGCACCGCCACGATGATGCCGAGCGACGACGCGGTGCCCTGCTCGTTCAACAGCCAGTCGCCGATGCCGATACGCGCCATGCCGGACACGAACTGCTCGACCCCGAACCCCAGCATCTGCGCCACGCCGAGGATGGTGGCAATGACCGCCACGATGTCGATCACATGCCCAAGCGGACCGGAAAGACGCTCGCCAAACAACGGCGCCAGTGACGACCGGATGGTCAGCGGCAGGCCGCGGCGATAGGCAAAGAACCCAAGCCCCAACCCGGCGATCGCATAAGAGGACCAGGCGGTGAACCCCCAGTGCAGGTAAGACCACTTATAGGCGTTCAGGTAGTTGTCCATCTCCTTGGAACTGGCAAACCCCTGGATGACATCCGGGTTGGTGTTGAAATGGTAGATCGGCTCGGCCACCGCCCAGGTCAGCATGCCAACCCCGATGCCTGCGCCGAACATCATGGAAAACCACGAAAAACGGGAGAACTCCGGCTCATCGTGATCCTCCCCCAGTTTCAGCCGCGCCGCCGATGGCCAGAAGGCGAGCCCCAGGCAGGCGATGACAAAGGCCGCCATCACATAGACATACCAGGTGGCAAAATTCGACAGGATGAAACTGTTGAACCCGGCTAGCACGGCGCCGGCCTGCTCTGGAAAGGCGACGGCCCAGAGCACCAGCCCTGCGACCGCGAGTTTCGAGCTGATCGTCACATCGACGCTGAAGCCCGAGTAGAACCCCCGGTCTGCCGTCTTGATCGGCAGATCCGTGAGCGGTGGTTTGATTGACATTGCGCGTCTCCCTGTTGGAGGTGGGGGAAGGCCTGCGCGCTGTAATTTTGGGGTCGTTTTTTTGTTGCGCGCAGGCGGGTGATGAGGGGCTCAGGTTTCCGGTTTCGGCGCCCGCGCCTGTTCCTCGACGATGTTGAGATCCATGTGGTTTCGCATGTACCGCTCCGAGGCCTTTTGCAGCGGCTGGTAATCCCAGGGGAAATAGCCGCCCTCACGCAGGGCCTCGTAGACCACCCAGCGGCGGGCCTGGCTGGCGCGCACCTCGGCGTCGAAACGGTCCAGATCCCAGCGGTCGGCGGCGATCGCCTTCAGCGCCGCATAACCCTCGGCATGGGCGGGATCCCCGGCCAGGTTGGTCAGCTCGTGCGGGTCGGCCTCCAGATCGAACAGCTGATCGGGGTCCAGCGCGCAGAGGTTGAGCTTGTAGCGCCCCTGCCGCAGCGACACCATCGGCGCATAGGAGGCCTCGGCGGCGTATTCCATCGCCACCGGGCTCTGCCGCTCTGCGCCCTGACCCAGCGGCACCACGCTCTCGCCCGCGGTCCAGGGCATCACCTCCTCCATGCTGACCCCGGCCAGATCGCAGAGCGTCGGGCAGACATCGATGTTGGAAACCGGATCGGTGACCAGCCCCGGCGCCATCTGCGGCGCCGACACCATCATCGGCACCCGCGACGAGCCCTCGTAAAAGCTCATCTTGAACCACAGCCCGCGCTCGCCCAGCATGTCGCCGTGATCGGCGACAAACAGGATGATGGTGTCCTGATCCTGACGGGTGCCGCGCAGCGCCTCCATCACCTCGCCGATCTTGTCGTCGAGATAGGAGATATTGCCGAAATAGGCCCGGCGGGAGCGGCGCACGTCCTCTTCGGAAATGTCGAAGTTGCGCCAGTCGTTGGCGTCGAAGATCCGTTTGGAATGGGCGTCCTGATTGTCATAGCCCAGATCGCCCACCTCGGGCAGCAGATGGTCGCAGTCCTCGTAGAGATCCCAGTATTTCCTGCGGGTCACATAGGGGTCATGCGGGTGGGTGAAGCTGACGGTGAGGCACCAGGGCCGGTCGTCCTTGCCGCGCGCCAGATCGTAGATCTTCTGGGTGGCGTGAAAGGCGACCTCGTCGTCGAATTCCATCTGGTTGGAGATCTCGGCCACCCCGGCGCCGGTGACCGAGCCCATGTTGTGATACCACCAGTCGATGCGCTCGCCCGGTTTGCGATAGTCGGGCGTCCAGCCGAAATCGGGCGGGTAGATGTCGGTGGTCAGCCGGTCCTCAAAGCCGT
>NZ_JAKRFD010000015.1 GCF_022348185.1 Epibacterium sp. Ofav1-8
TGGACCGGAACCGCCGCAACCCGGTCTCGCGATGTTTCCAGCCGAACACCGACCCATGCCGAAACTCTTGCCACGGCTCCAGAACCAAGGGCTTGCCCCCCATCGGGCCGGTAGTGTGCTGCAGCATCCCGGCCCAGCGGATGATCCGGCTTGCCGCTTGGCAGTCGAAATACAGGCCACGATCTGCGCCAGTTTCCAGATCTAGCAGATGACGATCGCACGCCATGCGGACCATATCACCAGCGACGATGTCCCCCTCTACAACCCCAACAGCATAGCGCGAAACCGGGTGGTCAATCGGTTCCATCTAGCATTGCCGTCAGATTATCGAACATGTCACCCTGCCCCGGATTCGCTAACCGCTTGTCATCAACAGGCGACATACCGAACAACCCGCCAAGCGTCTTGAGGGTTGCCAGAGCGTCTAGCCGCGCCTGCCACGCCGCTGTTTTCTTCTGCTGCAAACCGTTTCGAGTCTGGACCGTATAGGTGCGCCCCTCCATGGCTATGATCGAAGACAGTTCAATAACGTCATTGGCCGCCTCGCAGAACTGCGCGAAGATGTCCTCGTAAATCGCTTCAAGCCGTTCCTTGCGAACCATCTCAGGCGCAAGTCGCTCCCAGACCTTCTTGGCACCATCGGACAGCAGATCCGGCGCAGGCGGAACCGGTTTTTGTGCATCCCCGCGCATGGGGATGATGTTTCCGAGTTTCGGATTTTGCCCTTTCATCCCCCCTCCTTTCATCATAAAAAGTGGGCTTTTTTTCCCAATTCGACGCGCACGAAAACAAAGGTATCCCCGCCGGTTTCGGCAGTACCGCGCTCGATTTTCAGATACCCCCGGTCACCCGTGGAAGACCTCGCGCGCAGTCTTGCGGCTGTGGCAGGAGTGGCAGAGGGACTGCCAATTGGAGCGATCCCAGAACAGTTTCCGATCACCCTTGTGCGGGATGATGTGATCAACATCGGTGGCGGGCTCAATCACGCCCAATTCGCCGCAGTCAACGCACAGCGGGTGCTGCCGCAGGTAAGCGATACGCGCCGCCTTCCACCTGGGATCGGCGTAGAGAACGCGCGCCGCAATCGCCGCCTCCGAGGTCTGTGCCTTCGCACGCCGTACCTTCAGCTTGTTCTGCCGCTCTGCCTCATGTTGTTCGCAATGCGACTGCCCAGGCAGAGCGAATTCCTCACAACCTGATGCCGCGCAGATCTTCAACCGCGCCACGGGATAACCTTCTCTTTTCTGGATATACCAACGCAAAAGCGCCCGCCGGTTTCCCGTGGGCGCAATTGTCGATGATGCATATTCATAGGCAGTCGGTCGTACTAACGTCAATCCCCATTCTTCGGGCGGTTGCGCCATTGCTCCGACGCAATGCCCGGAGCAGCACCGCTATGATAGGGGGCAACACGGCCCGAACGGGACACCCCAGCCATACGATCAAGCGCAGACAGCAAAGCCAACCGCAAGGACTTGATGTGCTTACCCTGCGCCCGTTGCCCATCAGCTACCCAGCCGCATTTCCTCAACACTTCCGACAAAGTGAGATCCTGAACGCAAACCATATCGATCAAGCTACGATCTTTGATGAGACCAACCTTGCCCCGCGCCGAAGGCCGTACCCGCCGCACAGACAATGCCACCCCATAGCCGACACGGTTTTGCATATCATCCAGCCGCTGCCGATCCCTAAGCAGCGCGTCCATGTACTCACCACCTCCGCCCGATGCCTGCTGCTGCATAGCCTCGACGGAGGAACACCGAACACCTGCCGCATCCAGTTTCTCAAACAAGGCACCATAGTTGCGACCGATAGCCTTTTGATGCGGCTCGAACAGAACCTTGCGCGCCTGACCTTCCATCTTATCGAACGCATCAGCCAGACGAATGGCCTTGCGCCCGCGATAGCCCGCCGACTTCACTGCGTAATCGCTGCCGTCAGGGTAGAGCGCAACCGGATCAAAGACGCGGAAAGCACCACGCGCCGGAGCCTCCGGGATACTGTCACCGCAAGCAACCGGGACAACGCCGCGCGCCTTCACCATCGCAACCCGCTCTGCCTCCTCCAACAAACGCGCCACGCCATTTGTCCCAACAATCACAACGCTCATGCGTCCACCTTCCCTTTCGCATTGATGATGTCGAGACATCGCGCCTCGGTGCTCAGATAGCCCTGTTGCCACTGGATTTCTGAGGCGGTGGCACGGCCAGCGCTAACCGCCCGCCGGATCGCAGCCAACTTGCCCCGGTTGTGATCCGCCTCTTTTCGGATCTCTGACATGGAATAGCTATTCGGCGGCGCGCCCCACTTCTTGAGGTATCCGAACAGCTCGACCAAATAGCCACCATCACGTGCCGCCAAACCTGCGCCGGACTGCATGTAGGTGCGCACCAAACGGCTTTCGCTCGCTGGTGGAACCTGCATCAGACGCGCCCAATTCATGATACTCACCTCAGTGGGCCAATTCGTCTTGAGCTTGCCAGTGGCGTGGCGCTCAATCACCTCCGCCAATGCGATCAGCTTATCCGGCTGCATGTATGCAAGCCGCGCCTCCAGGCTGGTCAAGAACGCCTGATGATCCTCAAGACGGACGCCACGCCTGCGCTCCAGCCCGCGCCGCTCCAATGGATCAATCAAATGCACCCTGACCCGTTCCTTGCCTTCCTGTAGTTCCTGCCCCTCCATGGCCCTGCCCCTTTCTCAGCAATCCGACTTATCCACAGGCAAATCCGTCAAAAACGGCCACCGTTCGGAAGATTTCATTTCTTTTGATTTCTTCTCCTTTCCTTTCAGCCGCGCGGTTTTTGGAAAAAATGAAAACTTCCAAAAACGGTTTTGGAAATTCCTGTTTCTTCCGGCGGAAGTTTTTGGGAAGAAATCAGTGTTGGCGCGACAGGTCGTTGAGCGCTTCCCTAACGCGCTTCAACGTGGCGCTACCGCCGGGGTACTGCCCATCGATCCAGTCGCTGATCTTGTTCACGACCTCATCATTCTCCGCCATGCGCGCGCCACCAGGCAGGCCGGTCAAATGGCCAACAATCGTGCCGAGCCGCTTCCGCATCCGGTCATCCGCATTCTTGGTATCGTTCCGCTTCTTTGACCCAAGCGCCGCCAGCGCCACCTCCGTCACGACAGGGTGCGCCAACCGCACCTGACCGTTGTCGCAAGTGACCTGACGCCAGCCGTGCAGGGGCGTGACCTCCCGCGCCCGCAGCTCTCGCCACCGGCCAATGGGCATCCGCAACAGAAAGGCGAGCGCTTCATCATCACACGGCAACGTGCCCACCGGCGTTTCATCCTGTGCCAAATGGAACAGCTCGACCCCAAAGAACCCCACTTCGGGATCTGCGTAGCCATGCCGCCGAAAGTCGCTGCCGCGCCAACGCTTGAGGTTCCACGCGACGAAATAATGCGCATCCAGACGCTCCGTTGAGGAGATCGGATAAACCTCTACTGTCTCAGCCTCGACCAGACGAAAGGCACGCTCCTCACTCATTTGACCCTCGCCAGATTACGCGGGCCAACGGCCTCTTTGATCTGATCCAGCGTCTTGGACATCGAGGTCACGCGACCGATGGCGGCCTCCAGGCTCTCCACCTCGGATTTCGCAGCGGCCAAGCGCGCCTGCGTGTCCTGCATGAACTTACGGATTTCATCGCCAAGCGCGGCCATGTCGTCATTGCTGCCATCTGGCCCAAAGAACTCTTCGCGGATGCCAGCAACCCAACCGGGCATGACATTCAACACCTTGGCCACCGTGTCATCGGTCTCACCGCCACAGTAACACTGCTTTTCGTCGTCATAGACTTCGCTCAATAGGTCCATGATTTCGCGCTTTTGCATCCGCGTCGGTTCACGCGGAGCCGTCTGAGCCGGTGTTTTCTGCTCTGTTTTCGCCGCCATTTTTTCCACCTTCCTTTTCGCCTCACACGTCCCGCAACGCAGGCGCTTGCCGATGTAGGACCACCCCAACCGTTGAATCTTGGAAACCGCCTGACCGTGCCCATCGCTGCCAGCCCGACCATGGCGCGCTGCAACCGTGTCCTCGCGACCGCAATCGTCACAGGTGCACAAAAACCGAGGCTGGCCCCGACCGTCACGAACAGGTTCAAATGCCATCGCCGCCCCCAGACGCTGCCGCGCGTGACTGTCGATCCGACAGCCACGCCGACTGCACGTGCGTCACGTGCCGCCGCGCCGCACGGGTTAAATCGCGAATTGCGGTGTCGTGCTTCTCATACTTGCCCATGCGCCAGGTCAGCGCCGACAACGCCATGCGATGACCCCACTTGCGCATTTCCGCCGTGCCTGCGCGCTCGCACTCTGTGCAGCAATACATCTGCCAATCGCGCGCGGGCTGGAACCTGCGGCCACATTCGGGAAGGAAGCAAACGCCCGCCTGCCACGGCGTCGCCACCGCCAGTTCTACCGTTGCAAAGCTGCGGAGATCCTCGACCTTCAAATGACGTGGCACGCCATTTGCGAGCTGACTTTTTTCGACCGTCACCACTGCAAACCCTCCTCATGGGCCTCTGTGGGCGTATTTTCGGGGTAGTCCTCCGAGCGCTCCAAACGCGCGCGGCACGGCGGCACCCAAAACAACTCTGTCGTCCCGGACAGGTGCTGATCCTCATGCAACCAGACAATCCAGCAATACGAGGTCGCAGTTGATCCTTTGGCCGACAACCGCCCCTTGTGCATCACCACGCGTTCGGAGAATTGCAGGACAAACGCAGGGGGCCTGACGGAAAACAGGCGATCATGACGCCCGATCCCCTCAAGGAAGGCGCTGCGCACGATGACAGCACACCCTTCGCGGCTTGTGCGCAAGGCCCGCGCGATAAACGCCTCAGCCAGACGAAATGGCGGATTGGTGATGGTCCAGTCAACTGCGTCAGGATCTGGTCCGAACAAGTAGTCCTGCACCGGATAGCCGACGCCATAATCATGAACATCCGACGCTTCGACGCGATCAAAGAACTCCGACAGGGGGCGCACCATATGCCCCCGGTTTGCCGCAGGTTCCCGCGCGACTCCGCCCGCAGTGAACCCTTGCTGTACCAGAAACTCCAACAGCGCCCGCGTAGCCCAGGGCGGAGTGGGGAAGTCATCGAGGCTATCATGCGGCTCGACACGGCGTTGCATGACCGCTGTGGACCTGTTCGGCCCCGTCATGCTCTGGCCCTCATCATTTGCGAGGGCAAAATGCCTTTGAGGCTGACACCATTGGCCTCACGATCAGCGGCCTCGGCAATCTTGATCTGGATCTGCGAATTTACCCAATGACCGTCCAACCCGATCAGGCTGCACACGGTGTGAAAGTCACGAGATCCGAACCAATCCCGCGCACGCGCAACGTCATTGTCCCCGTGAACCTTCCGAGGGCGCAGCGCCATCGAAAGCTGCTCAGCAATCACAGCGCACCACAGCGCGCGGCAGGCCTCCGGGCTGCACTCGGACTCTTCCACTTGGTTCCGGTCGAGATCAGCGAAGGGCATCGGAGACCCCCACAAGAAACGGTGAGTAGGTCTGACAAGAGCCCAACTCCGGCAGTTCAGACGTGTCGCCGGGACCGCCAGAGAAGTCAGCGTTCAGGGAGAAGGAAGGCGCTTGATTGGCGACACCAACAACGCCACTCTGAGAGATATTGAGTTTTTTCAGCAGAAGGATTCCGTATTGCTTTTCCGCATGATCGCCGCCGCAGCGCTGCTTTTGACCGCCGCCTGCACGCCCCCCAACCCCGTTGTCTCCCGACAGTCCAGCGAACCAACCGCGCAGCAGGCACGGCAAATCGAAGATGGCGTAAAGAACGTTCTGAAGGACCCCTTCAGCGCTCACTTTCGCAACCTGAGAGTAGAAAAGCGAACTCTCCAGAGCGGCGAAACGGTCACAGTGGCCTGTGGTCAGGTCAATTCCAAAAACAGCTTCGGAGCCTACGTCGGATTTAGGACGTTTATTGGAGCCTTGCAGAAAGGGAACTTTCGCCCCTACACGCTCGATGCATACATTAATATGTTCGAAGCGAAGGACCATTGCAGCTGATGACATCACGCCGCCCTCGCTACTTCTGTCCTAAAATACTCAGACGCGCCCGGGTCGGTGAGAATGACCAGAAGTGCGACGTGACTGGCGGGAGCGGTCACTGCACCCCACCAGTTTAGCGCGGTCTGAAACGATACGTCACAATAAAGCGCGACCTCGCGCGGGCTGCTGAACCGGGCGCGAAAGTAGCCGGACCACAGATCCGGCGCGTTTGTCTTTAGCGCGTAGGGGTCAAACTGATTTGACCAAGACTTTTGCGCCATACCCCGCGCATCGTCGGGGTATGACGCATCATTGTTCACAACCAGTGTTAACCGCGAACGGATCATGCAACGCTCCTATCGTCGTTCATGACCGCAGGCGGATTTTCTGCCATGTACCGGCGCACCCGGTCAGCGGTGATCAGGGTCGGGCTGCTTTCGCCTTCCTCCCACTTCCGCCACGTCCCGCCGCCACCAGCCTTGGCCCGCTGAATAACGGTTGTGGGCTTCACCCCCACACGGGCTGCATATTCCCGAACCTCTGCCATGAACTGTTCCATACACCCGAAATAGTTCCAAAGGACTACATCGGTCAAGTCCTATAAACCTATAGCGAGTAGAGCAGTGATAGTTCTAAATAACTACATGCCAAACCAACCTGTCACAGAACCTTTCCTGGTGCGCCTAGAGACTGCTATTGAAGCGGACCCGGAACTGAATGTTTCGAACCTCGCAGTGAGAGCAGGACTCGCCAACAGCACAATTCGAGCAATGTTCAGGGACAACAAGAGTCCCAGAGTGGCAACGATGAGAAAGATATGCGCCGCCCTGGGGACGACGCTAGAAGAGTTTATGAGTAACGCCCAGACCGCAGAAGAGCGAGAAATTGTGCGTCTATTTGCTCAGCTACCCGATCCGCTAAAGCAAGAGCTTCTAGGCTATGGACGAGGTCTCGCTGCCGCTGCGGATCGGTCTCGGCCAAAAGGCGTAGAAGATGATGAATGATTTCCTGATCGGTCAATTTTGATCTCCAAATTCCACCCACAGGGCGTGACCATGGAAATGGGGCTGGGCAAGAATATGACCCTTCTGACCATCCGCCTTGCTGAAATCACGCCTGACTCCAACAAGGAAAACTGATGGACACAATACTTCAGGGCCTCGCCATAACCTGTCTCGCCGCGCTTCTTGGAGCCCCCTTTGCCCTCGGGATAAACACCAACAACCCCCAAAAAGTGCGCCACCTCATAGAACGCATTAAGCTAAACCTAGGCCTTGCGTGCTTTGGATGGGTCATGTTTTGTATCGGAGGATTTGCAGCGCCACTCCTAAGCGGAGAGGACATGGGATCACCGTTTCTAATACTTGAAACGCTCTGGGCTGCTGTGCTGCCAGCGGCACTCCTCTACATCTATCTACTGAAAGTTTTCAGTGACCAAATACTCGATAACTGAATTGGCCGACAGTCAACGGCCAGCAAAACTCAATATCGAGTACAGCACAAGGCTCAGCGCATAGGCTCCGCGCACCCACCTCAGGATACTCATTTCGCCGCGACAACTTAGCACACAGAACATCATTACCAAGTTGAAACCGGTTACCACCAACCCATACATCTCACCCGTCTCCCAACCCCGCTCTGGCGGGGTTTTTCTTTGCGCGCTCTCCGCACCGATGGAATCAGTCCGGCACGCAATCACTCCAACGTTCATTTAAGCATAGTCCTTTGGGACTATTTTTGTATTGACATAGTTCTATTAGACTATCTACATAGAAACATCAACCGATGGAGGATTGAATGCAAGACATTACTCAAACTGCCCGGCAGATCGTCGGCTCACCCGAAGAGCACATCCACGAAACCCACCTGTTTACGTCCGCTTGGGCAGCAATGAAGGCGGCGCGCGGCGAAGGGTTCAACCCCGCTCGCCTGCGCCCCCAGCATCTGATCGAAGGGCCAGCACCCTCGCCTGAACCGACCGATATGGTTCTGGAGCGCGTCGGGCAGAAGGTTCGCGAGATCATGCAGGACCGGGGGATCCAGCCACATCGCCGCCATGCGGCGTAACGCAAGGCGCAGCCGGAATGCCCCTCCCTATCTCACAGCCGACATGGCGCACTTCGGCCAGATCCCCAGGGCACCGCCCGCGCACCACTAACACCACCGGCCACATGGGTTTGAGGATTGACCATGCGGCCCCCGAAGTTTCGCACCCGTCTTGCGGTGCGGATCAGGCGCGGGCGGTTCAATCCTCCAAATTGCAAGCCGCCCGCGCTCACAAACTCCCCATCACGCGGCCTGAAACCTGCCCGTGACCAACTGGCCGAAGCTCCGGCTTCGGCCCTTTTTCTTCGGAACCCGGCAACTCCTGCCCACGCCTGCGGAGACAGATATGACAGTTTCGACTTCCCAGACCGACCAGATCACCGCCGGGGTGCGCGCGGCTTCCACCACTCACGCACGCAACACCACGCCCGCGCCCATGCTGTCTGTCACAGCAGATTTTGACTGCCCTCTCTGGCCTGGATGCGGCTGCCCCGGCGGCACCACAATTCCCGATTGCCCCGGCCTCGACCATCACCAAACACCCAACAAGACACCCGAACCGTCTGTGCTGCAGAAACTGCTGGCCCTCATTTCAGGGCGCGGGTGAGACCATGACACAGCATCAGCACACATCCGTTTCTGCAAAATCCCCGGCACAACTGGCCGGTATCCTCTGCAATGATCCGCAGTTTCAGCGCTTTGCAGCGATGCGCTGCGGCCTTCCAGATCAGCAGTTTTGCCCGACTGCCGCCGCTGAATACCTGCGCACCGTCTGCCGCATCGTCACCCGCCGCGACCTCGACCTGCGCGGCGAGGCATTCAAACGGTTCGAGGCACTGCGCACGGATTTTGATGCCTGGAGCGGTCGGATTGCAGCGCCACGCGCAGGGTATCGCAATGGCTAAAGCATTGGTCGCCTGTGAAACCAGCGGCATCATGCGTCGCGCTCTGCTGGACCTCGGCCATGACGTCTGGTCTTGCGACATCGAACCCGCCGAGGATCGGACCAATCGACACATCATCTGCGACGTCCGTGACGGTATCCTGAATGAGGGTTGGGATCTGTTGGCGGTGATGCACCCGCCCTGCACGCGTCTGTGCCGCTCTGGTCGCCGCTGGATGTCCGGGCCGGGCAAATGGACTCACCCCAAGAAGCTGCCGAAGGGGCGGAGCTGGGCGGACCTCAAAGCAGAGTTTGAACTGGGCGTCAGCATCTTCACCGCTTGCTGGCAAGCACCCATCCCATGCCGGGCCATTGAAAACCCGGAAATGAACGACCTCGCCCGCGACCGCATGCCGGCGGACCTGCCCGCGCCCAGCATCGTGCAACCGTTCCAGTTTGGCGATCCGGCCTACAAGGCAACGGGCTGGTATCTGGACGGGCTGTCACCGCTGCGCGAGACAAATCGCCTGCCGGAACCGGAACGGCTATCCGCCGAATGGAAGCGCTGGAACCGCGTGCATCGCATGCCACCGGGACCAGAACGCACCCGCCTGCGCAGTCGCTCCTTCGAGGGCATGATGAACGCCGCCGCGCGCCAATGGGGCGACGAGGCGGACAGACGCCTTTCCCGCGCCGCGTAACCTCACCCCAAGACCCGAAAGGATCAAACCCGTGATGACAAAACGAACACCCCTACCTCCCGCTGAGGTCACGAACAACGACCCGTACTCGATCCGCAGTATTGAGCAGCTTTTCAGCCTGTTCGACGGCGGTGAATTCCTGAGCACCTTCATGTCAGACCACCGCGACCTTCTGGTGGAATTGCAGGATCACAACGACCAGTACGGCCACAAGGGCGCAAAAGGCTCTTTCTCGATCAGCGTTGCCTATGAACTCGGCGGCGCAGGCGATCTGGGCATGAAAATCTCGGCCGATTTCAAAGGCCCGAAGAAACCCGCCAGCAACGCCGCCGCATACGTGGACGGCCAAGGGCAGATGACCCTCTACAGCCCCATGATGAAGCGCATGCATGGCGGCGTCCGCGATGTCACCCCGCACGACCCGGAAACGGGTGAAGTGCGCGACGTCTGACCCTGAAACCTCACCCTCAACGCACAAGGAAACCAAATGGACTCGAAACGAGATACCGCCGCCCTCACCCTGGAGAACCCGGCAGAGACCGTCCGCGATCTTATGGCGGACATCGGCCAGCATAATGACGTCCCGACGCCCGAAACCTTCGATTTGACAAAGGCGCATCTGGTCACACTGCCAAACCATCGCAAGGTTGAAGATCTTTCGAGGTATCACCTCAGCGCGGCACAAATTCAAAAACCGTTCCAGCGCAAAGGCACTGCGCGGATGACGGACCTTGCCAGCCTTATCGCATGGGCCAATCGCTTCAAGGGCGAAACCTCTGCCCTGTTCGCCAAGGCCGACCTGAAAGCCCCCGCCCTGACCTGCATCGCGGATTACCATGCCGAGGGCGCTGCAAACATCACTAACCCCGCTGGCGATCCCAGCGCGCGTCATTGTCACCACAAGGCGATCTATGACTTCCCCCTGTCTGAGGAATGGAAAGCCTGGATGGAAGTCTCCGGCAGCGCACAAGACAAGGACGAGATGGGCGAATTCATCGAGGCGCAAGCCAAAGACGTGATGGACCCAACCCCCGCCGTGTTGAATGGCGAGATCTCCGACCAGAACCAGCCTTGGGAAAATCGCCTGATCGAGATCGCCCAGCAGATCGATGGGCGTTTTGGTCAACTGGCCCAGCTGCTGGCGATGTCGCGCAAGTTTCAGGTTTTTGAAACCAGTGACCTGAAGGTGGTGACCAACCGCGACACGGGCGAGGCCGAAGTTAAGTTCTTGAACGAACACAAGGACGAGAACGGCGAGAAGCTGAATCTCCCCAACCTGATCATCATCGCCATTCCTGTCTTCCAAGGCGGCGCTCCGTACCGCATGGCGGTGCGCTTCCGCTACCGCAAATCCGGCCAGTCGGTGAAGTTCATCCTCTCGATCTACAACCCGGAAAAGGTGTTCGAAGCCGCCTTCAAGGAAGCGGTAGATCAGGCGACCGAGGAAACCGAACTGCCCACGTTCATGGGTTCACCGGAACAGTGATTCCTCTCTCTGCCGTCCCACAATGATCGGGCGGCAGAGATACCCCAGCGACACCTTCCCGCCTCCACCCACCGCTCGAAAGGAGACCCCCATGAGCAAAGACGAAGCGGCCATCGAGGCCGAAATCAAAGAGAAGGGCCTGACGGCCAAGCGCATCACGCCCGAGGATTTGGACGCCGAGATCGAGGATGACGATTACCACGTTTTCCCCGGCTCCTGCCTGACGGTCTGCTGCCTGACGCTTAAAAACGGCTTTACGGTCACGGGCGAAAGCGCCTGCGCCAGCCCCGAGAACTTCAATGCCGAGATTGGCCGGAAGATCGCCCGCAACAAGGCCCGCGAAAAGATCTGGCCACTGCTGGGCTTCCGCCTGCGCGACCAACTCACCGCATAATATTGAGGGCCGGGTTATGCCCGACCCCACTTATCACGGAGGACGATATGCTGCTGGAACGGAAGAAGGTTGAAGATCTGATCGCGCGCGGAGCGATTTTCTACGTCTCCCACAGCGCGGGCAAAGACAGCCAGGCGATGTACATCGTCCTGCGTCGCATCGTCCCCCACGATCAAATCGTGGTCGTACATGCGGACCTGGGCAAGGTCGAATGGGACGGCGTCCAGGACCATATCAACGCCACCATAATGCACCCGCTGAATGTCGTGCGCGCGAAAAAGACCTTCTTTGAAATGGTGGAACACCGCGCCAGAACACGCCCAGACGTACCGCCCTGGCCTTCGAGCGCGACCCGCCAGTGTACCAGCGACCTAAAGCGCGGCCCCATTCACAAGTTCATCCGCAACGACATGAAAGCGCGCGGTGCAACTCTGGCGGTCAACTGCACGGGTATTCGGGCAGAGGAAAGCGCTGCACGGAAGAAGAAAGCCCCCTTCAAGCTGCTCGACTCCCTATGCCTGAAAGAGCGCAAATTGAAATCTGGAAAGGTCGTTCCGGGCCGTGAGGTCTACGAGTAC
This sequence comes from Epibacterium sp. Ofav1-8, assembly GCF_022348185.1. GTDB lineage: Bacteria > Pseudomonadota > Alphaproteobacteria > Rhodobacterales > Rhodobacteraceae > Epibacterium. The sequence continues at coordinate 12,116 of NZ_JAKRFD010000015.1, forward strand.
ATGCCGATCCATCACCTGACGACCCAGAATGTGTTCTGGATCATCCAGCAGGCGGGGCAGCAACCCCATGCCGCCTACGCCCGCAATAAACGGCTCTCGTGCGTCATCTGCATCATGGGGTGTGAGAACGACATTCTGCACGGCGCAGAGCAGCGGCCCGATCTGGTGGAAGAGATCACCGATATCGAGGGGCGCACAGGTTTCACCATGTTCAACGGAATGTCGCTCCAAGACCGCATCCGACGCGCTCAGCTCGCAGATGCGGCATGACTCCAACCCTAAACCCAGGAGGCCGAAATGAACGACAAAGAGATAGAGTCGCTGGAGAGGGTCGCGAACGCCCTTCGGGGAATGGCGATGGATCACCGCATCCCTTCCGAAGTGCGGGATGTCATCACGGCATCCGCTGGCGTAATCGACGCGATTACCGAAATCCACCTGGACGCCCAGCCCCAAACCCCACGAGAAATCCAATGATCGCCAAGTGGACCCTCTGCGAAACGAAAAAACCGGACGACGAGCGGCAAGTGCTACTGGCACACCCTCATAAGTCTGAGGTCGAGGCCGGGCATTGGCTCGAACCGGAGCAGGCTTGGGTTCTGGCCGGAACGCACATTCAGACCTGGCCGACCTTTTGGCGTGACATGCCCAAAAGCCCGATGAACCACGAGTAATCCAACAATCCCCCGGAGGCACCAATGGCCGCGACCTACATGCTCAGAAAACACCTGCGCTCTCAGGAGTTGAAGAACCGGCCAGAGGCCATCGCCGAGCGCGCCGCGCACATCGAGGCATGTAAGTGCGCTGCCGCCGAGCGCGAAGCGAAATTCCCGGCCATCACTGCCGAGAACTTCGAAGCGGCGAACAATTATCAGAAGGAGCGCATCGAACACTGGATGCGCGAACTGTCCAGCTAGCCCGGAGGACGATATGCCCACTTTCCTAGTTACGTGCAGGGAGACTCACGAGTTCAGCGTCACTGTCGACGCGGACAGCAAGTCCGAGGCCCGTGAAAAGGCTCGCACTGGGGATGACAACGGGGTGGAATTTGGCACCCACCACGTCACCGTGTTGCGCACCGTCGGAGCCGCCACACCAATTCAGCCCAGCTAACCCCGGAGGTCGATATGCCGATCAAGCATCCCATGAACACAGGCATCAAAGACGGAAAACTCATTATCGACATGGCCGAGGCCGATGAGCTTTGGAACGGCCTGTCGATGGAACAGCAGCATGAGGCCATGTGCATCATGTTCCAGCCGCTTCTTGATCGCGCGACCGCGATGAAGCGCGCGCTTGAAAACATCCGTGAGCTGAACAAAACGCAGCCCGATGAGAACGGTCACAGATGGGCCAATAGCGATCTGATCGAGCAAGAGATCGTCGCAGCCTTGCCCGATCCTAAAATCGCCGAAGGAACCACTAACGGAATTGAACGCATCGCCGCAGAACGCAAGCGGCAGGTCGAAGGTGAGGGTTGGACGCCCGAGCATGACAACGAGCATAGCGCTGGGGAAATGGCAGGTGCCGCAGCCTGCTACGCGCTCGCATGCACCCAACATTGGGCGCAGGAACAGGCCATCGCCAGTTTCTGGCCGTGGGACAAGGAATGGTGGAAGCCGTCCGATGACCCAATCCGCAACCTTGAAAAGTCTGGCGCTCTGATCGCGGCCGAGATTGATCGCCGCACACGTGAACGCGAAGCCAAGCCTGTGAAAGAAATCCAGAAACCGGAACAGATGTGATGGGAACTCAGATCGACATCAGCACCGCTGCGATCTTGGCGCGCGCAGATCATATCGATCAATGCGCAATGAGCACCCACCGCCAGGACGCCCAGCGGTTGCGGGCACTGGTGGCCGAGCGCGACAGGCTCGCGATGCAGCTTGAAGATGTCGCCCGGAAATCCATGGAACAGGCAGAGCAGATCCTGTCACTTAGTGCAGCCCGGAGGAAAGATCATGGCTGAACAGTCGAATATCGAATGGACAGACCACACGTTCAATCCTTGGGAAGGGTGCCAGCGTGTCGCGCCCGAATGTGACCACTGCTATGCCGAAGTTCGCGACCAGCGCTTTAACGGCGGCAACCACTGGGGGCCAAAGGCACCGCGCCGCAGGACCGGCATCGCCAACTGGAACAAGCCTCTGCGGTGGAACAAACAGGCCCGTGCCTTCGCGGCTCAACATGGGCGGCGTCAGCGTGTGTTCTGCGCCTCACTGGCCGATGTGTTCGATAACGCGGTAGACCCGCAGTGGCGCGCCGACCTGTGGGCGCTGATCCGCTCCTGTGATCGCCTGGATTGGTTGCTGCTAACCAAACGCCCGCAGAACATTGCGGCGATGCTGCCTGACGACTGGGGCAGTGGCTGGCCAAACGTCTGGCTTGGAACCAGCGCAGGGACGCAAAAGACCGCCGAAACCAATATCCCGCACCTGTTGGCGATCCCGGCTGCGGTACATTTCGTGAGCGCGGAACCGCTTCTGGAGAAGGTCCAATTGAACGCGCTCAAGATCAAAGGAAACATCACGCTTGATGCACTGCGCGGCGAGGCTCAGGAAGACCTGACAGGCAAGCCAGTGCCCGCACCTATTTCGCGCCTCGATTGGGTTATCTGCGGCGGTGAGAGTGGCGCCAAGGCGCGCCCCATGCATCCCGATTGGGCGCGATCGCTACGCGACCAATGCACTGCCGCAGGCACCCTCTTCTTTTTTAAGCAGTGGGGAAACTGGATTGCCGAGATCGACCGCGACAGGGATGATCCAGATTGGCGGGCGGACTACTCGAAAACAAAGCGCGACGAATGGGCAATTCTAAACGCGGACGGCGGCATCGGCTTCCACGGTGACCGTGTGCACCTGATGAAACGGGCCGCGAAGAAGGTCGCCGGTCGAACACTGGACGGGCGAGAGTGGAGCGAGGTGCCAGCATGACAGATTTACAAGTCTTTCGATCTGGCTCGATGCGGGGAGGGAAACACCAATGAACGCTCTTCAAGCCGAAATTAAAGCTGCGGTCCAAGAAGCTACCGCCCCGCTGATGCGCGAGCTATCCGACTTGCGCCGGATAGTTGAAGCGCAAAGCAAGGATGCGCAGCCCGAATATGTGACCGTCAAAGAGGCCGCGAAAATCCTCAAATGCACTGAAAAAACGGTGCACCGCTACTGTGATAGCGGTCGCCTTGAAGTGCGCCGAGACGGTCACAAAAAGCTTATTACATATGCCAGCTTAATCGAGACGGCGGGCTAGTTCTTCCGGCGTCTCGTTGTAGTACACTTGGAGCATCCGAATATCCCTGTGACCGACCATTCGTGCCAGCGAGAGAACATCCAGCTTTTTGGCTAGCCGGGTTATCGCCTCATGGCGGCTGTCGTGAAACGTAAGATCCTTAAGTTCTGCCTTGTCGCGGGCCGCTCTGAAATTCGCATCGATCTGTTGGCTTGTGAGGCCAAACAGCGCCCCCTCAGTTTCGGGAAGCTCACTCAGAAGCGAAAGGGCAGCATTTGAGAGAGGAACCTTGCGCGACGTGCCATTTTTGGTCTTTGGCAAAGTCGCGACACGGCTTTCACAGTCAACGGTCTCTTTGGTCAGGCTGATGATTTCACCAGACCTCATTGCGGTTTCAATGGCGAACAGAAAAGCGTGGACCGCCCGCGCACGAATCTTGGTCAGATCCGCTCCAGCCGCGACGACCAGTTTATCTACTTCATCTTGAGACACACGGCGGTCACGAGGGGGTGGTTTGCTCGGCTTGCTTACGTCTGCCATAGGATTTGATGAAATCAATCCCCACTCCCTGCGCGCTTGTGTCAACACTGCGGACATAAGAACCATTTCGCGATTTACGCTGGCTGGAGCTACTTCGCTCAGCCGCCGATCTCGCCAATCTGCAAAATCAGAGGGGGTTAAGTCGGAAAGCCGAATCTCGCTGATCTTGTCTTTCGATAAGCGCTCAAGTCGGATAATCTCCCACCTTGCACCACGCTTCTTTGGCGAGACCTCTCTAGCGTATCGACTAAACAACTCTCTGAGCGGCTGGCTGGAGCCGCCAGTTTCGCCTTCTGCGATGAGGAATTCCTGACGGTTGGCCCAATCCTGCGCCTCGCGCTTTGTCTTGAAGCTTTTGGCCTTGCGAACACCCTGCCGGGCGACCTGAGCCTGCCAGCGCCCTGTCTCAAGTTTCTTGAACGTAGCCAAGTGCGATTTCCTAAGCTGTGTATAGCCCAGCAATCGTAATTTCGTCGTAATGGATTGTCAAAACCACCCGGTTGTTCACTAGAAGTTCACACCCGCCGCCTCGCCTAAATCCGCTATATGTCTATATACCACAGGACATTAGGGGGCTTTCTAGGAAAGTAGTTGGTGCGGTCGAGAAGACTCGAACTTCCACGGGAGTTACCCCACAGCGACCTCAACGCTGCGCGTCTACCAATTCCGCCACGACCGCACTGTCTGTGACTTGGTGAAGGGGCGTATAGAACACGCGTTCCGGGATGTGAAGAGGGAAAACGAAAATTTCTCGTGTTTTCTGTGGTGCTTGAAAAAACGCCCCAGCCAAACCGGCCGGGGCGCTTCTAAGACTTTGATGGGAAGTCTAAATTCAGTTCCCGTCACCGAAGGTCGGCAACGACGAGGCCCCGCTTGATGCCTGTACTGGTTTGGGCAGCGTCGGCTGGGTCAAGCCTTCGGACGCGGCCTTTACCAACGCGACACGCTCCGGCTGGCCCGGCGCAAATACGGGATCGGACCCGGCCTCCAGCGCGGACACCGCAGTGCCGTACCAGGCCTGGGCGCGGCCATGGTCCACCGCTGCCCCAAAACCCAAGGCCATATGGTGACCAATCAGCTCCGCGTAGGGTTGCTGTCCAAGCCCGACAAGCAGCAGCCCCGCCCCAAGCGCCACGTCCATGTTGTCGCGGCGATACCCGGAGAAGAGGCAGATCTCGGCGGTGTTCTGCAACTGCTCGACCGACATATTGGACTGCAGGATGAACTTCTGCACATTGGCCACCACGGAGGCGCTGTCCTTGCTGCCCAACTGCGCCACATGAGGTTGCAACACCGGACCAAACTGGTCGCATTGCGCATCGACCTGCGACGAGGTCACGCCCTGAAGCCCGGCGACCAGTGTTTCGCCACGGTTGATCGCGTAGGACCGGGCCAGACAGAACTGCTCTCCCAGCGCCAGCTCGGGGTCGGTGATGTTGGACACCGTCATATAGCCGCCGTTGGAACTGGTCAGCAGGCTCACCTTGCTGCAATGGCTGGTGAGCGATGCAGCCTGCGGTGCGGGCGCGTCAAAGAGCGTGAGGCCACCGAGCCCCCCCTGCGCGCCGCCGGACGCCAGAACGGTGCCATTGCCTTGCGGCGCTGGAGCCGGCGCTGGTGCCACCGCCTGTGGCGCAACACTCGCCACAACCGTGGGCGCTTCGACGCGGTCACATTCGCCGCGCGTACAGGTGAAATCCGCCGTGGTGATGCCGCTGGCGGTGAAATCATTGCGCTCGTAGCCCTGTGGCGTCGAGGCAAACACCATCACCGTGCAGGAGGCACCGCCGTTGCTGCACCAGTAGGGAATACCCGCAGCAGCCGTATCGATGAGATAATCGTTGCGCCCATCCCGGTTCAGATCCGCGAGCTGCATGAAGCCGCTGCGCTGCAACAGCTGTTCTCCCGTGGGATCGCCTGCGGCAGCGATTTCATCCACCGTGTTCGACACCTCGATCGGCAGCCCTGCGTAGCCATAGCCACCGGCAGAGCCCCCCGCCGGGGCGCCATGCCAGGTTTTCAGCACCGCGCGAATGCCCTGCGGGCTCTGCATTGCCTTGGCGACCTGTGGGCCGCCGACCAGGGCGCGGTTGTAGGATGTCACCAGGAAATCCCGCTCATATTGAGTCAGGTTGCCGGTCTGCGGAAAGCCCATGTGCATCTGGTACTGCCGCGCCGCTTCGCGCGAGCGGCGCCCGAACACACCATCCGGGGTGCCCGCGGGAAACCCGAAATAGTTCAGCGCCGTCTGGGTTTCCCGATTGTGGGCCCGTGTGGCGCTGCTGGATGTGGACCGCACCACCGTGCGCCTTTTGTTCTTGTTGACCTCATTGACGATCACGCCCCCGAGCAGGCCGCCAACCAGGGCTGCGCCGAGGTTATCCGCCGCCACAGGGGCCGCCGCTGTTGTGGTCAAAAGAGACGCCGCCGTTAAAGCTCGAATGAATTTTGTAGACATGGAATAATACCTCGCACTCACCCCACAGGGAACCTATGTGAGAACCAGAATACCACAGACCCCTCTCATTGCGAGTCGGGTCTTCCGGCAAGACGAAGAAAAGATGAATGAGGAGCAGGCGCGATGGTGGAGTGGAAGACCTCTGAGGGGTTGGTCTCTTACGAGGAGGCCACGGCCTTCATGGAGGCGCGCGCCGAGGCGATCGCCCGGGGCGAGGCCGAGGAATGCATCTGGCTGCTGGAGCATCCGCCGCTTTATACCGCCGGAACCTCGGCCCGGGTCGATGACCTGACCGATCCCGACCGTTTTCCGGTCTACACCACCAAGCGCGGCGGCCAGTACACCTATCACGGGCCGGGCCAGCGGGTGATCTATGTGATGCTGAACGTGGCTGAACGCGGCAAGGACGTGCGCTGCTTTGTGCGCCAGCTGGAGCGCTGGGTCATTCTGGCGCTGGAGGAATTCAACGTCACCGGCCACATCCGTGACGGGCGGGTCGGCGTCTGGGTTGAACGGCCGGAAAAGCCAGTCACCCCGACCGGAGCCATCACCGAAGACAAGATCGCGGCGATCGGCATCCGCCTACGCAAATGGGTGAGCTTCCATGGCATCTCGATCAATGTGGAGCCGGATCTGGAGCATTTCACCGGTATCGTGCCTTGCGGCATTACCGAGCACGGCGTCACCAGCCTCGTCGATCTTGGCCTGCCGGTGACGCTGGCGGATGTGGACGTGGCGCTGAAACGCACGTTCGAGATCGCCTTTGCCGCCGATGCTGCGCCGACCTGCCCCAGCTGACACGGCCCTGCGCCTTTGGTTAGCGCTCCGGGCTGAGCGCGCGTGGATGCGCCCACCAGCGCCGCCACGCGACAATCCCGGCAAATGCAAGCGCCGCCAACATCAGGCCAGCCCATGGGGTGTCGGGAAAGAACGTGTTGGAGAACCGGCGCCCGGGCAGGAAGATCAGCACCATCGGCACCCCAAGCGCATAGGTGGCAAGCCCGCGCAGCGTCGCCTGATGCCGGTGCCGGTCACCACGCCGGATGGCTCTGATCGCCACCCACAGCCCCCACAGGGTCAGGAACGACAGGGCGTGCAACGGGCTCACCGGCCCCATGAGCCCGCTGCCCGATAGCCCGAACGCAGACAGGGCGGTCACCGCCATGGCCGACACCCAGATATAGCCCAGTCCCTTGTGCAGCGCATCGCGGCGTCTGCGCCACAGCACCGCAGGGGTCACGCACACCGCTGTCAGCGCGGCGCAGATATGGATCGAGAGGACGGGCGCGGCGTCCGGGAGCAACGGAAAGCTTGCCAAAACGAAGACCTTTGCTGTTTCACCATCGGATACACTCCGATAGGCTTTGTGAGTGGAAACCTGCCGGGACAGGCCCCGCCCTGCCTGCCAAACACCCCGCCCAGCGGGCTATGCCTGCTTCGTAAACGGAGCCAAAACTTCGTGACTATCACCTCCTGGCAACTCGCGAAGCGTGAACTGCAAGCCGTTCTGACCAGCCGGAACATCTGGGTCGGTGCGACGGCGGCGGGTCTGGTGCTGGGATTTGCAGCCCCCTTTGGCACCGATGCCTATCTCGGGCTTTTTGCACGGCTGCTCTACTGGACCGCCGTCGTGCAGATCACGCTGCTGACCGGGACTTTGATTGCAACCCTGCTCAATCCAACATCGGATCAGCCGCCGCGTCGGCGGTGGGGCGGTGTCACTGCAACGGGGGTGCTGATTGGCGCCTGCGTCAGTGTCGAGGTGCTGATGCTGAACTGGCTGATCTTCGGCCAATCCCCTTTCGCGCCCGCCTATGCGCTGTCGCTTGCGCTGAACGCGATTGCGATCTCTGTCATTGTGAACCTGTCGGCATCCTGGTTTGGGGATCGCCCCTCCGCCGACACCGCAGACAGGACGCAGACCACCGCAAATGACATCGCGCCGCCATTGCTGTCGCGCTTGCCACTCGACAAAAGGGGCAAGCTGATCTCCCTGTCTGTGCAGGACCACTATGTCGAAGTGACCACCACGTCGGGCCGCGATGTCCTGCTGCTGCGCCTGTCGGACGCCATCAGAGAAGCGGGCGACGGGTTTCAGATCCACCGCTCGCATTGGGTGGCCTCGGATGCGATCACCCGCGTGGTGCGCGCGGGTTCCGCCGCGAGGCTGACCACGACCGACGGGCGGGAGCTGCCGGTCTCGCGCACCTATGTGCCGGAGTTACGGCAACGCGGACTGCTGCCGTAACGCCTTCTTGTCAGTCCCAGCCTGACCGGCTCGCATATCTCGGGCGGCATGCTGCTACAGCCGGGCCGATTGGTCCCTGCCCCCGGACGAGACAGGGATCACAGCGCGGCGCGGATCTTTTCGGCATGCTGCGCGATGGCGTCCATGTCCCCCATCTGACCGGCGGGCCGCAAGGGCACCCCCTCATGGCGCGGCAGCACGTGGAAATGCAAATGGAACACCTCCTGCCCTCCGGCCGCTTCGTTGAACTGCTGAATGGTCACCCCATCCGCGTCAAAGGCGGCCTTGCTGGCCTGCGCCAGCTTCTGCACCGTGCGCATCACCGCCTCCAACTGGGCAGGCGTCGCATCCAGCAGATTGCGGCAGGGTGTTTTGGGGATCACCAGCAGATGCCCGTCGGCACGCGGCATGATATCCATGAAGGCGAGCGTGTCGTCATCTTCGTAGACCCGCGTCGACGGAATCTCGTCACGCAGGATCTTGGCAAAGATATTGTCGGAATCATAAGCGCTCATCAGTTTCGGTCTCCCCTGTCTCGAACCGTGACCCGAGGTTTTGCAGCCCACCCGGTTCAGGTCAAGCCGGCACGCCCTGCTGCCGCCAGTGACCGGTTTGCCGCATTGCACCGGTGCGCCAGCCGTAAGCGGGGCAAAAAACACAAGGGGGCGCGACAATTAATCTTGATCCAGATCAAACTCGGCCATTGAAGGGCACGAAAGGCCGCTCTAAAACCGAGACGAGACCAGGACTGCCGGGAATCCCCCGTGCGGTCTCTGTGGAGTATAAACAGGAGGCACCCAAATGGCAGACGCAGCCATTCAAGGTCACGGCCACGAGGACGAGCGGAGCTTTTTCACCCGCTGGTTCATGAGCACGAACCACAAGGATATCGGTATCCTTTACCTGATCGTTTCGGCGCTCACCGGCTTCATTTCCGTTGCATTCACCGTCTACATGCGGCTGGAGCTCATGGATCCCGGTGTTCAGTACATGTGTCTGGAAGGTTTTGCCTCCGACCCCTGTACCCCGAACGGTCACCTCTGGAACGTGCTGATTACGGGCCACGGCATCCTGATGATGTTCTTCGTCGTCATCCCGGCCCTGTTCGGCGGTTTCGGCAACTACTTCATGCCGTTGCAGATCGGCGCGCCGGACATGGCGTTCCCGCGGATGAACAACCTTTCGTTCTGGATGTATGTCGCCGGTACCGCACTGGCGGTCTGCTCGGTCTTTGCACCGGGTGGCAACAACCAGCTCGGCTCCGGTGTGGGCTGGGTGCTGTATCCGCCGCTTTCGGTCAAGGAAGGCGGTTTCTCGATGGATCTGGCGATCTTCGCCGTGCACGTCTCCGGTGCCTCCTCGATCCTCGGCGCGATCAACATGATCACTACCTTCCTGAACATGCGTGCCCCGGGCATGACCCTGTTCAAGGTGCCGCTGTTCAGCTGGTCGATCTTTGTCACCTCCTGGCTGATCCTGCTGTCCCTGCCGGTTCTGGCAGGCGCGATCACCATGCTGTTGATGGACCGCAACTTCGGCTTCACCTTCTTTGACCCCGCCGGTGGTGGTGACCCGATCCTCTATCAGCACATCCTGTGGTTCTTCGGCCACCCGGAAGTGTACATCGTGATCCTGCCGGGCTTTGGCATCATTTCTCACGTGATCGCCACCTTCTCGCGCAAGCCCGTCTTCGGCTACCTGCCGATGGTCTGGGCGATCATTGCGATCGGCGTTCTGGGCTTCATCGTCTGGGCGCACCACATGTACACTGTCGGCATGAGCCTCAACCAGCAGGCCTACTTCATGATCGCGACAATGGTGATCGCGGTGCCCACCGGGGTGAAGGTGTTCTCCTGGATCGCGACCATGTGGGGCGGCTCCATCGAGTTCAAGGCACCGATGGTCTTTGCCTTCGGCTTCCTGTTCCTGTTCACCGTCGGTGGTGTGACCGGTGTGGTGCTGTCGCAGGCCGCGGTCGACCGCGCCTATCACGACACCTATTACGTGGTGGCACACTTCCACTACGTGATGAGCCTTGGTGCGGTCTTTGCGATCTTCTCGGGGATCTACTTCTACTTCGGCAAGATGACCGGCCGTCAGTATTCCGAGCTGGGCGCGCAGATCCACTTCTGGATGTTCTTCATCGGCGCAAACCTGACGTTCTTCCCGCAGCACTTCCTGGGCCGTCAGGGCATGCCGCGTCGTTACATCGACTATCCGGAAGGCTTTGCATATTGGAACAAGATCTCGTCCTACGGCGCGTTCCTGTCCTTTGCCTCCTTCATCTTCTTCTTCGGTGTAGTGATCTATTCGCTGCTGCGTGGGGCGCGTGTGACCCAGAACAACTACTGGAACGAATACGCCGACACGTTGGAGTGGACCCTGCCCTCTCCGCCGCCGGAGCACACCTTTGAAATCCTGCCCAAGCAGGAAGACTGGGACAAAGGCCACAGCCACTAAGGCGCGCCTGACCTGAAACAAGACGCCCCGGAGCCGCACGCTTCGGGGCGTTTTCTTTTAGCGTGCCGCCTCCCCTGCCTCCACACACCGAAATGTGCAGGCCGCGCCCTCGACACCTCTTGCGGACGCGATAAAATACACCTCATGCCCTACGACTGGACACGCCCCCCCAGCGATGCGGATGGAGAGCTGCACCTGTGGCCGCATCAATCGCTCAAACCCGAAGGCTATGTACGCTTTCTGGGGGTGACAGCTGCGTTGATCACGGTGCCGTTGTTGCCACTGATGGGCACGCCGCTGTTCTGGGGGCTGATCCCGTTTCTGACGCTGGCGGTATTCGGGATGAAATACGCCCTCGATCAGAACCGTCGCAATGCGCAGGTGCTCGAAGTGCTGCGCCTCGGCCCCGAAAACGCGGAACTGATCCGCTCCGACGGGCGCGGCGCGGCACAGAGCTGGTGTTGCAATCGGCACTGGACACAGGTCGCCCTGCATCCGGATCGCGGCCCCGTCCCCAATTACGTGACCCTGCGTGGCGCGGGGCGCGAAGTGGAAATCGGCGCATTCCTGTCCGAAGACGAGCGCAAAGCGCTCTATGATGACTTGCGCGTCGCCATTCGTCAGACCTCTGCCACCGCGCCAGCTCCCGACTGAGGCGACCAAAAAGCCCCGGCTCGATGCTCGAACCGGGGCGTCTGTATCCTTATCGGCAGTTCACACTGCAGGTGCCGCGGTCAGCACCCGCCAGCGGAACAGAGCTGATCCTTGACCATTGGGCCGACTTTGCCGAAATCCATCTGGCCGGTGTATTTCGCCTTGAGCGCGCCCATGACCTTGCCCATGTCGCGAATCGATTCGGCGCCGGTTTCATCCACCGCAGCCTTCACCGCATTGGACACCTCATCCTCAGACAGCTGCTTGGGCAGGAACTCTTCGATGATGGCGATCTCACCCATCTCGCGCTCTGCGAGGTCGAGCCGCCCGCCCTCCTCATAAGCGCGCACGCTTTCCTTGCGCTGCTTGGTCATCTTGCCAAGGATTGCAAGAATTTCCTCGTCGCCGATGCCGCCCTCTTCACCGTCTCCGCGTGCCGCGATTTCGCGGTCCTTGATGGCGGCGTTGATCAGGCGCAGCGTACAGAGGCGGTCCGTCGCCTTGTCCTTCATTGCCTGCTTGAGGGCCTCGTTGACCCGGGTTCGCGTATCCATGTGCTCTCTTCGTCCATGTGGAACAAGAAGGCGCAGTATTAATCAAACTGCGGGGTGGTTTCAAGATCCCCGGCCGCGCGTGCCGCCGCGTCCGACCTTGTCAAGCCGGTACACCGTTCAGCGCTTGACCCGACGCGGTCCCGGTCTTATTGATGCGCGAATTTTGCCCGCATGGAGAGTCGAGTCATGGTCGATACCGTTTCGCCGAAGCCAACCGCCTGCCTGGCCCTTGCTGATGGCACCGTGTTCTACGGACACGGGTTTGGCGCCACCGGACGATGCGTGGCCGAGCTGTGCTTCAACACCGCGATGACCGGCTATCAGGAGATCATGACCGATCCCTCCTATGCGGGCCAGGTCGTCACCTTCACCTTCCCCCACATCGGCAACACCGGCGTCACCCCCGAGGATGACGAGACCGCCGACCCCGTCGCCGCTGGCATGGTGGTGAAATGGGACCCGACCCTGGCGTCGAACTGGCGCGCCACCGAAGAGCTGAAGTCATGGCTCACCCGCACCGGCCGTATCGCTGTCGGCGGCATCGACACCCGCCGCCTGACCCGCGCCATCCGCCAGCAAGGCGCGCCGCATGTGGCGATGGAGCATAACCCTGAGGGGAATTTCGACCTCGAAGCGCTGGTCGCCGCTGCGCGTGCATGGCCCGGCCTTGAGGGCATGGACCTCGCCAAGGACGTGACCTGCGCGCAATCCTACCGCTGGGACGAGATGCGGTGGGCCTGGCCCGATGGCTACAGCCGTCAGGAGGACCCCAAGCACAAGGTGGTCGCCATCGACTACGGCGCCAAACGCAACATCCTGCGCTGCCTTGCGTCCGCCGGATGTGACGTCACCGTGCTGCCCGCCACGGCGACCTCCGAGGAAGTGCTGGCACATAACCCCGATGGTGTGTTCCTCTCCAACGGCCCCGGCGACCCGGCAGCAACCGGTGAATATGCGGTGCCGATGATCAAGGACATCCTTGATAAGACCGACCTGCCGGTCTTTGGGATCTGTCTTGGCCACCAGATGCTTGCACTGGCATTGGGGGCAAAGACCACCAAGATGAACCACGGCCACCACGGCGCCAACCACCCGGTCAAGGAACACGGCACCGGCAAGGTTGAGATCACCTCCATGAACCACGGCTTTGCGGTCGATGCTCAGACCCTGCCCGAGGGTGTGGAAGAGACGCATGTCTCGTTGTTTGATGGCTCCAACTGCGGCATCCGCATGAAGGATCGCCCGGTGTATTCGGTCCAGCACCACCCCGAAGCCAGCCCCGGCCCGCAGGACAGCTTCTACCTGTTTGAGCGTTTTGCAGACGCCATGAGCGCGCGCAAAGCCTGAACAGTCCAGACAATCCCTCGGCTGAAATCGGGGAACCATGAACTGATCCTTGCCCCCGGCGCATGACATCGCGCCGGGGGTTTATTGTTGATCCGGGCCGCTTACGGGCGATTTACTTGGTGCCTTGGCTCCGCGCTGGTAGCCATGACATATGGGCAAGGATCACCCCGATCTGCACCGGAGCAGTCGCGTTCTGTTCCGACGCCCGTCCCGCGTGCCAGCCGGACGGCGGTCCCTCGATGTGTTTGACCTGGACCAGCTGCATCAGGATCATCTGGACAACCTGGCCCGGCTCGATGCGATCAGATCCGCCGCCACCCGGATTGCCGCTGCCCACACGCCTCATACAAGCATCCTGTCGCTGCGTCCGCCAGGGTTCTGGCTGCGGCACCGCGCGGCGCCGATCGACAGGCTGGGACGCACGGTGATGATGCTGATGGCCGAGCCCGACCGGCATGCGGAGGTGCAAGCCAGCCTCTCTGATCACTTTGACGAGGTGATCCCGGTGCCTGCCCCCGCCGAGGGGCTCGAAACCAGTCTTGTCCGGCAGCTCAGCCCCCAAATGACCCGTGATGCGGCGCGCTGCGTCCCGGCCCGGCTGAGCTGCCGCAGCTTTGACAGCCAGCGCGCCCGCGCCCCGGCGACCCTGGTTGCGGCCTTGCTGGTGATGCTGGGCGTGCTGGCCCCGGGCGCGACGCTGGTGGGGCTCGGCGCGCTCGCGCTGGTCACGCTGCTGCTGTTCACCCTGTTGCGCGTGGCTGGCCTGGCCGCCGCCCTGCGCCAGCGTGCGCCCCCGCGCCACCGTGCCCCAACGCCGGCGACACTGCCGATGATTTCGGTGATGGTCCCTTTGTACCGTGAAGCGGAAATAGGCCGTCACCTGCTGCGCCGCCTGTGCCGCCTGACCTATCCGCGTGATCGAATGGAAGTCCTTCTGGTGCTGGAGGAAGCCGACGACGTCACGCGGCAGGCTGTGAACTGCGCCGACCTGCCGGACTGGTTCCGGGTCGTCGAAGTGCCCCGGGACGGCCCCCTGACCACGAAACCGCGCGCAATGAACTATGCGCTCCATTTCTGTCGCGGTGAGATCATCGGCGTCTGGGATGCCGAAGACGCCCCGGAGCCCGACCAGTTGGATGTGGTCGCCCGCACCTTTGACCAGGCGCCGCCGGATGTGGTCTGCCTGCAAGGGGTGCTGGATTTCTACAACCCCACCCGAAACTGGATCTCCCGCTGCTTCACCCTGGAATACGCAGGCTGGTTCCGGGTGCTCCTGCAAGGCATCTCGGGGCTGCGCCTGGTGGTGCCGCTGGGCGGGACCACCCTGTTCATCCGGCGCGCTGCACTGGAACAGCTTGGCGCCTGGGACGCCCACAACGTGACCGAGGATGCCGATCTCGGGGTCCGTCTGGCCCGCGCCGGCTACCGGACCGAGATGATGCCCACCGCGACCTATGAGGAAGCCAACAGCCGCATTGTCCCATGGATCAAACAGCGCTCCCGGTGGCTCAAGGGGTTCATGATGACCTATCTGGTCCACATGCGGGCGCCCCGCGATCTGTTCAAGCATCTGGGCTGGCGCCGCTTCCTCGGCTTTCAGGCGTTCTTTCTCGGCACGCTGGGACAATTCCTGCTGGCGCCGGTGGTGTGGAGCTTCTGGCTGGTGGCACTGGGGTTGCCGCACCCTGCGGCCACGGTCATACCGCAACAGGTCGTGGTGATGGCGACCGCCAGTCTGATCCTCTTCGAGGCCCTGAACATCTGCGTCTGGATATTCGGCGCCCGCGCCGCGGGGCGCGCGCGGCTGGCGCTCTGGGCACCGGTGATGCCGATCTATTTCATGCTGGGATGTCTGGCCGCCTACAAGGCGCTTTGGGAGGTGTTTGTCGCGCCCTTCTTTTGGGACAAGACCTCACATGGCGAACACGGCGGCATCAGCGACAGCTGAACCTCACCCCCCGCGGGTGCCGGCGTCCTGCTTCAGACGCGTGGTGAACGCCACCGAGATATGATCCTTCAGCGCCTGCCCCGCAGCCGCTTCATCGCGGTCGGCAATGGCTGCCACGATCTGCTTGTGCTCGGTCTGGGCGATGCGCCCGCGCCCCTCCGCCGCCAGCGAGGTGGTCGCCATCAGCGCCATCGAGCGATGCACCAGATCCAGCTGCTGCACCAGATAGCGGTTGTGCGACGCCAGATGGATCTGCTGGTGAAAGCGCCGGTTGGCCTTTGCCAGTTCGACCGGATTGTCCACCAGCGCATCATCCGCTGCCACCATGTCGCGCAGGACCTGGATTTCTTCCTCGGTGGCATGCCGCGCCGCCAGCGCCGCCGCCAGCCCTTCGAGTTCGCGCCGTACCACATAGAGTTCGGCCATCTGGTTATGATCGAGCGAGGCCACGATCAGCGAGCGGCCATCGCGTTCCAGCAGGCTCTGGGTTTCCAGCCGTTGCAGGGCCTCGCGGATCGGCGTGCGCGACACGCCGAAGCGATCCGCAAGATCGCTTTCCACCAACCGGTCGCCGGGCTTGAACATGCCCACGTCGATCGCGTCGAGGATCAGCCCGTAGGCATCCTTCTGCGTGCTGCTCTTCGTCTGGTTCATTGCGGCTGTGACCTCCCTCGCATCGCATCTGTCTACGCCGCCCCTCGCCCCCGATCAAGCCTGCGGCGTTTCCACCCCTGCCCCATTGCAAATCGGGGCATTGCGGCCTAGGTCTCGCGCCATGGTCAAGCAGTCCTTTTCTCATATCGAACACTGGGTGTTCGATCTCGACAATACGCTCTATCACCCCTCCGCCCGTCTCTTCGATCAGATCGAGGCGAAGATGATCGCTTATGTGATGGACACACTCGGGGTGGATCATGGCGCGGCGGACAAGCTGCGCGGCGACTATTGGCGCAACCACGGCACCACGCTGGCGGGATTGATGCAGGAGCACAACATCGACCCCGATCCGTTTCTGGTGGCGGTGCATGACATTTCGCTTGACCATCTGGAGCCCGATCAGATGTTGGCCGGCCATATCGAGGCCTTGCCGGGGCGCAAGATCGTTTACACCAATGGCTCTGCCCCCTATGCGGAGCGCGTTCTGGCCGCGCGGGGGCTGTCGGGGCTGTTTGACGGCATCTACGGCGTGGAACACGCAGAGTACCGCCCGAAGCCAGAGCGCAGCGCCTTTGAACGGGTGTTTGCGCAGGCCGGCGTCGAGACCACCAAGGCGGCGATGTTCGAGGATGACCCGCGCAATCTGACCGCCCCGCATGCGATGGGCATGCGCACGGTACACGTCGCGCCCGAGGCCTTTGCCGGCGATCATATCCACCATCACACCATGGATCTGACAGAGTTCCTGGGCCAGCTGCGATAGCCTGTCGCAGCGACCAAAATGCACATGTCACAGTCATGTTTCGCACCCTATATCGCCGGTTAAGACGATATCACGGAGCCTGACATGACCGCCTATACCCTGCCACCGAAGCTCACGACCTTTGAGCGCATCATCTTTCGCGTGCCCGTGCTGGGCCGCATCTGGAAAGAGGTGAGCTATGGCGATGAGGGCAATGTCTACTACGCGATTGCCACGTTCATCAGCCTCTGGGGCATCTCCATCATGCTGTTTGGCCTGCCCGGCCTTTACCTGCCTGCGCTCGCTCTGGTGCCGGTGATGTGGATCATTTTGATCCTGATTTCGCGCGGCTGATCCCCTGCGGCACAGAGCCGCTTGTCATTCGTCCGCCCCGCGCCCTATGTCTCCTCCCATAGGAACAGCGCGGGGCCGAGGTGATGAGCGAGACATGTGATATCCTGATTTCAGGCGGCGGCATTGCCGGGCTGACCGCTGCGGCGACGTTTGCAGCGCGCGGATTTTCCGTGATCTGCGTCGACCCGACGGCCCCTGTGACCACGCGCGAGGACGCGGGCGCGGACCTGCGCACCACAGCGTTTCTGCAACCGGCAAAATCTCTGCTGGAGGATGCAGGGCTCTGGGCGCGGTTGGCCCCTTATGCCGCACCTTTGCAGATCATGCGCATCATCGACGCGGGCGGTGCCGAACCCGAACCGCGTGTGGTGCGAGAGTTCAATGCTGCAGAGATTTCCGAACTGCCCTTTGGCTGGAACCTGCCCAACTGGCTGCTGCGCCGCGAAATGCTGTCGCGCATCAAAGAGTTGGCCAATGCGGAGTTTCGCCCCGGCGTTGGCACCCAGAGCCTGTTCACCCGCACGAGCGAGGCCCGTGTGACCTTGAGTGATGGCGCGCGTGTGCGGTGCAAACTGGTGCTGGCCTGTGATGGGCGCGCCTCTCCCATGCGCGAGGCGGCAGGGATCGACGTGCAGACCACCCGTTACGGACAAAAGGCGCTGGCCTTTGCGGTCACCCATGATCTGCCGCATGAGAATGTGTCGACCGAAATTCACCGCACCGGTGGCCCCTTTACGCTGGTGCCCCTGCCGGATCTGGACGGGCGGCCCTCATCGGCGATTGTCTGGATGGAAACAAATGCCAACGCCGACCGGCTCGCAGCCCTTGATGAAACCGCATTTGAAGGCGAGATGAACACCCGCTCCTGCGGGGTGCTGGGGACGCTGAGACTGGCCTCGCGCCGCACCCTTTGGCCTATCATCAGCCAGCGCGCCGAACGGCTGGTGGGCGAGCGTCTGGCATTGATGGCCGAAGCGGCACATGTGGTGCCACCCATTGGGGCACAGGGGCTTAATATGTCGCTGGCGGATTTGCGGGTACTGATGGATCTGGTGGAGGCGCGCCCCGAGGGGCTGGGCGATCAGGCAATGCTGGATGCCTATGAGAAAGCCCGCCACAGCGATATCAGATTGCGGGTCAGCGGTATTGATCTGCTGAATCGTGCCTCGATGATCGAGGCCCGTCCGCTCAGGGATTTGCGGGCCGGTGGGCTGAACGCGCTGTATTCCCTGCCGCAGGTGCGCAAGATGCTGATGCAGATGGGGCTTGGCGTGCGATAGAAAACGGGCCTGTCCTATGGGACAGACCCGTGCCTCCGGCGGAGGTATTTTTGAAAAGATGAAGCCGTGTCAGAGCACTTGGTCGAGCACGGTTTTCAGCCGCGACAGCGTGCCGTTGACGTCATAGAGCTTATCAAGACCAAAGAGGCCAAGGCGGAAGGTCATAAACCCCTCAGGCTCGTCGACCGCGAGCGGCACGCCTGCGGCGATCTGCATGCCTTGGTCGGCGAATTTCTTGCCATTCTGGATCTGCGGATCATCGGTGTAGCTGACCACCACACCCGGCGCGCCAAAACCTTCGGCCGCCACAGAAATGACGCCTTTTTTCGCGAGCATTTCACGCACGCCATTGCCCAGTTTCCACTGCGCCTCGCGCAAGCGTTTGAAACCATATTCTTTGGTCTCCGCCATGGTATCACGGAACATGCGCAGCGCATCCGTGGGCATGGTGGCGTGATAGGCATGACCGCCGTCCTCATAGGCTTGCATGATCGCGCGCCATTTCTTGAGATCGAGGGCGAAGCTGTCGGAGGTGGTCTCATCCAGTCGGGCAAGCGCGCGTTTGGAGAGCATCACCAGCCCAGCAGACGGCGACGCGCTCCAGCCTTTTTGCGGAGCAGAGATCAGCACGTCGACACCGGTGGCCTTCATATCGACCCAAGCGCAGCCGGAGGCGATACAGTCCAGCACCATCAGCGCGCCGACCTCATGGGCGGCTGTGGCCATTTGGGTCACGTAGTCATCCGGCAAGATCACACCGGCCGCAGTTTCCACATGGGGCGCAAAAACGACGGCGGGTTTTTGGTCGCGGATCGCCTTGACGACCTCATCGATGGGGGCCGGAGCAAAGGGCGATTGCGCGGTATTGCCGGTCTGGCGCGCCTTCATGACACTGGCGGATTTGGTCAGGCCGCCTGTTTCAAAAATCTGGCTCCAGCGATAGGAGAACCAGCCATTGCGCACCACCAGCGTGTCCTGATTGCGGGCAAACTGGCGCGCGACGGCCTCCATCGCATAGGTCCCGCCACCGGGCACCAGCGCGGTCGCATCCGCCTTGTAGACCTCTTTCAGCATGGCGTTGATGTCCAGCATCACCTGCTGGAATTCCTTTGACATGTGATTGAGGGACCGGTCGGTGAACACCACCGAGAACTCATCCAGACCATCAGGGTCGACTGTCTCCAAGAGGGCCATGAGAAATCTCCTTGCTGCAATAGGGTCGGCTGGGGCCGGTTGTCTCTGTCATGGCAGAGCCGCCCCTCTGGCTCAAGCGCCACGTGGCTACAGCTCTTGTCGCAAAAGCCGTTAAATGCGCATCAGCCCAAGGGGCCGGGGCGGCGTTCTTCGGACAGGAGCACATTGGCGTCCACATTACCCGCCCCCGGCAAGGTCATGATCCGCCGCCGCAGGACGCGTTCGAAATCGGCAATGTCGCGGGCGACCACCCGCAGGCGATAGTCGTAAAACCCCAGCACATGCTCCACCGTCTGCACCTCCGGGATGGCCGAGACCGCGCGCTCAAAGTCATCAAGGCTGACACGCCCTTTGGTGGCCAGTTTGACGCCGACAAAAACGGTGACACCGAACCCCAGTTTCTCCAGATCAAGATCCAGCACCCGATGCGACAAAATCCCTGCCTCCTCCAGCCGCTTGATGCGTCGCCATGTAGCGGGCTGGCTGAGGCCTAGCGCGCGGCCAAGTGCGCCTGCGGTCTGGGTTGCGTCCTCCGACAGGGCCCGCAGGAGCGCCAGATCAATTTCGTCCAATTCGGTCATAGCGGCAGCGCCGTCCGTGTGGTGATCCGCGCCACATGCATCAGCGCCTCAATATCGGTGATATTCGGCAGTTGCAGGATGCGATCCCGATACAGCGCCTGATAATGGGCCATATCGCGCGCAATCACGCTGAGGCGCACATCGACCTGCCCAAGGAAGGTCTGGATCTCCAGCACCTCCGGGATTTCACGCGCGGCGGGGATGAATTCATCAAAAGCGCGTGGGTTGGTCTTATCAAGCGTCACCCGCAGTGAGACCTCAACCGCATAGCCTAAGGCCTGCCAGTCGATGACCGCGCGCGTGCCCTTTACGACACCGCCCTCACGTAACTTCTCCAGCCTGCGCGACAGGCGCGAGGCGGTGAGTCCCAGCCGGTCTGCCAGATCCGGCAGCGATTGGGTCGGGTCCTCCTGAAGGTTGCGCAATATGCGCCTGTCGAGATCATCAAGCATGATTACTACGGTAATCTACATTTTTGCGAATAGACACTGCAAAAAACAGTCAACTCGTATACCAATCGCTCTCGCATCTCCCGCCCTGCCGTCTATGATCGCTGTCAGATAGAAACTCAGGTCAAAGGATTGATCCGATGCGTGTGTACTACGACCGCGACTGCGACGTGAACCTCATCAAAGAAAAGAAAGTCGCCATCCTCGGCTATGGCTCGCAAGGTCACGCGCACGCGCTGAACCTGCGTGATTCCGGCGCAAAGAACCTTGTCATCGCCCTGCGCGAAGGCTCCCCCTCCGCCAAGAAAGCCGAAGGCGAAGGCCTGCAAGTGATGGGTATCGCCGAAGCGGCGGCCTGGTGTGACGTGATCATGTTCACCATGCCCGACGAGCTTCAGGCCGAGACCTACAAGAAATACGTGCATGACAACATCAAGCCGGGTGCCGCGATTGCATTCGCCCATGGCCTGAACGTGCACTTCGGCCTGATTGAGCCCAAAGAAGGCGTCGACGTCATCATGATGGCGCCCAAGGGCCCCGGCCACACCGTGCGCGGCGAATACACCAAAGGCGGCGGCGTGCCCTGCCTCGTGGCAGTCGAGAACGACGCATCCGGCTCCGCGCTGGAAACCGCGCTGTCCTATTGCTCCGCCATCGGTGGCGGTCGCTCCGGCATCATCGAGACCAACTTCCGCGAAGAATGCGAAACCGACCTGTTCGGCGAACAAGCCGTTCTCTGTGGCGGTCTGGTTGAACTGATCCGTTGCGGGTTTGAAACCCTCGTTGAGGCAGGCTACGCGCCGGAAATGGCCTATTTCGAGTGCCTGCACGAAGTGAAGCTGATCGTGGACCTGATCTACGAAGGCGGCATTGCGAACATGGATTACTCGATCTCCAACACCGCCGAGTACGGCCAGTATGTCACTGGCCCGCGCATCCTGAAGTACGACGAAACCAAAGCCCGCATGAAAGAAGTCCTCGCCGACATTCAGCAGGGTAAATTCGTGCGCGACTTCATGCTGGAAAACGCCGTGGGTCAGCCGACCATCAAAGCATCCCGTCGTGCCAACGACGAGCACGCGATCGAGGCCACCGGCGCCAAACTGCGTGAAATGATGCCTTGGATCTCTGCCGGCAAGATGGTCGACAAGTCCAAAAACTAAGGATCCCGTTTGCGGAGCCAAGGCTCCGCAGCCCGGACCTCTGCAGGGCGCCTCGGGACACCGGGGCGCCTTTTTCACGGTGTCACAGGCGTCGTTCTGCAACGAAACATGCCGCATTGACCTGTCCTCGCACCAGAGGTCATCTGCCCGCACGGCACCCAAGTTCAGTCAGCGCCCATTGTCAGGAGAAAACCATGCCGGAAATCGCCCCCCGTTACTGGGCCATGGTGGCCGCATTGGGTCTCACTTGGGGCGGGACATTCATGGTGGTCGAACTGGCACTGCGCGGGATCACCCCGTTTTGGCTCGCGTCCGGGAGGATCGGATTTGCGGCGCTGTTGTTGACCGCGATCTGGGGCCTGCGCGGGTTTCGCCTGTTTGAAGGGCGCTCCAACTGGCCCGTCGTGATCTACGTGGGTATTCTGAGCTCCACACTGCCCTTCATCCTGATCAGCTGGGGCCTGCAGCATGTGACCTCCGGTTTTGCAGGGGTCAGCATGTCGGCCATCCCGCTGATGGTTCTGCCGCTGGCGCATTTCTTCGCCTCAGAACCCCTGACCCTGCGTCGCCTGATCGGGGTGGTCATCGGCTTTTTCGGGGTCGCCCTGCTGATTGGCGGCCAGGCCTTTGAAAGCAATGGCTCCGATCTGGAATGGGCAGGCCGTCTTGCCTGCCTCGGTGCCGCGGCCTGCTATTCGGTCTCTTCGATCTCTGTTCGCCGCCTGCCGGAGGTCGATTCCGTTGGCCTTGCCGCAGTGCTCCTGCTGATCGGTGCCCTTGGCATAGTCCCCGCCGCCTGGGTGGTCGAAGGCCCGCCGCCCGTCATCTCGTCAGAAACCTGGATGTGGTTGGCAATTCTGGGTCTGATCCCAACCGCCGGAGCAAACCTGTTGCGCGTCCTGGTCATTCGCGGTGCAGGACCGACCTTCATGAGCCTCACCAATTATCTGGTCCCTGTCTGCGCCGTTTTCTTTGGTGCGGTGTTCCTCAGCGAAGCCCTGCCCGGCACGCTGCTGTGGGCCTTGGCCCTGATCCTCGCAGGAGTAGCACTCAGCCAATACGGCGCCTTAAAACGCCTGTTTGGCCTGACCTGAGGCTAAAGCACCAAGGCAAAATTCCCACTTATTCAGCTTTTCAGAAATATCTCGGGGGTGAGGGCTTCGCCCGAGGGGGCAGCGCCCCCTCTCGCGCGCCGAGCCAAAGGCTCGGCGCGCGGGTCCGCCCGGGCACCCGGGCGGAAAAACCTCAACGCGTCGCCGCCTCGACAGCCGCGACCACATCATCCACCGCGCGGTTCAGGAGGTCGGGATCCTCACTCTCTGCCATCACCCGGATCAGCGGCTCGGTGCCGGACTTCCGGATCAAGAGACGCCCATGCCCATTGAGCTGCCCTTCCGCATGCGCAATCGCATCCTGCACCGCATCCGCTTCCAGCGGGACCTGCCCTGCCTCAAAGCGCACGTTTTTCAACAGTTGGGGCACCGGTTCAAACTGCTGTGCCAACTCAGAGGCTTTCTGCTCCCGGCGCACCATCTCAGCCAGGAAATGCAGCCCCGCCATCAGCCCGTCGCCGGTTGTGGCATAGTCGCTCATCACGATGTGGCCGGATTGCTCACCACCGAGGTTAAAACCACCCTGCCGCATCCGCTCCACCACATAGCGGTCACCGACCCCTGTGCGTTCAAGGCCGATGCCACGATCATTCAGGAACCGTTCCAGACCGAGGTTGGACATCACCGTTGCCACCAGCGCGCCGCCGCTCAACCGCCCGTCCGCGGCCCAGGCGGACGCCAGAAGCGCCATCAGTTGATCGCCATCCGCAACGGTGCCGGTTTCGTCGATCACCACCACCCGGTCCGCATCGCCATCAAGGCAGATCCCCACATGGGCACCATGCGCCACCACGGTTTCTGCAGCGACAGCGGGCTTGGTAGAGCCGCAGCCGCGGTTGATGTTCTTGCCGTCCGGCGACACACCCACCGGGATCACATCAGCGCCCAGTTCCCACAATATTTCAGGAGCAGCCCGATGAGCCGCGCCATTGGCGCAATCGATCACCACCTTCAACCCGTCAAACCGCATATCGCGTGGCAGAGAGCTCTTGACCCGTTCACCGTACCGATATCTGGCTTCATCCACCCGCTTGGCCCGACCGATATGATCCGCCTGTGCAGGCTCAACCCCGGCCTCGATCAGCGCCTCCAGCTCCAGCTCGACCTCATCGGAAAGTTTGTAGCCATCGGGGCCAAAGAATTTGATGCCATTGTCTTCGGCCGGATTGTGGCTGGCGGAAATCATCACCCCCAGATCCGCCCGCATCGACCGAGTCATCAGCCCCACCGCAGGCGTTGGCACCGGCCCCAGGAGCAGCACATTCATCCCCGTCGAGGTCAGCCCCGCCGTCAGCGCGTTTTCAAACATATAGCCAGACAGCCGTGTGTCCTTACCGATCACCACCCGGTGCACGGTGTCTTTTTCACGGCGAAAATACCGACCGACGGCGGCCCCGATGCGCAACGCCATCTCGGCAGTCATGGGATGCAGATTGGCCTTGCCACGCACCCCATCGGTTCCAAAAAGTTTGCGCACCATAGCTGCTCCCCTGTCCGGCACACCGCCGGAGGAGGGTCCAACAGCTGCCGTGATCTCGTTATCTCGTGGCTTGCCACAGGCGCAGCGCCTGCGCCGTTTCCGCCACATCATGCACCCGTAGCAATTGCACGCCTTGGGCAAATCCCGCAAGTCCTACGGCAATTGACCCCGGCGCACGCCGTGCAGCCTGCGGTTCTTTGCCAATCGCGCCGATGAATCCCTTGCGCGAGACCCCCAGAAGGATCGGACAGCCAATACCGTGAAACAGGCTCAGATTGCGCAGCAGCGCAAGATTATGCGCCTCGCTCTTGCCAAACCCGATGCCCGGATCAATGACAATCTGTTCACGCAAAACACCGATGGCTTCCAGCTGGTCCACCTGCGCGGTAAGGAAATCATAGACGTCGAGCACCACATTGTCGTAATTCGGGTTTTCCTGCATGGTCTTGGGATCCCCCTGCGCATGCATGACGCAGACCGGCACCCCGGCCTGTGCCGCCAGCGGCGCCAGGGCGGCGTCAAAGGTAAAGCCCGACACATCATTGATGAGGGACGCGCCCGCCTCAAGTGCTTCCATGCCGACAGTGGCCTTGCGGGTGTCGATGGAAATCGCCACATCGCTTGCCTCGCGGATCGCGGCAATCACCGGCGCGGTTCGGGCGATCTCTTCCATTTCCTCAACTTCAACCGCGCCCGGGCGCGTGCTTTCGCCCCCCACATCGATGATCGAAGCGCCATCTGCTGCCATCTGCAGGGCAGCATCGCGGGCCGCTGCCAATTCGTCGTGTTTGCCACCGTCCGAGAAACTGTCGGGCGTGACATTGAGGATGCCCATGATGTGCGGCTGCGTCATGTCCAGCCCGGCGATGGCGGCGCGGCGGCTCATCAGGCGAAACCGGACCTCTTCGGGCAACAGGCCCGCGGGCACAATCCGCGGCGGGCCGTTGCGATCCAGAACTTCGACCTCGGTAAACCAGAGCGCGCTTCCGGCGAGATGAAGCGCCCCTTCGGGACGTGCTTCACCGTGACGAACCAGGGGGCGGTAGTAACTCACAGGGTTTGTTGCTCCTCAGCATGGGCGCGCAGGGGAACGCCGGGGTTTTCCGGCAGATCGGCGCCAATCACGATCATTTCTTCAGCTTCGAAAGTAGACGCGAACCAGGCCGCAAGTGCAACCGCATTCGACGGCGGCTCGCTCGGCCCCTCGACCGCATCCAGCACGATCTTCGACGGCGCCCAGACGCAGATCTGCCCGTTCTTCATCGCCCAGTCCAGCTCGGTGCGGGTGGCGACCACCACGCAGCGGTCATCCCGCGCCGCCAGACGCCAGGCGTTCTGCTCGATCGCCAGCAGATCGATACGGCGCTGGGTCCATTTGTGCCCGGTCTGCGGCAGCGCCAGATCATGCGCCCCAACGCAGAGGATCAGGGGGCGCTCGCGGCATTCCATCTGGTCGATCCAGCCCGTCAGATTGGCACTGTCGATGGCGGTATTCGACAGGAACATCAGTCGGGGATGTGGGCGAATGTCCTCTTCGACGTCATGCGAGATCTGATCGGCGGAGCGCACGATCTCGACACCCAGGGCGCCAGGGCCGCGATCCAGCTTCTCGATCCGCACAAAGGCGCGCACCGCCTGCGGCTCCCAGAGGATGCGTTCGGCCACCCGTTCGGCGAGGGTTTCCAGCAGTGCCAGCCGTTCGCGCGCCAGTTCATGTGCGATCGCCTCTGTCACCTTGTCGTAGGAGAGGATGCGATCCACGTCGTCATCGAGGTCCGCCGGCAGCGGCGCGATTTCCACCACCACGTTGAAACAGACGCGCTGCGTGGTGCCCCGCTCCTGCTGGAACGCGCCGATCTCGACGTCGACAATGTGGTCCCGCAGCGAGATGCGGTCCAGCGGACCCGGGCGGGCTGTTGCAGCCGACCGTTCGGAGGGATGTGCGAAGGCGAGGTGAATGTCAGAACTCATGGGCGTGGCCTTTGGCTGGCTTTGGATCGTAGGCGACCTGTGTCAGGAGTCACAGGTTTATGCGCGTTTTATTCGCATAACAGGCCCAGAGTCGCCGTGCCAGAGACGGAAAGCGGCGCATTTACGCCGCAGACGCACCCCAAAACGGTCTTTTAGTTCGACGCGGTGCGGAACCGCTCGTCCCGGTAGAAAAGATGCACACCGATGCGTGCGGTCTTGGTGAACGAGCGCGACCAACGCGGTTTCACCGCCGTGGTGTGATAATACGTCGCCCCCTGGGTCAGTTTCGGGTTCACCCCATCCAGGATCAGCCGCGCCACCTTGGCCACCCGCTCAAAGGCGCGCGGCTCGCGGATCACTTCCTTGTGGCCATCGCAGGTATAGGTGAACTGGCACTGGTACTTGCGTCCTGTACCCTGGTTGATGACACCGCAGACCGTATTGGGGAACTGGGCGCTCTTGACCCGGTTCAGGATCACCTCGGCCACCGCGAACTGCCCCTTCACGGTCTCGCCCCGCGCTTCGAAGTAGAGCGCCTCTGCCAGACAGGCGAATTCGCTACCGCCCGAGGCCTCGGGCCGGCTGTCGAGAAAGGCGCGGGTAAACTGCACCTTGGTCACGTTTTTGGTCCGCGCCTGGCGCTTGCCCCCGAGGAACCGCAGCATGCGTTCCTTCGGTGCCGCCTGAAGCGTGGTTTGCTCCTGCTTGAAAAGCGCATCCAGCCCCACATCCGCAGAGGCCATGCGACCGCCTAGTGCTGCCGCGATCACAGCGACCCACATCAGAGTTCGTTTCATTTCAGGGTACCCCCGGTCCTACAGCGTGCCGCGACCAAACGGACGCAGACGACGGCACCGCGTAACGGAAATGTATCAAAACGTCCAGTCAGCCGAAGGTATACCCGCTATGCTCCGAGGATCATGCCAGAGTATCGATCTTCCAAGCGCATTTCAAAGCGCCTGAAATTGTTAGCTTTTTAGGTATGTCGGCGCAATTTGGCCGGTTTTGTCCGAGATCGCCAGCTGCGCTGCTGCAAGCCGTGCAACAGGCACCCGGAACGGGGAACAGGAAACGTAATCAAAGCCCGCCGCGCGACAAAACGCAATCGATTCGGGGTTGCCGCCGTGCTCTCCACAGATCGACAGGGTGATTTCCGGTTTTGCCATGCGGCCGCGCTGCACGCCGAGCTGCAACAGCTCCCCAACGCCGTCCACGTCAAGCACATGGAACGGGTCCTCGGGGAACACGCCCTGCTGCACATAGGCCGACATGAACCGCCCGGCGTCGTCCCGCGACAGACCGTAGGTCATCTGCGTGAGGTCGTTGGTCCCGAAACTCATGAACGCCGTGTGCACCGCAATCTCATCCGCGCGCAACGCGGCCCGCGGCGTTTCCACCATCACCCCCAGCCGATAGGTGAAATCAACGCCACGCTCGGATTTCACCGCCGCCGCCACCGCATCGATGCGGGTCTTGACCAGTTCTACCTCGCGTTTGGCCGACACCAGCGGGATCATGATTTCCGGCACCACCGGATCGCGTTCATGCGAGGCCTCCAGCGTGGCCTCGAAAATCGCCCGGGCCTGCATGTCGTAGATCTCTGGCACCGTCACCCCCAGGCGCACGCCGCGCAGGCCCAGCATGGGATTGTATTCGCCCATTTCCTCGACCCGGCGGGTCACATCGCTCACCGGCAGCCCCAGCGCTTCGGACAGCTCGCGCTGGCCGGCATTGGTGGTGGGCAGGAATTCATGCAACGGCGGATCGAACAGGCGGATGCAGACCGGCATCCCTTCCATGATCCGGAACAGCTCGCGGAAGTCCTTGCGCTGCATTGGCAACAGCCGCGCCAATACCGCCGCCCGACCGGCAGAGGTCTCGGCAAAGATCATCTC
Organism: Epibacterium sp. Ofav1-8; assembly: GCF_022348185.1. GTDB lineage: Bacteria > Pseudomonadota > Alphaproteobacteria > Rhodobacterales > Rhodobacteraceae > Epibacterium. The sequence continues at coordinate 40,431 of NZ_JAKRFD010000015.1, forward strand.
ACGCATCACCGTCAGACGACCGGGATCAAAGAACATATGCTCGGTCCGGCACAGACCGATGCCCTGGGCGTTGAAATTGCGCGCGGTCTGCGCGTCCGCCGGCGTATCGGCATTGGCGCGGATGTCGATGTCGCGCGCCTGGTCGGCCCAGCCCATCAATGTCTGGAACGCATCGTCCTGCGCCGCCTCCAGCATCGCAGGCTCCCCTGCCAGTACCTGACCGGAGGTCCCGTCCACCGTGATCGTATCGCCCGCCTTGAACACGCGCCCATCCGGAGCGGTCAACTGCTTGCGCCGGCTGTCGAACCGCAGGCTGGACGCGCCCACGATACACGGCAGGCCAAGCCCGCGCCCGATCACCGCTGCGTGGCTGGTCATGCCCCCCTTTTCGGTCAACACCCCCGCCGCCGCATGCATGCCGCGCACATCTTCGGGCGAGGTCTCCCGCCGCGCCAGGATACAGGGCTCACCGCGCGATTTGCTGGCCTGGGCCTCCGCCGCGGTGAACACCAGACGTCCGGTCGCCGCGCCGGGGCTGGCGGCGATCCCGCTGCCGATGACATCGCGTTTTGCCTCCGGGTCCACCTGCCGGTGCAACAACTCGTTCATCGAATGGGCGTCCACCCGCATCACCGCCTCTTCCGGCGGGATGATACCATCCTCGGCCAGCTGCACCGCGATCCGAACCGCCGCCCGCGACGACCGCGCCACCCGCACCCCGTCAAGGATATGCACGCGCCCGTTCTCGATCACGAACTCCACCTGCATCTCGGCGCGCAGCTTGACCCGCATCAGCGCCGCATGCGCCTTCAGCTCGACAAAGGCCTCTGGCGCCAGCTCCTCCAGCGACGGGCCGCGTTCGTCCCGTTCCAGATAGATCGATTCCGCATCGCTGCCCAATGCGTCGCGCCCCTGGCTCTGGCTCAGGTAACGCCCCGTGATCTGCGGCAGACCGGTCTGCGAATCCACCAGCTGCAACACGCCGGAGCCGCATTCGCCCTGCCCCAGCCCCGGCACCATTTCCTGCACGATCAGGCCAAGCCCCGCATCCGCCGGCGCGCCCTTGGCCGCCCGCAACAGCCGCGCCGAGGTGCCCTCCCAGGCCCGCGCCATCGTGCGCAGGACTGCCGCCAGCTGCTCGCCCGGATCCTGCGGGAACGGCTCTTCGGCTTCGGCCTCATAGGCCTGCAACATTTCGCTCAGCGCATCCGGGCCGCCGTCCTCGACATCCTCGAACACATCCGGATCCAGCCGCGCCACATGCACCGCGTAGGATTGTACAAACCGCAGATAAAGCGCCGCCGCCGCCTCGGGGCCAAGCGTGTCGCTCAGATCCACATAGCGCGCATCATTCATGCCGATGTTCAGCACCGCACCGGGGCCACCCCAATCGGGATCTTCCGACGACGGGCGCACACAAAGCAGCGCATCGGGGCGCAGATCGGCAAGGATCGCCTTGACGTCGACCATGTAGCCTTCGGCGATTTCATGCACCGCGTCAAAGGACAGCGCCACGGTCTGCGGCACCGGCAGGTCCAGCCGCACCAGCCGCTGCAAGCATTTCGCCCGTCCGCCATGGGTCTGATTGGCAATCGGCGCGGTCGCGGTGATCAAAGTGGCCTTCGGGGTAGTCTCCATCGGTGCGTCCCCTTTGTGCTTCTGCAATGCAGCAATCCTCCCTGACCCCGAGCATAAGGCGCGCCCACACGCCCGCAAGGGGGAAGCGCGCCGCTGTTGTGACAAAAACGGCCCTCACCAAGACTGGAGAGGGCCGCTGGTCTGGCAAAAAGGCGCGGAGGATCAGCCCTCGATACGGCTGAGATCGGCAACCTGACCGCAGACCTTGCGGATCTGGCTCAGCAGGTTCAGCCGGTTGCGGCGCACCACCTGATTGTCGGAGTTCACCTGCACCGCCTCGAAAAACGCATCCACCGGCGCGCGCAATGCGGCCATGCCGCCCATGGCGGCCGCGAAATCCTCGGCCTCGATGGCCGAGGAGATCGCCCCCTCGCCCGCTGCAAGCGCATCAAACAGCGCTGCTTCCGCCGCATCCTCGATGAATTTCTTGTCGGCCCCGTAGGAATATTCGACCCCGTCCTTTTCCTCGGCCTGCGACAGGATGTTGTTGGCGCGTTTGAACCCTTGCAGCAGGTTCTCGCCATCCTCCGACGACATGAACGCCTCCAGCGCGCGCGCCCGTTTCACCAAGAGCGTCAGGTCGTCATTGCCCTCCATCGCAATACAGGCGTCGATCACATCATGACGAATTCCCTGATCGCGCAGGAAGACTTTTAGGCGGTCGTGGAAGAAGGAGAGGAGGTGGTTCGATTTGCATGATGATACCTCTTTGATGCTTGGGGTATCTTCAAGGTGAGCTTTCGCCTCTTTAACTTTTGTCTTCGCAAACTCGACCGAGGAGGCAGCCTCATCCACCAAGACTTCCTTATTTGGAAAGGCTAGTGGCAACTCTTCGCGCTTTCTCAATACCTCTATGGCAGCTTCCAAGTCACGTTCCTTGCTGGAGCACTTTAAACGTCTTTGATTGGTCTCAGTGCTTCGAATTAGCGAAAAGAGAGTACTGGATAGAGTAAACCGCACATTATTCGATAGCACCAAGCGGATCACACCAAGCGCGGCACGGCGCAGCGCGTAAGGGTCTTTGGACCCGGTGGGCTTTTCATCAATCGCCCAGAACCCCGTGAGCGTGTCGATCTTGTCCGCGAGCGCCACAGCCACAGATACTGGCTCTGTCGGCACCTCATCGCTGGGGCCCAGCGGCGAATAATGCAGCTGACAGGCCTTGGCGACCTCTTGCGGCAGCCCGGCGGCCTGAGCGTAATAGCGCCCCATCAGACCCTGCAGTTCGGGGAACTCATAGACCATCTCGGAGCTGAGGTCCGCCTTGGCGACCTTCGCCGCCTGTTCCGCCAGATCCGCATCCGCGCCCACAACGGGGGCGATTTCGCGCGCCAGCGCCGCGATCCGGTCGATCCGTGCGGCTTGCGTGCCGAGCTTGTTGTGGAACGTCACATTGGACAGGCTCTCCAGCCAGCCTTCCATGCCGACCTCGGATTTCGCGATGCGCAAGTCGTTCTCCCAGAAGAACTTCGCATCCGCCAGACGCGCGCTCAACACCTTTTGGTTGCCCGCCAGAATGGTGGCGCCATTGTCGGCGGTTTCGCGGTTGGCCACGGTGATGAACTTCTCGATCCGCCCGGTCTTGGGGTTCTTTACCGAGAAAAACTTCTGGTGTTCCTTCATCGAGGTTTGCAGCACCTCCGGCGGCAGGTCGAGGAACTCCGCATCAATCGAGCCCATCAGCACCACCGGCCATTCCACCAGCCCTGCAACCTCAGCCAGAAGGCCCTTGTCATCGACGACCTCAAGGCCCGAGGCAAAAGCCTGATTGGTGGCATCCTGCCAGATCGCCGCCTCGCGTTCTTTTGGGTCGAGTAGCACAAAGGCGCGTTTCAGCTTGGCGGCGTAGTCCTCAAATCCGGTGACAGACACCCGCGCGGGCGCCATGAAGCGATGGCCGCAGGTTGTATCGCCGGATGTGATGCCGTCGATATCCAGCGGCACCACCTCGTTGCCGTCTTCGCGCGTCAACACGCACAGAATCGAATGCAGGGGCCGCACCCAGCGCAAAGACCCAGCACCCCAGCGCATGGATTTGGGCCATGGGAAGTTGCGAATGGTGTCTTCCAGCACCTCGGCAATGATCTCTGCCGCAGGCCGTCCCGGTTTCTCAATGATTGCGAAATAGACCGCCCCCTTGGGGGTGTCGCGCTCCTCAAGCTGATCGCGGCTCAGACCTGCGCCCCGCAAAAAACCCTCAATCGCCTTGTCGGGCGCGCCTACTTTGGGGCCTTTGCGCTCTTCACGCACGGTGGGGGAATGATCGAGCAGCCCCTCAATGGCCAGCGTCAGGCGGCGCGGCGTGGTCAGCGCATGTGCGCCGGCATAGGTCAGACCCGCCTCGACCAGACCGTCGGTCATCCGCTTCTTCAAATCTTCGCCCGCGCGCGCCTGCATGCGGGCGGGGATTTCCTCGGAGAAAAGTTCGATCAGAAGATCAGCCATTACGAGTCCTCAACGGTTCGGATCTGCCGTGCGTTCACGGCAATAAGGGATGTGGCAACAGACGCGCCTGCGCCCGTCAGTTGGTTTGCGGCCGTTTGGGGCATTCCTCGCCCACAATGGTGCCGTCATAGGCCTTTTCGCCACAGTTGTTCAGTTCGTGCCAGACGTAACCCCGCCCATCCTCGGTGATGGCCACGATCCGGTCGACACCAAATTCGATGTTCTTTTCAGAGATAAACGCCTGCGCGCGCCCGTCTTTCAGGGCCGCGCCGATCTCTGCGGCATCAAAACAGTCAAACCAGCCCGGCGCATTGCGCGGATCCTGCGCTTCCGACAGCTGATAGAGCTGCGCCACCTCTGCCGGTTTCAGCGGCGTGGTGAAACAGGCGCGATAGCGGATCGGGGAACTGTCGGCGTCAATGGCCTGGAAATCGCCATAGGCGATGGGCTCCGGGGTTTCGCCGCCGAGAGGCATCAACACCACGTCCTGCCCGGGCTGCGCGGCGACCTCGTCGTAGTAGCCGTAGACTTGCAGATAATACATCGCGATCCCCGCCACGAGGCCAGAGACCACGAGGATGATCGACAGGATCTTTCCGGTCATGTCAGATGCTCCCTTGCGCCGCTCAGGCCGCTGTTTCGCCCGCAGTCTCGCCGGTGTGTCCGCCCGCCTCGGTCAGCACAAAGGCATCGGCGCATTGCTTTGCCAGCGTGCGCACGCGCCCGATGTAGGCCTGACGCTCGGTCACGGAGATCACACCGCGCGCATCCAAGAGGTTAAAGATATGCGAGGCCTTGATGCACTGGTCATAGGCCGGATGCGCCATGATGATGCGCTTGCCGGTCTTGGGGTCCATATGTTCTTGGGCGAGGATCGCGGCACATTCGGCCTCGGCTTCCTCGAAATGACGCAAGAGCACCTCGGTATTGGCCACGTCAAAATTCCAGCGCGCGTATTCTTCTTCGGTCTGCTTGAAGATATCGCCATATGTCAGCGGTTGTGGCGACTGCGGATCGTTGAAGGGCATGTCCATCACGTGGTCGATGCCCAGAATATACATCGCCAGACGTTCCAGACCGTAGGTCAGCTCGCCCGAGACCGGGTGGCAATCATGGCCGCCGACCTGCTGGAAATAGGTAAACTGGCTGACTTCCATACCGTCGCACCAGACTTCCCAGCCCAGCCCCCAGGCCCCCAGCGTCGGGCTTTCCCAGTCGTCCTCGACAAAGCGGATATCGTGCAGCTCCATATCGACGCCGATGGCCTCCAGGGAGCCGAGATACAGCTCCTGCAAGTCCGGCGGGCTGGGTTTGATCAGCACCTGATACTGGTAGTAATGCTGCAAGCGGTTCGGGTTTTCACCGTAGCGCCCGTCCGTGGGGCGGCGCGAGGGCTGCACGTAAGCCGCGGCCCATGCGTTGGAGCCGAGCGAGCGCAGCGTGGTTGCCGGGTGAAAGGTGCCCGCGCCCACCTCCATGTCATAGGGCTGCAGGATGGCGCAGCCCTTGGAGGCCCAATAGGTCTGCAAACGCAGGATGATCTCCTGAAACGAACGCGGGGCGGTGGTCTGGGTCATGTCTCTTCCCTTTAGGGCATCGGCGCGCCCGCCCTGGCCGGACCGCAGGGGCCCCGCATGGACGGTGCAATGTTCGACCGTCTTCCTATGCAAGCCCCCCGGCGGGGTCAACGGCCCCGTGCGCCGCAGGGCACTGTGGCCACCATGACACGGGGAAAAATCCCGGGGATGTGTCGAAGATGAGAAACATTTACACTTTACACGTCAATGTGCGGATCATCGCCGTTCCCTTTGGGGTCACAAAGTGGTTACCTGCGCGGCGAACAAAATCCGTTTCTTCGTACAGAGGTTGAGCAATGAAGAACCTAATTGCCTCGGTGTTGTGGGCATTGACCATGTGCCTCGCAGCACTTCCGGGCGTTTCGCAGGCCCAACAGTCGGGCGTTGGCGGCGTCTGGATCCAGGTGGCCGCCCGCCCCTCGCTCCAGGAAGCGCAGGAAGAGGCCCGCGATTTCGCTTCTCGCCTGCCCGATGTGTCGGGATATGCGCTCGGTGGCGGCTGGTACGGCATCGTCATCGGCCCCTATGCCCGCCCCGACGCCGAACAGGTGCTGCGCGTCTACCGCGCCGAAGGCCAGATCCCACGTGACAGTTTCATCACCTTTTCGGGCAATCTGCGCACCCGCTTCTACCCGGTCGGGGCCGAGGCGGACGTGCCGTCTACCGCGCCGCTGACCAACACCGAGACCGAGGAAGAGGTCGCCCCTGTTGCCGAGGCTGCGCCCGTGGACACCACGGTGCCGGATGAAACCCCGGCACAAGCCCGCCAGAGCGAACGCGCCCTCACCCGTGACGAACGGATGGATCTGCAAATCGCGCTGAAGGCCGCAGGGTTCTATACCGCGGGCATCGACGGTGCCTTTGGCCGTGGCACCCGGGCCTCCATGTCCGACTGGCAGGCCGCGCGCGGCTATGAGCCCACCGGCGTGCTCACCACCGGGCAGCGCCAGGCGCTCATGGATGAATACAATGCGCCGCTGATCTCCACCGGGATGGCGCGCCACACCGATGCGCGTGCCGGCATCGCACTGGACCTGCCCCTGGGCGAGGTTGCTTTCAGCCGCTACGAGCCGCCCTTTGCGCATTTCGAACCCGCCGGAGACCTCGGCGTGCAGGTTCTGCTGATTTCCCAGCCGGGCAACCGCCGCACGCTCTATGGTCTCTATGACATCATGCAGACGCTGGAAATCGTGCCGCTGGACGGTCCGCGCGAACGCTCCGGTGATCGCTTCACCCTGGAGGGGCGCAACGACGAGATCGTCTCTTATACCGAAGCGCGTCTGGACAATGGCGAGATCAAGGGCTTCACTCTGGTCTGGCCCGCCGGTGACGAGGCACGCCGCACCCGGGTGCTGTCGGCCATGCAACAGAGCTTTACCCGGCTGGACAACGTTCTCGACCCGGCCGCCGGCATGGATGACGCGCAGTCGATCGACCTCGTCTCCGGCCTGGAGGTGCGCAAGCCGCGCCTGTCGCGCTCCGGGTTCTTCGTGACTGCAAACGGGATCGCCGTCACCACGGCAGACGTCGTGAACGGATGTGGCCGCGTCACCATCGACCGCGACGTGACTGCCGATGTGCTGCTGGCGGATGCCGAGGCGGGCATCGCGGTCCTGAAGCCGCAGCAGGCGCTGACGCCGATGGCCACGGCCCCGCTTGCGGCCACGGCCCCGCGCCTGCGCAGCGCGCTTGCGGTATCGGGCTATTCCTACGGTGGTGTGCTTGGTGCTCCCAGCCTGACCTGGGGCGCGCTCAGCGACCTCAGCGGCCTTCAGGGCGAGAGCCACCTGGCCCGTCTGGAACTGACCGCTCAGCCCGGTGATGCCGGCGGGCCGCTGCTGGACAAGGACGGGACCGTGCATGGCATGCTGCTGCCCGAAGCCACGGACGGGCCGACCCTGCCCGAGGGCGTGCGCTTTGCGCTCAAGGGCGAGGTGATCCGCATGGCGCTCGACAAGGCCGGCGTCGGCATGCCAGCCACCCAGGCCGCAGCCACCGGCGAGCTGCCGATGTCGTTGCTGCAAAAAGAGGCCACCGGCCTCACCACCCTGGTGAGCTGCTGGGACTGATTCCGCACAACAACAAATAAAAAAGAGGCTCCCGAAGCGAACTTCGGGAGCCTCTTTTATTATGCACGATCACCGAAGAGACCGGGGGCAGCCCCGGCTCTTATGGCCGCGATCAGCCTTCGATGGCGGTAATCATGTCGACACGGGTGCCGTGGCGGCCGCCTTCGAACTCGGCATCGACAAAGGCGTCGACGATCTCAAGCGCCACGCCTTCGCCAACGACGCGTGCGCCGATCGACAGCATGTTGGCGTTGTTGTGGGCACGGATCATCTGCGCAGAGAATGTATCAGAGCAGACACCGCAGCGGATGCCCTTGACCTTGTTTGCGGCCATCATGATGCCCTGACCGGTGCCACAGAGGACAATTCCGAGGTCGCTCTCGCCTGAGGCCACATGACGTGCGGCGGCCTCACCATGGGTCGGGTAATGGGTGCTTTCCGGAGAGGTCGGCCCGAGGTCGGTCACGCTGAAGCCACGCGCCTCCAGGTGTTTGGCGATGGTTTGGCGCAGCGCAATGGCGGCGTGATCACTGGAAAGTACGATGCGGTTACTGGCAGTCATGATGCGGTCATCCCATGGTCCAGGGCCGATCCCGGCCCCGGTTTAGGTGGATCAGGTGGGGTTCACCCGTCCCTTACCCGGATTCAACACAGGGGCAAAGCCCCCAATCCGCCGCGCCACGCCCGATCAGTAGGCGTGGACGCGCCCGTCCCAGGTGTGGAAACACCCCGTTGTATCAAGCGACAGCACGTCGAATTCACGGATCAGCCCCACCGCGCTCTCCTGCGCCGTGATCTCGCCGTCCTGCCCGCCCATATCGGTACGCACCCAGCCCGGGTGATAGATGCCCACGGCGATGCCTTCGGGTTTCAGGTCGGTGGCGAGATTACGCCCGATATTGAGCGCCGCCGCCTTTGACGCGCGATAGGCGTAGGATCCCCCCGGTGCGCGGGCGTGGCTGGCCATCTGCGACGAAATGATCGCGATCTTCGGCGCCTCTGCCAGCTTCAAGTTCGGCAGCATCGCCTGCACGGTCAGGAACACGCCGGTCACATTGACCGCCAGGGATTTTGCCCAGACTTCGGCAGTATAGTCATTCAACGCCATGGATTTATCGAGATACACCCCCGCGTTGCAGATCAGCAGGTCGACCGGATCGCCCTTGATCTGCGCCGCAAAGCGCGCCTGCTGGCCCGGGTCGCTCACATCGAGCCGCGTGCCCGAGGAATGATCCCGCGAGGTCCCGGTCACCCGGTCGCCGCGGGCGGCCAGCCTTGTTTTCAGCTCGCGTCCGATCCCGCGGCTGCTGCCTGTCACGACCACATGCATTGGCGGTCTCCTTCCTGTCTGCTTTGCCTGTATACACCGGCCAGCGATCGGGTCCACCAATCTGCGGGACGGAGATGCCTCAATTTGTCTTGCGTGTCGGGGCGAAGGGCAACGGCAGCACCGGCACCCCGTCTTCGATCAGGGCTTTGGCCTCTTCGGGTTTTGCCTCGCCATGGATCGAGCGTTTCGGCGTCTCGCCCAGATACATGTCACGCGCCTGTTTGGCAAAATCGGTGCCCACATAGTCTGAATTCGCCTCGACCTGCTTTTTCAGCTCGGTGATCGCGGCCTCCAGCTCGTTTGCGGGTGCGGCAAGCGACGTCGGCGCGGGCGGCGCCGTTCCCGCCACCGCCGGTTGCGTCTCGCCCGGCTCTTCGGGGGTGGCGACGGTGGTGGCCGCGCGCCCAGAGCGCACTCTGGGCGCCATCAGAGCCTTCTCGACGCTGGTCGAACCGCATTCGGTGCAGGCAACCAGGCCTGCGCCGCGCAGTTTTTCGTAGGCCTCGGCGGACTGGAACCAGCTCTCGAACCCATGCCCTTCGGCGCATTTCAGTGCGTAACGTATCATGTTCTGTCTCGTCCTCAGAGGCGCCGATTAAATACGGCTGAGCGGCGTTTGCAAGGCCCCCCTGCCATCCGCCCCGGCTTCTGCCACCGCAGGTGACGTCACGGCCCCGGTGGCGCGAAGGATGACAGCAGCGCCGCAAGCTCCGGTTCGGCCACCTGTTTCGCCGCACGCCGCAGCGACATCCATGCCCGCCTGCGCTCCCCCCGCTCGGGGAACTGCGTCGCCAGACCGCGCACGCGGAGCGGAAAAACATCAACCCGGCAGGCCAGTGCGGTCGCGTTCTCGCGCGTTTTGACATAGCTGAACCTGCCGATCCGCCCGTCCAGCGCCTGCCCACGCACGCCAGCCTCTTCCCAGGCTTCGATCGTGGCCGCTTCGGCGGCAGTTTTGCCGTCCATCGGCCAGCCCTTGGGGATGATCCAGCGACCGGTCCGCCGCGAGGTCACCAGCAGCACCTTGACCCGCCCCTTGGCGGTGATCCGATAGCACAATGCCCCCACCTGCGGGTGCAGCTGCCGGTCGTCCTGCGGATCACTCACATCCAAGACCAACGCCATGGCGGGTCCCATCCTCTCTCGCCCAGCGGCACCGGCGGAGCGGTGTCAGCCCGGCGCGCCGACATCCCGGGCCGCAGCCAGAGCGTGCCTAGCATTGGTTAACAATTCTTTTACCACCACTCCGGTCGAGGCGCATGGCGACACGCCGGTGGCATATCTCGCCCGCTCTGACAGCCCTGTATGACATCGGGATGACACCCGCGGGCCCGGGGCGCGCGGATCACGGCGACAGCCTCTGCCGGAGCCGGTTCACCATGTCGGGATAAGGCACATCCGCCTCGATTGCCAACCGGCGCAACGCGAAATGTACATGCGCCATTTCCTGATAATACCCGGAATAGACGTAGTTGACGCTGCCCCCCGCCACGGCCCCAAGCACCGGCACCATCTGCGCTGCAAGCTTGGGCCCAAGCGCCACCGCCAGACGCGGGGCAACCACTGCGATCAACTGCGACAGCCCGGCCCCCGACAGCCCCAGCCGCAGGGTCAGGAACCCGGTGTCCGCGCCATCGTCATGGGCCATGGGACCGGCGGCGGCAAAGACCTCGACCGCGTCGAACCGCACGCTTTTGGCATCGGGATCAAAGCCGTATTCCTCTGCGACGCCTTGAATGCTGCGCATCAAAAACGTCGTCGTCGCGGGCAATTCCACCAGTGCCCCCGGCAGCCCGGCCGCGCCGCCCACCAGACCCATCGTGGTACTGACCCAGCGATTGGTCTGGGCCGGCTGGTCCGGCACCATCCGCCGACTGAGCGCCGCGCCGCGCACCGACAGATGCAGCGCCTGCAACACCGCGCCTTCCACCGCGCCACGCATGGGGCCCGGCAGTCGACGCATCAGGTCTTCGCCCTGCCCGCCCAGCGCATTCAACAGCCGCATGCCAAAACTGCCCGCCGCCCGGTAGCGCGCGGCAATTGCAGTCAGCTCGGCCTCGACGTCCCGTACCGTCAGGCTGCGCCCGCTCTGTTCCAGAATTTCACCCGGCAGTTCGCCCATGTGCGACCTCGTCCCCATTGCGCCTGCTACAAGAGATCAGCAGCCTAGGGCACGGTTTCAAGGTCTGGCCATCGCAACCGGGCACACGCGTTACCCCTGCGCCGCACCGTGCCAGCGGGTGACCGGCCCCTGCACCCCGTGCCACCCCGCCTCCGAGAGGCTGAGCCCCAGCACCCGTTCCGGGTTGGTCGGAGGCGGCATTTCAACGCCTTCGAGCCGCTCAAAACCGAACCGCCGGTAATAGGGCGCATCGCCAACCAGGATTACTCGCTGCCAGTGGCTGTGCTCCGCCTTCCACAGGCTGTCGCGGATCAACGAGGCACCGATGCCTTCGCCCTGCCGGGTCGGATGGACCGCCACCGGCCCCAACAGCAGCGCGTCACGATCCCCCACATGCACCGGCCAGAACCGGATCGCGCCTGCCAGAATGCCACCACTGTCGCGCGCCACCTGACTGAGCGCGCGCACCGGGGCGACGTCGTCGCGCAACCGATAGGACGACAAGGCCGTCCGCCCCGGCGCAAAGCACAGGTCATAGAGGGCTTCCACCTCCCAGGAATCCTCCGGCATCTCCGGCGCGATGGTGATCACGTGTCTCTGGCTCCGTCAGCTGCGCTCTGCGACCACGGGGCCAACTCGACGCGGGGGTGGATTTCGCCCTAGCACGGGCGTAAGTCTGGGGCAAACACTTGGAGACATAGAATGTTCTACCGCCCCGAGGATGGCCACGGCCTGCCCCACAATCCGTTTAACGCCGTCGTGACCCCCCGCCCCATCGGCTGGATCTCCACCCGCTCCGGCGCCGGCGTCAACAATCTCGCGCCCTATTCCTTTTTCAACGCCGTCGCCTATGTGCCGCCACAGGTGATGTTTGCCTCCACCTCGACCAAGGCGGATCAGGACGGTACCAAGGATTCCATGGCCAATATCCGCGAGACTGGCGTCTTTTGCGTCAATATCGTTGAATATGCCATGCGCGATCAAATGAACAAATCCTCTGCAGCGCTTGATAAGGGCGTCGACGAGTTTGCCCATGCGGGGCTTGAGGCGGTCGAGTGCGAAACGATCAATTGCGCCCGTGTCGCAGGCGTGCCTGCTGCTCTGGAGTGCAAACTCACGCAGATCATCGACCTGCCCGGCGAAGCCAACAAGGTGGCCTTTGGCGAGGTGGTTGGCGTGCATTTGCGCGATGATTGCCTTGTGGACGGGATCTTTGACGTGACCAAATACCAGCCGCTCTCGCGCCTTGGCTATCGTGACTATGCCAAGGTCAACGACCTGTTCTCCCTGTCGCGCCCGGACGACTGAGATGCCGCTTCCTGATCCCAAACAACGCCATCCGATTGTGCTGCCGGACGGGACACCCCATGCAGGGACCGTGCAGCTGGCACAGGCGGTCGACAACCCGAATTTCATTGTCGGCGATTACACCTATGCGTCGGATTTCGACCCACCCCGCGACTGGGGCAGCCACCTTGCACCCTATCTGTTTGCGGGGGCGCGCGAGCGGCTCAAGATCGGCCGGTTCTGCCAGATCGCCCATGGGGTGAAATTCATCACCGCCTCGGCCAACCATGCTCAGGAGGGCCTCAGCTGTTACCCCTTCCCGGTCTTTGATCCGGCGCAGATGGCCGGGTTTCAGCCGGACACCCGCGACACGGTGATCGGCAATGATGTCTGGATCGGCTACAGCGCGTTGATCCTGCCCGGCGCGCGCATCGGCGACGGGGCCATCATCGGCGCGGGTGCCGTGGTGCGTGGCACGGTTCCCCCCTACGCGATCATGACAGGCAATCCGGCCAGCATTGCCCGCCATCGGTTCCCCAAGCCCCAGATTGCACGGCTCCTGGCGCTGAAATGGTGGGACTGGCCGGCCGAGCTGATCCTGCGCGCAGAACCGGCCATCACCTCCGGCGACCTCGACATGCTAGAGGCGCTCGCCCCCGATTGAAAGCTGCTGCTTCGGAGCCACCCTCGCCTGATCCCGAACGGATGGGGCGGGGCCCGGCGTGCAAGGCAAATTGCCGAGGCTCCGCGCCCGCATGGGCGGGGATACGGCCATTTTCCTTGTCGCGACGGGGCACGGTCCGTCAGGCCGGAGTCAGGCGAGGATGGCTGCGCAGACTGCTGCTTTGGTGAACCCGAGCCGCATCCCAAACACAAAAAAGCCGCGGTCCCGCATGGGACCGCGACCGCTTAACTGACCTGACGTTCCACGCTCAGTGGCCGCCGAGGATACCTGTCTTCACAGAGTAATCGACCGCCAGACCGTATTCCGGGTCATCGTCACTGTCGATCATCAGATGGCCGGCCTTGGACAGCAATTCGTGGCAATCCCGGCTCAGATGACGCAGCTGCAAGGTCTTGCCAGCCGCGGCATAGCGCCCGGCCACCGCCTCGATGGCCTGGAGCGCGGACTGGTCGACAACACGCGAGGCGGCAAAGTCCACGATCACCACATCCGGGTCGCCTTGCACATCGAACAACTCGATGAACCCGTCCGTTGACCCGAAAAACAGCGGCCCCTGGATTTCATAGACCTTGGCCCCCGCCTCGCTGACACTGTCGCGGGTGATGGCGTGAATGCGGCGGGCGTTGTTCCAGGCATAGGCCAGCGCAGACACGATGACCCCGACCACAACCGCGATCGCCAGGTCGGTCATGACGGTCACCACCGTCACCAGCACGATCACAAAAGCGTCCATCAGCGGCACCTTGGTCATGATCTTGAAGCTGTTCCAGGCAAAGGTCCCGATCACCACCATGAACATCACCCCGACCAGGGCGGCCAGCGGGATCTGCTCGATCAGGGGCGAGGCGACAACGATGAACGCCAGCAGGAACAAGGCCGCCGCGATCGCCGCGATCCGGGTGCGCCCGCCAGAGTTCACATTGATCATCGACTGGCCGATCATCGCACAGCCGCCCATGCCACCAAAGAAGCCGGTCACGATGTTGGAGGTCCCTTGTGCAATGCACTCCTGGCTTGCGCCGCCCCGCTTGCCGGTGATTTCACCCACCAGGTTCAGGGTCAGGAGGCTCTCGATCAGACCGATCGCCGCCAGGATCACCGCGTAGGGCAGGATGATCTGCAAGGTTTCCCAGGTCAACGGCACCATCGGGATGTGGAACATCGGCAGCCCACCCTCGATCGAGGCCAGATCGCCGACCCGCGGCACATCAAGGCCAAAGGCGATCACGATCACCGCGGTGATGCCGATGCCAGCCAGCGGTGCCGGAATGATCTTGGTCAGTCGCGGCATTACCCAGATGATCGCCATGGTCAGCGCCACCAACGCCAGCATGGTCGCCAGTTGCGGACCGGCCAGCCACGCGCCGCCACCGGCGCCATGGCCGGTGTTTTCCACGCTCCCGGGCACCTTGAACTGATTGAGCTGCGCCAGGAAGATCACGATCGCCAGACCGTTCACAAAGCCCAGCATCACCGGATGCGGCACCAGGCGGATGAACTTGCCCCAATGCATCACACCGGCAATCACCTGGAAGATGCCCATCAGCACTACCGCGGCAAACAGGTATTCGACGCCGTGATCGGCCACCAGCGCCACCATCACCACCGCAAGCGCGCCGGTCGCACCAGAGATCATGCCCGGCCGCCCCCCGATCAGCGCCGTAATCAGCCCCACCAGGAACGCCGCATAAAGCCCCACCAACGGGTGCACATCGGCAACAAAGGCAAAGGCGACCGCTTCCGGCACCAGCGCCAGCGCCACGGTCAGCCCCGACAGAAGCTCGGTGCGCACGCGAGCCACGGTAAAGCCCTCGTCCTGCATGATGGAAAGATTGGGAGGAGAGATATTCTTGGCCAATAGGCCCAGTATGCCGCGTGTCATGCCACCAATACCTGTAAATTCGGGAAGGAAGATTTGTGCGCCTGTTAGCGCCAATGCCCCTGCGACACAAGAGATGGCCAGAAATCACCCCCTGAAACCGCGTGACCTGCGCAGTTCAGTGGCACCAAGGCGCGAATCCGTCGGTCAAACCGCCAGCGCTGCGTCCGAGCCGAACTGCCTCTCCCACACCCGGATCACATGCCCGCTCCGCCGCAAAAAATTCGGGGAGCCCGAAGGCTCCCCGATGCCGTGAGTGAGTGGCATGATAGGAAAACGGTGGGCGCGCTGTTAGCTGCCCGGCATGATGACCTTGTCGATCACGTGGATGATGCCGTTCTCGGCCTCGATGTCGGCCTGGATGACCTTGGCCTCATCCACCATCGCGCCGCCGTCGATGTCGACGGTGATCTCAGCGCCTTGCACCGTGGCGGCCTTCATGCCGTCGCTCAGGTCGGACGACATCACCTTGCCCGGCACCACGTGATAGGTCAGCACGGAGATCAGCTGCTCCTTGTTTTCGGGCTTCAGCAGTTCTTCGACGGTGCCCTCCGGCAGGGCTTCAAAGGCAGCATCTGTCGGCGCAAAGACGGTGAACGGGCCGTCGCCCTTGAGCGTATCGACCAGATCAGCGGCGGTCACGGCCGCGACGAGAGTGTCGAAGTTGTCGTTGCCCGACGCGATATCGACGATGTCCTTGGACTGACCGCCCGCAAAGGCGGCAGTGGCGACGGCAAAGCTGGCAACGGTACCGAGTGCAAACTTGCGGAACATGGTGGAACTCCTCTTGTCTCTGTCACAATGGACGTCGCGACCGCGACATCTGTAGAGCACAACGAAACAAGCTCCGATCTGGATCTGGCGGATCTTTGCCACCGCCTGTTTGACACAAGGGAAAAGCCCCCTAAGCCGGGGGCTGTTCAGAAATCCAGTCACACCTGCGTGTGTGACTGTGATCGCCTGTGAGTGATCCGGGGGCGTTGCGGGCGTCAGAGCCCTTCGAACTCGCAGAGCACATGCACGTCCATCCCGAGGTTTTCGAGATGCGTGCGCCCGCCAAGTTCCGGCAGATCGATGATAAAGGAACAGGAGATGATCTCGCCGCCGAGCTTTTCGATCAGCTTGATCCCTGCACCGGCCGTGCCGCCGGTGGCCAGCAGGTCATCCACCACGAGGATTTTCTCGCCGGGCTGAATGGCGTCCTTATGCAGCTCCACCACCGCTTCGCCATACTCCAGCTTGTATTCCTGCGAGATGGTCGCGCCGGGCAGTTTGCCCTTCTTGCGCACGGGCACAAAACCAGTGCCCAACTGATGCGCGATGGCCCCGCCGAGGATAAAACCGCGGGCCTCGAGCCCCACCACCTTGTCGATGCGCTGACCGGCATAGGGGTGCAGCATCTGGTCCACCGCCATGCGGAACCCGCGCGGGTCGGCAAACAGGGTGGTCACATCGCGAAACATGATCCCTTCGTGCGGGAAATCGACGATGGTGCGGATGTAGTCCTTGACGGTTTTCGACGTGCTCATGGGGCGGTGGTCCCTGACTTGGCTTCCTGGATCGGTTCACATCCGACCTGGGACTGCGCCTCAAACCGCCGGACCTGTGCGGTGTGACCGAAGCACGCCCGCCGTGCAAGCGTCAACGCCCCTCAAGGGCCCGTGCGTGTCCGCGTTTGTGGCACAGCTGCCTATTTCCGCTTGGTCAGGTAGGTCCGGTACAGGCCTTCGGGCAGCCATGACAGGTGACGGCGCAGCCAGTCGTGGCGACGGGTGGTCAGCAAATTTCGGGCGACATGCAGGTTCATTGTTGAACTCTCCTTATCGTTTACAAATACTCATGCTCGGATATGCAGCGCAAAACTGCATATGCAATGTATATACAAATCCTTGCCATCTTTCAAGGACAAGCCCCAGGACGACCGTGAACAAGAAGTCAAAAGAGAAGCCGTCGAAGAAGGACAGCCAGCTGGTTCTGCGGCTGGACAAGGCCGAGCGCGACGCGTTTGTGGAACTGTGCAAAGCGCTGGATACCTCGGCCGCGCGCGAGATCCGTCATTTCATGCGGGACTTCGTGAAGAAAAACAAAAAGGGCTAGCGGAGCGTCAGGCCCCGCGCCAGTGGTCAGGCGGGACGCCGGCGATCCGTGCTCCACCGCATCAACGCCTCCAGCGGACCATGGCGAAAGGCCAGCGCCCAGACCCGCGCATAGATCGCCGATAAGACGCAGAACCCGAGGCTGTAGATCAGGATCTCTGTCGTCGTCAGGCTGCCCCCCAAGAGGCCCAGCGCCTCCAGTAGTCCCATCCCGAACAGGATGTGAAAGATATAGAGGCTGAGTGCCTGCCGCCCCGGTGCCGTGAGCCATGCGCCCAACCCGGCGCGCTCTAGCACGGGGGCACATAGAAGCACCGCCCCAAGCGCGGCTGCCGCGCTGCCGCTGGCCGCGACAAGATAGGTCGGGCCCGGCGGGATCATCGCGGTGTCGAACAGCGGCAGCAGCTCCGGATCGGAGACCAGTTGCCCCGGGATCGCGCCCAGGCCGGCTGCCAAAAGGCCAAGACCCAGCATGCGCAACTGCACCCGCCGGTCGGCCAGATCCAGACGCCCAAGCCAGAGACCAAAGAGAAGGAACGCCAACCAGGGGAGTACCGGATGCCAACCGTTGAAGAAGGAATGCATCAGGAATCCGGGGAAGGTCCAGAACCCGGTGTACTCCAGACTGTCCCAATCCCAGTTCTGGTCGTAGTCAAGCCCGGCGTGGATGGCCACGCTTGCGATCAGCAGGGCAACGATCACGCCCCAGATCACCGGCCCGGACGCGCGCAGGAAGGGCAGCGCACAGAGGAAATAGAGCGCGTAGAAATGCAGGATGTCGGCCTCGAAGATCAACAGGTTCAACAGGCCCGCCCCCATCAGGAAGGCCGCCCGTTTCACCATGGTGACCGCATCCGGACGCCCAAGCGCCAATCCCACGCCCGCCAGCACCACAAACAGGGCCGCCGCGCGCCCTTCCAGCGCGTTGGTGATCAGCGAGGGCAGGTCCGCGGCGGGCTGAACTTCGGCCGCCAGTCGGAAATTCACCAGCACCATGCCGCAATAGGCCAGGAACCGTGCCATATCGATCCCGGTCAATCGCGCACCTGTGCGGGTCATTCCGACGCCCTCCCTGCGTTTGGAAACAGTTCAACCTGTCCTTAACAAAGGAACGAGGGGCGTGGAATGAAAGATGGGCACGGAAATTTTTCCTGCCCACCCGGGATCTTGAGCGATACTGTTGCCCGTTGGCGTCAGCCCAGCACGCGTCCGGCGACCGCGTCGAGCTTGGCCAGCAGCGCCGGGTCGCGCTTGTCCGGTGCCGTCATGATGGCATGCTCCAGCGCCCGGTCACAGCCGTGCGGACAGGGGGCGCGGTCGGCCCCAAGGCGTGCGGGCAGCCCCTTGACCAGCGCCCGGCCCTTGTCGGAGTTGCCTTGCAAGGTGGCGATGATCTCGGTGATGTCCACGGCGCCATGATCCGGGTGCCAGCTGTCATAGTCGGTGACCATGGCGATCGAGGCATAGCAAAGCTCCGCCTCACGGGCGAGCTTGGCCTCGGGCATATTGGTCATGCCGATCACATCGGCGCCCCAGACATCGCGGTACATCTTCGATTCCGCCATCGAGGAGAACTGCGGCCCCTCCATCGCCAGATAGGTGCCGCCCCGATGCACGGTGATTCCGGCGGCGCGGGCCGCGTCCTCGCAGGCATCCCCCAACCGGGGGCAGGTTGGATGCGCCACCGAAACATGGGCAACACAGCCGGAGGAGAAGAAGCTTTTGTCGCGCGCAAACGTCCGGTCGATGAACTGGTCCACGATCACAAAATCCCCCGGCGCCATCGTCTCGCGGAAGGACCCGCAGGCGGAGACCGAAATCACGTCGGTCGCACCGATCCGCTTGAGCGCGTCGATATTGGCGCGGTAGGGCACATCGGTCGGCGCATGCACATGCCCGCGCCCGTGTCGCGGCAAAAAGGCCATTTTCACGCCGTCGAAGCGTCCGGTCAGGATGTCATCCGAAGCGGTGCCCCAGGGGCTGTCGACGCGACGCCATTCGGCCCCCTCCAGCCCGTCGATATCATAGATGCCGGAGCCGCCGATCACGGCGATCATGGTCTCTGTCATTTGGATCTCTCCTGCCGGTGTTTCTCGACCTATGGCCGAGCGGGGCGCGGTTTGGCAAGCGGCTGTTGCACCGAGCAAGGGATTTTACCGCAGGTGCCCGGCCCGCAGGCGGGGCACCGCCGCACCGCCGTGTTGCGCTAGGCGACCACCGCGCCGGGATTCATGATCCCATGCGGGTCCAGCGCCGTTTTGATGCCGCGCATGGCGGCCAGCTTTACCGGGTCGCCATACCGTTCCAGATCCGCGACCTTGAGGCGCCCGATCCCGTGTTCCGCGCTCATGGAGCCGCCATAGTCATGGACAAGATCATGGATGATGCGTTTGACCTCTGCACGCAGGGGCTCGTATTCCGCACGCGACCGCCCTGCCCCCGGAAAGACGTTGTAATGCAGGTTGCCATCCCCCAGATGACCAAAACAGTTGATCCGGAGCGAGGCATCCAGCTCTGCAATGGCCGTCCAGCCGGCGGGGATGAAATCCGGGATACGCGATATCGGCACGGAGATGTCATGGCTCGACACCGAACCGATCAGCCGGTTGGCCTCGGGGATATGCTCACGCAGGGCCCAGAGCGCCTGACGCTGCGCTTCTGACTGCGCGATGACGCCATCGGTGGCAAGGCCCGCGTCCATCGCGAGACCAAAGAGATCGGCCAGCGCGTCCTCGGCGTTCTGCCCCTTGCCGAGGCCAAGCTCGATCAGCACGCACCAGTCCGGGCGGGGATCGAACGGCTGGCGCAGATCCGGCAGTTTCTCGGCCAGAAAATCCAGCCCCTGACGATGGATCAGCTCAAAGGCGCTGACCGCCTCGCCCACGGCATCCCGCGCCAGCGCCAGCAGCGCCACCGCCGCAGAGGAGTCGGGCACGGTGAAAATCGCCGTGCCGGCATTGGCGGGAATGGGCGAGAGCTTCAGCGCCGCAGCGGTAATGACACCCAGCGTGCCCTCCGCTCCGATCAGCAGATTGCGCAGATCATAGCCGGTGTTGTCTTTCCTCAGCCGCGACAGGCCATGCCAGATCTCGCCCGTGGGCAGGACCGCCTCCAGCCCCAGGCAAAGATCGCGCGCATTGCCGTAGCGCAACACGTTGACGCCGCCCGCATTGGTCGCAAGGTTGCCACCGATCTGGGCCGTGCCTTCGGCCGCAAGCGACAGAGGGAACAGACGCCCCGCGTCGGAGGCCGCCGCCTGCACCTCCGCCAGCACCGCGCCTGCCTCGGCGATGAGCACGTTTTCCTCCGGATAGACCGCGCGAATGCTCCGCATCCGTTCAAGCGACAACAGCAGCGGCGCGGGCCCCTCGGGCATCACCTGCCCGCCAACCAATCCGGTGCCGCCGCCATAGGGCACCACCCCCACGTGCGCGTCATGCGCGGCGCGGATGATCTCTGCCACCTCCTGCGTGGTGCGTGGCAAGGCCACCGCCGTCGCTTGCCCCGTGTAGCGGCCACGCGGTTCCTCAAGGTAGCGCGCCTCCGGTCGGCGGAGCGTATCGGCGGGCAGACGGGCAGACAGGGCATCAAGAAAGTCGGGATCGGCAGGGTTCAATGTCATAGCCACTGCATCCGAAATCCGCACAGCAAAGGCAAGTCCCTTGGACGGATCACGGCGCGGCGGCCAGAAACGCGGGCCGCAGAACATAGACCGTGGGCCGGTCCGGCAGGCTGCGCAGGGAGACCACAAGCTCCGGGCCCTTAACGCGTTCGATCACATAGCTTTCTCCGATGCGGCTGAGGAAGCGTTCCAGCGTGACCTCGCCAAACCAATGCATCGGGATCACCACCGAGGACCGCAGCCGCCCCAGCACTTCGAGCATCTCCGGCAATGGCAGCGTGGTGCCGCCATCAACCGCCGCCATCACCACATCAAGCCGGCCGAGGGCCGCAAACTGCGCCGGCGTGGGCACGTGATGCAGATGTCCAAGATGGCCGATGCACAGGCCCGCAACCTCGAACACAAAGATGGAATTGCCATTGGGCTCCACCCCGCTGCCGGACCGGATGTCGGTAGAGACATTGCGGATCAGCATCTCGTCCAGGTCCAGATGGTGGTCGATGCCCTCGCCAAAGGCGCCCCAGCCCCTCAGCACATGCGGGATCGCAGGGTCCGGAAATTCGGTCCAATGGGTGCCATGGGCATGGTTCATGGTGACCACATCGGGGATCAGCGGCGCGGTCCCGATAAAGCCCGTGAAATCCGTGACGACATTCAGCCCACCGGCGGTCTGGATCAGAAAGGACGCATGGTCGATATAATGGATCCGCACGGAGGCGCTATCGGGCAACGGATCCTGCCAACTGGCCTGATGCAGATAGTCTATCCCGGGCGCGGCTTCCGCCAGCGCAATACAATGGCTGGCACGACGCTCCTGAGCGGAGACCGCACCAGCCAAGACGGCCAGGCCAGCCGTGAGCACACACCAAAACATCACTCGCATTCTTCTGGTTTAGGTCGATTGCGCTCCGGGTCACGCAAAAAACGTGCTGTACGGGTCTAAAAGACCTCAGGCCTGCCCCACCATGGTCTTGCCCCGGCGATCATTGCGCAGCGCGGCATAGAGCACATGGGTGCGCCAGCGCCCGTTGATCTGGAGATAGGACTGCGCCACGCCTTCGTATTTGAAACCGGAACGTTCCAGGAGCCCGCGAGAGGCGGCGTTCTCCGGCAGGCAGGCGGCCTCGATCCGGCTCAGGTCCAGGCGGGTAAAGGCATGGTGGACCACCGCACCGATGGCCTCGCGCATGTAGCCCCGACGGGAAAACTGCGTGCCGGTCCAATAGCCGATGGTGCCTGCCATGGCCGGACCGCGCCGGATATTATCCAGCGTGATGGCCCCGACCAGATGGTCATCCTCGCGCCGGATCAGGAACAGCGGCAGGGCCGACCCCTGTGCAATGGACCGCTTGGCCCAGTAGACCCGGTTGGTAAAGGACTTGCGGCTGAGGTGATCGGGCGACCAGGCTGGTTCCCACGGAACCAGGTGATCTTTGCTCTGCTGACGCAGAAAGGCCCAGTACCGGAAATCCGCGTGCACCGGCGGGCGGAGCGTCAGACGCTCCGTCTCCAGTTTCACCGTCCGGCGGGCCAGAAGCATCAGGCAGCGCGCCTCCGGGCGATCTCCTCAAGGCTCGGCGCATCTGCGACCGGACCATAAAGAGCAAGGGCCGCAGGGGCATCACGGGAGATCCGCGCCGCCATGGCGCGCACGTCCGTGGTGGTCACCGCGTCGATCTTCTCGACCGTGGCCTCAAGGCTGGGCACGCGGTCCCAGATCTGCACAAGGCGGGCCAGACGTTCGGCGCGGTTCGAAGGGCTCTCCAGCCCCATCAGCATGCCCGCCTTCATTTGCGCGCGTGCGCGCTCAACCTCGGCATCGGACATATCGTCGGCGGCGCGTTTCAGCTCGTCCACGGTGATGCCCACCAGATCGGCGACCTGTTCGCCCGCCGTGCCGGCATAGATGGTCATCATGCCCGTGTCCTCATAGGCGCCCGCCTGAGAGAAGATCGTGTAGCACAGGCCCCGCTTTTCGCGCACTTCCTGAAACAGCCGCGAGGACATGCCGCCACCAAGGGCCGCGGCGTAGATCTGCACGGTGTAGATGTCATCGGCGCGGTAGCTGGGGCTTTCAAAGGCCAGCGCCACATGGGCTTGCTCCAGCGCCTTGTCGCGCCGGGCCTCGCCGCCGACAAAGCTGGCGGTCTCCACAACGTCCTGCTGTTTGGGCTCCAGATCGCCAAACATCTCTGTCGCGGCCTTGACCAGCCGGTCGTGGTCAACCGCACCGGCTGCCGACAGGATCATCTGGCCGGGGCCGTAGTGTTCGGCCACAAAACGGCGCAGGTCTTCCTTGGTAAAGCTGCGCACCCGTTCGGCGGGGCCGAGGATCGAGCGGCCAATAGCCTGATCCCGGTAGCTTTCTTCCTGTAGCCAGTCGAAGATGATGTCGTCCGGCGTGTCCAGCGCCTGACCGATCTCTTGCAGGATTACGCCGCGCTCGACCTCGATCTCGCGCTCGTCGAAAACCGAGTTCAGAACGATGTCCCCAATCACGTCGAGCGCGAGGTCCACATCGTCCTTCAGCACGCGCGCGTAATAGGCCGTGACCTCGCGACTGGTATAGGCGTTGATATAGCCGCCCACGTCCTCGATGGCCTCGGCAATCTGCAGTGCGGTGCGCCGCTTCGTGCCCTTGAACGCCATATGTTCAAGGAAATGGGCCACCCCATTCTGTTCGAGCCGCTCGTGGCGGCCCCCTGCCGAAACCCAGATACCGAGGGCTGCGGATTGCAGCCCCGGCATATACTCAGTGACGATACGAAACCCGTTTGGCAGGGTGTCTTGTTTAACGGTCAATTGGCGATGTGCTTTCTGATGTGATCTTCGATGGTGCCAAGATCATTGGCGATCCGGGTCACCCGTTCCGACCTTTCATACAGATCTGCCATGCGGGGGGGAAGAGGCGGATGCACGCCAGAGGCATCTTCGACCGCTGCCGGGAATTTCGCCGGATGCGCCGTGGCGAGCGTAACCATAGGCACACCGTCCTGAAGGTGCTCATTGGCGACCTTCACCCCCACCGCGCCATGGGGGCACAACAGCTCGCCCGACGCGGCCAGTTCCGATTTGATGGTCGCGGAGGTCTCCTCCTCCGAGGCGCGGCCGGAGGTATAGATCTCGCTCAGCGCCTGCATTGCGCCCTGGCTCACGTTGAAGCCACCGCCGGTTTTCAGCTCGTCCATCAGCTGCGCTACGGCCGCACCGTCCTGATCGTAGGCATAAAACAAGGCGCGCTCAAAGTTCGAAGACACCTGAATATCCATCGAAGGTGAAATCGACGGGATGGTTTCGCCTTTGAAATACCCCTCACCAGAGAGGCAGCGATGCAGGATGTCGTTCTGATTGGTGGCCACCACGAGCTGTTCGATCGGCAGGCCCATCTGGCGCGCAATGAAGCCTGCAAAAATGTCACCGAAGTTGCCGGTGGGCACGGTGAAGGACACCTTGCGATGCGGCGCACCAAGCGCCACAGCGGCGGTGAAGTAGTAGACCACCTGCGCCAGCACCCGGGCAAAGTTGATCGAGTTCACCCCCGCCAGATGCACCGAATCGCGGAAATCGAAATCGTTGAACATGTCTTTGACCGCAGCCTGACAATCGTCGAAATCGCCATCCACGGCGAGCGCGTGGACGTTGGCGTCATCCGGCGTGGTCATCTGGCGGCGCTGCACTTCCGACACCCGGCCATGCGGGTACATGATAAAGACGTTGACCGCATCCAGACCCCGAAAGGCCTCGATCGCCGCCGACCCCGTATCGCCAGAGGTCGCGCCGACGATGGTCACGCTGTCGCCCCGGCGTTTGAGCGCGACCTGAAACAGCTGACCAATGAGCTGCATGGCGAAATCCTTGAACGCCAGCGTCGGGCCGTGGAACAGCTCCAGCAGGAAATGGTTCGGGGTCATCTGTTTCAGCGGCGCGCGGGCGGCATGCTCAAACCCTGCATAGGCGCGGGCGATGATGCCCTTGAACTCGTCTTCGGTGAAAGAGCCGGACACATAGGGCCACATCACGCGATAGGCGACTTCCTCATAAGGAAGCCCCGCAAAACCCGCGATCTCCTCAGCCGAGAGCGTCGGGATCTCCGCCGGGACATAAAGTCCGCCGTCGCGGGCGAGCCCCGTCAGCATCGCTTCTTCGAAGGTGAGTTCAGGCGCTTGGCCGCGAGTGGAGATATATTTCATGGCGTCAGTTCCTGTCAGGTTTTGGCGCGCGTACGCAAGAGAAAGGCGGCGGTCATGGCCGCCCAGATCAGGGCGAGCGAGAACCACGTGATGACATATTGCAGGTGGTTGTTCGGGATGCCTTCGGTGGAGACCGGCAGCGGCGTGGGGTTTTCGGCCCCCGCACGCACCACGACCAACAGCGGTTCGGTGTTCAGGCGGTCGGACATATACGCGATGTCGCGGGCATAGAGAATATTGGTGTCCTCTTCCGGCGGCGGGGTGGTCCAGTCGCCCTCATCCGGCCAGAGCAGGTTCCCAGTGAGGGTCGCGGTCCCAGTGGGGCGCGCGCCATCCTTGTCGCTGGCCCGGATGTAGCCGCGATCCACAAGGATACGGCGTCCGGTGTCGGTCACGAAGGGCGAAATCACGCGGTAGCCCGCCCCCTGCGCTTCGGTGACCCAGAAGACATGCAGTTCTTCGGGCTCGATCTCACCTGAGATCTTCACGGCGCGATACCGGTCCGCCTCGATCGTGGGGGCGTCCGGCAAGGGCACCGGTTCGGCGGCAATGCGCGTCTCGATGGTGGAGAGGATGTTTTCTTTCCACGTCAGCCGCTGCATCTGCCAGATGCCCAGCGACAGGAGCGCCACGAGGCCCAAGCCCCCGACCACTGCGAGAAAGATCACGCGCCGCATCAAACGACCCCTCCTGACCCGATTGCCATCATCGCCCCTGAGATATGCAAGAGGCGCGCGAGGTGATCCCCGCGCGCCCCGTTAGATACGTGCTGATTGCCGAAAGGAAAACCGCAATCATGTACCCGCTACATTGTGATCAGTGCGCCAGACCGGCGGTGCCCCAGATGTAGACGGCCACGAAGAGGAACAGCCAGACAACGTCAACAAAGTGCCAGTACCAGGCTGCCATCTCGAAACCCGCGTGTTGCTTCGGGGTAAAATCACCCTTCATCGCACGGATCAGGCAGACGGTGAGGAAGATGGTACCCAAAATAACGTGGAAGCCGTGGAAGCCGGTCGCCATGAAGAAGTTCGAATAGAACTCGTCACCGCCGAACTCCCAGCCCTCGTGCAGCAGATGCGCATACTCGTAGCCCTGCAGGAAGGTGAAGAACACGCCAAGCGCAATACCGATGGCGAGACCGTTCACCAGGCCCTTGCGGTCATTCTCATGCACCAGCGCGTGGTGCGCCCATGTGACGGCACAACCGGACAGCAGCAGCACCAGCGTGTTGATGAGCGGCAGGTGGAACGCGTCGACGGGGTAGATGTCCGGCGCGACGTACTCGGTGCCGACATACTGTTCCATCGGGTACATGGCGTGTTTGAAGAACGACCAGAACCAGGCGAAGAAGAACATCACTTCGGACATCACAAACAGGATGAAGCCGTAGCGCAGGCCGATCAGAACCACCGGGGTGTGATCGCCTGCCTTGTTTTCGGCGATGGTTTCCCCCCACCAGCAGAATGCGGAGTAGCAGACCGCGACAAGTCCGGCCCAGAACAGCCAGGCCGTGATGTCTTTCATCCACAAAACCGCCCCGAAGAGCATGATGAACGCGCCCACAGAGCTCAGCAGCGGCCAGATCGACGGCGGCAGGATGTGGAAGTCGTGATTTTTTGCATGCGCCATTTAAGTGTCCCTCACCAAAGCGGCCTTAGTTCAGTTCCGTCTCTGCCCCGGATGTACCTCCGGTGTCGAGGGCGGCATAGCCCTCGGGCAGATCGATCTCGTGAAATGTATACGACAAGGTGATCGTATGCACATATTTTGCCTCCGGGTCCTCGACGATCTCGGGGTCCACGAAGAAGGTCACGGGCATCATCACCCGCTCCCCTGGTTGCAGCACCTGCTCGTTAAAGCAGAAACACTGAATTTTTTCAAAGTAGTAGCCCGCCGAATAAGGCGCAACATTGTAGGAGGCCTGCCCCGCGACCGGACGGTCTGTCGGGTTGTAGGCCTCGTAGAAGGCAAGACCGGTCTCGCCGATCTTCAGCTCCATGATGCGCTCGACGGGCCTGAACTCCCACGGCATGCCGCGGTCTTTGGAGGCGTCAAAGCGCACCTTGATGGTGTCTTCCAGCACCTTGTCGGATCCGGCGTCCGCCACCTGGGTCACGCCGCCAAAGCCGGTCACCCGGCAGAACCAGTCGTAGAACGGCACCGACGCCCAAGCGAGGCCGCCCATGACGACAACCACGCCAACCAGCTGGATCACCGTTTTCTGCGGTCCGCTCATTGCCATCAGTTCTGCGCTCCGGTGTCGATTTCCGGGAAAGTGAAACCCGCCGAGGTCACCTTGACCATGGTCAGCGCCAGCACCAGCACGACAAAACCGGCCAGGAGCAGGCCAACACCAAGGTTGCGCCCCTTGCGGCGATTGTGGAGTTCGTGTTCCTTGCGCAGGCTCATATTACCAGCCTCCCAGTCCGTAGGGTTTCAAGAGCGCCTCCATCAGGATCGCGCCGAAGTGCAGGAACAGATAGAGCAGCGACAGCTTGAAGAAAGAGCGTTCGACCTGGAAGTTGTCCGCTTCGCAGGACTCTTCGTCGCGGCGCCAGATCCGGACCGCGCCCTTGAGGAACAGCAGGTTCAGCACCAGTGCAACCGCCAGATAGATCGGCCCGCCCACGCCGGTAAAGGCGGTGGCCAGCGCAAAGAGCGCCAGAATCACCGTGTAGACGAGGATATGGTTGCGGGTGGACCGGCGCCCGTGGGTCACGGTCAGCATCGGCACATCCGCCATGTCGTAGTCATTGCGCATGAACAGCGCCAGCGCCCAGAAATGCGGCGGCGTCCACAGGAAGGTCAGCGCGAACATCAGCCATGGCTCGATCGCCATGGAGCCGGTCGCGGCAATCCAGCCGATCACCGGCGGAAAGGCCCCGGCCGCACCACCGATGACGATGTTCTGCGGCGTCGCCCGTTTCAGCCACATGGTGTAGATCACCACGTAGAAAAAGATGGTGAAGGCCAGGAACGCACCCGCAAACACATTGGTGGCCAGTGCCAGCATGATGACCGAAAGGCCTGACAATCCAAGACCGAGGCTGAGGGCCTCGCCCTTGTCGACCTTGCCCGCGGGAATGGGGCGCGACTTGGTGCGTTTCATCACCTGGTCGATGTCGGCGTCCCACCACATGTTGAGCGCACCGGAGGCGCCACCGCCGATGGCGATGAACAGGATGGCACAGAAGCCGACAACCGGGTGCACGCCGATGGGCGCGGCAATCAGACCCACAAAGGCGGTAAACACCACCAACGACATCACGCGCGGCTTCAGCAGCGCAAAGTAGTCGCCAAAGGAGGCGTCATCTTCGCGGGTCATGCTTGCGTTAATGCTGGCGTCGCTCATGCTCGGGCTCTTCTTTGGACACGGCGGTCACGCCCGGGGCGTGGCCAGCCAATTTGTGACGAAGTCGACGGCCTGCCCCCCTGTTTCTCGTGCGAGGGGGCAGGTGTCAGGCGGTCTTAGTTCGATGCGACCTGATAGGCGCGCGGCGTGCCGGCATCGGCGTATTCGTCGATCGCGCCTTGCAGCCATTCCTCATAGGCTTCCTCGCTGACCACTTTGACGGTGATCGGCATATAGGCGTGGTCCTTGCCGCAGAGTTCGGAGCACTGACCGAAGTAGATGCCTTCCTGGGTGGGCTTGAACCACAGTTCTGCCAGACGCCCCGGGACGCCATCCTGCTTCACGCCAAAGGCCGGCAGCGCCCAGGAGTGGATCACGTCAGCCGCGGTCACCTGCATCACGATGGTCTTGTTCACGGGAACAACCACGGCAGTATTGGTGGCCAGCAGGAATTCATCACCTGCATAGCCTGCATCTTCGAGCTTCAGCTTCATCGCCTCGTCATAGACGAAGGGGGTCACATCCGCATCGGCGGGACGCGCGCTTTCGTCCAGGGTGGCCGGGTGGCCGATCAGGTAGCTGTCGAATGCAAACTCATGGTCCACATACTCATAGCCCCAGTACCACTGATAGCCGGTCACCTTGATGGTCACGTCGCCCTCTGGGATTTCCTGCTGACGCAGCAGCTCCGGCAGGGAGAAGGAACCGATGACGATCAGGATCACGATCGGAATCACCGTCCACGCGATCTCGACCGGGGTGTTGTGGGTAAAACTTGCCGCTTCGGGGTTGGAGCGACGGTTGAACCGCAGGATTGCATAGAGCAGCAGACCGCCCACGAACACGCAGATCGCGGTGATGATGATGAGAATCATGTGGTCCAACTGGTGAATGCCTTCCGCCAGTTCGGAGGCCGCCGGCTGGAAGCCAAGGTTGCCGTCTGTCGGCTTACCAATGGTTTCCAGACCTTCTTGCGCCATTGCTGGAAGGCTCGAGAGAGCGGCGATAAAGCCCGAAAGCGTCAAAGCATTCTTCATGTCGTTTCCTGATCGCTTGATCGTTGCATGGGGCGGGTTCGCGGAATCGATTGGAAAATCGTACTGCGCCCGTTGTCTTTGGTGCCGTTAAAAATCATATTCTTGAGAGGTTATAAAGAGGGTTGCTCGCGTCATAGCGTCGCTTTCTTGACTTAGATCAAAAAAATCGAGGCCCATTTGATGGATACAACAGCGTTTCGCCCCTTTGAGACCACCCTTCCCGAGGATGAGGCCCTGCCGGTTCTGCGCGCGGCGCTTGACGGTGCCGACGATGGCGAGATCTTTGCAGAGCGCACCAAATCCGAAGCTTTGGTGTTTGATGACGGCCGACTGCGGACCGCCAGCTATGATGCCGCAGAGGGATTTGGCCTGCGCGCGGTGCGCGGAGAGGTTGCCGGATACGCCCATTCCACCACCATGTCGGTCTCGGCCCTGAAACGGGCGGCAGAAACTGCACGGCTGGCGGTCGGCGACGGCGGCGGGACGATGGCCCCTGCCCCGCAAGCCACCAATCAGAAGCTCTATCACGATCTCGACCCGATCGCGGCGCAGGCCTTTCCGGTCAAGGTGGAGACGCTGCGCGAGATCGACAGTTTTGCCCGCGAGTTGGACCCGCGCGTGGTACAGGTGTCGGCGACGCTGGCTGCCTCCTTGCAGGAAATCGAGATTCTGCGGGCCGATGGCGCCCGGGTGCGGGACGTGCGTCCGATGACACGGGTGAATGTCTCGATCATCGTCGAGGATGGCGGCCGGCGCGAAAGCGGCACCGCCGGTGGTGGCGGGCGCGTCGGCCTCGATGGGCTGATCGCACCGCAGGACTGGCAGGCCAAAGCGCGCGAGGCGCTGCGTATTGCATTGGTCAACCTGGAGGCCGAACCCGCCCCCGCAGGTGAAATGGACGTGGTGCTCGGCCCCGGCTGGCCGGGCATCCTGCTGCATGAGGCGATCGGCCACGGGCTGGAAGGCGATTTCAACCGCAAGGGCTCCTCGGCCTTTGCCGGGCTGATGGGCCAGCGCATCGCCGCCCCGGGTGTGACCGTGCTCGATGACGGCACACTTCCCGACCGGCGCGGCTCCATCAGTGTGGATGACGAGGGCACACCCAGCCAGAAGACGACGCTGATCGAGGATGGTATCCTCGTGGGCTACATGCAGGACCGCCAGAATGCGCGCCTGATGGGTGTGGAGCCCACCGGCAACGGGCGGCGGCAGAGCTACGCCCATGCGCCGATGCCGCGCATGACCAACACCTATATGCTGGGCGGCAACGCCGCGCCCGAGGATCTGGTCAAGGACATGAAGGACGGCATCTGGGCGGTGGGCTTTGGCGGCGGTCAGGTGGACATCACCAACGGCAAGTTCGTCTTCTCCTGCACCGAGGCCTATCGGGTGAAGAATGGCAAGATCGGCGCGCCGGTGAAGGGCGCGACCCTGATCGGCGATGGTGCCACCGCCCTGCAGAAGATCCGCGGCCTCGGCAACGACATGGCGCTGGATCCGGGCATGGGCAATTGTGGCAAGCAGGGCCAATGGGTGCCGGTGGGCGTTGGCCAGCCCAGCGTCTTGATGGGCGGATTGACCGTCGGTGGTTCGGCAACCTGATCGCGGGCCCCTCCTGCAAAAGGTGGCTCGCGCCAGATGCGCGAGTCGCCTGCCCTCTCAGCCGCCCCCTCTCAGCCGTCGAGGTGACGCAAGGGAACCCTCAGCCCTCATCTTTGTTTAACAGTCCTGGCTTTTTGCGCGCCAAACAGCCGCAATATCGACCCGCGTTTACCACAAATCTTGCCCAATCGTCAGAGCCGAAGCAGGGGCGCTATGCTCACGGTGGATTCACACCCTTTTGTTTTCAAGGACATAGCGAAAAGTACCGAAAAATCTCGATAAACTGTCTCGATGTTCACCACCTGTTAACCTCCGCAGCCGTAAACCTAGTCTTGCAACAAGGCGAGGCGAGGGCATGACCGGAGAAGCAAATTCTTCCACTCACCCCCCACTCCCACCCACCACGGAAGATCAAAGGTATTCCTGGCTTCGTCTGTTGCGCTCCCGTGGAATCGGGACAGTGACCTTCTACCGGCTTCTGGCCGAGTATGGTTCAGCACAGAACGTGCTTGAAATGCTGCCTGAAGTGGCAGCGACCACAGGCGTCAAAGGGTATAAAACATACTCAAAAGATGCACTGGACGCCGAGTTCACCTCAGCAAAAGCCGCCAATGCGCGGCTTTTGTGCTTTGGTGATGCGAATTACCCCGCCGTTCTGGCCAATATCCCCCATCCGCCGCCGGCCCTCTGGATGATCGGCAATCCGGACCTGCTGGCGCGACCGGCCATATCCATCGTGGCGGCGCGCAACGCCTCCTCCCTGGGGCGGCGCATGGCCTACGGCCTGGCGCGGGACCTGGGGGATGCGGGATATGTGGTGATCTCCGGCCTTGCCCGCGGGATCGACGCCAGCGCCCATGAGGGCGCGCTCAGCGCCGGGACCATCGCTGTTCAGGGCGGCGGCGTGGACATTATATACCCGGCAGAAAATGCGCGTCTCGCAGCGGCAATTGCAGAAAACGGCCTGCGTCTGTCTGAGCAGCCGATGGGATTGCAACCACAGGCCCGCCACTTTCCGCCTCGCAACCGCATCATCGCAGGCCTCGGCCTTGCCACGGTTGTGGTCGAGGCCGCCGTGAAATCCGGCAGCCTGATCACGGCGCGGGATGCGCTGGATCTGGGACGTGACGTGATGGCAGTGCCCGGCCACCCCTGCGATGGCCGCGCAAGCGGCGGCAACCTGTTGATCCGGGATGGCGCAACGCTGGTCCGCGACGCCCGCGACGTGATCGATGCGCTGCCCCCGTTGCAGGTGGAGCGCCCCCGCCCCCGCGTCGCGGCGCGGGACCTGCCGCCACCGCCCCCCGAAAAGCGGACCCTGCGGCAAACCGCTGCACTCCACCAGCAGATCCTCGACCGGCTTGCTGCCGCGCCCACCCCCGAGGGCCAGCTGATCGACGATCTCGACAGCCCGGCACGCAAGGTGCGCACTGTTCTGACCGACCTTGAACTCTCTGGCGAAATCGGTCGCGGACCGGGTGGGGTGATCATCAAAAAACGCTGAATCCCTGTCCTCGAAACACCCGCGCCGACCAGTGTTTTGCGGGCTGTTTTCTTCGTGTGGATTGACATTCTCCCCTTGCGCGACACATTTTGCCCCGCCATAGAGCGCGATTGAACCCGTATGGAAAGGTGCCCAATTTTATGCCAGTCGTCGTCGTCGAATCCCCGGCCAAAGCCAAAACGATCAATAAATATCTGGGCTCCGACTACACCGTTCTGGCATCCTACGGCCATGTGCGCGACCTGCCCGCCAAGAATGGATCGGTCGAACCGGATGATGATTTTGCCATGACCTGGGAGGTCGGCAACGACTCCAAGAAACATGTGCGCGCCATTGCCGAGGCCCTCAAAAATGACAACGCACTGATCCTCGCGACTGACCCCGATCGCGAAGGCGAAGCAATCAGCTGGCACCTGCAAGAAGCGCTGACCAAGCGCCGGTCGATCAAGAAAGACACCGATGTCAAACGCGTGACCTTCAACGCGATCACCAAGGATGCGGTCGCTGAAGCGATGAAAAATCCGCGCGATGTCGATATGCCGCTGGTGGAGGCCTACCTTGCCCGCCGGGCGCTGGACTATCTGGTGGGTTTCAACCTGTCGCCCGTACTGTGGCGCAAACTGCCCGGCGCGCGCTCGGCCGGGCGCGTGCAATCGGTTTGTCTCCGCCTGATCGTCGAACGTGAGATGGAGATCGAGGCGTTCAACCCGCAGGAATACTGGTCGGTGCGTGCAAATCTGGCCACCCCGCGCGGCCAATCGTTCGAGGCGCGCCTGACGGTGCTCGGCGGCGAAAAGCTCGACAAATTCAGCCTCGCCAATTCCACCGCAGCCGATCTTGCGGTGCAGGCCGTCTCCAGCCGCAAGATGTCGGTGCTGTCGGTCGAGGCCAAACCGGCGGCGCGCAACCCCTCTGCGCCGTTCATGACCTCGACCCTGCAACAGGAAGCGAGCCGTAAATTCGGCATGGGCGCAAAGCAATGCATGAATGCAGCGCAGCGTCTCTATGAGGCCGGGCTGATCACCTATATGCGGACCGATGGGATCGACATGGCCCCCGAGGCCGTCTCTGCAGCGCGTGACGAGATCGCCAAACGCTATGGCGCCGAATACGTGCCGGGCGAGCCGCGCATCTACAAGAACAAGGCCAAGAACGCTCAAGAGGCGCACGAATGTATTCGCCCGACCGACATGAGCCGCGACGCGGCAAGCCTCAAGGTGACCGAGGACGATCAGCGCAAGCTTTATGATCTGATCTGGAAGCGCACGCTGGCCTGCCAGATGGCCGGTGCCCGGTTGGAGCGCACCACAGTGGACATCGGCTCTGACGACAAGCAGGTGGTGCTGCGCGCCACCGGTCAGGTCGTCATGTTTGATGGCTTCATGCGCGTCTATGAAGAAGGCCGCGACGATGTGGTGGACGAGGACGACAAGCGCCTGCCCCAGATCATGCAGGGCGAGGCCCTGAAATTTGCAGGCTCTCTTGCAGCGCAGGCTGAAAAAGCAGGCAAGGACGGCTCTGTGCTGTCGCAGGATGGCGCAACGCTGGCGCTGCAGCACCACACCCAGCCCCCGCCGCGCTACACCGAGGCCACGCTGGTCAAACGTATGGAAGAATTGGGCATTGGCCGCCCCTCGACCTATGCCAGCGTCATCACCACGATCCAGGACCGCGAATATGTCCGCAAGGACAAGAACCGCCTGTTCCCCGAGGACAAGGGGCGGATCGTGACCATCTTTTTGCTGAACTTCTTTAAGCGCTACGTGGAGTATGACTTCACCGCGGCACTGGAAAACCAGCTTGATGACGTGAGTGCGGGCGGCAAGGACTACAAGGAACTTCTGGACAGCTTCTGGCGCGACTTCTCGGCGGCGATTTCCGAGACCTCGGATCTGCGGATTTCCGAGGTGCTCGATGTGCTGGACGAAGCACTTGCGCCACAGCTTTATCCGCCGCGCGAAGATGGCGGCGACCCGCGCCTCTGCCCGAAATGTGGCGCCGGGCAGCTGCACCTGAAAACCTCGCGCACCGGCGGCTTTGTCGGCTGTGGCAATTACCCCGAGTGCAACTACACCCGCCCGATCTCTGGTGAAGGCGCCGAAGGTTACGAGCGCGTTCTGGGCGAGGACGACGGTGATGAGATCCACCTGAAATCCGGTCGCTTCGGCCCCTATGTGCAGCGCGGCGAGGCGACGCCTGAAAACAAGAAACCGCCACGCTCTTCGCTGCCGAAACAGGGCAAGGACTACCTGCCGGGCTGGGGGCCCAACGATATCACGCTGGAGCAGGCGGTGACCCTGCTGACACTGCCGCGTGAAATCGGCGCACATCCGGACGGGGGAGTCGTGTCCTCGAACCTCGGTCGTTTTGGCCCCTACATCATGCATCAGCGCCCGGACGAGGAAAAACCCGTCTATGTGAACCTCAAGGAAACGCTCGACGTCTTTGAAATCGGCATGAACCGCGCGGTGGAAATGCTGGCGGAAAAACGCGCCAATCCGGGCCGGGGCCGATCTGCCGCGGCCAAACCGCTGCGCGAGCTGGGAGAGCATCCCGACGACAAGGCGCCGGTGAACATCATGGATGGGCGCTACGGGCCCTATGTCAAATGGGGCAAGGTGAACGCCACATTGCCCAAGGACACCGAGGCCAAGGATGTGACCATGGACATGGCGGTCGAGCTTTTGAACGAGAAGGCTTCCAAATCCGGCAAGAAGAAAGCCCCGGCGAAAAAAGCGGCGACCAAGACAACCGCTGCGAAGAAGAAAGCGCCCGCGAAAAAGAAAGCGGCCAAGGCCTCCGGCGAGTAACAGCGAGGCGGGGACGCTCCCGCCCGTCGCACCTGCATGGGTATGCAGGCCCTCCCGTTGGGCCGAGCGCCGCGCTGACGCGCGGCGTTTTCCGTTCTACATCAGTGCAGTGCGCAAGAGCGCAGACATCGCGTCCTCAAATATATCCGCGCGCCCCTGCCCCTGTGCGATCGCAAGAGCGGCGCGGTCAAATGCTGCAGACAGAACCAGCGCGCGGGCCTCCAACTCCGGCTCCGACAGTGAGGGCTGTGCCGCGGCAAGCCCCGCCCGCAAGGCCGCCCTGCCACCGCCGGCATCAATCCTGTCCATTTCCCTCGCCCCCAGCACCGCCGGACCATCGATCAGCAAAAGCTGAGCGCGCCCCTCGCTTTGCATCGCGGCAAAGAACGCGCGGCTCCCCGCAGCCAATGCCTGTTCTTCATCCGCCAGTTTCCCAGCGCTGTCTATGGCGGTGCTGACGGCCTCTGCCTCGGCTTCCACCACCGCCCGGAACAGGGCCTGCTTGTCTTCAAAGTGGTGGTAGAGCGCACCGCGCGTTGCCCCGGCCGCGCGCACGATTTCTGGTGTGCTGGCCTCGGCATAGCCTTTTTCCACAAAAAGCGCGCGCGCCGCCGCCATCAATCGCGCCCGCATTTGCGCGCGGCGTTCCGCATTCGGGGTGGATTTACTTTCTTCTTGCATACATGCAGCCTGTTTGTTTATCAAAAACATACTGCCTGTATGTTACTCACGGAGAGAGACAGATGAAACCCACTCAATTCTACCCGGTCATCCAGACGCGGAACGTCGCGGCCACGGCGCAATTCTACCAACAGCACTTTGGCTTCTCGCCCGCCTTTACGTCGGACTGGTATGTCCACCTGCAATGCGATGCCGATCCGAGCGTGAACCTCGCCATTCTCGACGGCGGGCATGAGACAATCCCCGAAACCGGGCGGGGCCTGACCAGCCATATGTTGCTGAATTTCGAGGTCGAGGATGCGCACGCGGAGTACACCCGCCTGACGGGCTGCGGCCTGGAGGTGGTGAAACCGCTCTGCGACGAGGACTTTGGCCAGCGTCATTTCATCGTCAAAGATCCCAATGGCGTTCTGATCGATGTCATAACGCCCATCGCCCCCAGCCCCGCGTTCGCCGCACAATACAGTGCCGAAGCCCTCCCCGGCTGATCCATTCGCCTTTTTGCCAAATACCTCCGCCGGAGGCACGGGGCCGCCCGGCCCCGTTTCACCATCGGTAGAAATACGCAGAACCTTCCGTATTCGTTGACTCGACAGCGCGACTGGGGCGATTAGCTTGACCCAGAGGAAATGGAAGGGAGAGTTCCATGAAAAAGGTATACGGCTCTGCCGCCGAGGCCCTGGACGGGGTGCTGTTCGACGGCATGACCATCGCGGCCGGCGGCTTTGGCCTCTGCGGCATTCCCGAACTGCTGCTTGAGGCGATCAAACAGGCGGGCACCAAGGATCTGACCTTTGCGTCCAACAATGCGGGCGTCGATGACTTTGGCATTGGTATCCTGCTCCAGACCAAACAGGTCAAGAAGATGATGTCGTCCTATGTGGGCGAGAACGCGGAGTTCATGCGTCAGTATCTGTCTGGCGAGTTGGAACTGGAGTTCAATCCGCAAGGCACCCTCGCGGAGCGCATGCGCGCTGGCGGCTGCGGTATCCCCGGTTTTTATACAAAGACCGGCGTTGGCACCCAGATTGCCGAAGGCAAAGAGGTAAAGGTCTTCGACGGCGAGGAATACATTCTTGAGCGTGGTATCTTTGCGGATCTGTCGATTGTGAAGGCCTGGAAAGCCGATGAGACCGGCAACCTCGTGTTCCGCAAGACTGCCCGCAACTTCAACCCGCCTGCCGCCATGTGCGGCAAGGTATGCGTGGTCGAGGTAGAAGAGATCGTGCCCACTGGCAGCCTGGACCCCGATCACATCCACCTGCCCGGCGTTTACGTGCACCGCCTGATTCAAGGCGAACATGAAAAACGCATCGAAAAAGTGACCACCCGCCCGCGTGAGGAGGCTTGATCCATGGCTTGGGACCGCAACCAGATGGCCGCACGGGCGGCACAGGAACTCGAAGACGGCATGTATGTGAACCTCGGCATCGGTATCCCGACGCTGGTGGCCAATTACGTGGGCGATAAGGACATCACGCTCCAGTCGGAGAACGGCATGCTGGGCATGGGCCCCTTCCCCTTTGAGGGCGAAGAAGACCCGGACCTGATCAACGCCGGCAAGCAGACCATCACCGAGCTGCGCCGTACGGCGTATTTCGACAGTGCAACCTCCTTTGGCATGATCCGCGGTGGCAAGATCGCCGCCGCGATCCTGGGCGCGATGGAAGTGGCCGAAAACGGCGATCTTGCCAACTGGATGATCCCCGGCAAACTGATCAAAGGCATGGGCGGCGCGATGGATCTGGTGGCCGGTGTCGGCCGCGTGGTGGTGGTCATGGATCACACCAACAAGCATGGCGACTCCAAATTGCTGAAGGAATGCACCCTGCCCCTGACGGGCAAGGGCGTGGTGGACCGCATCATCACCAACCTCGGCGTTCTGGATGTCGTCGAAGGCGGGCTGAAGATCGTCGAGGTCGCAGAGGGCGTCACTGAGGACGAGCTGCGTGCCGCGACCGAGGCAACACTCGTCAACTAAGCATGCCCCGCCCCGGTCGGATCGCTCTGCGATCCGATCCGGTCACCTCAGTGACCGAGGATCACGCGACCTGCCGGTTGCATGCTCAGGCCGTGTAAGAGCGCTGCCGCGGAACCTGCCTCTAGTTCATGCTCTCAAAGACACAGCCGTCCGAAATCAGGATTGGAGGGGTCGCGCACAGGTTTCGCGCCAATTGATAGGCCGCAAGAACCTTGGGCACATAATCGCGGGTTTCCGCAAACGGCGGGACACCAGAATGGGCCCGAACGGCCCCGGCCCCGGCATTATACCCCGCCAACACCAGAACCGGGTCCCCTGAAAACTCATCCATCAGCTGATCCAGAAATGCGACTCCGCCCCGGATGTTGTCCTGAGCGTCAAAGGCATCAGCCACACCGAACTGTGCAGCGGTTTCCGGCATCAACTGCATCAACCCCTGGGCGCCCACCGTGCTCACCGCCTCCGGCTCTCCTCCGGATTCCACCACAAGAACCGCCAGGGCCAAAGCCGGCGATACGTCCGTCCCGATTGTCGCTGTCAGCAAGGGCACGCCGTACTCCGCGATCAGATCCTGCAAATCCTGCAATCGCGGCGCCGGCACCTCGACGCGCCCTTCCAGTGCCAGCAGCCCGTCCTCCAGCCGTCCGGGCGAAGCATGCTCAAGATCCGAGCCGACCTCATCCCAGAACCATGCAAACCTTGGCGTTTGAGCGTTTGGCGCAATGGATCCATCGGGCTCTGCCACTGGCGCTTCATCCGACACGGCCGCAGCCGCCGTGGGATCGATCTGCACCGTTATCCGTTTCTCTGTCCCCGGTGACGGCGGCCGGACGCGCTTGGCCTGGAAATCTGCAAATGGCTCCGGAGCGCCCTGCTCCTGCGCCCAGATCGTGCTTGCGACCACAAGGCCACAGCATGCTGCCAGCACCCGCTTCATTCGATTTCCGCTCGCTTTCCACCTCTTGCCAGAGAGAATCCTGTGCCAAAGCCCGGCAGAAATCCAGCCCCACAGCAGGGATTGGGACGGTTTTGCCACATTTGCTCCTTATTCACCGGGCGCAGACAGCCCCCCCCCCGGGAAAGCAGGGCAAATACACCATCGAATTAAACACTTACCCAATTCGCTAAGATTTTTTTAACCTAAGGGGCTTGTTTCCGGAATTCGGCCCAATTCCTGCCACGCTGACTGGAGATAACAATCACATCCAAAGCGGGACGTCATCTGAAGGTGAGAGAGCAGATGACATGAAGCGCCCCACAGGATGCCAACATTCTATCGATCCTCAGGAGGGACGAACCATGATCAAATTCTTCAAAAACTTCCGCAAAGACGAATCCGGCGCCGTGACCGTGGACTGGGTTGTGCTCTGTGCCGCCGTTGTGCTGCTGGCCGGCGTTGTCATCACCAACCTGAAAACCGGCACCGACGCGCTGGCGGAGAACACCGCGACCTATCTGTCCGACATCACCGTCGGCGAAGAGGCCGCTGACTAAGCCACTCGGCGCCTCTGAACTCCAGAGGATAGACATTGGTTCGGGCCGCGCGACAGTCGCCGCGCCGGCCCGAATGACATAGGGGGCACCGGATTGTGAGGCTTGTGATGAAGCAGTTGAAGAACTTTCTGGTCCTTGAAGACGGTGCGGTTACCGTTGATTGGGTCGTACTGGTCGCACTTGTCGTGGGGTTTGTGATTGTCACCTTCACAAACATCATGGATGCAAGCGAGATTTTCGCAGGGCACATCGCGACCTATCTGACCAACTGGACATTCTGACACGAATGCCCGCCTGATCGCCCAACACGCACCATTGCCGTCTTCCTGCACGGCCCCAAGCATACCAACCTCTTCGGCCCACGGCACCTAGGTTCCGGCTGAAACGGCACAGTCGTGGTTGCGCGACAGAAAGGGACTACCATGCGAGCGGTTTTCGGACTTGTTCTTATCGTGGGTGTCGCCCTCGCCGGCGGCGCCGTCATGATGGCCAAAAACTATATCGAAGCCCACCAGATCGCCCTGGCTCGCGAGCGCGCCAAGGGAGAGCAGTCAGTACCGACCGTTCCGGTCTATGTGGCAAATGAGAAACTTACCTATGGTCAAAAGCTGACCAAGGAGAACGTGCGCCAGATCAATTGGCCGGAAAACGCCCTGCCCGAGGGCGTATTCTCTGAAGAGACGGATCTGTTTCCCTCCGACGCCTTGAAGGATGCACGCTACGTATTGCGGACGATGGAAAAGAATGAACCGCTGTTGTCGGTCAAGGTCACCGACCCGGGCGAGGATGCCGGTATCACATCGCGCCTGGAGCGTGGCATGCGTGCCTTTGCCATCCGTGTGGATGTCGCCAGCGGTGTGTCCGGGTTCTTGCGACCGGGCGACCGTGTGGACGTTTACTGGAGCGGGGAACCACCTCGCCGCCGTGGCGAGGACCGCCGCGGAGAGGTCACCCGCCTGATCCAGACAAATATCGAGCTGATCGCAGTGGACCAGTCCGCCGGCGGCGAGGTCAATGGCGCGGTGATCGCCAGAACCGTAACGGTGACCGCGCGCCCCGAACAGGTTGCAACCCTGGCACAGGCGCAATCCACCGGCCGCTTGTCGCTCGCCCTGGTTGGCGCGGAGGATGACACCATCGCCTCCCTCGTCGAAGTCGACCAGCGCGCCCTATTGGGATTGGGGGAACTGGAAGCCCCGCAGCAGGCCGAAGAAGAGAAAGTCTGCACCATCCGAACCCGCCGTGGTGCCGAGGTTGTGGAAATCCCGATCCCCTGCAGCAACTAAAAGCCTGCGTTTCATTTCAGATGGTTACCAGCCTCCGCCCCCCGTTGTCCGGGGCGCGGAGGTTTGCCGTTGTGACCACGATCCAACAACGACCCTCGGTTAAAAACCACTGCGAAGTCATTGATTCTTGCAATGAAAGGCGACTTGGCGCAGATTGGGTGCAAAATCGGGGCGACAAGACCCCGCATTCTGAGGCGTGATCGGAAAGGCAGGTCACATGTCAATTGGACGATTTTTTGCGGCGGCCCTGACCGGGCTGACCCTTTTCTGTGCATCCCTCCCCGACGCCAGCATGGCGCAGGGAGTAAAAGTCGTTAAGAAGGGCACCAACGCCACGCTTGATGTGCCGATGAACCGGGCTGTCGTGGTCGAGGCGGATGTCCCCTTTGCGGAGCTGAGCATCGCCAATCCGGGGATCGCCGATATTTCTTCGCTTTCGGATCGCACGATCTATGTGCTGGGAAAATCGCCCGGCCTGACCACATTGACGCTTCTGGACGGCTCTGGCCGTCTGATTACCAATGTGGACGTGCGGGTTGCGGCCGATGTGAGCGAATTCAAACAACGCCTGAAACAGATCCTTCCGAACGAAAAAATCGAGGTGCGCACCGCCAATGACGGCATTGTGCTGTCGGGCAACGTTTCCAGTTCTCAGCGCCTGCAGCGCGCCCTGGACCTGGCGGAGCGTTATGCGCCGGACCGGGTCAGCAACCTGATGACCGTCGGCGGTGTCCAGCAGGTGATGCTGAAGGTGCGCTTTGCCGAGATGGAGCGCTCGGTGTCCAAATCACTGGGCTCTTCCGTGGCATTTGGTGCAACCGATGTGCTTGGCGAAACCGGCACCTGGCTTCAGGGCGAAAACGGCCTGGCCAACCCGGAAATCGCCACGCGGGACGGTATCGCCGGGGCAACCTTCATCGGTTTTGACATCGGATCGGTGGAGTTTGGTGTCCTGCTGGAAGCGCTGGAAGAAAAAGGCCTGGTTCGCACCCTGGCAGAACCCAACCTCTCCGCGCTGTCCGGGCAGGAGGCCAGCTTTCTCGCCGGTGGCGAATACCCTGTGCCGGTGTCCCAACGCGAAGGTGTCGTGACCATCGAGTTCAAACCCTTCGGGATCGAACTGAATTTCATTCCCCGCGTGGTGGATGGCGATCTCATCAATCTGGAACTCAAGGCCGCGGTTTCGGCGATCGACCCGACCAATTCGATCACTCTGGAGGGGCTGGTTATCAACGCCTTCACCCGCCGCGAAACCTCCACGACCGTGGAAATGCGCGATGGCGAGAGCTTTGCGATTGCCGGCCTGATCGAAGACGAGTTCCTCGACAACGCCGCGCAGGTTCCGTGGCTCGGTGACGTGCCCATTCTCGGCACGCTGTTCCGCAGTGCCGACTACACCCGCAACCAGAGCGAATTGGTCATCATCGTCTCGGCCCATCTGGTCACCCCGACCCGTGGCGAGGCCTTCTCGCTGCCCACGGATCGCATCAAGCCACCAAGCGAGCGCAACCTGTTCCTGCTTGGTCGCACGGAACGCACGCAGTCGGGCGCAGCCGGCGAAGTGGCAAACCAGGACTTTGATGGCTCTTACGGCTATCTCCTCGACTAACGCATAGGAACGGTGGCGCAGATGTTGAAACACGCGGCAATGATTGGACTGGCTCTGGCAACGAGCGCCTGCGCCTACAAGGAAGCCGGCGCCCCGCTGGACCAAACCTATTTCGGCTCGGCCAACGTCAACAATACCGCCGTCCAGTCCGGCGATCGCAGCTACCGCGTGCAACTGGCCAAGCGCTTTGCGTCGGAAGTGCCAAGCACGATCAACTTCGATTTCGACAGCGCCCGCCTCGATGGGGCTGCGCGTCAGGTTCTGGACCGTCAGGCGGACTGGATTCGCCAGTTCCCCGAAGTCCGGTTCCGGGTCTATGGCCACACCGATGCGGTTGGCAGCCAAGGCTACAACAAATCGCTGGGCTTGCGCCGCGCGCGCGCCGCGGTGAACTATCTGGTGGCCCGCGGGATCAGCCGCAAACGTCTGGAGGCCGTGGTCTCCTACGGGGAAACCCAACCCCTGGTGCTGACCGACCAGCGCGAGCGCCGAAATCGCCGGACCGTGACCGAAGTCAGCGGCTTTGTCGCGGCCCGCGTCAATCAGCTGGATGGCAAATATGCGCAAATCGTCTATCGCGATTATGTGGCAAGCGGCGTCTCCGAAACCACGCTGAGGGCCGACTCGCGACTGGACGAGTAAGACCGTTCAGGCGGCCTGATCCCGACCTGTCATGACCCGGGCGGGCACATCACAGGCAAAGCCCCGTCGCGGTAAACTCTTTGTTAGGCATGATTAACATTCCCTACAATCGGAGTTTTTTGGCCCCAATATCGCCCAGATTGAGAACGACAGTGATCCCATAGGCGCCGTGTACCTTGTGGTGGGGGCGGCGTCGGTCCACCATCGGCATTGAGCCGGGACCGAACAATGTGGGGATACTGGCGATGACGAGTGAGAATTCGCAAAGCGAGGCTGCGCCGATCGCAGCCTGTACAATCAGCCGTGACGTCCAGAACTTCGATCTGCTGATCGAGGACATGGAAACCGTCATGGGCGAAGCCTGGGGGGACCTTGGCTTTACCGAAGCGCTTGCCTTCTTCTACCAGCCCGAAGCAGAAGCCGTGGAGTTCGTGGCCCTCGCCATGGATGCCGAGGACGAGGGCAACCTGCCGCTGATGGGAGAAATCATCACCCAGGCCAAGTCGCGCGGCATCAAGGTCATCTTGGTCGCCGAGGATGTGACCCCGGCCGCATTGCACAAGCTGCTGCGCCAAGGCGCGGACGAGTTCATCCCCTACCCGCTCCCTGAACAGGAGCTGGCGGCGGCGGTTGAACGCCTGCGTGTGCCGGAACAGCCTGTAGCACAAACGCCAGCGGCACCGGCCCGCGCGCACAAGCTGCATGCCGACAGCCAGCGCGAAGGCGCCGTCATCGTGTGTCATGGTCTGGCCGGCGGCTCTGGCGCGTCGACATTTGCCGTCAACCTCGCCTGGGAGCTGGCGGAACTGACACCATCGGA
Source organism: Epibacterium sp. Ofav1-8 (assembly GCF_022348185.1). GTDB lineage: Bacteria > Pseudomonadota > Alphaproteobacteria > Rhodobacterales > Rhodobacteraceae > Epibacterium. The sequence goes on from NZ_JAKRFD010000015.1 coordinate 84,192, forward strand.
ACGCCCCAGCGTCTGCCTGCTGGATCTTGATCTACAAACCGGCTCGGTCTCGACCTATCTCGACCTGCCGCGCCGCGAGGCGGTGATGGAGATGCTGAGCGAAACCGAAGCCATGGACGAGGACATCTTTGGCCAGTCGCTGGTGTCGTTTCAGGACAAACTTCAGGTGCTGACCGCGCCTGCGGACATGGTGCCGCTGGAATTCATCACGCCTGAGGACATTCTGCGCGTGGTGGAAATGGCGCGCAGCCATTTTGACTTTGTCGTCATCGACATGCCCCACACGCTGGTGCAATGGACCGAAACCGTGCTCACCCTCTCGCATGTCTATTTTGCGATGATAGAGCTGGACATGCGGTCCGCCCAGAACGCCCTGCGGGTCAAGCGGGCGTTGCAATCGGAGGACCTGCCCTTTGAAAAGCTGCGCTTCCTGCTGAACCGGGGCCCGAAATTCACCGACCTGAATGGCAAAAGCCGGGTCAAACGACTGGCAGAAAGCCTGGGTATTTCCATTGACGTCCAGCTGCCGGACGGCGGGAAAACCATTCTTCATAGCTGCGATCACGGCCAGCCGCTGGCGATCTCCGCACCAAAGAACCCTCTGCGCAAGGAAATCGCCAAACTGGCAAAGAGTCTGCATGAGTTGGGGCGGTCGGACGCGGAAGCGGCCTGAAAGGGCACGTGAACACCTGGGGGTAACAAGATGTTTTCCAAGTACAAGAAACCGGCCGCAGCACCCGTCGCCGCAGCGCCAAAGCCCGCAGCGGCCCCCGTTGAGGCGCCGGTCGAAGGCGTAAAGACCATGCTGCGACGCCCCGCCCAGCGCAAGACGGCCGAGGCGGCCCCCCAGGATCGCGAGCGCAAGCGCAAGGAACGCCTGGGCGAGATCAAGATCGAGCTGCATCGTGAATTGCTCGAAAACCTGAACCTTGCCGCGCTGGAGAAGGCCTCCGAGGCGGACCTGCGCAACGAGATCGCCTCGATTTCAAGCGAAGTGCTTCAGGACAAGAACATCGTCCTCAACCGCGAGGACCGGCAGCAACTCAACAAGGAGCTGTATGACGAGGTCACCGGCCTCGGGCCGCTGGAAACGCTGCTGAAGGATGACAGCGTGTCGGATATCCTGGTCAACGGACCGCAGCAGATCTTTATCGAGCGTGGCGGCAAGCTGGAACTCTCCGACGTCACCTTCAAGGACGAGCGTCACCTGATGCGGATCATCGACAAGATCGTCTCTGCTGTGGGGCGGCGCGTGGATGAATCAAACCCCTATGTGGACGCCCGTCTTGCCGACGGTTCCCGCTTTAACGCCATGGTGCCGCCGATCGCCGTCGACGGATCGCTGGTTTCGATCCGGAAGTTCAAAAAAGACAAGCTGGGCATCGACGATCTGGTGAATTTCGGCGCCTTCACAGAGGAAATGGCTGCATATCTGCAAGCGGCGGTTTCCACCAGACTGAACGTGATCGTCTCGGGCGGCACAGGTTCGGGCAAGACGACAACCCTGAATGCGCTGTCGAGCTTCATCGACAATTCCGAACGCATCCTCACCATCGAGGATACGGCGGAATTGCAGTTGCAGCAGACCCATGTGGGCCGGATGGAAAGCCGCCCGCCCAACGTCGAGGGCAAGGGCGAGGTGTCGCCGCGCGACTGTCTCAAGAACGCCCTGCGGATGCGTCCCGACCGCATCATCGTCGGCGAGACCCGCGGCGCCGAGGTGATCGACATGCTGCAAGCGATGAACACCGGCCACGATGGGTCGATGACCACGATCCACGCCAACTCCGCCCGCGACGGGATTTCGCGTCTTGAGAACATGATCGCCATGGCCGGTATCGAAATGCCGATCAAGGCGGTGCGCAGCCAGATCGCCTCCGCTGTCAATCTGATCGTACAGGCCTCGCGCCTGCAGGACGGGTCCCGCCGGATGACCTCGATCACCGAGGTGACCGGAATGGAGGGCGATGTGATCTCCATGCAGGAGATCTTTCGCTTCCAGCGCGTGGGCCTGACGCCCGACAACAAGATCATCGGCCATTTCACCGCAACCGGTGTACGCAGCCACTTCTCCGAACGCTTCCGTCTCTGGGGATATGACCTGCCGCCCTCGATCTATGAACCAACCGTGATGGAGACCCGCTGATGCAGATCGGGATTGAACCACTTATCTACGGGCTGATCTTTGTCGGGGTTCTGGTCCTGGTCGAAGGGCTCTATCTTGTCACCTTCGGTAAATCGATCAGCCTGAACAGCCGCGTCAACCGACGGCTGGAAATGCTGGAAAAGGGCGCCAACCGCGAGCAGGTACTGGAACAGCTCCGCAAGGAGATGCGACAGCATCTGAAATCGCAGTCGATCCCGCTCTATTCCCTGCTGGCCGAACGCGCCCAGAAAGCCGCCATTGCCTTCACGCCGCAGCAGCTGATCCTCATCATGGTCGCATTGGGCGGGATTGCCTTTGTCGGCCTCAGCATCGGCACGCAGGCGGATACCTCCGTGCGTGCCCTCGCCTCTGTCGTGATCGGCGTCGGCGCGGTTTTCGTCTGGGTGAACTCCAAGGCCAAGAAACGCATGGCCGTGCTGGAAGAACAGCTCCCCGACGGTGTTGAACTGATGGTGCGCAGCCTGCGCGTGGGGCATCCGTTCTCCTCTGCGATTCAGATGGTCGCCAAGGAGGTCGAGGACCCGCTGGCGACCGAATTTGGCATCATCGCCGATGAATGCGCCTATGGGCGCGACGTCGGCGAGGCGCTGAAAGAGATGGCCGAACGCCTCGACATGCAGGATTTGCGGTTCTTGTCCGTCGCCGTCACCATCCAGCAGCAGTCCGGCGGCAACCTGGCCGAGGTTCTGGCCGGCTTGGCCAAGGTGATCCGGGCGCGCTTCCGGCTGTTTCGCCGGGTGAAGGCGATCACCGCCGAGGCGCAGTGGTCCGGCAAGTTCCTCTCGGGCTTTCCGCTGTTCTGCCTCGTGTTCACCCTGTTCAACGATCCCCACTACTACGACAACGTGCTGGACCATCCCTGGTTCATTCCCGCCTGTTTCGTGGTCGGGGTGATGCTGACCGCCAATATCTTTGTGATGCGCATGCTCACCAACATCAAAGTCTGAGGATCGACCATGAACCCGCTGACCGCCGTGCAGGATATGCTGATCAACCAGTTCGGAGAACTCGGGCCCTTGCTGGCGCTGGGATGCCTCGGCATTCTGCTGGTTGCGGTGGCGGTGGGGCTGATCCTCAATCAGCCGGAAGACCCGCTGAAGAAACTTCAGCGCAGCCTGTCCGAAACGCAATCCTCAGCGCCGCAAAAGGACCGCCTGCGCCAGGCCAACCGCAACGAGCAATTGCAGAAGTTTGCCAATTTCCTCGAACCGCAGAACGAGGAAGAGCTCTCCGCGATGGAACTCAAGCTGCGCCAGGCGGGCTATCAGTCCAAGGACGCGGTGCGGCTGTTTCACTTTGCGCAATTTGCCCTGGGCCTGATCGGGCTTGGGCTTGGCCTGTTCTATGTCTACGGGCTGAACGCCGATATGGAGTATAGCTCGCAGGATATGATCCTGCGGATCGCCGGCCCCGCCGGGGCCAGCTATTTCCTGCCGCGCTATTGGGTGAACCGCCGGATCGACCAGCGCAAGCAGGCCATCACCCGCGCCTTTCCCGATGCGCTCGATATGATGCTGGTCTGTGTGGAGGCCGGCCAGTCCCTGGATCAGGCGATCGTCCGCGTCGGCAATGAGCTGCGCGCCTCCTACCCCGAATTGGCGGAAGAATTTGAAATCGTCGCTTATGAAATGAAGGCCGGCAAGGAAAAGGACAAGGTGCTGCGTGACATGGCCACCCGTTGCGGCGTGCAGGACGTGTCATCCTTTGTGACGGTGATGATCCAGTCCGCAACCTTCGGCACATCGATCGCCGATGCGCTTCGGGTCTATGCGGCGGAAATGCGCGACAAACGCGTGATGCGTGCCGAAGAGGCCGCAAACAAGTTGCCAACAAAAATGACCCTTGCCACAATGGGCCTGACCGTACCACCGCTGCTGATCATCCTGGTTGGACCCTCCGTCGAGGGTATCTCGAACCTGGGGAAACAAGGCACCTTGCCGTGACAAGAACACCATGACCACCCGGACCAGACGCACCCGCCTATTTCGTCTGATCCCACCTGCGACCGTCACCTGCGCTCTTGCGCTGGTGGCGGCTTGCGTATCAGCGCCTGCGCGCAACAGCCTGTCCCTGACGGACGATCAAGGCGTTTGGGCCCCGGGCGTAAACCCGACAAAAGACGCCGTGAACGGGCTGGATGTGGGCCACCGCCTGATGGCCGCCGGGCAATACGAACTGGCCATCGACGCCTTCAACCGAGCGGCGCTGAACGAGGGGCTGACCCCCGAAGTGCTGTCCAGCCTTGGCACGGCGAACCTCGGGCTCGGCCGTCTGGGCCAGGCCGAAGACCTGCTGCGCCGCGCGGTCCGGGACGCGCCGGAATGGCCCGAGGCGCTGAACAACCTTGGCGTGGTCCTGATGGAACAGGGCAAACATGCCGAGGCCGAACAGATCCTGCGGCGCGCCTATGCGCTGGACAATGGCGAAAGTGACGCAATCCGCGATAATTTGCGGCTGGCCCTCGAAAATCTTGACAACCCCGGGCATACTGCCGCCACCGGCGAGGAGTTTAAACTGGTGCGCAGGGGGGGCGGCGTCTACCGCATCCAGACGACACCGTGACATCGCCAGAGGCAGAGCAGAAAAGGACGCAGCAAAATGCGCCATATGGGTCTATTGTCCGCAGGGCTGGTCGGGGCACTGTTCCTGTCCGCCTGTAGCAAGGAAATCGACAAGGAAGCCGTGGAGCGCGCGCTTCAGGACGTCAATGTCATCGATGAAAGCAACCTCAACAGCGTCATCCTGAACAGCTCCGATCCGAATGAAGCGGTGTCCTATTTCCAGCGCGGCGTCGCCGAAAACCCGGATCGTATCGACATGCACCGCGGTCTTGCCACGTCGCTGATCCGTGCCAAACGCTACACCGAAGCCGCCGCCGCCTGGCAACGCGTGGCAGGGCTGCCCGACGCCACCGATGAGGATCGCGTGAACCTGGCCGATGCGCTGATCCGCACCAACGAATGGGATCAGGCCCGCAAGACCCTCGATACCGTGCCGCCGACGCATGAGACCTACAAGCGCTACCGGCTGGAAGCGATGATTGCCGACAGCGAAGAGAACTGGAAAGCCGCAGACAGTTTCTATGAAACCGCGATCGGGCTGACCACGACCCCTGCCGGCGTGTTCAACAACTGGGGTTATTCGAAACTCACGCGCGGTGATTTCACCGGCGCCGAGCGCCTGTTTGGCGAGGCCCTGCGTCAGGATCCCAACCTGTTCACTGCCAAGAACAATCTGGTTCTGGCCCGCGGCGCCCAGCGCAACTACAGCCTGCCGGTGATCTCGATGACCCAGGTCGAGCGGGCGCAACTGTTGCACACTATGGCCCTGTCGGCCGTGAAACAGGGCGACGTGAATACCGGCGAAGGTTTGCTGCGCGAAGCGATCGAAACCCACCCGCAGCATTTCGAAGCCGCCTCACGCGCGCTCGAAGCGCTGGAAAACGGCTGATCGGAGCACCCCAATGCAATTCCCGGCCCAGGCTGCCCTGTGGTTTCTGCCTTTTGTCGCGCCGCTGTGCTTTATCGTGGCGCTGACCGACCTGCGAGAAATGCGCATTCCCAACTGGACGGTGGACTCTCTGGCCGCCCTCTATGTCCTGTTGGGCATGCTGGTGATGCCAAGCTGGACAGAATACGGCTGGCAGTTGCTGCATCTGCCGGTCGGGCTGGCCATCGGGTTCCTGATCTATGCTGCGGGTCTGGTGGGGGCTGGTGACGCAAAGTTCGCCGGCGCGGCGGCACCCTATGTCGCGCTGGCAGATCTCTCCGATGTTGCGGTGATCTTTGCCTTCACCCTCCTGAGCGGTTTTCTCGCCCATCGGATTGCCCGCCATACCCCCCTGCGCCGCTTTGCACCGGGCTGGAAGAGCTGGGATGCGGGCAGCAAGTTTCCCATGGGCCTGTGCCTGGGCGCGACGCTTGCGATCTATCTTTGCCTGGCGGCCTTTTACACCGGCTGACAGTGCGACACCCGCGGAGCTCCCAAACACGCCGGATCTTGCGCACAATCGGCCTCGCTCTTCGTGGAAATGATGCAGCGATGCCGTGGTCTTGCCACAGTGTTGAATATTCTCTTTTGCAATCGCCGCGGCCCGGGGAACGCATGCCCCACGGGCCAGGATGGGACCGTCATTGCCACAGAGGAACCGCCGCAAAATGAACATGCAGAACCTGACCGTCATGGCGCCCCCCGCCCCCAAGGGCCTGGCCGAAATGCGGCTGCCGCTGGTGATGATGCGGGACATCCTGCTGAAGACCATGTTCCGCAAGACCCTCGATACGGTCACCGAACTGTCGGAGGCGATCTGCCTGCCCACATCGGTGACGCAGGAGCTGATCGACATCGCCCGCGAACAGAAGTTGCTGGAGGCCACCGGGACGCTCAATGCGAACTCCGGCAACGAAATGGGCTATCAGCTGACCGACGCGGGCAAGTCCCGGGCGCTGGATGCGCTGGCGCAGTCGGAATATTTCGGCGCGATGCCGGTACCGCTGGAGACCTACCGCGAACAGGTCAAGCGCCAGTCGATCCGCAATATCATGGTGACACGGCAGCAACTCACCGCAGCCATGGGGCACCTGATCCTGCCGGACACGCTGCTGGATCACCTTGGTCCTGCTGTCAGTGCCGGGCGCTCGATCCTGATGTATGGCCCGCCGGGGAACGGCAAATCGTCGATCTCGAACGGGATTCGCGACGCGCTTGGGGATCGTGTGTTTGTACCTCGCGCGATCGAATATGCCGGTCAGGTCATCACCGTCTACGACCCGATCGTCCATAACGCCGTTGCACCGGAAGAAGACGATCCCAATGCGCTGCGCAAGCGGCGGCGGTTCGACGAGCGTTATGTCTGCTGCGAACGCCCGACCGTCGTCACCGGTGGTGAACTGTCCCTGTCGATGCTGGACCTCGTCTACAATCCGACCGCGCGCACCTACCAGGCGCCGCTGCAGCTGAAATCCACCGGCGGCATATTTATCGTCGACGACCTCGGGCGCCAGGCCGAAAGTCCCCAGGCGCTGGTCAACCGCTGGATCGTGCCACTGGAAGAGAGCAAGGATATCCTCGCCCTGCAATCCGGTGAGAAATTCGAGGTCCCCTTTGACACGCTGGTGATTTTCTCCACCAACTTTCACCCCAACGAGATCTTCGACCAGGCGGCCTTGAGGCGGATCTTCTTCAAGATCAAGATCGACGGGCCGGATCAGGAGAACTTCCTCAAGATCTTTGCCCTGGTGGCCCGCAAGAAGGGTGTTCCCCTCGACGAAGCGGCGCTGGTCCATCTGCTGAAGAACAAATACCCCACAATCAACAATGTCTATGCCAACTATCAGCCGGTGTTCCTGATCGACCAGATGATCTCGATCTGCGAGTTTGAGGGCATCCCCTACCAGATGTCGCCAGAGCTGATTGATCGTGCCTGGGCCAATATGTTCGTCAAGGACGAGGCGATCGTCAAATAACCCCCCCGACCAGCTGCACCGACGCCGTGGAGGGGGGCCTCCCGCCCGTCGCCGGATCAGTGCTGATCCGCTCCCGTTGGGCCCGGCACCGTGCCACGGCACGGTGCCGCAGTCTGCCCCTAGGGCAGACTGCATGGGAGACGACGCTAGCGGCATTTACCCCCTGTCAGGTTCCTGCCCGGACATTCGCTGGCGCAGCATATTCTCATGGTCCAAATAACCTTTGGTCGCGGCACCGATCCGGACTAAATGGGGAACATGGAAACGCTACCCCCCCAGATTATGTCCTGGTTTTCGAGTCGTGGCTGGAGTGTACATCCGCATCAGCAGGATATGCTGCGCCGCAAGGATGATCCCGCGACGCTGCTGATCGCTCCCACCGGCGGCGGCAAGACCATGGCCGGGTTTCTGCCGACCCTGTGCGAACTGGCCGATGGCAGGCATGACGGCCTGCATACGCTCTATGTCTCGCCACTGAAGGCGCTGGCCACCGACATCAAGCGCAACCTCACCGGCCCGGTCGCCGAGATGGGCCTGCCTATCCGGATCGAGGACCGCACCGGCGACACCTCCTCCGCGCGCAAGCGCCGCCAGCGGGCCGACCCACCGCATATCCTGCTGACCACGCCGGAAAGTCTTGCCCTGATGGTGTCATATGAGGATGCCGCGCGCACCTTCAAAGGACTGCAGAGGGTGATCGTGGACGAGGTACATGCGTTGGCCGAAAGCAAACGCGGCGATCAGCTGATGCTGGCGCTGAGCCGCCTGCAGGCGCTCTGCCCCGATCTGCGCCGCGTCGGGCTGTCGGCGACGGTGGATGACCCGGCCGCGATTGCAAACCGGTTGGCACGCCATCCCGATCCCTGCCCGATCTACATGGCGGACCCGGGGCCAGCCCCGGACATTCGCATGCTGGACGTGGCAGAGGCGCCACCCTGGGCCGGCGGTGGCGCGGCCTATTCCATTCCCGCCGTGCTCGAACAGATCCGCGCACACCGCACGACGCTGATCTTCCACAACACCCGTGCGCAGGCGGAAATCTTCTTTCACAACCTGTGGCTTGCCAACGACGAGGGGCTGCCCATCGGCATTCACCACGGTTCGCTCGACCGGGTGCAGCGCGAACGGGTCGAGGGCGCCATGGTCCGCGGAGAACTGCGTGCGGTGGTCTGTACCGGCTCGCTCGATCTCGGGATCGACTGGGGGGATGTGGACCTGGTGATCCAGATTGGCGCCCCGAAGAACGTCAAGCGGCTGGTGCAGCGGATCGGGCGCGCCAACCACCGCTACAACGCGCCCTCCAAGGCGCTGTTGGTGCCCGCGAACCGCTTTGAGGTGGTCGAATGCCGCGCCGCTCTCGAAGCCGCCCTCGCGGGCGATCTCGATGGTGATCCCCTGCCTCCCGGGCCGCGGGATGTTCTGTGCCAGCACATCCTGATCGCCGCCTGCGCCGGAGCGTTTGCCGCCGATGATCTGTATGCCGAGATCACCAGCGCCGGGGCCTATGCAGGGCTCACCCGTCCCGAATTCGACGCCTGCCTCGAGTTCTGCGCCACCGGCGGCTATGCCCTTCGCGCCTACGACCAATGGCAGCGGCTGGTGCAGCACCCGGACGGGCGCTGGCAGTTGCGCGATCCGCGCGCGGCGGCGCGCATCCGGATGAACCTCGGCACCATTCAGGACACCGACACGCTGAAAGTCCGCCTGCGCCGCAGCAGGGGCGGCAAACCACTCGGCGAAATCGAAGAGGGATTTGCCGCCACCCTCACCCCCGGCGATACCTTCCTGATCGCCGGCCAGATCGTGCGCTATGAGGGGCTGCGGGACATGACTGTCGAGGTCACCCGCAATGCCGCCAGAAAACCCAAGGTCGCCACCTTCAACGGCACCAAATTTGCAACCTCCACGCAGCTGTCCGAGCGCATTCTGCGCATTCTGAACCAAGATCACTGGCCGGATCTCCCTGACCACACCGCCGAATGGCTGACGCTCCATCGCGAGGTCTCGCAGATGCCGCGCGCAGGGCGCCTGCTGGTGGAGAGTTTCCCCCATGACGGGCGCGAATATATCTGTGCCTACGGGTTCGCAGGACGCAATGCGCAGCAAACTCTGGGTCTGCTGCTGACAAAGCGGATGGAAGAGCTTGGCCTTGATCCGCTTGGCTTTGTCGCCTCTGACTATGCCACGCTGATCTGGGGGCTGGAACCGGTGCAGGATGCCGACGCGCTTCTGGATCGCACCGCCCTGCGCGAGGGACTGGAGGGCTGGTTGGCCGAGAACGCCGTCATGAAACGCGCCTTTCGCGGCGCTGCCACCATCGCCGGGCTGATCGAGCGCAACCTGCCGGGACAACGCAAGTCCGGCCGGCAGGCGACGTTTTCCTCCGACATCCTCTACGACACCCTGCGCAAATACGATCCCGACCATCTGCTGCTCGACATCACCCGCGAGGAGGCGTTGCGCGGGCTGGTGGATTTTGGACGAATCGAGGACATGATGGATCGCGTGGGCGACCGGATCGATCTGCTGCGCCTGCATCGGATCTCTCCTCTTGCAGCGCCGCTGTTGCTGGAGGTGGGAAAGATCCCGATCAAGGGCGCCGGTGTCGAACGGTTGATGGCTCAGGAGGCGGAAACCCTGATGCGCGCGTCCGGGCTTGCGGATCTGGCCCAATAACGCCATTCCCTGCGCGCATGAACACGACATCATCCGCCGGCTATGCCTTTTCGTTTCATGGCGCCGCACTTTGTGCGCTGGGTGCACGTGCGCTCTGGTGGCCGCAAGAAACGACATTGATCGCCTCCGACCTCCATCTTGGCAAATCCGAGCGGGTCGCACGCCGGACGGGGGTGTCGCTGCCCCCCTATGAGACACGCGATACGCTGGACCGGCTGGAGGGGCTGATTGCGGAACTGTCACCCAAACGGGTGATCTGTCTCGGCGATAGCTTTGACGATGATCGCGCGGCCAACAGCCTTGGCCCCCAGGACAAGGCCCGCCTGTCGGCGCTGATGCAGGGGCGACACTGGATATGGGTGGAGGGAAACCACGACCCCACCCCGCCGCCGCTGGGTGGCGAGGCCGTGGCGCAATTCAGCCTCGGGTCATTGATCTTTCGACATATCGCAACCCCGCAGGGCGTCGGTGAAATCAGTGGCCACTACCACCCCAAGGCCAGCCTGCGCGGGCAATCACGCCCGGCCTTCCTCATGGATCGCAACCGGCTGATCCTGCCGGCCTTCGGCACCTATACTGGCGGGCTACGCAGCACCGACCCGGCACTCACCGCGCTGATGGAGAAGCAGGCTCTGGCCATTCTGACCGGCGCGCGCGCCCTGCCCTGTCCGATGCCCCGATAACGCAGAAACGGCGCGCCTGATGGGGCACGCCGTTCCTTCATCTTTTTACAAATACCTCCGCCGGAGGCCGCGAGGCATTTGCGTCGCTTCAGGCGGTCAGCCCTTCGGGCTCGGCCAGGTTATTGGCACGGCAGCAGGCGGTGACGGTGTTTGCCAGCAGGCAGGCAATGGTCATCGGCCCCACGCCACCGGGCACCGGCGTGATAGCACCGGCGCGTGCCGCTGCGCTCTCATAATGCACATCCCCGACCAGACGGGTCTTGCCCTCGCCCTTTTCCGGTGCGTCGATCCGGTTGATACCCACGTCGATGACGGTGGCGCCTTCCTTGATCCAGTCCCCGGGCACCATTTCGGGGCGGCCCACGGCGGCCACGACGATATCGGCGCGGCGCACCACGTCCGGCAGATCCTTGGTGCGCGAATGGGCGATGGTCACGGTGCAGCTGTCGCCCAGCAAAAGCTGCGCCATCGGCTTGCCCACGATGTTGGAACGTCCGACCACAACCGCATCCAGGCCGGACAGAGATCCGTGATGGTCCCGCAGCATCATCAGACAGCCAAGCGGGGTGCAGGGCACCATGGATTTCTGTCCCGTGCCCAGCAGACCCACGTTGGAGATGTGAAACCCGTCGACATCCTTTTCCGGCGCGATGGAGTTGATGACCAGATCCTCGTCCAGATGTTTCGGCAGCGGCAGCTGAACCAGAATGCCGTGCACCGCCGGATCGGTGTTGAGCTGGTCGATCAGCGCCAGCAGATCCGCCTCGGAGGTCTCCGCATCGAGTTTGTGCTCGAAAGAGTTCATGCCGACCTCGACGGTCTGTTTGCCCTTGGAGCGCACATAGACCTGCGACGCGGGATCTTCGCCCACCAGCACCACGGCGAGCCCCGGGGTGATGTCGTGCTCTTCCTTCAGGCGGGAGACATGCTCTGCCACCTGACCGCGGACCTTGGCCGCAAAGGCCTTACCGTCAATGATTTCTGCTGCCATCGTTTTGTTCCTTGTCACGGTGCAGACCCTTCGTTCGGGCGCTGCTCAAGTCTCCGGGATGTCCCGCGCCTCGCGCGAAATCGACCAATCCACCATATCGCGCCAGATGCGCTCTACCAGACGCGGATCAAGACCCTCGGCCTCGGCCACCCGGCACGCGTTGGCGACAACCTCCTCCACCCGGGACTGGATGCGTGCCGGCCATCCATTGGCCTGCTTCAGTGTCACAGCGCGATCAATATAGTCGGCACGATCCCGAAGCAGCTTCACCAGTTCCACGTCGATGGCATCGATCGCCTGACGCAGTTCGGACATGTCGGCACAGTCTTGCGGCGGTTTGCGGTGGGTCATCTCTCTTTCAAAACTCCTACGGCCCGAGGCATATGCCCCGGGCCGCAGATTGCCCATTTCGAGCCTTAGAACAAGCCTTCGATCAGACCTTCTTCGTTCAGGCGGATGCTTTCCGCCGCCGGGGTGCGCGGCAGACCCGGCATGGTCATGATCTCGCCGCAGACAACCACGATGAAGCCAGCGCCCGCAGAGAGGCGGACCTCACGCACCGGCACCGAGTGACCGGTAGGTGCACCGCGCAGGTTCGGATCGGTCGAGAAGGAATACTGGGTCTTCGCCATGCAGACCGGCAGATGGCCATAGCCCGCGTCTTCCCACTCTTTCAGCTGGTTGCGGATCTTCGCATCGGCCAGAACCTCGTCGGCGCGGTAGATGCGCTTGGCGATGGTTTCGATCTTCTCGAAGAGCGGCATTTCGTCCGGATAGAGCGGACCGAAGTTGGCGGAGCCACCTTCGACCAGTTCCACGACCTTTTCGGCCAGCGGCGCGGAGCCTTCGGAGCCCAGCTCCCAGTGACGGGACAGAACCGCCTCGACACCGTGGGAGGCCACATATTCCTTCACCGCGTCGATTTCCGCATCGGTGTCGGTGACGAAGTGGTTGATCGCGACAACCGCCGGAACTCCGAAGGATTTCACGTTCTCGATGTGGCGGCCGAGGTTGGCGCAGCCGTTCTGAACCGCTTCGACGTTCTCGGCACCGAGATCCGCCTTGGCAACGCCGCCGTTCATCTTCATCGCGCGCACGGTGGCCACGATCACCACCGCGGAGGGGGCGATACCGGCCTTGCGGCACTTGATGTTCATGAACTTCTCTGCGCCGAGGTCAGCGCCGAAACCGGCTTCGGTCACCACGTAGTCCGACACTTTCAGTGCGGTTTTGGTGGCGATGACGGAGTTACAGCCGTGCGCGATGTTGGCAAACGGGCCGCCGTGCACAAACGCCGGGTTGTTTTCCAGGGTCTGCACCAGGTTCGGCTGCATCGCGTCTTTCAGGAGAACGGTCATTGCGCCTTCGGCCTTGATGTCGCGGCAATAGACCGGGGTCTTGTCGCGGCAGTAGGCGACGATGATGTCGCCGAGACGCTTTTCCAGATCCTTCAGGTCGTTTGCGAGGCAAAGGATCGCCATGACCTCGGAGGCCACGGTGATGTCAAAGCCGGTTTCACGCGGGAAGCCGTTGGACACGCCACCGAGGGAGGCGGTGATCTGGCGCAGCGCGCGGTCGTTCATGTCGACCACACGACGCCATGCAACGCGGCGGATGTCGATTTCCTGCTCGTTGCCCCAGTAGATGTGGTTGTCGATCATCGCCGACAGCAGCGAGTGAGCGGAGGTGATCGCGTGGAAGTCGCCGGTGAAGTGGAGGTTCATTTCCTCCATCGGAACGACCTGCGCGTTGCCGCCACCAGCTGCGCCGCCCTTCATGCCGAAGTTCGGGCCGAGGGACGCTTCGCGGATGCAGATCATCGCGTTTTTGCCGATGCGGTTCAGGCCGTCACCCAGGCCGACGGTGGTGGTGGTCTTGCCTTCACCCGCCGGAGTCGGGTTGATCGCGGTCACCAGGACCAGCTTGCCGTCTTCCTTGCCCTGCACGGAGTCGATGAACTCCTGGCTCACCTTGGCCTTGTCGTGGCCATAGGGCAGAAGGTCTTCGTTTTTCATGCCCAGTTTGGCGCCGATCTCCTGGATCGGGAGCTTGTTCGCCGCGCGGGCGATTTCAATGTCACTCTTGTAGCTCATGGCCTGGTTCCTAAGTGTCGAGTTGGCAGGGGCCGGCCACTGGGACCGGCGACTGCCCTACGCTTAGCCCTTCACAAAAAAACCGCGCCATTGGTTTCCGACATAATTGCGCTTCAGAGCGTCTTTGATCGGTTTCGAACCGCCCCGGACCCGAGGCCGTGGGACATATTCTTCCCCGTGGGATCAGGAACCAGCGTTCCAGGCGCGTTGATCCGGCACGAACAGCCGCAGAGTGTCTCCCAGCTTCAGCCGCCCCGGACGCTCCACCCACGCGGTGATTCCCCGCCGGCCCTGGGCTGCCGCCTTGAACTTGGGACCAAAGCCGGCATGGTCCTTTTCGATCTCGCGACCGGGAAGCACACAGGGGCGGTTCTCGATATCTGTGGTCAGGGTGACGCCATCCGGCCCCTGCAAACGCGAGCTGGGGGGCACATGGGTGAAATCCGGAATGCCCCGGACAACCAATGTCGCACCGAGATAGCGCGGATCGAGCTGGCCAAGACCCATGTCATCGGCAATCTGCGTCAGCTCTTCTTCCGAGAGAATGGTCACCTGGCGGGTGTTCCGGATCTCGGTTCCCGGTGCATAGAGATTTTTCACCCGCACGCAGGACGGGCGCTGCGCGCCCGCGTGCCGTTCGCCGGTCAGGCCGTGAAATCCGAATTCCAGATCATCGCGCATATCGGCCTGAATGCCGCCATCGGCCGGGACGATCCCCATCCAGGTGACCTCTGCGCTGAATTCGGTTTCGCGTAAAACGGGCATGGTGATGTCTTTCTGCTCTGAAAATCTGGCGCAAGTCTAGCCACGCGCCGCGCCGCCACAAGGGGGTCAGCCCACGCGTGCCCGCCGCAGTTGCGTTTCCAGAAGACAAATCGACCAGGCGATCAGGGCAGCCGCGAGCAGCTCCAGCAATTCTTCGTAGATCATTGCCGTTTCGATGACCGCCGGATCGAGGGTCAGCCCAAATTCCCCAAGCTTGCGCCCGATCCCGTCGATGCTCTTGGCGACGATGACAAATCCGACAGCACAGGCCCCGCACCAGGCCCAGGGGCGGAAGTGGCGCAGCCCTGACACGAACCCGGGCGCATTCAGTCGAAGCAATCGCAACAGTATCGTCAGCACCAGGAGCACAACCATCAGGCCCACTGCTTTTTCCCAGATCGGAGCGTCCCCGGAATAGAGCCGCAGTTGCAGGATGCCCTCGCTCAGAAACCGCTTGTCAAAATCGAGTTCCCGACTGCACAGCACTACAAACAGCGCCCAGAGCTGCCACTGGGGTCCCAGGACCCGCGAGCGCGAGAAATAGATCACCATGACGGCACACAAGCCCCAGAGGGCTGCGGACACCTTTTCGACCGGACCATCCTCGTGCAGGCCAGCGCTGAACGGGCTGTAAAAGGTTGCGGACGCCCAGATGGCGACGCAGGCACAGACAGTCACCAACCCCGCAAATACAACCGGCGCAGGAAGAAACGGATCTGATGTGGACCGCTCTTGCGTCGCTGGTCGGGCAGAATGATCTGTAAAGGGAATGCGCACAATAGCTCCGGTCGCTTGCAAAGGACCCCTGATATTTGGTTGCGGAGCGCGGGGGTCAAGCACCTTGTAACGGTTTTGTGACGCCATTTACGTTACGGATGGCTCCCTGTCCCGGAAAACAAAAAAGAGCCGCGAAGGATCGCGGCTCTTTCAGAAATGTCCAGACCCTCCGGGTCGCAGCCCGGCGGCGGGCCGTTGCGCTAGGTTGAAGGCTCCGGCTCCATATCGCCTTCCGGCGGGGATTTCTTGGGCTTTGCCTTCGGGATCGCGGTCACGGAGGTGGCGCCGGTATCCGCGTCGTCGTCGGCGTCATCATCCGCCTGCGGCGGTTCACCGTTCATCACGCGCTTGATCTCTTCACCGGTGAGGGTTTCATATTCCAGAAGCCCCTGCGCCAGACGCTCCCACCCTTCCTTGTGCTCTTCCAGGATCTTGTAGGCGCGCTGATAGGCCTCCTCGATGAAGCGGCGCACCTCTTCCTCGATCAGCTCCTTGGTGTTGGCAGAGACGGAGAACCCGGCAGTGTTGCCAGAGTAGCCCTCATGCGCTTCGGCGTAGTCGATATTGCCGACCTTGTCGGACATGCCCCAGCGCAGCACCATCGCACGGGCCAGCTGGCTGGCCTGCTGGATGTCGCCCGCAGGGCCGTTGGAGACGTGGCCTTCGCCGTATTTGATGATCTCGGCAGCCTTGCCCGCCATGGTCATCGCCAGCTTCTGCTCACACTCGTCCTTGTGCCAGTTCAGACGGTCCATCTCCGGCAGGCTCACCACCATGCCAAGCGCACCGCCACGGGGAATGATGGTCGCCTTATAGACCGGATCGCACTCGGGCAGCATCAGCCCGACCACGGCGTGGCCCGCCTCGTGATAGGCGGTCTTTTCCTTCTGGTCGGCCGTGAGCACCATCGAGCGGCGCTCCGCCCCCATCATCACCTTGTCCTTGGCGTTCTCGAAGTCTTCCATGGTGACGAAGCGGCGACCGACGCGCGCGGCCATCAGCGCGGCCTCGTTCACAAGGTTCGCCAGATCCGCACCGGAGAAGCCGGGGGTACCACGGGCAATGATGCGCAGATCCACGTCAGCGCCCAGCGGTGTCTTGCGGGCGTGCACACCGAGGATCTTCTCACGGCCTTTGATGTCGGGGTTGCCAACCGTCACGTTGCGGTCAAAACGACCAGGACGCAGCAAGGCCGGATCGAGCACGTCCTTGCGGTTGGTCGCGGCCAGAATGATCACGCCCTCGTTGGCCTCAAACCCGTCCATTTCAACCAGCAGCTGGTTGAGGGTCTGTTCGCGCTCATCATTGCCGCCGCCATAGCCGGCACCACGATGGCGGCCCACAGCGTCGATCTCGTCGATAAAGACGATACAAGGCGCGTTCTTCTTGGCCTGCTCGAACATGTCGCGCACGCGGCTTGCACCAACACCCACGAACATTTCGACAAAGTCGGACCCGGAGATGGTGAAGAACGGAACACCGGCCTCACCCGCGATCGCGCGCGCCAGCAGCGTCTTACCCGTCCCCGGAGGGCCCACCAGCAGCGCGCCTTTGGGGATTTTGCCGCCGAGACGAGAGAATTTCTGCGGATTGCGCAGGAATTCCACGATCTCTTCCAGCTCTTCCTTGGCCTCGTCGATGCCCGCGACGTCGTCAAAGGTGACGCGACCGTGTTTTTCGGTCAGCATCTTGGCCTTGGACTTGCCAAAGCCCATGGCACCGCCTTTGCCGCCACCCTGCATGCGGTTCATGAAATAGATCCAGACACCGATCAGCAGCAGGAACGGCAGAAGCGTCAGCAGGAAGGACTGGAACGTCGACTGCTGCTGCTTTTCCGCGCGCACGGGGATGTTGTTGTCGATCAGCATCTGGGTGACTTCGGCGTCTCCCGGCTTGATCGTCGTGTAGCTCTGGCCGTCGGAGGTCGTGTAGCGCACCTGTTCGCCATCCAGCGTCACGGTGCTGACATTTCCGCCTTCAACGGAGGTCACGAATTCCGAATAAGTCTTCTCGCGGCTCTGAAGTGTGCTGCCGGATCCGCTGAACAGGTTGAACAGGGTCACGACGAGCAGGAACAGAACTACCCAGAAGGCGATATTGCGTGCGTTGCCCAAAATGGCTCTCCCAAGAATTCCAAGGACGCCACGGCCCTAGCACGCGACGACCATCAGTTGTACCTAAAATAAGGATGATTTGGTCAGGTTCAATGCGATAAAGCAGGCTGCGCCCATGTCTCGGGTCGTCGGATTGCCGCAGCTGACCAGGTTTCGCTCGACTGGAGCGGCGGAACGGCCACCAGCACATCGCCGCGCCAGACCGCTGGCAAGGCCATCAGCACCTCACGCGGGGCCCCGTGCCCGCGCCAATCCTCCAGCTGCGCCAAGCCGTCCGCCCCCAGAGCGCGGACCTCGAAACCGGCCCCCGTTTCAGGCGCTGGTCCTGAAATGCGCCAGGTCTCATCCCAACAGAGAGCCGGCGCCTCTGCCGGGTCCTCCGTCCCGGTCCAGGGCTGGCACAGATCGCGGACCGCCTGATACTCGCGGCAGATCCAGATATGATCGGTTTTCACCAGGATCTGACAGCCCTGCAACGTCGCCCCCCTGCCCCGGCCCAACGCGCGCAGCGCGTCCATCAGCGGCACCCGTCGCGGCGGGTAGCCCTGCCCGGTCACATAAGAAACCGCGCCCACCAGCAGGCGGCGGGCGATCTCCTCCGCCAGGGCATTAAACCCTGACCGATCAAGCACTGCCGCGCCCAAGCGGACCTGCCCCAGCGCCTGTGCCGCCTCTGTCACCTCATGATCCAGCGCCGCATCCGCCATGCGCATGTTGTCGGCCACAGCGGCAAGCGCCTCCACCGTCAATCCGAGCGGCTCCAGCGCTTTCATCGCATCGCGCACGCGCACCCGTTCGAATCGCAGGTCCTGATTGGAGGGATCGTCGATCCAGTCCAGCCCCCGCGCCTTGAGGTAGGCCCGCAGATCGTCACGACGCAGCCCCAGCATGGGCCGCAGGATCGCGGTCCCGTCACGGGAATGTCGTCGCGGCATCGCAGAGAGCCCCGTCACCCCGGAGGCGCGGCGCAGGCGCATCAACACGGTTTCCGCCTGATCGTCGGCTGTATGCCCCACCGCCACCGCCGGGATGCCGCGGGATCGGGCCCAATCCGTCAGCAACCTGTATCGCGCATCGCGAGCCTCACCCTGCAGGTTGCCGCGGCGCGTATCATCAGGCTGCCAGCTGAGAATGTCGTGAGAGAGGCCCAGCGCCTTGGCATGGGAGGCCACCAGCTCCGCCTCGGCCCGTGATTCGGCGCGTAGCCCGTGATCCACGGTCACCACATGCAGGTGGGTCCCTTCCTCACGAGCGATGATTGCCAACACGTAGAGGAGTGCAAGGGAATCGCTGCCGCCCGACACCGCCACGCCCAGAGATCCGGGAAGCGGCCCCAAACCGGCCCGCACCTCGGCCAACAGAGCGTCTTCGGTGGGCGTCAAGAGCACGCCAGTTTGGATCGTTCCTCTTCCGCCGCGGTCACAGCCGGATCGTTGGGGAAGCGGACAGATACCTCCGCAAGGGTGATGCAGGCCTGATCCACCTGCCCGAGCCGGCCCAAGGCCGCGCCCAGCTCATAGAGGGCTTCGGGGGCGATGGCGCCCGAGGTGTCACCGGTGAAGGCCGCCAGATAGGCGCGTGCCGCCTCGCGGGTATCGCCCAGACCGTCAAGCGCCTTGCCGCGCCCGAAATCCACCTTTGCCGTCAACGGGCTGCCCGGATAGGCCTCCTTGAAGGTCGCCAGCTTGTCGGCAGCCATCTGGTAGTTCTCTGCCTCGAGGTCGGTCATCGCGGCCTGATAATCCGCTTCCTCGCCCACGGCGAGCTCACCTGTCCCCGGCTCGGCGGTTTCGGCCGTGCCCGGTGCAATCACCGCCGTTTCGCCCAGTCCGGGAGCGCCCTCGCCCTCGACGGAGCCGCCCAGGGTCGTGGTTTCACCGAGTTGCGACAGGTCCCCTCCCTCGAGCTCCACGAGGCGGAACTCCAGATCCCCGATCCGGTTGGTGCCATCCTCGACGATACGCTGAATGCGATACTGCAGCTGCTCCGTCTGCGCGGTCAGCCGTTGCAGTTCTGCCTCGATCGCCGTCACCCGATCCAGCACCGAAGTGCCCGCCAGCGAGGCCGACGGGGCACCGGTTGTGGACAGCTCCCGGTTCAGGCGCTGCACTTCCACGTGCAGGACCGTCAGCTCCTGACGGATGTCCGCAAGGGTCTGCTCGCGGTCCTGCGCGAAAGAGGGCATGGCGCTGGCCGCAACCAGTGCCGTGGAAAGGAGGATCTGTCGCAAACCACGCATCGGGTCAGCTCACCGCGCCGCCGGCCAGCACGGTCACCGCGCGGCGGTTCTGGGCATAGCAGCTCTCGGCAGAACAGATCTCGATCGGACGTTCCTTGCCGTAGGACACGGTTTGAATACGGCTGGAGGCGACCCCTTGCGAGATCAGATATTCACGCGCCGAATTGGCCCGACGGGCGCCCAGCGCCAGGTTGTACTCGCGGGTGCCCTGCTCGTCCGCATGGCCTTCGATGGTCACGACGTAGTCCGGGTTGGCATTGAGCCAACGCGCCTGCCCGTCCAGCACCGAACGCGCCGAAACAGAGATGCTGGACTGATCGACCTCGAACAGGACACGGTCCCCGATCGCCTCGCGGAAGTAGGCCGGGCTGGAGGGGTCCGCGGTGCTGCCATCCGCACCCAGCCCCGTGCCACCTGCGCCGGCAGTGGTGTCATCCCAACGTGCGTCGGAACAGGCTGCGAGGGCCAGACCGGCCACCAGAAGAATTGCTTTGTTGATACTGCTCATTTGAAATCGCCTCATGTCATCGGACATTTCTTGTCGAAGTGTTAGCATAGTCTGTCTGGCCACGCCACGGGCTTGCACCACGGCGCGGCCAGACGGTTCATCAATCCTGCAACGGTGACCAGGACGGGTCGGAGGCGCCATCCGGAGTCTTGACCGGTTTCAGGTTGCGCCCGGAAATATCCACTGAATAGAGCCGCGCCTGCCCGCTTGCCCCCTGCGTTTCGCGGGTGAACATGATCACGCGCCCGTTGGGCGACCAGGTCGGCCCCTCATCAAGGAAGGACGCGGTCAGCAGGCGTTCCTCGCTGCCATCGGTGCGCATCACGCCAATGTGAAACCGCCCCGCGTTCTGTTTGGTGAAGGCGATGTAATCCCCCCGCGGCGACCAGACAGGTGTGCCGTAGCGCCCCTGGCCGAAACTGATCCGCTTCGCCTCACCGCCGCTGGCCGGCATCACATAGAGCTGCGAGGCCCCGGACCGGTCGCTTTCGAACACGACCTGGCTGCCATCCGGCGAGAACGACGGCGCGGTCTCGATCGATGGGGCACTGGTCAGGCGCTGGGTGCGGCCGGAGTTGATGTCCATGGAATAGAGGTCGGTGTTGCCGCCTTCGGACTGCGAATAGACAACGGTCTGACCGTTGGGCGCAAATCGAGGTGCAAAGCTCATGGTGCCGCTGCCTGCCGACAGCACCCGGCGCTGCACCCGCCCCACATCAAGCACGTGGATCTGTGGGAAACCGCTCTCGTAGCTGGTGTAGAGCACCCTGTCCCCGGTGGGCGAGAATCGTGGCGCCAGTACGATCGACTCGGAGTTGGTCAGATACTGCACGTTGGCGCCGTCGTAATCCATGATCGCCAGCCGTTTCTTGCGGTCGTTCTTCGGCCCGGTTTCAGAGACGAACACCACGCGGCTGTCGAAATAGCCCCCCTCGCCCGTCAGGCGCGAATAGATCGTATCCGCCACCTTGTGGGCGATGCGGCGCCAGCCGTCGGTGGTACCGGAGAGTTGCAGACCGGACCCCAGTTCCTGCCCCGCAAACACATCATAGGCGCGAAAGCGCACGGTCACACGATCACCAGAGATGCTGACCGCGCCGGTGATCAAGGCCTGCGCATTGATTGCCTTCCAGTCGGTAAAGTTCACCGCCGCGTCAAAATCGCTGTAGGGCGAGATATAGGCGACCTTGGGGATCTCGCGAAACAGGCCGGAGCCGGTCAGATCGGCGGCAATCACCCGCGCGATATCCGCCGCATACTGCGAGGCAGCAGGCGTGTCGGCGATGAAATCCGGCACCGCAAAGGGCAGCGGTTCGATCACGCCGTCGGTAATCTCGATCCTGAGCGGCCCGTCCTGTGCCTGCGCCGCCCCCACGGGCAGCAGCATCGCAAGGCCAAGGAGTAGTATCGCTATCGCGTTTCTCATCTGATCCGCATTCCTTCGGGGTTGAATGTCATCTCAATATCACGCCACTGCGCGTATTTGTCAGCCGGGAGATCAAATCCTTTTGATCCACAGCGGATGATTGCGCGGCGCGCGGCCTCATAGGCCTGTCTGGCCGAACTGTCGGAGCCGCCGGAACTGGACCGCATTCGGATCGACCCAATGTCGGGCACCCCGTCGCGCGACAGCTCCACGCTGACCACAACGGTGGTGCGCAGCGCCTCGCTGGACAGCGAGCCGACGTTCCAGCAGCGCGATACCGCAACCCGCAGTGCATCCTTTTCCCCCCGCGTCATCGGTGGGCCGGAGGGTTCCGGCGCCTCGACCTCGCCCGTCCCGGCCAGCGCCTCCGCAAGCGCATCATCCACGGCGGAACTCTCGACCTCGGGGTTTGGTTCCGCCACCGGGTCGGAATTTTCCGGCGCTGTTGCAGTCTCGACCTGCTCCGGCTCCGGTGCGGCGGTCGGACGTTCGGGACGCAGACGCGGTCGGACACTGGCCAGCGGCGCGGTCGGTTCGGCATCATCCGCCTCCGCCTCGGTCACGATGCGATCACTGGCGGCCTCCGGGGCGGTGGCCTCCTGCACCGGCTGATTGACCTCGGCACCCGCATCGGGTGCGACCTCTTCCCGGGCCACATCATCGACCTGGGTGTCCGGTTCCGGTGGTTGCACCGGCTCCGGCGCGACCCGATCCGTCGGCTGGGCGGTCTCCGGCTCTGCGGTCTGCGGCAGATCGGTCACGATGTCGGGCACATCCGGCGCGTCCGGCACCACTGTCGGCACCTCCGGTGTCGGCTCCGGCGCGGGCGGTTCCGGCTCCGCTTCGACTGTGGGCGCCTCGATCGGCTCGGGTTGTGCGGTGGGCGGTTCCGGCTCGGGCTGCGGCCGCTCGGGGATCGCGGGTGCGGTCTCGGCCACGCTGGGCGTGACCGGCGCAACCGGGTCCTCGGCCACCTCCGGCGCGGCCTGCTGTTCGCTCAGCCGCGCGAATTCCTCGGCGGAGATAATGGAGACGTCCTGACTCTGGAACGGCAGCGGGTCGGAGTGGAACCACCCGCCCACAAGCGCCCATGTGATCAGGATCCCATGGCCTGCTACAGAGATCTTCGTGCCGGTCTGCACATCATCACCCGTATCACTCGTCCGGTGCGGCAGGCCGCCCGTCGAGTGCTGGTCCGCCGGTGTCGGTCACCAGGCCCACATTGGCAAAGCCCCCGGCATTGAGCGCCCCCATCACCTGCATCACATCGCTGTAGGCAATGGCGCCATCCGCACGCAGATAGACCCGGTCCGAGGTGCGTTCCGCCGCGATCGCACGCAGGCGCGCGACCAGATCATCACGCGCGACCGGCGTGGTCTGGATCTGGATCTCGCCCGCAGCGGTCATGGTCACCGTCAGGGGTTCTTCGTCCTCGCCGGGCAAGGCGCCGGCCGCGGTTTTCGGCAATTCGACCGGGACGCCGACCGTCATCAGCGGTGCTGCCACCATGAAGATGATCAGCAGCACCAGCATCACGTCGACAAATGGCGTCACGTTGATTTCCGCCATCGGCCGCGACCGCGACCGCCGCCGACCACGTCGCCGCCCGCCGCCTGCGTCCTTCTGTTGTACGGCTGCACCCATGGCTCAGCTGTCCAACTGGCGCGAGAAGATGGTGGCGAACTCATCGGCAAAGGCCTCATACCCACCGATGATCCGGTCGGAATCCGCCGAGAGCTTGTTATAGAAGATCACTGCCGGAATTGCCGCCAAGAGGCCGAGCCCGGTGGCCAGAAGCGCCTCGGCGATGCCCGGCGCCACGACGGCGAGGTTGGTGTTTTGCTGTTCCGCGATCTCGATAAAGGCATTCATGATGCCCCACACGGTCCCGAACAGACCGATGAAGGGCGCTGTGGAGCCCACGGTTGCCAGGATCTGCAAGCCGCTTTGCAATCCCTCGCTCTCCTTGGAGATCGCCACATCCATCGACCGGTCGATGCGGGCCTGCGCGCCGGGGATCAGAGCCCCATCGGTGCGGTGACTGCGGCGCCACTCGGCCATGCCGGCGGCAAAGATACGCTCGGAATGGCCAGAGGGGTCTGGGCCGATGTCCTCGTACAGCTCATCCAGCGGGTTACCGGACCAGAAGGCGCGTTCGAACACCTGCGCCTCGCGACGGGCGGACCTGTAGGTGATGAGTTTTTGGATGATGATCGACCACGACCAAATCGAGGCGACGATCAGCATGATCATCACGAATTTCACGGTCAGCGTCGCGCGCGCGAACAACCCCCACATGGAGAAATCAATCTCCTGCGCCAGTGCCAGAGTTTCTGCTTCCATCTGCCTGCTCTATAGCCAGTTGCCACGTCGTTGTGCTTGCGCGGCCTAATTGGGGCGGACGCTAGCGCAAAACAAGCGACATTGCCAAGCAAACAGGGGCATTGTCGCCGATTGTTACAGGGATGCGCGAACTTCTGCCGGAAGCCGCACCGGTTTGCCGCTGCGCATATCCATGCAGACGGCGGTCACCCGGGCACGAAACAACTCGCGCCCGTCGCGCCGGACCACCTGCGACATGGTCAGCCGGGCGGAGGTCAGTTTCTCGGGCGCGGTTTCCACGATGAGTTCATCCTCGAACCGTGCAGGCGACAGGTAATCGGCCTCGATCCGCGTCACCACCCAGACGATGCCGGCGTCGCGCATGGCGTTTTGATCAACACCCAACCGACGGACATAGTCGCTGCGGGCGCGCTCGATGAACCGCAGGAAATTGGCGTGATAGACCACACCGCCCATATCGGTGTCTTCGTAATATACCGTGATCGGGAACTGGTGCGTCATGCCTCATCGCCCCGGATATCCGACGGCGGCGCTTGCAGCCGCGCATAGAGTCGCAGCGCATGACTCGCATCCTGCGCCGCCACGGGCATCATCCGATCATAGGCGGCCGCAATCACCCCCGCGATCTCGGGGCGCAGGATCGTGTTGCCATTTTCCGGCAAGACCGCCAGCGGCGACACCTCCGCAAAGGCCTGCTCTCCCCACAGGAGCATCACCTGCACCGCCTGTGTCAGTGCGAGTGTTTCTGCCGGCACCTCTGCCATCGCGCCTTTCATGCGCAGAAAGACAAAGGCCGCCTGAATGGCACCCTGATCGTCAAAGCGAAACGCACGATACTGGCTGGCATCCTCTTTCGCGAGGCGGTTCACCAGTGGCGCCAGCCCGGGGATCATCCGATCAAGGTCTGGGACCTCCAGCAGTTCTTCCCACTCCCGGAAGAAAAAGAACATGAGATTGGCACCGAGTTCCGGATCGGTTTCCGCCATCTGATGCCCCGCCAGCGTGGCCATGGCCTCGACCGCACCCTTCACGGTGACAAGCGTCTCGTCCGTCACGCCAAAGACGATGGGCGCGATCGGACGCCCCCAGCGCGCAAAGGCATAGGTGCCGTCCTCGCGGGTGAAAAGCGCTTCGATTTCCTCTGGCAGCAGGAGTGCGGACATGCGCGGCCTCGTCATTTCATTCGCTCGTCGGGCGTTTGTACGGACCTGCCCGGGGCGGAGCAAGGGGAGAAGTCCCGTGCCGCTCCGTCACGCCTCCTGCGCAAGATAAGCGCCCCATTTGCGCTCAAACGCCGCGCCGGCATCAATGCCCTGCCAATCGGCAAACAACAGCAGAAACCCGAGGAGGTCGGCGACCTCGTTCTCCAGATCGGTTTTGCTGCCGTCCTTGCGTGTCTGCCCCGCAAGGCTCAGATAGGCAGAGGCGACCTCGCCCAGCTCTTCGGTCATCTTGCCCAGATACCAAGCGGCATCCCGCTCGATCCCGAAGCGCTGCGCGTAAAGCACACTCACCCGATTGGCGACGGCGGTCAGTTCACCAAGATCCTGCATCGCGCGCTCCTGTTCTCAGCCAAAGAGGTCGCTGTGCGACTTGGGAGGCGCAAGGCCCAGATGCTGCCACGCCTTTTGCGCCAGCATCCGTCCGCGCGGCGTGCGCTGGATCAGCCCTTGTTGCAGAAGATAGGGCTCGATCACCTCCTCCAGCGCGTCGCGGCTTTCGCTCAGCGCGGCGGACATGGTCTCGATCCCGACGGGACCACCGCCATAGTTCTCGGCCACCAGACGCAGATACCGTCGGTCCGCGCCATCAAGACCCAGCTGATCCACCCCGAGCCGCGTCAGCGCGCCATCGGCCAGTTCCTGGGTGATCGTTCCATCGCCCTCGACAACCGCAAAGTCCACCACGCGGCGCAAGAGCCGCCCGGCGATCCTTGGGGTGCCGCGGGCGCGCCGCGCGATCTCCCGCGCCCCGGCGTCATCAGCAGGGGCTCCCAGCTTGCGGGCGTTCCGGCTGACGATCTCGAACAGCTCATCCACGGTGTAGAACTGCAGCCGTGTCGGAATGCCAAACCGATCTCGTAGCGGCGTGGTCAAAAGCCCCATGCGCGTCGTTGCCCCCACCAGTGTGAAAGGCTGCAGCTCAATGCGCACCGTACGTGCCGCCGGCCCCTCGCCGATCACCAGATCCAGTTCGAAATCCTCCATCGCCGGATAGAGCACCTCCTCAACGGCCGGGTTCAGACGGTGGATTTCATCGATGAACAACACATCGCGCGCCTCAAGATTGGTGAGGATCGCGGCCAGATCGCCCGCCTTTGCAAGCACCGGCCCGGAGGTCATGCGAAAGTTCACGCCCAGCTCGCGCGCCACAATCTGCGCAAGCGTCGTTTTGCCAAGTCCCGGCGGGCCATGAAACAGGGTGTGGTCCATCGCCTCGCCGCGCCGGCGGGCAGATTCGATAAACACCCGCAGGTTGGCGCGGGCCTCCGCCTGGCCGATGAATTCGCCAAGCCCCTGCGGACGCAAGGCGCGATCGTTGTCTTCGGGCAGCGGCTCGGGGCGCAGGGTGGGGTCCGCGTCAATCATTCACTCATCCCCTCAGCCTTTGGGCGCCAGCAGGCGCAGCGCCGCGCGGATCAGCTCTGCCTCGCCTGCTTCCGGGTTATCGCCAGCCGCCTCAGCCACCGCACTTGCAGCGTCAGAAGGTCCATAGCCGAGGTTGCCCAATGCCGACAGTGCGCCCGCCGATGCCGCCGCCGCGCCGGTCGGAGCTTTGGGGGCGGCTTTGCGCCCGGGTTTCACCGGCGCCTCCGAGGCGGGTTCGACCACCGCGTCGAGATCCGGCCCGTCCAGTGCCTCTGTGATCGTGCCCCCCATCGCCATCACCGACGGCGCCTTGTCCTTCAGGTCCAGCACAATCCGCTGCGCGGTCTTGGGGCCGACCCCTTTGGCCGCTTTCACCGCCGCCCAATCCCCCAGCGCAATCGCGCGGCTCACACCTTCGGGACCAAGCGCACTCAGGATCGCCAGCGAAACCTTGGCCCCCACTCCCTGTACCGACGTCAGCAGGCGATGCCATTCCTTTTCCACCAGCGAGGTGAAGCCAAAGAGCTGCATCAGATCCTCGCGCACCAGAAGTTCCGTATAAAGCTGCACCGCCTCCCCCGCCGTGGGCAGGCTGGCCAGCGTCCGGTCCGAGCAGTAGACGATGTAGCCCACGCCACGCACATCGATCATCACATGATCGGGCGCCCTGTAGTCGAGCCGGCCGGTCAGTTTGCCGATCATGCGCGTACCTCTTTCAATTGCCGCTGGTTGCTGCCCCCGTAATAGGCGTGACAGATGGCGATCGCCAGTGCGTCTGCCGCATCCGCCCCCTTGGGGGCGCAGCCCGGCAATTGCAGCTTGACCATATGCAGCACTTGTTCCTTCTCGGCATGCCCCACCCCGACCACAGTCTTCTTGACGCGGTTGGGTGCATATTCGCCGGTGGGCAGTCCGGCCTTGGCCAGGGTGAGCAAGGCCACGCCGCGCGCCTGACCCAGCTTCAGCGTCCCGGCGCCATCCTTGTTCACAAAGGTCTGCTCGATCGCGGCCTGATCCGGCTGATAGGCGGCTATGATCTCGGTGACCTGATTGTGCAATGACAACAGCCGCTCTCCCAAATCATCACCGTCAGAGTGACACAGACCGTTGGCAACATGGCTGAGACGCGCGCCATTTGATTCGATGACGCCCCATCCAAGGGTCCTGAGCCCCGGATCGATCCCTAGTATTCGCATCTCACCGCCCGATCTGTCGTTGTGTTTTTTACGGATTGTAAACCCAGCTAGCACAAAACGCGAACACAACCAATCGCTTTCCTGCCGCGGGCCTCGCTCCGGTTCCTCGATCTCACCCGCAGCAGGCGGACCCGCGCAGCCCCAAAAGCGCCTGGAAACGACATCCCGAAACACGACGCCGACAGATTTCCGCGCTTTCCCGGGAACGTGACGAAACCCCTTATTTCCATACCTCAAAGCTATGCGAAAACTGCATGGGACACATGCAAAAATTGCGCTTGTGAGCCGCGAAAAGCGTCTCTATCTGCCGCTCATCGCACTGATGAGACAAACCTGAACTCGAATGAGAGAGAACGTGGATATGGCTGTACTCGACACCACCCGCACCGCCCAAGGCACCACCGGCCTGATCGGCCGTATCGGCGCTCTTGTGAATACGCTGATCGCCACCGTCGCCGTCTGGAATGACGCGCGCATGACCCGCAAGGCGCTTGGCGCGCTGTCCGACCGCGAGCTGTCCGACATCGGGCTCAACCGCGGCGATGTTGACAGCATCGGCATGGATTCCCCGCTGGTCTGAAACAGACGCCGGTCCGTGCGCGGACCCCGGATGGATACAAACGCGACGCCGCCCATCGGAGAGGTTCCGGGGCGGCGTTTTGTTCGTTGGCCCGACTGTCTTCGCTCGACGGTCTTCGACCGGGCCTCGTCCCGATCAGCGCAGATTCAGCGCAAATACGGAACCAGATGCGAGGCAATTGCGGTCGAGATCGGATCGGCCTGCATCAGGAAGGCCCCCCCCTGTTCCACCGCGGTGCCGCGGCTGAGTTTCTGCACACGTTCATCATAGCTGCTGTAGCCAAGCGATGCGATCAGGAAGCCTTTGAACACCAGAATGGCTGTCAGGAACAAAATGAGGGAGCGCAGGGTGATCTTGGAGCGCACGACCTTGCGCGGCTCGACAATGATCAGCCCGTCTGCGCGCATCTTGGCTGTGTAGCCCTGGCTCATCTGCAAGCTCTTACGGTCCAGCCGACGGAGTCGGTGGCGAAACTCTGCGTGTTGGTCGCTCATTGCGAAACTCCGAACTGGCCCCCACCAGCGGATGGAAAGAAGTTAAGCTTGAATTGTGACCAAAGGAAGGCAGATCGCTAAAACTCTATTAAACTGGCCCGGTATCGCCGTTTACCTCTGCAAGATCAGCGTCGTCCACTCACCAATCTCTGCGCGTTGGACCAGATTGACCCCGTTTTGCGCATAAACGGCGATCACGTCATCGGCCTGATCGTTCAGGATACCGGACAGAATCGCATACCCGCCCGCACGCAGATGCGCCGCCATGTCCGGGGCAAGTGCCACCAGCGGACCCTTGAGGATATTGGCGAAGATCAAGTCATATGGGGCGCTTTCCTTCAGGGCCGGTGCATCGAAGCCTGCCGCCTCAAGACATTGCACCGCGCCCTTCATGCCGTTGGCGTCCATATTGGCCTCGGCCACATCAACTGCAACTTCGTCGATGTCACTTGCAAGAACCCGCGCCTGCGGCCAGACCCGCGCCGCCGCCATGGCAAGGACCGCCGTGCCACAGCCGATGTCCACGACTTTGTCTCCTTCGAACCCCGTGCCGATCAGGTGATCCAGCGCCTTGAGGCAGCCCAGGGTGGTACCGTGATGGCCGGTGCCAAACGCCATCGCCGCCTCGATCAGCAAGGGAATCTTGTCCCCGGGCAGCTTGTCGGCATCGTGACTGCCGTAGACAAAGAAACGGCCCGCCTCGACCGGCGCCAGTTCGCGACGCACATGCGCCACCCAGTCCGTCTCGGGGAGTTCCGAGACCGCAAAGGGTTTCGCCCCGTGCAGCGTCGCCAAAAGGGCCAGCCCCGCCTCGTCCGGAGCTTCGGTGAAATAGCCCCCCACTTCCCAGAGCCCCGAGTCATCTTCGACCTCGAAGACACCGACCCCGGTCGGCTCCGGGTTGAGCCGCTCCATTGCCTCGCCCAGCGCCTCGGCCTGGGCTTTTCCGGTCAGCGTGGTGAGGGCGGTGAAGGTGGGCATGGAGGGTCTCCGAAAGAACTGGGCGCACAGGGCGCGGGCTGGATCAGCGCCTACGCGAGCCTTGCATGCAGGGTCAAGAGGCAGCAGGGGCTGCGCCCCCACCCCCTAAGGTTATTCTGCCGGTGCCGGGGCGGCAAACCGGGCAAAGATGGTCTCGTTTCCTGGCTCCGGGTGGCGCGGGATCATCAGCGACAGCGCCAGCGACACCAGCGCCATCAGGGCCGCCAGCCCAAAGACTGCCGCCGGAGAGGCCACCCACAGGAGACCCAGCAAGACCGGCAGGAACACCGCCGCGATGTGGTTGATGGTAAAGGCAACCGCCGCCGTCGGTGCAATATCGGCCGGATCGGCGATCTTCTGGAAATAGGTCTTCAGGGCCAGCGCGAGCGCAAACAGGATGTGGTCCACCACATAGAGCGTCGCCGCCAGCACCACGCCCCAGCCGAACCAGTAGATGCCGCCATAGAGGGCAAAGACGGTGGCGAGGCCGACATATTCAAAGATCAGGGTACGGCGTTCCCCAAACCGGGACACAAACCGCCCCAGCATCGGCGCGGCGATCATATTGATCAGAAGGTTGATCAGATAGAGACCGGTGAGGTGATGCACCTCAAAGCCAAACCGCTCCACCATCATGAACCCCGCGAACACGACAAAGATCTGCCGCCGGGCCCCGGCCATGAACTGCAACGCGTAGTACAGCCAGTAGCGCCGCCGCAGTACCATCTTCTTGTTCTGCGGGGTCGGACCGTCGAACTGAGGGACCGCAAACAGGCAGAAGATGGCGACCACCGCCGTGAAACCGCCCGCCGCCAGATAAACGGCGTTGTAGGTCAGGCCCAGCGGCTCCCACAGCAGAACGATCGCGCCGTAGACGACCAGCGTCGCGGCAGACCCTGTCGCCACCAGCCAGCCCAGCATCTGCGGGGCGCGTTCCTTGGACAACCACTGCAATTGCAGCGATTGCGCCACGGTTTCGAAATAGTGAAAGCCGATCGAACTCAGCACCGTGATTATCAAAATGCCTTGCAAGGTCGGAAACCACGCCGTCAGCGCGGTTGCCGCGCCAAGCAGCGCCAGCGACAGAAGGCCCAGCACCTGCTCGCGAATGAAGATGATCAGAAAGATCACGAGGAACGCAAGGAAACCGGGGATCTCGCGCACGGTGTGCAGCAGGCCGATGTCCGCGCCATCGAAATCCGCCACCTCGATCACGAAGTTGTTCAGCAACGCCGACCAGGTGTTGAAGGCGACGGGCATGGCGATCGCCATCAGAAACAGCAGCGTGATGGGACGGCGCCAGAACGGCAGCGACCGGGCCTGATCGAGGGACATGGGCGTTTTCATGCCTTGGCTTTAGAGCGCTTTACTCGACAGGGCGAGTCAAGAATTGTACCAAATCACGCCAGTGAGCGCACAGATCCCCCTGCATTCCCGCAGGGCCATCGCCCGGTTCAGCGGCTCCCCACCCATTCGGTTCAGAGGAAGCTCTGCGGATCGATGTCCACATTCAGGCGCAGATCCCCCTTGAGCTTGAACGGAGCGATCCAGCGGCGGATTGCGTCTTGCAACGGAGCGCCCTTGTCGGCCTTGACCAACAGACGCACGCGGTGACGCCCGCGCACCCGTGCAATGGGGGCCGGCGCCGGGCCAAAGAGTTGCGCCCCCACCTGACGGAGCGGCCCATCGTTGCGCGCCAATGCGCCGCCGAGGTCAAACACCTGGGCCAGATCCGTGCCCGACAGGATCACCCCTGCCATACGCCCATAGGGGGGCACGCCTGCGGCCTGTCGCTGTTCGGCCTCGGCGCGCCAGAAACTCTCCTCATCACCGGACAGGATCGCACGGATCACCGGGTGCTCTGGCTGAAAGCTCTGCATCAGCGCCTCGCCGCGGCGCTCCGCCCGCCCTGCGCGCCCTGCCACCTGCCGCATCAGCTGGAACGTGCGCTCCGCCGCGCGCAGGTCCGATCCCTGCAGCCCGAGGTCGGCGTCGATCACCCCCACCAGGGTCAGCAGCGGAAAGTTGTGCCCCTTTGCCACCAGTTGGGTGCCGAGGATGATATCAGCCTCACCGGCGGCGATTTCTTCGATCCGCTGTTTCAGCGCGCGGGCGGAGCCGAAGAGATCGGAACTGAGCACCGCGATGCAGGCCTCTGGAAACAGCGCCGCCGCCTCCTCGCCCAGCCGTTCGATACCGGGGCCGACGGGGGCCATCTTGTCTTCGACCTTGCAGGAGGGGCATTCGGTCGGCACCGGCTTGGTCTCGCCACATTGATGGCACATAAGCCGTTTCATAAACCGGTGTTCGACCATGCGCGCATCACAATTGTCGCAGGCCACCTGCGTGCCGCAGGCCCGGCAGATCGTCACCGGCGCAAAGCCGCGCCGGTTCAGGAACAAGAGGGACTGCTCGCCGCGTTCGATCCTGAGCTTCATCGCCTGCTTGAGCGTCGGCGATATCCAGGTTGAGGGCAGAAGATCCTCGTTGCGCATATCGATCGCGCGCATTTCAGGCAGCACCGACTCGCCAAAGCGCGACGTCAGATCGAGGCGCTGGTATTTGCCCGCCTCCGCATTCGCCCATGTCTCAAGGCTCGGTGTCGCTGATGCCAGCACCACCTGCGCCTGACAGAGCGACGCCCGCCAGACCGCGAGATCCCGCGCATTATACAGGACCCCCTCTTCTTGCTTGTAGGAGGTATCGTGTTCTTCATCGACGATGATCAGGCCGAGATCGCGAAACGGCAGATAGAGCGAGGACCGCGCGCCAATCACCAGCTGCGCGGCCCCCTGCCCCACCATCCGCCAGACCCGGCGGCGTTCCGTCATGGTGACGCCGGAATGCCACTCCGCAGGCACCGCACCAAACCGTGCTTCCACGCGCTTCAGGAATTCCGCCGTGAGCGCGATTTCCGGCAACAGCACCAGCGCCTGCCGCCCCTTGCGCAGACAGGCGGCCACAGCCTCCAGATAGACCTCGGTCTTGCCCGAGCCGGTCACACCCTTCAGGAGCGTAGTACCGTAACGTCCCCCATTCACCCCTGCCTCAAGTGCGGCAGCGGCAGTGGCCTGATCCTCCGAGAGGGTCTTGCCCGGCAATTCCGGGTCCAGCGGCGGGAACGGCAGGTCGCGGGGGGCTTCTTCCTCGCGGATGGCGCCCTGTTTGACCAGCCCCTTGATCACCGAGCTGGTCACCCCGGCCAGCCCGGAGAGTTCCGATGCCGTAAACGCCGCACCGTCATATTCGTCCATCACGTCGAGCACCTTGGCGCGCGCATCGGTCATGCGGTCGGGTTCGCCCTCCCCGCGACGCAGGACCTTGCGCATCGAGGGCGGATCCGCCAGCCCCGGCGCCCGCGTTGCCAGCCGCAGCATCATCGACAACGGCGTCAGGGTGTATTGCGCCGCGCGCTCCAGAAAGCCACGCATCTCGGTGCGCATCGGGGCCAGATCCAGCACCCGGATCACAGATCGCAGCTTGGCCGCGTCGAAATCCCCGGCACCCGGCCCCCAAACCACGCCGATCACCTTGCGCGGCCCCAGTGGCACCTCGACAAAGGCCCCCAGAAAACAGCCCCCTTCGGGTGCGCGATAGTCCAGCAGCCGGTCCAGCGGCTGTGCCGTCAGCACACCCACCCGCTCCCCTTGGGCAAAAAACTCCGGGCTTTCGCCTTGCTGCGCCATTCCTCGCGTGACCCTGCTCTTTTTGTTGACCCAACGGTAGCCGCGGCCAGATGTTTACGCTAACATGCGCGCGAACGCGCCCGGGCTCGCTGCGAAATCTTTCGCACTTTTCGCGAGACCTCCTATCAGGTAAAGCCAAGGCGCACCGAGGCCAAGCCATCCAGAGGACCAAAGCCCATGAAATTCTTCGTAGACACCGCCGAAATCGAGGCCATTGCCGAGCTGAACGATCTTGGCATGGTCGACGGCGTCACCACCAACCCCTCCCTGATCAAGAAATCCGGCCGTGACATCATCGAAGTCACGAAGGAAATCTGCGATCTCGTCGATGGTCCGGTTTCCGCCGAAGTTACCGCCACCGACGCCGAAACCATGATCGCCGAGGGGCGCAAGCTCCTGGAGATCGCCGAGAACATCGCGGTCAAAGTGCCGCTGACCTGGGACGGTCTGAAGGCCTGCAAGACCCTGACCGACGAAGGTCACAAGGTCAATGTGACCCTGTGCTTCTCCGCCAATCAGGCGCTGCTGGCAGCCAAGGCCGGCGCGACCTTCATCTCCCCCTTCATCGGTCGCCTTGACGACATCAACCTCGACGGGATGGATCTGATCGAGGACATTCGCACGGTCTACGACAACTACGGCTTCCAGACCGAGATCCTCGCGGCGTCGATCCGCTCCGTGAACCACATCATCGACAGCGCCCGGATCGGGGCCGACGTGATCACGGCCCCGCCCGCCGTCATCAAATCCATGATCAACCACCCGCTGACCGACAAGGGCCTGTCGGCCTTTCTCGCGGACATCGAGGCGGCCGGGATCAAAATCCTCTGAACCGTCCGACCATCGCAAGATCGACAGGGTGGCGCCCCGGCACAGGGGCGCCTTTTTTGTTCCGGTTCAGCAGGTTGCTGCCGACCCGAGGCCATTGGCCCGCAGCTCGGACGTTTTTGCGATTTTTCGCGCGCGCAGGCCTGAACCTCATGTTATAGTGCTCAAAACCCGGTCAGAGGTTCGAACGAGACGATGAGCAGCACAACCGCCGAGCTGGACGACAGCCTGCGCCAGAAAATCATTGAAAAGCCCGATATGGTGCTGGACGACCCCAATGTGATGCGGGCGCTGGTGGCTGCGAACGAGCGTGCCATGGGCTCCAATATCGTGGACCTGCGTGGCATCGCGATGGAACGGCTGGAAACCCGGCTCGACCGTCTGGAGGACACGCATCGGTCGGTGATCGCCGCGGCCTATGAAAACCTCGCCGGAACCAACCAGATCCACCGGGCCGTGCTGCGACTGCTGGACCCAGAGAGCTTTGCCGGGTTCATGGAGGTCCTGCGCGGCGACCTGCGTGACATCCTGCGCGTCGACGCTCTGGCCCTGATTCTCGAAACCACGCAGGAAGAAGCCGGCGCTGCAGTGGA
The DNA here is from genome assembly GCF_022348185.1 of Epibacterium sp. Ofav1-8. Lineage (GTDB taxonomy): Bacteria > Pseudomonadota > Alphaproteobacteria > Rhodobacterales > Rhodobacteraceae > Epibacterium. The sequence goes on from NZ_JAKRFD010000015.1 coordinate 119,385, forward strand.
GCGGGTCGGCGACGTGCTGAAGTTTACCGAGGCCGGTTTTGTCGAGACATATCTGTCTCAGGGACGCAGCTACGGCGGCGACCGCCAGGTGATCTTGCGTCAGGTGCGCTCCGGCCCCTCCCGGATCTATGGCGAACGCGCCGCGGACCTGCGCTCCGAGGCCTGCCTGCGGCTCGACCTGGGCGAAGGGCGCCTGCCTGGCCTCCTGGTCTTTGGCGCAGAGGATCCGCATCAGTTCACCCCGCAACACGGCACCGACCTGCTGACATTCTTCGGCGGTGTGTTCGAGCGCTGCATGCGCCGCTGGCTGTCTTGAGCGCGGCGGACCCAACCCTGATCTCTCCGGCGGCGCGGGATGCGCTGCAATCCTGGCTGGATGGGCTGGGCGCGCTTGAGGGGGCGGCAGAGAACACGCGCGCCGCCTATCGCGGCGATGTGGTGGATTTCCTCGCTTTCATGAGCCTGCATTTCGGCAGTCCGCAGGGCCTCGGTGCCCTGCAACGGATCACCACCGCCGACATGCGCGCCTGGATGGCCTCGACACGCGGCACCGGTACGGGGGCACGGTCGCTCGCGCGCAAACTTTCTGCGGTGAAGAAATTCTACGGCTGGCTGGCCAAACGCGAGGGGTTTGAGCCCACGGCTGTTCTGTCGACCCGTGCGCCCAAATTCCAGAAGAAGCTCCCCCGCCCCCTGGATAAGGACGCCGCGCGCGCAATGATTGCCACGGTCGAGCTGCAGTCCCAGAAAAACTGGGTTGCCGCGCGCGATGTGGCGGTTGTGACCCTGCTCTACGGCTGCGGGCTGCGGATCTCGGAGGCATTGGGCCTGCTCGGACGGGATGCACCGCTGCCGGCGACGCTTCGGATCACCGGCAAAGGCGGCAAGGAACGAGTCGTTCCGGTCCTGCCCGCCGCGCAGCAGGCGGTGGAGCGCTATCTGCAGCTCTGTCCGCATCCCAAGGAGAATGACCTGCCGCTGTTTCGCGGAGTACGTGGCGGCCCGCTGCATGCGCGGATGGTTCAAGGGGCGGTTGCCGATGCCCGCCGTCAACTGGGGCTGCCGGCCACGGCCACCCCCCATGCCATGCGCCACAGTTTCGCGACCCATCTGCTTGAAGCGGGCGGTGATCTGCGCGCCATCCAAGAGCTGCTCGGCCATGCCTCCCTCTCGACCACACAGGCCTACACGGCGGTCGATACCGCCCATCTGATGGACGTCTACACCCGCGCGCACCCAAAGGCCTAACGCCCCGCCTCGCGCGTCCGTCTGCCTTGACGAGGATCTGCCCCGAATTCCTGGCAATCTGTCCTCGACGCGGCCCTTTCGCCCGGTTGCGGGTTGCAGCCCGCCCGGAAATTCGTCATCACAGGCGAATGTCGATTGAACTCCGTGCCCTGTCCGTCCATCTCCTCACCGCAACCGGCGCCGTCTTTGCCATGCTGGCCATGCTCGCCGCCGTGGATGCGAAATGGGATCTTATGTATCTCTGGCTTGTGGTGGCCTTTGCGGTGGACGGTGTCGATGGCCCGCTGGCGCGCCACTATGATGTCAAACAGAACGCACCCCAATTCGACGGGGTGCTCCTCGACCTCATCATCGACTATCTGACCTATGTCTTCATCCCGGCCTTTGCACTGTTCAAATCCGATCTCATGTCGGGCTGGACCGGCTGGGCGGCCATCATCGTGATCACCTTCACCAGTGCGATGTACTTTGCCGACACCCGGATGAAGACCAAGGACAACTCCTTTTCCGGGTTTCCGGGGTGCTGGAACATGCTGGTGCTGGTTATCTTTGCGCTGGAGCCCAATCACTGGATCAGCCTCGGCCTGGTGGCCGTGCTCTCTGCGACCCAGTTCCTGCCGCTGAAATTCATCCACCCGGTGCGCACCGAACGCTGGCGTCGCGTCTCCTTGCCGATCGCGCTGGTGTGGACCGCACTGGCGGGCTGGACGGCCTGGGTTGAGTTTGCGCCCGGAACCTTAGTCAACACCGCGTTGCTGCTCACCTCCGTCTACTTGCTTCTGGTTGGCGTGGCACAGCAGATCGTCCCTGATCGATCCTGAAACATCGCCAGAGGATTGCGTGCCCCCGCATTGCGCAACACGGGCATCTCCCTCGGTGCGCGGCATCTATTGGCTGTTTTTATTCCGTTTTAGCGATATCACCGCGCGGTTTCGCGGATAATTTAGGAAAGCATTAAGCACAACTTCTGAAAATACTAGGCAACTTGTTTTAGTCCCAGTGCCCAGGTTCAGGAGCCCTTGCCATGTCCTCGCAGCAGGAAAACACAGCGCCGCCGCTACCGGTGCCCATCACCGCAGCGCGCTACAAGGCAGCTAGCACTTCGGCCCATACCAGACAGCAACTGGCGCGGGCGATGGCAAATCTGCAGCAGGCGGCCGCCAACGCCGTCTTCCCACGCGCGGTTGAAACCGATGATGGAGCAGAAGCGCCAACCACCAACCCCCAAGCGCGTGCCCGTCGGGGCAACTTGGAACTCAGCCTGATGTCGCAGCCGGACCGGCCCGCAACCAGTTGCCGCGAGGCAAGCCGCTTGTACACCGGTGCCAAATCCATCTTCTGATACGGGTCTCGACAAGGACCGCCCCGGCTCTCCCCTCGGCGCGCGCCAGATCCCGCCAACATGCTGGCACGCTCCAAGTGGCCCCGGCGACCCTATCCCGAAGTATGTCAAACATATCGATCGTCGCTCTGCGCCTACCTGAATGAGGTGTCGCATAGATCAATACGCGGATGCGCTCCTAACACATTTGTCTAAAATTCAGCTCAAATGTGGGACAATGGAGCACAACAATGAATACGACTGCTATGGATCTGGGCGTGTATCGCATGATGCAAGGTCACCTGAATGGATTTGCGAATCATAACGCGGTGCAGACAAATCACGAGATCACTCAGGCTCTCACGGCTCCGATCAGTTCCGGCAGCACTCAGGGAATGGCCTTTGCCCTGCAACGCGAACAGGCGCTTACCGGAACAGCCTCCCCCCAAGAAACGCCCCCCTACGAGCCCGTACTGGAGGTTCGCGATGCCATCTCCTCGGGCGACATCACGCAAATCAACGCCAACAGCATTGATATGTCCCGTTACATTCAGAGCGTCATGTCCGGCAATGTCGAGGGCCCGGTTCCGATGAGCGCCCTCCTGGCCCGTGAAAACTATGAACGTGCGATTGGTATCCTTTCCTGAGGTCTCAGCGCCCCTGAAGCACCTCCGGTCACGGCATTAGACTTCATCAACACCTCACGCTGACACTCACCGTGGCCTGCATATTCCAGGCAGGTCACGTGAACGTCGTATACGCGCAAATCGAGCTGTGTTTGAATAAACAGTACAAGGCGCTGAAGTCTCGGGAGAAATCCCGACACCATCGCCGGAGACCAAAAAACTTAAACATTTATCCATACTCACAAATGCGAGGACGTGCATGCTAATATGAGGTCGAGTTTTCCTGAGAGTCATGAGACTCGTCACATCTGTGGAAAGGAATGCAACATGACCCCAGCGATGCGTGCCTACTCCGGCGCCCCCGTGAATGTCCCCGACATCACGGTATATACGCAAACCGATACGATGGCCCTGAATGCGGATGCAGACGGGGCAACAGGTGCGGAGTTTGCCAACAGTCGTCTTGCCAGCTTCTTGAGCGACGACCCGGCGCCGCGTGACCGCGACCTTGACTCGCTGTTCAGCAGCGACAGGCTGTCCCCCTATGACGGGCTTCCCGCAACACCATCGGCAGACAATGCCATCCGCGCGGAAGTTCCTCCCGCCCCGGCGCCCGAGGCGATGGACCCGATCACATTGCCTCCGCTCGAAAGCTTGCTGAACGCACAAATGACGCAACCGGTCAGAGAAGATGCGCCTGATACGACCTTCCGGGGTATGTCATCTGGCAGCTTTGCTCAGGAGATGTACACGAATACCCAGGACGTTCTGTCCCGGATAGCCTCCTAGCCCGTGGTCGCCGTCAAGTTTGAGTAACGCTCCGTTTCCTCGCCTTCTCTGTCCGATCTAGGTGTTTCGTCCCCGCGATGTGGTCAATGCAGCCGAGTGGCGGGCGGCGCAGCGCGGTCGCCCTGCCTACAGCAAGCAATGCAATGTCCTGATCGGTCAGTTTGTTGCAACGCTAAGCGGATAGTCCACATTCAGCGACAACGCCGGTATTTGTGGACGTTGCTGGCCTTCTGTAAGTTCGGGGACCCGCGAGGATGTAAACAACACCAGTTCCTGCAAGGAGTTAAACCCGTTGCGATCCCCGACACGGTTGTCAGCCAGCCCGCGCAAGCCCTCGAGCAGCGCCGCCGTAAAGGCACCGTGACCACCGCCAAAGCTATCGTCCTCAAAGCTCAACTCCGATCCGGAGGAAGACGCAAACACCACAGCCCCAGTGCCTTTGGTGAGGTTTTGCACCGCATCATCGGCCACCACCCGGTTGCCCCCAGCACCAGAATGGCAAATATCAAGAAGCATCAGCGCATTCTGGTTGAGCGGCCGGTTTTCCAGATAATCGCGGAAGCGATCAACGCTCATGCCGGTATAGGGTTTGGCCAGATCGCCCTCATGGGTCATGAAGTACAGCTCTTGTTCCGCGTCGACCACACCGTGCCCGGCAAGGAACAGCACAACCACATCGTCATCCGCTGACTGGTCGAGAAACTCGTTCATCTGGATGCGGACATTGCGCTCTGTGGCCTCTGCATCGGTCAGAACCCTGGTCTCGACCCGATTAAACAGCTTGCCCTCCTGCGACTCCATCAGCTTTGCCAGTTCCGTTGCATCACGGTGTGCAAAGTTCAGGTTCTGACTGGACCGCTCGTAGTCGGACACCCCAACCCCAAAGAACCACAGCGTCTGACCGGAAGGTTTCTCATCCGGGGCCTCGCCGCCTTCGCGGATAATCTCCAGCGTCTGTGTCTGGATGCGCGCATCGCGCCACACCAATGATGCCTCAATGACGTTGCGCCCCGGATTTAGGTCAAACCGGCGACTGAAGCCCACGGTCTCCTGCCCGTCGAAAAACGCTTCTTCCTCAAAGCCGCGCGATTTCAGCACCCGGCGCCCGTTGAGCGTATATTCGATCTCAGGATCCGCCAGATCGGCGTTGTCCTTCAGCACTTCCAACTCCACCACATAGGTTTCGTCTTTGGTGCTGCTGCGTTGGGGCGAAATCAGGCGCACCGCATAGGGCGCTTCAAAAACGTCCGCATCCACATCCACGCCATCATCCGGCAGTGCTTCCCCACGTGCGATGGCGTCCAGAAGATTGCGGATCAGGCCCGGACGCTCATAGTTCTCGGCCAGCGCCGAGAAGGGCAGGTAGTTGTCGCCCAGCGACCAATAGACATCCTCTGTCCCCTGCAAGGACGCTGTGTAGCGCCCATCGGGGGTATAGGCGATCCATTCGCCATCCTTGCGGGGCGCAATGGTCAGCGCCTGCTCCATCCGGTTCAAATCAATAAAGATCAGCTCGTTACCGGTGGTAAGACCAATCGCCAGGTTGCGCTCTGCGTGGGCCTCCAGATAGCGCAGGTTGTGCGGGAAGGTCAGCTCTTTGCCCTCCAGTGTGACGTGATCCCAGAACCACTCGAGCGTACGACCATCCGCAAGCTCGACCTCATAGTTCGGACTGGGTGTTTCACGCCCGGTGTTTTTGCCATTGCTGGGATCGTGCAGATACCACCGCCCCTTGCCGCGGAATTTGAGCACATCGCCCCCCTCGGCCCAGTCCATCTGGAAAAAGCGATCCTCGGCCTGAAACGTCGTCACCTCACGGTTGGCTGGCCCATCATAGATGGTCACGACGCGACCATCGGTCGCCCCCTGTTTGAACCCGGCCATCCAGGAGGACGTCACCGCCACCATGCCATTGTCCGCAAGGCGCGCAAACACGCGTGGATCATAGATGTCATTGAACCGTACAGGTTCGGAGACGATGTCAAAGCTCTTTTGCATCACGACATTCAGCGTCGCCTTTTCGATCATGTAGATCGTGGATCGCGGCGCCCGAAATGGCCCCTCGCCCTGCGGCACCGTTCCCACCACAATATGCGTGTCGTTTTCTTGTACGCTGTAGGGTTTGCCGTCGATCTGTTTGATCACTTCACTGCGAAAGGTGGTGGTGTCGAACTTCAGCATCTGCCCATCTTCGTCAAAGGTGAACAGAACCGAACCATCCTGATTGAGCGGCCTCCACGTCTGGTAAACCTCCCCCTCGATCCGGTGCACCCTGCGGCCGGTCTTGATGTTCCATACGCTGGTGCCGGCACTGTCGCGCGACATCACCAGATCCTGCGAGGGCACCATGGTCAGCCCACGGCCCTTATATGCAGCCCCGTCCTTGCGCTGATCGACGCTCAGATCACGGGTATCAAGATAGACAATCTGGTCATCCATCGCCGTGATGTAATGCCCACCATCCGGTGTAAACCCACCATAGAGGATCTTTTCCGGGTCCCCCTGAAGCTGCGCGGTCACATTGAGGCTCGGCACCTCCACCAGCGCCAGACGGGTGTTATTGGTGAAAGTATCGGCGATCATCACCTTGGATTCCGTGGGATGGGCGATCAGCTTAAACGTCATCGCAGGCATCCGCTTGCGTGCAATCTCGCGCCAGTCCGAGGTGGTCCAGACAATCAGCTCATAGCTGTTGTTCATCCCCACCAGATACCTACCATCTGGTGTATTGGCGAAGCCATGCAGCCAGCCGGTATTGCGCAGCGATCCCACCGGTTGCAGCGATTTGGCATCCCGCACCACCGCATGCGCGGTACGCGGCGATTTGGTCACGATATGCGCCCCATCCCCCGACCACACGATCTGCTCGGAGCCACGAATGGTTCCCATCTTGGTCACGCCGCGAAACTTGCGCGTTGCCATGTCATAGACCTTCAGGAAACCGGTCCTGTCGCTATAGGCCACCGCATCCGAGAAAGGCGACCAGGAGATCTCGTCGATCTCGATCGAGTTGGGCAACTGGCTGTGCATCAGCCCCGTGCGCATGTCGTAGATATAAAGCAGATTATCCGTGGCACCGGTGACCCCGACAAAGGAGGATTTCACCGCAATATAGCGCCCATTGGGCGAAATTTCCCGGGAACTGCCACCGATGGGCAGTTGATGAACCCGCAGCATCCGTTCCAGATCCCAGACCTGTGCGGGCGTGTTTCCGGTCACCGCATAGCGGCCATCGGGGCTCAGCGTCAGCGACCGTGCGTCCAGCCAGCCCGAGGTTGAGATCTGCGGCGCAGAGATATTGCCATAGGGGCGGATTTCGACCCGGCGGTTGGTCTGCTTGCCACGGTCGGTGGCATTGGTCGCCAGGGGTATGCGCGAACCATAGCCCACGGTTTGCAGGCGCTCCGGCGCAATACCCGCGCTCTCGACAAAATACTGCTCTACCGATTTGGCACGCGCATCGCTCAGCGGCAGATTTACCTTGTCGCTGCCGGTGATATCGGTGTGACCTTCGATCAGGAAAACATAGTTTTCAGCCCCCAGCGCCTTGAGCGCGTCTGCCGCCTGCTGCAGCACACCCAGCCCCGCCTCGCGGATGTCGGCCTTGCCGGTGGCAAACTCCACCGTCACCCGCAGACTGTCCCCAAAGCGCTGTTCCCAATCCTTGAGAAAGGGATTTTCCGCAAAAAAGCGTTCACGCTGGCCTTGCAGGCGCAGCGCGTTGCGAATGCGGTTTTCCCGCCCCGCAATCCAGTTTTCCGAAAAACCGCCATATTCCTTGGCGCGTTGCAGCAGGCGGTTGGCCTGCTCAAAATCACGCGCATGAACACGATTGTCGACGTAATCGCCCAGAATATTGCGATAGGCGGTGCCGTTTACCGTCGGCAGGTATTTTTCAAACACGGGTACCGCGCGATCATAAAGCGCGGCCTCTTTGGCGAACCGGGCATATTGGTTGATCGCATTATCAAGCTCGCCCTGTGTGGGGGCCATCGCGATTGCACGAGCGCCGTAGTCTTCGGCCTTTTGCGGATTGAACTTGAACTCGCTCCACGCCCAGTTCGCTGCAATCAGCACATGATAATTGTTCGGAAAATCGCGCAAGCCCTGATTGAGAACCGCAATCGCGGACGCAAAATCATCATTCCCGATCGAGCCAAAGGCATCATGCGCCGCCTCTGGCGACGGGTTCATCTCATAGGCCGCGCGGAAAATCGGATGCGCCTCGCGGTGCATCTTGAAATCATCCCACAGGATTTTGCCGACATGGCGCAGCCCCGCGTCATTGCGGTTGTCATTGGCCCAGTCAATTGCTTCGCGAATGGCATCGAAACGCGTATTGCGGTCTGCGCGTTGGGCGCTCAGAATCCGCAACCGATTATCAAGCCACGCCGTCAGTGCGCTAACGTTGGAGGAGCGATCCAGCGCCTGTTTGAAATAGCGGTCCGCCGTGCTGCGGTCGCCCTTGGTGCGCGCCATCACCCCGCGCACATAATCATACACCCAATCCTGCGACGGACCGGTCGGCGCGTAGCTGTCGAACCACGCGTTTGCGGCGGCCTCACCTTCCCGGTTTTTCAGGTTGAAATAGGCGTATTGCACAAAAAATGCGTGGTGAGGCCAGGCTTTGGCCCCTTGCAGATAGTAGTCAAACGCCTCGTCGTATCGCTTTTGGCGTTCCAGATTGTAACCCAGATTGGTAAAGCCAAGACCAAGCGAAGGGTCGCGTTTGATGCCTTCCCTATAGAGCTGCTCAACCTCTTTCAGATCACCGCCGCTTTGATCAAGCACCCAGGCGCGCGCCACATATCCTGCGGGCGTATTGGGGTGTTTTTCTGCAATCCAGCCCCGGATCTGAGAGCGCAACGCGCCGCTGTTGCGCGAAATCGACAGTTCAATCAGCTCGCCAAGGTCCTTGCCTTCGCAGTATCGACATTCCAGCGCCTGCGCAGAGCCCCCCCATGCCAGCGATAGAAAGCAAATTACTCGAAGTATGGCAGTTCGGATCACGGAACGTCTCCTGCAAGGATCAGTTGAAAGTCAGGCTGAATTGAAAGGTGCGGCGCGCAGTGTTGCCTGCCGCATCTCGGGTCTCGATGCTGATCGGGTGCGGCCCCGGTCCCTCGGGCAGTTCGATCTCTGCCCGGAATGGCCCGCGCGAGGAATAGCGGCTGCTCAGCGCGCCCTCGACCTTGAGGGATGCAATATCGCTTTGGTCCTGCGCCATGCCCTCTAGGCGGAACAGGCGGCTTGGCACCGGGATCACCGCGTCATCGCTGTCAAATGCCTCTGGCGCGGGATCCGTCAGCACGATGAGCGGCGCGTCGCTGTCGTCCTTGGCTGGATCTGCTGCGACATGATCGATGCTCAGAACCACCGCCGCCACATCGGCATCACCGCTGTCGGCCTCAAAGCCAATCCCAGAAGCCAGCAGCTCCATTTCATCCTGTGGCAGCAGCCGGTTGCCCAAGGCACTGCGCAGCCGTGCAGCCACGCTGCCCGAGGCACGCGCCATCCGCGCGGCCACCGCCTGCGCATCCAGTGGCTCTTGTGTGTACAAAAGCACGTAATAGTCGGTGCCAACCGTGTCATTCAGTCGGGTGAAATGCTGCTCTGTCGGCCCCGGCAACAACAGTGTGGTGCCGCTATGCGTATAAGGCGTCACCCGATCTCCGCGCGGAAACAGGGTCACATAGTCACCACTTGCATCGCCCCCGATCACATAAAGCGCACCGTTGAACTGGCTGGAGGCCTCCACCCTAAATCGTGTCCCCGAAGGCAGAGGCTGGCGCAGCCGATAGCCGTCAGTCGTGCGCGCTACATCCAGCGCGTCGCCCGAAATATGCAGCACCCGCGCGCTGCCGCCCATGTCCACCACCCGGGGCGGCGGTGGCGGATCAGGTGGCAGCACCTCATAGCCTTCATAAACAAAGGCGTTGAAATCCTCATAGGAGATCCAGAAAAATCCGCGATTGCCCCAACCGCTGCTCCATGAGTTTACCACCTCAAACGCACCGCCCCCGCGCGTGTCATCATAGCCGATCACGGTCATCGCATGGGCGCCCAGCGTGTCGCTGCGCAGTTCATTCCACTCGGTCGAGGACGGCTGCCATGTGCCGCTGCCGCTATGGCGCATAAAGCCCTCCCCCACCCCCATCACGATCACCACCGGGTTGCCGTTGGCCAAGGCCCGGCGAGTGGCGACGTGTTTGTTGCGCCCCGAACCTCCCCACAGGCGGGAATATCCCTTGATGCGAAAGGCGCTCGCCTTGTCGCGCACGCTGGAGGAGGGCTGCGCCGTGCAGGAATATTCATCATAGGGAAAATCGCTCAGCAGCGACACGCCCTGACGCTGCATCAATGTCAGCGCCTCCGCCACATAAGAGCCATTGCAACCCGGCTGGTGGATTTGGTTGAACACATAGGCAGGCGACAGGATCATGCTGCTCAACTGTGTGGAATTGTCGACGCCCAGATCTTTGGCGGTCAATAGAGTGCGTGCTGCATAGGCTGTAGCCCAGCCCACGCAGCTGCCTTGCTGCCCTTGGTCGCCCACAGGTGGGACAAACCGTTTGAGTGACATCGAAGCCGGTGCGCTGAGATAATCCCCGCGCGCCAATGGCGCTGATTTTGGCACTGCACCATAGATCTCAGGGTCAGAAATCGCTCCGAGACTGTACTCTTGCGCCCCCACAGGAAGGGCGCAGCTAACAGCCAGCACCATCGCTGAAGCCCGCACTTCTGCACAACATTTTCGAACGATACTGATAGAAATCAAGGAATGCCTCTCGTTCCAAGTTGAGTAGGTTCTAAACGCGAATAAGGAGGCACCCAGTCCTCACGCAATAGCGCATTACTGCGCGACCAAGAGGTTCTGTTGGTATTTAGGCTTGGCGGTGCCGAGGTCGCCAAGAAACAATTGCCATCACCTACCTAAGGTGGCTGTTGTTTGAACAAAAAACCAAGTGTTTCTACCTCATTGATATATTCACCCTCGCCGATGCTCATATTCTCGCTTCTGCATTTCAACAGGTCAACTGGCATTGTTGCGGAACTTCCTCTCGAGGCCAGGTCCCCTGCTTACCCCTCCGAACTTAGGCGACGCGGACGACCTCGGCGGTGCCGAGTGCCATGCGGATATGGATTTTTGCGGTTTGGAGGTCGGGGGCTCTTGCGGCACTGACCAGCAGGTTTGCCGGAGGCTTCAACTCCTTAGTAGGATGAAGCCACAATAAGCAAGACAACAAACAAATATTCTCCTGAGGTCCGCGAACGCGTGGTGCGGCTGGTGCTGGACAACCAAGGCCAGCACAGTTTCCGCTTGCAGGCGATCATGTCGATCTCCGCAACGATCGGCTGACGGGCTTCACAGGTTGATCGACGCGGTTGTGATTAGCTTGGATGCCCAGAAGGAGCACGACGCGCTGGAGTTCCGCGGCAAGTTGTTGGGATTGTTGAGTTTTTCGGATTTAAAAAACGCCGCATCTTATTCGGATACGGCGTCTTCGCTATCTTTGGTTGCGGGAGTAGGATTTGAACCTACGACCTTCAGGTTATGAGCCTGACGAGCTACCTGGCTGCTCCATCCCGCGGTGTTTGTTTTTGTGTTTTGTTTAGAGAGTTTTTTGTTTTTGGGGTGA
>NZ_JAKRFD010000016.1 GCF_022348185.1 Epibacterium sp. Ofav1-8
TGTCGATGACCACAGCCAGCCCATCGATGTGGCCGGCGAGTCCGTCTTCCCCCTGATTTTGAAAACCTTAAAATAGGAGAGTGCCACAGATGAGCATTCCAGGCTTCTCACCCTTCCCTGAGATCCCTCAGCGCAGCACGCCGGAGGCGGATTTTGACGCCAAGATGTACGCGCTGTTCCAGCACTTCGCGACCACCCACCGCAATGAGCTGCTGGCCTTTATCGAATTCTTGGAAAACAACTCCACCGTGATCGATGCGGCGTTGAACGGCACAACCATCGGCCTCACCGATCCGGCGGCGGCGAAGTTCACCACGCTGGAGGCCGACAGCATTGCCGGTGCAGCGGTGCAGGCGAATGCGACCGATGCGAGCGACGGCAAACTGCTGACGGTTGGGGCAGGGGGCATTCTGGCCACCAACCCGCCGAACCTCGCAGACCCCGCGCAACTGGACGCGCCCGCCGGTCTCTACAGCATTGCCGCGTCGGACGGCTGGCCCTTTGACGGTGCGCTCCTGCAACTGCGCCGGAACGCGGGGCGCGGGGTTCAGATAGCGGCGCGGGGATCGTCCTCGGCCCCCAATGCCTCCAGCGAGGTTCTATTGCGCACCTCCGGCAACAGCTTTGGCGGGTGGGCGCAGCTGGTCCATACCGAAAACCTGCTCGGCACCGTATCCGAAAGCGGCGGCACCCCCACGGGCGCGGTGATCGAGCGCGGCAGCAACGCCAATGGCGAATACGTCCGCTTCGCCGATGGCACCCAGATTTGCATCTCGCCCGACTTCACCAATCTGGATGTGACGGAAACGACCGGAGCGCTCTACCGCACCGCTGCGCCAATCTCCTGGACCCCGCCTGCCGGGTTTGGCGGTGCGATCTCCATGTCCGGGGCCGTTCTGTCTCAGGGCAACAGCCGGACCCATTGGGGCACCCTGCGAGTGCTCAATTCCAACAGTATCGACATCAGTGTTTTTGCGCCCACCCCGGCGACCGACCGGGCCGTGCGGGCCATGGTCATTGGCCGCTGGTTCTAAAGGAGACACCGCATGCACCTCTCATTCCACCCCATGCGCCATGACCAGGCGCTGAGCGTCAGCCGCCAGGGCGACAGCCTGACAATCAATGGCGAGACCTTCGACTTTGCCCCGCTCCAGGAGGGCGACGTGCTGCCCCGCGCGGCTGTAGCCTGCGACTGGCTGGCCTCCGATGTGACCCGCGCGGGCGGCGAGATCCGCCTGACCCTGATCCTGCCCCACGGGCCGGAGGCACCCGAGGCCACCCGCTTTGCGCAGCCCCTGAGCCTGACCGGCGACGGGCCGGTGCCGCTCCCCGCCTATCAGACCACCGCCACAGAGGAACCAGCGCCATGAGCACCATCGACTTCTCCCAAGTCATCACCGCCCAGGACCGCACCGAGGCGGCACGGGTACAGGCGCTGGCCGATCTGGCCGATCTGCGCTGGCAGCGCACACTTGCGGGAGTGACCCTGCCCGGCGGCCTGCACATGCCCGGCGATGAAACCACCCGGCTTGCACTCTCCGGCGCGGTCAGCGCGCTTGACCAGGGCATGATCGCCGCGCCGGTCGCCTGGAAGACACCGGCGGGTTTTGTCGAGCTGACGCAAGAAGAGGTTGAGGCCGCAGCGGCGGCGGTGGTGCAGCACGTCCAGGCCTGCTTTGCCGCCGAGGCTGTATTGGCCGCGCAGGTCGCAGCCAGCGCGGACCCGGCGGGCTTCGATGTTCAGGCGGCCTTTGACGCCGCATTCGCAGGATAAGGGCAGAGAAGAATGGCCATGATTGAAAACAGCGATCGCGGGATCACCATGAACAAATCCCTTGCCTGGACGGTAGCCTGCGGGCTGGTCGGGGCAGGGCTCTGGGTCGGCATTCAGGTGGCGACCTTACGCGGGGAAACCGCCGGTCTGTCCAGGACCATCAATGCCCTGCGCGCGGATCTGACCGCCTCTGAAGCCCGCCAGGTGACCCTGACCGCCCGCGTGCGCACCAATGAAACCGCGCTCGCCCGCCAGGATGAGCGCCTGTCCCTCATCCTCTCCACCCTCAACAAGATCGACAACCGGCTCGAACGCATGGAACGCGCCCCGATCCGCTGATCCCCCCCTCCGACAATCAAATCCACACCAAGCCCGCCTGCGGGCTCTTTTGCCATGGAGATCCCCATGAAACTCACTCCCAATTGGAAAACCACCCTCACCAGCGCCTGGTCGGTGCGGCTGTTGATTATTGCCGCCGTGATCTCGGTGCTGCCGGTCTTTGTCTCGCTGGTCAGCCCCGATCTTCTGGGCCTCGATCCCCTGGTCTTTGCCGGGATTGCCGCCCTGGTGAATCTCATCGCCATTCCGGCGCGCATCCTGGTGCAGCCGACCTCCGGCCTTTGGTCTGCCTTCCGGCGCGATGAAAGTGGAGCCGTGCGCAAACGCACCATTGGCGTGCTGGCCGGTAGCGGCGTTGCCCTCGCTACCGCGATCAGCTTCATCGGCCAATGGGAGGGGCTCAGAACAGAGGCTTACCGCGATGTCATCGGCGTCTGGACCGTCTGCTATGGCGAAACCAAGGGCGTGCGCCCCGGTGACAGCTACAGCAAAGCTGAATGTGACGTGATGTTAGCCCGCGAGATCGTTGCCTATGAGGCGGCGCTGGATCGATGCCTCACCGCTGATGTGCCCATCGGCATGAAGGTGGCTCTGGTCTCCTGGACCTACAATGTCGGCCCCGCTGCCGCCTGCCGCTCCACATTGCTGCGCAAAGCCAATGCGGGCGATCTCGCCGGGGCCTGCAATGAGCTGCCCCGCTGGAACCGCGCAGGTGGCCGGGTGATCCGGGGGCTCACCAACCGGCGCATGTCAGAGCGCGCCATGTGCTTAAAGGCGCTGGAAGCGTGAGGGCGATCACGCTTCTGGCCGCCCTGGCGCTGGTTGCGGTGGTCGCGAGCCTCGCCTATCAGCGCGGGGCCTCTGACTGTCGCGCCAGCTATCAAGCCCGCGCGCTCGCGCAGATCGAGCGGGCCAATCAACTGGATCGCGCCCGCATTGCCAGCGAACGCGCCCGCGCCACCCTTGCCAGAACCCTCGAGGAGAAAGCCCATGCGGATCCTGTTGCCGTGCCTCGCTGCCTTGGCCCTCAACGCCTGCGCCGCCTCAACAGCCTCCGTTAAAAGCGCCGATCCTTGCGCGGAGCCGGTACTGCTGCCGGAGCGGTGGCTGTCGGACAGGGAGGTCGAACTGATGTGGGCGCAGGATCGGCGCGCATTGCTGGATTGTGGCGGGAAGGTCGAGGTGCTGTCGGGGCGGCCCCGCCAATAGCGGGATCCCAACCGGATATTAGATCACACGACCTATCAAGTCGCTCTTCGTCGGCAGAACACCCAATTCCACGAGCGCAATTTCAACCTCTTTGGCGCGCTCAACCTGCGAAGGGTCCGTAGTAATCACGTTGGTCTCCTGCGTGGCAACAAGTGTGCCTTCACCGATATCCAATGTCCGAGCATATTCCGGCAAACCTCGTGCATCAACGCGAGTAGGGAACCAAGCCATCCAACCTGGCCAAGCGCGATAATCGAAGACTGCGTCATGGATTGGATAATTGCGTGATCCGACCGCCACAAAAAGCGGGGTTCTCCAAGCGACGATCTCGGTGATGACGTTCACCCACTCTTTGAATGTCAGGGTGTGCTCAAATGGTTCTGCATAGTTGCTACCGGAAAAGTTCAACTGATTGTTTGCTCCGTGGAGCAAGCCACCGCTGTAACCCAGACTAGCAGTGTAATAACGAGGGTCCTCTCTTGGTATGGCTGAACTGAACCCTGTTGTATCAATTAAGAAAAAATCCTGACTATCATTCACCTTTTGGAGAAAACTCAAAAACTCTTCGCTGTCGGCGATTATGTTCAAGCCCGTGTTGGCTTTGTGTTCAGCTGCGGTCCGAACTTGCCGCCATTCCTCGACGTATCTGTTCGTGCCAACCAATCGACGAGCTAAATCAACAAAATTCATTGCGCCATCGTCGAGTGCTTCTGAACGGAAGTCGAAATGCGCCTTCAGAAAAGACCTGTCTGCAGATCTAGGTCGCGATCGTAGTTGATCTAACGTTTCCCTACGAGCATCCTCACTCGTTTTACCCCCCATCACGTATCCTCTCAACATCCATATTCATCACTGTGTCCTTCACTGAGTTTCACCGAAACAAACCCTGTGCCAATAGGAGAATATGTCAGCCAGTTGGGGATGCGCACCTTAAATATCTGTCCGATGGCCCTGCCGTGATCAGGTCTATGAACTTTCGATATTCTCCGAATAGGCATACATGCTTCATGCGCCAAAAAAAGCAGCAAACCGAGTGATCAATATACTCGGCCTATCAAGTCGTCCTTCGTCGGCAGAACACCCATTTCCACAAGCGCAATTTCAACCTCTTTGGCGCGCTCAACCTGCGAAGGGTCCGTAGTAATCACGTTGGTCTCCTGCGTGGCAACGAGTGTGCCTTCGCCGATATCTACTGTCAGAGCATACGCCGGCAACCCATGCGCATCGATGCGGGCCGGAAACCATGCCATCCAGCCCGGCCAAGCGCGATGATCGCAGACTGCGTCATGGATCGGGTAGTTGCGTGATCCGACCGCCACGAAAAGTGGTGTTCTCCATTCGACGATTTGGGAGATGACTTTGATCCACTCGTTTAAAAACAGGGTATGTTCTCGCGCTTCAGAGTAGTTCTTCCCAGAAAAGCTAAGACGATTATTTCTACCCACTTTAGTCCCACCACTATAGTCGATGCTGGCGGTAAAATATGCTGGATCGGGTTTGGGGATGGCATCGCTCTCTGATGTTGTTGATATTAAAAACGAGGTGTCACTCGCTCCCTTTTCACGGAGATACCCAGCAAACTCTTGGGGCCTTGCGATAATGTCGAGGCCTGCATTGGCCTTTTGTTCAGCGGGGGTACGCACATGACGCCAGCGCTCGACATATCGATTTGTTCCCACTAAGCGACTCGCCAAGTCCAAGAAGTTTGTAACTCCGTCATGCAACGTTTCTGGCTGGAACGCGAAGTGCGCCGTCAAATGAGGGGTGTCTTTTGATCGCGGGCGTGATCTCAACTGGTTCAGTTTAGCTTGTCGCGCATCTTCTCTTGTCCTAGCCCCCATTACATATCCTCCCAATACCCATAGTCATCGCCGCTTCCATCGCTGAACTGCTCACGAACAAATTCTGTGCCGCTCGGAGCAAGGTGGAATGGAACATGCCTACTTCCAATTTCGGTCATACCCATATCTGTTGTCATATCAACAAACTGCCACATCACCTCTTGATCGCTAAAAATCCAGTCAAGCGACACTTCTGGCCAATCCGTTATCATCGCTTCGTACTGCGCCATCAGCTGAGTTTGGAAACTATCTTTTAAGGTCCCCAAGAAGCGTTTAGCAGGATTTGAAACAGCATAGTCTGGCTCATCCGGATTTAAGAAATCGACATACCCAAGTTTGCACTCCAGCAGCTTGCACTCACTGAAAACAAGCCCATCCCAGCTTTGTTGTACGCCCAGCTTCCAGTTCCATTCCTCAATCTGGATCTGCAAGTTGTCATCGGTATCGGCGGTTGCCTCAAAATGTAACCATCCTACAACATAGTGTTGATACAAAGACCCGCGTGCCCGTGGTGACGGCCTACGCACAGTGCCACCTGCAAACATGTGGCTCGGGAGTGTACTGCGTCCCTCGGTTAGCGCTTTGCAAATATTGCAGTCCTGCTCGGGATCATCTTCACATCGTTCCCTTGTGCGCGTCTCGGTTTCGTAGTCGAACGGGGGAGCAAACGGGCGTGGTTGATCAGGATCTTCTTCTGGCTCCGGCTGTGGTTCGTTTTCAAAGAGATCTGCAATGCTATCGGGCAGTTCAACGCGACCGATTTCTTCTTCCTGAATGCGGCGCGCAGTGACAGCGGCGCCGCCGGCCAGAAGAATACCGATCCCCCAGTAAGCTATTGGAATTGCGGGCGCTACCATCTCTTACCACCAGGTTTTAAGGGCACCATTGCGACGGGTGCTATAGTGTTTCATGACCGCGCATAAGTCTCGGAACCTAACATCTGCATTCTCCGGGTCAGACCGAACTGCTTGCCAGGCAGCACTCTGACACAGCGCCGGCCAAACTTGCGGGTGCTTGATGATTGCCAGGAGCAGAAATCGGGCACGTAGTTGAGGGTCTTGCAGACCGGATGCATAGATCTCATTCACGGCTTCAAATAGTGGGCGGTGCATCGCCTCTGGATCTTCCCCGTATCGGGCTGATTCAACCGGATAACTCTCGAAGAAATCATCGGCCTGGTCGAACATGTTGCTATAGAAGCGCGCTCGCTTCAGGTCGCCTCTCAAGCCTTCTGGCAGCCGCTTCTGTGTCTCGCCAGGAGAGAGGTCGATCTGGAAAAAGCTATCGTAGTGGTTCGCATGAAAGAGAAGGTGACCTGGCGCAAAAATCACATTGAGCATTTTGGTGATGGCAGGGAACATCTCCGGCCAAGCAACGAATGCTTCAAGGGTGTTCACTTCCCAATATCGCAACAGGGATGTGCTAGATGTCTCCCCTTCGATTTTGGTGAACTTTCGTAGGTGCTGCCACAACCTGTCAAACGTCAGCCTGGACCGAATGAAGAGGCCGAAGTTCCTCCCCCACAAATGCCAGGGCGCGTCACTCTTCGTGAAGAGCCCGCGGCAGAAGGCATTGTTCTCCTCCAACCGAACAAGCCAGGGCGCGACAGCATTCAATTCTTCAAAGACCTGCCCCTTGAAGAAACATCGGTGCTCGAGGCCTGAAGTTTCAAGCATTTCTGGCAGGTTGGTCACCTTTGATGCGTCAAGAATGACATAGGTATGCATCTCGGGCACTTTGGTGGGATCACCGTCTGCACTCTCAAGCTCCTCTGTTGTGAGTGCGGGCTTGCCGAACAGACGCTGAGCTAGTGCATCAGGTGCTGACTTGGGGGGATCTATACCAATCTGGCTGTCCAGGGGCTCTAGCTCGCTGATCTGCTCAATCTTGAGAGTAGATACACCATCATCCATTTGCTTCGGACCGCCAGGAGCCGCAGTCCAGTAATCGTCAGAGTCATTTCTGGAGTTCATGAACGGGTGTTCCGCGTAGGGTTAAGTGTTCATTGCGAAATAGGTGTGCGGTTAAATGGTGAAAGGTTGTTTCTGCGCGTCGCGTTGCTCGCATAGGTATATTTGTCGGCGCGTTCTGACAACAGGCCCGATGTATTTAGATCCATGACAATGTGACTGCTGGTGCGATCTCTGCGCCAGTGCTGTTAGATGGACCAGTCGAAATCCCGAGCTGTGGCAGGTGTTACCAGATCGGCTTGGTAGGCTAGCAAGTTCGCAAATATCAGGATTCGGGAGCTTAGCCCATGAAACCCATGTCCTAGGCTCAGCTGTCAGAGCGTGTACCACCAGACTACGCTTCCATGATGTGGCCGACATACGCATAAACTACGCGTAATAGTTTTTAGTTATTGTTTTTAAATGTTTTTAGTTGCCCTCTTGAGGCACCACTCACACTTTTGATGGTGTGCGATTTCTTTGAGCGGTGTGCCCGCGAGGTGATCTCGAAGAAGCGCGGCAATAAACGGGAAACGCTCTGCTTGAATCTAGGGGGGGCAATCCGATCTTGGCCACAAGAGCCCCTCCGCATTTTCACCTGCAAATTTCGCCGCGGGGCGTGACGCCCGGTTGCAAACAAGTGGCGCCCTGGACAGTGCGGAGAGAAATGACTCTCATGGGGTCTGTGTTCTCCGTGGCTCGGCGGGAGTGGGGATTAATGGGAGGTAACCGATGTTTGCAAGCCGCAAGAGGCAGCTGCGCGGGATCGCTTGCCGACGAACGCGGAGCTGGAGCGGCTTGAGCTCTCCGCAGGCAATGACCTCAAAAAAGCGACGGCGCGCGCGTTTCATGCATTCTTGTTTGCGGGAGAAACCGCAATGCGTGCCGGAGAAATTGTCGGCATGAAGTGGGGGCACATCGACCTTGAGCGCCGGGTTGTGGGGTTACCTTCGTCAAGAAGCTTGCGTGCATCTTCCCGTTAGTCCCGAGCCTGCTTGAGGATCGGATCAGGGTTTTCTCCGAAAGAGAGCAGCTTCTCTTTACCCATCCACCGGCAGTTCCACGTCTTTCGACCTCAAGACGAACCAGTAGTCATCCAGTTGATCAGCGGCCTTTCTGGCTCTGGCCTCCGCCACTCTTGCCGACCTCGTACGTAAATAAAAAGCGATCCGAGGTGACGAGTAATGGCGAGGCAGCTCTTTTGGGATGCGACGACTGAAGTAGAACACTCCGTCTTTAACGAAGGTGAACGTGGGTGAAATGGTCTCCGACATGGTCTACGGCTCCTAGCTCGAGATAAAAGCTGGAGTGTTACCAAGGTGTTAGCTGAAGAAATGGTGCCCGGGGGCGGAATCGAACCACCGACACGAGGATTTTCAATCCACTGCTCTACCCCTGAGCTACCCGGGCACGGGAAGGCGTGTTGCCTTGGGTGAAGGCCTTCTATGCGCTGTGTGATGCAGTGTCCAGAGGCTTTTTCAAAGAAAATCTCTAATGTTCCGTGGGAGGGCGTGTCTCGTGTTCTTCCAGCGCGTTTTCAAGGTCTTCCTGATCTGCGCTGGGGACGGAATAGCCTCCGTTCAGCCATTTCGCGAGGTCGAGGTCGGCGCAACGCTTGCTGCAGAAGGGGCGATAGGCGCGCAGCCCGGGTGCGCCGCAGATCGGGCAGCTCATGAGAGAACCTCCGACAAGGGCAGGCGGGCGCGTTTGCGCTGCAACTCGAAATGACCAAGCGTGGTCCAGCCGGCCAGCGTGGTTTCCTCCGGGTCGGATTTGAAGGCGGCGCGCAGGGCGGTCTCGAAGGTGCGGCGGTCCTTCTTCGGCATCGGGGCGGCATCGATCACGATCTGGCCGCCAAGTCCCAGACAGCGCAGGGCGCGGGGCAGGGCGCGGGCGCAGGCCATATTGGCCTTTGTGCCGGCCGCCAGCGAGGTGTCGCTGCCGGTGTTGACATCCACCGCCACCAGGGCGCGGGTGGGCTCCACATAGAGAAACGCGCCCGCACCGATGGCAATCTTGCCGCTGCGCAGGGTCTCCAGCGCATCCAGAACGCCGCAGCGCTCAAATCCGCCGGGCGTCTGCTCGACCTGAGCCGGATCGGTCCATTCGCGCCAGGCCTGCAGATGCGGCGTGTCGCCCTCGTGCAGCACTTCGGCGGTGTCGGAGGAATCCTCCAGGACCTGGCGCGCGGCTGCGACCATCGTGGCGACATCCTCGGCGATGTCCTCGGGGTCGGCCCCGGCGCAGGCGGAGCGCAGGATCAGTCCGAAGTCCTCGCCCTCCATCTCGGTGTGGGCGATTTCCAGCAAGCGGTCGCGTTCATCCTCGTCCCGGATCGCGCGAGAGATATTCAGCCCCGGCGCATCTGGCGTGACAATGGCGTAGCGGCTCTTGAACAGGAGCTTTTGCGTCACCGGCAGGGCTTTGCCCGGTTCGGCATAGCCGGTGACCTGGACCAGCAGCATCTGCCCGGGGGCCAGACCCTTGACCTGACGTAGGAAGGCGGGGCCGTCGGGGGTGCTGAGGAACATGCCTCCCTGACCCTTGACTGGGCGGTCGGCGCGGGCACGGTAGATGGTGCCGGGCAGGGGCGCGTCACCTGCGATCAGAAAATCTTCGAGCATGCCGTCCACCATCAGGGCCGCGGCCTCGCGCCCTGCGATGTGATCGAGAATGATCTGGGTGCCTTTCATGGCGCTTGGTCCTTGTAGAGAGGGTATCCTGCCGCTTGCAGCAAGGTCGCGGTTTCGGCCAGCGGCAGGCCGACAATAGCGGTGAACGAGCCGCTGATCCACGGGATCAATGCACTTGCCGGGCCCTGAATGGCATAACCGCCGGCCTTGCCATCCCAGTCTCCGGTCGCGAGATAGCCGTTCAGCTCGGTATCCGAGAGGCGTTTCATTTTGACCTGGCTGACAACATTGCGTTGCCACAGCTGGCCGTTCCGGCGCAGCGCCACCGAGGTGATGACGCGGTGGCGTCGACCGGAGAGGGCGAGCAGGAATTCCGCGGCCTCACCAGCGTCGCGGGGTTTGCCCATGATGCGACGCCCCAGCGCCACCGTGGTATCCGCACAAAGTACCAGATCATCGGGCGCGGCGGTCACGGCCTGGACTTTTTCGCGGGTCACCCGGGCGCAGTAGTCGCGCGGCAGCTCCGCCTTGTGCGGGGTTTCGTCGATATCCGGCGGGCGAATGTCGTCCGGGGTGATCCCCAGCTGCGCCAGCAATTCCAGCCGACGCGGGCTGCCCGAGCCAAGAATAAATCCCATGCTTGCACTCCTGCGGTTTGCCGCCCCGGTTCCTGATCCGTGCCCGGCCTGCGGGGTGGGGACGGGCGGGCCATGAAACCAAAAGCCGTAGCAAAACAAAAGCCCGGCACCGGGCCGGGCTCTTTCGTCTGAGGCGAATCGCGCTTACTTGAAGCGGTAGTTGATCCGCCCCTTGGTGAGGTCATAAGGTGTCATTTCCACCTGGACCCGGTCACCAGCGAGGACGCGGATGCGGTTCTTGCGCATCTTGCCTGCCGTATGTGCTATGATTTCATGGCCGTTTTCCAGCTCGACCCGAAACGTCGCGTTTGGCAGGAGTTCCTTCACGACACCGGGAAATTCGAGCGTATCTTCCTTGGCCATGTTGTCTCCATATTTGTGTTTCCCCGGATGACCCGGGACGTGCGCTTAAATGAGCGCATTTCTCCTGATTTTCAAGGGCGCATTTATATCATGGGTCGGTTAACGACAGATTGCGTGCGGGTTTCCTGTTCTTCCCAATGGGACCGATTGCGCACGACGCCCTCCCGGCGCACGTGTTCAATGGCCGAGCGATCCACATCGGCATAGGTCCATCCCGGCTGATTGAGCTGGCCCTCTGCCAGCACGCCGGTCGCGGGAAAGCCGGTGTCGGGCGGGCCAAAGATGCCCCCCATGCCGGTATTGACGTCCACCGCCTCGGACCATTCGGCCGGACCCACAATCGACGACATCGCGGTGACGCATTGCTGTTCCAATGCGCGGGACATGGCGCCGATGCGGACGCGCCAATAGCCGGCCAGGGCCTCGGTGCAGGAGGGGACAAGGATGATATCCGCCTCTGCCAGGGCGCGCCCCAACAGCGGGTATTCACTGTCATAGCAGATCAGCACCGCGATCTTGCCCAGCGCGGTGTCAAAGATTTTGAGCGGGCCGCCGGGGGCAATGTCCCACGGGTCGCGTTCAAACATCGTCATGATCTGCTTGTCCTGGGAGTCCCGCAGGCCAGTGGGGGTGTAGAATTCCGCCCGGTTCACCGGGCGTGCAAACCCCGCATGCACCGGTGCGGATGCGCCGAGAATGTGAACCTTGTACTCCGCCGCCAGCTGCAGGTGCAGAGCTGCGGCGTCGTCCATCTTTTCCGACACCGACTGGATCGACGCCTCCAGGTTGCCGGCGATCGCCGTGCCATCCAGCGTCGACAGCTCCATCGCGCCGTATTCGGGAAAGACCAGCAGATCCGCACCGTTCCCGGCAGCCGTCGCCACCCAGTCCGCAAGCTTGTCCTGGTAATGGGCCCAGCTGTCGAGCCAGTCGAGCGGGTAAGCGGCAGTGGCAATTCTCATGCATTCTCTCCAGTCGTGACCTGCGCCTATGGCTATCACGCGGCAGGGCGCACTGCCATCTCGTCGCGGGTATTGCGTGCAGAAAACTCTGCCGGGCGCGCGGCGCGTGTCAGTGGCGCGTGCGGTTCTCCGACACAAAGGCAAGGGCGGCGTCGCGCGTGCGCAGCACCGTCTGTCGGGTCAGGGCGGGGGCGATCCAGGCGTTTCCGGCGCAATGGGCGTAGTCGCACAGGGCTGGTTTCAGGTGTCGGAAACAGGCGCGGCGGAAGGCAGGCGGCTCGGTGACAGTGCTCATCGCGTCGCGCAAGGCATCCAGCGTGTCAAAGGTCAGCTGCGCGGCTTTGGTCAGCATGCCCGCGCGGGCATGGCAGTCCGCCGCATTCGCGCTGGCGGCCACCAGCATCGGCGGCGCACCGGCAAGCGTGGCGCTGTCCCGGTCGGTTCGAAACCGCCACTGCGCCTCGCGGAGGGCTCGGTCATAGAGCGGCTGCGCACGCGCGAGGTCGTTGGCATCAAAGGCGGCATTCGCCTGCGCCGTCAGCCGTTTCCAGACCGTGTCGATGTGATCGGGTCCCGGGGTGGTGCGGCGGAGGGGATCAGTCATCATCTGCGGCCCTTTCGAGGTGCACAACGGTTTCAATACGCGTGACCCGATACCCGGCAGGGGGGCGGATCGGTGCGCCCTTGGGCATGTCGAGCACACGGTTTTCGGTTTCGATGTAAAAATGCCCATGCGCGCCGGTGCCGGTGTCGAACCAGACGCGTTCACCGGGTACGGCAACGCGATGGATCAGCCCCGCCTGTTCAAATGCCCGCAGCGCATTGTAGACCGTCGCCAGGGACAGTTTTTCATCCGCGCGTGTTGCCTCTGCATGCAGGGTTTGCGCGTCGATATGGCGGCCCGCCCCGGTAAACAGCAATGCCGCCAGGGCGCGGCGCTGGCGCGTGGGGCGCAGGCCGTGGGCGCAGAGCAGGTCTTCGGGTGACAGGCGGGCCGGGGTCCTCATGTGCCAGCGCCCTTGCCTGCACCCATGGCGGGTTGGGATCTTGCCGGCAGGTGCTGGCCCGGCCTTGATGCGGTGCCGCTCCTGCGCCGGCCGGTCCCTCTGTGCGCTTGCCATGCCATCGCCCGGGCTGCCCGTGGGGCGCGCATCAGGCCCGCTGTGCGGCAGGCGAAGGCGCAGATGCACCGCCTCGGCGGGCGTCGTGCTGCGGTGGAATATGCGAAACCGTCAGAACCATTCATCATGGCTCAGGTCTTAAGCGAGGCAGTTGGCGATTTCAACGTTTTTGAGAATGCCTCGCAATTGCATTGACGCTGCACAGCCGCCGCACTATCACAAGGGCAAGCTGTCGGCCCCGCAGGGGGCTGATTCGAGACAAGGAGTGAACAGATGACGCAAACCAAACGGGTGTTGCTGCCGGCCGCCACGGCGCTTGCCATGGTGTTTTCCGCCGGTGGGGCGATGGCGCAGGACGACAAGATGAAGGTCGTCACCACCTTCACTGTTCTGGCCGATATGGCGCAGCATGTGGCCGGCGACGCCGCCGAGGTGGTCTCGGTCACCAAACCCGGCGCGGAAATCCACGGCTATGAGCCGACACCGCAGGACATTGTCCGGGCGCAGGGCGCCGATCTGATCCTGTGGAACGGCATGAACCTCGAACTGTGGTTCGAGCAGTTCCTGACCAACCTCGGGGACGTCCCCTCCGTGACGTTGACCGACGGGATCGACCCGATCTCGATCGCCTCGGGCGCCTATGAGGGCAAACCCAATCCGCACGCCTGGATGGGTCTCGACAACGCATTGGTCTATATCGACAATATCCTCGAAGCCTTTGCCGAGCACGATCCGGAGAATGCCGCGACCTATGTGGCAAATGCCGCCGCCTACAAGGATGAGCTGCGCGCCACGCTGGAGCCGCTGCGGCAGGAGATCGCCACCATCCCCGAGGCCCAGCGCTGGCTGGTGACCTGCGAGGGGGCGTTCAGCTATCTGGCACGGGATTTCGGCATGAAGGAGCTGTACCTCTGGCCGATGAACGCCGACCAGATGGGCACGCCGCAGCAGGTGCGCGCGGTGATCGACGGGGTGCGGGACAACGATATCCCGGTGGTCTTCTGCGAAAGCACGGTGAACACCGCCCCCGCCGAACAGGTCGCGCGCGAGACCGGCTCGCATTACGGCGGGGTGCTCTATGTCGACAGCCTGTCAGAGCCCGATGGCGCCGTGCCCACCTATCTCGACCTGCTGAAGGTGACGTCGCAGACCGTGGCGGACGGGCTCACCACCGGCACCAACTAAAGACTCCCCTTGCCGTTGGACCCGTCGGGCGTATCGTCGTCCGGCGGGTCACGGCCGTTTCAGGCACCGACCTTTTCCGGTAGAAAGAGTGTTATGAAAGACGAAAGCCATATGGTCCGGGCGCAAGAGGCCGAAGACGGTATCGCGGCCCAGGATGTCACCGTCACCTACCGCAATGGCCACACCGCCCTGCGCAACGCCAGTTTCGAGATCCCGCGCGGCACCGTGACGGCGCTTGTGGGGGTGAACGGGGCCGGCAAATCGACACTCTTCAAGGCGATCATGGGGTTTGTGCCGGTGGCCCGGGGCGACATCCGCCTGCTGGGCCTCAGCGTCAAGGAGGCACTGAAGCGCAACCTGGTCTCCTACGTGCCGCAGTCCGAAGAGGTGGACTGGTCCTTTCCGGTGCTGGTCGAGGATGTGGTGATGATGGGGCGCTATGGCCATATGGGCTTTCTGCGCCGCCCGTCCAAAACCGATCACGAGGCGGTCGAGGCCGCCCTGGCGCGGGTGAACATGCTGGAGTTCCGGCATCGTCAGATCGGCGAATTGTCCGGCGGGCAGAAAAAACGCGTCTTCCTGGCCCGGGCCCTGGCGCAGGATGGCAAGGTGATCCTGCTGGATGAGCCGTTTACCGGCGTCGACGTGAAGACCGAGGAGCAGATCATCGCGTTGCTGCGCGCCTTGCGCGACGAGGGCCGGGTGATGCTGGTCTCCACCCACAACCTCGGTTCGGTGCCGGAGTTCTGCGACCGCACCGTGCTGGTCAAGGGCACGGTGCTCGCCCATGGCCGCACCGAGACCACCTTCACCCGCGAGAACCTGGAAATGGCCTTTGGCGGCGTGCTGCGACACTTCACCCTTGGCGGTGCCGACCTGCACGAGGATGACGACGAACGGCAGGTGTCGATCTTCACCGATGATGAGCGCCCGTTGGTGCAATACGGTGAAAAGACCCGCAAGACGGAGCGCCGGAAATGAGCGTCCTGCTGGAGCCCTTTGCCTATGGCTACATGACCAATGCCATGTGGGTGTCGGCCCTCGTGGGTGGGGTCTGCGCCTTTCTGTCGTCCTATCTGATGCTCAAGGGCTGGTCGCTGATTGGCGATGCGCTGGCCCATTCCGTGGTTCCGGGTGTCGCCGGGGCCTATGTTCTCGGGCTGCCCTTCGCGCTGGGTGCGTTCTTCTCCGGTGGCCTGGCCGCGGCGGCGATGCTGTTCCTGTCGGACCGGTCGGGCCTGAAGGTCGATGTCATCATCGGCATCATCTTCACCTCCTTCTTTGGTCTCGGGCTGTTCATGGTCTCGGTCAATCCGATGTCGGTGTCGATCCAGACCATCACCATGGGCAATATCCTGGCGATCACCCCCGAGGACACGTTGCAACTGGCGATCATCGGTCTGGTGTCGCTGGTGATCCTGCTGGCAAAGTGGAAAGACCTGATGGTCACCTTCTTTGACGAAAGCCACGCGCGGTCGATCGGATTGCGCCCGGGGCTCCTGAAGGCGGTGTTCTTCATGCTGCTGTCGGCCAGCGTGGTTGCGGCGATGCAGACGGTCGGCGCGTTCCTCGTTATCGCCATGGTGGTGACACCGGGGGCCACCGCCTACCTGCTGTGTGATCGCTTCCCCCGGCTGATCCTGACCTCCGTGGCGATCGGCGCGGTGACCAGCTTTGCCGGTGCCTACATCAGCTATTTCCTCGATGGCGCCACCGGAGGGGTGATCGTGGTGCTGCAAACGGCGATCTTCCTGACCACGTTTGTGCTGGCGCCCAAGCACGGCTTGCTCGCCGCCCGCAGGAAGGCCGCCGCCGCGATGCAGGAGGAGCCGGTCTGATGCTTGATACGCTTCTGATGCCCTTCCAGTTCGGCTTCATGCAGAACGCCTTCTGGATCGCGGTGATGGTCTCGGTTCCCACGGCGCTGCTGTCCTGTTTCCTGGTGCTGAAAGGCTGGGCCCTGATGGGCGACGCGGTCAGCCATGCGGTGCTGCCGGGGATCGTGCTGGCCTATCTTCTCGGGCTGCCGCTCATCCTCGGGGCCTTTGCCGCCGGCATGCTGACGGCGGTGGCCACGGGCTACCTGTCGGAAAACAGCCGCATCAAGCAGGACACCGTGATGGGCGTGGTCTTCTCCGGCATGTTCGGGCTTGGCATCGTGATGTATGTCGGGTTGCAGACCAATGTGCACCTGGATCACATCCTGTTCGGCAACATGCTGGGGGTGGGCGCGCAGGACCTGTGGACGGCGGGGATCATTTCGGTCTGCGTCGCGGCGGTGCTGGGCATGAAGTGGAAGGACTTCATGCTGCATGCCTTTGATCCCGCGCAGGCCAAGGTCTCCGGCCTGCCGGTGGGGCTGCTGCACTATGGTCTGCTGGCGATCCTGTCGCTGACCATCGTGGCGACGCTCTCGGCCACCGGGCTGATCCTCGCGGTCGGGCTGCTGATCGCGCCGGGGGCGATCGCCTTTCTGCTGGTGCGCAGCCTCAAGCGGATGCTGCCGGTCGCGGTTCTGGTCTGCATGATCTCGATGCTGGGCGGTGTCTATCTCAGCTTCTTCATCGACAGCGCCCCGGCACCGACGATCGTGCTGATCCTGACCGGGATCTTTGTGATCGCCTTCCTGCGCCGGAGCATTCAGAACCGTCAGGCCTCGGCCACGGTATGAGGTCTCCGCCCCGGGCCAGCCGAGGCGGTCTCAGACGGTTTCGCCGCGTTCCCGGGCCAGGCGGATCTGTTTCTGGCGCTCGCGAAAGCGCTCCTTGTCCGCATCGGATGTTTCATGGATGCACTGGTGGCAGGAAACCCCGGCCTCATACTCGGGCCGGGCGGTGTCCTCCGGCAGGATCGGACGCCGACAGCCGTGGCACAGGTGGTGGGGGCCTTCGACCAGGCCGTGCCCCACGGACACCCGGTTGTCGAACACGAAACACTCGCCCTGCCAGGTGCTGTCCTGTTCGGGCGTTTCCTCCAGATAGCGCAGGATGCCGCCCTTGAGGTGATAGACGTCCTCCACCCCCTGCGATAGAAGGTAGTTCGTCGACTTTTCACAGCGAATGCCGCCGGTGCAGAACATGGCGACGCGCTTGTTGTGAAACCGGTCCTTGTTCTCTTCCCACCACTGCGGGAATTCGCGAAAGCTCTCGGTCTTGGGGTCGATCGCGCCCTCGAAGGTTCCGATCGCCACCTCATAGTCGTTGCGGGTGTCGATCAGCACCACATCCTCGGAGCGGATCAGATCGTTCCAGTCTTCCGGCTCCACATAGTGCCCGACAGAGGCGCGCGGATCCACATCCGGCTGCCCCATGGTCACGATTTCCTTTTTCAGCCGCACCTTCATCTTGCCGAAGGGAGGCTCTGTGGCGGTCGCCTCTTTCCACTCCAGCCCGGCGCAGCCCGGCAGGGATCTGATATGGGCCAGCACCGCATCAATTCCCGCTCGCGGCCCGGCGATGGTGCCGTTGATCCCTTCATGGGCCAGCAGCAGCGAGCCTTTGACGTTTTGCGCGACGCAGAGATCCAGCAGCGCCGGTTTCAGTGCGGCGGGATCGGGAAAGCGGGTGAACTGATAGAGCGCGGCGATGGTATACATGCCAGCGCGCATAGAGCCTCGTGCAGGGTTTTGCAAGATGCGAAGATGTCAAGCGCCAGCGTTGTAATAAGTATGTGAAATACATAAAATGTTTGCGAATGTGTCACAGACCGGCCCGGCGGTTTACAATTTAAGGTTGATTGAACTTGTCGTGGGTTTCGACGCACACTCGACCGGGGCGGAGACAGGACACAGGAGACCGAGATGACCGAGGCGCTGATCGTAATCGATGTACAGAACGACTTTTGTCCAGGCGGCGCGCTGGCGGTCCCGGACGGGGATCAGGTGGTGGCGCCGATCAATGCGATGATGGCGCGGTTCGACACCGTGATCCTGACCCAGGACTGGCATCCGGCGGGGCATTCCTCCTTTGCCAGCACGCACCCGGGGCGGGGACCTTTCGACACGCAGGAAATGCCTTACGGACAACAGGTTCTGTGGCCCGACCATTGCGTGCAGGGCAGTGGCGGCGCGGCGTTTCACCCGGATCTGCGCACCGATGGCGACCTGATTATCCGCAAGGGGTTTCGCCCCGAAGTGGACAGCTATTCCGCCTTTTTCGAAAACGATCAGACCACGCCCACCGGTCTCGAAGGGTATCTGCGCACGCGCGGTATCACCGACCTGACGCTTGTGGGGCTTGCCACCGATTTCTGCGTTGCCTTCTCGGCGCTCGACGCTCGGCGTCTGGGGTTCTCCGTCAGAGTTGTGCCAGAGGCCTGCCGGGCGATCGACCTGGAGGGCTCACTGGAGGCACAAATTGAGAATATGCGTCAATGCGGCGTGAAATTTGCCTGAAAGCATCACCCAATTTGTTAATCTCAAACCTGTACACAGAGGCCGATCCACAGATGACGGGGCGGATATAACCGGGTTCGCAGGGAATGGAGCAGACAAACCGCACGACAGACGGGCCGTTGGCGCAGCACAACGCGCAATTCAGCTCTGAGGGGCTGTTGCAGCGCTATGCCACTGCGCGCAGCGATCTGTTTCCGGCCCGCGCGGCGATTGCCTTTGCCACGGCGGCGGCGCTTGCCCTGATCGTCGGCCTCTTCTGGGCCGCGCTGACCTTTCTCACCTATGTTGTCGCCGACGGCAGCGAAACCCTCTACCTGCGCCGGCTCTCGGCCCGGTTGCAGGCGGGCCAGAGCGTGGCGCAGGCCCGGGGGCTGACGACGCTGTTCTCGGCGCTCTATGCGGTTGCGGTCTGCGGGTTTGCCACCGTACCGCTGTTGCATCCCCTGGACCCGACGGACGGCCACCTGATCCTGGCAGAGCCCTTCTTTGCCCTCTGTGTGGTGCTGGGCCCGTCGCTGAGCGCGTCGCTCGATTATCGCTACAACCCTCCGGCGGCGATGGTCAGGCTGGCGATCTTTGCGTTGATGCCGCTGCTGATGGTGGCCTATTTCTTTAGCGACCACCCCAATATCGGGCCGGATCTGCAACTGATCGGCGCCGGGTTCCTGGCCTATTACATCGCCCAGATCTGGTTTCTGGTCTTTGTACAGAAACGGCATCAGCACTCGCGCCGGGCGATGCGCTCCCAGGCGCTCCAGCGGCAAGCGCTGGAGGACGCCTACATGCGCCTGTTCGACCAGAAGCAGGAGGCGCGCCGGCTGGCGATGATCGCCGAACACGCCAACGACGGGGTCATGCTGATCGGGTGCGATGGCATCGTGCGCTGGGTCAACGAAGGCTTTGTCCGGATGACCGGATTTTCCTTCGATGAACTGGTCGGATCCTCCCCCGGAGCGCTGCTGAACAGCCCGGAAACGGACCCCGAGGCCCTGCGCCTGATCGAACAGGGGCGGGCTGCGGGCAAACCCTTCCGCGCCGAGCTGGTGAACCGGCGCAAGGACGGTCAGGACATCTGGATCGAAACCAATCAGGTGCCGATCTTTGACGACAATGGCCGGATCGAGACCTATATCGCGGTGGAACGCGATGTGACCGCGGCCAAGCAGCATGAAAGCGAGCTGGAAGAGGCCCGCCATGCCGCCGAAGAGGGCGCCCGCATCAAGGAAGAGTTCCTGGCCACCATGAGCCATGAATTCCGCACCCCGATGAACGGGGTCATCGGCATGGCCCAGATGTTGCAGGCCACCGATCTGAGCGAGGATCAGAAACTCTATACGGAAACCATCCTCAGTTCGTCCCGCGCGCTGCTGTCGCTGATCAATGATGTGCTCGACCTGTCGCGGATGAATGCCGCAGGGGTCTCGCTGTTCGATGTGGATTTCGACCTGCACAGCTGCATCCGGGACACGGCGCTCCTGCTGCAGGGGCAGGCCAGCGACAAGGGGCTGTCCTTCGACATCGATCTTGATCCCGATCTGCCGGTCTGGGTGACGGGGGATGACCGGCGGTTGCGACAGATCCTGATGAACCTGGTAGGCAATGCCGTCAAGTTCACGCAACAGGGCGGGGTCACCCTGCGGGCCCGCGCCGAGCTGCGCGCGGAGCAGATCGAACTGGTGGTCTCGGTCGAGGATACCGGGATCGGCATCCCCGCCGACAAGCTCGACTATATCTTCGAACGGTTCACCCAGGCGGATACCGCGATCTCGCGCAGTCACGGTGGCACGGGGCTGGGCCTGTCGATTTCGCGCGGGCTGGCACGGGCGATGGGCGGTGACATATCGGTCACCTCCACCCCGGATGTGGGCTCCTGCTTTACCCTGCGCATCGATCTGGCCGTGTCCTCCGCCCCGGCTGGCGAGGCGGTGACGGATGCGCCGGCCCTGACACCGGCCCTGTTGCAGGACCTGCGCGGCCTGCGCTTGCTGGTGGCCGAGGACAATCGCGTCAATCGGCTGTTGATCAGCAAGTTCCTGGCCGATGCGCCGGTTGATCTGAAGTTTGCCACAAACGGTGCCGAAGCCGAGGCCCTGGTCCGCCGCCAGCAGCCGCAGGTGGTGCTGATGGATATGTCGATGCCGGAGGTCAACGGGTTGCAGGCGACGCGCGCGATCCGGAAGCTCGACATAGCGCAACCCTTCATCGCGGCGCTGACGGCGAATGCGGACGAGACCAGCCGCCAGGCCTGTCTGGAGGCCGGGATGGACTGTTTCCTCAGTAAACCGCTGTCGCGCAACGAACTGCTGACCGTGTTGCTGAATTTTGCGCAGACCATGCGGGAAACCCAGGGCGGTTGAACCGCTTGCCGAATGGTTGCAGCCTGTCCTATCAATCGGTGAACAATCGGAAGAGGTCTGCCCGTGGACATTGCAACCCGCGTCTACAATCACAAGTGGAAGATCGATCCGATCGTCCGGTCCCTGATCGATACGGATTTCTACAAGCTGTTGATGTGCCAATCGGTGTTTCGAAACAAGCCCAACACTCAGGTCACGTTTTCGCTCATCAACCGGACCACGTCGGTGCCCTTGGCAAAGCTGATCGACGAGGGCGAACTGCGCGAACAGTTGGATCACATCCGGTCCCTGAGCCTCAGCCGCGGCGAGAGCACCTGGCTGCGCGGCAATACCTTCTACGGCAAACGGCAGATGTTCCGGCCCGATTTCATGGAGTGGTTCGAGGGGCTGCGCCTGCCGCCCTATCACCTGGAACGCAAGGGCGACCAATACGAACTGACGTTTGAAGGCTCCTGGCCGGAGGTCATGCTCTGGGAGATCCCGGCGCTGGCGGTGCTGATGGAATTGCGCTCCCGCGCGGTGCTCAACGACATGGGGCGGTTCGAATTGCAGGTCCTCTATGCGCGGGCGATGACCAAGGTCTGGGAGAAGATCGAGCGGCTGCGGCAGGTCGACGGTCTTGGCATTGCCGACTTCGGCACCCGCCGGCGCCACAGCTTCCTGTGGCAGGACTGGTGCGTGCAGGCGATGATGGAGGGACTGGGGGATGCCTTTACCGGGACCTCGAATTGCCTGATTGCCATGCGCCGGGAGGTCGAGGCGATCGGCACCAACGCGCATGAGCTGCCGATGGTCTATTCGGCGCTGGCAGAGGATGATGCGGCGCTGGCACAGGCGCCCTATGACGTGCTGTCGGATTGGCACGAGGAGCACGACGGCAACCTGCGCATCATCCTGCCCGACACCTATGGCACTCAGGGGTTTCTCGACAATGCGCCGGACTGGCTGGCTGGATGGACCGGCATTCGCGTCGACAGCGGCGATCCGGCGGCAGCGGCGGAGATCGCCATCCGTTGGTGGCAGGAGCGAGGCGAGGATCCGCGTGACAAGCGGGTGATCTTCTCCGACGGGTTGGATGTCGACAAGATTGCCGAACTGCACCGGCAGTTCTCGGGCCGGGTGAAGGCGTCTTTTGGCTGGGGCACGCTGCTGACCAATGATTTTCGCGGACTGGTGCCCGATGACGGCCTGGCGCCATTCTCGCTGGTCTGCAAGGCGGTGTCGGCCAATGGCCGGCCCACGGTGAAACTGTCGGACAACCCGGAAAAGGCGATGGGACCGGCAGAGGAGATCGCGCGCTACAAGCGGGTCTTTGGCGTCGGGACGCAGGAGAGCATCGACGTGATCGTCTGACGGCGTGGTGAACGGTGACAGCGGAGGGAGGGGGCGCTGCCCCCTCGGGCCATTGGGCCCTCACCCCCGGGATATTTCGGAGAAGATGAAATGCTCAGCCGTGATGCGCGGCCACGGTTTTCAATTGTGAAAACCCATAGAGCGCCTCAAAGCCCTTCTCTCGGCCATGGCCGGACTTGCCGATGCCGCCAAAGGGCAGCTCCACGCCGCCGCCGGCGCCATAGGTGTTGAGGAAGACCTGTCCTGCCTTGAGCCGTTTGGCCAGCCGGAGTTGCCGGGCGCCGTCGCGGGTCCAGAGCGCGGCCACAAGGCCGTAGTCGGTGCTGTTGGCGATCCTGACCGCCTCGGCCTCGGTCTCAAACGGGATCAGCACCTGCACCGGGCCGAAGATCTCCTGTTGTGCCAGCGGATGATCCGGGGGCACATCGGCAAACAGGGTGGGGCGCACATAGGCGCCAGTTGCGGGCGCGGTGGCGCTGATCCGGCCCTGACCGGCGATTTCGAGATCCGCGCCTTTGGCCAGGAAACCTTCGACGATCTCTTTCTGGCGGGTTGAGATCAGCGGGCCGAGGCGCAGGTCCTCTGCCGCCGGGCCGACGGTGAGATCGGCATAGGCCGCAGCCATCCGCGCCTTGACCGCCTCGTAGACCGGGCGTTCGACCAGGATCCGCGAGGCGGCAGAGCAGGTCTGACCACCGTTCTGGATGCCGGCGTTGACGAGGAACGGCAGGGCCGCGTCGAGGTCGGCATCGGCAAAGACGATCTGCGGGGATTTGCCGCCCAGCTCGAGCGTCACCGGCACCACGTTTTTTGCCGCCGCAGCCTGCACCATTGCGCCGGTGGCGACCGAGCCGGTGAAGGAGATATGATGCACGCCCGCATGGCCCGACAGCGCCGCCCCGGCCTCCGCCCCCAGGCCCGGTACCACGTTCAGCGCGCCTGCGGGCAGGCCGGCCTCCGCTGCCAGATGGGCAAAGGCCAGCGCCGTCAGGCAGGCCTCTTCGGCGGGTTTCAGCACGCAGGAATTGCCCATCGCCAGCGCCGCGCCAACCGACCGTCCGATGATCTGCATCGGATAGTTCCAGGGCACGATATGGCCCGTCACACCAAAGGGTTCGCGCAGGGTGTAGACGGTGTAGCCGTTCATATAGGGGATGCTCTCGCCCATGACCTTGTCCGCCGCACCGCCATAAAACTCGCAGTAACGCGCCAGCGCCACTGCATCGGCGCGCGCCTGGGTCAGGGGTTTGCCCACATCCATCACCTCCAGCGCTGCCAGCCTGTCGGTATTGTCGGCGATGACCTGTCCGAGGCGGGTCAGGATGCGGCCGCGTTCGGTGGCGCTCATCTCGCCCCAAGCGCCCTCCTGCGCGGCTTGGGCGGCGTGGACTGCGGCGTCGATGTCGGCGTCGGTGCCTCGTGCGATCTGGCAGATTTCGCTGCCATCGGAGGGGTTTACCAGCGGCAAGGTGGCGCCACCCAGGGGCGCCTGCCATGTGCCGCCAATCAGGCAAAGCGCCGGGTCGAACCACAAGGGGGAGGTGTCAGCCATGCGGGGGTCCTTCGATCTCAAAGGTGAAGCTCTTGACCTGGTGGTCGGTGAAGGGCGCGCCTTCGCGCAGGGCGCGGACGTTTGGCAGCAGGCTCAGCCGGGTGCCCCAGAACGCCGCCGCCGCCGGCGAATGCCGCGAGATGCCCATGCGCCAGAAGCCGGGAAACTCGTTGAGGATCAGCGCGGCGGCCTCCATCCCAAGCCCCTTGCGGCGGTGTTGCGGCAGGACCATGAATTCCGAAAACTCCCGCCGGTCATCGGGCAGGTTCAGCACGATGGCAAAGCCGACGCGCGTGGCGGCGTCATGGATCCAGAAGGCCGTCACATCCTTGCGGTTGAGCAACTGACCCGCCCGTTCCGTCGGGTCGATGCGCGCCAAGGGAGCGACCTCGGCAAAATAGGGCGCCAGCAGGCTGGCAAGCCGTCCCCGCTCGCGCGGCAGGATCAGCGAGAGCGTAACGCTCATGCCGGGGCCTCGAGCGGTTCGGTCGGCGTGATATCCGGCAGCACGGGGGCGGCGGCCAGCAGCGTCTGGGTGTAGGCGTGTTTGGGCGCGGTAAAGACCTCTTCCACCGGGCCTTGCTCGACGATCTCCCCCTTTTGCATCACCAGCACCCGATCACAGACCTCGCGCACCACGCTCAGATCGTGGCTGATAAAGAGGTAGGTCAGCCCATAGGCGTCGCAGAGATCGGCAATCAGGTCGAGGATGCGGGCGCGGACGGAGACATCGAGCGCCGAGACCGCCTCGTCAAAGATGATGAGTTCGGGCCGGGTAATCAGTGCCCGCGCAATGGCGATGCGCTGGCGTTGCCCGCCTGAAAACTGATGCGGATACTTCTGCGCGTCCGCCGCCGACAGGCCGACGTCCTCAAGCACCTGACCCACCAGATCCTGCCGGGCGCGGCCCGTTGGCGCATCCGGCGACAGGTGAAACGGTTCGGTGACCAGTCGCTCCACCCGGTGGCGGGGATTAAAGCTGCCATAGGGGTCCTGAAACACCACCTGCATCGCTTGCCGCTGGGCGGGACTGCGCTGTTGCAACAGTGGCTGACCATTCAGCAGCAGTTCTCCGCCTTGCAGATCTTCGAGGCCCAAAATGGCCCGGGTCAGGGTGGATTTGCCGCAGCCCGACTCGCCCACCAGCCCCAGTCGCTCGCCCGTGTGGAGCGTGAAACTGACGTTATTCACCGCGCGGAACCGCCCCGGTTTGCCAAGCCAGCCTTTGCGTGGGGTGGTGTAGTCGCGCACGGCGTTGCGGACCTCCAGCAGGGGGGCAGGAGCCTCGGGTGCGACGGGCAGGGCGACCTTATGGGCGGAGGCTTCAAACAGCATCCGTGTGTAGGGGTGGCGCTGATGGGTCAGCACGCTCAGGGTGGGGCCGCGCTCCACCACCTCGCCCTTGCGCATCACCACGATCCGGTCGGCAAGGTCCGCGACCACCGCGAGGTCATGGGTGATGATCATCAGCCCCATGCCGTATTCGCGCACCAGATCGCGCAGCAGATCCAAAATCTGTGCCTGCGTGGTCACATCAAGCGCGGTGGTCGGCTCATCCGCGATCAAGAGTTTGGGTCTGAGTGCAATCGCCATGGCGATCACCACCCGCTGGCGCTGGCCACCCGACAGCTCATGCGGGTAGCGGTCCATCGGAAACCGTTCGGGAGGCAGGCCAACACGGGTCAGCACGCGCGCGGCCTCGGCTTGCGCATCTGCCGCGCTGGTGTCGGTATGCAGCAGGATCGTCTCCATCACCTGCGCGCCGATGGTCATCACCGGGTTGAGCGCTGTCATCGGTTCCTGAAACACCATGCCGATGTCGCGCCCACGACGCTGGCACATCTCAACCTCAGAAAGGGCGCAGAGGTCTTCATCCTCCAGATAGATTGCGCCTTGGATCTTGGCGGCCTGCGGCAGCAGACGCATCACTGAAAACGCAGTCATGGACTTGCCCGACCCGCTCTCGCCGGTCACCGCAAGGATCTCGCCAGCGGCAATCGACAGGGTCACATCCCGCAGGATCGGCAGCGCCCCGATCGAGACCGAGAGGTTGGACACATCCAAAAGGCTCATGCGCGCCCCTCCATCAGGCGGGGATCAAAGCGGTCGCGCAAGCCATCACCAAGCAGGTTCAGCCCCACCACGGTGACGATGATGGCACAGCCCGGCACAATCGCCAGATGCGGTGCAAGGCTCACAAGGGTCTGGGCCTCGGCCAGCATACGGCCCCAGCTGGGGGTCGGGGGCTGGGCGCCAAGACCCACGTAGGACAGCCCCGCCTCGGCCAGAATGCCAAGTGAGAACTGGATGGTTCCCTGCACGATCAGGAGATTGGCGATGTTGGGCAGGATATGCTCTGCCGAGATCCGTGCGCGCGACTTGCCCGCGACCCGCGCGGCCAGAATGAACTCTCGCGCCCAAAGGCTGAGGCTGCCACCCCGCGCCACGCGCGCAAAGACGGGGATGTTGAAAATGCCGATGGCGATGATGGCATTGATCGCGCTGGGGCCAAAGACGGCGGTGATCAGAATCGCGATCACCAGCGAGGGGAAGGCAAAGACCAGATCATTGCCGCGCATGATGACCTCATCCAGCCAGGAGCCGCGCGTTGCCGCTGCCGCCAGTCCAAGCGGCACACCCAGACCGATGCCGATGCCGACGGCCAGCAGGGCCACCGCCAGCGAGGTGCGCGCGCCGACCATCACCATCGACAGGATATCGCGGCCAAAATGATCGGTGCCCAACAGATGCGTGCCATTTGGCGTCTGGAGCTTGTCGGGGATGTTCATCACCGCATGATCAAACGGCGTCCACACAAAGGAGACGATGGCCAAAAGCAGCATGATCCCAGAGAGGAGACCGCCAAGAAACAGGCTTCGGTTCATGACGCCCTCGCGTGCAGGATATGAGGACAGCGCTCGACCCTGGGTGGGTGCGAAGCGCCCTCCCGTGGGGAGGGTCGGGCGCTGTCCGGCAGGGCCGGACACTTAACTTCAGAGTTGATGCCCGTCATGCCGCCCTCCGAAGCCGGGGATCGACCACCGCATAGGCCATATCGACAAGGAAATTCACAAGGATCACCGCAAAGACCAACAGCATCACGACGCTTTCCACCACGATCAGATCGCGCGCCGAGATCGCCTGAAACACCAGCCGCCCAAGGCCCGGCAGGTAGAACACCTGTTCAATGATGATCGCCCCCGCCAGCAGAAATGAGAATTGAAGGCCGATAATGGTCAGCACCGGAATAAGCGCATTGCGCAGCCCGTGTCGGCGGATGGCCTGTTTCTGGCTCAGCCCCTTGGCACGGGCCGAGCGCATGAAATCCTCGCCCAGAACCTCCAGAAGCGCCGAACGCATCACCCGGGCCAAAATCGCCGCCTGCGGCAGCGCGAGCGCCACGGCAGGCAGGGTGAGCGCATGAAGCCCCGCCCAAAGCCCCTTGTCCCAGCCGACAAACCCTCCGGCCGAAAACCAGCGCAGATTGATGGCAAAAACCAGCACCAACAGCATCGCAAACCAGAAGTTCGGCACCGCTACGCCCAGCTGTGTTGCGCCCATCACGGCCATGTCGCCCGCCTTGCCACGCCGCGAGGCCGCGTAGATCCCCGCCGGAAGCGCAATCAATGTGGAGAGCGTCAGCGCATAGATCGCCAGCGGCAATGAGACCCAGAGCCGCTCTCCCACCATCTTGGCCACCGGGGTGCGGTAGGTATAAGAGGTGCCGAAATCCCCCGTCAGCATGCCGCCGACCCAGTCCAGATAGCGGCTGACCTTGCCTTGATCGAGGCCCAGCTCCTCGCGCAGGGCGGCGACGGTTTCCTCTTGTGCGCCGGTGCCCAGCATAAATGATGCAGGATCGCCCGGAGCGACTTCGATCACGGCAAAGATCACCATCGAGGCGACGGCGAGGCTCAGCACGAGCGAGAGGAGGCGTCTGACGAGATAGTGCAGCATTGGCGGCAGGTTAGGCGGCGGCAGCCCAGCCGTCCAGTGGCAGCATGAGAAAACCGCCCTGCGCCCCGTCCCCCTTGTGCGGCGCGTCAGATCCGCTAGCTCTTGAGCCATGCTGACCCGCCCCCTGTTTATCGGACACGAGATCTATCGCGGCTCCTCCTACGGGCGCTGGCACCCGCTGCGGGTGCCGCGTGTGTCGACCACCATGGACCTGTCCCGGGCGCTGGGCTGGTTGCCGCCCGCCGCCTTCGTGACCTCGCCCCGGGCCAAACCCGCCGCGCTGCACGCCTGGCACACGTCGGCCTATGTGGCGGCATTGCAGGCAGCCGAGGACGCGCAGGCGGTCAGTGCCGAGATCCGGGCGCGCCACCATATCGGCACCGTGTCCAACCCGGTCTACCCGGAGATCTTTCGCCGCCCGGCCACCGCGGCGGGCGGGTCGATCCTCGCGGGGGAGCTCCTGGCCCGGGGCGGCGTTGTCTACAACCCGGCGGGCGGCACCCACCACGGCATGCCGGACCGGGCCAACGGCTTTTGCTACCTCAACGATCCGGTGCTGGCGATGCTGTCGCTGCGCCACCATGGGGCGCGGCGCATCGCCTATGTGGACATCGATGCGCATCACTGCGACGGGGTTGCGGCGGCCTTTCACGGGGACGAGGATGTGCTGATGATCTCGGTGCACGAGGAAAACCTCTGGCCCAGGACCGGCCTCCTGCAGGATGATGCGGGCGGTTCAGCCCTGAACCTGCCGGTGCCCCGTGGTCTCAACGACAGCGAAATGGCCCATATCCGCGAGGCGCTGCTCCTGCCGGCAGTAGCGGGTTTTGCGCCCGATGCGGTGGTGCTGCAATGCGGGGCGGATGCGGTGACGGAGGACCCGCTGGCCCATCTCGACCTGTCCAACAGCGCCCATTGGGCCATTGTTGCGGCGCTGAAACCGCTGGCCCCGCGCTATCTCGTGCTGGGCGGCGGCGGGTATAACCCGTGGTCGGTGGGGCGGCTCTGGACCGGGGTCTGGGGCACGCTCAACGGGCAGGACATTCCCGACCGGGTGCCAGCAGAGGCCGAGGAGCTGTTGCGCCGGCTGGAATTCAAGGGCCACAGGCTGGGCCGCAATCCACCCGAGCACTGGTTCACCACACTCCGCGATGCGCCGCGCGACGGCCCCCTGCGGCCCTCGATCGTGGATCGGGTCGCGGTCCTGCGTGACCGGTGGCAGCAGGCGGGAGAGCGGTGGCAGCGCACCTGATCCAGGCAGCCACCTGCCGTGATCTGTGGTGACCTGTTTTGAGCTGCCGTCACGCGCTGCGCGCGCCGGGCCGCAGGCCCGGCGCTGGGCCCAACGGATGGGGATGCATTTTCAATGCAGCCACAGCGGGCGGGAGCCTCCCCCGCCCCGAAGGGACTCCCACCCGCTGCGTGTCACTCGGCCCAGCTCAGCGCGCCGATCTCGATGGCCGCGGTCGGCGCATTTGCCCAGACCCCCCGCAGGCCCGCCTTGGCGATGCCCAGCTTGGCCAGCTGGAACAGGTAACCGTTGACGTGATCCTCGGCGATGATCCGTTGCGCCTGTTGCAGGATCTCGCGGCGCGCCTCCGGGTCGGTGGTGGCATTCAGGCGCGTCATCATCCCTTGCAGATCCGGGTTGTCATACTGGAAGTAATAATCGGGCCGGGCATAGATGCCGATGTCCATCGGCTCGGTGTGGCTGACAATGCTGAGCCCGTAGGTCTTGCCCTTGAACACCGTTTCCAGCCACTGCGCCCATTCGACGTTGATGATCTCCGCCGTGATGCCGACCGCGGCCAGCTGAGCGGCCACGATCTCGCCTCCGCGCCGGGCATAGGCGGGGGGCGGCAGGTGCAGCGTGGTCTCGAACCCGTCCGGCAGCCCCGCCTCCGCCAGCAGGGCGCGGGCGGCCTCCGGATCGTAGGCGGACTGGTCTGTCAGATCCACATAGGCCGGGTTGTGCGGTGCAAAATGGGTGCCAATGGGGGTGCCATAGCCAAACATCGCCCCGTCGATGAGGGCCGACCGGTCGATGGCATGCGCGATCGCCGCGCGCACCTTCGGGTTGTCAAATGGCGGCTGGGCATTGTTGGTCGACAGGATGGTCTCGCCCTCGGTGGAGCCGACGATCACCTGAAACCGCGGATCGGCCTCGAATTGCACCACATTCTCCGGCGCCGGAAAATTGTCAAAGGCATCGATGTCCTCGGCCATCATCGCGGCAAAGGCGGCGGTCGGGTCCGAGATGAACTTGATCGTCGCGCCGGTCAGCGCCGGCATCTCGCCCCAGTAATTGGGGTTGCGCACCAGGTCCACGCGGTCGCCCTGCACCCATTCGTTGAACCGATAGGGACCGGTCCCGACGGGGGCGGTTTTCAGGGTCTCGACGGTTTCGGGCGCGACGATCACCGCATCGCCCCAGGCCAGGTTGAACAACAGGCTGCCATTGGGCGCCGACAGGGTGACCACAACGGTCTGCGGATCGGTGGCGGTGACCTCGGCAATATCGGCAAACAGCGCCTTTTGCGCATTGGTGCTGTCCGCGCCCCGCGCCCGGTCGAGCGAGAATTTCACATCCGCGGCGTCCATCACGCTGCCGTCATGAAAGGTCACCCCCTCCCGCAGCGTGAAGGTATAGGTCAGCCCGTCGTCGGAGATCATCCAGTCCTTGGCCAGCAGCGGCACCACCTCGCCATCCGGGGTGAAGCGCGTCAGCCCCTCGAAGATATTGAGGTAGACCACGGAATCGATGGCTTGGGCCGCGCCCGCGGTCGGGTCCAGATGCGGCGGTTCCAGCTGGGTGGCATAGGTGACCGTTTCCTTGGCCACCGCCGCACCGGCCCAAAGCGCCAGCGCGGAGACAGCCGCCACGATCGGCGTCTTGAATGTCATCGTCCAATATCCTCCTCTGTCGGCGGCCTCTGCGCCACCGGGGTCATGCCGCCCGTGTGCACCGGGCATTGCCCACAGGCTTGCCGGTTTTCCCCGCGTAATCAAGCTTTGCTGCATCGCCGCATCACTGGTAAGCCGCAGCGGCAAGTGATAGACACGTGCAACTTTGCCCGCTTTGGCCCGTGCGACCCGCATCCGTGGCCCGTCCAGCCGAGGAGCCGAGACATGAGCGCCACCGCCCGAAAGACCGCCCTCAATGCCGAGGATATCCGCGCGCTGAAGGGGCAGCGCCCCATTGTCAGCCTCACGGCCTATACCACGCCGATGGCGCGGCTGATGGATGCCCATTGCGACTTTGTACTGGTCGGCGACAGTGTCGGCATGGTGCTGCACGGTCTGCCCTCCACCCTCGGCGTGACGATGGACATGATGGTGATGCATGGCGCCGCCGTCGCCCGCGGATTGAGCCGCGCGATGATGGTGATCGACATGCCGTTCGGCGCCTACGAGGAAGGCCCGGCGCAGGCGTTTCGCAACGCCGCCCGCCTGATGGCCGAAACCGGCGCCGCCGCCGTCAAGCTGGAAGGCGGGGTGGAGATGGCCGAGACCATCCGTTTCCTGGTCAAGCGCGGCATCCCGGTGATGGCGCATATCGGCCTCACGCCGCAGTCGATCAACACGCTCGGCGGCTACAAGGTGCAGGGCCGCGACGAGGCCGCCAAACCGCTGATCGCCGATGCCCGCGCGGTCGCCGATGCCGGCGCCTTTGCCGTCGTGCTGGAGAAAGTCCCCGCCAGCCTCGCCGACCAGGTGACCGAGATCGTTGCGATCCCCACTATCGGGATCGGCGCCTCTGCGGGCTGCGACGGGCAGGTGCTGGTGGTGGATGACATGCTCGGCTTCTTTACCGCCTTCAAACCGAAGTTCGTGAAACGCTACGCCGAACTTGGCCCCGCCGCCGAAGAGGCCATCGCCGACTATGCCGCCGAGGTCCGCGCCCGCCGCTTTCCGGCCCCGGAACACACCTTCGCCGACCTGGCGCCCAAGACAGACTGAAGGACCACGCCCGACATGACGACCCCGATCCTGCGCCGTCTGGATGACCTGCGCGCGCTGCGCCGCGCCTGGATGCTGAAGGGTGAAACCCTCGGCCTCGTGCCCACCATGGGGGCCCTGCATGCGGGCCACCTGTCGCTGGTAAAGGCCGCCAAGGCCGCCTGCGACCATGTGGTGGTGACGATCTTCGTGAACCCCAGACAGTTCAACAGCCCCGAGGATCTGGCCAGCTACCCGCGCACCGAACATGAGGACGCGGAAAAGCTCGCGCCCTTTGGTGTCGATGCGATCTATGTGCCCGACCCGGACCAGATCTACCCCGAAGGCTACGCCACCACCGTCAGCCTCGACGGCGTGACCGAGGTGATGGAAGGCCCCAATCGTCCCGGCCATTTCGAGGGCGTCGCCACCGTCGTCGCCAAGCTGTTCCTGCAATCGTGCGCCGATCAGGCCTTTTTTGGCGAAAAGGACTATCAGCAGCTGATGGTGGTCCGGCGCATGGCCCGCGATCTGGACATTCCCATCGAAGTCATCGGCTGCCCGACCGTGCGCGAGGCCTCCGGGCTGGCGCTGTCGTCGCGCAATATGCGCCTGTCGCCACAGGCGGTGGAACGTGCCGGCCAGTTGAACCCGATGATGGAAGCCGCCGCCGCCCGCCTGCGCGCCGGTGACGCCTACGCCCCGCTGGAGGCCGGGATGCGGACCCGGCTCCAGGAGCTTGGCTTTGACGAGGTGGAGTATATCGACCTGCGCTGCGCCGAAACCCTCGCGTCCCTGGACCGGCTGGACCGCCCCGCCCGCATGTTCGTGGCGGCCTGGCTCGATGGGGTGCGGCTGATCGACAATATCGCGGTCTGACACCGTCTGAGGCAGGCCGATCTCCGCGCCGTTTCTACTAATTTATTAGTAAGGGCTGGTCGCGCTAACGGATTTATGTCTAATCTCCGCCTCAAGACAGATTTGGAGGGGGAGCTCATG
The DNA here is from genome assembly GCF_022348185.1 of Epibacterium sp. Ofav1-8. Classification (GTDB taxonomy): domain Bacteria; phylum Pseudomonadota; class Alphaproteobacteria; order Rhodobacterales; family Rhodobacteraceae; genus Epibacterium. The sequence goes on from NZ_JAKRFD010000016.1 coordinate 32,565, forward strand.
ACATTCATTCTTGCGATCGACCAGGGGACAACATCGACCCGCGCAATCCTGTTCGATGCCGATATGCAGGTGGCCGCCGTGGCGCAGGAGGAATTCCCGCAGCATTATCCGCAGGCGGGCTGGGTGGAACACGACCCGGAGGATCTTTGGTCCACGACGCTTTCCACCTGCCGCAAGGTGCTCTCTGACAAGGGCATTTCCGCCTCCGACATTGCCGGCATCGGCATCACCAACCAGCGCGAGACCACCGTGGTCTGGGACAAGACCACCGGCAAGGCCATCCACAATGCCATCGTCTGGCAGGACCGGCGCACCGCCGAGATCTGCGAAGGCTTCCGCGATGACGGCCACGAGGACATGGTGCGCGATACCACCGGCCTGCTGCTGGATCCGTATTTCTCCGGCACCAAGGTCAAATGGATTCTCGACACCGTCGAGGGGGCCCGCGCCCGGGCCGAGGCGGGCGAGCTGCTGTTTGGCACCGTCGACAGTTTCCTGATCTGGCGTCTGACCGGCGGGGCGTCGCATGTCACCGATGCCACCAATGCCGCCCGCACCCTGATGTATGACATCAAGGCGGGCCAGTGGAGTGAGGAGATCTGCGCCCTGCTCGGGGTGCCGCAGGCGATGCTGCCGCAGGTCCGGGACTGCGCGGCAGATTTCGGCACCACCGCGGAGGATCATCTTGGCGGCGCGATTCCGATCCTCGGCGTGGCGGGGGACCAGCAGGCCGCCACGGTGGGGCAGACCTGCTTCCAGCCGGGGATGATGAAATCGACATACGGCACCGGCTGCTTTGCGCTGCTGAACACCGGGGCGACGCCGGTGCTGTCAAAGAACCGCATGCTGACCACCATCGCCTATCAGCTCGATGGCAAACCGACCTATGCGCTTGAAGGGTCGATCTTTATCGCCGGTGCGGCGGTGCAATGGCTGCGCGACGGGCTTGGCATCATCGGCAAGGCCAGCGAATCGGGAGTGCTGGCCGACAAGGCCGATCCCACCCAGGACGTGATCCTGGTGCCCGCCTTCACCGGCCTCGGCGCCCCCTACTGGGAACCCGACTGCCGCGGCGGCATGTTCGGCCTGACCCGCAGTTCCGGTCCTGCCGAATTTGCCCGTGCCGCCTTGCAAAGCGTGGCCTACCAGACCCGCGACCTCTGGGAAGCGATGCGGGCCGACTGGGAGGGCGACGCCAATGTCACCCTGCGCGTCGATGGCGGCATGAGCGCCAGCGACTGGGCAATGCAGAGCCTGTCGGACATCCTCGGCGCCGCCGTGGACCGGCCGGTGATGCAGGAAACCACCGCGCTGGGCGCCGCCTGGCTTGCGGGGATGAAGGCGGGGGTCTACCCGGATCAGGACGGCTTTGCCGCGACCTGGGCGCTGGACCGGGAGTTCAAGCCGATGCTGGACGCCGGCCGCCGGGAAGAGGCCTACGCCCGCTGGAAACGGGCCGTGCAGGCGGTGATCGGGGTCTGATCGCGCGCCATTGGCAGAGGGCGCCGCGGCTCTGGCGCGGGCCCTTCGGCTTCATCTTTTTAGAAATACCTCGGGGGAGGCCCAAAGGGCCGGGGGCAGCGCCCCGACGCCCCCGCCAGCGTCATGCCAGGCGATGCCCTTCGGCAATCCGGCGCGGTTGTGCGTTCAGGGCCTCGATCGAAAAGCCGGAGATCGCCTTGTATTTCGCCGCATGCGCGGCCAGCTCCGCCTGCGGGATGACCTCGTCGATCACCTCAAAGGCGCCGCCGCAGCGGTCCTCCACCTGTTGCAGCACCGCGTCCGGCCCCTGGCCCGAGCGATTCGCCTGCCCGATCTTGGTGGCTGCCGGGCGCATCTCGGCCTCATAGGCGGCCAGGGCATCTGCCGTCACCCCATGGGCAAGCATCTGCGCGCCAATGGTGCGGGCATCCAGAATGGCCTGGCTCGCGCCGTTGGACCCGATGGGATAGGTCGGATGCGCGGCATCGCCCATCCAGGTCCGATGGCCAAAGGTCCAGCGCGGCAGCGGATCGCGATCCACCATCGGGTATTCATAGACCACCTCCGCGCCCCGGATCAGCGCCGGCACGTCGATCCAGTCAAACTGCCACGCGGCGAAGTCATGGACAAACCGGTCAATGTCCACGGCCCGGTTCCAGTCTTCGCGCTGGAACGCCTGATCGGGGTCAAAGCGTTTCTCGGCGATCCAGTTCAGCGTGGCGATGCCGTCGGCATCGGCGGCGGAGATCGGGTAGGAGACAAACCGCAGGGCGTCATGGCCGATCATCACCATCGCGCCGGGCCCCCGGAACAGCGGCGCACGTGTGGTGGCGCGCCACAGGATGCGCCCGTCCCAGATCGGGGCGCCTTCCTCGGGGTACTGGCAGGCCCGAAGCGCAGAGTGGATGCCGTCGGCTGCCACCACCATGGCGCCGCTGATGCTGCGCCCGTCTGCCAGCTGCAAGGACGCGCCCGCATCGGTCTCCGCCCAGCCCACGGCCCGCGCTCCGGTCTCGATCGCGTCAGGCCCGGCGCGCTCCAGCAGGGTGCGGTACAAGAGCATCTGCAACTCTCCGCGATGCACCGAGAACTGCGGCCAGGCATAGCCCGCCTCCAGCCCGCGCGGTTCCTCCCAGATCGTCTTGCCCAGTTTGGAAAAGAACCCGAGACTGCGGGTGCGCACGCCGATTGCGTCCAGCTGTGCCTCCAGCCCGAGGTCGAACAGCTCGCGCACCGCGTTGGGTTGCAGGTTGATGCCGACGCCCATGGGTTTCAGCGCCCGGGTGGCCTCGAAGACCTTGAACGGCACGCCAATCTGGTGAAGCGTCAGCCCCAGGGCCAGACCGGCAATCCCGCCGCCCGCAATCAAAACTGTCATCGTGATATGTCCTCCCGCGCCGCATAAGACCATGGCCCCGGCGCAAAAGGCAAGCCGCGCTCAGCCGCGCGAGGTGACGATCAACTCGGGGCCAAAGATCACATCGGCATAGTCCGCCAGATAGATCTTCAGCCAGGGGGTGAAGCGCTCCGGATGGCGCGCGACCTCGGCCAGCAGGTCGTGATAATCCACCCAGCGGGTTTCCATCACCTCGGCCGGGTTCGGCGCCAGCCCGAGCGGCGCCAGCATATGGGCGAGATAGACATCGACCACCTCGTGTTCGATCAGCCCGTCGCCGACGTCGGCGCGATATTCCAGCGTATGGCGATACTGCGGATAGAGGCCGGTCAGCCCCAGCTCCTCCTCCAGGCGGCGCACGGCGCAATGGTCGGAGGCTTCGCGCCACATCGGATGGGTGCAGCAGGTATTCGCCCAGAGCCCGGGGGTGTGGTATTTGCCCATCGCCCGGCGCTGCATCAGGATCTTGCGCCCCTGCACCACAAAGACCGAAACGGCCTTGTGCCGCAGCCCGTCCTGATGGGCGCGCAGCTTGTCCACCGGGGTCAGCCGGTCATCGACCCAGGCGGGGATCAAATCGGGACGGCGCTCTGGCATGGTTCTCCTGACGCTACATGGGCCCGGTCGGGCGACTGTCGAAAGCCGGTGATTTAAGCCATGCGCGGCGATATCTCAAGAGCGGGTCCTTGCTACACGGCGCCGCAACCCTGGGGCAGACCCCTGTGGCTGCGGCGCGTTGGCAGCTCTGTGCCAGTCTGTGCCGTCCGGGCAGCGTCAGTTGGTGGCAGAACTCTCGTCCGCCTCACCCTCTGCTGCGGCCGGGCCGAACTGCGCCAGATAGGCATAGACGTCCTCGCCCCCCTTTTTCAGGCGAAAGGACATTTTCGACTTGGCGCCACCATCGTCGAGATAGGTCTTCAGGAAATCGCGCGGATCCTGAACATAGGCGACAAACTGCTCTTCGTCCCAGACCAGACCGGCTTCGCCGGCGGCGACAAGATCATCGCCGTAGCGGAAATCCTCGACCGTGCCCGCCTGGCGGCCGACAATGCCCCAGAGGTTGGGGCCGGTGCGCCCGCCCTTGCTGATGCTCTCGCCGGTGTCAGAGACGATCTGGTGGCAGGATTTACACTTGTTGAAGGCTTTCTTGCCCTTGTCGGCGTCGCCCTCGGCAAAGGCCGGGGCGGCAGCAAGGCTGGCAAGCAGGGCTGTGGTAAGAATGGGTTTCATAAAACTGGCTCCTATGCGTTCTAGTCGCAGGTTCTGTCGGACGCCGAGGTGGAGTCAACGCGACATTCTGGTCCTAGGCGGAGTATGTGGTGTGCTTTGGCGCAAAGGGCAGGGGCAAATGGTGCCAAAACACTTGCCGATCAGGCCGACCAGCAGGGAAGGATGTCTCCGGCTGCGGGGGTGGCGGCGTGGACGGCGCGGGCGATCGCCCGGGACAGGCAAAGCGCAGAGGCATGGCACAGGCCCAGCATGTCGGTTGCCGGATCGCCCAGCGGCACGGCGCCGGTGGCGGCGGCAAAGACCAGATCGCCGTCATGCGGCCCGTGCGAGGGGACGATCGCCCGGGCCATGCCATCATGGGCGGCGGTGGCCATGCGCTGGGCCTCGGCCTTGGTCAGCACGGCATCGGTGGCGACGATGGCGATGGTGGTATTGGCCCCGTCCGAGGACACCGGCGCCCCGGCGAGCGCGGCCATCGCCTCCATCTTGCGGCTGCGCAGGCTGCGCCCGAGGCCGGATGCGGGGTCGGGGCCAAGACCGCCGAACTCGCCGTCGATCTCAAACGGGGCGGCCCAGAAATGGCGCTCGCCCGGTGTGGTGACGGATCCGATCGGATTGGCCACCACCAGCGCCCCGACGGTGTGGCCGCTGTCGAGCAGCAGCGAGGCCGAGCCCAACCCGCCCTTGTGCATGCCGGTCAGCGCGCCGGTGCCGGCGCCGTGGCTGCCAAGGGTGAACTCGGCAGCGGCGGCCTCCAGCGCGGCGCGGCCCAGGGCGGGGTAGGGGCTGTCGTCCCAGTCCTTGTTGCCGCCGTTCAGGAGGTCGAAGATGATCGCCCCGGGCACGATCGGCACCACGGCGGGGCCGAGGCGAAAGCCGCGCCCCATTGCGCGCAGCCCCGCGACCACGCCGGAACAGGCATCCAGCCCATAGGCCGACCCGCCCGAAAGCACCAGCGCATCCACCGCCTGCACCGTCTTGTCCGGGGCCAGCAGGTCGGTTTCCCGCGTGCCCGGCGCGCCGCCCATGACATGGACGGCGGCGGTAAAGGGCTGATCGGCGGTCAGCACCGTGGTGCCGGATTTGAGGGCGTGATCCGCGGCATTGCCGACCCGAAGGCCAGCGACATCGGTGATCAGGTTGCGGGGGCCTGGGGTCATTGCGATATCCTGTTGCAAAGCGGAGCGCCCCTGGCGGGGCGCACAGGTTAAGCGCTGGCGCGCGGATTGGGGGCGGCCGCAGGTGTTAGATACACCGGCCGCCGTCGACTTCCATGCACACGCCGGTGACCATGCTGGCCTCGTCCGAACAGAGATAGAGCGCGGCGTTGCCCATGTCCTCCGGGGTGGAAAAGCGGCCCAGCGGAATGGTCGAGAGGAACCTGGCCCGCACCTCCGGCGTGTCCTCGCCCATGAACGACTTCAGCAGCGGCGTTTCTCCGGCGACCGGGTTGATTGCATTCACCCGCACGCCCGACGGGGCCAGTTCGACGGCCATGGTGCGGGTGGCGGTGATCATCCAGCCCTTGGAGGCGTTGTACCAGTTGAGCTGCGGGCGCGGCGACACACCCGCGGTGGAGGCCACATTGAGGATTGCACCGGCGCCGCACGCTTTCATGTGGGGAACCAGCGCCTGAGCGGTCAGATAGACGGATTTCATGTTCACGTTGAACACCCGGTCGAAATCCTCTTCCGAGACCTCTTCCAGCGGGGTGGGCAGATGGGTGACGCCGGCGTTGTTCACCAGGATGTCGACCTGGCCAAATGTCTCTTGCGCCGCGTTGGCCATCGCCAGGACCGAGCCGCGATCCCCCACATCCACGGTCTGCGCGCAGGCGGATTGCCCGTGCGACGCCGCCAGTTCAGCCGCGGCGGTTGCGTTGATGTCGGCGATCATCACCCGCGCACCTTCGCGCAGAAACGCCTCCACGATTCCCTTGCCAAAGCCCGAGGCGCCGCCGGTCACGATGGCGGTCTTGTCCTTGAGGCGCATGGTTGGCCCTCCCTCTCCTGCTGATTGGCGGCAGGATGGCGCGGGGGCGCAACCGGCGCAAGGGGCGTTGCCGGATCTGTGCTCAGTCGCCGTCGACGCGACCGCGCAGGGATTTGACCTCGGCGCGGGTCTTCTTGGCCTTGAGGCGACGCTCGACGCTGCCGCGGGTGGGTTTGGTGGCGATGCGGCGCTTGGGTTTCACCAGGGCGCGGCGGATCAGTTCTGCCAGCCGTTCACGGATGATCTCGCGGTTGCGTGCCTGCGAACGGGTCTCGTCACATTGCAGGATCAGCGCACCGTCATTGGTCCAGCGCCGCCCGGCGATGCGGCGCAGGCGGGTTTTGACCGGGCCGGGCAGATGCGGCGAGCGTTCGGCCTCAAAGCGCAGCTCGACAGCCGAGGAGACCTTGTTGACGTTCTGCCCGCCGGGGCCAGAGGCGCGCATGAAGCTCTCGGTCAGTTCCCAATCCTGCAGGGTGATATCGTCGTTTATGCGTAGCATGCGCGGACCATAGAGCATGTCGTGCAAAAGTGGGAACCGGTTTTGCACTATCAGACATGCGTCATCCAGAAGAGCATGTCGTGTAAAAGTGGGAACCGGTTTTGCACCACCAGACATGCGGCACCAGCAAGAGCATGTCGCGCAAAAGTGGGAACCGGTTTTGCCCCCGGATAAACGCAATCGGGGCAAATACATCTGACACGGGACTGAGAGCCCGCTCTGTCAGCAGCATCGCTCCAGAGCACGCGGTTGGCACGCGCAATACCCTGAATACGCACGGAAAAGGGCCGCTCCATATGGCGCGGCCCTTCCGAAAGTCTTTGAGAGCAAAGGCAGGTTAGGGTGCAGTCAGCGCTGTGTCAGCCTGTGCAAACCCAGCCGGTTGGCCTCTGCCAGAGAGGGCTGCCTCAGTGGCGGACCGCTCCGGTGGTTGCTGCTCCTTGCTCCAATCCCTTTCTTGACACTGGATCACCTCCTTTTCTCTCTGTTTCTGTTGTCCTCAGAGTGGCACGGAATTCTCGGATCACCAAATGAAAATCGCGCGAAATCAGATCTCGGCGGTCTGGCTGCGCGTCAAACGGGCAACAATCAGGCGGAAGGGGATCAGCGCGATCAGCGCCAGCGACAGCTTGACCAGCCAGTCGGCCACGGCCAGCGACACCCAGAGCGGGGCAACCGGGCCTGCGCCCAGAAGCGGCAGCATTTCCCCGGCCCAAGAGACGTCATTGCCGGGCTCGATGAAGGTCAGAGCGCCGGAAAAGGCGATGGTGAAAAAGATCGCGGTGTCGAGCGACGAGCCGATCAGCGTGGAGGCCAGCGGCGCACGCCACCATTTGCCGCCGCGCAGGCTGGCAAAGATCGCCACGTCCGACAGCTGCGCCAGCAGGAACGCCAGACCGGAGGCAATGGCGATCCGCAGGGTCACCAGCGGGCCAAACTCGCCCATGATCTGCGTGCCAATGAGCGAACAGATCACGCCGACGATGAAACCGGCCAGCACGACCTTGCGCGCGGGGCCTGCGCCATAGACGCGGTTGGTCACATCGGTGACGAGGAAGGCGATGGGATAGGTAAACGCGCCCCAGGTCAGCCAGTTGCCGAACAGGAATTGCACGAGGATGTTGGAGGCCACCACGACGGCAGCCATGGCGAGAACGCCAGGAAGATAGGTGCGGGTCATGTATATTACCGTTTTTTAGACAAGGTCGCGGAGACTTGTGCACCCCGGTCCGGAGCGCGAAAGATCGCTTCGTTTATGCAGATCCCGGGGCAAATGCAAGAGATCGCCCCCTGTTTTATGGGGCGATCCGCATTAGCGGCGGTCGGGCAGGTCGTATTCGACCAGTTCCGTGCGCTGCACCCAAAAGAAATTGTCATCCGAAATCATGGTTGCGCGCAGCGTGCCGGATGCGGTGCGCCAGATGCTGACGCCTTCGAGGTTGTCGTGCTGTGCCAGGGGGGTATTCAGCAACACCTCTCCGCCGCTCAGACCCTGATCCGACAGATCAAAACGGCGCAGGCGGCTGCGAAAGCCCACGGTGACAAATTTGCGCTCCAGCACATAAAGGGCACCATCGGGGCCGAAATCGGCCCCCACCGGCAGAAACCCGTCGCCTTCGGGATAGGGGCCAAGCCCCTGCCAGCCCGTTGCTTGGCGCCAGCGCCAGACCCGCGAGACCTGCGCGTCGCGGGCGGCCGCTTCGGAAATCAGCAGCAGTTCGCCCGCCGGGCCATAGGCCAGCGATTCAAAGGACGCGTTGAAATAGAACCGCTTGAACGCCGCGGGCGCGGACAGGGCGCGGACCTGCGCGCTGCGATACTCCAGCACCCGATGCGGGCTTTCGAACGACACGAAATACCTGTCGTCTCCGGCCAGGGCGAGGCCCTCGCTGTCCTCGACCTTTTCGGCCACGGGCGCGCCATCCGCGTCGCGCAGCCGTCCGTTTGTGGCCATCCGCAGGCTTGTTATGACGCCTTTGTCGCGCGTGATCTCGCCCGTGACCATATGCGCGCGGTCGGTGATCGCGGTAAAGCGCAGGCCGTCATCCGAGAGCTCCAGCCCCGACAGGCCGCCGAACCACGGGGCGTCCTCCTGCCAGCGATAGCTGGAGACATGGGTCGCGCTGTTGCTCTCGGCGTGGGTTACTTTCCAGACCGCCGATGCCGCCCAGGCCGCCGCACAGAGCGCGACGATCAGGGAAGCAGAGAGCGAGGCTAGTCGGACGAGAGAACGGCGGCGCATTGTTGGGGAAGATCCGAAAGGGTGTAGTCCCTGCGCGGTTTAGGCTTTGGCGCGTTCGGGTCAACCGGTTTTGGCGGCGGCGGGTTCAGGATGTTGGCCACCCATTGCCGGGCGTCATCACAGCCATCGCCGCGCGGGGGCGGATCCTGGTCGACACAGCCCCGGGCGCCACGCGGGCAGTTCAGCCGCACGTGGAAATGATAGTGATGCCCCCACCAGGGCCGGATCTTGCGCAGCCAGCTGCGGTCGCCGGTTGCGGTGTCGCACATCTTCACCTTGGCGCCGGGGAAGACAAAGATCCGCGCCACACGCGGGTCCGATGCGGCGGCTTTCAGGATCTCGTGATGCTGTGTGCTCCAATTGGAGTTCACATAGGCCCCGCTGGCGCGCCGCAAGGAAATCGACGAGATGTTTTCGCGTGCCTCGCGGCTCAGATCGAGCCGATCCGGCGGCAGCATCCAGATATCGGCATCCAGACCGATCTGGTGGCTGCGGTGCCCGGACAGCATCGGCCCACCGCGCGGCTGGCTGATGTCACCGACATACAACCCCTGCCAGCCCGGCTGACGCGCGGCGACGCGGCTCAGGTCCTGAATGAAATCAATGGTCTCCGGGTGCCCCCAGTTGCGGTTGCGGCTCAGGCGCATGGCCTGCCAGGTGGGGCCGGTCTCGGGCAGCTGCACCGCCCCCGCGACGCAGCCCTTGGCGTAGGACCCCAGGGGCGCCGGGCGTTGGGCGGAGCCGTCGCGCTTGGCGCCGAACAGCTGTTTGGCGGGCGCGGTGGAGTTCACCGCCTTGTTGGCAAATGACGCGGCGGATGGGCGCGGGCTGTCCTGCGTCGGCGCGCAGGCGGCCAGCACAAACGCCGCCAGGGTGACCTGTCGAATGAACCTCAAACCTGATCTCCTTCACCATCCACCCGGGTCAATAAAAGCAGACCAAGGGCAAAGAGCGCAATCACTGGTGTAATCCCAAGCCGCGCGCTGCCCGTGAGTGTTGTCATCAGGCCGATCAGCGCCGGCGCCAAGAATGCTGTCGCCCGCCCGGAAAGCCCATATAGACCAAAGGCTTCGGTGGCGGTTTCCGGGGTTGTATGGCGCACCATCAGGGTGCGGCTGGTGGCCTGCAATATTCCGCCGAAGCCGCCGATCAGCACGCCGCAGGCGAAAAAGACCTGATCCGGCAGGCTTGATCCGTCGGCCAAAGCGACGCCAAAGATCTGCGTGCGCGACATGTTGACGACGATCAGGCAGACGAGACTCAGCACCAGAATGGCGGTCAAAATCACCGGTTTCGGGCCAAACCGCGTGTCCGCCAGCCCGCCGATCCAGCTGAACAGCGCCGCCGAGATCGCGGCGATAATGCCAAAGATGCCGATCTGGGTGATCGACCAATCAAGCACCAGCCCCGCATAGACGCCGCCAAACCCATAAAGCCCATTGAGCGCATCGCGATACAGCATCGAGGACACCAGATAGCTGGTGAGGCTCTTGCGATGGGCCAGCCCCTTGACCGAGGCGACCACCATCGACACCGCCCGACCAAGGCTTGCGCTGCCACGCCGGGGGCCGCGCGGATCGCGCACCCAGGCAAAATAGGGGATCATGAAGAGCGCAAACCAGATCGCCACAAAGGGCCCCACCGCGCGGGTGCCCTCGCGCGCGCTGGCGTCGAGGCCCAGAATGGGGTCCAGGCCGATCAGCGTCTTGCCGCTGTCCTGTTCGACAAACAGCAACAGCATGATGAACAGCGACACCACCCCGCCGAGGTAGCCAAAGGCAAAGCCGGAACCGGACAGCTGCCCGACCTCTTCCTTGCTTCCCAGCGACGGCAGCTGCGCATTGACAAAGATCAGCGCAAACTCCGCGCCGATAAAGCCGACGCCGAAACTAATGAGCATCCACCACAGGTTGCTGCCCGCCGGATCCATGAACCACAACCCCGCCGAGCCCAGCACATAGGCCACGGAAAATCCGATGATCCACGGCAGTTTGCGCCCGGCAATATCGGCCAGCGCCCCGAGGAAGGGCGCCGAGAGACCGATAATCAGCCCGGTGATGGTCAGGCAGAGCGACCAGCTCGATTGTGCCTGCGCCTTGGCCGCCTCGCTCTCCAGCCCCGTTGCCAGGAAATACTCGGTCGCGCTGGCGGCAAAGAAAGGGCCAAAGACGAATGTCACCAGCAGCGTGTGATAGGGCTGGCTCGCCCAGTCGAAAAACCACCAGCCCCAGATGCGTTTGCGCAGGGAAATTCCCTGCGCCGCCGTAAGTTCCGCCATTACCGCCCCCAAATGCCCGACTGCACGTTGGGTCTAGCTATGGCAGGGGTCAGGAGGCGCTTGCAAGCCTCTCGTGGTGGGCACCAGCGCCCGCATCCGCCATGGGCGGCCAGGGGCGCTGGTCTTCGGCGGCGCACCAGGCCTGCACCCAGTCGGGCAAATCCGGGGTCTGAATGTCCTGGCCCCAGGCCTTGATCACCCGTTCGGGCGGCACGATGCCGTTCTTGTCGGTCACCACCGTGCGCAGCAATGCGTGGTTGGCGCAGTCGCCGTTCGCCTTCCACATGCCCTGTTCCACATAGATAAAGCGGTTGTCCCAGCCGATGGCGCGGCTTTTCATCTCGAACCGCTCAAAGGCTTTGATGCGGCGGCGATAGCGGATCGAAGTCCCCGCGACGGCCACGGCCCAGCCTTCGCGTTTCAACACGCCTGCCAAACCGGTGCGCAGGGTCAGCATCGTGCGCCCCAGATCATAGAGCGTCAGCGTGCGGCCATTGTTGAGCTCCATCCAGATGTCGATGTCCCACGGCCAGCAGTGATGGCGCGACACATGGGTGTCGAGCGGCGCAAGACGCGGCTGGCGGCTGGCAATCACGGCATCTTTCAAAAGGCGTACGATCGGGTACATCTGAACACTCCGGTTTACTTGTTCCCTTGATGCCACCTGTTCACCACACGTCAACCTAGGACCTTGCGGAAGGGTTGCGAAATCCGCGCGCCCCGCCTACCTGTGTTGCGGTTCGAAAGAGGAAAGTTCAAAGATGCAGTCGCTGTTTCAAATCCTGATGCTGGTCCTGGACATTGTCTGGTTCTTCATCATTGCCCATGTGATCATGAGCTGGCTGATCAATTTCCAGGTGCTGAACCTGAACCAGCAGTTCGTGGCGCAGATCTGGTATGGTCTGAACCGTATCCTCGAACCGCTCTACGCGCCGGTGCGCCGCATCCTGCCCAATATGCAGGGGCTCGATCTGGCCCCGCTGGTGGTGCTGATCGGTGTCTATGCGCTGCGCATCATCTTGGTGAACAACGCGGCGATGTTCTACTAGCGCCTGCGCCAATTGACCGCTGCGGCCCGCGGCGGGTCTTGCCCCCCGATTCCAGCTGTGGGATTGTGCCGCTCATAACCTGAGCAGACCAACCCACAGGCCCCCTATGCACGACGCAATCCCCCTGTTGCGCGATATCTTTGGATTCGACGGCTTTCGCCCCGGACAGGAAGAGATCGTCGACGCCGTGAGCGCAGGCGAAAACGTGCTGGCGATCATGCCCACGGGGGGCGGCAAATCCCTGTGTTTCCAATTGCCTGCGCTCAGGCGGCAGGGGATCACGGTGGTGATTTCGCCGCTCATCGCGCTGATGCGCGATCAGGTCCGCGCTTTGCAGGAGGCCGGTGTCTGTGCCGGGGCGCTTACTTCTGGCAATACCGAGGAAGAAACCGAAGCGGTCTGGAACGCCATTGAAGCGGGCGAGCTGAAGCTCTTGTACATGGCGCCCGAACGGCTGGCCGCAGGCAGCGCCATGGGGATGTTGCGCCGCATTGGCGTGTCGCTGATCGCGGTGGACGAGGCCCATTGCGTCAGCCAGTGGGGCCATGATTTCCGCCCGGATTACCTGCGCATCGGCGAGCTGCGCCGCGCGCTCGACGTGCCGCTGGCGGCCTTTACCGCCACGGCGGATCAGGAAACCCAGCAAGAGATCATCCAGAAACTGTTTGATGGCGAGGCCCCGCGCGCCTTCTTGCGCGGCTTTGACCGGCCCAATATTCACCTCGCCTTTGCCGCCAAGGACAGCCCGCGTAAACAGATCCTGGAGTTTGCCGACGCGCGGCGCGGCCAGTCGGGCATTGTCTATTGCGGCACCCGCGCCAAGACCGAGGATATCGCCCGCGCTCTGGAGGCCTCGGGCCATGTGGCCTGCCACTATCACGGCGGCATGGAGGCCGAGGATCGCCGCATCGTGGAAACCCGCTTCGCGCGCGAGGATGGGCTGATCGTGGTGGCCACGGTGGCCTTTGGCATGGGCATCGACAAGCCCGACATTCGCTGGGTGGCCCATGCGGATCTGCCCAAAAGCATCGAGGCCTATTATCAGGAAATCGGCCGCGCCGGGCGGGATGGGGCCCCGGCCGAGACGATGACGCTGTTTGGGCCCGAGGACATCCGCCTGCGCCGCAACCAGATCGACGAGGGGCTTGCACCTGCGGAGCGGCGCGGCGCGGATCATGCACGGCTCAACGCCTTGCTGGGGTTGGCGGAGGCGATGACCTGTCGCCGTCAGACCTTGCTGGGCTATTTCGGTGAAGAGGCGCAGCCTTGCGGCAATTGCGATCTTTGTGATGTGCCGGTCGAGACGTTTGACGGCACCACCGCCGTGCGAAAGGCGCTCTCGGCCATTCTGCGCACCGAGGAGACCTATGGCGCGGGGCATCTCATCGATATTCTGATCGGCAACGCCAATGACCGCGTGCGCCAGAAAGGGCATGACGATCTGTCGGTCTTTGCCTGCGGACGCGAGCATTCAAAGCCCGAGTGGCAGGCCATCTTCCGCCAGATGATGGGGCGCGATCTGGTGCGGCCCGACCCGGAGCGCCACGGCGCGCTCAGGATGACCGAACCGGCGCTGCCGATCCTGCGTGGCGAGGACAGCATCACCCTGCGCAAGGACACCATCAAATCCGCCACCCGCCGTCCGGCGGTCAAGGCACTGGTCTCGGATGAGGATGCGCCACTCTTGTCGGCGCTGAAGGCCAAGCGGCGTGCCCTCGCCGAGGCGCAAAAAGTCCCGGCCTATGTGATCTTTCCCGACCGCACCTTGATCGAGATGGCGGAAAAACGCCCGCAAAGCCTGGATGAGATGGCGCGCATTTCCGGCGTTGGGGCAAAAAAGCTGGACCGCTACGGCGATGAGTTCCTAGGGGTGATCACCGGCGAGGCCGAAGCGCTGCACCCGGCGCGGCGCAAGCTGGCCGGACGCGAACAGGGCTCGATCTACGACACGCTGCTGGAGGTGCAGGCGCGGTTGCAACGCGGCGCATGCGGCACCCAGAAGCCGCTGACCTGCTCGGCCTCGCAACTGGCCAAGGTGGCGCAGATGCGCGGTGACGATGAGAGCGGCCTGGAACGTCTGCTGGGGGAGCGCCGCGCGGAACGTTTTGCATCGGCGTTTCTGGACGTCCTGCGCGGCGCGGGCTAAGTCGGTGCCAAGAGCAAACGGAGGCAGAGAATGCTGGTAGTAACATCCCCCGCCAAGAAACTCGACTGGTCCGACCGCGATGTGGAGATGACCTATCCCGCGCTCCAGGACGACGCCATCGCCCTGGCAGAGGTGGCCCGCACCCTGTCGGTGGGTGATCTGATGAAGCTGATGCATATCAGCGAGGATCTGGCCAAACTGAACCATGAGCGGTTTCGCAGCTTTCAGGCCGACCCCAGCGACGCGGACCTGCGCCCTGCCGCGCTGGCCTTTGCCGGCGATACCTATCAGGGGCTGGAGGCGACCTCGCTCGACGCCGATGAACTGGCCTGGGCGCAGGATCACTTCCGCATCCTGTCCGGGCTCTACGGGCTGTTGCGCCCGCTGGATGCGATGCAGCCCTATCGGCTGGAAATGGGCTCGCGGCTGGCGACGGCAAAGGGCAAGACCCTCTATGCCTACTGGGGCCGCAAGATCGCCGACGCGTTGAATGCGCAGGCCGATGTGGTGGGCAGCGATGTTCTGGTGAACTGCGCCAGCCAGGAGTATTTCGGGGCGGTGGATCTCGATGTTCTGAAACCGCGCGTGGTGACGCCGGTGTTCCTGGAGGACAAGCCGGGCGGCCCCAAGGTGGTCAGCTTCTACGCCAAGAAGGCCCGGGGCGCCATGACGCGCTTTATCATCCAGAACCGGCTGACGGATGCGGCGGCGATCACCGGGTTTGACAGCGGCGGCTATGCCTATCAGCCCGAGATGTCCGAGCCCGACGCGCCGGTGTTCCTGCGCCGCGCCTGACCCTAGGCCGCGGCCACATAAATCCCGCTGCCTACCCGGTGGCGCGCAGCGCATCCTCACTGGTGCTCAGCGGCGCCACACCGGGGGGGACATTCTTCATCAGCCGGTCGTGGATCAGCGCCTTGCGCAGCGGTTTGGTCAGATAGTCGTCCAGACCCGCGGCCAGAATCCCCTCGGAATCGCCATCCATGGCATGGGCGGTGAGCGCCACGATCTGCACCCGGCGGTGCTCGGGGCCTTCGAGCGCACGGATCGCCTGCGTGGCCTCCTTGCCGTCCATCTTCGGCATCGAAATATCCATGAAGATCAGGTCGGGCGCAAAGCTCTGGAACAGCTCGACCGCCTCCTGCCCGTTGTTGGCAAAGCGCAGGTCGATGTTCAGATCCTTGACCATCTTGCGGAACACCAGCTGGTTGGTGCGGTTGTCCTCGGCGGCTAGCACCCGCATGCGGCGCAGGTCGGAGGCCAGCGGCGGCGACGGGGTGACGGGCTCTGCAGGGGCGCTGACGCTGGCGGCAGGTGCAGGCTCCGGCGCCGGGGGGGCCGGGGGCGCGGCTGCGGTGGGGGCGCTGAGGTTGGTCAAGGCGGTGAACAGCGCGCCCCGTGGCAAGGGTTTCTGCAACACGCCGGCAAAGATCGCGCCGACGGCGGGGTCGCTGGTGTCGGTCGGGTCGGAGGACAGCAGCAGCACCGGCAGATCCTGCCAGGCGTGGCGCAGGCTGCGCGCCAGTTTGAGGCCGTCCATGCCGGGCAGGTTGCGATCCGTGATGACCAGATCGACCTCGGCCGACATCTGTTCCAGCGCCGCGGCACCGCTGTTGACCGCGATCACCTTGAGCCCCAGGCGCTGCAGCTGGCGATTGAGGATCTCGCGGTTGATCTCCATATCGTCGACGATCATCACGCAGTTCAGATTCTCCGGCAGCTCCGGCGCGTTTATCTGACTGCCATCGGACACCACCAGCGGCAGCCGGAAGCCAAAACAGGACCCCTGTCCCAGCTCGCTCTCGACCCAGATCTCGCCATCCATCATCTTGATCAGGCGTTCGGTGATCGCCAGGCCAAGGCCGGTGCCTTCGAACTGGCGGTTGGCCTCATCCTCGACCTGGTTGAACTCGCCAAAGATGTGCCGGATCTTTTCTTCGGGAATGCCGATGCCGCTGTCCTCGATCGAGATATGCAGCATCACCGTGTTGTCCTCGGGTTGCGGCACGCCGGTGACGCGGGCGGTGACATGGCCCTCATTGGTGAATTTCACCGCATTGCCGATCAGGTTGGTGAGGATCTGGCGAATGCGCCCCGGATCGCCGATGAAATTGGTCGGCATGAACAGGTCGTAATCCACCAGGAGCGTCAGCCCCTTGTCGCGGGCATTGGCCTGAAGCAGCATCACCACCTCGTGCATGCAGGCTTCCAGATCAAAGGGTTCCGGATGCAGCACCAGTTTCTCCGCCTCGATCTTGGAATAGTCGAGCACGTCGTTGATGATGACCAGAAGCGCCTCGCCGGAATTCTTGATCGTATTGGCGTAGAGGCGCTGCTCTTCGGTCAGATTGGTGTCGTTGAGCAATTCGGCCATGCCCACGACCCCATTCATCGGGGTGCGAATCTCATGGCTCATATTGGCGAGGAAGGCCGATTTGGCGCGGTTGGCGGCCTCGGCCCGTTCGCGGGCGGCGCGCAGCTCTTCCTCGTAGTGTACCGTCGTGGTGATATCGAGCGCGAGGCTGACGATGTCGCCGTCATGGCCGCGCTGGTCGATCAGCTTCAGATAGCGGTCGTTCCACAGCCGGATCACCGTCGGCTCCGGCGCCGGGGACATCCAGCGTTCGGTCATCATCGCGCGCCAGGCATCGGCCGACAGCTCCTCGGTGTCGATCAGCCCTTCGTCGGTGAGGATCTGCAGGATGCGCACATAGGACACCCCCGGCGAGACCTCCTCCACGCCTTCAAAAATGTTGAGATAGGCGGTATTGGCGCCGATCAGCTTGCTGTTGCTGTCAAAGAACGCAAACCCGTCCTGAAACGCCTGGATCGAGTGCCACAGGCGGCGTTCGGCCTGTTCCACCTTTTCATTGGCGGTGTTGAGGTCGCTTTTGACCTTCTCGTTCTCATCGCGAAAGGTGGCGATTTCGGCCTGAGTCGCGCCAATACGCTTGGTCAGCGCCAGCGCATGGCGACCAAGTTTGCGGTTCGCATCCGTCAATTCCGCCTGTTTGAGCTCCAGAAGCCGCTCCGCCGCCAGTCGGGCTCGGCGTTCCTGTGCCAATTTTTCAGCAAGCGACATACGCGCCAACTCCAAACTACTCTATTCCGCACCTGCGGCCCCAATCTCGCAGGCAATCCTTAATTTGGCTTTAGCGTTGGTGTTATGGCGCTGATGCTTGCCATGTGGTTAATCGCGTGTCAGCTTCTAGCTGGTGACAGGGAGGATTCCATGCGGCGCCTTTTGATTTTATTGACTTTTATTTTTTCGAATACTTTAGGCCTTGCGGTGTCTGCGCAGGGCGCTGACGATGCCCCGCTGCCGCAGATGCGGTTTGTGACGCAGCCGGATACCGATCATTTTGGCGCCGACCTGCAGGCCTTGTTCGACACCTCGCTGTCAGCCTGCCAACAGGCCTGCGCCACGCAGGACGCCTGCGCCGGCTTTGTCTATAACACCAAATCCAATGCCTGTTTCCCGAAATCCGAGCTGCGCGACCCTTCGGGGTTTGTCGGCGCCCTGAGCGTGCGCAAGCTTCCGGTGGACGCGGGATTGGCGGCGCGCGCGGCAGAGCGTGCGGCGCGGCTGTCGCTGTCCGGTCGCACGGATCTGAACGCGGCGCGCAGGCTCGCAGAGGAGATCGGCACCCGCTACCCGCTGAGCGGCCAACCCCTCGACACGCTGGTGGATGGGGCCGGGCAGTTCTTTGCCGGCAACAACGCCACCCTTGCGGCGCGCTGGATGGGCGAGGCGGTGGCGCTGAGCGATGCGCCGGATCTCTGGGTGGACTATGCCCGCTATCTGCGCGCCATGCCCAGCGACAGCAGCAGCGAGACTCGTCGCCTTCGGGCCGAGTCCGTTGCGGCGGCGCTGAACGGCTATCTGCGTGCGGATGCCGCCCCCTTGCAGGCCACCGCCCTCAGCGAGGCCGGTCTGGCGCTCGAGAAACTGGGCCGGGGCCGCGATATGGTCTCCGTGCTGCGCCTGGCACAGGACATCGCGCCGCGTCAGGACATCGCCGATCTGCTGGATCGTGCGGTGGCGAAATACGGCTTTCGGGTCAGCGACACCCGGGTTGAGGCCGACAGCGCCGACCCGCGTATGTGCATCGTCTTCTCCGAGGATCTGGCCAAGACCGGCGTCACCTATGGCGACTATCTTAAATCCGAGGCCGAGGGCCTTGCGGTCGAGGCCTCGGGGCAGGAGCTCTGTCTCACCGGCCTGACCCATGGCCAGCATCTGCGGGTCACCCTGCGCCGCGGTCTTCCAGCCGCCAATGGCGAGGCGCTGATCAAGGATGTGGACCTCAGCCACTACATCCGCGACCGCAGCCCTTCGGTGCGCTTTCCGGGCCGCGCCTATGTGCTGGCGCGCAGCGATGTGACCGCCCTGCCGGTGGAGACGGTCAATGTCGACAAGCTCGATCTGAAACTCTCCCGCATCAGCGACCGCAACCTCTTGCGCAGCATGCAGGAGGACCTGTTTGCCCGCCCGCTGAACCAATGGCAGAGCGAGAATTTCGACGCCACAGTGGCAGAGGAACTCTGGACCGGCACCGCCGAGGTGCAGCAGGCGTTGAACCGCGACATGACCACCCGCCTGCCGCTGGACGATGTGCTGGCCGATCAACCCGTGGGCATCTATGCGCTCAGCGCCTCTGTGCCGGGGGCCGATCCCTATGACAGCCCGGCGGCGATGCAGTGGTTTGTGCTGACGGATCTGGGCCTCAGCTCCATGTCCGGGGCCGATGGGTTGCATGTGCAGGTGCAGGGCCTGTCGGACGCCAAGGCCCGCGCCGGTGTCGAGGTCGAGCTGATCTCGGAGGCCAACGCGGTGATTGCCCGCAGCACCAGCGATGCCACCGGCTATGCGCATTTTGCACCGGGGCTGACCCGGGGCGCCGGTAGTGCTGCGCCCGCAATGCTGCTGGCGCGCGCCGGAGAGGAGGACTTTGCCTTCCTGTCGCTGCGCGATGCCGCCTTTGATCTGTCGGACCGTGGTGTCGAGGGCCGTCCCGCGCCCGGCCCGGTTGATGTCTTCCTGACCACGGATCGGGGTGCTTATCGTGCCGGTGAAACCATCAACGTCACCGCCCTGTCGCGCGATCCCCGTGCGCAGGCCATCGAGGGCCTGCCGCTGATCGCGGTGCTGAAACGCCCCGACGGGGTGGAATATTCGCGCCACATCTCCGAAGGCGGCGATGCAGGCGGTCATGTCTATGCCCTGCCCGTGGGCGACAGCGTGCCGCGCGGCTCCTGGGCGATCGAGATCTATGCCGACCCCAAGGCGGAGCCGCTGGCGCGGCAAACCGTACTGGTCGAGGATTTCCTGCCCGAGCGGATCGATTTTGAACAGGACATTCGTGATGTCGCGGGCCTGCGCCCCGGCGGTCAGCTGGTCGTCGATATCGACGCGCGATTCCTGTTTGGCGCACCCGGCGCTGGTCTGAGCGTCGAGGGTGATGTCTCTCTCGCCCCGGTGCGGCAGCTGGCCGATTGGCCCGGCTATCGCTTTGGGCGCTATGATGCGGAAACCAACCGCCAGACCCGCTACTTCAGCGGCGAGGACACCGGCGCCGATGGCCAGTCCGTCGCGGTTGGTGATTTGCCCGAGGTGCAGGCAGCGGGTCTGCCGCTTGAGGCCCGCCTGCGCACGCGGCTCTCGGATGGCTCCGCGCGCCCGGTCGAGCGTGAATTGACCGTGCCGGTGCAGCCTGCGACCCCTGTGATCGGGATCAAGACGCAGTTTGCCGATGACGTGGTGGCCGAGGGCACCGAGGCCGGGTTCGAGCTGATCTCGCTGGCACCGGATCTCACCCCCGCCCCGATGCAGGTGCAATGGGTGCTGAACCGGGTCGAGACGCGCTACCAGTGGTATCAGCTCTATGGCGACTGGCAGTGGGAGCCGATCACCCGCCGCACCCGCGTGGCCTCGGGCGAGGCGATGCTGGGCGGCGATCCGGTGGCAGTCACCGCGCCGGTGGACTGGGGGCGCTACGAGCTGGTGGTGGAACGTCTGGATGGCGACTACGTGACCGCTGCGCAGGATTTCTACGCCGGTTGGTATGTGCCCGCCTCCGACGCGCAGACCCCGGATCGTCTGGAACTGTCGCTGGATGGCCAAAGCTACACCCCCGGCGACACCGCCCGCCTGCGGATCGTGCCGCAAGCGGCGGGCACCGCGCTGATCTCCGTCATGGGCAGCGAGCTGATCCACCGGCAAGCGGTCGAGGTGACGGCAGGCGAGAACGTGATCCCGCTTGAGGTCACATCGGACTGGGGCAGCGGCGCCTATGTGACCGCCTCTGTCGTGCAGCCCGTCGCCAGTCGGCAGGGCCGCACACCGACCCGGGCGCTGGGCATCGCGCATGCCGCAGCGACCCAGCCGGGGCAGGAGTTGGATGTCACGATCAACACCCCCGAGGTCACCCGCCCCCGCCAGACGGTCGCGGCGACGGTAGAGGTCGCCGGGGCCAAGGCGGGCGAGGAGGTCTGGCTGACTCTGGCCGCCGTTGATGTCGGTATCCTCAACCTCACCGGCTTTCAGAGCCCCGATCCCGTCGGCTATTTCCACGGTCAGCGGCGTCTGGGGATGGAACTGCGCGACATCTATGGCCGCCTCATCGATCCCGGCAATGGCGCGCTGGGACGGGTGCGCTCCGGCGGCGATGCCGGGCTTGGGGCGCAATTCCAGTCCCCGCCGCCGACGCAGGATCTGATGTCGGTCTTCCACGGTGCAGTGCGGGTTGGGGACGATGGCAGCGTGACCCTGCCCATCGATCTGCCGGACTTCAACGGCACCGTGCGGCTGATGGCCGTGGCGTGGACTGACCGCTCGGTCGGGCAGGCGGAGGCCGACATGATCGTGCGCGATCCGGTGGTGCTGACCGCCTCACTGCCGCGCTTCCTGGCGCCCGGCGATCAGAGCCGCATCCGCCTCGACATCACCCATGCCGATGGGCCTGCGGGTGAGATCGGTCTGGCGGCCGAGGTGATCGGGTCCGGGCTGCAACTGGGCGCGCTGCCGCCTTCGGTGACGCTCACCGAACAGGGCCGGGTGCTGCTGGAACTTCCGGTCACGGCAGAGGCCGTGGGCGATCCGGAGGTGCGTCTGAGCCTGACCACACCCGGCGGCGAGATGCTGGACCAGACCCTGCGCCTGCCGGTGCGCGCCAATGATCCCGAGGTCTCGGAAACCCGGCGTTTCTCGCTGGCGGGTGGCGACAGCTTCCTGTTCAACGCGGATGTGTTTGCGGGGCTGCGCCCCGGCTCCGCCCGCGCCGTGATGTCGGCGGGGCCGCTGGCCAAATTCGACGTGCCGGGGCTGCTGTCGCAGCTAGACGGCTACCCCTATGGCTGCACCGAACAGGTGACGTCGAAGGCGCTGCCGCTGCTCTATCTGTCGTCGGTGGCCGAGGCTGCCGGTCTGGGTGATGGCCCCAAGGTGGACGCGCGCATCAACGGTGCCATCCGAAAGGTGCTGACCCGGCAGGCCGCCAATGGCGCCTTTGGCCTCTGGCGCGCCGAGAGCGGCGATTTGTGGCTGGATGCCTATGCCTCTGACTTCCTCAGCCGGGCCCGGGCCAAAGGCTATATGGTGCCTGATCAGGCCTTTGCTCGCGCCATGGACAATCTGCGCAACCGGCTGAACTACGCGCCGGATTTCGACAGCGGTGGCGAGGACGTGGCCTATGCGCTGCTGGTGCTGGCGCGCGAGGGCGCAGCGGCGATGGGCGATCTGCGGTATTATGCGGATGTGAAGGCCGAGGCCTTCTCCACCCCGATGGGCGCGGCGCAACTGGGGGCCGCACTCGCGGCCTATGGCGACCAGCGCCGGGCGGACAGGATGTTTGCCCGCGCGGCGCAGATGATCGCCGGACAGGGCGCGGAACAGCCGCTGTTGCGGGTCGATTACGGCACCCAGCTGCGCGACTCGGCGGCTGTCCTGGCGCTGGCGGTGGAGGCCGGCAGCGCGGCGGTCAATCGCGACTACCTCACGGCGCGGGTCGCGGGCGGTGAGGGCTATCGCTCCACCCAGGAAGCCGCTTGGAGTCTGATGGCGGCGCAGGCGCTGGTGGACAATCCCGAAGACTCCGGTCTGCGGGTCAATGGCCAGCCAGTCACCGGAGCCTTTGTCGAGGTGATGCAGGGTGATAGCCCGGCGGATCTGTCGATCACTGCGACCTCCGGGCGCAGCACCGACATCACCCTGACCCGCATCGGCGTGCCTGTCGTGCCCCCGGCGGCGCGTGGCTACGGCTTTGCCCTGACGCGGGAGTATTACACCTTGGAAGGGGAGCCGGTGGATCTGGCCTCGGTCGCGGTCGGCACCCGGCTGGTGACGGTGCTACGGGTTTTGCCGCAAGAGGAGATCGGCGCGCGGCTGATGGTCAATGATCCGCTGCCGGCGGGGCTGGAGATCGACAATCCCAACCTGCTGCGCTCCGGTGACCTGCGCGAACTGGACTGGCTCAGCCTCTGGGAGGCCGATCACGTGGAGTTCCGCTCTGATCGGTTCCTCGCGGCGGTGACCTCGCGGGGGGATGATCCGATCACGCTGGCCTATATGGTCCGCGCGGTCAGCCCCGGTGATTTCCACCATCCGGCGGCCTCGGTCGAGGACATGTATCGCCCGGCCTATCGCGCCAACACGGCGGCGGGACGGTTGCAGGTCGAATGACACGGGCAGATCGCCCCGGCAGGGTGCTGCTGCGTCGGCGCCGATGGCGGGGGCGCCCGGCCCCTGCCAGGGCCGGGCGCGGCCTGACCGAACGGTCAGGCGGGGGCGCGTTGCGCCCCCAGTGGCGATGGCTGGCGGGCGTCAGAACGCCGCTGCTGTTGCTGCTTGTTGTGGGGGCGCT
This sequence comes from Epibacterium sp. Ofav1-8, assembly GCF_022348185.1. GTDB lineage: Bacteria > Pseudomonadota > Alphaproteobacteria > Rhodobacterales > Rhodobacteraceae > Epibacterium. The sequence goes on from NZ_JAKRFD010000016.1 coordinate 55,743, forward strand.
CACCGCCCAGGCGCTTGATCGGTGGGTCGATGCGACGGTGCTTCCTCAGACGCTTGCGGACACCTCTGTCGAGCTGCGCGACCGCAATGGGCGCCTGCTGCGGGCCTATCCGGTGGCGGATGGCATCTGGCGCATGGCGGTGCGGGTCGAGGATGTGGACGCGACCTATCTGCAGATGCTGCGCGCATATGAGGACAAGCGGTTTGACACCCACATCGGAGTGGATCCGCTGGCGATGCTGCGCGCGGCCGGGCAGGCCCTGTGGCACGGGCGCACGGTGTCCGGCGGCTCCACCCTGACCATGCAGGTGGCGCGGTTGCTGGAGGATGGCTCCACCGGGCGCTGGGCGGGCAAGCTGCGCCAGATCCGGGTGGCGCTGGCGCTGGAGCGGCAGCTGTCGAAACCGGAGATCCTGGCGCTCTATCTGACCCATGCGCCCTTTGGCGGCAATCTCGAAGGGGTGCGGGCGGCGAGCTTTGCCTGGTTCGGCAAGGAACCGCACCGCCTGACCGCCGCCGAGGCAGCCTTGCTGGTGGCGCTGCCGCAAGCGCCGGAAATACGCCGCCCTGACCGTTCGGTAGGTGCAGCACGCTCCGCACGGGCGCGGGTGTTGCAGCGCAGCCGGGAGGCCGGGGTGCTGTCGGCACAGGTCGCACATCAGGCGGCGCAGGCGCGGGTGCCGGACAGCCGCCGCCCGTTCCCCCTGCTGGCGCCACATCTGGGCGATGCGCTGCGGAGCGCGTCGCCGGCGCAGGCGCGGTTTGACGTGACGCTGGACGCCGATCTGCAGGCGCGGCTGCAGGCGGTGCTGTACCGGCGGGTGACGGCGGCAGGGCCGCGGCTTGGTGCAGCGATGATCGTGGCGGATCACCGCACAGGCGAGGTCCTCGCCCGGATCGGCGCACCGGACTATACCAATGCGGCGCGGCGCGGCTTTGTCGATATGGTGACGGCCACCCGTTCGCCCGGTTCGACCCTGAAACCGCTGGTCTACGGCCTCGCCTTTGACGAGGGGCTGGCGCATCCCGATACGCTGATCCGCGACGCGCCGGTGTCCTTTGGCGGCTACGCGCCGGAGAATTTCGACGGGGCGTTTCGGGGTGATGTCCGGGTCCGCGACGCGTTGCAGATGTCGCTCAATACGCCGGTGGTGATGCTGACGGAGGCGCTTGGCCCCTCGCGGTTGATGGCGGCGATGCGGCAGGCGGGAGTGCAGCCACAGCTGCCCGGCGGCAAGGCGGGGCTGGCGGTGAGCCTGGGGGGTGTTGGCGTCAGCCTGCAGGATCTGGTGCAAATGTATGCGGTGCTGGCAGCAGGGGGCGCGGGACCACAGCTGACGGTTCAGGCAGGCGAGGGCAGCGACCGAACCCCGCAGGTGATCTCCCCTGTTGCGGCTTGGTATCTTGGCAACATCCTGCGCGATGTGCCGGTGCCGCGCGGCGCCCGGGCGGGCGTTCTGCCCTACAAGACCGGCACCTCCTACGGGCATCGGGATGCCTGGGCCGTGGGCTGGGACGGTCAGCATGTGATCGGCGTCTGGCTGGGACGGGCGGATGGCACCCCGGTGCCGGGCGTCTTTGGCGCGGAACTGGCAGCGCCGGTTCTGTTTGAGGCCTTTGCCGCGTTGAAGCCCGACCTGACCCCGTTGGCGCCGCCACCGCCCAATGCGCTGGTGCTTGCCTCGGCCGAGTTGCCGCAGCCCTTGCAGCGGTTCCGGGCGCGGGACGCGGTGTTTTCCGACGCGGGGGCTGGGGCGCCGGAGGTGGTCTTCCCGCCCGCCCGCGCCCGGCTGGCGCTGGTGGAGGGCCGTCTGGCGCTGAAGCTGCGCGGGGGACGGTTGCCGTTTACGGTGCTGGCCAACGGTCTGCCGGTGGCCCGGGGTCTGCGGTCCCGTGATCTCGACCTGCCGAGCCCCGGGCCGGGCCACGCCACGCTTGTGGTGATCGATGCGGATGGGCAATCTGCGCGGGTGACGGTGGAAATCGAGGAGAGAGGGTAAGGCATGCAGAAGAGGCGGCTGAGGCAACCAGCAGGGCGGCTGGCCCTGATCGCAACGGTGGCGGCGATTGCGGCGGTGACACCGCTGCGGGCGCGGGCCGATTGTGCCAGCGCAGAGGAGGTTGCGCGCTTCGTATCGGACTACATGGCGTTCACGCCAACCGTGGCCCTGGGCGCGGAGGGGAGCATGGTGGATGCGCTCTGTACGCAGGCGCGGCTGAGTGAAGCCCTCTCGGCGCACATGGGGCCGGTGATCGGCTACAAGGCCGGGCTGACCAGCCCGCCCGCGCAGGCGCGCTTTGGCGCCGAGGCGCCGGTGCGTGGCGTGCTCTATCGCGATATGATGGTGCCGAGCGGCGCGACGGTGCCGGTCCCCTGGGGTGCGGTGCCGATGGTGGAGGCGGATCTGATCCTGGAGATCGGGGATGCCGCGGTCAACTGGGCCACCACGCCGGAGGAGGTGATGGAGAACATAAGCCGCATCCGCCCCTTCATCGAATTGCCGGACCTCGCTCTCGCGCCCGGAGAGCCGATGACGGCGGAGACGATCACTGCAATGGGGGTCGGGGCGCGCCTTGGTGTCTTGGGCGCGGAGATCGAGGTCGCGGAGGTGCCGCAGCTGACCGCTGCCCTGGCGCAGATGCAGGTCACGCTGCGGGATGCGCAGGGGCGGGTGGTGGTCTCCGCACCCGGCTCGGCGGTGTTGGGACATCCCGCCGAAACGATCCTGTGGCTGCACGCCGCCGGCGTGACCTTCAAGGCCGGCGATCTGGTGTCGGTCGGATCCTTCGGCGCTCTGGTGCCGCCCGCCGATCTTCATGGTGCTGCCACGGTCACCTATGAGGGGCTGCCTGGTGATCCGCAGGTTGCGGTGACCTTCGGGTCGACGTCCTGATGCGAGGATGTGCGCGGGGATCGTTGGCATGAGAGGTTTCGCATCGGGCTTTGCCCGATGCGACCCGCGCCGCGCCTTTGGCGCGGCGCGCGGCCCAACCGGGCGATGAGATCGCCAGATCTCAAGCCTGGGCGGGAGCGCCCCCGGACGGCGTGACGGTCACAGCAGGCAGCGTCGGCGCTGGCCTTGATGCGGAAACCTTGCAGAAACCATGCAGGATCCCGGCAGGCGATCACGGATCAGGCGCAACCACCGGGCCGGGACGGTGGATCCGTCTAGCTGCGCCCCTCGCGCAGCCAGGCCCCGATCATCAGCCCCGCCGCCAGCAGCAGCAAGAGCCAGGACGGCAGCACCGGCGACTGGGTCACCGCCGTGGTTTCATAAGCGCCGCGCGGCACCAGCCCGATCCAGCCGCGCCCCGCCGCAGGACGCCCCTCGCGGATGTTGCGCAGCGAGGGCATACCGTCTTCGAGCGCCATCGCACCGCCGCGCAGGCTTTGCACCAGAGGCTCCATCACGCGTGCGGTGGCGATCGTCTGCTCGAACTCCCGCGGTGCGGCGGGGCCAAGGCCGATCACCGCGCGTTCGTCGCCTTCCTCCAGGTGATACAACCCGATCTGGTCGCTCTCGTAGCGCCCGACCCAGAGCCCGGGGCGGAGCTCGCGCAGGCGGACCTCGGAGGTGCTGCCATCCGGGGCGGTCACGGTCACCGGGCCGACGCGATCGCCGAGGGTGCGCCGCTGGATGCGCATGCGCTGGCCGGTGGCCTCGGCGGTCAGAACCTCCTCTTCCAGTTCCGGTTCCTTCATCATCCAGTGGGCGAGGCGGCGCAGCAGCTCCAGCTGTGGCCCGCCGCCCTCATAGCCGCGGCTCCAGAGCCAGGCGTGGTCCGAGGCCAGCAGCGCCACGCGCCCCTCCTCGACCCGGTCCAGGGTCAGCAGCGGCCGGGTGCCGATGCCGCGCATCAATGTATCGCCGCCGGTGGTCTCCAGCTCCACCTGCCGCATCCAGCGGCCCCAGTCCTCGGCGCCGGTCAGCTCGGCGGTGACCGGGTGTTGCAGGCCGGTCTCGCTGATGGCGGGGCGATAGGGTTCCTCCAGCACGCGGGCCGAGGGACGGGCCGGCAGCACCTCGGCCAGCGGCGTGCGAAAGATACTGTCGGCGCTGGCAAAATCCGGCCCTGCCGCGACCAGCACCGCGCCACCGCCGCGCACGTAATTGGCGACATTGTCCAGATAGATCGCCGGCAGGATGCCGCGCCGCTTGTAGCGGTCAAAGATGATGAGGTCGAAATCCTCGATCTTCTCCAGGAACAGCTCCCGCGTCGGGAAGGCGATCAGTGATAGCTCGTCCACCGGCACGCCATCCTGCTTTTCCGGAGGGCGCAGAATGGTGAAATGCACCAGATCGACGGCGCTGTCGGACTTCAGCAGGTTGCGCCAGGTGCGCCCGCCGGGGTGCGGCGCGCCGGAGACCAGCAGCACCCGCAGCCGGTCGCGCACCCCGTTGATCTGCAACAGGGCGGCATTGTTGCGCGCGGTCAGCTCGCCCTCGGCCTCGGGGACGCGGAACTCCACCACGTTGCGGCCGCCATGGGGCAGGGTCAGCGGCAGGTCGAAATCCACCCCCACCGGCAGGCGAAAGCTCTGCGCCGGGCCGCCATCGATGGAGATCTGCAGGTCGGTCAGCCGCGCCCCCGCAGGCGCGGCGCCCTGGTCCTCCACCCGCAGGGTCAGGGTCATCGGCTCGCCGATGATGCCGAAGGAAGGCGCATTCCTGACGATCAGGCGGCGGTCCCAGTCCTCTGCGCGGCCGGTCATCAACAGATGCAGCGGCGCTGGCAGATCGGGGCTGCGGGCCATGTCGTGCACCTGCCCGTCCGACAGCGCGATCAGCCCGGCGACCCGGGCGCGCGGCTCATCCGCCAGCGCCCGCGACAGCGCGTCCATCAGCTGGGTGCCGCCATCATCGGGGCTGTCCTCGACCGTGATCCAGCGCACCTCGGTATTGGGGCGGGCGGCCAGTGCTGCCTCCAGCTCCGCGCGGGCCGTGGCCATCTGTTCGGGCCGGTCCGACAGCCCCTGGCTCGCCGTGTGGTCCTCCGCCACGATGACAATGTCGCTGAGCGGGCTGCGGTCCTCGACCTGGATCACCGGACCCGAAAGGGCTGCCAGCAGCACCAGCGCCGCCGCCGCCCGCAGCGCCCAGCCCGACAGGCGCCGCCAGATCGCCAGCCCCAACGCAAGAAGGCTCAGCGCCGCAAGCCCGGCAACCAGCGCCCAGGGCACCAGCGGGTCGAAGAGGATCGTTTGCGTCATTGCGGCTGGGCTCCTTGCGCCACGGGATCAGGGTGTTGCATGCGGTTACTGCCCCAGACGGTCGAGCAGCGCAGGCACATGGACCTGGTCGGATTTGTAGTTGCCGGTGAGCACATGCATCAGCAGGTTGACACCGAACCGCCGCGCCAGCTCCCGCTGGCGTTCGCCGGAGAACCCGCGCCCGACCGGATAGAGCGGCGCGTTGTTCTGATCCACCGCCCAGGCGGCGGCCCAGTCGTTGCCGCCGATCACCACCGGAGTCACCCCGTCGTTGAGGTTGCGGAAGGGCAGGCCCTCGACCTGCTCCGCATCCGGCGGCGCGGCCTCGACCCAGATCTCGCCGCGCGGGTGACGGCCGGGAAAATCCTGCAACAGGTAGAAGGCCCGGGTCAGCACGTGATCGGCGGGCAGCGGTTCCAGCGGCGGGATGTCCAGCGGCAGCGCCAGCTGTTGCAGGCGCCGCGCCGCGCCGCTGGTGGCCCCGGCCAACGCCAGATCGGCATCGCGGGTGTCAAAGAGGATCATGCCGCCGGTGCGCAGATAGGCGTTCAGCTTGCTGTAGGCCGCCGAGGAGGGCAGCGGCTGCGCCTCTGTCACCGGCCAGTAGAGGAAGGGAAAGAACGCCAGCTCATCGGCTTCGAGGTCTACGCCGTGGGGGGCTGCCGGCTCTACCGAGGTGCGCAGGGCCAGCACGTTGCTGAGCCCGCGCAGGCCTTCCTGTGCCACCCGGTCCACCTGCGCATCGCCGGTCAGCACATGGGCCAGGGTCAGCTCGGATGTCAGCTCGGTCGGGCTGGCGGTGGCTGCGGGTGCGCCCCGCTGCGCTTGTTCCTGGGCCTGTGCCTGTTCCTGTGCGCGCACCGCGGGGGGGCCTGTCGCGATCAGCGCCGACGCAAGGCCCGCGGCCAGGACGAGGCTGGCGATCCGCGCGGGCGACCACAGGCCGGAGACCACGAGGGCCGCCAGGACATCCACCGCCATGAGCACCAGCGCCGCGCTCAGCATGAGGCCACCCAGCGGGCGCTCCTCCGCGCCTTCATAGCGCAGCACCGGCACCGAAGTGGGCCATGTGGCGGGCTTGATCTCATCACCGTCCCGCAGCACATTGCGGGCATAGGCGCGGCTGCCGCTGGTATAGAGCCCGGGCTGCACGTCCGGCCCGGCTGCGGCGGCGACCAGATCCGGCCCGGCGACACCGCCGAGCGTATCCGCATCGCTGAGACGGCCAAACCCGTCCAGAACCTCGGCCGCCTGCCAGGTGGTGCCCTCCAGATCTTCTGCTGCGGGTGGTTTGGCCGCCGAGGACACCGCCAGCCGTTCCAGCATGTCGACAAACAGGCCCGACAGCGGCAGCGTGCTCCATTCCGCGTTGGCGGTGACATGGAACAGGATCACCTGTCCCTGTCCCAATGGCTTGCGGGTGACCAGCGGGGTGCCGTCGCTCAATTCCGCCACCACGCGGCTGGCCAGCTCCGGGTCGGGCTGCGCCATCACCTGCGAACTGACCGTCACATCCGGCGGGATCTCCAGCCCGTAAAAGGGCGAGCCTTCGGTAAAGGGCGCCAGCGCCTTGGGTTCACCCCAGCTCATGGCGCCGCCGATGCTGCGCCCGCCGATCCGCAGGCGCACCGGCATCAGCGGCTCTTCGGTGTCGCGGGCGGTGTCGCTGGCCGCCAGCCGCGGCCCGGCAAACCGCAACAGCAGCCCGCCCTGATCCACCCAGTCGACCAGCGCCTCTTCCTGCGCCGGGGCAAGCCGGGCCACATCGGCCAGCACCACCACATCCGGGTTGGCGGGCAGCAGATCGGTCAGCGCACCTTCCAGCAGCTCCGCCGTCGGTTCCAGCGCCTGGCGCAGGTAGTGCAGCGGCGACAACAGCGCCAGCCCCTCGTCGCTGCTCTGGGCCGAGATCAGCGCCACCTCGCGCCGCCGCAGCCGGTCATCGGTCAGCGAGACCGCCCCCGCCGACCGGGTTTCGAGCACTTCGAACCGGCTGATGCGGGCGCGCAGCTCCATCGGCAGCGCCAGTTGCGCCTCGGCCTGGGTGGCGCCGGGTTCAAAGCGCAGCGTCGCCGCCGCCAGCGCCCGTTCGACGCCGTTCGGATCCGGCCCCAGCGCCTGCACCGTCAGGTCCTGCGCCAGCCCGGCACCGCTGCGCAGGGCCCGCAGGACAATGGCGCCGTCCTCATAGGTGGCGGGCAGCAGCCCGACCACCGGCGCGCCGCTTTCGTAGACCTCGATATCGCCGCGCTCGGCCAGGGCGGCGACCAGATCCGCCCGCCCCGGCATGGCGAGGCCATCGCTCAGCCACAGGGTGTCAAAGCCGCCCTCGACCCCGGCGATCAGCTCCTGTGCCGCTTGCACCTGATCCGGCGCGGCGACCCAGGGCGCCGGGGTGAGACCCGGCAGCTGGCGCTCCCAGCGTCCGGCGGCGAGGAACTGCACCGGCTCCGGCGCGGTCAGGCGCAACAGCGCCACCGGGCGGCCCGCGCGCCCGGCTTCGGCCAGCGCTTCCTCGATCTGGGTGCGGTTCTGCTGCCAGTGCGGCGCGCCGCCCCAGCCCGCGTCCATCACCACGAGGAGCGGCCCGCTGCCGCTCCGGTCCTGCGCCGGGTTCAGCACCGGCCCGGACAGGCCGATGATCGCCGCCGCCACCGCCAGCATCCGCAGCAGCAGCAGCCACCAGGGGGTGCGATCCGACAGGCTCTCGTCATCCTTCAGCCCCAGCAGCAGCCGCACGGCGGGGAACAGTTGCCGTTTTGGAGCCGGCGGGATCGCCCGCAGCAGCAGCCAGAGAAGCGGCAGCACCAACAGCCCCAGCAGCAGCCAGGGGCTGGCAAACCCTATGCCCGCGATCATGGTCATTGGCGCCGCTCCAATGCGTGATAAAGCCACAACAACCCGGCCTGGGCGCTCTCGCCGCTGTGGTGCAGGCCAAAGGTCCAGCCCGCGGCGTGGCACAGGCGCGCCAGGGCGTCGCGGCGCTCTGCCAGCCGCTCCAGATAGCGGTCGCGCAGGGCCGCCGCCTTGAGCGTTTCATGGGTGACGCCGTCGCCGGGCCCTTCGAACCGGGTGCGCCCGGCAAAGGGAAACTGCTCCTCGCTCGGGTCCAGCACCTGCAACAGCACCCCGCGCAGGCCCCGGTCGGCGGCCTTGCTGAGGGCGATTTCCAGCTCCTCGAAAGGGCCGAGGAAATCCGAGATGAACAGCGCCCGGGCATGCGGGATCAGCGCCCGATGTTCCGGCGGGGCATAGGCGGTGTCGTCGTGGGTGGTGAAATGCTCCGCCAGTCGCAGGATCTGCATATTGCCGCGCCGGGGCGGCAGCACCCCGCCGGTCAGCCCGACCCGTTCGCCGCCGCGCACCATCAGCACCGCCGTCGCCAGCGCCAGCAGACGGGCGCGGTCGATCTTCTGCGGCAGGTCGGCGGTGGAGGCAAAGCGCATCGACTGCCCCTGATCGACCCACAGATGCACGGTCTGCGCAATCTGCCATTCCCGCTCGCGCACGAATTGCTGATCGCCCCGGGCAGAGCGGCGGTGGTCGATCATGCGACGGCTGTCGCCCTGCTGCACCGGGCGGTATTGCCAGAAGTCATCGCCCACGCCGGAACGCCGGCGCCCGTGTTCGCCCAGCAGCACCGCCCCGGCGAGCTGCTGCGCCTGCACCAGCAGGGGCGGCAGCACGCTGGCGGCCTCTTCGGCGCGGCTGCGGATCTGGCCTGCGGGGCCCCGGGCGGCCAGATCGCGAGAGGTGGCAGGATGGCTCACGCGGCGGCCTCGGTCCGGATCAGGGTGGCGGCGGTCTCGTCGATCAGATCCGCCAGGCTGTCGCCGCGGGCGCGGGCGGCAAAGCTGAGCTGCATGCGGTGGCTGAGCACCGGGCGGGCCATGTCGATCACATCCTCGGCACTGGGGGCGAGGCGTCCCTGCAACAGGGCGCGGGCCCGCACCGCCAGCATCAGCGCCTGTGCTGCGCGCGGTCCCGGCCCCCAGGCCACGGTCTGGGCAACCCGGTCGCTGACCCCGGCCTCCTGCGGGCGGAAGGCGCGCACCAGGTCGAGGATCACCTCGACCACCGACTCGCCCACCGGCATGCGCCGCAGCAGGGTCTGGGCGGCGACCAGCTCCTCGGCGGTGAACACCTGATGCGCCTCGTCCTCGGCGACCCCGGTGGTGGCCAGCAGGATGTCGCGCTCGGTGTCGCGATCCGGGTAGTGCACGTCGATCTGCAACAGGAACCGGTCCAGCTGCGCTTCGGGCAGGGGGTAGGTGCCCTCCTGCTCGATCGGGTTCTGGGTGGCCAGCACGTGAAACGGCGCCTCCAGCGGGCGATCCGCCCCGGCGACGGTCACGGTCTTTTCCTGCATCGCCTGCAACAGCGCCGATTGCGTCCGCGGCGAGGCGCGGTTGATCTCATCCGCCATCAAAAGCTGGCAGAAGATCGGCCCCTGCACAAAGCGAAAGGCGCGGGTGCCGTCGGGTGCGGTATCCAGCACCTCGGAGCCGAGAATATCGGCGGGCATCAGGTCGGGGGTGAACTGCACCCGATTCCCCCGCAGCCCCATCACCGTCGACAGCGCTTCGACCAGCCGGGTCTTGCCGAGGCCCGGCAGGCCGATCAGCAGCCCGTGGCCGCCGCACAAGAGCGTCGCCAGCGTCAGGTCCACCACGCGTTCCTGCCCGATGAAGCGGCGGGTGATCGAGGCGCGCGCCTCTTGCAGCTTTGCTTCCAGCGCTTCGATGTCGGACAACAGATCCTGTGCTTCGCTCATGACTTCCCTTTCCGTGGGCTTATATGGTCTGAGTGTATCGCGCGCAGATGGAATGGCAAAACGAATGAGTGGACAAAAAGCTGTGACCCCGACGGCAAAGGGCCTTGAAGCCAGCGCAAAAGCCGCTGGCAAAGGCGGATTGCCGCCCGTGCATTTGTGGAACCCGCCCTATTGCGGCGACCTCGACATCCGCATTCATCGCGACGGCAGCTGGAGTTATCTCGGCTCGCCGATCAACCGCGTTGAACTGGTCCGGCTGTTTTCGTCGATTCTGAAGCTGGAAGAGGGCCGCTATTACCTGGTGACCCCGGTGGAAAAGGTCGGCATCACGGTGGAGGATGCGCCCTTTGTGGCGGTGGATTTCGAGGTCGACGGCAGCGGCCGGGATCAGGTCCTGACCTTTGTCACCCAGGTCGGCGACCGCAGCGCCGCAGGAGCGGAGAACGCGATCCGGGTCGAGCAGGACCCCGACACCGGAGAGCCGTCGCCCTATGTGCATGTGCGGGCCGGGCTGGAGGCGCTGATCGACCGCAAGAGTTTTTACCGGCTGATGGAGCGCGGCGAGATCCACGACGGCTGGTTTGGCCTGTGGTCGGGCGGGCGGTTCTTTGCGATCCTGCCAGAAGATGGGCTGGAGTCCGCCTGACCTCGCACCCCCCGGATCGGACTCTTGCCGACAGCTGCGCGCCTCGGCAGACTGGCCGAACTGAGGGTGGCAGCGCCATCGCTGCCCCCGCGCGGTGCGGCGGCAGGAAGGCCATTAAAATTGCACAAAACAACCCGTTTTCTTCTGCGTGGCGGCGCGGCATATCAGGCCTCGACAGAGCAGATGCAGTTCAAAGTTAAATTAAAACCCGCGCACGCCCGGTGGCGGAATGTGCTACACTTCGGGTCCGGACTGCACGCGTGCAGCAGGAGGTGAGAATGCCAAGATTCGCGGCCAATCTATCCATGCTCTTTGCGGAGCTTCCCTATCTGGACCGGTTTTCGGCCGCGGCCGCCGCAGGGTTCGAGGCGGTGGAGGTGCTGTTTCCCTATGAGTTTGCGGCCAAGGAAACCCAGCGCGCGCTGCTGGCCAACGGGCTGGATCTGCTGCTGATCAATGCGCCACCGCCGAATTACACCGGCGGCGATCCCGGCTATGCGGCGGTGCCGGAGCTGGCCGACCGGTTCCAGCGCGACATCCGCCGGGTGCTGCGCTATGCCGACATGCTGAAGGCCGGGCGCATCCATGTGATGGCAGGCCCGGCCAAGGGCGCGGCGGCGCGCGAGACCTTTGTGCAGAACCTGCGGGCGGCGGCGGATTCGGCGCCGCAGCAGCAGTTCACCATCGAGCCGCTGAACAGCGGCGATTTTCCGGGCTATTTCCTTGATGATTACAACCTCGCGGTGGAGATCCTCGACGAGGTGGACCGCGAGAATGTGACCCTGCAGTTTGATGCCTACCACGCGCAGCTGATCCACGGCGATGCGCTCAAGGTCTGGGAGACCTTTGGAGATCGCGCCACCCATGTGCAGTTTGCGGCCGCACCCTCGCGCTGCGAACCGGGCAACGGGCCGCTGGATTTCGACGCGCTTTTTGCGGCGATTGACGCCAGTGGCTATCAGGGCTGGGTCAGCGCCGAATATACCCCCAGCACGCCGCGGACCGAGGACAGCCTGAGCTGGATGCGAAGCCTGGAGGCGGCCTGAACCCCACGATGTGATCTGGCCGAGCGGTTGCTGTTTGATCGACGGGCGCGGCGGCGGGATCTGCGTTTGCGCTGTGTTCCGGGGGGGGCACTGTTGCAGGCAGGGGGCGCTCCCGCCCCCCGTGCGATCATCACAGATGATCTGCGGGCGTTGGGCCCGGCGCCGCTGGCGCGGCGCAGGGCGTATTGGCGCGACCGGTCACTGCAAGCAGAGGAACAGGTCCAGATTGCGGCCACGGGCGCGGTCGGTCTCGGTCGAGGCATGTTCGGCGCGTTTGCCCTGACCGGCGCGGCAGACGCGGTCGGCCTCCTCCCGGGCCACTTTCAGCGCCCAGTGGCGTTTGAATTTCTGTTTGGTGGCAATGGTGACGCTGTCGCCGTTATAGGCGGTGACCTGCGGGTCGATGTGATGGGCACAGGCGGTCAGCGCCGCCAGCGTTGCGGTCAAGATGATCGGTTTCAAAACGGGTCGTCCAATTGGTTTGGTCAAAAACCGGCGGCCACGTCGGGCGCCCGCCGGGAAGGGCTTTGTCTGAAACGGGCCAGAGCGCGCGTTAATGCGCCTCGGCCCAGTTCTGGCCGCGACCGGCGTCCACCACCAGTTTCACGTCCATATGCACCGCCGGATCGGCAGCGCCTTCCATGATCTCGCGGGCGACCGAAATGGTTTCGTCCACGTGATCCTCCGGCACTTCAAATAGCAATTCATCGTGCACCTGCAACAGCATGCGGGCGGGCAGATGCGCAATCGCATCCGGCATCCGCACCATGGCGCGGCGGATCACATCGGCGGCGGTGCCCTGAATCGGCGCGTTGATCGCCGCCCGTTTGGCAAAGCTTGCGCGCGGCCCCTTGGCGGCGATCTCCGGCGTGTGGATCTTGCGGCCAAACAGCGTCTGCACATAGCCGTGGTCCTTGGCGAAATTCACCGTGTCGTCCATATACTGGCGAATGCCGGGGAAGCGCTCGAAATAGCGGTCGATGAAACCCTGCGCCTCGCCGCGCGGGATGCGCAGGTTGCGCGCCAGACCAAAGCCCGAGATGCCGTAGATCACCCCGAAATTGATCGCCTTGGCCTTGCGGCGGATCTCCGGGGTCATCTCCGCCAGCGGCACGTCAAAGACCTCGGAGGCGGTCATGGCGTGAATGTCGTGACCATCGGCAAAGGCCTGTTTCAGCGCGTCGATTCCCGCCACATGGGCCAGAATGCGCAGCTCGATCTGGCTGTAGTCGAGCGACAGGAGCACATTGCCCTCTTCGGCGACAAAGGCCTCGCGGATGCGGCGGCCTTCCTCGCTGCGCACGGGGATGTTCTGTAGGTTGGGGTCGGTCGAGGCCAGACGCCCGGTGTTGGCCCCGGTCTGCAAATACGAGGTATGCACCCGGCCCGTCTCCGGGTGGATATGTTCCTGCAAGGCGTCGGTATAGGTGGATTTCAGTTTCGACAGCTGCCGCCAGTCCAGCACACGGGCGGGCAGTTCATGCTCGGTTGCCAGATCCTCCAGGATGTCGGCGCCGGTGGCATAGGCCCCGGTCTTGCCTTTCTTACCGCCCGGTAGGGACAGCTTGTCAAAGAGGATCTCGCCCAGCTGTTTGGGCGAGCCGACGTTGAAGCTTTCGCCCGCAAGCGCGTGGATCTCGGCCTCAAGTGCTGCCATCTTTTGCGAAAACGCATTCGACATCCGGCTCAGCGTGTCGCGGTCCACCTTGATGCCATGTTGTTCCATCTGCGCCAGCACCGGCACCAGCGGACGTTCCAGCGTCTCGTAGACCGTGGTCACCTGTTTCTGGTGCAATTGCGGTTTGAACTGCTGCCAGAGGCGCAGGGTGATGTCGGCGTCCTCGGCGGCATAGGGCGTGGCGTCGTCGATCGGCACCCGATCAAAGGTGATCGCGGATTTGCCGCTGCCCAGCAGCGATTTGATCGGGATCGGCTGGTGATCGAGGTAGCGTTCCGACAGCGTGTCCATGCCATGCCCGTGCATGCCGCCATGCAGCGCGTAGGACAACAGCATGGTGTCGTCGATCGGGGCCACGTCGATGCCGTTGCGGGCAAAGATCTTGGCGTCGTATTTCATGTTCTGGCCGATCTTGAGGATGGCGTCATCCTCCAGAACCGGTTTCAGCATCTCCAGCGCCTGCGCCAGTGGCATCTGCCCCTCGGCCAGATCGTCAGAGCCAAACAGATCGTCGGAATTGCCCGCCTTATGCGTGAGCGGCACATAGCAGGCCTGCCCGGGCACCACGCAGAGGCAGATGCCGACCAGATCGGCGATCATCTCGTTGAGGCCGGTGGTCTCGGTATCCACCGCGACATAGCCGTGGTCGCGAATGAGGTCGATCCACTGCTGCAGCGTCTCGGCGTCGCGCACGGTGGTATATTCGGCACTGTCAAAGCCCGGCGCCTCGGGCAGCTCCAGCGCGGCGGCCGCGGCGGAGGGGGCTTCGGGGATGGTCGGGGCCTCGCGGCCCAGCTGGTCGGCCATCCGCTTGGACAGGGTGCGGAATTCCATCTCGGCGAGGAAGCCCAGGAGCGTTTCCGCGTCCGGGTCGCGCACTTCCAGATCGTCGAGGGTGAAGTCCAGTTCCATGTCGCAATCCAGCTGCACGAGGCGTTTGGACATTTCGATCTGATCGCGTTTTTCCACCAGGGTCTGGCGGCGCTTGGGCTGTTTGATCTCCTCGGCGCGGTCCAGCAGATCCTCCAGCGAGCCGAACTCGTTGATCAGCAGCGCGGCGGTCTTGATGCCGATGCCGGGCGCGCCGGGCACGTTGTCGACCGAGTCACCGGCAAGCGCCTGCACATCCACCACCCGGTCGGGGCCGACGCCGAATTTCTCGCGCACGCCATCGCTGTCGATGCGCTTGTTCTTCATCGCGTCGAGCATTTCGACCCCGTCGCCGACCAGCTGCATCAGGTCCTTGTCGGACGAGATGATGGTGACGCGGCCCCCGGCCTCGCGCGCCTGACAGGCCAATGTGGCGATGATGTCGTCGGCCTCGAAACCTTCGATTTCCTTGCAGGCGATGTTGAAGGCGCGGGTGGCCTCGCGCGTCAGCGGGAATTGCGGCACCAGATCCTCGGGCGCGGGGGGGCGGTTGGCCTTATAGAGATCGTACATGTCATTGCGGAACGACTTGCCCGAATGGTCGAAGATCACCGCCACATGGGTGGGCGCGTCGGGGCCCTTGTTGTCCTCGACCTGTTTGAACAGCATGTTGCAGAACCCCGAGACCGCACCGATCGGCAGCCCGTCGGATTTGCGCGTCAGCGGCGGCAGCGCGTGGTAGGCGCGAAAGATGAAGGCGGAGCCATCGATCAGGTGAAGATGGCAGCCTTTGCCGAATTGCGTTCCGCTCATGACCGTCGCGCTCCTTCTCGGGAAATCGTTCGTGTTCTGTTTCTGGGTTATCAATGATCCGGGGGCCAAGGGCAATTGGAGTTTGGGATTGGGGGGCTGATCGGCAGGGTTGAGGGACGCAATAGGACAGCCCCCTCCCGTTTTGCATGAGGCAAACCTGCGGTTTGACGGGGAGGGTCGGGGGCTGTCCGACCTGTCGGTCGGACCGGGGCATCCCTCAGAACATGCCCATCGCGAGACCAGCCGCCATGGCCTGCCCCAAATCGCGGCACATCTGCAATTCATCCTCGGGGATCACCTTGTCGGCCAGAATCGCCTCGGGCGTCTGTGCGTGGGTGCAGATAATCAGCGGCTCCTGCACCGGCTTCAGCCGCCAGCCCTGCGCGATCCGTGCCAGTTGCCGCGCGGCGTTCTCGCCATCCGACCCGGCACAGATCATCTGCGCATAGGGGCGCGCCTCGATCTGTCCCAGCACCGGATAGTAGCAGCGATCAAAGAATTCCTTCATCGCGCCGGACAGCGCCGCGAGGTTTTCCGGCGCGCAGAACAGATAGCCGCTTGCCGCCAGCAAATCCTCCGGCTCGGCCTCCTCGGCGCGGACCAGACGTGCGGACCCTTCGCCCGAAGCGCCTGCATGTGCGGCCTCGGCCATCTGCCGGCTGCCGCCGGTGCGGGAGTGATATACGATCAACAGCTCTGCCATATCCGGCAGACTAGCGAACCCGGGCGCGGATCAAAAGCGCGGGCAAGCCTGGTTCAGGCGACTTTGCCCTCAAAATCCCGGTGGATGTATTTGCAGTCGCAATAGGGGCATTCGACAAACCCGCTGTCCTCGGGGATTTGCAGATAGACCCGCGGGTGGCCAAGCGCGCCTTCGCTGCCGTCGCAGGCGACGCGGTAGCTGTCCACGATCTTGGTTTCCGGCGCTTCTATGGTCATCGCTGGCGATCCTCTGGCTAATGCGTTAGGGGCTTTATGAGCCATGGAAATACCGGGGGCAAGAGCCGCGATGACTGACGAGGCAATCCGAATTGAAGCCTTGCGCAAGACCTACAAGGGCCGCAAGGGCCAGCCCGAAAAGCAGGCACTGAAGGGGATCGACCTCACCGTGCCGCGTGGATCGGTGTTTGGCCTCTTGGGGCCGAATGGCGCGGGCAAGTCGACGCTGATCAATATCCTTGCGGGGCTGGTGCTGAAAACCAGTGGCAAAGTCACGATCTGGGGGTTCGATCAGGATGCAAACCCACGCCAGAGCCGCGCCTCGATCGGGGTGATGCCGCAGGAATTGAACCTGGACCCGTTCTTTTCTCCGCGCGGCGCGCTGGAAGTGCAGGCGGGCCTGTATGGCGTGCCGAAGGCCGAGCGCGACAGCGACGGCATCCTGAAACTCATCGGGCTGGAGGACAAGGCCGAAGCCTATGCCCGCACGCTCTCGGGCGGTATGCGGCGCAGGCTGTTGTTGGGCAAGGCGCTGGTGCATCGCCCCAATATCCTGGTGCTGGATGAGCCCACCGCCGGTGTCGACATCGAGTTGCGCCAGATGCTGTGGGAGAACGTCCGCAAGCTCAACGCGCAGGGCATGACCATCATCCTCACCACCCATTATCTGGAGGAAGCGCAGGAGATGTGCGACGAGATCGCCATCATCAATCAGGGCGAAGTGGTGGCGCGGGATTCGACTGCAAACCTGCTGGGCCGCCTTGATGCGCGCGCGATGGTGGTGCAGCCCGCTGCCCCCGTCACGACCCTGCCACAAGGGCCGGGGATCGAGGCCGAACTGCGCGGGGACGGGGCCGTGGTGCTGCGCTATCACAGCAACGAAACATCTGCCGAGGCGGTGCTGGAGGCGGTGCGCGCAGCCGGGATTTCCATTCGGGACGTCAAAACCGAGGAGGCCGACCTCGAAGATGTTTTCCTCGCACTGACAAAGTCCCGCTGATGCTGATCCGTCCGTTTGAACCCCGTGACGCCGCCGACTGGGCGCGGATCTTTCACACCGCCGTGCATCAGGTCGGCGCGCGGGATTATACCCCCGAACAATGCGCCGCATGGAGCCCGGAACCCGCCCCGGTCGACCGGGTGCTGGAGCGCGCGCAGGACGGCCGCCGTATCTGGGTCGCGGCGGATGCGGCGGATGTGGCGCAAGGCTTTATCGAGCTGGAGGCCGACGGCCACATCGACTGTTTCTACCTTGCCCCCGAGGTGGCCGGCACGGGCATCGGTGCGGACCTATATACCCAGCTGGAGGGTGAGGCCCGCAATCTTGGTCTGTCCGCGCTCTATGTTGAGGCCAGCGAGGCAGCGCGGCGGTTCTTTCTGCGCCAGGGCTTTACCGAGGCCGGGCGCCGCGAGTTTGAACGGCGCGGTGTGATGATCCACAATTACGCGATGACCAAGGCGCTGACCTAGATTCATACTGGCGCAATGAACGCTCGCTCCGGGAGTTCGCGCCGCTTAAGGTCGCTGAAATGATCAGGCGCGGCACGGCTGTGGTGTGCGTTCGGTATTTGGCTGAGAGGGATTTTAGGAATGGATTTGCATCAGATCGTCCTGTTTGCAGCTGCGGTTGTCGGGGTCTCTCTCATTCCCGGTCCAAGCACGCTGATCGCATTTGCCCATGGTGCAGGGAGCGGGTGGCTGCGGTCGATCTGGACCGCGCTGGGCAATGCAGCGGCGTCGATCTTGCAGGCGATTGCAGCCTCTGCCGGGCTGGGGGTGGTGCTTGCCGGGTCCGCGAGCCTGTTTCTGGTGGTGAAATACCTGGGCGCTGCCTATCTGATCTGGGCCGGTATCCAGATGTGGCGCAGCGCTGCGCGGCGGGTCGATATGGCAGAGGCGATGGGGTCAGCCGCCATCAGCTCTGCCCGCCTGTTTGTCAGCGGCTTCACCGTGGCGGCGAGCAATCCCAAGGCCATCATATTTTTCACAGCGTTGTTTCCGCAGTTCCTGTCACCGGAAGGCACAGGACTTGGACAGCTGGCCACGATGGTCACAGTGGTCGGACTGGGGTCATTTGGTGTGGCGGCGTTTTATTGCGGGCTTGGCGCCTGGGTGCGCGAATTGAAACTGTCCCGCCGGGCGATGTCCCGGCTGCATAAGGCCACGGGCGGGGTGTTCGTCGCCAGTGGCCTAAGCCTCGTTGCCGCGCGCTAAGGGCGTCAGCGCTCGATCCTTGCCTGATAGCAGTTGTTGCGTGCGGATCGGATGTGGACGTAGCGCACGCGCGGGTCGGCGAAGATCTCTTCGGCCTGCGCCATCATCTGGTCCTTGCCGATCACGATCCCGGTGCCGTAGACGATGCGGTCGTCTGCGCCATATCCCTTGATCAGATAGTCGGGGGAACGGGTGAAGACCTCTGGCATCTCCGGGCCCGCGTGCCGGGGGCAAGCATCGGCGCAGAGGAAGATCGGCCCGGTTTCTGCATAGGGCTGTGCTGTGGGAAAGGGGCGATGCGCGAGGATCAGCATCTCGGCCCCCTCGGGGATATAGGTCAGGCAGTGGCGACATGGGTTGCCACCGCCGTCAGAGGTGGCGCGTTCCGGTGTCTGGCCATGGGCGTCGGGCTGGCCGGCCTGATAGGCGCGCACGGTTTCGGTGGGCATGGCGATGATCTGGGGCATGGGGGATCGTCCTGTTGTTGATCTGTCCGCTATGGCTAGCAACCCCTGCATTGCCGCCGCGACCCGGATCTTGCGCCTTCGCCACGGTGGCCGCGCCCCATGCTGGGGGAGGCTCCCGCCGGGGGCGTCTGCATTGTAAATGCCGCCGCCCCCGTTGGGCCCGGCAGCGCGCCTGGCGGCGCGCTGCGCATCGCGCGCCGCTGGCGATGCATGAAACCCGCAAGGCCCGCTGTCACAAAACTGCCGAGATCGCACTCCCCGGTTTCCCAACCGCGTCACAGGCTGTAGAACCCGGGTCAAACCATTGTCGCTGACCGGAGACGAAACATGCCCGCACCCAAACCCGTTGTTCTTTGCATCCTTGATGGCTGGGGCAGTGCCGAGCCGGGACCGGCCAATGCGCCCTATCTTGCAAAGACGCCGACGCTGGATGCGATCATGGCAAGCAGCCCCACCGCGCGGCTGATCACCCATGGTCCCGATGTGGGGCTGCCCAGCGGTCAGATGGGCAATTCCGAGGTCGGCCATACCAATATCGGTGCGGGCCGGGTGGTGGCGATGGACCTCGGCCAGATTGATCTGGCGATCGAGGACGGCTCCTTTTACGACAATGCCGCGCTTCAGGCCTTTATCGCCAGGCTGAAGGAGACGGGCGGCGCGGCGCATCTGATGGGGCTTGTGTCCGATGGCGGCGTGCATGGCCATGTGACCCATATTCTGGCTGCGATAAAGGCGATCCGCGATGCGGGCGTGCCGGTCTGGCTGCATGCGGTCACCGACGGGCGGGACGTGGCGCCGAAATCGGCGCTGGGCTATCTGGATCAGCTTGAGGCCGGTATGGCCGCAGGGGCGCAGATCGCCACCGTCACCGGGCGCTATTTCGCCATGGACCGCGACAACCGCTGGGAGCGGGTTTCTCAGGCCTATGCTGCGATGGTGAAAGGGGAAGGGCAGTTCACCGCCGCCACTGCCAAAGAGGCGGTTGAGGCCGCCTATGGGCGTGATGAGCTGGATGAATTCGTCAAGGCCACGGTGGTCGAGGGGTTCGATGGCATTCAGGACGGCGACGGGTTTTTCTGCCTCAACTTCCGGGCGGATCGGGCACGGGAAATCCTGCGCGCCATTGGCGAGCCGGAGTTTGCAGAGTTCGACACCGGCCCCCGGCCCGCGCTCGCGGGTCTGCTGGGCATGGTGGAATATTCCCAGGGCCACAACGCCTATATGACCACCGCCTATCCCAAAAAGGCCATCGTCAACACGCTGGGTGAATGGGTGGCCAAACAGGGCAAGCGTCAGTTCCGTCTGGCGGAGACCGAGAAATATCCTCATGTCACCTTCTTCCTGAACGGTGGCAAGGAAACACCCGAGGAGGGCGAGGACCGCTTCATGCCGAAATCGCCCAAGGTGGCGACCTATGATCTGCAGCCCGAGATGTCCGCGCCCGAGGTCACCGCGAAATTCGTCGAGGCGATCAAGGCGGGCTATGACCTCATTGTCACCAACTACGCCAACCCCGACATGGTTGGCCACACAGGGGACCTTGATGCGGCGATCAAGGCCTGTGAGGCGGTGGATCAGGGGCTTGGCGCGGTTGTCGCGGCCCTTAGGGACGCGGGCGGCGCGATGATCGTCACCGCGGACCACGGCAATTGCGAGGTGATGGTCGATCCGGACACAGGCGGGGCGCATACGGCGCATACCACCAATCTGGTGCCGGTGGCGCTGGTCGGCGGGCCGGAGGGGGCGGCGCTGAAGGACGGGCGTCTGGCCGATCTGGCGCCGACGCTGCTGGCCTTGATGGGGCTGGAGCAACCCGCGGAGATGACCGGGGAGAGCCTGCTGGCATGAGCCGGGCATGGGCAATGGTTCTGGGACTCGGCCTCGCCGCGTTTACGGCGGGCGTGGTGCGGGCGGCGCCGTCCGACCCGGGCGAGGCGGCGGCATCGGCCGCGTCGGCGCTTGAGGCGGCGGCAGTGCGTCTGGATCAGGCCGAGGGCGCGCGCGACCGGGTCAAGGCGCTCACCGAGACGGTGCGGGCCTATGAGGCCGGGCTTCAGGCGATGCGGGACGGGCTGCGCCGGGTGGCGCGGCGGGAAACCCAGCTGACCACGCAGCTGAAGGCGCGCGAGGGCGAGGTGGCGGAGCTGCTCGGGGTGATCACCACCATCGAGACCTCGACGCCGCCGGTGCTGATGCTGCATCCCTCCGGCCCGCTGGGCGCGGCCCGGTCGGCGATGATGCTGGCGGAGGTCACCCCGGGGGTGCAGGCCCGCGCCGATGCGCTGCGCAACGACGTGCAGGAGGTGCGCGACCTGCGGCTCTTGCAACAGAGCGCGGCGCAGAAACTGGAGGAGGGCTTGCAGGGGGTGCAAGCGGCCCGTGCGGCGCTGTCGACAGCGATCGCCGACCGCCAGGATCTGCCGCAGCGCTATACCGAGGACCCGGTGCAGACCGCGATCCTGATCTCCTCGACCGAGACGCTCACCGGGTTTGCGGACGGTCTGGCGCTGATTGCCGAGGCCAACGGCATCGAGACCACCCGCGGCGACATCTCCGACCGCCGCGGTGATCTGGCGCTGCCGGTCGAGGGGCTGCTGCTGCGTGGCTACGGCGAGCGGGATGCCGCCGGGGTGGCCCGGGCCGGGGTGCTGGTGGCGACCCGTCCGCGGGCGCTGGTCACCAGCCCTACGGCGGCCACCATCCGCTATCTCGGGCCCTTGCTGGACCTGGGCAATGTGGTGATTCTGGAACCGCAGCCGGACACATTGTTCATCCTCTCCGGCCTTGCCGAGGTCTTTGGCAGCGCCGGACAGGTCATTCCCGAGGGCACGCCGGTGGGTCTGATGGGCGGTGAGGCGGCCGCGA
Source organism: Epibacterium sp. Ofav1-8 (assembly GCF_022348185.1). GTDB lineage: Bacteria > Pseudomonadota > Alphaproteobacteria > Rhodobacterales > Rhodobacteraceae > Epibacterium. The sequence continues at coordinate 77,266 of NZ_JAKRFD010000016.1, forward strand.
GCAGCGCGATTTTGTCACTTAGCGGTGAAGGGGGTGGAACTGGCCGCTCGGAAACGCTCTATATAGAAGTCAGAATGGAAAACAGTCCCGTGGACCCGGAAACGTGGTTCAGGACCGGGCAAGGTGGATAGGCAAGAGATGAAGAAATTTGCGATGGCGGCTCTGGGCGGGACGCTCGCGGGCTTTGTGGCGACGACCTATGTGGCGGCACCGCTGCTGGCACAGGAAAGCAGTGAGGCAACCGTCTACGAGCAGCTCGACCTGTTCGGAGACATTTTCGAACGCATCCGCGCACAATATGTCGAGGAGGTGGACGAGACCGAGCTGATCGAGGCCGCGATCGGCGGCATGCTGCAATCGCTCGACCCGCACTCCAGCTACCTGTCGCCCGATGACGCCTCCAAGATGCGGGTGCAGACCCGGGGCGAATTCGGCGGCCTCGGCATCGAGGTCACGCAGGAGGACGGCTTCGTCAAGGTGGTCTCGCCGATGGATGGCACCCCCGCCTACGAGGCCGGTGTCGAGGCAGGCGATTTCATCACCCATGTGGATGGCGAGAGCCTGCTGGGCCTCGGCCTCGACGAAGCGGTGGAGCTGATGCGCGGCCCGGTCGGGTCCGAGATCATCATCACCGTGGTTCGCGAGGGCGAGGAGGAGCCGTTTGACGTCTCCATCATCCGCGACACCATCAAGCTCACCGCCGTGCGCAGCCGCACCGAGGGTGACAGCGTCGTGCTGCGGGTCACCACCTTCAACGAACAGACCACGCCCAATCTGGAGGAATACCTCGAGGAGCAGGTCGAGGCGCTGGGCGGCATGGACAACGTCAACGGCATCGTGCTGGACCTGCGCAACAACCCGGGCGGGTTGCTGACCCAGGCGATCAGCGTCGCCGACAGTTTCCTCGACAGCGGCGAGATCGTCTCCACCCGCGGGCGCCAGCCCGAGGACGGCGAACGGTTCAACGCCACCCCGGGCGACCTGATCGACGGCAAGCCGATCGTGGTGCTGATCAACGGCGGCTCTGCCTCGGCCTCGGAGATTGTCGCCGGCGCCTTGCAGGATCACCGCCGCGCCATCGTGGTGGGCACCAAGTCCTTCGGCAAGGGCTCGGTTCAGACGGTGATGCCGCTGCGCGGCGATGGCGCCATGCGCCTGACCACCGCGCGGTATTACACGCCGTCGGGTCGCTCCATTCAGGCGCTGGGTGTGAGCCCCGACATTGTGGTGCAGCAGCCCCGCCGCCGCCCCGAGGCCGAAGAGGACGAGCCCGCAAGCTCTGCCTTTGGTCCCCGGTCCGAAGCCGACCTGCGCGGGCGTCTGAACAACGACAGCCTGTCCGAGGACGAGGTGCGCCAGATCGAGGCCGACCGCGAAAAGGCCGAGAAGGCCGCCGAGCTGCGCGAGGAGGATTATCAGCTGGCCTATGCCATCGACATCCTCAAGGGCCTGTCGGCGCTGGGTCCAAAGGACTGATATCGCGCGCGCTGCGCTGGGCTCATCCACACGCAAGGGCTGCCTTCGGGCGGCCCTTTTTGCATGTTGGCTTGCGTGCGGGCGCCGACAAGCACGGAGGGCCGCCGGGGCCTGGGGCCGGGCGGGTCTGTCCGCGCATTGGCGCGGAGGGTGCGGGGGGATCATCGCCATTGCCGAGGCTGCTGGCCTGATCCGGTGATTCGGTGATCCGTGGCTGGGGCCCCGAAAGGGGGGCGGCGCCGCCGGGTGGAGGAGGGACAGACCCCGCGGGGCCTGTTCGCACTGGCTTGCCAGAACGACCCCCTTTTTATCGGGGCCGGTCTCCGGTCTGAGCGCGGGCAGCCACACAGTTTGCCCGCGCCGGGTAGAGGTGATCGATCCCCGCCAGTCTGCCACAGGGATCTGAGGATCCGGTCACCGGCGCGTGCGGGGGCCCGGCAACGGGGGGGGCGTGCGCTGCCGGCGTGTGGCGCGGCCTCGGGACGGGCGCTCTGGTCGCGGGCCCATTGTCGTTGTGTGCGAGGGTGGCCCGGCGCGGGGCGCATCCCGCATCGGACCCCGGTGGGCCTATTTCGCCGCCAGCATGCCGAGGTCCTTGGTGGCCATGGGGGTCCTTTTCTGGGTCCAGATGGGGCTTCCTTTGCACAATGCAAAACAGGTGTGGGGTGCGCGCTGGCGGAATTTACGGGGGAAACCGCGTGTCGACCGCTTTTTCCGTCCGCGCAGCGGCGGGGGAATAGACGCCTGATTTTCGGCGTCGTCGCCGGGCGATCTGGGCTAAGCTTCGTGTCATGATGTTCGATTTGCCTGATTCACAGACGCTGTACCAAGCGTTGCTCTCCCGCGATGCGGCCTATGACGGGCGCGCTTATGTGGGGGTCACCTCGACCGGGATCTTCTGCCGTTTGACCTGCCCGGCGCGCAAACCTAAGTTCGAGAACTGCCAGTTCTTTGCCACGCCCGGCGCCTGTATCGAGGCGGGGTTTCGCGCCTGCAAACGCTGCCACCCGGTCGATGCGGCGGCGGGCAATGATCCGAACGTGCGGCGATTGCTGGCGGCGCTGGAGGCGCGCCCGGGCCATCGCTGGGGCGAGGGCGACGTGATCGCCATGGGGCTGGATCCCTCCACCACGCGGCGCGCCTTCAAGCGGCAGTTCGGCATGACCTTTCTGGAAATGGCCCGCCAGCGCCGGTTGCGGGACGGTTTCACCACCCTGAGCGCGGGCGAGCCGGTGATTGCGGCGCAGCTTGATGCCGGTTTCGAGAGCCCAAGCGCCTTTCGCGCTGCCTTTGCACGGTTGGTCGGCGTGGCACCGGGTGCCTTTCGCAAGGACGCGCAGCTGCTGGCCGACTGGATCGACACGCCGCTGGGGGCGATGGTGGCGGTGGCCTGCCAGCATCGGTTGCACCTGCTGGAATTTGCCGATCGCAAGGCGCTGCCGCGCGAGGTGGCAAAGCTGCAAAAGCGCCAGCCCGGCGGGCTCGGCTTTGGCCGCCCGGCGGTGATCGACCAGGCGGCGGAGGAGCTTGCGGCCTATTTCGCGGGTCAGGCGGCGCGGTTTGAAACGCCGCTGGCCTATCACGGCACCGGCTTCGAAGCGCAGGTCTGGCGCGCCCTGCGCGAGATCCCCGCCGGAGAGACCCGTAGTTACGGCCAGTTGGCCAAGGCGCTGGGGCGCCCCGGGTCCAGCCGCGCGGTGGCCCGTGCCAATGGGGCCAACCAGATCGCGGTGATGATCCCCTGTCACCGGGTGCTGGGGGCCGACGGGGCATTGACCGGCTATGGTGGCGGCCTGTGGCGCAAGCAGCGCCTGATCGAGATCGAACGCAGCCTGAGTACATCCGCCGCCTAGGCCGCTCCCCGTTTCCCTGGTGTCAGAAGGGGCTTCCGACCTGTGCGGTCGGACCCGCGCGCGCCGGGCCTTTGGCCCGGCGCGCGCCCCTCGGCGGGCCCGTCAGGGCTCGCAATACCTCTGGACTGGCCGCGCGCGTTGAATGACCTCAGACCCGTCAGGTGGTTTCCAGACAATGGCGGCGGAAGGCGCGTTTCAGCATGTCCAGCTCCGCGCGCAGCAGCTCCACTTCGGCCCGCAGGTCATCCACCAGCGGCTCGCCCGCGATCAGGGTGAAATCGCCCAGTTTCTCATCCGATCCGGCCTCATAGATGACGAAGCTCTGCACACCATCGCCCACGGCTTCGGTCGGGATCGGAATGGACAGGGTCCAGCATCCCGGCGTCTCCGCCTCGGTCAGCGCCACATCGGCAACCTCGCGGTCGAGATAGCGCACGGCGATCTGCGGCCGGGGCCCGCCGTGCGGCGCGTTCTCGACCTGGCCTTCCCAGACGCCGGAGCGAAAACGGATCTTGCGGAGGGTGAGGGCGCTCATGGGGATCTCCTGGGAATGGGGCAGAGGCAGGTGGCAAACGGGGGCGGGACAGACCTCAGAGGTTGGCGCGGCGGAAACGGGCGAAGGTCACATCCCGCAGCACCACCTGGTTCAGGTCGGGGGCTTCGAAGATCAGGTCGAGCCAGGCCTTCTCGATCCGCTTTTCGTTCAGCCGCGAATAGGCCAGATCGTATTCCACCGTCATGTTTTTCTCGCCCGGCGGCAGTTCGCGGACCAGTTGTTCGGTATTGGGGCCGTGCTTGATGTTGAGGCGGGCGAAGATCTCGATCGGCTTTTCGCTTTCGACGATACAATCCATGCGCACCAGATGCTGCCGCGTCAGCCCGCGCGTCGCCTCTGCCGGCAGGTCAATGACAAGCGACAGAAACGACCCATCAAACTGGAACACATCCATCCGCAGGCCAAAGGGCGCCAGGTCCTCCTCCCGCGTGTTGCGCAGCTGGCGCAGGGTCAGTTCCGAGATGGCACAGTCGTGAAACATCTGGATCTCGTGGCCGAGGCGGGTCTTGCTGGGCACCGAGGACACCCCCACCACCGGCAAGGGGCCGCGCCAGAGCTCGGGGCGCCAGGACCAGTCGGTCCCATGCGGGCGGGCAAAGGCGGTGGAGCCGACACGCGGCAGCGCCAGGCGCCCGTCGGCGATGTGGATCAGCTGGTCGAGCTGGGCGCGCAGCTGCCGGGCGGCGTTGCGCTGCTGGCGCAGGAGCGGCAATGGCGCGCCGGGGGCCTGTCGCACCGCACTGCGCCAGCGCCGCAGCGCGCCTGCATTCAACAGCTGCTCCAGAAGTCTGCCCATCCTGCCCCCACGGCTCGCGTTCTCGCGTGTCTGCCCGGGATGTTCGCCCGGATTTGTCCGCCATATTAACGGACTAGCCACCGGAGACAAAGGTGTTTCTGAGGCGGGCTGTGACGGCTGTTCAGCCGTCCGAGCGCTGCGGATCCGCAGCTGCGGAGGCGGTCGCGACGGGCGCGGTGTTCCCCGGACGCGACAGGGGGCGTGCGGTCTGCTCCGGCGCCGACTCACCCGGGGCCGCCGGGGTGGTGGTCTCCGCCAGGCGGGTGGCATTGCGCGAGGCGCGCACGAATTCGCGGATCAGCCGGGCGCCTTTCTCTCCGAGGTAGGTGCTGCCATCCGGCGCATAGAGCGCAACCGACACCAGATGCCCGTGCACCACAAAGGCACCGCGCCAATGGGTGCCGCTGGCGCCCTCTGCGGAATGGCCGTCCATATGCAGTTTCACCAGCGGCAGATCGCGGTCGCTGCGGGTCTCCAGCACCCGGGCGGTGCGGCGGCTGGTGGTGAAGGCGGCGCGCAGGGCCTCGGCCGAGGGGGCGGGGGTGTTGGCGGCCACGGCGCCGACGGTGGCGGTCAGCATTGCGCCCTCGGCGCCGCGAAAGCGGCCAAATGTGCTCAGGCGCGCGCAATCGGCCAGCAGCGCAAAGCCGCCGGTGGCGGTGTGCTTCTCCATCTGCGCGTCGAAACAGAACCCGCTGGGCGCGGCGAGGATCAGCTGCCCGTCGCCGAACACCGCGGTGAGCGCGCGGCCACGGCCGCTGCCGGGGCGGGAGATGTCCTCTCCCGGCGGTGCAAAGGCGAGCCGGTTGCCCTGCATGCAGCCCGCCAGCAGCAAAGGTGCGACCAGCACAAGGCAAAGCGCGCCGAAACCGCCCCATCTGCTGCGGGCGATCCCGCGCCGGATGCGGCCGGCGGCCGCCAGGGTCTGTGCGATTGTCTGCCTCACGGTCTGCCCTTCGTGATCTGCGCCTGTGCCGCCTATGGTGTCGCGCAGGCTTTCGCCTGTGGTTCCACCTGTGTGTGATGGCCTGCGTGCAAGCCTGCTTCAGCCCGACAAATCGATGGATCAGACCCCTGATCAAAGGATATATACACGGCTGAATACTGCTCAAAAGTTCTAAACCCAGCACCGTGGCGGAACAAGGATAAAGGAGGCGTGACCGGGCGAGGCTTGAATTGTGGCGGTATCACGCTTACCTCACGCGCCTTGACGGCGCCCTGTGCACCAGACGCCCCCATACGCGCGAACCGCCGCGCCGCTCTTGCCGCCCGGGGGCTCCGGTCACCAGGGCGGCCCGGACCGACAGAAAGGACATAGGCTGTGGAGCCAAGCCTGTTTGCCTTTATCTGGCGCTATTCCAAGCGCCAGCAACTCGGTCTGCTGGTCCTGACGCTGCTGAGTTTTCCGTTTCTCTACGCGACGTTGGAGCTGCCCAAGCGGATCGTCAACGATGCCATCGGCGCGCCGAGCGACTGGATCATGCTCTGGGGGTGGCGGCTGAGTTCCGAGTCCTATCTGCTGGTGCTGTGCTTCACCTTCCTGGCGGCGGTTCTGGCCAGCGGCCTGATGAAGATGCGGCTCAATACGCTCAAGGGTATCCTGTCGGAGCGGCTGCTGCGGCGCCTGCGCTATCAGATGATCGCGCGGATGATGCGGTTCCCCTCGGGCCACTTTCGCACCACCTCGCAGGGGGAGATGGTGTCGCTCATCACCTCCGAATCAGAGCCGATGGGCGGGCTGATGGGGGATGCGGTGGCGCAGCCGGTGTTCCAGGCCGGGCAGATGCTGACCATCGTGGCGTTCCTGTTTGTGCAGAGCGTCTGGTTCGGGCTGGCCTCGGTGGCGCTGATCCCGTTGCAGGCCTGGCTGATCCCGATGCTGCAACGCCAGATCAACCTCCTCAACAAGGACCGGATCGTCGAGCTGCGCGCGCTCTCTGCCGAGATCGGTGAAACCGCCGCCGGGCTTTCCGACCTGCGCAGCAACGGCGGCTGGCGCTACCGGCTGGCGCAGGTGTCCAACCGGCTGGGCCGCCTGTTCGAGATCCGCCGTCGCATCTTCATGAAAAAGTTCTTCATGAAGTTCCTCAACAACCTGATCGGCCATCTGACGCCGTTCTTCTTTTATTCGGTGGGCGGTCTGCTGGCGATCCGGGGCGAGATCACCGTGGGCGCGCTGGTGGCGGCACTGGCGGCCTACAAGGATCTGTCGGCCCCGTGGAAAGAGCTGCTGACCTATTACAACCAGGTGCAGGACATGTCGCTGCGCTGGCAGGTCATGCGCGAGAAATTCGCCCCGCCCGGGATGCTCGACGCGGCGCTGTTCGAGGGCGAACCCCGGAGCCTGCCGCATCTGCGCGGGGCGATCGAGCTGCGCGATGTCACCGTCCGCGATGGCGAGGGCAAGCCGATCCTGGACGGGCTCTCGCTGACCATCCCGGCGGGCGCGCAGGTGGCGATCCGGAGCACCTCGGCGGCGGAACGTCAGGCGCTGGCGCAGCTTCTGACCCGCGAGGTGCTGCCGGCGCGGGGCGAGGTCATCGTGGCCGGACGCCCCCTGGCGGAATTGCATCAGGGGGTGATCGCCAGCCGCATCGGCTATGCCTTCAGCGGGCCCTATCTGTTTGACGGCTCGCTGGGGGACAATGTGCTGATGCCGCTGCGCAACCGGCCCCGCGCCACCGCGCCGGAGCTGCAACTGCTGAGCCGCGCCGAGGCGGTGCGGGCGGGCAACAGTGCCGATCCGCTGCATGCGGATTGGGTGAACCCGGATCTGGCCGGGCTCGGCTCCGAGGACGGGCTGCGCGACTGGTGGTTCCAGCTGGTGGAGGCGATGGGCATCGACGGCCAGCTGTTTCACCGCACCCTGCATGCCCGGTTGATGGATCATCACCGCGCGCTGGAGGCGCAGATCACCGCCCTGCGGCCCCGCATCGCCGCCCGGCTGGCGGCGCAGGGGCTGGGGGATGTGGTCTATCGGTTCCTGCCGGAGCGTTACAATCCCACCCTGTCGCTGGCCGAGAACATGATGTTCGCCTTTCCGGTGCAGCCGGTGCCGACAGAGCTGTTCACCGATCCCGACGGTCCGTTTCAGCGGGTGCTGCGGGCAGAGGGGCTTGAGGTGGAGACCCGCGACATCAGCCTGGCGCTGATCGACACGCTGCAACGGACCTTTGGCAAGGGCGACACCTCGCACCCGCTGTTCCGGCGGCTGGGGCTGGACGAGGATCTCTATGCCCGCATCACCCGTGCGGCCGACCACCACACCGGCGGCGGCACGCTGGGGCGCGCAGACAATGCGCTGTTGTGCACGCTGCCCTTCCTGCTGACCGAAGAGCAGATCGGCGCCGGTCTGCCGCGCGCCTACAAGGACCGCATCCTCGAAATCCGGGCGCGGCGCGGCGATCTGCTGCTGTCGGACTGCGCCGGGGTCTATCGCCGCCTGCGCTCCGAAGAATACGCCCGCAAGCTGACGGTGCTGGAAAACGCGCTGTTTGGCCGGGTGTCGATCCACGCGGGCGCCCGCGCGCAGGCGGTGGAGGATGTGGTCGCCGAGGTGATGGCCGACCACGATCTGAAGGCGCGGCTGGCGCTGATGATCTACGACCTGCCGACCGGGCTGGGCGGCGCCTTGCTGGAGCCGGTGTTCCGCGAACGCGCCGCCTTTACCCGGGCGGCGATCAAGCGGCCCGATATCCTGATCCTCGATCACGTGCTGGCCAGCCATGACGCCGACAACCGGCTGAAGACCCGCACCCGGTTGCAGGCGCTCTTGCCCAAGACCACGATGATCCACCTCGAAGACCATTTCGAGAACCCCTCGCGCTATGACATGTATCTGGAGCTGACGGACGGGCGGCTGGACGGGCAGGAGGGTGTGGCCGCGCCCTGGCCCGAGACGGCAGAACAGGGCGGCGATTTTGATCGCAAGCTGGCGGTGATCGGCGATGTCGATCTGTTTGCGCGGCTGGATCCCCGCAATCAGCGCCTGCTGGCGTTTTCCGCCGCCTGGGTGCAGGTGCCGACGGGCACTGCGGTGTTCCGCGCCGGCGCCGAGGGCGATGCGGTCTACCTGTGCCTGTCCGGCCGTGCAGCGCTGCAATTCCCCGAAGACGGCAGCCAGCTCGACGAGATCGGCCCCGGGCGGCTGATCGGGGATCTGGCGGTGATCACCGGCGAGCCGCGCCAGCTCGACCTGCTGGCGGTCGAGGACTGCGTGTTCCTGCGCATCGGGGCCGAGGAATATTGCACCGTGATCGAAAGCGATGTCTCGGTGGCGGTGCAATTGCTGAAAACGGTCTCCGGACATCTGTCGAGCGCCGCCGTCGCCCTGCAGGCGGCGCGGACGGGGCCGCAACCCGACGACAGCGCGCAGCGCGAGGGCTGATCGCGTCCCGGTGTCCGGCGCTGGTCAGGCGCGCCCGGCTCGCTTACAAGGGGCAAAACGCCGAAGGACCGCCCGCAATGCGCTATCACCCCCACGAGATCCTGCTGCAGGACGCCCGCAAGATGCCGGAGCTCTGGCGTCTGGCGGTCGGGGTGGTGCTGGTGATCGTGACCTGGTTTGCGCTGGGGCTGCTGTCGGACCTGCTGGTGCTGCCGGCGGTGCTGGCGCTGACCGGCGACGCGGATCTGTTTGGCGGCAATGATGCGGCCGGGATGGCGGTGCTGCTGGGCAATTTCCTCTATGCCATCATTGCCGTGGGGCTGGTGTTACAGATGCTGCACGGGCGCAGTCTTGGCTCTCTGGTGGGGCCGCGGGACCGGGTGCTCCGGCAGTGGTGGCAGGTGGTGCGTATCCTGCTGGTGCTGGTCTGCGTCGTGGTGGTGCTGCCGCCCTACGACATGGGCGAACCGGTGGTGGCGCAGCTGCCGTTTGGACGCTGGCTGCTGTGGTTGCCGCTGTCGCTGGTCTTGGTACTGATCCAGGTCAGCGCCGAGGAAATCCTGTTTCGCGGCTATCTTCAGCAGGGGCTCGCCGCCCGGTTCCGGAGCCCGCTGGTCTGGCTGCTCCTGCCGTCGCTCCTGTTTGGCATGGGCCACTACATGCCGCAGGAGGCCGGGGACAATGCCTGGCTCATCGTGGCGAGTGCCACCCTCTATGGCATGCTGATGGCGGATCTGACCGCGCGGGCCGGCAGTCTCGGCCCGGCGATCGCGGTGCATTTCATCAACAACGTCTGGTCCCTGCTGGTGGTGGCCTCGCCCTCCAGCCTCAACGGGCTGGCGCTCTATCTGCACCCCTTTGCAATGGATGACGTGGCGGCGCTGCGCCCCTGGCTGCTGGTGGACCTGATGGTGCTCCTTGTGACGTGGCTTGCGGCGCGGGTTGCGATCAGGGCCTGATTGCAATTGACGCAAACTCGCCTTATCTGGGGTTCCAACCGCCAATCAGGCAGAGGCCAATAGATGAACTGGATCACCAACTACGTCCGCCCCAGGATCAACTCGATCTTCTCGCGCCGGGAAGTCCCCGAGAACCTGTGGAAGAAATGCGACGAATGCGGCACCATGCTGTTTCACCGCGAGTTGACCGACAATCAGAACGTCTGCACCAACTGCGGCCACCACATGCATATCACCCCGCGGGCGCGGTTCGAGGCGCTGTTCGACGGTGGCATCTTTGCCGAGGTGAAGGTCCCGGAACCGGTTGCCGATCCGCTGAAGTTCCGCGACCAGAAACGCTATCCCGACCGGATGCGTGCGGCACAGAAAAACACCGGCGAAAAAGAGGCGATGCTGGTCGCCACCGGTGAAATCGGGCGCACGCCGATCGTCGCCACCGCGCAGGATTTCTCCTTCATGGGCGGCTCCATGGGCATGTATGTCGGCAACGCCATCATCGCCGCCGCCGAAGAGGCCGTGAAACTGGGCCGCCCGCTGGTGCTGTTCTCTGCCGCAGGTGGCGCACGCATGCAGGAGGGCATCCTGTCGCTGATGCAGATGCCGCGCACCACCGTTGCGATCGAGATGCTCAAAGAGGCGGGCCTGCCCTATATCGTGGTGCTCACCCATCCGACCACCGGCGGTGTCACCGCGTCCTATGCGATGCTGGGCGATGTGCATATCTCCGAACCCAACGCGCTCATTTGTTTTGCCGGTCCCCGCGTGATCGAGCAGACCATCCGCGAAAAACTGCCCGAGGGCTTTCAGCGCGCCGAATACCTGCTGGACCATGGCATGCTGGACCGGGTGACCCCACGCACCGAGATGCGCGACGAGCTGATCACCATCATCCGCATGATGATGAAACTGCCGCCTCAGGTGCATGGCGATCTGCCCGCCCCGGAGCCTGAGCCGCAGGTCGAAGGGGCCGAAAAAGACGAAAAAGCGCCCGAGGAGGACGCATCGGGCGAAGACAAAAAAGCCTGAGCCCCTTCATCATGAGTTTTGCCTGACCGAAGGTCGGGCAGCGCCCGCCCCAATCGAGGCGGGCGCTTCGCTTCCACCCCGACGGGACGGGCGCTGCCCTCATCGCATGTGGCACCGCCTGGCTCCGTGATCAGACTGGATCACGTCCGATGACCGAACAGACCTCCGACGCCATTCTCGCCCGTATGATGGCGCTGCATCCCAAGATCATCGACCTGACGCTGGATCGGGTCTGGCGTCTCTTGGCGGCGCTGGACAACCCGCAGGATAAACTGCCCCCGGTGATCCATATCGCGGGCACCAATGGCAAAGGCTCCACCCAGGCGATGATCCGCGCCGGGCTTGAGGGCTGGGGCAAATCGGTGCACGCCTATACCTCGCCGCATCTGGCCCGTTTTCACGAACGCGTCCGTCTGGCGGGCGATCTGATCTCCGAGGATCACCTGACGCAGGTGCTTGATGAGTGCTACAACGCCAATGGCGACGAGAGCATCACCTATTTCGAGATCACCACCGTGGCGGGGCTGCTGGCGTTCTCGCGCACCTCGGCGGATTACACCCTGCTGGAGGTTGGCCTTGGCGGGCGTCTGGACGCCACCAATGTGATCACGCCCGAGGTTTCGGTGATCACGCCGATTTCCATCGACCATGAACAATTCCTCGGCAACACGCTGGCGAAGATCGCAGGCGAGAAGGCCGGCATCATCAAACGCGGCGTGCCGGTGGTGGTCGGCCCGCAACCCGACGAAGCGATGGAGGTGATCGAGGACACCGCGATGCGCCTTGGCGCGCCCCTGATCGCCTATGGTCAGCACTGGCACGTCCACGAGGAACGCGGACGTCTGGTCTATCAGGACGAACGTGGTCTGCTGGATCTGCCGCTGCCCAACCTGATGGGCGCGCATCAGATCCAGAACGCAGGTGCCGCCCTTGCGGTGCTGCGTCACCTCGGCGCGGATGAGGCCGCCTGCGAGGCGGCGATGACCGGCGCCGAATGGCCCGCCCGCATGCAGCGCCTCAAAACCGGCCCGCTGGTCGCGGCCGCCGGCGCGGCAGAGCTATGGCTGGATGGCGGTCACAACGCCGCCGCAGGCATTGCGCTCGCCGATGTGCTGGCCAAGCTGCCCAAACGCCCGACGCATCTGATCTGCGGCATGCTCAACACCAAGGATGTGACCGGCTATATGCGCCCCCTTGCAGCCCAGGCCGAGAGTCTGACCGCAGTGTCGATCCCCGGCGAAGCGGCAACGCTCAGCGCGGCAGACACCGCGGCGGCGGCGGCCTCCGTCGGGCTTGCAGCGCAGGAGGCCGAGAGCGTTGCAGCGGCGCTGAGTGCGATCCTGGCCCGCGATCCCGATTGCCGGGTGCTGATCTGCGGCTCGCTCTACCTCGCGGGCAATATCCTGCGCGAAAACGGCTAGGATCCGCCGCGCCTTCATCTTTTCATAAATATCCCGGGGGAGGCCCAAAGGGCCGGGGGCAGCGCCCCCTCCCCGGTGTCAGGCCGCGCGCCCCCAGTCCTTGTCCTGCATCTCCCGCAGGCGCGAGGCGGTGCGTTCGAATTCAAAGGCGCCATCGCCCTCCATATAGAGGAACTCCGGCTCTGCCGCCGCCGAGCAAATGAGCCGCACGCGGGCCTCGTAAAGCGCGTCGATCAGGGTCACGAACCGTTTGGCTTCGTTGAAATTGTTGCGCCCGAGGCTGGGGATGTTCTCCAGCACCAAAACCTTGACCGCATCGGCCACCGCCAGATAATCGCCGGGCCCCAGCATGGTGCCGCAGAGGTCATAAAACGTCGCCCGCGCCACCCCGTTGCGATAGGCGGGCAGGGTGACCTCGCGGCCCTTTACCGTCAGCACCAATGGCTCTGCCGCGCCGCCGGTGAGATCGCGCCAGATCTCTTCCATCTCGGCGCGGGTGTCGGCGTTCAGGGGCGTGAAATAGACCCGAGAGCCGGTCAGACGGTCCTGTCGATAGTCCTTGGGGCTGACCATCTCATGCACCTGCATCCTGTCCTTGATGAGGTCGATGAAGGGCAGGAACAGCTGCCGGTTCAGCCCGTCCTTATAAAGGTCATCCGGCACCCGGTTGGAGGTGGTCACCACCACCACGCCGGCCTCGAACAGCGCCTCGAACAGCCGACCGACGATCATCGCATCGGTGATGTCGGTGATCTGCATCTCGTCAAACGCCAACAAGCGCACTGAGGCCACCACATCCGCCACCACCGGCGCCAGCGCGTCCTCGGTGCCGGCCTCGCGGGCGCGGTGCATCCTGGCGTGGATCTCCTGCATGAAGGCGTGGAAATGCACCCGGCGGCTGGGGATGTCATCAAGGCTCTCGACAAAGAGATCCATCAGCATCGACTTGCCGCGCCCGACACCGCCCCACAGATAAAGCCCCCTGACCTCCGGGCGTACCGCCTTGCGGAACAGGCCGCGCTTGACCGGCTCGGCGCGCAGGCCCTCGGCGATGCGGTCAAACTCCGGCAGGACCGCCTCTTGTGCGGGGTCGGGCTGGATCTGCCCACTGTCTACACGGGCCTGATAGAGGTCGGTCATATGTGTCATGCCCCCAGCCATAGCCGGATGATTTTGCAAAGGAAAGCCGCAGCCGCCCGCTGGCTGAACCCGATGGTTCAATTTTATTTATGTATGCACACAAAACTCCTGAATTGACGCCCGCGTGCGAATGGGAACACTTGCGGCGCAATGACACAGCCGGAGAGCGCGCCCATGGACCGTCCAGCCCCCTTGTTCACCCCCGTCCTGCTGGTGGGCTGCCTGATCATCATGGTGAGCTTTGCGGTGCGCGCCTCCTTTGGCGTGTTCCAGATCCCGATCGCCGAGGATTTTGGCTGGCTCCGGAGCGAATTTTCGCTGGCCATCGCGATCCAGAACCTGGCCTGGGGCATCGGCCAGCCGATCTTTGGCGCCATTGCCGAGAAGATCGGCGACCGCAAGGCGATCATCATCGGCGCGGTGGTCTATGCCGCCGGTCTGGTGCTGAGCGCGGGCGCCACCACGCCGTTTGAAATGCAGGCCTACGAATGGCTGGTGGGCTTTGGCGTTGCGGGCACGGGCTTTGGCGTGGTGCTGGCGGTGGTGGGGCGTGCCAGCTCGGACGAGAACCGCTCCATGTCGCTGGCGATTGTCACCGCAGCGGGTTCGGCGGGGCAGATCTTTGGCGCGCCGACGGCGGAATACATGCTGGGGCTGATGTCGTGGCAGACGGTGTTTTTGGTCTTTGCTGGTGTCGTTCTGGCGCTGATCCTGTCGCTTCCCCTGATGCGCGCGCCGGTCTCTGCGGGCAAGGCAGAGCTTGAGGAAAGCATGGGCGCGATCCTCAAGAAAGCCTTTCGCGATCCGTCTTACACGCTGATTTTCCTCGGGTTTTTCTCCTGTGGCTATCAGCTGGCCTTTGTCACCGCGCATTTTCCGGCCTTTGTCACCGAGATGTGCGGCCCGATCATGCCCGGCGGCATGCTGCACGGGCTGGGGATCACCACCACCTCGGCGCTGGGGGCGGTGTCGATCTCGCTGATCGGTCTGGCCAATGTGGGCGGCACGCTGCTGGCGGGCTGGGCGGGCAAGCATTATTCCAAGAAATACCTGCTGGCGGGCATCTATACCGCGCGCACGATCGTGGCGGGGGCCTTCATCCTGCTGCCGATCACGCCCCTGTCGGTGATCCTGTTCTCGGTGGCGATGGGCGCGCTGTGGCTGGCGACCGTGCCGCTGACCTCCGGTCTGGTCGCCCATATCTACGGGCTGCGCTACATGGGCACGCTCTACGGCATCGTGTTCCTCAGCCACCAGATCGGCGGCTTCCTCGGCGTCTGGCTGGGCGGTCGGATGTACGACATCTACGGCGACTACACGATGGTCTGGTGGATCGGTGTCGGCGTCGGGGCCTTCAGCGCCATTGTGCATCTGCCGGTGCGCGAGCGTCCCTTGCAGCAGGCGGCGGCCTGATCGGGACGGGAATGACCGCAGCGTCGGCGGTGTGCCGCCTCAGGCCAAACCGCCGCGCTGGTTCTCGGCGATGATTTCGGCGACCTCGGCCGGGTGGGTGTAGACCACGCTGTGGCCGGCCCCGTCCACGACGGCCTGTTTGGCGGAGCGGTTGATCTCGGCCAGCCGCCCGATCACATGCCCGGGGATGATCCTGTCGTCGCCGCCCCAGATCGCCAGAACCGGCAGCCCCTGGCGGTGAAACAACCGGTGTTCCGGGGCAAAGTCGCCGCGCAGGATGCCGCGCATCGCCGCCAGATTGGCGGGAAAGAACCCGCGGCGGCGGGTCTGTGCGCTCTGCGCCCGGATCACCGTTGACGGGCTGCGCGGGTCGCTCAGGTGGCTCTTGATATAGCGCCGGGCCGCCATCGGATAGGTCCAGCGCAGGATCAGGTCCTGCAACCCGGGGCGGCGCTCCATGAAGCCGGCCACCGGCGTGCGCGGCGCATGCAGGCCGACCGAGGCGATCAGGATCAGCTGCCGCACACGCGGCAGGTTCTCGGCGGCAAAGGAGGTGGCGATGCAGCCCCCGGCCGAGTAGCCGATCAGGATGAAATCCTCGACCACGCCTTCATGGGCCAGCAGATCCTGCAACTGCTGGTGAAAGAAGGCGCGATCCTGCGGGCCGGTGGCATGATCCGACAGGCCGCGCCCGTAGAGATCATAGAGCAGCACCCGGTAGCCCATGTTGCCCAGCTGCTCCGCCAGGCCGGCAAACCCTTCGGAGGGGGTGGTGATCCCATGCACGCAGACCGCAACCGGGCCGCGTTCGGGACCGATCCAGCGATAATGGGTCTGCCCCTGGCTCAGCTCGGCAAAGCGGCCGGGGGCAAAGCGGCGCATCGAGTCGGTCAGCGGCTTACGCAGGGTTTCCTGCACCGAGGGCAGGAACAGGAAGCCGACAATGAGAATGGCAACAACAAGCAGCCAGATCATGCAGAGCGGGTCCAGAGGTCCAGAATATGGCGGCTGGTCATCAGGTCCAGATGCGCGCCGCCGCCGTTTTTGAAAAGCGTGATTGCAGACGGATCATAGGTCGGAAACTCCGCAAGACCATAGAAATCGGCCAGCACGTCGTCACGCTGCAGCGCGCCCGAGGCCAGCGGGATCTTGAACTCGCCAATATGGTCGAGGGTGGTGTCGAAGCTGTCGCAATAGATCTGCGCGCGCGCGAGTGCGGCGTCATCGGCCTCACGCATGTCCGGGCGATAGGCGCCAATCATGTTGAGGTGCTGGCCCGGGCGCAGCCAGTCGCCGCGGATCACCGGGTCTGTCGACATGGTGCAGGTCAGGATGATGTCGGCCGCGCCGACGGCCTGCTCCAGATCGGTGGCGACGGCGACGCCGGGATAGTCCGCTGCCAGCGCCTCGGCCTTGGCGGTGGTGCGGTTCCAGATCCGGATTTGCGCCTGCGTCCACACGGCGGAGAAGGCCTCGATCAGGCTGCCGGCCACGGTGCCGGCGCCGACGATCAGGATCTCTTGCGCCTCCGGGTTGGCCAGACGGCGCGCGCCCAGGAGGCTGTCGCCGGCGGTCTTCCACTTGGTCACCAGGTGGAAATCCACCAGCGCCTCGGGCTGGCCGGTGGCATCATCAAACAGGGTCACCGCGCCGTTGATCATCGGCAGGTCGCGGATCGGGTTGTCGGGAAAGATCATCGCCGTCTTGACCGCGATCCCAAGCCCGTCGATCCAGGCCGAGCGCGACAGCAGCGTATCCTTGCCCCGATAGAGGAAAGTGTCGTCCACCTCGGCCTTGGGGCGGCTGTGACCCTCGGCCAGCGCCTCCGTCAGCGCCCGCCAGTCCAGCAGCGCCTCGCCGTCGTCAAAGCTGATCTGCGTCAGGCTCATTGTGCCTCCTCTTCGGTCAACAGTCCTTCTTCCACCAGCCGTGCGGCCCAGGTTTCGGGGCGGTCGAACAGATGGGTTTTCCATCCGCGTACCGCGGCGGCGGTGATGTTTTCGGGCCGGTCATCGGTGAACAATAGCTCCTCCGGGCGGCGTCCGGTGCCCTGTTCCAGATGCGCGTAGATCTCCGCATCCGGTTTGATGCAGCGCAGATGCGCCGACACAAAGGCCTGATCGAATTCGCGCAGGAACGGGTAATGGGTCTGGGCGATCACAAAGGTCTCGGCGCCGAAATTCGTCAGCGCATAGACCGGCACGCCCCGGGCCTTGAGCGCCCGCAGCAGCCGCACCGAATGGGGGATCTCGGGGCTGGCCATCTCGATCCAGCTGTCATGCCAGTGGCGGATCTCCTCGGCCCACTCCGGGTGTTTCTCCGCCAGCCCGTAGATGGTGTCGCGGAACGGGTGGCCGCGGTCCACATCAAGGTTGGCGCCATGCAGGTCGACCTCCTTGAACAGCGCGGTGCGGCGGGGTTCTCCGATCAGGCGGTCAAAGAAGCGCTCCGGCTCCCACTCAAGAAGGACACGGCCAATATCAAAGACGACGGCGGTTACGGGCATGATCTATTGGCCTTTCTAGCCGGAGGAACGGGGCCGCGGGCGTGGCGGCGGGCCGGGGGTGCGGGTCTCACGCCAGAGAGAAACAAGCCCGGCGCCGATAATCAAGGCCGAGCCGAGCCAGACCGACGCATCGGGCCATTCGGCAAACACCAGTACCCCCCAAACCACAGCCAGCGGCATGGCGATATATTCAAACGGGGCGACCAATCCGGCCTCGCAGAGCCGGTACGCCTGCCCGACCAGATAGCCGCCAATGGCGCCGGAGACCCCGGCGATGGCAAAGATGCCCCACTCAACCCCCTGCGGCCAGGCCCAGGGTTTGAGCACCACATCGGTGATCGGGTGACCGGTGGCCCAGCTGCCATGGCCAAAGATCACACCGGCCAGCGCGCTGATCACCAGAAAGCCCATGTTGGGGTAGAACGACAGCGTCGCCGCCTTGTCCGAACCGCCGGCCCGGCGGGTCAGCACATGCAGGGTGGCATAGCCGCAGGACCCGAAGAACGGCAGCAGCGCATAGGGCTGAAACGCATCGGCGCCGGGTTTCACGATCACCAGGATGCCGCTGAACCCCACCACCACCGCGCCCCAGCGCCAGGGGCCGACACGTTCCTTCAGGAACAGGATCGACAGCAGGGTCACGATCAGCGGCGTGGCAAAGGCGATGGCGACCGCCTCGGCCAGCGGCAGCACCGCCAGGCCGGAAAAGAACGACAGGTTGGCAAAGGCCACGGCCGCCACCCGCATCAGATGCAGGCGCAGGTTTTGCGTGCGCAGGATCCGGTAGCCGCCTTCCATGGGCACGATGATCGCCATCAGGAGCACCAGCGCCACCGCAGAGCGGATGAACACCACCTGATAGAGCGGATAGCCTTCGGAGAGGAACTTGAAGGTGACATCGATGACGGAGAAGGCAACCGCGGCGCCAATCGCGGCGAGAATGCCCAGGACATTGGAATTGACCAAAGATGTGCTCATCCGCGCGTGCCTCCCCGGCGGTTGTCGCCGATGCGTGCCGCGGGGGCAATCATAATGACACAAAGGTACAATTTTGTCGGATGTACCGAGAGAGACGTGCCGAACGCGGCCGGTCGCGGCCACCTATCCTGATGTCGCAAGACGATTGTGCACGGACACCAGCGCCCGTGCGGTCTTGCGTCAAACGGGCCTTGCCAATGACGCATAAGCACGCACTGATCGGATGTGTGGAGGCATTGATCATGTCCGTCGTGAATGGTCGCTCAGCGGGACAAAGCAGTCGTACGATTGCGGACAGTAAAGGTCCGCTTCCAACCTCATTCCTGTCGCTCCGACCCAGAATCTCAACATTTAGTTGCCGCTGGAATGTATCGGCTCACTTCATATCAGATCCGCAAGATCGGTCGAGCGGAGTCCACATCAACGGAGCTAAATGGTAGCGCCACGATGGAGCGGACAATGACGACAACACTTCAAAACTACCACAAGCGAATGAAGCGAGCGCTAGATCATATAGATCAGCATCTCGATGATCAGCTGGACCTAGAAGCAGTAAGTGCTGTCGCAGCATTCTCGAAGTTCCATTTCCACCGGCAGTTTGCCGCGACCTTTGGGCTATCTGTGCATAGTTACGTTCAGCTTTCCCGGATGAAGCGGGCTTCATTCCGGCTGGCATACCGCGACGATCAGAGTGTCACACAGATTGCGATGGATGCCGGTTATGACGCACCCGACGCGTTCGCCCGTGCCTTTCGGCGACGGTTTGGACAGTCGCCGTCGTCGTTCCGGAACGCTCCCGATTGGGAGCCGTGGCTTGTGGCCTTCGAGGCTCTCACCAACGCGAGGAGCAAACTCATGCAACGGAAATTCAATGCAAGTGACGTAACAACCAAAGAGGTCGACTCGATCCCGGTGGCGATCATGGAGCACCGTGGACCACCGACCGAAATCGGGGCGACCATCCAACGGTTCATCGCCTGGCGAAAGGCGAACGGGCTTTCGCCGCAAACCAGCGAGACCTTCAACATCTTCCATTCCGATCCGCGAACTACGGATCCCCGCGACTATCGACTGGACTTGTGTGCAGGAACGGAACGCGTCTTTGACGCGCACGAGCAAGGTGTGGCGTCAGGGACCATTCCGGGCGGACGCTGTGCGGTACTGAGGGTCGTCGGCAATTCCGACGATCTAGAACCCGCCGCCCTCTATCTATACCGCGACTGGCTTCCGGAAAGCGGTGAGGAGGCGAGAGACTTTCCGCTCTACTGCCAACGCATCGCGTTCTTTCCAGAAGTGCCGGAACATGAGGCTGTGGCAGACCTGTTTCTGCCACTCAAATAATCTCGACCAATGGCCGCTTGTCCCATCACGTCTCCCCAAAGCGGACAGGCGGCTTACATTCAATAGGAGACTTCGGGTCATCGAGCAGCATTCGTCATTCTGGGCTCATTTGAGGCATTCGCCGCGCAGAGCGCGAAAGTCAGCTTCGCGCTTCACTCCAACTCTGCGCGGTTGCCAGAGAAAATCCAAGCCCCACACTGTGTCAGCGCAAAAAGCCCTTCACAGGATGTATGCGATAGGGTGTGCGCAGGAAAACTGCCAGAATGTGCAAGCAGATGGGTCATTGGCAGTCAGCAAGGTGTTGGCGACCCCGGCAGGGTTCGAACCTGCAACCTGCCCCTTAGGAGGGGGCTGCTCTATCCAGTTGAGCCACGGGGCCATCCAAAGGGGCGATAGCAAATAGACCCTGCAACCTCAAGCGCCACGTGGGGCCGTCCAAGAGCCATTGTGTCCTCCGGCGGGACTGGCTAACCTCAAGGCAACAAAGCAAAGAGGCCAAGCACGTGACCAACGACTCCAAGCGTCCGCTGACGCTGCGTGATGTTTCAGATGCCACCGGCGTATCGGAAATGACCGTCAGCCGTGTTCTTCGAAACCGGGGTGATGTCTCGGAAAAGACCCGGCAAAAGGTGCTGGAGGCGGCCAAGGAGCTGGGCTACGTGCCCAACAAGATCGCCGGCGCGCTGGCCTCCAAACGGGTCAATCTGGTGGCGGTCATCATTCCGTCGCTGTCCAATATGGTGTTTCCCGAGGTGCTGACGGGCATCAACCGGGTGCTGGAGGATACCGAGCTGCAACCGGTGGTCGGCGTTACCGACTATCAACCTGAAAAAGAAGAAAAAGTTCTTTATGAAATGCTGTCCTGGCGGCCCTCCGGGGTGATCATCGCCGGGCTTGAACACACCGATCCGGCGCGTGCCATGCTGGCGGCGGCGGGCATTCCGGTGGTGGAGATCATGGACACCGACGGCAAGCCGGTGGATGCGATGGTGGGCATTTCCCATCGCCGCGCGGGTCGTGAAATGGCCAAGGCGATCCTCAAGGCCGGCTATAGCCATATCGGGTTCATGGGCACCAAAATGCCGCTCGACCACCGGGCGCGCAAACGGTTCGAGGGCTTTACCGAGGCGCTCGCCAAGGAGGGGATCGAGATCGAGGATCGCGAATTCTACTCCGGGGGCTCTGCCCTGGCGAAGGGGCGCGAGATGACGCAAGCCATGCTGGAACGCTCGCCCGAGCTGGATTTCCTCTATTATTCCAACGATATGATCGGCGCTGGCGGGCTCTTGCACCTGCTGGACCAGGGCATTGATGTGCCGGGGCAGATCGGTCTTGCGGGCTTTAACGGGGTGGAGCTGCTGGCGGGGCTGCCGCGGCAGCTGGCGACCATGGATGCCTGCCGGCAGGAGATCGGTATGAAGGCGGCGCAGATCATTGCGGCGCAGCTGGAACAGCCCGATGCCGACGTGGAAAAACACGTCACGCTGACCCCGACGATTTCCTACGGGGATACGCTCAAGCGCCGCTGATCCGGGGCGGGGCCGCGCCGCCCTCGGGCGGGTTGGCCCGAACCGGCGGCAGAGACGCGGTGCGCGCGGATCTGAAGGCGCAATCGTTTACGGGCCGGTGCCGTTGGGGCATTCCGGCGCCCCTCGGAAGGTCGGGTCATGGTCAGGAAGAGCGCCACCATTCAGGATGTCGCGGTCGCGGCCGGGGTGTCCACGGCCACCGTCAGCCGCACCTTGTCGAAACCGTCGGTGGTGGCCAAGGCGACGCGAGAGGCGGTGCTGTCAGCGGTGGAGCGGACCGGCTACCGGGTCAACGCCACCGCCTCCAACCTGCGCCGACAGCGGACCGGGAGCGTGATCGCGCTGTTGCCGAACCTGGCCAATCCGTTCTTTTCACAGATCCTGGCCGGGATGAGTGCGGTTTTTCGGCAGGCTGGTTACGGGCTTCTGGTGGCGGACACCCGGGCGGAACCGGATCCGGAGGGTCGGCTGACCCACTACCTGCGGTCGGGGCTGGCCGATGGCATTGTCCTGCTGGATGGCACCCTCTCGGCCGCGTCGTTGACACGCCCCGCGCGCCCGCCTGTCGTGCTGGCTTGCGAGTGGATGCAAGAAGATCTGCCGTCGGTGCGGAGCGACAATGCCGGGGGCGGGGCGCTTGCCGTGGCGTATCTGGTCGGCATGGGGCATCGACGGATTGGCCATATCACCGGGCCGCAGGGGAACTGCCTGTCGCAGACGCGGCTTGACGGGTTTCAGGCGGCCATCACGGCGCAGGGCGCGCAGACGCGCGCGGCGTGGATCTTTGAGGGCGATTTCAGCATGGAATCCGGCGCGGCGGCAGCGCAGGCGTGGCTGGGGCTGACAGATCGCCCCAGTGCTGTGTTCTGCGCGTCGGATGAAATGGCCATCGGCTTTATGGGGGCGGTGCAGCATCGTGGCCTCCGGGTGCCGGAGGATGTGTCGCTGGTGGGCTTTGACAACATCGAAGTCGCCGGCCATCTGTCGCCGCCGCTGACCACCATCCAACAACGGCGTAGCGAGATCGGCGGCCGCGCGGCGCGGTTGCTGCTCGACATGATTGACGCGGGCAGCCTGACCGGCCCCTCCGAGACCATCGGGGTGGAGCTGATCGAGCGCGGCAGCGTCGCCCGGATCGCACCTTGAAAAAACGGCCGCACTGACAGGCAGTGCGACCGTCGCATCGGTGTTCGGGGACCGATTGTTGACTCAGAGTGCAGCTTTGAACAATTGCGACAGGTTGTCCTCGGTCAGCGTGACCGGGTTGCCACCGCAGCTGGGGTCAATGATCGCGCCCTTGACCAGCTCGGGGATGGCGTCCTCGGTGACGCCCAGCTCCGCAAGGCCGCGCGGAATGCCGAGGCTGTCGTTGAACTCCTGCACAAACGCCTTGAACCCGTCAAAGCCGCCGGCAATGCCAAGATAGGCTGCCGCCATGTCAAAGCGTTCGGCAATCTCGGAGGCGTTGAACTCCAGCACCGCGGGCATGCAGACTGCATTGGTGGTGCCGTGGTGGGTGTTGAAATGTGCGCCAATGGGGTGGCTCATGGCGTGGATCGCGCCGAGGCCCTTCTGGAAGGCGGTCGCGCCCATGGCCGCCGCAGACATCATATGCGCGCGCGCCTCGATGTCGGTGCCGTCTGCGTAGGCGCGCGGCAGGTAGTCCTTGACCAGGCGCATACCTTCAAGCGCCATGCCCTGCGACATCGGGTGGTAATGCGGCGAGGAGAAGGCCTCGACACAATGGGCAAAGGCATCAAGGCCGGTGCCGGCGGTGATGAACTTTGGCATACCCACGGTCAGCTCGGGATCGCAGATCACCACGGTAGGCAGGACCTTGGGGTGGAAGATGATCTTTTTCTGGTGGGTGACGCTGTCGGTGATGACAGAGGCGCGGCCCACCTCAGACCCGGTGCCCGCAGTGGTCGGCACTGCGATGATCGGCGCAATGGCGTCGGCATCGGCGCGGGTCCACCAGTCGCCGATGTCCTCGAAATCCCAGACCGGGCGAGTCTGGCCCGCCATGAAGGCAACCATCTTGCCCAGATCGAGACCGGAGCCGCCGCCAAAGGCGATCACACCATCATGGCCGCCGGCCTTGTAGGCCGCGACACCGGCATCGAGGTTCTTCTCGTTCGGGTTGGGATCCACCTCGGAGAACATCCCGCGACCAAGGCCGGCAGCCTCCATGATGTCGAGGGTGGATTTTGTCACGGGCAGATCCGCAAGCCCCTTGTCGGTGACCAAGAGTGGCTTCTTGATCCCGGCCTGCGCGCAGGCATCGGCCAGTTCCTTGATCCGGCCGGCGCCGAACTTGATTGCGGTCGGATACGACCAGTTTCCAATGAGAGACATCAGCATGTTCCTGTGGTGAGCCGGGGTGGGGGCGCTGCCCCCGCTTGCCCTTCGGCAAGCTCCCCCGAGATATTTTCAAGAAGTTGAAGGGCCTCAGCCCGTGACTTTTTTCAGGTGGTAGGACTTGGGGCGGGTCAGGTTGTGATAGCCGATCACCGAGAGGCCACCGCCGCGCCCGGTGTTCTTGCAGCCGGTCCAGCACAGCGCGGGGTCGAGGTAGTCGGCGCGGTTCATGAACACGGTGCCGGTCTCGATCTGGTCACCCACCGCCTGTGCGCGCTCCAGATCCTTGGTCCAGATCGAGGCGGTGAGGCCAAATTCGCTGTCGTTCATCAGCTTGATCGCTTCTTCGTCGGAAGAGACCTTCATGATGCCAACGACCGGGCCAAAGCTCTCGTCGCGCATCACCCGCATCTCATGGGTGACATTGGTCAGGATCTGCGGTGTCAGATAGGCGCCGCCATCATCGGCCTCCATCGTGGCGATATGGGCCACGGCACCCTGTTCGACCGCCTCGGCGATCTGGTCGCGCACTTCTTTGGCAAAGCGCACATTGGCCATCGGGCCGATGGTCGTCTCCGCCTCAAGCGGGTTGCCGAGCTTGTAGCCATTGACCACCGCCAGCGCCTTTTTAAGGAAGCTGTCGTAGAGGCTTTCATGCACGTAGATGCGTTCGATGCCGCAGCAGCACTGGCCGGAGTTGAACATGGCCCCGTCGATCAGCGTGTCGACCGCCGCATCCACATCGGCGTCCTCCATGACATAGCCGGGATCCTTGCCGCCCAGTTCGGTGCCGACGCCGGTGAACGTGCCTGCTGCGGCGCGCTCCATTGCCTGACCGCCGCCGACGGAGCCGGTGAAGTTCACAAAATCAAACGCCTTCTCGGCAATCAGTGCCGAGGTGGTGTCATGATCGAGGAACACATTCTTGAACACGTCCTCGGGCACGCCTGCCGCGTGGAAGGCTTTTGCCATACGCTCACCCACCAGCAGGGTCTGGGTTGCATGTTTCAGCACCACGGTGTTGCCTGCTATCAGCGCCGGAGCAACCGTATTGATCGCCGTCATGTAAGGGTAGTTCCAGGGCGCGACCACAAAAACGACGCCATGGGGAATGCGCTTGATGTAGCGTTTGAACGTCGCGTCCTCGCCAACCTCGATATCCGCCAGCGATTCAGCCGCGATCTGCGCCATATGCGATGCGCGTTCGTTGAACCCGCCAAACTCGCCGCCAAAGCGCACCGGGCGGCCCATCATATGGGCAAGCTCGGGCACGATGTCATCGTTCATCTCTCCAATGGCGGCGACACCTGCCATCACGAGGTCAATGCGCTCCTGCAGCGGACGCGCCGCCCAGGCCTTCTGTGCTGTCCGCACCGCAGCCACGTCGGCGCGGGCGGCGTCCAGATCCAGCGTCTCGCGGCTGGCGTAGACCGATCCGTCGATCGGCGAAATACAGTTCAGTGTCTTGCCCATTGGCCAACTCCTCCGGAGGCGCAGTCGCGGCCCCGTTACCTTCATCTTTTCCCAAATATCCCGGGGGTGCGGGGGCTGGCCCCCGCCTGTCCGCGCGATATCAGGCTTTCTCAAACCCGCGTGCGATCTCGTAGTCGGTCACCACGCGGTTGAACTCTTCGATCTCCCACTCCGCCGCGCGGGCGTAATGGGTGATCACCTCTTCGCCAAACGCCTCGCGCAGCATCTCGGACGCCAGAAGCGCCTCGCGCGCCTCGGGCAGGCTGCGCGGGATATGTTGCTGAGCGTCGTCGGCATAGGCGTCGCCGTTGAACGGGTCTTGCAGCTCCAGCTTTTCCTCGATCCCCTTGAGCCCGGCCGCCAGCATGGCCGCCTGTGCCAGATAGGGGTTCATGTCGGACCCCGGGACCCGGCATTCAACCCGGACGCCTTTGGTGCCGTCACCGCACAGGCGGAAGGCTGCGGTGCGGTTGTCCACCGACCAGACCACCTGCGTCGGCGCAAAGGTGCCCTTGGCAAACCGCTTGTAGCTGTTGATGTAGGGTGCCATGAAATAGGTGTAGTCCGCGGCGTATTTCAACAGCCCCGCCATATAATGATCCATCAGCCTGGATTTGCCCAGCGGTGCGCTCTCGTCAAAAAACGCATTTGCCCCATCCTTCCACAGCGACTGATGCACATGCGCGGCAGAGCCGACCCGCTCGTGGTGCCATTTGGGCAGGAAGGTCGCGGCAAAGCCCTGCTGATGCGCGATCTCCTTGATGCCGTGTTTGGCAAGCGTGTGGTGATCCGCAGTGGCCATCGCCGTGTCGTATTTGATGTTGAGCTCTTCCTGGCCGGCCTCGGCTTCGCCCTTGGAGCCTTCGACCGGGATGCCCATCGCACGCAGGTGGTTGCGGATCGGGCGCATGACCGGCTCTTCCTTCGAGGTTTGGAAGATGTGGTAGTCCTCATTGTAGTTGGAGATCGGCTGCAGGTCGCGAAACCCCGCTGCCGTGATCTCGTCGGCGGTGCCCTTAAAGAGGAAGAACTCCAGTTCCGTCGCCATCACCGGCGACAGGCCCAGCTCTGCACAGCGCGCGATCTGCGCCTTCAGCATTTCACGCGGTGCATGGGCAACCGGGGCATGGGTGTGATGGTCGATCACATCACACAGAACCATGGCGGTCCCCTCAAGCCAGGGCACCCGCCGCAGCGTCGTCAGATCCGGCTTCATGATATAGTCGCCGTAGCCGCGCTCCCAACTGGTGGAGGCATAGCCGTCGGGGGTTGCCATCGCGAGGTCGGTGGCCAGCAGGTAGTTGCAGCAGTGGGTTTCGCCCTCGGCCATTTCCAGAAAGGCCTCGGCGTGGAAGCGTTTGCCCATCAGACGGCCCTGCATGTCCACGATGCAGGTCAGAACGGTGTCGATGGCCCCGCGTTTGATGTCATCAGTGAGTGCTTCCAGAGTGAATTGGCCGGACATAGTGCGTTCCCCGTGCGGTTGGTATGCGGTGACCGGCCCCATGCGGGGCCGGTCGCTGGTCAAGACCGTGCAGGGCCATTGGCCCTGCACGGCCCGCTGGATCACCCGTAGCGATAGGGGCGGCCGGCTTTTGCCATATCGGCGTTGTACTTCTTGAAGATCTCCACGACCTTTGCCTTGGTCTCGGACTCGGCTGCGATTTCGTCCCAGAACTTCACGGCGGCGTCTTCGACCTGCTGCCATTCGGCATCCGGGATCGAGGTCAGCTTCAGCTTGTCGCCGTTGACGCGCAGGGAGGCCTCGCCGCCCCAGTACCACCACTGGCGATAGTAGTGCGACTGGTCGGTGCAGACGCGGAACAGCGTTTGCAGATCCTCGGGCAGCTCGTTCCAGCGGTCCATGTTGGCAAAGAAGCTGCCGGCCCAGGCGCCGGAGATGTTGTTGGTCAGGAAGTAGTTGGTCACATCGGCCCAGCCCACGGTGTAGTCCTCGGTGATGCCGGACCAGGCGATGCCGTCCAGCTCGCCGGTCTGCACTGCGACCTCGATGTCCTCCCAGGGCAGGGTCACGGGCACCACGCCGAACTGGCTGAGGAAGCGGCCCGCGGTGGGGAAGGTGAAGACGCGCTTGCCCTTGAGGTCCGCGAGCGAGTTGATCGGGTCCTTGGTGGCAAAGTGGCAGGGATCCCAGGACCCGGCGGAGATATGCTTGACGCCGACCTTGGAGTATTCCTCGTCCCAGATCTCGTTCAGGCCGTATTGGTTGAACAGCACCGGCACGTCCAGCGAGTAGCGCGACGCGAAGGGGAAGTAGCCGCCAAAGACGGTGACTTCGGTCGGCGACGCCATGGAGTCGTCATCGGATTGCACCGCGTCGATGGTGCCTTTTTGCAGGGCGCGGAACAATTCACCGGTGGGGACCAGCTGATCGGCGTAGAACAGTTCGATCTGCATGCGGTCGCCTGCGATCTTGTTGAACATCTGGATCGCCGGATCGA
Source organism: Epibacterium sp. Ofav1-8 (assembly GCF_022348185.1). Classification (GTDB taxonomy): domain Bacteria; phylum Pseudomonadota; class Alphaproteobacteria; order Rhodobacterales; family Rhodobacteraceae; genus Epibacterium. The sequence continues at coordinate 104,940 of NZ_JAKRFD010000016.1, forward strand.
TCACATGGGCGGCCAGCGCGGGACCGGCATAGGTCTGCATGCGCCAGGTGATCTTGCCCTGGGCGAGGGCGGGGGTGGCCAGCGGCGCGGCGGCGGCGCCGAGGGCGGTGGTCTTCAGGAAATTACGACGGGTTGTCATGTCTTTCAGTCTCCTCTGTCGGACTAAGTTCAATGGCTGTGAGCGCAGGGCCTCAGCCGTCTGAATCCTTCCCGGAGCCGTTGCGGTGCATTCTCGCGAAGGATGTCGCCATGCGCGAGCACGACGATCTTGGGGTGCCAGTCCAGCATGCGGGTCAGCGCGGCGCGCAGTGTGTCCCGGTTGCCGGAGAAGGACATCCAGATGTCCAGCGGCATTTTTCCGTGGGGCGCGAGAATTCCCGCAACCCAGGCAAAGGGCCGCACCCACAGGGGCAGATCCTTTGCGTGCATGTTCTCGATCAGGTCGGTGAGCACCAGCGTCTGGCTCTTCTGGTGAAAGAAGACGACCTCTGTGTGCGCCTTGCTCCCCCGAACGATAAGCTGATCGATCTCACCCGCCCAGTCTGTCGCGGGGGCGTCCTCCAGATCACCATCAAATGTGATCTCGACCTCGCGGCTTTGGGCCCGCTCCCGCACACCGGGTGACGCCCATGCCAGGGTATCCGCACAATGGCGCTGCCAGTCCGCGATATAGGCGTAGTGAATCCAATTGGGCGACACGAGGTGACGGATGGTGCCCAGCTTCTCCAGTTCGTCCGCCAATGCCTCTGTGTAGGCGATGGGCGAATGCAGGAAGAGGTCGCCATTGGCCAGCCGGATGACCGTCATCCGCGTCGGGAAAGGGATCCGGTAGAAGTCGATGGTCGGGCCATCGACGATCCAGATGTCCTCACCCAAAGGTGTCAGGAGGGGCGCGTCACTTGCCATACACGGTCTCCGGCAGCCAGAGCGCGATCTGCGGGAAGGTCATGATGATTGCCAGTGCCACCACCATGATCGCCACGAAGGGCACGATGGACCGGTAGATGTCGGTGAGCGAGATCTCCGGCGGGGCCATGGCGCGCATCAGGAACAGGTTGTAGCCGAAGGGCGGCGTCATATAAGCGATCTGGGTGGTGATCGTATAGAGCACGCCATACCAGACCAGATCAAAGCCAAGTGCCGCAACCAGAGGCACATAAAGCGGGGCGACGATCACCAGCATCGCGGTGTCATCAAGGAAGGTGCCCATGATGATGAAGCTGAGCTGCATCAGGATCAGGATCATCCAGGGATTGAGGCCGAGCTGCTCGGTGAACAGGCTGTCGATGGCCTTCACGGCCCCAAGCCCGTCGAACACCGCGCCAAAACCCAGTGCCGCGAGGATGATCCACATGAACATGCAGGAAATCGCCAGCGTGCTCTTGGTGCAGGATTCAAAGATCTTCCAGGTCATGCGCCGCTTGGCGATCGAGGCCGCCAGCGCGGTCAGCGCACCGATGGCGGAGCTTTCCACCAGCGAGGTCCAGCCGTTGACGAAGGGCACCATCATGGCGGCAAAGATCAGAAGCGGCAGCGCGCCAGCCCCGAGGAGGCGCAGTTTCTCCGCACGCGGCACCTCGTGGGCGTCTTCCATCGCGGGGCCGAGCGCCGGGTTCGCCTTGCAGCGCAGCCAGATGTAGACGATGAACAGGCCCGCCATCATCAGCCCAGGCAGCACGCCCGCAAGCCACAGTTGCCCCACCGGCTGCCGCGCGATCATCGCATAGAGCACCAGAACCACCGAGGGCGGCACCAGAATGCCGAGCGAGGACCCGGCCTGAATGACGCCGGTCACCATGGTCTTGTCATAGCCGCGCCGCAAAAGCTCGGGCAGTGCGATTGTGGCGCCGATGGCCATGCCCGCGACCGACAGGCCGTTCATCGCCGAGACCAGAACCATCAGGCCGATGGTGCCGATCGCCAGGCCGCCGTTCACCGGCCCCATCCAGACATGGAACATCTTGTAGAGGTCATCGGCGAGGCGGCTTTCGCTCAGCACGTAGCCCATGAAGATGAACATCGGCAGCGTCAGCAGCGGATACCATTTCATCAGCTTCATCGCCGCCGAGAACGGGATGTCATAGCCGCCCACGCCCCAAAGCAGGAGCGCCGCCACGGCCCCAACGGCACCGATCGCACCAAAGACGCGCTGCCCGGTGAAGAGCATCAGCATCATCGATGCAAACATGAAGATGGCGATATATTCCTGGCTCATGAGGGGCGCTCGCTTGGGATGTCGTGGCCCTTGAGGCGGGCAATGTCTTTGAAGAGTTCCGAGATGGCCTGCAGCAGCATCAGGAAGAAGCCGAAGACCATGATGGATTTGATCGGCCAGATGAAGGGGCGCCACGCGGTGGAGGCGCGCTCCATATGGCCGACCTCCTCGGCGCCGGTGATCAGCCCCCAGAAGAAGGCAAAGGGATTGTCGCCCCAATAGCCCAGGGAATAGGCCGTGGAGCCGAGGCCGCCGTAGAACAGGATCGCCAGATAGGTGATCAGCGCCAGCACGGTGAAGGCGTCAAACCAGGCTTTCCGCCGCGTCGACCAGTTGTGGTAGAACAGGTCCATGCGCACGTTCGACCCCAGCTGGATCGAATAGGGGCCGCCCAGAATGTAATAGGTGACCATGGCAAACTGGGCCATTTCCAGCGTCCAGAGCGAGGGCAGAAAGAAGGTCTTGGAGATCGAGGACCACAGGAGGATCCCCATCATCGCAAACAGCCCCCACATCATCAGGCGGCCGATGCGATAGTTCACCGCATCCACCACCCGTACATATCCCAGCATGGCTCCGATCATGCGAACCTCTCCTCCAGGGTGGCGCGAATCCAGGGCGCGAGCGCCGCGGCCCAGGTGTCCTGCTGATCCGCTGTGGCGATCAGATCGTTGCGGATCTCCAGCATCACGTTCAGCAATCCGTTGTCGCAGCCGTGCAGATCCAGCGTATGGGCGACGCCGTCGCTGGCGCTGTAGGGTTCATTCAGGCGCGTGTTCCACGGCAGGCCCTCGGGGGGATGCGCCAGCATCGCCTGCGCGAAGCGGTCATCGCGCCCGTGCAGCAGCCCCAGTTCCACCGCGCGGGTTTCGCCCTTGTAGACGGGGGTGAAGCTGTGCACCGTGACCATCAGGCGCAGCGCCGTTTTGCGGGCGGCGATCTCTGCCGCCAAAGCGGCGCGGAACGGTTCGTACACCGCTGCGACCCGCTGCGCGCGCGCCGCGTCCGAGAGGTCGCGATTGCCGGGAACGTCGAAAATCTCGGAGGTTGCGGGAATCGCAGTCGGAGACTCCGGCGGGCGGTTCAGGTCATAGACCAGGCGCGAGATGCGGCCTTCGACCAATGGTGCGCGGAGCAGATGGGCCAGCTTGCGCGCAACGCCAAGCGCGCCCGGATCCCACGCGATATGGCTGTGCCGGGCGGAGACATCGAGGCCCAGCTCGTGCAGCTCTGGGGGGATCCTGTTGGCCGCGTGTTCGCAGACCACGATCACCTCGGCCCCCGCAGCGGCGGGCGTGATGGAGTACGGGGAACCATAGGTCGGAGCGGGAGCATTCGTGTTCATGTGAAGCATGCTCTTCAGCCGGGTGCCTTCTGTCAATATGATTTCTGTAAAAATTCTTTCACGAACACTCATTCTGTAATAATATGCAAAAAAAGCCGAGCAGGAGGGCCGTGCATGCCGACGATTGCCGAGAAACTGAAAGCCCGCGAGCCGGACCTGACGCGGGCGGAGCGGCAATTGGCGGCGGCGATCCTCGACAACTACCCGATTCCCGGCCTGGGCAGCATCACGGAGCTGGCGGAGCTGGCGCAGGTGTCCACCCCGACAGTGGCGCGTATGGTGCAGAAGCTGGGGTTCTCGGGCTACCCGGAGTTTCAGCATGCCCTGCGGGCGGAGCTGCAGGAGATCATCTCCAACCCGGTGGAAAAGCGCGCCGAACAGACGCCGGATCTGCCCGAAGCGCATATGCTCAACCGTTATGCGGTGGGGGTCTACGACAATATCCGGGCCACGCTGGAAAACGTGAACCTGGAAGAATTCGACACGCTCTGCGCCTTGCTGGCCGACACCAGCCGCCGCGTGCATATCGCCGGAGGCCGACTGAGCGGTACGCTGGCGCAGACGTTCTATCTGCATTTGCAGATGATCCGAAGAGATGTCTTCATGATCCCGCCGCGGGCCTCCTGGACCCATTCGGTGCTGGATCTGCTGCCCGGCGACACGCTGATCCTGTTCGACATCCGCCGCTACGAGAATGCGACCCTGTTGTTGGCGGAAATGGCCCATGAGCGCGGCGTCGAGGTGGTGCTGTTTACCGATCAGTGGCGCTCTCCGATCCAGAAGGTGGCGACCTATACGTTTGCGGCGCGGATCGCGGTGCCCTCGGCCTGGGATTCCGGCGTGGCGCTGCTGTTGCTGGTCGAGAGCATGATCGCCAAGATCCAGGAGGATCAGTGGGAAACCGTGAAGGCGCGCACGGATGAGCTTGAGGCGGCCTTTGACCGCACGCGCCTGTTTCGCAAGTTCACCTGAGCCCTGTTCGCCGCCGCCCGCGCAGGCTATTGTGCGGGCCGACCCGGATATGGCGGACAGGGATATGTCGACGACCCAAGACCGATTTCAACTCTCGCCGCAGACCCGCGTCCTGACGCCCGAGGTGGCCGGCCTGGCGGAGCTTCTGACCGCGCTGAAGGCCGGACAGTCGATCCTGGCCCGACCGGGTGATGCGCCGATTTCCCCCGTGTTAGAGACGAAACAGTGGCTCTATTGCCAAAGTTCCGGCTCGACCGGCTATGCCAAGACGATCCGGCGCACACCGCAAAGCTGGATCCGCAGCTTCGAGATGGACCGCGAGAGGTTCGGCCTGTCGTCGGCGGATGTCTATGCCAGCCTCGGCACCCTGTCGCACTCCTTGACCCTGTTTGCGACGGTTGCGGCCTGTCACATGGGGGCGGATCTGGCCATGCTGGGCGAACGATCACCGCGCCGCCAGATGCGGGAGCTTCTGGAGCTGAAGGTGACGGTGCTCTATGCAACGCCGGCTCAGCTGCGTCTGTTGTTGCGGGCGGGGCCCACGGAGCCGCTGCGGCAACTGCGGCTGATCTTCTCCTCCGGTGGCAAACTGGACCCGGCCACCCGCGCGGCATTGGCGGCGCTCTGTCCCGGGGCGACGGTGCAGGAGATCTTTGGCGCGTCGGAAACCAGTTACATGACCCTGGCGGGACCGGATGCGCCGCCCGAGTCCGTCGGGCGCGCCTATCCGGGGGTCGAGCTGCGCATCGCCGATGCGGATGCGGCTGGCGTGGGCGAGATCTGGATGCGCAGCCCCTATCTGTTTGATGGTTACGAACAGGGGCAGAGCGCGGAGACGCGCTGGCAGGGCGGATGGCTGACCATCGGCGAGATGGGGTGGATCGATGCGGCGGGCAACCTCTATCCCAAGGGGCGACGCAACCGGATGGTGACGGTGGCTGATCGCAATGTGTTTCCGGAAGAGATCGAAGCCGTGCTGATGCAGGCCGACGGGGTCGAGGCCGCGGTTGCGCTGGCGCTGCCGGATGTGCGGCGGGGCCACAGGATTGTGGCGGTGGTGCAGGGCACCGCCCCGGCGCGCGTGCTGCGCCAGCTCTGCCGTCAGGACATCGGCGACCATGCGGTGCCGCGCGACATCCGGCATATGGAGGCGCTGCCCATGCTCGCCGCCGGCAAGCCGGACCTCCAGGCGCTGCGCCGTCTTCTGGAGGTGGAGTAATGCCCCGGATCATTGCCGCGCGGCGCAGTGCCATTGTGCCGAGAGGCGGCAAATTCGCCGAGTTAGAGCCACATGAGCTGGCCCGACCGGTGATCCGGGCCTGTCTGGCGGATGCACGTCTTGCGCCTGCGGCGGTCGGAGAGCTGATCCTGTCGAACGCGCTTGGCGCAGGTGGCAACCCGGCGCGGAGCGCGGCGCTTGCTGCCGGTTTGCCGGAACAGGTCGCGGGCCTGAGCATCGACCGCCAATGCGCGGGCGGGCTGGATGCCATTGTGTTGGGGCATGCGCTGGTGTCGGCGGGGCTGCATGAGGTGGTGATCGCCGGCGGGGCCGAGAGCTATTCGCGGCGGCCGCTACGTTCGCGCACCTTTGCCGATGGCCGCCCGCCTGTCCCCTACGATCAGGCGCGGTTCACGCCCTGGGCCGAGCGCGATCCGGACATGGCCGAGGCGGCAGCGACGCTGGCGGCGGATCTGGGGATTGCACAGGCCGAGCAGGATCGCTGGGCGATGCGGAGCCATGCGCTGGCGCGGCAGGCGGCAGAGGCGCGACGGGCGGAAATCGTGCCGATCGCGGGCTGTACGGCGGATGCTTTCACCCGCGATCTGACGGCGCGTCACTGCGTCCGGGCAAAGCCGGTTGCCGGGTGCATTACGGCGGCGAATATGGCGGTGGCGGCAGATGCGGCGGCGTTTGTGGTGATCGTGAGCGATCGCCTGGCGCAGGATCTGGGCGCCGCGGGGCTGCGCCTGCTGGATGGTGCGACCCGGGGCGCGCGCCCGGAGCAACCCGGTCTGGCGCCGGTCCCGGCCATTGCCGAAATCCTTGCCCGTCAGGGGCTGACACCACGGGATCTCGGGCGGGCGGAGATCATGGAGGCCTTTGCGGTGCAGGCCCTCGGATGCATCAAAAAGGCCGGATTAGAGCCTGATATTGTCAATCCGACGGGTGGTGCCCTGGCGCAGGGGCATCCGGTGGGGGCGTCCGGCGCGGTTCTGGCGGTGACGCTGTTTCATGCGCTGCGGGCGGGCGATCCTCCGGCGCTTGCGGCGATTGCCGCCGCCGGGGGCATCGGAACCGCAGCCCTGTTTGAGGCCGTGGCAGGCTGACAAAAAGAAAGGCGCCGCGGATGCGACGCCTTCCCGGTGATGCAGCTGCCGGCACATCAGGCCAGGTCGAAGCGATCCAGCTCCATAACCTTGACCCAGGCGGCGACAAAGTCAGACACGAATTTGCCTGCGTTGTCGTCCTGCGCATAGACCTCCGACAGGGCCCGCAATTGCGAGTTGGAGCCGAAGATCAGGTCGGCACGGGTGCCGGTCCATTTCACGTCGCCGGTTTTGCGATCCGCGCCTTCAAAGACCTCGCCGCTGTCATCGGTGGCGGTCCATTTGGTGTCCAGATCCACGACGTTGACGAAGAAGTCATTGGTCAGCTGGCCCTTGCGGGTGGTCAGCACGCCATGATCGCTGTCGCCATAGGTGGCCCCGATCGCCCGCAGGCCGCCCACCAGCACGGTCATCTCCGGCGCCGAAAGCGTCAGCAGCTGTGCCTTGTCGACCAGCAGTTCCTCGGTCGAGACCGAGAACTTCTTGGGCGCGTAGTTCCGGAACCCGTCCACCTGCGGTTCCATCACGTCAAAGCTCTCGACGTCGGTCTGCGCGTCGGTGGCGTCGGTGCGGCCGGGGGTGAACGGCACGGTCACGTCAAAGCCCGCGTCCTTGGCGGATTTCTCCACCGCGGCGGACCCTGCAAGCACGATGAGATCGGCCAGCGAGACTTTCATGCCGCCGGAGGCAGCACTGTTGAACGAAGACTGGATGCCCTCCAGCACGCTCAGGACCCGTGTCAGCTTTGCCGGCTCGTTCACGGCCCAGTCTTTCTGCGGGGCCAGGCGGATGCGCGCGCCATTGGCGCCGCCGCGCTTGTCGGAGCCACGGAAGGTTGAGGCCGACGACCAGGCCACATAGACCAGATCCTGCACCGACAGGCCGGAGGCCAGGATTTCTGCCTTGAGCGATGCGATCTCGCTGTCACCGATCAGCGGGTGATCGACCGCCGGGACCGGGTCCTGCCAGATCAGGTCTTCTTCCGGCACGTCGGGCCCGAGGTAGCAGGCCTTTGGCCCCATGTCGCGGTGGGTCAGCTTGAACCAGGCGCGGCGGAAGGCTTCGGCGAACTCTTCGGGGTTTTCGTGGAACCGCTTGGAGATCGGGCCGTAGATCGGGTCCATCTTCATCGCCATGTCGGCGGTGGTCATCATGATCGGGACCTTCTTGCCCGACCCGTCAACCTCGGGGGCGTGGTCCTCGTCCTTGAGGTCCTTGGCATGCCAGATCCAGGCACCGGCGGGGGATTTGGTCAGCTCCCAGTCGTAGCCGAACAGCACGTCGAAATAGCCCATGTCCCATTGCGTCGGGTTTGCGGTCCACGCGCCCTCGATGCCGGAGGTGATGGTGTCCACACCCTTGCCGGATTTATGCGAGGAGAGCCAGCCCTGGCCCATGGCCTCGATCGGTGCGGCTTCGGGTTCGGGGCCGACGGCCTCGACCGGGCCGTTGCCATGCGCCTTGCCGAAGGTGTGCCCGCCGGCGGTCAGCGCCACGGTTTCCTCGTCATTCATCGCCATGCGGGCGAAGGTCTCGCGGATGTCGCGACCGGAGGCGATGGGGTCCGGGTTGCCGTCGGGGCCTTCGGGGTTCACGTAGATCAGACCCATCTGCACGGCGGCCAGCGGGTCCTCCAGCTCGCGATCACCGGAGTAGCGCGCCTGTTCGTGATCCGATGTGGCAAGCCATTCGTCCTCGGCCCCCCAATAGATGTCTTCCTCGGGCTCCCAGACGTCGGCACGCCCGCCGCCAAAACCAAAAGGCTTCAGCCCCATGGATTCGATCGCGCAGTTGCCGGCGAGGATCATCAGGTCGGCCCAGGACAGGGAGTTGCCGTATTTCTTCTTGATCGGCCACAGCAGCATGCGGGCCTTGTCGAGGTTGCCGTTGTCCGGCCAGGAGTTCAGCGGTGCAAAGCGCTGGGTGCCGGTGGATCCGCCGCCGCGACCGTCCGCGGTCCGGTAGGTGCCCGCCGAGTGCCACGCCATGCGGATCATCAAGCCGCCGTAGTGACCGTAATCCGCCGGCCACCAGTCCTGACTGTCGGTCATCAGGGCGATCAGGTCCTTCTTGACCGCGTCAAGATCGAGCCCCTTGAAGGCCTCGGCATAGTTGAAGTCTTCGCCCAGCGGGTTCTGGCGTGCCTGGTGCTGATGCAGGATCGCAAGGTTCAGCTGGTTCGGCCACCAATCGCGGTTGGAGCGACGCCCCTTGTTGGTGTTTGCGCCGGAAAACGGGCAGCCGCCGCCTGCGCCAGTGTTTTGTCCGTCCATGTCTTCCTCCAGAAATTGTCCGTGGTGGGGACAGTTGTTGAACTGTCGGGGGCGTCGGCTGTTCCGGCTGCGGTCCGTTGCGAATCCACAGAAGATCTGACGCCTGCCCTCAGGAGTCTTTATAGCAAGAGTTCAGAATTATTCTAAGTTGCATTTTTTCATTGTTCCGATAAGAAAAAACTATGAACAATATGACCCTCAAACAGCTGCGCTATTTCGAAGCGCTGACCCGTCACGGCCATTTCGGGCGCGCCGCGGAAGCCTGCGCGATTTCGCAGCCGGCGCTGTCGGTGCAGATCAAGGAGCTGGAAGAGACGCTGGGGGTGGTCCTGTTCGAGCGCAGCGCGCGGCAGGTGCGGCTGACCGGGTTTGGTCAGGACTTTGCCGAGCGGGTGCGCGATATTCTGCGGTCGGTGGACGAGCTGGGCGATATGGCGCGGCTGGCCAAGGATCGCATGGTCGGGCGGCTTCGGATCGGGGTGATCCCGACGGTTGCGCCCTATCTGCTGCCGACCCTGATACATCGTCTCAACGCCGCGCATGGCGGGCTGGACGTGCATGTCCGCGAGACCCTGACGCAGCGGCTGATTACCGACCTGCTGGATGGCCGGCTGGACACCGCCATTGTGGCGCTGCCGGTGTCGGAGCCCGGATTGTCCGAGGTTGCGCTGTTTGACGAGAAGTTTGTTCTGGTGCGCTGCGCCACCGATGCGGACAAGCCGGTGCCCTCTCCGGAGGGGCTCCGGGAGATGAAATTGCTGCTGCTGGAGGAAGGTCACTGCTTTCGCGATCAGGCGGTCTCGTTCTGCAATTTCCGTCCGGCCCTGCCGCGCGACGGGCTGGATGGCAGTTCGCTGTCGACCCTGGTGCAGATGGTGGGCGCGGGCATCGGGGTGACGATCATACCCGAGATGGCGGTGGCGGTCGAAACCCGCTCCGCGCCGGTGTCGCTGGCCCGGTTCACCGAAGAAGAGGAGCCGGGGCGCACCATCGGCATGGTGTGGCGCAAGACCAGCCCGCTGGCGCCGCAATTGCAGGAGATTGCCGAGGTGGTGCGGGAGGCGGCAGAAAGCCTGCATCAGCAAAATCGCCACGTCCTGCCCGCCTGACGTGCAGGAGAACCGCCCCGGCGCCCGGTCCCTGATGCGGGAGGGGGCGCCGGGGCAGGGGTCAGTACAGCAGCATCAGCGGCAGCAGGGTGATCGCCGGGAACAGCACCAGGATGACCACCCGGATCAGATCGGAGCCGACAAAGAACATCACCGCCTTGTAGGTGTCCACCATCCGCGATTTGGGATCCATCGCGTTGATGACAAAGAGGTTCATGCCCACAGGCGGCGTGATCAGCCCGACCTCCACCACGATCAGGGTGAGGATGCCGAACCAGATGGCGACATATTCGGTCTCCAGCCGGTTGGCGATGCCCTGGGTCACGCGAATGCCCAGTTCCTTCATCTGCTCGCGGGTGAGTTCCGTGCCCGTGGCGATGGCGTCCTGGATCGAGGCCAGCATCTCGGCCCCCATGCCCTCCGGCACGCCGGCGCGCAGCACCTCCATCGCCGCCTCCGCCTGCATGGCGGGCAGCGACACCAGGTCGAAATCCATCGCTGAAATCACCGGGTAGAAGATCGGAATGGTCAGCAGGATCATCGACAGGCTGTCCATCAGACAGCCCAGCAGCAGATAGAAGACGAGGATCAGGGCCAATACCATCCAGGGGCTGAGACCCTGTGCAACCACGAAATTCGCCAGTTCCTGCGGCACCTGTGTCAGCGCGAGAAAGCCGTTGTAGAACCCGGCCCCCAGCACGATGAAGAAGATCATCGCGGTGGAGCGTGCGGTGATCATGAAACTGTCGGTGAGGGTGCGCTTGGTCATGCCGCCATTGGCCAGCGCGATCAGCCCGGTGCCAAGCGCGCCCACGGCCGCGCCTTCGGTGGGGGTGAACCAGCCCGCGTAGATGCCGCCCACCACCAGGCCAAAGACCAGCAGCACCGGCCAGACCGCAAACAGCAGCGCAAAGCGTTCGCGCCACGGGATCGGCTCCCGGGTGCCGGCGCTTTCGGGGAACAGGCGCACGTAGATCGAGATCGCGATGACATATCCCAGAGCGGCCAGAAGGCCGGGAATGAAGGCCGCAAGGAACAGTTTGGCGATGTTCTGCTCGGTCAGGATGGCATAGATCACCAGCACCACCGAGGGCGGGATCAGGATGCCGAGGGTGCCGCCCGCCGCCAGTGTCGCGGTGGAGAACCCGCTGGCATAGCCATAGTTCTTCAGCTCGGGCAGGGCGACGCGGCCCATGGTGGCGGCGGTGGCAAGCGAGGAGCCGCAGATGGCGCCAAAGCCCGCGCAGGCTCCGATGGCGGCCATGGCCACACCGCCCTTGCGGTGGCCGATAAAGCCCTCTGCCGCCTTGAACAGCGCGGTCGACATGCCGCCCAGCGTGGCAAACTGCCCCATCAGGAAGAACATCGGGATGATCGACAGCGAGTAAGAGGAGAAGGTCGAATAGGTCTCGTTCTTCAGGCGGCCAAAGGCCACCACGGTGTCGCCGGTCACGAGAACCAGACCGCCGAGGCCCACCAGGAACATCGACAGGCCGATCGGCACCCGCAGAAAGATGAGCCCCATCAGGACGGGGAAGGACCAGATTCCGATTTCAAGTGCGCTCATGACTGGGTCTCCACGCCGTCCCAGACCAGGATCTGGCCGGTGATGGCTTCGATGCTGCGGATCACCGCCATGTAAATTCCGACGATGGCCGCGACGACGGCGGCCACCAGGCTTGCTGCATAGGCCCACCAGACCGGAAATTGCAGCAGGAAGGAGGTCTCGCCGTTTTCGAACTTGCTGACGGTGCCAGCGCCCAGACGCCAGGCGATCAGCACCAGCACCAGGGCAAAGACGATCTCTGTCACCATGCGCAGGATGCGATTGGCGCGGGCGGGAAAGCTGTTGGCGAAGACATCCACCGCCGCGTGGCCGGAGGTGATCTGGCACAGCGGGATGAAGGAGAAGATGGCAAAGGCGACGCCGGCCTCGACCAGCTCGAAGTCACCGTTCACCGGGCCGACCCGCGCCGCCATCCAGTCCGCAAACTGCGGCAGCATGGTTTCCATCCAGTCGCCGTGAAAGACCCCGTTCAGCAGGCGTCCGGCGATGGAGATGCAGGTCAGGAAAATCAGGAGTGTCAGGACCACGCCGCCGATCATCGCCATGATCCGCGCCAGCCCCGTCATGTAGCTATGCATGCCTTTGCCCACCTTTGGCTTTATACAGCACCCTTGCATGCGACGGGGCCCGCTGCACAGGCAAGGCGGACCCCGTCAAGGACGTGCCGATCAGTTCTGATACTGCGGCGTGTATTTTTCGATCAGCATGGTGGCTTCGTCCAGAAGCGCCTGGCCGTCGATGCCGCGTTCGGACATATCGGCCAGCCAGCTGTCATAGATCGGCTGCGAGCGGTCGCGCCAGACGGCGGTCTGCTCGGCATCCAGCGTGATCACGTTGTTGCCGAGATCAAGCGCGTTTTCCCGTGCCGGCATGTCGGCATCGGCCATGGTGCCGCCGGCAAACACCGACATTTCCAGGCCGGAATTGTCGTCGATGGCCTTTTTCAGGTCATCGGGCAGGCTCTCGTATTTTTCCTTGTTCATCGCCAGCACGAAGGTCAGCGTATAAAGTGCGCGGCCCTCGAATTCGGTGTGGTTTTCCACCAGTTCCGGCACTTTCAGCGCGGTGGTGACTTCCCACGGGATGGTGGTGCCGTCGATCACGCCCTTGGAGAGCGCCTCGGGAATGGCGGGCACCGGCATGCCGACCGGGGTGGCGCCCAGTTCGGTCAGCAGCGCGTTCACGGAGCGGGAGCCGCCGCGGATCTTCACGCCTTCCAGATCTTCCGGTGCCTCGACCGGGTCGGAGGTGTGGAACATGCCGGGACCATGGACCCAGCCTGCGAGGATCTTGAAGTCCTTGAATTCACTGTCGAGCCAGTGCTTTTCCATCATGTCCCAATAGGCGTGGCTGACCGCGCGGGCGTTGGTCATCATGAAGGGCAGTTCGAAGACCTCGGTGGAGGGGAAGCGGCCCGGCGTGTAGCCGACCACGGTCCAGACAATATCGGCGACCCCGTCCTGCGCCTGGTCGATCAGCTCTGGCGGCTTGCCGCCCAGCTGCATCGAGGGGTAGCGGTCGATCTTGATGCGGTTGTCGGACGCGGCCTCGACCTTGTCGGCCCAGACATCCAGGATCAGTTTCGGCACGTTTGCCTGCGCGGGCAGGAACTGGTGCATCTTCAATGTCACCTCCTGCGCGGCGGCGGGCAGGGCGCCCATGGCGGTGAGCGCCATCGCCGCGGCGGCACCGAGAATCGTTCTGCGAGTGGTCATGCGTTTCCTCCCTTTGACCGGGGACCTTTTCCGGTTCCTCTGCGGCAACCTTACCGTACCCGTGCGTGATGTCGTGCCCAATTTTTGGGCACTGCGCCGACGCGGCGGTCCCGGCACGGTCAAACGTCCCCGCGCTCAGGGCTATTAGGTGCTTTTGTAACTATCAACGGGAGAGGGCCGGTGATTTTTCGATATTTTCACCATGCGGCGCGGGCTGCGGGTCAGTTTGCCACGCCGACGAAGGAGGCCGGGGCGAGATATTTCATCCAGCGGGCGGCGAACTCATCTGCGGGAATCGGGCGGCCGAACAGGTAGCCCTGCGCCTGGGTGCAGCCCAGGGCGATCAGCCGGTCCTTCTGTGCCTGGGTTTCGACCCCTTCGGCGATCACGGTCATGTCGAGGCTGCGCCCCATGGCAACAACCGCCGCGACGATGCGGTCATCCTTGAAATTCTGCGGCAGCGATTTGATGAACCGCCGGTCCAGCTTGATGCGATCAACCGGCAGCTCTTTGAGCATGGCGAGAGAGGAGTAGCCGGTGCCAAAATCGTCGATCGCCAGACGAATGCCCAGGCGACGCAGCTCGTCGATCAAATTGAGCGAGCTGCGCATGCGCGGGAACATGGTGCTTTCGAGGACTTCGATCTCAAGCCGGGCCAGATCCACCTGGTGGCGGTCCGCAAGCGCGCAGAGGTCGCTGCCGAAGTCCGGCGCCAGCAGCGAGGTCGCGGAGAGGTTGATCGACAGGTTCATCGGCGCAAGGCCGGCACGATGCCACTGGCCGAACTGGGCGCAGACCTCGCCGACCACAAACCGGTCGATCGCGGTGGTCAGCCCGGTGTCCAGCGCCAGCGGCACAAAGCCCCCCGGCAGCAGCAGCCCCTTGACCGGATGCTGCCACCGCAAGAGCGCCTCGGCACCGATGCATTGCCCGGTGCGCAGGTCGATCTGCGGCTGGTAGAACATCATCAGCTCGCCCGCCGCGATGGCGCGACGCAGGTCCGCCTCCATTTGCAGGCTCTCCTCGGAGCGCTGTTCCATGTTGTCGGAGAAGAAACAGACCTGACCACGCCCCTTGGCCTTGGCATGGCACAGCGAGACCCCCGCGGCTTGCATCAGGTCGCGCTGGCTCTTGCCGTCCTTGGGGTATTGCGCGACGCCCAGACTGGCGCTGAGGCGGCAGGTCAGCCCGTCCACCGACAGCTCGTCGCCAAGCGCATGAAGCAGCTCCGAGGCCACATGTGACAGCGCCTCGGTGGTGGTGACCTGTTCGACAAGCAGGATGAATTCGTCACCGCCAACCCGCCCGACGGTGATGCCGGGGCGGGCGACGGAATGCAGCGCCTCGGCGAGGTGCTCCAGCACGCGATCGCCCATGTCGTCGCCGAAAACCGAGTTGATGTCGCGAAAGCGATCCAGGTCGACCAGGATCAATGCCAGCCCCTGCCCGGAGGACGCGGCCCGTACGATCGCCATTTCGACCAGCGTTTTGATGGCGCGACGATTTGGGAGCGCGGTCAGCGCGTCGCGTAACGCGGCATTGGGGGTGGTCGATGCCTGGGGGCGGACCTGCCGTTGCGCGCGGAATTCAAAGGTGGGCGCGTTGCGGCCGCTGATCTGGGCGGTGACGCTGAAATCTTCTGATTCCGCCCGGTTGCCATGTCCCAGAGACCGGGATTCGCCGGACCAGCGCCCTTCGGTGCGGGCTTCGTCGAGGACGGCGTCCCAAAAGGATTTGCCAAAGCCCTGGCGATGCAGCGCCCATATGTGACGGCCGCGGATCTGATCCAGCGGCAGGCCGGTTTCCGATCTGAACCTGTCATTGGCATCGATCACACGCGCCTGGTCATCAAGGACGGCGATGCTCTCGGTCAGATGGGTGCTGAGGCGTGGGGCGCTCTCGTCGGGCGCGGGGCGGTGCTGCTGCCGCGCGCGGCGCAGCACTTCGGCCCCCGTCATCACCAGCGCAATCAGACCGCACAGCGCCGTCAGCACGATCAGGGCAAGCGGCGGCGGTAGCGACAGCGCATCCGCCAGGGCGGCCTCGGAGGTTGCCGCGCGGGGGTGCAGAGTGCGCGGATCGAGCGATGTGCCGGATACGGGCGTGGCCGTTGTGGCGCCCGATGACCACAGAAGGACAATCGCGGCCTGTGCCAGGGGGGTGACACGACACAGCGACGCAGAGATCGCGCTCTGCATCAGACTGCGCCGCTCCTGACCGATCAGCATTGGTCCCTCCTGTCCCCATTTGGAGCCTAACACCAGCAGGGCATCTGTCAACTGGAGGTTGCATTCAGGATTTGCGACGTAGAGCCGATTTAACCCTTTCAAAACGGGGGCAACGGCTGGCGGTCGGAGGCGGAGCAAATTGGCAGCGCCCGGCGGGTCTGTGCGCCGGAGCCGCCGCTGTTGCGCGCTGTCTGGGCAAGTTGAATGAGGAAACTTTAATTTGATTGACTGATCAGTCAATAATTGATTAGGTCGCCCCTAACATCCGCACCAAGCCGATTCCCGGTGCTGAATGGGGCGCATCGACGCCGGTGTTCAGCAGTGGCCGGTGCGCCTTTGGATGGACGTATGCCCTCGTCCTTGGTGAGGGCCGACACATTGAGCAATCTGAAAGACGCCCCTTATGACATCGCCTAACATATTGATATTCATGGTTGACCAGTTGAACGGGACGCTGTTTCCGGATGGTCCGGCAGACTGGCTGCATGCGCCGAACATGAAGGCGCTGGCGGAGCGTTCGACCCGGT
>NZ_JAKRFD010000017.1 GCF_022348185.1 Epibacterium sp. Ofav1-8
CGCTTGGCAGGGTGCCCGGCGTCTGACCGGCGCCAAAGCCCCAGAGGTCGATCAACGCCCCCACGGTGACGTCAAAGGCACCGTCGCTGGCCATATGCACATCCTGCGCGGCCTGCATCACATGGTGCAGCTCGGAGGAAACAGCGACATCCGCGCCCTGGGCCGCCGCATTGAAGCGCGAAATCTCGGAGCCCGCATCCCAGTTCGACATCTGGCGATTGACCTGCGCCAATGCCTGATCGACAGCGCCTTGCAGCTCTGCCTTGTCGATGGATTTGCTGTGATCGACAGCGACGATCGAGTAGCTGGTGCCCATCGTCAGCCCGCTGAGTTCCAGCAGGGACCATCCTTTCTTGCAAGCCATCAGTGCAAGTGGCATGACGATGAAGCTACGGCGAGAAAGGAGAAGAGGGTTCGACAAGGGCCTACTCCGCTAATGCTGCTAGTTGTTGGACGCGTTGTTCCCGAGAGCTTCTGGGGCAGAAAGAACCCGGGTTCAACAGTAAATTGGAAAATTTCCGTCTAAAGAACTTTCAAACCGCGTCGCAGTAACGCATAAGAGCGCCGGAAAATGGACAGGACATGAAGACGTGCAGCAACATTCGTTGAAAAAAGGTCTCGATGTTCCGGTGCTGGGGGCACCTGACAACAAGATCGAAGAGGCAGCAGAAGTCCGGACCGTCGCCGTCCTCGGACAGGATTATATCGGGCTGAAACCCCGGCTTTCGGTTCAGGAAGGCGACGTCATTGCCGCAGGCGCCCCGGTGTTTGCGCATAAGGATACGCCCGAGGTTTTGGTGACCGCCCCCGCGTCGGGCCGGGTGAAGGCGATCAACCGCGGCGCTCGTCGGGTGCTTGTCAGCGTCGAGATCGAGGTCGACGACGCCGCAGCCGAACCGGTGGATTTCTCTGCCGTCGGTGATGACAGCACGGCGCAGGGGCTGCGGGAAAAACTATGCACGGCCGGTCTCTGGACCGCGTTTCGCACCCGTCCCTATTCCAAGGTGCCCGCCCCGGACAGCAGCCCGGCGGCGATCTATGTCACCGCCATGGACAGCGAACCGCTGTCGGGGGATGCCGCCACCATCATCAACGACCAGCCCGAAGCCTTTGCCAAGGGTCTGGCTGCGGTGACCGTGCTCACCGAGGGCAAGACCTACCTCTGCCAGGACAGCGGTGCGACGATCCCCGGCGCCGAACTGGCCAGCGTGACCCCGGTGGGCTTTTCCGGCCCCCACCCGGCGGGTCTGGCCGGCACTCACATGCATTTCCTGGAGCCCCCGTCGGCAGAGAAAACCGTCTGGACCATCGGCTATCACGATGTGATCGCCATTGGCCGTCTGTTGCAGACCGGCCGGCTGGACAGCAGCCGCGTGATCGCGCTCACCGGTCCCGAATGCAGCCGTCCCCGGCTCATACGCAGCCGCGATGGCGCGTCGATGACCGATCTCTGCGCCAAGGATCTCTCTGGCGGCACGCCGATTCGGGTGATTTCCGGCTCCATCCTTTCGGGCCGCGCCGGCGACGGTGCCACCGCCTATCTGGGGCGCTACGCCCGTCAGATCACCCTGATCAAGGAAGACCACGACCAGATCCCGATGGGCTGGATTCGTCCGATGGCCTCGAAATACGCGGTGCAGCCGGTACTCGGCTCGGCCTTTTCCAAGAAACTCTATGCGCTGACCTCGAACCTCAACGGCGGCCGCCGCGCCATGGTGCCAATCGGCACCTTTGAACAGCTGATGCCGCAGGATTTCCTGCCCACACAGCTGTTGCGGGCGCTGCTGGTGATGGACACCGATCAGGCCCAGGCGCTGGGTGCGCTTGAACTGGACGAAGAAGACCTCGGGCTCTGCGGTTTTGCCTGCCCGGCCAAATATGAATATGGCCTCGCCCTGCGCGACAGCCTCAGCAAGATCGAAAGAGAGGGATAGGACTTTGGGTCTTCGCAATTTCTTTGATCGCATCGAGCCGCAATTCCTGAAGGGTGGCCGGTACGAAAAATTCTTCCCCATCTACGAGATGGTGGAGAGCTTCATCTACACGCCCAAGACGGTGACCACCGTCGCGCCGCATGCCCGTTCCTATATCGATATGAAGCGGATCATGACCTATGTGGTGCTGGCGACCATCCCCTGCATCCTGTTCGGTATGTACAACACCGGTCTGCAGACCAATATGGCGATTGCCGAATACGGTGCGTCGGGCTGGCGCGCCGCCATCATCGAGACGCTGGGCATCGGCTTTGATCCCAACAACCCCTTTGCCAATATCATGCACGGGTTGCTGTATTTCCTGCCGATCTACATCGTGACGCTGGTTGCCGGTGGTATTTTCGAGGTGATCTTTGCCGTGGTGCGTGGTCACGAGGTCAACGAGGGCTTCCTCGTCACCTCCATGCTCTACACGCTGATCCTGCCTGCAACGACGCCCCTGTGGCAGGTGGCGCTTGGCATCATCTTTGGTGTGGTGATCGGCAAGGAGGTCTTTGGCGGCACCGGCAAGAACTTCCTCAACCCGGCCCTGGTCGGTCGGGCGTTCCTCTACTTTGCCTATCCCGCCTATATGTCCGGTGAATCGGTCTGGACGCCCGTGGACGGGTTTTCCGGCGCCACCGCATTGGCGATCGGCGCCTCCGAGGGCCACGCGGCCCTGCCAGAGCGCGGGATCGAATGGATGGACGCCTTTGTCGGCACCATTCAGGGCTCCTTTGGCGAAACCTCGACCCTTGCGATCCTGATCGGTCTCGCCTTCCTGCTGATCGTCAAGATTGCCAACTGGCGGCTGATCGTCGGGTGTCTCGGAGGCATGATCGCCTTTTCGACACTGCTGAACTGGATCGGTTCCGACACCAACCCGATGTTTGCGATGCCCTGGTACTGGCACCTCGTGATCGGCGGCTATGCCTTTGGCCTTGCCTTCATGGTGACCGAACCGGTCTCCGCCTCGCACACCAACCTCGGCCGCTACATCTACGGCGCGCTCATCGGGTTCATGGTGGTGATGATCCGCGTCATCAACCCCGCCTTCCCCGAAGGCATGATGCTGGCGATCCTGTTTGGCAACGTCTTTGCCCCGCTGATCGACTACTTCGTCGTGCAGGCCAACATCAAACGGAGGGCCAAGCGCAATGTCTGATGCAAACCAGCAAAAAGGCCTGATCCGCCGCTTCCTCGACGCGCCGCCGGATTCGGTTGGCAAGACCGTCTTTGTGGCTGTGACCCTCTGCCTTGTGGCCTCCATGATCGTGTCCGCCGCCGCCGTGGCCCTGCGTCCGGTGCAAGAGGAAAACAAGCTGCGCGACAAGCGCATCAACGTCCTCCAGGTCGCAGGTGTCTATGACGAAAACGTGCCGGTGGCCGAAGCCTTTGCCGCGTTTGAACCGCATGTGCTGGATCTGTCGACCGGCGAATACACCGACCAGTTCGACATCGAGACCTTCGATGCGCTGGCGGCCTCGGATGACCCGGCCATCGTGCGGGCGCTGGACGAAGACCCCGCCGGTCTGGGCGGCACCATGCAGGCCTATCGCATGGTCTACGTGCTGCGCGACGATGCGGGCGCGGTCGACAAGGTGGTGCTGCCGATCGAGGGCTATGGCCTGTGGTCGACGCTCTATGGCTTCATCGCGCTCGAGGAAAACGGCAACGACATCTTCGGCTTGCAGTTCTACCAGCACGGCGAAACGCCGGGCCTCGGCGCCGAAGTGGACAACCCGCGCTGGAAAGCGCTGTGGAACGGCAAGAAGCTCTTCACCGAGGACGGCCAGCTGGCGATCACCGTGGCCAAGGCCGCACCGCCCGCTGGTCAGGACTACCACGTCGATGCGCTGGCCGGTGCGACACTGACATCTGTTGGCGTCGACAATCTGGTGAAATTCTGGATGGGCGAAGCCGGCTATGGCGCCTTCCTTGAGCGGCTCAAAGCAGGAGAGATCGACTGATGGCACAAACCTATCGTTCGCAACTTGTCGATCCGCTGGTCGACAACAACCCGATCACGCTACAGGTGCTTGGTATCTGTTCGGCGCTGGCCGTGACATCCTCGATGCAGGTGGCCTTTGTGATGGCGCTGGCGGTGACCCTGGTGACGGGTTTTTCATCCTTGTTCATCTCGATGCTGCGCAACCAGATCCCCTCCTCGATCCGGATCATCGTGCAGATGGTGATCATTGCGTCCCTGGTGATCCTGGTGGATCAGCTCCTGAAGGCCTATGCCTATGAAATCTCCAAGACGCTTTCGGTCTTTGTGGGTCTCATCATCACCAACTGTATCGTCATGGGCCGCGCCGAAGCCTTTGCGATGAAGAACCCGCCAGTGGCGAGCTTCATCGACGGGGTCGGCAACGGTCTGGGCTACGGGCTCCTGCTGATGATCGTCGCCTTCTTCCGCGAGCTGTTTGGCGCGGGCTCCCTGTTTGGCGTCACCATCCTGGAGACCGTGAACAATGGCGGCTGGTATGTGCCAAACGGTATGTTGCTGCTGCCGCCCTCGGCCTTCTTCGTCATTGGTCTGCTGATCTGGGGCATCCGCACCTGGAAACCGGCACAGGTCGAAGAGCGCGAATATAAAATTCAGACGGTGGAGGCACACTGATGGAAGGATTGCTTTCCCTCGCGGTCAAGGCCGTATTTGTTGAGAACCTCGCCCTGTCGTTCTTCCTCGGCATGTGTACCTTTCTCGCCGTGTCGAAAAAGATCTCGACCGCGATCGGGCTGGGTATCTCGGTCATGTTGGTGCAGGGCATCACCGTGCCTGCCAACAACCTGATCCTGACCTATCTGCTGGCGCCGGGTGCGCTGGCCTGGGCCGGGTTCCCGGATGTGGATCTGACCTTCCTTGGCCTGATCTCCTATATCGGTGTGATCGCGGCCATGGTGCAGATCCTCGAGATGCTGCTCGATAAGTATTTCCCGCCGCTCTACAACGCGCTTGGGGTCTTTCTGCCGCTCATCACAGTGAACTGCGCCATCCTGGGTGGCTCGCTCTTCATGGTGGAGCGCAGCTATGACTTTGCCGAAGCCACCACCTACGGTCTGTCCTCCGGGTTCGGTTGGGCGCTTGCGATCACCGCCATGGCGGGTGTGCGCGAAAAGCTGAAATACTCCGACATTCCCGACGGGCTTCAGGGTCTCGGAATCACCTTCATCACCGCAGGTCTGATGGCGATGGCCTTCATGTCCTTCAGCGGCGTGAAACTCTGAGAGGAGCGCAGACGTGACTACATTCGGACTAGGCGTTCTCCTGTTCACATTGATCGTTGTCGCACTGGTGACGATCATTCTGGCGGCCCGTTCCAAGCTCGTCAGCTCGGGCGATGTGAACATCACCATCAACGGTGAGAAAACCATCTCCGTTCCGGCGGGCGGCAAACTGCTGCAAACGCTGGCGGCCGAGAAAATGTTCGTCCCCTCCGCCTGTGGCGGGGGCGGCACCTGTGCGCAATGCCGCGTGCGTGTGCATTCCGGGGGTGGGTCGATCCTGCCCACCGAAGAAAGCCACATCACCAAGCGCGAAGCCTCCTGTGGCGACCGTCTGTCCTGTCAGGTCGCGGTCAAGCAGGACATGGACATCGAAGTGCCCGAAGAGGTGTTCGGCGTGAAAAAATGGGAGTGCACCGTGCGCTCCAATGAAAACGTCGCCACCTTCATCAAGAACCTGGTGCTGGAACTGCCAGAGGGCGAGGATGTGAACTTCCGCGCCGGTGGCTATATCCAGATCGAGGCCCCGGCGCACAAGCTGTCCTACAAGGACTTCGACGTCGAGGAAGAATACCGCCCCGATTGGGACAAGTTCAATCTGTGGCAGTATGAATCAACCGTCGATGAACCGATCGAGCGGGCCTATTCGATGGCCAACTACCCGGACGAAAAGGGCCTCATTATGCTCAACGTCCGCGTTGCCTCGCCGCCACCGGGTTCCACCGGTATTCCGCCCGGCCAGATGTCCTCGTATATCTTCAACCTGAAACCCGGTGACAAGGTCACTATCTCCGGCCCGTTTGGCGAATTCTTCGCCCGCGATACGCAAAAAGAGATGGTCTTTATCGGCGGTGGTGCCGGTATGGCGCCGATGCGGTCGCACATCTTTGACCAGCTCAAGCGTCTGGAAAACCGCGACCGCAAGATCACCTTCTGGTACGGGGCGCGCTCCAAGCGCGAGATGTTCTTTGTCGAGGATTTCGACCAGCTGGCAGAAGAATTCGACAATTTCGAGTGGCACGTGGCCCTCTCGGACGCGCTGCCGGAGGACGACTGGAAAGGCTACACCGGCTTCATCCACAACGTGCTCTACGAGGAATACCTCAAGAACCACCCGGCGCCCGAGGACTGCGAGTTCTACATGTGTGGCCCGCCGATCATGAACCAGTCGGTGATCAACATGCTGCTGGAACTGGGCGTGGACCGCGAGGACATCATGCTCGACGATTTCGGCGGCTGACACCACGCGCCGCAATCTGCGGACATGACATACGGATTACAGGGGGGCCATCGGCCCCCTTTTTCGTGGGACGGCCCCATCTGCCATGGCGAACCGTGTCGCAAACAGGCTTGACGGGGGACGTATTTGACGCTGCATTATGTACACTCATAATATTATTTGTAATGTACTTAATGTGCAGCCGGCGGGACACCCGCCCTCAACCATTGGAACAGCCAGATGTCCGCCCACGCCGCTTTGTCCGCGCAGGACCATGTCCTGCTCGACCGTCCGCTCAGCCCCTTTGACATCGAACAGATTGCCAAAGGGGCCGATCTGGTGCTTTCGGACGCGGCCATCGCCCGGATCAAGGCGGCCCGCGACATCGTGGATGCGATCGTCGACCGGGGCATCCGCGGCTACGGCATCAACACCGGCGTCGGCGCGCTCTGCGATGTCATCATCGGACCGGCGGATCAGTCAGCACTGTCCCATAACATCCTGTTCAGCCACGCCTGCGGTGTTGGCGCGCCCCTGCCCCCGGATGCGGCCCGGGCGATCATGGCGGCTCAGATCAACAACTTCTGTCATGGCCGCTCCGGTGTCCGCTGGGAAACGGTGGAGACGCTGCTGGCACTGCTGAATGCCGGGATCACGCCGGTGATGCCGTCGCAGGGGTCGGTGGGCTATCTGGTGCATTCGGCCTGCATCGGATTGCTGGTGATCGGCGAAGGCGAGGCCATGCTGAACGGGGACCGGATCAGCGGCGCCCAGGCCCTGCGCCACATCGGGCGGGCACCGCTGAAGCTTGGCGCCAAAGAGGGGCTGAGTCTGGTCAACGGCACCCCCTGCGCAACCGGCCTCGCCGCGCTGGCCTTTGCCCGCCTGTCGCGCCTGGTCGATTGGGCCGATGCCGCTGCCGCCTTCAGCTATGAGCTGCTGGGGCGGCAAAGCGACCCGTTCGAGGAACAGGGCCTCGGCCTGCGCATGTCGGAGGGGATGCGCACCTCGGCCAATACGGTGCGGACCTGGCTCAGCGGGCGCGGCCATGTCGCGGCAGATCGCGCCCGCACCCAGGATCCGCTCAGCCTGCGCGCGGTGCCGCAGGTACACGGCAGCGTCCGCGACGAGCTGGGCAATATCGCCGAGATCCTGCGCAACGAATTGCACAGCGTCACCGACAATCCCGTGGTCTGCGGCAGCCCGGAGGCGCCGGTGGTCTCCAGCCAGGCCAATGCGGTGGGCGCGGCCATCGGTTTTGCGGCGGACCGGCTGGCGATGATCGCGGCCCAGCTCGGCGCGATTTCCGAACGCCGCATCGACCGGATGGTCAATCCACTGGTCAGCGACCTGCCGCCGTTCCTCAGCGCCGACGGTGGCCGCTGCTCCGGCCTGATGATCGCGCAATATTCCGCCTCGGCCCTCTGTGGCGAAAACCGCCGCCTGTCGGTCCCCGCGAGCCTCGACGGCGGCGTCACATCCGCCTTGCAGGAGGACATCCTGACCCACGCCACACCTGCTGCGGAAAAGGCCCTGCATGTGATGCAGAACCTGTTTTACATTCTGGCGATCGAATTGCTGTGCGGGGCGCAGGCGCGTGACCTGCATCCCCTCCGCGGCGGGGCGGAGGCCAATGCCCGACTGTACGCGCGTTTGCGCGGACGGGTGGCTGTCTATCAGGATGATCGCCCGCTCAACCGCGACATCGAAGATGTGGCGGCGCTGCTGCGCGACGAATGTGCCTGCGCCCCGGATCTTGCAGACCGCAGGCCCCTCAGATCCGGTTCAGACGGTCTTCATCATCCACCACTGTAAGGTCCCCCGCATGCCAGCGCCACAGCACCAGGTTCAGACTGCTGTCACCGGTGCCGGGGGCAAAGCTGCGCACCAAAAGGCCCGCATACCCCGCGCCAATCAGGCTCCGGGCCAGATCCTGTGTCGGGACCTTTCGCCCATCGAGCATGGCCGCACGCCAGCCCGGGTCCGCCAGCCCGGCCGGTGTCATGCCCTGCCCCGCCAGCGCCTCCGTGTCGCGACTGTCGAATACCGGTCCCAGGTCGGCACGATACGAGACCAGCGTGGTCGGTTGCAGATCCCCCACCTGATTGGCCTCGCGCAGGGCCGTCGCCGGATCGAGCGCGGTATAGAGCGCGGCGCAGCCCTTCGGGTTGAAGCGGCCGCCGTAGCGCGCCGCCCCCACACCCGAGAGCGGCTCGCGCGCATAGACCGGGTTCAGCGCGCGATAGAGCGGCCCGTTGTAGTGCCCGTCTGTCAGGGGCATCAGGCGTAGACGCCCGCATCGACCGCGTCGATATACTCCAATACCGCCTGCGCCTTGCCGTCCTGGACCAGCTGCATCGCGGTGCGCCCGTCAAAACCCGCCAGCGGTTCGGAACGATACCAGGCATAGGCCATCAATTCGGAGCCGAACCGGGGCTGCACCTTGTTCAGCACCTCCACCAGCTCCCGCAGGCGCCGCTGGGTCTTGGCCGATTGCACCCGCGCCCGGCGCTGCAACGCATCCTTGCCAAGCCCCACGGTCATCGCCACTTCCTCGGAGGAGGTGCGCAGCACGGCTGCGATCTTGCGCGGGTCGAACAGCCCGCCATCCGCAAATTGCATGATCTGCATCTCGACCTCCATACAGTAATACTGACGTTATATAGCGTAATTTTTGGCGGCAATCAAGGTATCACACCGTGTCAGGCCTCGCACGGCAAGGACCCAGACGGCGCAGCACAGCGACAGGTCGGGCCGCAAGACGCAAACGTAGCCTTGCAATCCGCCTTTATTTCGATAAAACGAGAATTATGGAAGCACTGATTCCCCTCCGCCTGTCCGTTCTGGGCCATCCGCAACGCCTCTCGGTGTTCCGGCTCCTGATGCGCCGGTATCCAGACCGCGTGCCCGCCAGCGAGATCGCAGCGGCCCTGGAGGTCAAACCCAGTACACTGTCGTCATATTTGTCTGCTTTGATGCAGGCCGGATTGGTGACGCAAACCCGCGAGGGCACATGGCTCCACTATCAGGTCGACATGACAGGCATGCGCGAGACACTCGATGCGCTGTTTTTCGACTGCTGCCGTGGCCGTCCCGAACTCTGCTTGCCTGCACTCCCCGATGAGACCCCGGAGACCCCTGCCATGACCGACTCGAAATATAACGTCCTGTTCATCTGCACCGGCAACTCGGCCCGGTCGATCTTTGCCGAATCGATCCTGCTGGCCGAAGGGGGCGACCGGTTCAATGTCTACTCGGCAGGCACCAAACCCTATTCCGCGCTGAACCCCTTCGCGCTTGAGGTGCTGCGCAACAAGGGACATGACACAGCTACGCTGCGCGCCAAGAACGTCAGTGAGTTCACCACCGACACCGCGCCGAAGTTCGATTTTGTCTTCACCGTCTGCGACGGTGCCGCCAATGAGGAATGCCCCGCCTGGGAGGGCCAGCCCATTTCCGGCCATTGGGGCATGCCCGACCCGGTCAAGGCCGAGGGCACCGACGCCGAACGCAGCCTCGCGTTCCAGCAGGCCTATGGCACGCTCAAGAACCGCATCCGCGCCTTTGCCGCCCTGCCCTTTGCGGAGCTGGACCGGATTTCACTGCAAAAGGCGGTGGATGACATCGCGCGCGACCACTGAGGCCGCACCGCCCTGACCCTCACGGAAATATAAGGACAGCACATGACCGTCTATGCATTGAACGGCCTTGGCCGGATGGGCAAACTGGCCCTGAAACCGCTGCTGGAACGCGGCGCCCAGATCGCCTGGATCAACGACGCGGTGGGCGATGCGGCGATGCACGCCCATCTTCTCGAATTCGACACGGTGCATGGCCGCTGGGACGCGGAAATCACAAGCGATGACGACAGCATCACCATCGACGGCACCCGCCTGCCCGTCCTGAACCAGACCCGCATCGCGGATCTGCCGCTCGACGGCGTCGATGTGGTGATCGACTGCACCGGGGTATTCAAAACCGAGGCCAAGCTCGCCCCCTATTTCGAGGCGGGCGTCAAAAAGGTCGTGGTCTCCGCCCCGGTCAAGGATGGCGATGCCGCAAATATCGTCATGGGCGTCAATGACGACATCTATGACCCGGCCCGCCACCGCATCGTGACCGCCGCAAGCTGCACCACCAATTGCCTCGCGCCGGTAGTGAAGGTGCTGCACGAGGGGATCGGCATCAAACATGGCTCGATCACCACGATCCATGATGTGACCAACACCCAGACCATTGTTGATCGCCCGGCCAAGGATCTGCGGCGGGCGCGCTCTGCGCTCAACTCCCTGATCCCGACCACCACCGGCAGCGCCACCGCGATCACGCTGATCTACCCGGAACTCAAGGGCAAACTGAACGGCCATGCGGTGCGGGTGCCGCTGCTGAATGCCTCGATCACCGATTGCGTGTTTGAGGTGGCCCACGAGACCACCGCCGAGGAGGTGAACGCCATGTTCCAGGAGGCGGCGACCGGCGCGCTCTCCGGTATCCTCGGTTATGAGGAACGCCCGCTGGTGTCGGCGGACTACACCAATGACACGCGCTCCTCCATTGTGGATGCGCCCTCGACCATGGTTGTGAATGGCACGCAGGTGAAGATCTACGCCTGGTACGACAACGAGATGGGCTATGCGCATCGTCTGGTGGATGTGGCCCTGATGGTGGGTGAGAGCCTGTGACCTCCACGCCCGCGCAGAACGGCCTGGCCGCCTATGTGGCGGTGACGGCGGCCTATTGGGCCTTCATGCTGACCGATGGCGCGCTTCGGATGCTGGTGCTGTTGCACTTTCATACGCTGGGGTTCAGCCCGGTGCAGCTGGCCTATCTCTTTGTCCTTTACGAGATCGCGGGCATGGTCACCAACCTCTCGGCAGGCTGGATCGCGGCGCGGTTTGGCCTGACGACGACGCTTTATGCCGGGCTCGGCCTGCAAGTGGTGGCGCTGGTGGCGCTGACGCAGCTTGATCCCACCTGGCAGATCGCCACCTCGGTGGCATTCGTGATGGCGGTGCAGGGATTGTCGGGCGTGGCCAAGGATCTGGCCAAGATGGCGTCGAAATCTGCCGTCAAACTGCTCGCCCCGCGCGAGGGCGACGGGCTGTTTCGCTGGGTGGCGGTGCTGACCGGCTCCAAGAACGCGGTCAAGGGGCTGGGCTTCCTGCTGGGCGCAGCCTTGCTCGCGCTGGCGGGGTTCACATGGGCAACGCTGGGCATGGCGATCATCCTCGGCCTGATCCTGATCGCGGTGCTGATTGCCATGCCCGCAGGCCTGCCCACCGGGCGCAAGGGCGCCAAGTTTTCCGAGGTGTTCTCCAAATCCGCCAATATCAACTGGCTGTCGGCAGCGCGGGTGTTCCTGTTTGGCGCGCGCGACGTCTGGTTCGTGGTCGGCATTCCGGTCTATTTCTACGCGGTGTTGTCGGACGGCACCGAAGAGGGCAACCGTGCGGCGTTTTTCATGATCGGCACGTTCATGGCGATCTGGATCATCTGCTATGGCGCCGTGCAGGCCGCCGCGCCCCGCATCCTGCGCGCGCCATCGCGCAGTGAGGCTGACCTGATCGCCGCCGCCCGCCGCTGGGCTGCAATGCTCGCGGTGGTGCCCGCCGTCCTCACAGCAGCTGTATTGATGTCGGGCGGACCTGCGCTCTGGCTCACCGTGACGCTGGTGGCAGGCCTCTTGCTGTTTGGGGCGCTTTTTGCGGTGAATTCCTCGCTCCACTCCTATCTGATCCTCGCCTTTTCCAAGGATGAACGGGTCACGATGGATGTGGGGTTTTATTACATGGCCAATGCAGGCGGGCGGCTTTTGGGCACTGTTCTGTCGGGCCTCACCTATCAACTGGGCGGTGTTGCAGCCTGCCTCGGCACGGCCACCGTGATGATCGCCCTCAGCGCGCTGATCGCCGGTCGCCTGACCGCCCCAACACCAGAAAGCACCCCGGCATGAGCATCTTTGAAAAATACCTGAGCATCTGGGTGGCGCTGGCCATGGTTGCGGGCATTGCGCTTGGCAATCTCTCCCCTGCCCTCGTGGACACCATTGCCGCCGCCGAGGTCGCCAGTGTCAATCTGGTGGTGGCGGTGCTGATCTGGGCCATGGTCTACCCGATGATGATCGGCGTGAACCCCAAGAGCCTGCGGGATGTGGCACGCCAGCCCAAGGGGCTTGCGATCACGCTGGTGGTCAACTGGCTCATCAAGCCCTTCAGCATGGCCGCCCTTGGTGTTCTGTTTTTCGAGGTGGTCTTTGCACCCTTCCTGAACCCCGCTGACGCCCAGCAATATATCGCCGGGCTGATCCTGCTCGGGGCCGCGCCCTGCACCGCCATGGTGTTTGTCTGGTCGCAACTGACCAAGGGCGACGAGAGCTATACGCTGCTGCAAGTCTCGGTGAACGATCTGATCATGGTGGTGGCCTTTGCCCCTATCGTGGCCTTCCTGCTTGGGGTCACCGATATCGAGGTGCCGTGGAGCACGCTGATCCTCTCGGCGGTGTTGTTTGTGCTGCTGCCCCTTGTGGCCGGTCTCTGGACCCGGGGGCGTCTGGGGGATGAGGCGCGTATCGCCGCCTTCCTGGCACGGATCAAGCCGCTGTCGATCATTGGCCTGATCGCAACCGTGGTGATCCTGTTTGGCCTGCAAGGTCAGGTCATTCTCGACCGCCCCGCCGTGATCGCCATGATCGCCGTGCCGATCCTGATCCAGAGCTATGGCATTTTCTTCATCGCCTATGGCGCCGCCTACGCGATGCGGGTGCCGCACCGGATCGCCGCGCCCTGCGCGCTGATCGGAACGTCGAACTTCTTTGAACTGGCGGTCGCGGTTGCAATCAGCCTCTTTGGCCTCAATTCCGGCGCAGCATTGGCCACCGTCGTCGGCGTGCTGGTCGAGGTGCCGGTGATGCTCACCCTGGTGGGTTTTGCCAACCGAACGCGGGCCCGGTTTGCCCCGGCGCCCGCACTGTCCACGCGCTAAGCCCGGCCGCGCTCAGGCCTCCGCCGCATCCGCTGGGTCGTCAAAGGCGTCGGGTTCCAACTCCTGCCAGAAGGCAATGATGGCACCGGCGTTCAGCGCCGAGCGCCACCCGTGCTGGCGGAAATGCTCGCGGTCGAGATCACTGTCGAGCCGCGACAGGAACAGGCGCTTGTCGGCATCACGTTGCGTCGGGTTTCGCCGCGAAACCAGGGTTTCGACAATATCGAGGTGGCGCGCCCTGTCCCGCCGCTCCGCCGCCCGCGCGGCAAAGGCTGCATCCTCCGCCGCCTTTGCCGCCGCGCGCGCCTCGCGTTCCGCCGCCAGGCGCGCTTCGGCCTCCGGGTCCGGATTGGCCGGGGTCGCGCGCCCCTCTTGCGCCACGGAGTAATCACCGTTGATCGCCGCCCGCAAATAGCCGACGCGGGATTTCACCTCGCCCTGCCCCGACACATAGTCGAGCTTTTCCTGAACATAGTCCTGCCCATGTTCGGTGATCCATTGCCGCGCCAGCCGGTCCGAGACCCCCTGCCCGCGCAATGCCTTGTAGACCGGCAGATTGCGCAGCCCGTCGCTATCATCGATCTGGAACATCGCCATCTGCGGATTTTCCTTGATCAGAAAACGGATCTCGCTGACGGCACGCCCTTTCTTGCGGGTCTGCGGCTCGATGATGATGTCGGAGCTTTTGTTGACCTCGGCCACCGCCGGCTTGATGATCTTGGCGTTGAGGTGCTTGAAACTCTCGTAATAGGCGGACCCGTCCACCCCCATCAGTTTGCGAAAGATGTCGAGACTCCACCACCCCGTCGATCCCGTCCGCACGAAGCGATAGCAGTTTTCATACAGGGCCAACCCGTGGCCGGAGGTGAAGTTGCGCTGTATCTTTACATTGATCAGCGCGTAGATCTTCGGGTCATGCAGCTTCTGCGCCAAGGCCGGGGAATAGGCATATTCACAGACGCCGTTCTTCAGCTTGGCATAGCTCAGCAGCGCCGAGACCCCCCATTCCTGGTGGCCCTGCTCATCCAGCATGTCCCATTCCGCAACCGTTTCCGCCAGCGCCCGGAGACTGGCGCGCAGACTGTCCACATCGTTGGAGTTGTATCCCACCATCATCGCCAGCGTGCGCGCGTCGATGGTGTGGCTGCGGGCCGAGGTCAGCGTGTCGTAGGCATTCAGCAACAGCACATTCGACAGCTTGCGCTGCAACAGAGTCAGCTTGCCACTGATGTGGATTGCGGCGACATTCTTTTTCACCGTCTCTCGCGTCAACGCGCCGGTCAGCCGTTCCCCGTCGAAAGCCTGCTCTGCCATGGAATCATCTGCCTTGATGTTTTTTGCAACTCTGCCACAAAAGGAACCCGACAGACAATTACCCACGGGTTCCTATCACGCGGCACGACAGAGGTCCTCCCTTGGTCCCAAAGGTACCCATCCACGGGATGTCCGAAGCGTTTCTACGAGGAATGCGAATCATGCGCCCTCGCAACTCCACACCTCAGACCGCCAGAGCGCGGCGGAGGAAACAGGGTCTAACCCGGGCCTTTAGTGTCGAAATTCGAGTCCGAAACCGCTCCACGCGCGGCTCTGGCGCTCTGTGTCACAGGTTTCGCGCCGGGGGACCCATCCCGAGAATCGGGACCTTTCCTCCCGCTCAAGGGGCCTGTTCATCCTGCATACAGGTCCCTTTCGTCCTGCATATAGGTCCCCATCTTCCTGTAAAGTGGCACCTTTGGCCGTTTAAGGCGTTGAGTACAAATGATTTCCCCGACCTAAAGCTTCTAAAGACTCTAAAAAAACTAAACGCTTTGTTGTGTTTCTATTTCTGGGTTTTTCGATGCAATGCCGCCAAGGATGATGCCAACCCCTACGTTTCGCCACGAAACCGCTGACAGGCACCTGAAAAATCTCCGCACCGGGTCCGTATGACCTATGCAGGCGCGGGGATGTTCTCTATTCTTGGGCATATAACAAAAAACCGCAGACATTCATCGAGATCGAGCAACCTGATGAGTACCCCTCCATTGCCCCCCTATTTCAATCTGGACCCGGAAAAAGCCGCAGGCAAGCTGCCCGATCCGATCCAGACCACCCGCTTTGCCAAAGCCGCGGCCTTGTGTACCAAGGGACGCGAGGATCTGGCCCGACGCGGCTATGCCCCCGACGGCGAAAAGCGGCTGCGCAAGTTCTCTGTCTGGGAAATCACCCGCTATCTGATCCCGGTTGCGCCGCAACATCTGCGCCGGGTTTTGAAGGCGCATCCGGATCTGCCCCAGGGCGAAGGCGAAGGTGGCTCCAAATGGTTCACCCTCGAAGAAGTGCTCGCTCTGCGTCAGCATTTCGCGAGCGAGGGGATCTCGACCAAGGAATACCTGCCCTACCGGCCGGAAGGTCTGCCGGCCAAGGTCACCGCGGTTGCCAACTTCAAGGGCGGCGTGGGCAAGACCTCGACGGCTGCGCATCTGGCGATGTCGGCGGCGCTGGACGGTTACAAGGTGCTGGTGATCGACCTCGACAGCCAGGGCTCCATGACCTCGATCCTCGGCGGCACCGTGGAGGACGAATGGTCGACGGTGTTCCCGCTGGTGGCCAAGGATTACGCCAAGGCCGTGCTGGAAGAGAACGCTGTCCGCGCCGCCGCCGGCGAGCCGGAGCTGGCGCTGGATGAAACCCTGAACGAGGCGCTGACGGTTTCGCCGCGAAACGTCATCCAGAAAACCCATTGGCCCAATATCGACCTGATCGGCGCGCAGCTGAACCTCTATTGGGCGGAGTTCCAGATTCCGGTCTGGCGCATGGGGTTGCGGAGCTGGCCGCTGTGGGATGCGTTGAGCAACTTTCTTCAGGACGAAGGTATCCTTGACGAGTACGACATCGTCTTTCTCGATACGCCGCCGGCGCTTGGCTATCTGACCATCAACGCGCTGGCCGCTGCCGATATCCTGCTGGTGCCGCTGGGGGCATCGTTTCTGGAATTCGACAGCACGGGACGGTTCTTTGACATGCTCTATTCGACCTTTGCGTCGATCGAGGAGGGCGAGAACGTTGCGCAGCGTGCGGCCGGTTTGCCTGAAATTAAGTTCGAATGGGATGTAGTAAGGGCGCTGATCACGCGCTTCGACGCCAGTCAGCAGACGGATATGGCGAATGTGATCCAGGCTTACTTCGGCGATTTCATGAATGCCTACCGTCAGGATGTCACGGCCCTCGTGGGCCAGGCGGGAGAGCAGGTAAATGGGATCTATGAAGCGGATTATCGCGACTTCAACCGCGATACCTATGTACGCGGGCGGGAAACCTTTGATCGCACCTATGCCGAGTTCAAGGAACTCCTCATCGGCAGCTGGTGGCGCGATGCCCGGATGGCAGGGGACCAGCAGGATGGCTAAACGCAGACGACTGACCGCACCGGATGCCTCGGAGATCGAGGCGCTGGAAGAGGGTTTCGCGACGAAACCAAGCGTCAACCCGTTCGAAACAGGCACCCAGAGCGCGCCGCCGATCGCCAAGGTCTCGGCCGAAACCGCCAAGCTACGCGGCATGGCGGCGGTGACCGACCGGGTGGAGATGGCCCGCGACAAGGCCGATGCCGGTCGCTGGCGCAGCGCGGAGGAAGCGGGGCAGGTGGTGCAACCGGTTCCGCTGGAACAGATCGACCGCGACTACTTGCGGCGGGATCGCATGGCGGTGGACGAGGAGGAGCTTCAGGAGCTGATTGCCTCGGTGCGCCAGAACGGCTTGCGCAGCCCGGTCGAAGTGGTGGCGCTGGAGGACGGCGGCTATGGTCTGGTGTCCGGGTTCCGCCGGCTTGAAGCCTATGCGCGTCTGAACCGTGGTCACGAGGGGTTTGCCGAGATCCCCGCCTTTGTGCGTCAGGGCAGCGACAGCGCCGCGGCCTATGTCTCCATGGTCGAGGAAAACGAGCTGCGGGCCAATCTGACGCCCTATGAACGGGGCCGCATTGCGGTTCTGGTGACGGGGCAGGGGGTCTTTGCCTCGGTCGAGGAAGCGGTGGATGTCCTGTTCGCGGCGGCGTCCAAGGCAAAACGCTCCAAGGTGCGCAGCTTTGCCGCCGTGCATGAGGGGCTGGGCGATCTGTTGCGCTATCCCAGTGCGCTGTCCGAGAAGGCCGGATTGCGGCTGGCGGCGGCGCTGCGGGCCGGGGGGCAGGCGGGTTTGCGGCAGGTCTTGGCCGGCGCTGCACCGGACAGTGAGCGCGCGGAATGGAAGCTGCTGGAAACAGCGCTGAATGCCCAGGATCAGGGCGGGGCCGCTGCCGTATCCGCCCGCGGTGGGCGCCCGCGTCAGGTCACCCGGCTGAGCCCGCGCAGCCTGCAAGGGGGCGGAGATCTGAGCGCTGAGGTGTCCCCGAAAGCGGTCCGGATCGACCTCAAGGGGCGCGGGTTGTCACCGGAGCAGGTCGAAACCTTGCTGACGCTGATCGAAGCCCACGTCAGCGATGCAGAGTGAGCGTAGCGGGGTCACCCCGGCGCCGGTTGTCCCTGCGCCGGACGTGAGTGTCCCAAGGCCTGGTCTGGCTGCCTGGCGGGTTTCGGCCAGGTCACGATAATCAGGGCGCAGCCGGTGATGGCGGCGGCGCAGAGTGTGTCCGGCAGCTGGTCGAGGCGGCATGCCAGGTGCTGTTCACCGGGTTTCGCCACATCAGCTGCGATCCGAACCGGCGCCCGGCGCGGCAGACCCTGGGAGATGAGCCCGTCCCGGATGCGGCTGGCCTGTCGCACCGACATGTAGAACACAGAAGTGGTTCCGGGGCCGGCATGACGGGTGCTGTCGGGCAGGGCGCTGCCGTGTCGACAGGTGCCGGTGGTCAGGATCAGCGTATCTGCCACGCCGCGTTCCGTGAGGCTGATCTGCTGATGCGCCGCCGCAGCGCAGGCGGCGGTGATACCGGGCACGACCTCCACCGGGAGGCCGGCCAGCCGGGCGGCGGTGAGCTCTTCGGTCAGCCGTCCAAAAATGCCCGGATCGCCGGATTTGAGCCGCACCACGCGCTGGCCCTTCAGGGCTTCGGCAACGATGCAGGCGTCGATCCGGTGTTGCGGCCAGGCATGTGCGCCCACCTCCTTGCCCACGTAGATCCTGCGACAGCCGCGCCGGGCGAGGGCGATCACCTCCGGATCGACCAGCCGATCATAGAGCAGCACATCGGCGGCGCGAATGCGCGCCAGGGCCCGCAGGCTCAGCAGGTCGGCAGCGCCGGGTCCCGCGCCCACCAGGGCGACATGGGATCGCGCCCGGCGCCGGGCCAGGTCACGGGAGGGGCGCACCGTAAGAGGGACCTGGAGCAAGCTGGCGGTCTGACGACACAGGCGCAGCCCCCAGTCGAGGGCGCGGGTGGCGGGTGCGGGCAGGGCGGTCATTCTGCGGCCTCCTGGACCTGGATACGCGCCAGAAGCGCGGCGATTTCGGGCTTGCAGGAGCCGCAATTGGTTCCGGCCTGAAGCGCTGCGCCGACGTCATCGACCGTCATCAGGCCGCCGGTTTCGATGGCGGTGAGGATGCTGTTCACTCCGACCGAGAAACAGGAACACAGGATCGGGCCCGGATCAGGCTGGTCCACCGGCGCACGGCCGGTCAGGACTGTGGGCGCTGTGGTGCCGGGCACGCCGGTCAGGTAATCGCGCATGACGGCAACGGGCTGCGGGGCGACGAACAGGGCGGCCTGCACGCGCCCGCCGTGCAGGTAGGCGAGCCGGGTGGTGCCGCGCGCCGGGTCCGATAACAGCTGCACATCCGCCCGTGGCAGGTCGAACAGGTGGCGGGCGGTGGCGTCCCAATCGGCAATGGCGCGGCGCCCGGCAAGTTCCAGTCGCCAGCCCCCCGGGGTGCGCGCCCGGGCCCAATAGTCGGCGATCTCCAGCGTGTCGCGATCAAGAGGCGTGGCAGAGACGGCAAACCCGTACCAGCGGGCCTCGAACCGCGACACGGCAACCACGCTTGCCTTGCTCTCGGGCTGGCCGGAGACCGGATCCACCACCGGAGCCACCAGATGGTCGATCCGCGCGGCGGGGGCTGTCTCTGCGGTCCAGTGGATCGGGGCAAAAACCGTGCCTGGCTGACCGTCATCGGTGATGCGCGCCCGCAGGAGGGCGCGGCCGTGGGGGCTGCTGAGTTGCACCAGATCCGCCGGTTTGATCGCCAGCCGGGCGGCGTCCTCGGGGTGAAGATCCACATAGGGTTCGGCCAGATGCGCCGAGAGCCGTGGGGACAGGCCGGTCCGCGTCATCGTGTGCCATTGGTCGCGAATGCGCCCGGTGTTGAGCCGGAACGGATAGCGCGGGCTGCGTTTGGCCACCGGCGGGCGGTGCTGAACCGGGATCATCTGCGCCTTGCCATCGGCGTGGTAGAAGCGCCCGTCGGCAAAGAAGCGCCCGCCGGACCGCTCCGCAGTCCGGGGCCAGCGCCCGGGAAGGAGCGTGTCATAGGCGTCATCGTCCAGCGCCGACAGGGCCGAGATGTCGAAATCGCGCCCCAGCGCGGCTGCCTTGCCGGAGAGCGCCGCGTAGTCTCGGAAAATCGCGGCGGGGCTGTCGTAGGCGAAGGCCTGCGGCCAGCCCATACGCCGCCCCACATCGCAGAGGATCTGCCAGTCGGGGCGGGCCGACCCCGGAGGCGGGCGCAGGGCGCGCTGGCGGCTGATGGTGCGGTCGGAGTTGGTAACGGTGCCGGATTTTTCGCCCCAGGCGGCGGCGGGCAGCAGCACGTCGGCGAGCCGCGCGGTATCGGTTTCCGCACTGATGTCGCTGACGACGGTAAACGGGCAGCGGGTGATGGCCTGTGCAACCCGATCCGCATCCGGCATGGAGACAGCCGGGTTGGTGTGAATGATCCAGAGCGCCTTGATCTGCCCGGAATGGATCGCCTCGAACATGTCGACGGCCTTGAGTCCGGGGGCGGCGGGCAGGGTGGGGGCGGCCCAGTGATCCTGCACGATGGCCCGGTGGTCGGGTGTGTCCAGATCGAGATGGCAGGCAAGCATATTGGCCAGCCCGCCGACCTCGCGCCCGCCCATGGCGTTGGGCTGTCCGGTGACGGAGAAGGGGCCGGATCCGGGGAGTCCGATGCGTCCGGTGGCCAGATGGCAATTCAGGATCGCGTTCACCTTGTCTGCGCCGGCGGCGGATTGATTGACGCCCTGGCTGTAGAGGGTGACGACGCGCGGGGTTTCGATCCACATCCGGCAGAAGCGGTCGATCTCTTCGGGCGGCAGGCCGGTTGCGTCCGGATCGTCATCCTGCGCCGCGGCGAGGGTTTTGTCCAATCCATTGACATTGCGCAGAAAATCAGGATTGAGCGCAGCAGACCGCGCGATCCGGGACAAGAGGTGATTGAACAGGGCGACATCCGACCCGATGCGGAGTTTCAAGTGCAGATCGGCGGTATCGCAGCTTGCCGTGTGGCGGGGGTCAATCACCACGATGCGGGTGCCGCGTGCCGCCCGGGCCGCCAGCAGTCGCTGGTGCAGCACCGGGTGGCACCATGCCAGGTTGGAGCCCACCAGCACCACCAGGTCGGCCTCGTCAATATCCTCATAAGTGCCGGGCACGGTGTCACTGCCAAAGGCGCGTTTGTGGCCGGCGACCGAGGACGCCATGCAGAGCCGCGAATTGGTGTCGATATTGGCGGAACCGATGAAGCCCTTCATCAGCTTGTTGGCCACATAGTAATCCTCGGTCAGCAGCTGGCCGGAGACGTAGAAGGCGACGCTGTCGGGACCATGGGCGGCAATCGTCTCGCGGAACCGGGTGGCGACCAGATTGAGGGCGCTGTCCCAATCGGTGTCGGCGCCGTGAATGCGGGGCGCGCGCAGGCGGCCCTCCAGTCCGGTGGTTTCCGCCAGCGCCGCGCCTTTGGAACACAGCCGCCCCCGGTTGGCGGGGTGGTCCGGGTCTCCCTTGACCTCCAGCCCGTCCGGGCCACCCCGCCGCATCAGGACTCCACATCCAACGCCGCAATAGGGGCAGGTGGAGCGGGTCCAGCTCTGTTGATCCTGCGCGGGCGATGTCATGCGGCGTCCCGCTTGCCAAGTTCGGTGGCATCCATCAGCAGGCGCC
Source organism: Epibacterium sp. Ofav1-8 (assembly GCF_022348185.1). GTDB lineage: Bacteria > Pseudomonadota > Alphaproteobacteria > Rhodobacterales > Rhodobacteraceae > Epibacterium. The sequence continues at coordinate 21,477 of NZ_JAKRFD010000017.1, forward strand.
CGCCTTCGATCCGCACGGAGTAGGTGGCGACCTGGCCCTGATCCGCGCCCTGTGCGGCGCCGGTTTCGAGGGAAAACACCCAATTGTGCAGCGGGCAGGTCACCTGTTTGCCGTGCACGATCCCATCCGACAGCGGCCCGCCCTTGTGTGGACAGCGGTCGGACAGCGCATAGACTTCGTCCTCGGCGGGGCGGAACAGCGCGACGCAGCCCAGCGGGGTCTTGACCACCCGCGCACCGCGCAGGGGGATGTCGTCCAGGGTGCCAATATCGATCCAGCTCATTCCGCGGCCTCCAGGGTCAGGTCTGCAAGGGGTTGATAGGTTTCGGCTTTGTCCTTGGCGTGCTCCGCCCAGGGGTCTTTGCGATAGATGCTCTGCGACAGCTCGAACCGCTCGACCAGGGCGTGGCGCTCTGCGGCATTGTCGACGATGCGCGCGCGCACCCACTCCAGCCCCACCTTGGCGAGCCATTTATAGGGCCGGTCCAGGTATTTGGCGTGTTCGCGGTAGAGCTGGACAAAGGCCACGGTCATCTCCATCGCCTCCTCCTCGGTGGCGACATCCGCCAGCCGCTGGGTCTCCTTCAGGTCCATGCCCGCGGCGCCGCCGACGCCGATCTGATAGCCGCTGTCGACGCAGACGATGCCGACATCCTTGCAGGTGGCCTCGGCGCAGTTGCGGGGACAGCCGGAGACCGCGAGTTTGACCTTATGCGGTGTCCACGATCCCCAGAGGGCCTGTTCCAGCTTGACGCCCAGCCCGGTGGAATCCTGGGTGCCAAAGCGGCAGTGATCGGTGCCGACGCAGGTTTTGACGGTCCGGAGCCCCTTGGAATAGGCGTGGCCCGAGACCAGTCCGGCCTTGTTCAGATCGGCCCAGATCGCGGGCAGGTCCGTGCCCTTGATGCCCAAGAGGTCGATGCGCTGGCCGCCAGTGACCTTCACCGTCTTGGCGTCGTATTTCTCGGCCGCATCGGCAATGGCCCGCAGCTCGCGCGGGTTGGTGAGGCCCCCCCACATGCGCGGCACCACCGAAAATGTGCCGTCTTTCTGGATGTTGGCGTGTTTGCGCTCGTTCACGAACCGGCTTTGCGGATCGTCCTGATATTCCACCGGCCAATCGGCGAGCAGGTAGAAGTTCACCGCCGGGCGGCAGACATGGCAGCCGTTGGGTGTCTTCCAGCCCAGTTCCTGCCAGACGGCGGGCTGGCTTTTCAGCGCCTTGGCCTTGATCAGGCGGCGGACGTCCTCGTGGGTGTGGTCGGTGCAGGCGCAGATCGGTTGCGCCTGTGGCGCGGCGTAGTCCTCCCCCAGCTTCACCTCCAGCAGCTGTTCCACCAGCCCGGTGCAGGTGCCGCAGGAGGCCGAGGCCTTGGTGGTTGCCTTCAGGGCGGGCAGGTCGGTTGCGCCGCCTTCGATGGCGTCGACGATGGTGCCTTTGCAAATGCCGTTGCAGCCGCAGATTTCCGCGTCACGCGGCAATGCTGCAACGGCTGAGAGAGGGTCCGCGGCGGCCCCTCCCTGATAGGCGGGGCCAAAGATCAGCGTGTCGCGCATCTCGGACACATCGGTGCCATCCTTGATGAGGCCGAAGAACCAGTTGCCGTCGCTCGTGTCGCCATACATCACCGCCCCGACCAGCCTGTCGCCTTCCAGCACCAGCCGCTTGTAGACGCCCCGTGCGGGGTCGCGAAACACGATATCCTCGCGGGTGTCGCCTGCGGTGAAATCACCGGCGCTGAACAAGTCGCAGCCGGTGACCTTGAGCTTGGTCGAGAGCGATTTCTGCCGGAACGCGGCGTCCTGGCCGAGCAGGGTTTGCGCGGCCACCTTGGCCTGATCATAAAGCGGCGCCACAAGGCCGAAGATCGCGCCATCATGTTCGACACATTCGCCCACGGCCAGCACATCGGCGTCCGAGGTCAGCATCTGGTCGTCCACATGAATGCCCTTGCCCACCGCCAGGCCGGCCTCGGCAGCCAGGGCGGTATTGGGACGGATGCCCACGGCCATCACCAGCAGATCGCAGGGCAGCTCGGTCCCGTCATCCAGCACCAGTGCACGCACCTTGCCATCTGCGCCCGCGATCTCCTTGGAGTTCGCAGAGAGCCGCACGGTGATGCCCTTTTCCTCCAGCGATTTCTTCAGCAGATAGCCTGCGGCCTCGTCCAGCTGGCGCTCCATCAGGTGGCCCATGATGTGCACCACGGTGACATCGGCGCCGCGCGCCGCCATACCGGCTGCCGCCTCAAGACCGAGGAGACCGCCGCCGATCACCACCACCTTGTTGCCCGCCTGCATCTCCATCATGCGATGGGTGTCCTCGAGGTCGCGGTAGGCGATGACGCCTTCCAGATCATGACCCGGAAGCGGGATGATGAAAGGGTTGGAGCCGGTGGCGAACAGCAGCTTGTCATAGGCCAGCACCTCGCCGGCCTCGGAGGTCACGGTCTTGGCGGCGCGGTCGATCCGGGTGATTTTCTGGCCAAACCGTGTGTGCACGCCATTGGCGGCGTACCAGTCATCGGAATGGGTGATGATCTCCGCGTAGGTCTTGTCACCCGACAGCACCGGGCTGAGCATGATACGGTTGTAATTACCGCGGGGTTCGGCGTTGAACAGGGTGATGTCATAGGCGTCGGGGGCAGTCTCCAGCAGATGCTCGATGACCCGGCCCGAGGCCATGCCGGCCCCGATGATGACGAGTTTTTCGGTCATGATGTCACTCCGCCGCGATCTTTTTTGCGGTTGCTGTGGGTTTCGGTTTCGCGCCGTGTTCGTATTCCTCGAGGAAATCGAGCACGTCCTGGCGATAGGCGTAATAATCCGGGTGTTCGAGCAGTGCCTTGCGGGTGCGCGGGCGGGGCAGCTTCACATCGGTGATCTTTCCGATCGTGGCCTGCGGCCCGTTGGTCATCATCACTACCCGGTCGGCGAGCAGGATCGCCTCGTCCACGTCATGGGTGACACAGATCGCGGTCACCTTGGTGCGCGACCAGACCTCCATCAGCACCTCTTGCAGCTCCCAGCGGGTGAGGCTGTCGAGCATGCCAAAGGGTTCGTCCAGCAAGAGCAGTTTCGGCGACAGGGCAAAGGCGCGGGCGATGCCGACCCGTTGCTGCATCCCGTTGGACATGTCGCAGGCGGGCTTGTCCATCGCCTCGGCGAGGCCGACCCGTTCGAGGTAATAGTCCACCACATCCTGACGTTCCGCCCGGCTGGCCCTGGGATAGACCTTGTCCACCCCGATGGCGCAGTTTTCCCGTGCCGAGAGCCAGGGAAACAGGTTCGGCGACTGGAACACCACCGCGCGTTCCGGGTCGGCGCCTTCGACATGTTTGCGGTCGAGTTTGATCGCGCCCTTTGAAATCGGGTTGAGACCGGCGGCCATGGTCAGCACCGTGGATTTACCGCATCCCGAATGGCCGATCAGCGAGATGAACTCGCCCTTGTTGATCTTGAGGTCGAAATCCTCGACCACTGTCAGCGGTCCCTTGGGCGTGGGGTAGATCTTGTGCAGCTGCGAAAAGTCGAGATAGCGCTCCTCGGCGAGCGCGGTCCCGGCCTCGGCAAAGGTAACCGGCAGCTGGTGGATCGGCGTCACATCGGGCAGCAGCTTTGTGCCCTCGACCCGTGATTTGATCCCCACATCCATCAGGTGCCCGGTGACGGCGGCGCGCAGGTGCTTGAAACGATCGTCGGTGTTCATCGCGCTGCGATCCCGGGGCCGGGGCAACGAGACCGCGAACTCCTCGCCCAGCGTGCCGTCGGGGTTCAGGGCGATGATGCGGTCGGCCAGAAGGATGGCCTCGTCCACGTCGTTGGTGATAAGCACGCAGGTCTTTTTGTCGGCTTCCCAGATCGCCTCGATCTCCTCGGCGAGATTGGCACGGGTGAGCGCGTCGAGCGCCGAAAGCGGTTCGTCCAGCAGCAGCACCTCGGGGTCCATCGCCAAGGCGCGGGCGACATTCACCCGCTGGCGCATGCCGCCGGACAGTTCGGCCGGGCGGCGGTGACGGGCATGGGACAGCCCCACCATCTGCACGTAGTGGTCGACCTTGGCGGTTTTTGCCGCCCGGTCCAGCCCGGGAAAGATCGCATCCACCGCAAGCCCCACATTGCCGGCCACGGTGAGCCAGGGCATCAGCGCGTAGTTTTGAAAGATCACGCCGCGTTCCGGGCCGGGGCCGGTGATCTCCCGGCCCTTGAAGGTCACGCGCCCGCTGGTGGGGCGCTCCAGCCCCGCCATCAGGTTAATCAGGGTGGTCTTGCCGGTGCCGGAAAAGCCAAGGAGAACAAGGAACTCGCCTTCTTCGACCCGGAGGTTGATGGACTTCAGCACATCGGTGGTGGTGGTGCCGGTGCCATAGGATTTGGAGACGTCGGCAAATTCGAGAATGCTCATCACGCTCACCGGTTGTTCGAGAAGGTGAACAGGGATTGTAGCGCAAACATCACCCGGTCGAGGAGGAAGCCGATCAACCCGATGGTCAGCACCGCGACGATGATCCGGGCAAGCGACTGGCTGGAGCCGTTCTGGAATTCATCCCAGACGAATTTGCCGAGACCGGGGTTCTGGGCCAGCATCTCGGCGGCGATCAGCACCATCCAGCCAACCCCGAGGGAGAGCCGCAACCCGGTAAAGATCAGGGGCAGCGCGGAGGGCAGCACCAGTTTGGTGATCTTGGTATAAGTGGTCATTTTCAGGACCTTGGAGACATTGACCAGATCCTTGTCGATCGACGCCACCCCAAGCGCCGTATTGATCAGCGTTGGCCAGAGCGAGCACAGCGTGACGGTGATCGCGGAGACCAGAAAGCTCTTTGCAAAGAGCCCGTCCCCCGAGGCGGCCAGCGCGGACACCACCATGGTGACGATCGGCAGCCAGGCCAGCGGCGAGACCGGTTTGAAGATCTGCACCAGCGGGTTGATGGCCGCATTGGCCATCGGCGAGAGCCCGGCGAGGATGCCCAGCGGGATCGCCACCACGGAGGCCAGCAGGAAGCCGAAAAACACGGTCTGGATCGAGGTCCAGATCTGGTCGTAGTAGCTTGGTGCGCCGGTATAGGCGATGTCTTTGACCTGATCCGCGCGGCCCTGTTCGATCATGCGCTGGTTGCGCTGTTCCACCCGCTCGCGGAACTGCGCCTCCTTGGCGGCCTTGGCGCGGGCGTCCTGATGCAGGGTCAGGGTTTCCTCCCAGACCTGCACCGGGCCGGGGATGGCGCCAAGCGAGGTCTGCACCCGCGGGGCAAGCGTGCCCCAGAGCAGCAGGAAGCCGACAATGGCAAGCAGCGGCACCGCCAGAAGGCGCCAGAGCTCTCGGGCCTGGGTGCGGGGGGTGTCGCCGGCGGCGAGCTTCAGCAGCGGGGTGATCCAGGCCAGGCCGAGAACCTGAAACCAGGAATCGAGTTGGTTGATGCGTGTGAAGCGCCGGGCGCGCCGGGCTTCGGCGGAGAGGCTGTCGGGGTCGACGGTGGTCATGGCGGGATCCTTCGGATGGGGGTCCTGGCGAGAACGGGCGAGAAAGAGATATGCGGCGTGCGGAAGGGGACCGGCGCTCGCTCCTGAAGGAGCCTCGCCCCGCCCGCCCTCCCGTCGGGGCGGGTCAGCCCTGGACGGCCTCGCCGACGACGGTCTGACTGCCCTTCAGGCCGATGGGCAGGCTGTCGATATAGGCGTTGGGGCTGCGGCCATCGAAGGGGATGCCGTCGATGATGTCGGTGGCCGGGGTGGGGGCCTTGTAGCCGTCGCTGTCCCAGGGAAAGTCGGCGGCGTCGGCCTTGCCCTCGTCGACCAGCATCCGGGCGGCCTCGAGATAGATCTCGGGCTTGTAGACGGAGCGGGCGACCTCATCGAACCAGCTGTCGGGCTTGGCGTCGGCGATCTGGCCCCAGCGCCGCATCTGGGTCAGGTACCAGACCGCGTCCGAGTAGAACGGATAGGTGGCGTTGTGGCGGAAGAACGTATTGAAATCAGGGACATCCCGCACGTCGCCCTTTTCGTATTCGAAGGTGCCGGTCATCGAGTTGGCGATCACCTCGGCATCGGCGCCGACATATTCCGGGCGGCTGAGGATCTCGACCGCCTCGGCGCGGTTTGCGTTGTCGTTCTCGTCGAGCCAGATCGCCGCCCGGATCAGCGCCTTGACCACGGCGCGGGTGGTGTTGGGGTTCTGTTCGGCGAAGTCGGCCGTGATGCCGAAGACCTTTTCGGGATTGTTCTTCCACAGTTCGTAGTCGGTGATGACCGGCACGCCGATGCCCTTGAACACCGCCTGCTGGTTCCAGGGCTCGCCGACGCAATAGCCGGAGATGGTGCCGGCCTCCAGCGTGGCGGGCATCTGCGGCGGTGGTGTCACCGACAGGAAGGCCTCGGCGCCGATCTGGCCGGTGACGTTTTCGGGACTGTAGTAGCCCGGGTGCACCCCGCCGGCGGCCAGCCAGTAGCGCAATTCGTAGTTATGGGTGGAGACCGGGAAGACCATGCCCATGTTGAAGGGCTTGCCCTCTGTCCTGAAGCGCTCGATGACCGGTTTCAGATGCGACGCCGAGATCGGATGGGCCACCCGGCCGGTGTCATCCCGCGGCAGGTTCGGTTTCATCATCTCCCAGACCTCGTTGGAGAGGGTGATGCCATTGCCGTTCAGGTCCATGGAAAACGGGGTGACGATATGGGCTTCGGTGCCGTAGCCGATGGTGGCGGCCAGCGGTTGGCCGGCCAGCATATGGGCGCCGTCGAGGCTGCCGTCGATCACGCCGTCCAGCAGCACTTTCCAGTTGGCCTGCGCTTCCAGCGTGACAAACAGGCCCTCGTCGTCGAAATAGCCCTGTTCATAGGCCACGGCGAGCGGCGCCATGTCTGTCAATTTGATAAAGCCAAAGGTCAGGACGTCTGTTTCCAGCTCCAGCATGTCTGCATGGGCGGGGCTGACAAGCGCCGCTGTGGCCGCCAGGGTCAACATCAGTTTCTTCATCGGTTCGGTCCCCTCATGGTGTGATGCGGTGGTTCAGCCGGGCGCTGAAACCAAAAAAGCCGCCGACCTTATCCGCCGGAAGGAGAGGCGGAGCGGGTCGAGCGGCTTTGCTCTTTTGAAAGTCCCATTCACTGGGAGAAATTCTGCGGCTGGCATCGTTGCGAGCCTGGGATCAGCATGTCAGAGGGCGGCGGCGGCCTCAAAGCCGAAACTGGCGGGAGGTGCGAAATTCTTCTGCGATGCGGCATCGCGCGGCCTGTCTGCCGCTTTTTTCATCGCTGGGGCCGCTGCGGGTCGAAGATCTGACCATCGAAGAATCGATTGTCCGGGGCCGGATGGGCGCGAGTGGCGAGATTGGAGCTGTCACGCCCTTCGACTCGCTGCGGATGCTGGGGGAGCTGCGGGCAGAGGTCGCCGAGTGCACCGCGGTAGAGATCGTCGCGGAACACGGGCGCGGCGGCGCGCAGGGCGGCGGCGCGGTCCAGGCCGGTGCGTATCGCCAGTTGATGCGCAATCCATTGGGCCTGGCTGGTCCAGGGGTAGCTGGCGTCTCCGAGGTGGAACCGCAGAAATCCGGGCACGTCGCGTTGCAGACCCTGTGGCGTCACGGTGAGCCCGCCGGAGAGCGCACGGTCGATGATTTCCGGGGGCAGGCTCAGATAGGGCTCGCGGGCCAGCAGTTCGGCGGCCAGAAGGCGGCTCTCGGCGCTGGCCAGCCATTTGCCCGCCCGCCACACGGCCCGGATCAGGCGGTGCGCCAGCGGGGCCTCCTGCGTCAGCCAGGGGGTGCGCACGGCCAGCACCTTTTCCGGGGCGAAGGACCAGATTGCCGCGCCGGGCAACAGCAGCGCCCCGAGGCCGTGCTCCACCACGATCGAGCCCCAGGGTTCGCCCACGCAGAAGGCGTCCACGTCGCCCGCGCGCAGGGCGTCGGCCATCAACGATGGGGGCACGGTGCGGATGTCGATGCTCTGCGGTGCGGGAAAGCCAAGCGCGCTGAGCCAGTAGTAGAGCAGTTCCGCATGCATGGAGAAGGGGAAGGGGACCGCGATCCGCAGCCGGTCCGGTGCGGCTTCGATCAGGGCATGGCCCGCCGCCCGCGCATCGGCAAAGGCAAAGTCGTGGCCCTGGTGACGCATCCGGTCGGCAAGCGCGGCGCTGATGCCGATCACGGTGCCATTGACCGAGAGCACGGACATCACGCTCAGCGGGCCACCGGTATTGCCCAGCCCCATCGCTGCGGCCACCGGCACCGGGGCGAGCATATGGGCGGCGTCCACCTGGCCAAAGGCCAGCATGTCACGCAAGGAGGACCACGACGGCGCCCGTTTCAGCAGGAGATCCAGGCCTTCTTCGGCGGCAAAGCCCATTTCCTGGGCGACGATCAACGGGGCGGCGTCGACCAGAGGGATGAATCCCACGGGGATCTGTGCCCGCTTCATGACAGCAGTTCCGCAGCGGTGACCAGCGCCTGGGCCACGTCGGCCATGCGCTTGTTCTTGTCCATTGCTGTCTTGCGCATCAGGGCATAGGCCTCTTCTTCGGTGATGCCGCGGGCCTTCATGATCATACCCTTGGCCCGGTCGATGACCTTGCGTTCTTCGAGGGCGCGCTTGGTTTCGGCCAGTTCGGTGCGCATCCGGTGCACCATGTTGAAACGGGCGATGGTGGCATCGAGGATCGGCTTCAGCCGGGCGGGCTGCATGCCGTCGACCACATAGGCCGAGACCCCGGCTTCGATCGCCGCGGTGGACAGGCCCTCGCCCGATTGATCGACGAACATGGCGACCGGGCGCTCCAGCGGGCCGGAGGCGAGGGTCAGCTCTTCCATCATGTCGCGCGAGGGGTTTTCGAGGTCGATCAGCACCACATCGGGATTGAGCGACCGGATCTGCCGGGCCAGCCGGGTCGGATCGGCGATCACATGCAGGCGATAGTCCCCGGCCGCGCGCAGGCTCTCGCTCACCTGGGCGGCGCGATCCGGGTCGGATTCGACGAGTATGACGGAAAGGGGCTCTGCCATGGCTCCACATACGCCGCACCGCAGCATGCCTGTAAAGCCGATATGACCACCTGCGGCGCTGTGGGGGCGGCGCTTGCCTGTTTTCTGTGCAATGGGCCGCCTGTGGCGCTCTTTTCAGGGCGCGGGGTCAGTGGTGCCGCCGAGTGGTCAGGTCAGTGTCGTGGACTGTAGCTCGATGGGTCCAGCGTTTCGGGGCGGCCGGGCAGGGCGAGCGTGGCCACCTGTGGCGCGGTGCGTGAAATCACCCGGCCGCGGCGGATCACCGCCAGCCGGGTGGGTTTCAGCCGCAGCGCCTCGATCGGGTCCCTGGCCTGCAACAGCACCATGTCGGCGTGGTTGCCGGGCGCGATGCCGTAGCCGTCCAGCCCGAGGATGCGGGCGGGGATCTCGGTCACCGCATCAAAGCACCAGCGCATGTCCGCCCGCGACGACAGCTGCCCCACATGCAGGCCCATCGCCGCCACGTCGAGCATGTCCGCCGCGCCCAGCGAATACCACGGATCCATCACGCAATCGGCGCCAAAGGCCACCGGGATGCCCGCATCGCGCAGCTCTCGTACCCGGGTCAGCCCGCGCCGTTTGGGGTAGCTGTCATGGCGCCCCTGCAACATGATGTTGATGAGCGGGTTGGCGATCGCCTGCACCCCGGCCTCCTGCATCAGGGGGATGAGCTTGGACACAAAATAATTGTCCATCGAATGCATCGAGGTCAGGTGAGAGCCCGCCACCCGATCCTGGAGGCCGAGCCGCTGGGTCTCGAAGGCGAGGGTCTCGATATGGCGCGACATCGGGTCGTCGCTCTCGTCGCAGTGCATGTCGACGCGCAGTCCTCGCTCCGCCGCCACCTCGCAGAGCCAGGTGACCGAGCGCGCGCCTTCCTGCATGGTGCGTTCGAAATGCGGGATGCCGCCCACGACGTCCACCCCCATATCAAGCGCCCGCAAGAGGGTGTCGGTGGCACCCGGGGCGCGGAACACACCGTCCTGCGGAAAGGCGACCAGTTGCAGGTCGAGGTAGTCGCGGACCCGGTCGCGAACCTCCAGCAGCGCCTGCACGGTCTTGAGGTCGGCGTCGCTCACATCCACATGGCTGCGCACGGCCAACAGGCCCTGGCTGACCGCGAGATCGCAGTACCGCAGCGCCCGCTCGATGATCTCCTCCACGCTTTGCAGGGGTTTCAGCTCGCCCCAGAGGGCGATGCCCTCCAGCAGGGTGCCGGAGGTGTTCATGCGAGGGCGTCCCAGCGACAGGGTGGCGTCGAGGTGGAAATGCGCATCCACAAAGGGGGGCGAAACCAGCAGCCCGCCGGCATCGATGACCTGGCCTGCCGGGGCGCTGATCCCCGGTTCGACCGCCGCGATGCGGCCCTTGTGGCAGGCGATGTCGACGCCCGCGCGCCCGTCGGGCAGCGTGGCGTTGGTGACGATCAGATCATAACTCATGCGAGCGGCTCCCGGTGGCGTTTGCCCGCCCATTCGACAGCCCCGCGCGGCGGGGATCAAGCGCAATCGCCCCGCCCGCCTGCCGCAATCCGGCGGGGCAGGGGATCAGGCCCCGGGGATACGGGTTTCGCTTTGGGGATCGAAGGCCACCGCCTTTTCCATGTTCACGGCAAAGTCGAACATGTCTCCGGCCGTGGCCTCGGCGTCCGCGCGCAGGCGGGCGATCACGTCGCGCCCGCCAAGCGTGGTGGTGACAAAGGTGTCGGAACCGGCGGCCTCGGTCACCTCGATGCGGCTGCGCAGCGGGACGATATTGGCGGATTTGCGATCCGCCCCATCCGGGTCGGTCAGCGCCTCGGGGCGCAGGCCCAGCAGAATCTCGCGACCCTCCCATGCGGTCAGGGTCTGCTGGCTGAACGGCAGCTCCGTCTGCGCCCCGTCGGAGGTGGTCACCTGCGCCATTGCGCGGCCATCGCGCACCACCACGCGGGCGGGCAGAATGTTCATCGCCGGGCTGCCCATGAAGGTGGCGACAAAGACATTGGCGGGGGTGTCGTAGATCTCCTTCGGGGTGCCCAGCTGCTGCACATGGCCCTCATACATCACCGCGATGCGGGTGGAGAGGGTGAGCGCCTCGATCTGGTCATGGGTGACATAGACCATGGTGGTCTTCAGCTTTTCGTGCAGTTTCTTGATCTCGGTGCGCATGTCGACGCGCAGCTTGGCGTCGAGGTTGGACAGCGGTTCGTCAAAGAGGAACACATCCGGGTTGCGCACCAGGGCCCGGCCCATGGCCACCCTCTGGCGCTGGCCGCCGGAGAGCTGTCCGGGCTTGCGTTCCAGCAGGGTTTCGATCTGCAGCAGCTTTGCCACATCCGCCAGCGCCGCAGCGCGCTCGGCCCGGGGAACGCCGTGCATTTCCAGACCGAAGGTGATGTTCTGGCCCACCGTCATGTTCGGATAGAGCGCGTAGCTCTGGAACACCATGGCGATGTTGCGCTGTGCGGGATGCACCCCGTTCATCACCCGCCCGTTGATCGAGATGTCGCCGCTGGAGATCTCCTCCAGCCCGGCGATCATGTTCAGCAGGGTGGATTTGCCGCAGCCGGAGGGGCCGACCAGGACGAGGAATTCGCCTTCTTCAACCGCGATGTCGACGCGGTGCAGCACCTCGGTGCTGCCATAGGATTTGGTGACATTGGAGATTTCGAGAAAACCCATGAATTCAGCCTTTCACGGAGCCCGCCATCAAGCCGCGCACAAAAAAGCGCCCGGCGACGACATAGACCAGAAGAGTGGGAAGCGCGGCGAGAATGGCGCCGGCGAAATGGACGTTGTATTCCTTCACCCCGGTGGAGGATTGCACCAGGTTGTTCAGCGCCACGGTCATCGGCTGGGCGGTGCCGCCGAAGGACGCGCCAAACAGGAAATCGTTCCAGATGTTGGTGAACTGCCAGATCACCGAAACCACGGTGATCGGCCCCGACACCGGCAGCAGGATGCGCCAGAAGATGCGGAAGAACCCGGCGCCGTCGATCATCGCGGCGCGGATCAGCTCGGTCGGGAAGGCGGCGTAGTAGTTGCGGTAATAGAGCGTGGTGAACCCGACGCCATAGACCACATGCACCAGCACCAGTCCGGGGATGGATCCCGCCAGCCCCAGCTTGCCCAGCACCGTGGCCATCGGGATCAGCACGATCTGGAACGGGATGAAGCAGGAAAACATCATCAGGCCAAACAGGATGGTATCGCCGCGAAACCGCCATTTGGTCAGCACATAGCCATTGAGCGCCCCCAGCACGGTGGAGATCGCCACCGCCGGAACCACCATCAGGATCGAGTTGAGGAAATAGGGGCGCAGGCCCGTAGGCTCGATGCCGATCTGGGCGCTGGACCAGGCGGTGAGCCATGGCGTGATCGTCCAGTCCCGCGGCAGCGCCAGCATATTGCCGCCGGTGATTTCCGACAGTGGTTTCAGCGAATTGGCCAGCATCACGAAGAACGGCAAAAGGTAGAACAGGGCAAACAGCAACAGCACCAGATAGATCAGTACCCGGTTGGCCCGGGAGGTGCGCAGGGTGCTGTCCTGGGTGACATGGGACATCAGCGCTTCTCCTTCAGTTCGGCATAGAGATAGGGGGTCATGATCGCGGCGATGGTCATCAGCATGATGACCGCGCTGGCGGCGCCGACGCCCATCTGGTTGCGGGTGAAGGTGTAGGAATACATGAAGGTGGCGGGCAGCTCGGTGGCGCGCCCCGGCCCGCCGCCGGTGAGGGCGATCACCAGATCATAGGATTTCACCGCGAGGTGAGACAGGATCACGAAGGCCGACAGGAAGGCCGGGCGCAGCATCGGGATGACGATGCGCCGGTAGAGGTTCCAGTTCGACGCGCCGTCAATCTGCGCCGCCTTCAGGATCTCGTTGTCGATGCCGCGCAGACCGGCGAGGAACATCGCCATCACAAAGCCCGAGGTCTGCCAGACCGCCGCGATCACGATGGTATAGATCGCCATGTCGCGATCCTTGATCCAGCCGAACTCGAAACTCTCCCAGCCCCAGAGATGCATGGTGTTCTCCAGCCCGATGCCGGGATCCATGAACCATTTCCAGGCGGTGCCGGTGACGATGAAGCTGAGCGCCATCGGGTAGAGGTAGATCGGCCGCAGCAGGCCCTCGCCGCGGATCTTCTGGTCGAGAAAGATCGCCAGCGCCAGGCCGATGGCAATGCAGAGGCTGATGTAGAGCAGGGCAAACACCGCCAGATTGCCCACCGCCGTCCACCAGGCCGACAGGCCCCAGAGCTTTTGATAGTTCTCCAGCCCGATCAGGTCGTATTTCGGCAGCATGCGCGAATTGGTGAAGCTCAGATAGACCGTGTAGAGGATGAAGCCGTAGACGAAGGCCAGCATCATCGCGATGGTCGGTGACAGCACCAGTTTTGGAATCCAGGCCTGAAGCCGGCTGCGCAGGTCGGGTGCAGGTGTTCGGGCGGGCATCTCCGCTCCTCTGTTGGCTGGGGGCTGTGATCGGGAACAGGGGCGACCGGCCGAGGGCAAATCCCGGCCAGCCGCGTGGGGTGGCGGTCGGGGACCGCCTCCGGGGGAGATCTCTGCGCCTATTGGGCGAATTCGACCGCGTTCACCAGTTCCTCGGCGGCGGTGGCGGCGTCATATTCGCCGTTGAAATGCGCGGTCACCACGTCGTAGATCGCGTTTTTCACCGAGGCCGGCACCGAATGGCCATGCGCCATGGAGCCGAACAACCGGCCATTGCTGCCCGCCTCGGCCAGATCCGCCATGCCTTTCTTGCCGCAGCCGTCGAAGGCGTCATTGGGCACGTCGGTGCGCGCCGGCACCGAGCCTTTGACCACGTTGAAGGCGGATTGGAACGCCGGGTCCATCACTGCTTTGGCCATGGCCAGCTGTGCGGCGTCGCCGTCGGCCACGTCGAACATCACGAACTGGTCGGAGTTGAAGGTCACCGCGCCCTGGGTGCCGGGAAAGCGGATGCAGACAAAATCCTCGCCCGGGGTCATGTCGGCGCGCAGGAACTCGCCCTTGGCCCAATCCCCCATCATCTGCATGCCCGCCTCGCCATTGATCACCATGGAGGAGGCCAGGTTCCAGTCCCGCCCGGAGAAATTGTCATCGACGTAGCTGCGCAGTTTGGCCATGCGCTCGAAGGCCTCGACCATCGTGTCGCCCCCCAGCGCATCGGGGTCGAGGTCGATCATCGAAGCGGTGTAGAAGTCATCGCCCAGGCTCAGAACCACCGCGTCAAAGATGGTGGCGTCCTGCCAGGCCTGGCCGCCATGGGCCAGCGGGGTGATGCCGTTCGCCTTCATCGCATCGAGCACGGCGATCAGCTCTTCCCAGCTTTGGGGTGCGTCGAGGCCGGTGGCGTCCAGCGCCGATTTGCTGATCCAGACCCAGTTGGTGGAATGCACGTTCACCGGCGCGGCGATCCAGTTGCCATCGTCCTTGGAGAAATACTGCAACGCCTCGGGCACCACCTTGTCCCAGCCTTCGGCCTCGGCCACCTCATTGAGATTGCCCAGAACGTCCTCGGCGGCCCAGTCCTTGATGTCAAAGCCCAGCATCTGCACCGCGGTGGGCGCGTCCCCGGCGGTGACCCTCGCGCGCAGCGTGGTCATCGCCGCCTCGCCACCGCCGCCCGCAACCGGCATGTCGACCCAGCCGATGCCCTGGCCCTGCAAATCGTCCTTCAGCACGTTGAGCGCCGCCGCTTCGCCACCGGCAGTCCACCAGTGCAGCACTTCGACGTCCTCTGCCGCCGCGACAGAGGCCACAAGGGCCAGGCCCGCAACACCCGAATAGAGGTTCTTCAGCATGGTTTTCTCCTCCCTGAGATCTATGCTTTGCGTTTATAACGTTTTAAATATGTCTGTGAGTCAATCGTGAATTTTTGATTATCCTGTATAGGATCAGCATGTAGTGGCGATAAATCAATGGGATAAGGAACGTATCTGGGATGGCCCGCCATTTGCGTTGCTTGTGAAAACGTTATAAATTACCATTCTCGCATCCACACAAGGACCCAGCCGGTGCCGAATCGCACGTCAGATCAGAAGCCAACCCAGAAGATGATCGCCGACCGGGCGGGCATTTCCGTTGGCGCGGTGTCGCGGGCGCTGGCCAATGACCCCAAGATCGCCGCGGACACGCGCCGCATGGTGCAGGCGCTGGCGACCGAGATGGGGTATTCGCCGGACCGCGCAGCGCAACGCCTGCGCACCGGGCGCACCCAGGTCATCAACCTGATCCTGCCGCCGCATGAGGAGATCTTCGGCTTTGGCACCTCGCTGATCCGCGGGATCACGCGGGGGCTGGAGGGATCGTCCTTCCATCTGGTGGTGATGCCGGACTTTGACGCGGATGCTGCGGGCGAGGACACCCTGCGCCGGATCGTGCGCAACCGGCTGTCGGATGGGGTGCTGTTTTCGCGCACCGAACCCGATGACACCCGGGTGCGGTTTCTGGCAGAGGCCGGGTTTCCCTTTGTCTCGCATGGGCGCACAGAGCTGTCGACGCCGCATCCCTATGTCGACTACGACAATTATGGCTTTGCCTATGAGGCGGCGCGGCGGTTGATCGCGCGGGGCGCGCGTAGCCTGTCGATCCTGCTGCCGCCGCCGAACCTGAGCTTTCGCCAGCATTTGCTGCATGGTTTTATGACCGCGGTGCGCGAAAGCGGTGTGCGGCACGAAATCTTTGAGGGCGCGGATCTCGACAGCACGCCGGAACAGGTGCGGGCCGCGGTGGAGGCCCGGTATCGCGCCCCGGACGCGCCGGAGGGCCTGATCCTGCCCGGTGAAGTATCGGGGCTGGCGGCGCTGGCGGCGGTACAGGACATCGGCCTGGTGCCGGATCGCGACGTCAGGCTGGTGGTCAAGCAGACAACGGGCCTGTTTGATCTGGTGCGCCCCCGCGTCGACAGCATTTTTGAAGACCTGCCCGAGGCGGGTGTCCAGATGGCGCAGCTGCTGCTGCGCCGGATTGCGGGCGAGGCGCCGGAGGCCCTGCAATATCTGCAACCGATCAGCGCGCCGGTTGCCTCCGGCCCGGACCGCTGAGCCGCGGCACAACAACAAAGGTCACACCCATGTCCACAGCCCCAGATGACTGGATGCGCAGCCCCGATCACCGGGCGTTTCTGAGTGCGGATGCGCGGCGTCAGTTTGATTTCTTCAAGGCCAGCGTGAACCCGGCGGGCGGGTTCTTCACGCTTGGCATCGACGGCGCGGCGCTGCCCTCTCCGGTGCAGGAGCTGCACAGCACCACGCGGCTGATCCATTCCTATGCCCTGGGGCAGATCGCTGGCCACCCGGGGTGCGAGGCGCTGATCGATCACGGCATGGCGTATTTGCGAAGCCACCACCTGGATCGCGAGCATGGCGGATTTCTCTGGGCGCTGTCGGGGCAGGATGTGCAGGACGGGCGCAAACTGGCCTACGGGCATGTCTTCGTGTTGCTGGCGGCCTCCAGCGCATTGGCGGTTGCGCATCCGGGCGCGCCGGCGCTGCTGGCGCAGATCGATGACATCCTCGATACCCGGTTCTGGGACGAGGCGCGCGGGTTGTTTGTTGACGAGTGGAATCGCGACTGGACGCCGTTCTCCAGCTATCGCGGCCTCAATGCCAATATGCACGGTGTCGAGGCGCTGCTGGCGGCGTATGAGGCAACCGGGCGGGCCCGCTATCTGGAGCGCGCCGGGCGCATTCTCGATTTTCTGATCGGACGCATCGCCCCGGCGGAAGGCTGGCGTCTGCCCGAACATTATACCGAGGACTGGCAGGTGGACCGGAGCTATAGCGGCAATCCGATGTTTCGGCCCGCAGGGACGACGCCGGGGCATTCCTTTGAACTGGCCCGGTTGCTGCTGCACTATGATGCACTGTGTCCGGCGTCGGAGGAGGCGCGGATCGCCACCGCGCGGACGCTGGCATATCGCGCGCTGGAGGATGCCTGGGACGCGGAGCGCGGCGGATTTGTTTACACGCTGGATTTCGACGGCAGGCCGGCGATCCGGTATCGCTACTGGTGGCCGGTGACCGAAGCGATCGGGGTGGTTGCGGCCTTGTTGAAGGTCGATCCGCAGGCGCAGGACGGGCGCTGGTACAGCCGCCTCTGGAGCTGTGCCGAACGCCTGTTTATTGACAGCGCCCGCGGCGGCTGGGTGCCGGAGGTGGACGACGCTGGCGTTGCTGTCAGTCGGCAGTTTCAGGGCAAGCCGGATATCTACCATTCGGTTCAGGCCGCGTTGTTCCCGCTGGCCCCGTCGGTGGCGGGTCACTATCGCGAACTGGCGGGTGTTCTGGCCTGCTGAACCCGCAGGAGCCCGGTCACGCGTTCTCAGGTGGAAGGCTCTATTGGCAGCGGACCTGTGGTGGCTTCACAGCTTTGGTCCTGCGGGTAGATCATAGCGCGCCTCGAAACCGGAGGATCGCCCTGGCTGGGGGGCGCGCAGCGTCAGATGTCCACCTGCCTGTCGCGCAATCGTCTCCGCAATATGCAGGCCGATCCCAAACCCACCCCGATGCCCTTTGGATGTCTGGTAGCGCGTTTTGAGGCTGGCGAGCTCCGCATCGGTCATGGGGCTGCACTCATTCCGGACGATGACCCGCGCCGCCGCGTCCACTTCGATGCAGATACGCGAGGCATCAGGCGAATGCCTGAGCGCATTGTCGATCAGCACGCTTGTAAGGATGGCAAAGGAATCCGGATCGATGAAGGCCCAGACCGGGCACGGCGGCAGGGTTACGTCAATCCGAGATCGGAGGTTCGCATCGGGAACCGCCCCGTCGAGGACATGTGGAATCAACCGGCACACATCGGTTCGTCGCGGGGTTTGCGTCTGATCGGCTCTGGCGAGTTGAAGCAGTCGCGTGACCAGCTTGCCCATACGCTGAAGGGCGGTTTCGATCCGTTGCAGGCCGGGGCGGACTTCGTCCGAGGCCGGGCCCTGCAACTGCTGCGCCTGGGCAAGGGCGATCGCGACCGGGGTGCGCAACTCATGTGCCGCATTGGTGGCAAAGGCCCGTTCCCGCTCCACAGCCTCTTGCAGCTTCTGCATCAGACTGTTGACGGCACTGGTGATCCCGCGAAGCTCTTTGGGTTGCGCGCTGACGTCGATCGGGTCGAGGTGCTTTTCGTTTCGCCTGCCCAGGTCCCCCCGCAGGCGGTCAACCGGAGACAGCGAGGCGCGGGCGATCCACCCCGCCGACAGATAAACCAGCGGCAAAAGCGCCAGCATGGGCAGAGCAAAGGCGATGAAGCCCCGGCGCAATACCCTGGTGCGGTCCTGTCTGCTGTCGCCGAAGGCCACGATCTTGCCGGCGGCATCAGGGGCGGTCACATAATAGACGTGGCTGTCGGTGACTTGAAAACCCGGCTGCAAGGGGTTCAGGTCCTGAGCATCCGGGACGTTCCCTGCGCTGTGCAACAGCACGCGTCCCTGGGGGTCGAACAAGGCATATTGCGGTTGCCTGAGTGATCGCGCGCCTGATCGCGTCGGTGTTGCCCTTGCCGCGGGGGCGGATGCGGGTAGGCGGGTCAGGACTGGATGCAGCGTTTCGGCGATCTCGCGCAGCCGCATGTCGCTGAACTGTTTCTGTTCCCTGGTGATGACAAACGCCGCCGTGAGGATCGCCAGAAGCCAGATGACCAGGAATCCGAGGCTGGTGGTCAGGGCGACGCGGCGCCACAGGCTCATTCCACGCATGACGCCTCCCCCATGCGATAGCCAAAACCGCGCTGCGTGGTAATCGCCCCATGGCCGAGCTTGGCCCGAAGCCGGCTTATGTGGGCTTCGATCGCGTTGCTTTCGATCTCCCGGCCGAATTCATAGAGCGTGTCTTCCAGGTCAGATTTTGCCACCGCGATCTGCGGGGTGCGGCTCAACCGGTCCAGGATCGCCCATTCCCGGTTGGTGAGCGCAATAACCCGATCCCCCAACAGGACGCGCCGTGCTTGGGGAAGGATCCGCAATTGGCCAAAGATACGTTCCGGCGCGTAATCGTCGTCCTGCCGTCTGAGGATGGCATTGATCCGCGCGAGCACTTCATGGAGATCATAGGGTTTTATCACGTAGTCATCTGCGCCGGCTTCGAGGCCCTCGATCCGGTCGGAAATGCGATCATGGGCAGAGGCGATCAGGACCGGTGTAGAGTCCCTGTGATCCCGAATATGCCGCAGAAGTTGCAACCCGTTTCCGTCCGGAAGACGCAAGTCCAGAACGATCAGCGCGTAGGACACGCTGCGTACCGCAGCCATCGCATCCGCGACACAGGTCACATGGTCCACCGCATGGGCGGCCTGGCGGAAGTGGTCCGTTACCGCCTGTGCCAGATCGGTTTCATCCTCAACAAGCAAAATGCGCATGCGGTTTCCTCGCGGATAGGTCAAAGCGGTATGTGACGGCGCTTCGGCCCGCGTTTACGCGTACCACACGGACACCTTGGCGCGTCATCAGGTCAGAGCCCGTCTGCGGCGCAGACGTCTCCATGTCCGCGTCAGGCCCGACCAGGTCAAGGTCTGGGCGAGAACTCCCCAAAGCCCACCGGCAACGCTTTGCCACAGCGTGTGTTTTTCGGCTTCGATCCGGCTGCCGGCGACATATCCTGCGGACAGCACCGCGGTCACCTGTCCCACCCGGCTGCTGTTGAGGCAGGTTTGCAGCAATCCCGTCGCGCCGAATGCGGCGGCGGCGGTGTGCCCGGAGGGCATGCCTTTCAGGCCACCATTGGGGCGCCGGTTGATATTGTGACTGCCGAGCAGATGTTTCGGGGTCTGAATGCCAAAGGTCAGCAGCACAAAGCGGCCGAGGTATTCGGGGCCGCGCCCGCGGGCCACAGTGCATACCAGCGCCGCCATCGGCAGCGTCACCTGGAGACTGTCTCCGACTCTTTCGTTGGTGCCGCGTCCGGTCACCACGCACATGAGGAGGAGGACCAGGAGAATCTGCGTCATGTATCGCGCTGCCCAAGCGATGATGTGTGTGGCACGTCGGGCCGCCATTGGCCCCCATTGGAATATGCGCATCGTGAGACCCTGATGTCTGTTGTCGATCTGCGCATCTGTGTCGTGTGAAGCTTACGGCGGGCTTACGGGGTGGGTCAGCCTGCCAATAAAGTACACCTGCGGGTGAGCGCGGCAGGGGGCAGACGTTCTGCGACGCGATGTCAGGCGCCGTCTGACCCCACCGAACCCCGGCGTTGCAGGCGGTCCCGGTATTTTGCCAGTGCCCGGTCCAGGGCCGCGTCCGCATCGATGTCATTCTCTGCGGCAAAGGCGAGAAGGCTGAACAGAAGATCTCCCAGCTCGTCGCGCAGCGCATCGGTTACTGCCATCGGATGCGCGCCATAGTCGGTTGCCTTGAGGATCTCCTTGCAGACTTCGCCAAGCTCGCTTTGCATATCCAGCAGCCGATGTGCGGCGGGGCAGTGCAGCCCGGCGTCGGCAATAAACCGGCACACTTTGTCTTGCGATGATGTCATCTTGGGTCTCCTGTGCGGGGAGGGCGCGCCCTTGGCCTAGAGCGGCTCGATCAGGGGCAGGTCCGGCATGGCGGAGGGGCGGGCGCGATAGAGCTCCGGTTGTACGTGTTCGATTACCGGCGGGCTGTCTGCCTCGAGCAGGGCAAAGGCGCGCTGTACCAGCATCTTGTGCCGCTGCCGCATCATATGGACCGGAAAGCGCAGCAACTGGCCAAAGGGCTCGTAGTCGAAACAGCCAAAGGCGCAGGCCGACAGTTCGTGTTCTGGCAGGGTCGCCAGAAACCGGAGCGCGCCCTCGAACACCGAGTCGGAATTGATGAACAATCCCGCCGGCAAGCCGCCAAGGCGGGTGTAAAGCTCGGTGATGCTGCGGGTGGCGGCATCCAGATCGTAAGTCGAGGCCAGGATCTGGTCAGGCGCGACCCGACCGACCTGTGCGTACATTTCTTCGCTGAAGCCCGCGACCCGGTTCTTGGTCGAAGGCAGGGTCTGATCGCCGCCGAGGAAATAGATCGTATCCCGCGGACCGGGTCCCAACGTCGTGCCACGTGCGGCCATCGAGGCGATGATCTCGCGCGTCAGGATGCGTGCCCCGGTGCGGCTGTCCGTGACCACCGAAGGGGCGATGTCGCAGGGCTGGTCGACAAACACGTGGGGAATGGCCGCGGCCCGGCATTGGCGGCTCAGATCATCCGGGGCGACGGAGCCGACAAAGAAGATCGCATCGATCGACCAGGAGGTGAGGTCGGCAACGGTGGAGCGTTCTTCCTCGGGATCGCGTTCGGTGGAGATGATCACGGGGCACTGATTGCGGGCCCGCACCTCGCGCGAGAAGGTCTGGGCAATGTTTGAGAAGAAGCGATTGTACTCCGGCATCAACAGCGCCACCAGACCGGAGCGCGACGTGCGCAAGGCCCGGGCTTGAAGGTTTGCGGAATAGCCGTGTTCCCGGGCGATCGCGATAATGCGTTCGGCTGTCGCCTGTGCGATGCGACGTTTCTTCCACGTGCCATTCAACGCGGCGCTGACCGTGGAGGGTGAGGCGCCCGCGCGTTTGGCGATATCGTAGATCGTCTTTTTCTGCGTGTCCGTCATGACCATGACATAGGCGACAAATGCGCCGCTGACTATCGGATGTGAATAGCCGTTGACAGTTTGTCCTGTTTGCGTGTTACTTTGCAACATCGATTGTGCAGCCAGGAATCGCTGTTTGCCACGACCGCCGGGGAGGCGCGTGGCTTTTTTAAGCACTCGATGCGCAATCGGTTGTGCAACCTGTAACGGGTGCTGCATCAACAGCGGCACGGGCATGGTCCGTGCAAGGGAGGAAGACATGAAAACAATGACCGGACTGGTCAGCGCATTGGCGTTGACCGTTGGAATGGCGACCACTGCAGTTGCCGAAACATCCATGGGGATCGTCGTCAAGATCGGCGGCATTCCGTGGTTCAACGCCATGGAGGACGGGATCGCGCGCCGCGCCGCCGAATTGGGCGTCGATGCGGAAATGATCGGCCCGGTCTCCGCAGATCCCGCCCTTCAGGTGCAGGCGATCGAGGATCTGATCGCAAAAGGTGTCGACGTGATTGGCGTGGTCCCGAATGACGAAGCCGCATTGGAACCGGTGCTGAAGAAAGCGCGCGATGCCGGCATCATCGTGATCTCGCACGAAGGGCCGGGGCTTGAGAATGTCGACTGGAATTTCGAACTCGCCTCGGCCGAGGGGTTTGGCGAGGCGCATGCCAAGCTGCTGTCCGACAAGACTGAGGACGGAGGCAGCTATGCGGTCTATGTGGGGTCGCTGACGGTGCCTTTGCACAATGCCTGGGCCGATGCCGCCATCGCGTGGATGGAGGAAAACCGTCCTGACATCAAAATCGTGGGGGATCGCTATGGCGTCGCGGAGAATGTCGATGACAGCCGGTCGACCGCGCTTGACCTGATTGCCGCAAACCCGGACCTCAAGGGTTTTCTTGCCTTTGGCAGCCAGGGGCCGATCGGCGCGGGCCGCGCGGTTGAGGAACGCCGCAAGACCGGTGAAATCCAGGTCATGGGTCCGTTCTCGCCCGGGCAGGGGCGTAAGATGATCCATTCGGGCGTGCTGACCGGCGGCTACATGTGGAACCCGGCACAGGCCGGCGAGGTTTTTGTCACCCTCGGCGAGATGCTGGTGGAGGGCGAAAAGATCGAGTCCGGCACCGATATACCGGGTCTCGGCGTGGTCGAACCGGATGTCGCGGGCCGCGATATCATCACCGACAACCTCTTGGAGATCAACGCCGAGACGGTGGACGATCTGGCCGAAAAAGGGCTCTGAGCGCCTGACCATCCGGCGGATGAGGGCACAGGCGCGGCCTTGCCTTCATCTGCCACCAGCAAACAGAGGTGATCCATGACACCTGCTCCGGCAGAACAATTTGCGCTGCGCTTGCACAAGGTCTCCAAGTCCTTTGGCGGGGTGCAGGCGTTGAAACAGGTCGATTTCGAAGTGCGCGCGGGCGAGGTGCACTGTCTCGCGGGCGAGAACGGCTGCGGAAAATCGACCCTTATCAAAGTGGTAACAGGGGTGCACCAGCCTGAACAGGCAGGGTTGATCGAACTCTTCGGCGCAGCTGTTGACCGGATCACGCCCGTACAGGCACGGCAGCGCGGCGTGTCGGTGATCTGGCAGGATCTTGCGCTGTTTCCACATATGAGCGTGGCGGAGAACATCGCCTTTGACGATCTGGTTGGTCTGCGCCCCCAGTCGGTGCGCTATCGCGAAATGGTTGAAAGATCCGGCGAGGTTCTGTCCCGTCTGGGCGTGACCATGGATCTGGCTGCGCCGCTCAACGATCTGCCGATTGCGCAGCGGCAGGTGGTGGCGATTGCGCGCGCGTTGATGAACGACGCGCGGCTCATTTTCATGGATGAACCAACAGCGTCTTTGACCCAATCCGAAACCGACCGCTTGCTGGACATTGTGCGCAAACTCTCCGCTGCCGGGGTCGCCATTGTGTTTGTCAGTCACCGTCTGGCGGAGGTGATTGATATTGCAGAGCGGGTCACGGTTGTCCGGGATGGCAATCTGGTGGGAGTGTACCCGACCGAGGGCATGACGCAGGCCCGATTAGGCGAACTGATGACCGGGCATCTGATCGAACACGAGGTGGTCGCGCGGGATCTGCCTGACGCAGATGTTGTATTCGAGGCTAGGGGCCTGTCGCGTCAGGGTGAATTTGCCGATGTGTCTTTTGACATTCGCGCGGGCGAGGTCCTGGGGCTGACCGGGCTGATCGGCGCCGGGCGAACCGAGCTGGCCCATGTGATGATGGGGCTGCGCCCTGCTGATACGGGAGAGATGCGGCTGGAAGGAGCGTCTTACCGGCCCGGCAGCATCCGCGACGCAATCAGGCACGGGCTTGCGTATGTTTCCGAAGATCGCCTGTCGCTTGGTCTTCTTCAGAAACAATCAATCGCCGACAACACGGTGATTTCTATTTTGCAAAAGCTGACCACGGCAACCGGGCTGATCTCGGATCGCGACAAAGCGGCGACGGTCGGGCACTGGATCCGTGAGCTGGGCGTGAAAATTGGCGCGCCCGAGGATGCGATCTCGACCCTGTCCGGCGGCAATCAGCAAAAGGTGGTGCTGGCCAAATGGCTGGCCACGGAACCGCGCCTGTTGATCCTCGACAGCCCCACCGTGGGGGTTGATGTCGGCGCGCGTGCGGGGATTTTCCGCATCGTTCGCGCCTTGGCGGAAGAGGGGCTGGCGATCCTGTTGATCTCGGATGAGGTCACCGAGGTCATGTATCATTCCGACCGCATCCTGCACATGGCGGATGGCCGCATTCGCCAGACCTATGACCCGCGTGACATCACTGTCCCCCAACTTGAGGAGCGGATCTATGCGTGATCTCTTGCGCCCCTATAAGATCGAGTTTCGGCTGGCCGTGGTGCTGGCGCTCATCTGTATTGCGCTGGCCGTGGCCGCGCCGCAATTTGCCACCTTGCCCAACCTGACCTCGCTCCTGAACAACAGCGCCGTGAACCTGATCTGGGCGGTTGGGCTGCTGGTTGTTCTGATTGCCGGCGGGATTGATATCTCTTTTGCGGTGGCCTCGTCGGTGGTGCAGTACATCGCCGCCAAACTGTTGATCAGTGTCGGCGGCGGCAACTGGTTGTTGGGGTTCCTGTTTTGCGGCTCACTCGGCATCCTGCTTGGGCTGCTCAATGCGTGGCTGATCCACGGTTTTCGCATCATCTCGATCGTGGTGACCATCGCCACATTCAACGCCTTTTTCGGCCTGCTGATGTTCTTCAGCGGCGGGCGCAACATCTACGATCTGCCCGATTGGTGGACCGCGCGCATTTTCATCTTCGAGTATGAAAATGCGCAAGGCATTTGGTCGGAGTTGACGCTGTCGGTCGCGGTGATGATCGGCTGCGTGATCGCCACTTGGGCCTTGATCCAGCGCAGCAATATTGGCCGCCAGCTTTATGCATTCGGCGACAATCCCGAAGGTGCGCGCCGTGCCGGCGTCAATATCGCCGTGATGCAGGGGGTCGCCTTTGGCTGGATGGGATTGATGGCGGGCATCGCCGGTCTCTGTCAGGTCAATATCGTAAAGGAGGTGGTGCCCAATGCGCTCTATGGCCGCGAGCTGGAGGTCCTGGCCGCGGTTGTTCTGGGGGGTGCCCGGCTGGGCGGCGGCAAGGGGACCATTTTGGGCTGCATCCTCGGCGTCATGTTTGTCGCCATCACGCAGAACGGGCTGAACCTGCTCGGGGTGTCGCCCTTTGCCTTTCAGATGATTATCGGCGCTGCCATCCTGATCGCCATTTCAACATCCAATATCGATCTGTCGCTGCGGCCACGTCGCAAGGAGGCCCGCTCATGACCGCGCTGTTGTCACGTATGTCCCGGATCAAAACCGGGCCGAATGGAGAAAACCTCGGGTTGTTGGCTCTGCTGGGCCTGCTGGTGTTGCTCTTCTCGCTGGCCTCGCCGCGGTTCCTGAGCGGTGCCAACCTGGGGTCGATGGGATTTCAGATGCCGCTCTTGGGCCTGCTGACCCTGGCGATGCTGGCGCCAATCCTGTCGGGGGGCCTGAACCTCGCCATCGTGTTTACCGCCAATATCTGCGGGCTGACGCTGGCATGGACCATCATGCAGTTCGGCGGCGCCGAAGCAGGCATCGGGGCCTTTATACTCGGCTGCGCGCTGGCCTTGCTGGTCGGCGCACTGGCGGGCGCTGCGATGGGGGCGGTGGTCGCCTATGTGGGCGCGCATCCGATCCTTGTGTCGCTTGCGATGATGATCTTTCTGCGGGGGCTGGGCGAGTTCCTGACCCGCGGCGGCGACATATCCGGCTTTCCTGATTACATGCGTGTTCTGGGTCATGGTTCCCTGATCGGTATTCCCGTGCCGCTGATCCTGTTTGGCCTGATCGCGCTTGGATGGCATGTGTTGCTGCGCCGCACGCCTCATGGGTTTTCGGTCTATATGACCGGCTCCAACATGCGTGCAGCGGAATATGCGGGCCTCAATGCCAAGCGCACGCTGGTGCTGATCTACACGCTGTCCGGGGTGCTATGCGCGATCGCGGGCATCCTGATGGCGGCGCGGTTCAATTCGGTGCGCGTGGGTCACGGTGAGGCCATGCTGCTGATCACGGTGCTGGCCTGTTTCCTCGGCGGGATCGATCCCTTTGGAGGGCACGGCCGCGTTGCCCCCGTCATCATCGCGCTGGTGATCCTTCAGGTGCTGTCTTCGGGCCTCAATCTGATCGGCGCCAATCAACATCTCGCAACGGCCGTATGGGGCCTGTTTCTGATCGCCGTCATGGTTCTGCGCTCTGGCCGCCTGCGGCAGTTAATCGACGTATTCTCCGGAAAGGACAAATAATGCAAGGCTTTGGCGTACATACCAGCATGTGGACAATGAATTGGGATCGCGACGGCGCGGAGCGTGCGGTCGCAGGGGCAGAGGCCTATGGGGTCGATTTCATCGAAATCCCGATGCTGCGCCCCGCAGAGGTCGACACCGCCCATACTGCGGGCCTGCTTGAGCGCAGCGGATTGCGGGCGGTTTGCTCTTTGGGGTTGCCAGAACAATACTGGGCATCGGTCAACCCGGAGGGCGCGATCACCTATCTGAAACTCGCGATCGATAAAACCAAGGCCTGCGGCGCCGAGGCCCTGTCCGGGGTGACGTTTGGCGGGATCGGGCAGCGCACCGGCACCTATCCGACCGAAGGGGAATACGACAACATCGCCCGCGTGCTGGAGGCCTCGGCGGCTTATGCGAAATCGGTCGGTCTGCTGTTTGGCATCGAGCCGGTGAACCGCTACGAGAACCATCTGATCAACACCGGCTGGCAGGCGCGCGACCTGATCGAGCGGGTGGGCTCGGACAACATCTTTATTCACCTCGACACCTATCACATGAACATCGAGGAAAAAGGCGCCGCCAACGGCATCCTCGATGCGCGCGATTATCTGCGCTACATCCACCTGTCCGAAAGTGATCGTGGCACCCCGGGAGAGGGATGCTGCGACTGGGACGAAGTCTTTGCCACCCTGAAAGCGATTGACTTCAAAGGCGGGCTGGCGATGGAGAGCTTTATCAACATGCCGCCCGAAGTGGGTTTTGGCCTGGCCGTGTGGCGCCCGGTGGCGCGTGACCATGACGAGGTGATGTCCAAGGGCCTGCCGTTCCTGCGCAACAAGGCTGCGCAATACCGGCTGATCTGATGGCGCATGTGGTCGATATGCAGGGGCTCTGTGCCGAGGCGCTCGCCCTGATGGCGACACCGGGGCGGCGGTTTCTGGCGATCGCCGGGGCGCCGGGTTCTGGCAAGAGCACCACTGCGGCGAGGCTGCATGCCTGGCTGGAAACCCAGCGCCCCGGCGAAAGCGCGGTGCTGCCGATGGACGGGTTCCATTTTGACGATGCCGTTCTGGAAGCAATGGGGCGGCGGCCGTGGAAGGGCGCGCCAGATACATTTGATGTGGGCGGGCTGCTTTCGGTCTTACAAAGACTTCAGGACGATCACGAAGATACGGTGGCCGTGCCGGTGTTCGATCGAGATCTGGAAATTTCACGCGGCTCGGCGCGTCTGATCGATCAAAAGGCCCGGCTGGTGATCGTGGAGGGCAACTACCTGCTTCTCCGCCAATCCCCTTGGGATCGGGTGCAGGCCCTCTTTGACAGAACCGTGCTGATCGAGGTGCCAGAGCCTGTGCTGGCGGCAAGACTGCGGCAGCGTTGGCAGAGCTATCGGCTGAGCGACACCCAGATCCAACAGAAACTGGAGGCAAACGACTTGCCCAACGGGCGACTGGTGATCGCCCGGAGCGGGGCACCGGATCTGGTGCTCCGGGAGGAGGAAGAGGAAACCGTATGACCAAAGGCGACAGGATGCAGTATTTCGTGGGCGTGGATGTGGGCACGGGATCGGCCCGCGCGGGTGTTTTTGATGCCCGGGGCCATTTGCTCGGGAGTGCGAAGCGCGAACTCGACATGTATCGCTCCGATGCGGGGCATTTCGAACAATCCAGCGCCCAGGTCTGGCAAGCGGTCTGTGATAGCGTGCGCGCGGCCGTGGCCGAAGCGGCGGTCGATCCGGATCTGATCTCAGGCATCGGGTTTGACGCCACCTGTTCGCTGGTGGTGCAGGGGGCGGTGTCCGGGGTCGGCGACCCCCGTCATCCGGAGCGCGACATTATCGTCTGGTCCGATCATCGCGCCCGCGCGCAGGCAGAGCGGATCAATGCCGGCGGTCATGCCGTGCTGGATTATGTCGGTGGCCGCATTTCCCCGGAGATGCAGACGCCCAAGCTGCTCTGGCTGCGCGAAAACCTGCCGGAGGTCTATGTTTCTGCGGCGCATTTCTTTGATCTCACGGATTTCCTGACGTGGAAAACCAGCGGCGCAACCGACCGTTCGATCTGCACCGTGACCTGCAAATGGACCTATCTGGCACATGAGAACCGCTGGGACGCGGCGTATTTCCAAAGCATCGGGCTTGGAGATCTGGCCGATCAGGGGTTTGCCCGGATCGGTACCGAGGTGGTGCCTGCGGGCACGTCGCTGCGCACCGGTCTGACGCCCGAGGCGGCGCTCGAGATGGGTCTGCGGCCGGGGGTCGCGGTCGCTGCCGGTTTGATCGACGCGCATGCAGGGGGGGTGGGCACTGTCGGGGCCAGTGGCACGCCGAATGCCGCGCAGGACACCATGGCTTATGTGTTTGGCACCTCGTCCTGCACCATGACGTCGAGCGCGACGGCATGTTTTGTGCCCGGGGTCTGGGGGCCCTATCAGTCCGCGATGGTACCGGGGTTGTGGCTCAACGAGGGCGGCCAGTCGGCGGCGGGCGCGGCGCTGGATCAACTGACAGCCTCGCACCCTGCAAGTGCCGAGGCTGCCCAACGCGCGGCGGAGCGCGGCATGGGGCTGACGCAGTGGCTGGCCGACGCGGCGCTGAGCAAGGTGGCACATCCCGGCGATGCGGTCTCGCTGGCGCGCGGGCTGCATGTGGTGCCGGAATACCTCGGGAACCGGTCGCCCTTCGCCGATCCCGGTCGCCGCGCCGTTGTGGCGGGGCTGGGGTTGCAGCGAGGCGTCGATAGTCTTGTTGCGCTTTATGTCGCCGGGCTGTGCGGGTTGGCCTACGGGCTGCGCCAGATCCTCGATGCCCAGTCCGCCCAGGGCCTGGAGGTCAGCGCGCTGTCGGTGTCGGGCGGTGCGGGCACGCACCCGCTGTCGTGTCAGGTGCTGGCGGATGCCACCGGGCTGCCGGTGGATGTCACCGAGAGCGCAGAGCCGGTCTTGCTGGGGTCGGCCATGCTGGCGGCGGTTGCGGCAGGACGATATGGCACTTTGGCAGATGCGATGCCGCAGATGTCGCGGGTGGCCCGGCGGGCGCTGCCCGATGCCGCGCGCGTCCGGATTCACCAAGACCGCTATGATGCCTTTGCAAGGCTGCAAGCGACGGCGGCAGAGCTGACACCGCAGAGCTGACGCCGCCGCCGGGCGGTCAGCGGCTTTGCAAAAGGGTGGCGACCGCTTTGGACAGGTCGATCATCGCCGCGTTGCGGGTTTCAAATGGTGCCTGGGCATCGGCCAGGTAAATGGCGATGAAGTAGGGATCATCCGCCGCGGGGGTGACCATGGCGATCAGATTGCGGGTGGTGTCGCCACTGCCGGATTTGTCCGCCACCTGCCACGTACCCGGAACATAGGATCGCAACAGGGCGCCGGTCACGCCGCCATCGCTCATCCAGGTCTGGAGCTGCGCCTGCGATGCTCCGGACAACACGTCACCGGTGATCAGGGCCTGCAGCGTTGCGGCCATGGCTGCGGGGGTCGAGGTGTCCTGCATCCCGTCTTTGGCGGGGGTGTTCAGCTCCGGTTCACGGCGGTCGAGCCGCCCGACAGTGTCGCCGCTGTCGCGCAGGAAGCGCGTCAACGCCGCCGGCCCGCCGATGCGGTCAAGCAGCAGGTTCGCGGCGGTATTGTCGCTCATGTCCAGCGTCGCCTGGCACAGCTCCGCCAGTGACATCTCCTGGCCGACCCGCGCCTGGGTGACGGGCGCATAGGAGAGAAGATCCTGTTCCGTAACGGTTAGGGTGTCTTCCAGCCCCATCATTCCGTCATCGACGTCCTTCAGGACCTTGGCACACAACAGCACCTTGAAGGTACTGTTGAGCAGAACCCGGTCCTCCGCTCGGTGGTGCCAGCGCCAATCCGAGCCGCTGTCCCGGATCACCAGCCCGATCTTTGCGTCCAGCTGCTGCTCTATGCGCCGCACGGTGTCGCTCAGTTCCGCCTCGGGGGGCTGTGCCAGGGCGGGCGAGGCCGTCAGAAGAGCAAGGGCCAGGGCCGGGAGGGCCGGATGTCGCAGGCCTCGTAGAAGATGCATGTCTTGGGTTCCTTCGTGTCGCGCGCAGGGCCGCACTCTGGCCGCGACGACGGCCAGGGGCAGAGACGGATCTGCGGATTTTGTGGGTGCGACATCACTTGATGTCATGGCAATGAGCTATAGAAAGCCGAAATGCATCACAAACGACAAATTATCACAGATGCCATAAGCTGAGGTAATGACATGGACCGTCCGGATCTGCCCTTGAACGCGCTGCGGGTTTTTGAAGTGGCAATGCGGCAGGGCAACTTCACGCGCGCGGCGATCGAGTTGCGGGTGTCGCAGGCGGCCGTCAGCCATCAGATCGCGCGGCTCGAAGATCGGCTTGGCACCGCGCTGTTCTTGCGCACCTCGGCGGGGTTGGTGGCCACGGACGAAGGCCGCGCCCTGTTCCCCGTGGTCGAACATGCGCTGGACACCATGGGTCGGGCTTTGGACCGCATCACCGGTCAGCACGATGTCGAAGTGCTGAAGCTGGGTGTGGTGACCACCTTTGCCGTTGGCTGGCTGCTGCCGCGGTTGTCCGAGTTTCACCGATGCCATCCGGATATTGAGGTGCGGGTTTCGACGCATAACAATCGGGTTGAGATCCTGCGCGAGGGACTGGATATGGCGGTCCGGTTTGGCGCGGGGCAGTGGACGGGGCTGGACAGTGTGCCGCTGTTGCAGACCCCGTTGGCACCGCTTTGTTCCCCCGAGATTGCAGCGCGTCTGCAGAGGCCCGAGGATCTGGGGCGTGCGCCGCTGCTGCGCAGCTACCGGAGCGATGAGTGGCCGCAGTGGTTTGCCACTGCGGGTCTGGCCTGTCCGGCGCTCACAGGGCCGACGCTGGATTCTTCTGTTGCTCTGGCGGATCTTGCGGAACGCGGTGACGGTGTCGCGTTGCTGCCTGTCGAAATGTTCCGCCAGCGTATTGACGCCCGGCGCCTGGTCCAGCCCTTCAGTGCGACCGTGTCGACGGGCCGATACTACCTCAGCTGGCCGAGTGATCGGCCGCTGACCCCGGCGATGAGTGTCTTCACGCGCTGGATCAGACAGATGTGCGAGGCCTGAGACGCCTGTCTCCCGCTTTGTGCGCCAATGGCGGAGGGCTGCCGGTCGTAGGCCCTCTGGCGGCACACCGCACCTTAAAGCCTTACCGACAATTGGCGCTACTGTTTTTTTAACATAACCAAGATTATGTGGGTGCATGCGTCCTGTGCAATTTGCGACCCTCCGGCGGTCTGCGCCTAGTCGAACCACTCGCTCCAACCGGCCAGATAATATTCCAGCAGGCGATGCGTTTGCAGGCTGTTTGCGGCCACGTCAACCGGACCGGTGTCGGCGCCAAAGGTCTGCGCCGCGGTCCAGACCTCTGGCGTCAGGTAGCCAAGCCCGTCCGGCAAACGGAGTGACCGAGGCCGTAGTGGCTGCGGTGTCGCAAGCACGAAGCCCCAGGCGCCAAAGCTTGGCACATAGGTGTGATACGGCAGGACATGAAGCCCGTCGCCGGGAGACTGCGGGTTGCGCGTGGTCCGAAGGGTCTTGACCACCGACCAGAATGCATCGCGTGCAAACAGGGGCGAGCCAGCCTGGGTGACCAGAACACCCTGCCCGCTCAGCCGTTCGACCAGAAGACCGTAGAACTGGCGCGAATAGAGACGCGACAAGGCCAGAGACTTTGGATCCGGAAGGTCGAGGATCACCACATCAAAAATCTGGGTGGTGTCTTCGACAAATTGCCACGCATCCTGATTGACAACCGTCACACGGGGATCCGCGAAAGCGTGGCTGTTGAGTGCTGCCAGATGGGGTTGGGTGCTGAAGATCTGGGTGACCCGGGGGTCCAGATCCACCAGGGTGACGGCCTCCACATCCCGGTGGCGCAGCACCTCGCGCAGGGCCATGCCATCGCCGCCACCAAGAACAAGCACCTGATTGCGGCGCGGCGCCATCCCCATCGCGGGGTGGACCAGCGGTTCGTGATAGCGATGTTCGTCCATACTGTCGAACTGGATCGAATAATCCAGAAACAGCCGCGTGCGGTCCCGGAAACGGGTGACCGTGATCTGCTGATAGGGCGTCGCCTCGGAGAAGATCACGTCATCCTCGAACAGCTCCGCTTCGGTCAGCGTCACCATGCGATCCGCATGAAACAATGCGACCAGGGTCACCGCGAAGGCCACTACCCAGGCCGCAAGCTGGCCGATGTTGAGATGGGATCGGAACAGCCAGATTGAAAATCCCGCCACCGCCAGATTCAGCGCGCCAAAGGCGAGGCTGGCCGCCATCAACCCCAGATGCGGAATGACAAAGAACGGAAAGGCCAGAGACGCCACCAGCGCGCCGATATAGTCGACACTCAGAACGTTCTCGAAGCGGAATTTGGCGGCGCCTGTGTTCTCCAGCACGCGGGCGATCAGCGGAATTTCCATGCCGGAAAACACCCCCGCCAACCCCAGCAGCGTATAGAGCGGCACCGCCACGTCACCGGACCACGCATAGGTGAAGAACAGAACCGGCGCCATGAAACCGCCGCAGATCCCAAGCAGGATCTGCACCCAGACAAAGGCGCGAAAGGCGTTGTCAAAGTAGCGCGACATCCACGCGCCCAGACCCATGGCAGACAGGAACAGGCCAATGACGATCGAGAACTGCCGCACGCTGTCGCCCAGCAGATAGCTCGACAAGGTGGCGGCGATCAGCTCGTAGATCAGGCCGGCGGCCGCGATCAGGAAGGTGGCAACAAGAAGCCAGATCTCGCGCCCGCGGGCCAGCGTCATGAGACCAGCACGGCCGCGATGATGATGGCCACGGCGATGAACAGCAGACCGATCAGGATGGCCAGTGCGATGTTCTGATCCTCCTCGATTTCCTTGATGATCGGGAAGGGTGTCAGCCAGTCGATGCACTTCCAGACCAGCCCCATCAGCGCGACACCGAGAATGGTGTAGAAGATGGTGCTGATCACTTCGGTGATCTGGATGGCAGAGAGATAATCCATGGCGGCCTCGCTGGAGTTACTGGGCGTCACTTGACGCGGGAATAGGCAGAATATCCGCCCCCGAAGGAGCCAATGCGGACGGAACGGTCGAGATCGCGGCTCTCACCACCGTAGCCCCAGTAGCCGACGTAGGCAGAGGCGGACACGGCGGTGGCCACAAAGAGAAGGGCGATCAATCGGATCGGGGTCATGGCAGGTCAGTCCTCGTCGGTCCAGTCGCATCCTTGCCAGCGCCGCGCATGGTGCAGAACCTGGCGCGCGATCATCAGCGCAAACAATGCTACAAAAAACAGTCCGCTCCTCAGCGCCCAACTGCCGCTGGTCAGGCCCTCTCGCACTGTGAGCGACACTTCTCGGATCGGAGTGCCGGGTGTTGTGGCGGGCCAGTTGCCGGCCTCTGACAGGTCGAGGAACAGCGCATGCGTTCCCGGGGTCTCCGGTCGGAACCGGACGCGGGCGGTCCGGTTGCCCTCGCTCCATCTGCCGTCCTTGTCGCTGCCGGTGTAGTATTCGATGCCGCGCCCGATCCCGAACAGCGGGTCGTCCTCCGGTCCGGTCACTTCCATGTCGAAATCGGCCCAGCTGTTGTTGACGGGGCCGGACAGTTCGATTTCCACCAGCTGGTTGGCGGTCGCAATCGCAAAGGGCACCTCCACGGGCAGGTCATTCACCGCATAGGTGGTGTTGAGCACGGTGCTGCCGCGCCCCCCGCTGAGGAGCAGGGCCAGCAGCAGGCAGAGGCCGGCGCCACAGAGCCAGAGGCGGCGCAGGAAGTCGTGGTTGGGTCCCTTGCGCAAGGGCTGCTCCGGGTGCACCCCGGAGGGGCGCAGTCCGAGATCGGTGCCAAAGGCGTCATTGGCCTCGGCCGGGGTCACGTAGGTGCTGATTTCGACCTCGTCCTCCTGCCCGGTACGGCTGAAGTGCAATGCAGCCCGCGCGGCCACGACGGTCACGGTGGTCACCCGGTCCGCGATTTGGGGCCGGTAGGAGAATTCCCCGGCCACATAGATCGCCTCGCTGGTGGAGGTTTCATAGTATTTGAACCACATGCCGCGAAATTTCAGCCGAGGTTGCGCAGGCGCCCGCTCCACCTCGGCGGGGGTCAGCATCCGTGATGTGCGCACGCGGCGGCTCAGCGTCAGGTGGTCGTTTTCCAGCGTCAGCCAGACATAGCCATGGGTCGGCGAATAGAGTTGGAAATCCACCCAGAGCGCGCTTTGACCGGCCCAGCGTTCGTACTGCTCGATCAGGCCGATCACGGTATAGTCGACGCCGTGGAGGTGGCAGCGCATGCCGATCTCGATCGGCGTTGTGGTCTGGCGTTTGCGATCATGCTGGCCGAGGAGCTTGTAATTGTCCTGCGCGTTCAATGTGCTGCCGCAATAGGGGCAGATGTGAACCTCCACACGCCCGCCGCCCAACACATCGAGCCCTGCCCCGCAGCAGGTGCAGTTGATCGCCACAAGCGCGGCGCTGCGAGTCATGCGCCGGCCTCCCGGATCTGGAGCTCGAACGGATCAATCCAGCAGCCGACAAACCAGGCTTCTCCGCCGGGCCAGAATTCGGCTGACAGCAGGTTGCCATCGGGCCCCTGGGCATTCACGAAGTCATGCGCGTCCTGACATCGCAGCGCCTCGTCGAAACTGCCGCGCAGCGCTTCGCAGGTGGCTGTTTCGGCCTCCACAACGCGATACCGGCTGCCGTCCAGTGTCAGGTGCTCGCCCAGTTGAAACGGCGGGCGGTGCCGGGGGCGTTTCGCCGGCGCCAGCGGCCATTGCAGGACCAGATCGCCCTCGTCCACAGACAGCCAGCAGGAGCTGCCCTCCCCGTCCAGGCCCCAGAATTCGTCCCAGAAGCCGCGGCCATAGGAAAACCGGGCATGGCCCAAGACCTGCATTCTATAGCTGTGCCCCTGTTCCCAGTTGGGGAGGATCAACTGCGCGCCCAATCCGAACATCATCGGTGCCGCGTGCATGTCGCCACCTGTCCCCAAGGGGGTGACGC
Source organism: Epibacterium sp. Ofav1-8 (assembly GCF_022348185.1). Classification (GTDB taxonomy): domain Bacteria; phylum Pseudomonadota; class Alphaproteobacteria; order Rhodobacterales; family Rhodobacteraceae; genus Epibacterium. The sequence goes on from NZ_JAKRFD010000017.1 coordinate 56,832, forward strand.
CCGGCCCATCAAGAACGAGCGTTGTCCCACAGTGGGTACAGTTGGTCATCTTGATGAGCGCCAGTCGCACCGCAACCGAAGATCCGCAATTGGGGCAGCTAAACTCTGTCATGGGCGCAACTTGCGCGAATGGTGCTGAATATCAAGTCTCCATTTGGCTGCGCTGGGGGTGAGATCCGGCCGCGATGGCAAGCGCTGTTCCCCGACCACGACACCGGTCAGAACGCCGGGTTTGGCTGGCCCGGGTTGCTGTATTCGGCAGGGGCGAATTATCCCTTCAAGAATGGGCGCATTATCAGATGTGAAGTAATCACCAAATGTCTTCGTGCCGCAGTCTGGCGGACGCGAGCTCCTCCGGAGCGCGTGTTCCCGTGCCGGGCGTGCTGGCGCTGACCAAGGACGCTTGAACCGGCGTCGCACCAACAAGAGACATATATCATGACGCTTATCAAACGCACCAAAGCCGTGGCTCTGACCCGCTATCTGCCTGCCGATGACCCCGATGCCTTTCTCGATACGGAATTGCCGGTGACGGCGCCGACGGGACGCGAGGTGCTGGTCGAAGTGAAGGCCATCTCCGTCAACCCGGTGGACACCAAGGTCCGCGCGCCGAAGGACAAGGTGGAAACGACCCCCCGGGTGCTGGGCTGGGATGCCTCCGGTGTGGTCGTGGCAACCGGCCCGGAGGCGACGCTGTTTCAACCCGGGGATGAGGTCTACTACGCCGGAGACATCACCCGCCCGGGCTGCAACCAGCACTATCATCGCGTGGACGAGAGAATTGTGGGACACAAGCCCCGAAGCCTGACCCACGCCGAAGCCGCCGCCCTGCCCCTGACCACGATCACCGCCTACGAGGCCCTGTTTGACCGGCTGGGGATCGACCGCGACGGTGCGGACGCGGGCCAGTCGGTCCTGCTGATCGGAGGCGCCGGTGGCGTCGGTTCGGTGGCGATCCAGTTGGCGAAACGCGCGGGATTGACGGTGATCGCCAGCGCCTCGCGCCCGGAAACCATCGCCTGGGTGCAGGACATGGGAGCCGACCACACGGTCAATCATCACGAAGACATGGTGGCGCAGACCCGGGCGCTCGGGTTCCATCACGTCGATCACATCGCGATTTTCAACGATATGCGCCATTGGGACACGGCGGTGGAACTGATCCGCCCGCAAGGGGGGATCGTGTCGATCGATGACACCGACCTGCCAATGCCGATGGCGGGCCTGAAGACCAAGGCGGCCTCCCTGCACTGGGAGTTCATGTTCGCCCGCGCCATGCATCAGACCGCGGATATGATCGAACAGCATAGATTGCTGAGTTTCGTCGCTGCCGAGATCGATGCCGGACGCCTGCGCACAACGGTGACGGAGGTCCTGACACCGATCAATACCGACACCTTGCGGCAGGCGCATCAGGCGATCGAGACCGGTTCTGCCAAAGGCAAGATTGTCCTGAGCGGGTTCTGATCCCGACAGAACGTCACCTCAAGCGGGCGGGAGGCGGGGACACCTCTCCCGCCGCCTTCGGGCTGGTGTGGCGCGAGGCGTTGGGCGGCCTTGCGCCGCCTCAGACGGCGAGAAACCCGCCGTCCACCGGCAGGACCGCGCCGGTGATCATGGCAGATCCCTCTGACAGCAGCAAAGCGACGCTGGCTGCGACCTCCTCCACTTCGGCAAAGCGACCGACAGGATGGCGGACCATCATGGGCTGGGATTTTTCCGGCGCGGACCATGCCTCCACCGCAAGTTCTGTGAGGGTGATGGTCGGCGCGATGCAATTGACGCGAATGCCGTGAGGGCCAAATTCCTTGGCCATGACCCGGCTGGCACCTTCCAGCCCGGCCTTTGACGCCGCATAGCACAGGTGTTCGGCAAACCCCCGATGCCCCGCGATCGAGGTGATATTGACGATCGCGCCGCCCCCACCTGCGGCCACACGCGCGCGCGCAAATGCCTGACAGGTGATCAGGGCTGCCCGCAGGTTGATGCCCAGCACCGCCTCATAACCCGCATCGGTCATGTCGAAACTGCTCTCCAGCACGTTGATGCCCGCGCTGTTGATCAGGAAATCTGCGGGCCCTGCCTCTGCCATTGCATCACGTGCGGACTGCGGGTCAGACAGGTCAGCCTGCACCGTTCGGCAGTCGATTTCGGCGGCGAGGCTCTGAAGGTCGGCCTGCGTGCGGCTGATCGCGATAACGCGCGCGCCCTGCCCCGCCAGATAGAGGGCGCAGGCCCGGCCGATGCCCTTGCCCGCGCCGGTAATGATGACGCTTTTGCCGTCAAAACTCATGACTCTTCCTCCGCTTGATTGAGGTCACCTTTCCGCATTGTCCGTGGCTTGGGCGCTACATGCGCTCAAACGCGGTCGGCATCACGATCACATCGCGCACCGTGACCTGCCGCTTGCGGGTCAGCATGAATTCCAATGCATCGGCCACCTCTTCGGGGTCCATCAGCGCCCCGGCCTCTTTGGCCTTGCGCAGGTTTTCCTCGGGCCAATCGGCCAGCAGCGCCGAAACCACAGGGCCGGGCGACACCTGCGCGACCTTCACGCCATAGGGGATCATCTGGCGGCGAATGCCCTGCATAAAGCTGGTGATCGCCCATTTAGAGCCTGAATAGACCGGCTCCCAATAGGCCGGGTAATGTCCGGCAATCGAGTTTGTCACCACGATGTCGCCGCTCTTGCGCTGCATCATATGGGGCAAGACCGCCTGAATGTTCTTCATCACCGCATTGATGTTGAGGTTCAGCATCCGGTCGATGGCCGCCGGATCGCTCTGCCACAGGTCGCCGCCGATATACGCGCCGGCGTTGCAATACAGGATGTCGATCTGACCCACCTTGGCGAGGATCTCGGGCACCATGGCATTGCAGCTGTCCACGTCCAGCAGGTCGGTCACCTGCGCCACGGCGTGATCGCCATATTTTGCAACCAGATCCGCAAGTGCGGCGGCATTCCGGTCAACCATCACGACCTTGCAGTCATTCCTGAGAAGCATCTCGACGGCGGCCAGACCGATACCGGAGGCCGCACCGGTCACTACGGCGACCTTGCCCTTGAGCGATTGAGACATTCGCGAATTCTCCTGATTTTTGTTTTGGGGGAGATTTTGTGCAGAGGGAGCGGGCGACCACGCGGGGCCGCCCGAAGGACCTACCATTCGCGCCCGATGTAGATGGCGAGCAGGATGATAAGGCCCTTGATGACGTCCTGAAGGTAGGGGTTGATGCCCATCAGGTTGAGGCCGTTGTTGAGGATGCCCAGAAGCACCGCACCGATCAGCGTGCCAAGGATCAGCCCGCGTCCACCGGCAATCGCGGTTCCGCCCAGCACCACAGCCGCAATCGCGTCCAGTTCAAAGCCAACGCCTGCGTTTGGCTGACCGGACATCAACCGCCCGGTGAGGATGAGCGCCGCAAGCGCCGAGGTCAGCCCGGAAATTCCGTAGACCGTGAGCTTGATGAACTGGGTTTTCACGCCAGAGAGCTTGGCCGCGAGCTCATTGCCACCGATGGCATAGACGTGACGCCCAAAGGCCGTGCGCTGCAACAACACCCAAGCCAAGGCGTAGATCACCACCATGGCGATCACCGGCACGGGCACGATCCCGATGCGACCAATGCCAAACCAAGAAATCCACGATGGGATACCAGAGATGGGATAGCCACCCGAATAAAGCAGGCCCAACCCGCGTGCGATGCCCATGGTTGCAAGTGTCACGATGATCGCAGGCATACGCCCCCATGCAACCATGGCACCGTTGAACAGACCAAGGCCGACACCAACGCCCAGCCCCGCCAGAAGCCCGACCCAACCGGGCATCGCCATATTGACCATCAGCCCAGCTGCAAATGTGCCCGACAGCGCCATGACCGCGCCGACGGAGAGGTCGATCCCGCCGGTCAGAATGACAAAGGTCATACCAACCGCGAGGATGCCGACAATCGACACCTGCCTGAGCACATTCATGATGTTTGAAACCGAAAAGAAGTTCTCGGAAGCAAATCCCATCAGGATGGACACCACGATCAGCCCGATCAGGGGCAATGCCAGCGGTGAGTGCAAAATCCGGCGCAGATTGAAGGCGCGACTCGCGCGACCTGACTCGGCCGTAGTGGTGTTATGCGACATGTCGAACCCTCCCCGTGGTGGCATGTGTCATGATGTCTTCTGAGGTTATGGCCGTGCCCTCGACGGTGGCGACGATGCCGCCCTGCCGGAACACGCAGACCCGGTCGGACATGCCGATCACCTCGGGTAGTTCCGAAGAGATCATGATGATGGCATAGCCCTGCGCCGTGAACGCCCGCATGAGCTGGTAAATTTCGGCCTTGGCACCGACGTCGATGCCCCGTGTGGGTTCATCAAAGATCAGCACTTTCATCTGGTGGTTGAGCCAGCGCGCAATCACCACCTTTTGCTGGTTGCCGCCCGACAGGGTGTCGACACGGTCCATGGGGCCTTGTGCTTTGACACGCACCTGCTGCATCGCCGTTTCGGTGTCGGCGCGTTCCTTTTGCAGATCAAGGAACCAATGCCCGCGGCGGTATTTGCCGTAATTGTTAATGGAGATGTTTTGCAGGATCGAGAAGCTGGTGATCAGCCCCTGTTCCTTGCGGCTTTCGGGCAAGAGACCGATCCCCCGTGCCAGCGCCTCTGCTGGTTCGCGAAACCTTATGTCTTCGCCTTCTACCTGAAGCGCGCATTTCGCGGCCGGATAAGCCCCCAGCAATGCCAGCGCGGTTTCCGTGCGCCCTGACCCGACCAGCCCGGCAAAGCCGAGGATTTCACCTTCGCGCAACACAAAATCCGACACCGGACCACCACGTCGCAGCTGCACCTCCTGGCAGTTCAACAGGACCGGCGCATCCTGCGGGATGCTGGGTTTTTCCGGAAAGCTGTTTTCGATCCGGCGGCCCACCATCATCTCGACCAGACGGTCATTGTCGGTTTCAGAGACGAGGCAATCGCCCACATATTCCCCATCGCGCAACACGGTGATGCGGTCGCAGATTTCAAAGATCTCTTCGAGGTGATGCGAGATGAAAATGATCGCAACACCCTGCCGGCGCAGCTCACGCATCACCTTGAACAGATGTGCCACCTCGGAGGGGGTCAGGGTTGCAGTGGGTTCATCCAACACGAGAATACGGGCGTTGAGCGAGAGCGCCTTGGCGATTTCGACAAATTGCTGCTCGGCCACCGACAGTTTCCGGATCGGCACATCAAGCGGCACGTCGACCTCAAGCCGGGCCATAATGTCCTCGGCGCGTTTGCGCATGGCCTTGCGGTCCAGCAGGCCAAACCGCGTGCGCAATTCGCGAGCCAGAAACATATTTTCAACCGCATCCAGATAGGGGATGAGGCTGAATTCCTGAAAAACGATGCCGATCCCTGCGGCGATGGCCTCGTCGTAATTGGCGAACTGGCGCTCCTGACCTTCAATGAGGATGGACCCTGCACTGGGCTGCAAAATGCCCGTGAGAATCTTCATCAGGGTGGATTTCCCGGCCCCGTTTTCCCCAAGCAGCGCATGAACTTCGCCAGCGTTGACCTGAAGATCGACGCCGTGCAGCACCTGAATGGTGCCAAATCTCTTTTTGATTCCGCTCAGTTGCAGCATGACGCACCTGTTGTTGGCCATTGCGGGACAAACCACCCCCGACACTGAGCCGGGGGTGGCGGGTGGTTTTACCAGCTGAAGTCAGCGGCGTTCTCTGCGTCGACGACGCGCACATCGATCGGCACTTCGCTGGGTACAACACGCGCGCCCCACTTTTGCGCCAGCGCCATGGCGAGGCCGACGCGCACCTGATCGCGTGGGAACTGAGCTGTGGTCTCGATGAAGGGTCCGCCCGCGGCAATCGCGGCCACCGCTTCGGGAGCGCCATCAACCGAGGTCAGTTTGATGTCACGACCCGACCCTTGAATTGCAGCCAATGCACCCATCGCGCCGCCATCATTCACCGAGAAGATCCCGGCAAGGTTCTGGTGCGACTGGATCATGTTCTCAACCACGCCGAGGGCGACGGACCGGTCCTGACGGCCGTTTTGGGTATCGACCAGCGTGATCCCGTCATATTCCGCAAGCGCGGCCTTGCAGCCTTCGACCCGCTGGAGGATCGGCACCACCGGGATACCGTCGAGGATTGCCACCTCGCCAGACCCACCAAGCGCATCCGCCAGATACTTGCAGGATTGATACCCCGCATCGCGGTTCTTGGAGCCGACAAACGTATCCACCGGGCCATTGGCGTTTGCATCAACGGCGACGACGATCACGTCCTGCGCTTTGGCCATATGCACCGCACTCTCGATTCCGGCGCTGTCGGTTGGATTGAGCAGCAGAATGTCGATGCCCTGGGTCAGCATGTCCTCCACATCCGAGATCTGCTTGGCCACGTCATGACCGGCGTCGGTCACGACAACCTCGGCGCCCAGATCCTTGGCGGCATCGGTCAATGCCTCCTGCATCGAGACAAAGTAAGGATTATTCATTTCCTGAAATGTCATGCCGATCTTGAGGCCGTCCTCGGCCATCGCCGGCACCGCCATGGCGACGGCCATCGCCGCCGCAGATACGGCTCCTATCATCTGTTTCATTATGGTTCCTCCCAAGTTGTTCCAACAGGCACAGCCTGTCCCTTTCCGAATGGCCCCTCGCCATTCGAATTCACTAAATTCGAATTTCCGTCTGGTTCAGCCCGTTTCCGAGAACACCCCGTTCGCGGCAAAGGTTGCGCGGAACTGCGAGGGCGACATGCCCTTCAGCCGCGCAAAATGACGGTTGAAGTTGGAGAGGTTGGAGAAGCCGACATCATAGCAGATCTCGGCCACTTTGGCCTCTGGTCGGGTCAGGAGCATCTGGCAGGCCAGATCCACCCTGAGTTGGTTTTTGTATCGCACCAGCGTTGAGCCTGTGTGGCGTTTGAAGGACCGCGAGAAGGCGCTGGGGCTTTGATTGACCATCTGCGCGAGGTCTTTTTCGTCGATGTTCTCGGTCAGGTTCTCACGCAGATAGGCAATCGCCTTGTTGACGCCGTTTTCCTGCAAGGACTCTAGATCCAGCTCGTAGCTGAGACTGGCCAGCACCTCCGGTTCCGGCGCGCAGGCCAGCACGTCGAGGATCGACCAGAACAGCGCCAGACGGCGCAGGCCGCGGGCCTCGAACAGCTCCATCATCAATGGTTTGATGCGGTCGGCGGTGGCCTCGTCAAACAGCAGCCCGCGGTGACTGCGATCCAGAAGCGGACGGATCGCGTCCATCTCCGGCATGGCGGCGGCGGCATCCTCGATAAAGGTTTCGGGAAACTGGAGCACAAAGGAACGTTCAGGCACCACCTGTCCCGGTTCGACTTCGGAGATCCAGTTCTGCGGCAGGTTGGGGCCGGTCATGATCAGCTGGCCGGGACCAAATTCGCCAATGTGGTCGCCGATGTAGAAGGTGCCATGTGTGTTCACGACCAGATGGATTTCATACTCGGGGTGAAAGTGCCACCGCACGGTCCGGAACGGGTAGCCATGCATCCAGGCGGCAAAGCTCTCGCCTTTGCGAATATGCACGAGTTCCAGATCGGGTAGCATCGTTTCTCCTCCTTCGTGGCACCCCCTTCCGTCTCCACCCGGAAAGGACCACTCCCCAAACGGTAGCCCCTGCAACGCGGTGGCTCTACCTCAGAACGCGATTTTGGCAGATACTTTTTTGACCGTTGCCCTCGAATAAGCGCCCAGAGCAGGATCGCATGGGCCTGCCCGAAAAACCGAACCGCGCTGCAATGCAGCGCGGTTTGCTTGGGTACGTTGAGATCTGAGCGGTTTTCCGATGGGGCCGGGGCGTTGATGGCGTCACTCGCGCGCGGTGAAACGCACATGCCCGACTTGTACTTTTTCGGCATGCTGATCTCCTCCGGGCGCGTGGCCACGTCGGCTTGTCATTCAGGCATGGCGATCTGCAGCTTCACATCGCTGTCGCGAGCCTCCGCCGCGCGATCAAAGCCCGCGATGCTGTCTTCGAATGGCACTGTCGCCGAAATCAACGGCGTCAGGTCCACCTTCCCCGACGCCATGAGCGCAAGCGCCCGGTCGTAGACATTGGCATAGCGGAACACCGTCTCGATCCGCAGCTCCCGCGCCTGCAACCCGACAATATCAACGGGCACTGGATCAACCGGCATGCCCACCAGAACGATGGCCCCGCCGGGCCGGGCCAGTTCGTGCATGTGCAGAACCGCAGGCGCGGCGCCGGAGCATTCGAACACCACATCCGCACCCCAGCCATGTGTGGCCGTGGCGACCGCCTCTGCCAGAGGCTGGTTGCGGATGTTGACCGTTTCGATCCCGTCATAGGCGGCAATGATGTCCAGTTTCGGCTGTGCCAGATCGGCCACGATCACCCGCGCACAGCCCCCCGCCAGCGCCGCCAGTGCCACCATCATGCCAATGGGACCAGCGCCGGTCACGACCGCAATGTCGCCGGGCTGAATGCGGGCCCGCAGTGCTGCCTGCATGCCGATGGCAAAGGGCTCGACCATGGCGCCTTCGGCAAAACTCACGTGATCGGGCAATTTGTAGGTAAAGGTCGCCGGGTGGATCACCTCCGGCGTCAGGCAGCCATGCACCGGCGGAGTGGCCCAGAAACGGACCGCCGGATCGACATTATAGAGCCCAAGCTTGCTGGCGCGCGACGTGGGATCAGGAATGCCGGGTTCCATGCAGACACGATCACCCGGTTTCAGATCGACGACCGCATCCCCACAGGCCAGCACCACGCCAGAGGCCTCGTGCCCCAACACCATCGGCTCCTGCACCACAAAGTGGCCGATCCTGCCATGGGTGTAGTAGTGAACATCCGATCCGCAGATGCCCACCGTATGGGTCTTGATCCGCACATCGCGCGGCCCGAGCGTGCCGGGGATCTCGAAATCGCGCAGGGCGAGCTTGCCCTTTTCCTCCAGAACCAACGCTTTCATCCCAAGGGCCTCCATCCTGTTGTTGAGCGGCGGGCGCAGCGCGCCCTGTTTCTGTGCTCCACCGGCAAGGCGCGGCTTGTAAACCAAAACCCGCCGCGGCCATGGCATTTTCCAGTGCCGCGGAAATTTCGTATCGGTGCGATGGCGGGAACCGCATAGCCGCGCAGATACTGCACCCTCACACCCACCTCGCAGGGGGCGCATCCGGGCTGATTCGCGACCGGTCATGGTGGGACCCGACGCCAGGGCAGCGCCTCTCAACCGGGATCGACGTCCCGGGAATGCGCCGCACAGGAGCACCCGGGCAGTGTTTCCCCTCGACCTTTGGCGCGCTGACGCGCATGCTGCCCCCGGTTCGCCTGATTCCGCCCGGGTCCGGTTGCATGTAGGCTTGCGTCGTCCCCCAGCCACGACAGGATAAACACCGTACTGTGCGGGCACTACTCTGCCCGCGACAGCACAGAACGGTCTTCAATTTTGCTTGGGTGGTTTTGAGTGTCTGCACGTCCCGATTACAATCTCCTGATAACCCTCGACGCCCTCCTGAAAGAGGGCAGCGTTCTGGGCGCGGCCAACCGGTTGCAACTCAGCCCCTCCGCGATGAGCCGGTCCCTGGCCCGATTGCGCGAAACCACCGGCGATCCGCTGTTGGTGCGCACTGGGCGCAAACTGGTGCCGACGCCCCGCGCCGTGGAGTTGAGCCAGATCACCGCGCAGCTGGTTGACGAGATCGAGGCGGCTCTGAGCCCGCGGCAAGACATCGACCTGAAGAGCGTTTCCCGCGTCTTCACGTTGCGCAGCAGCGACGGGTTTGTCGAAACCTTCGGCCCGAAACTGATTGCCCGGCTGGCAACAGAAGCCCCCGGTGTCCAACTGCGGTTCGTGCAGAAAGAGGCCGACAACAACCGCCCGCTGCGCGATGGCGATGTCGATATCGAAACCGGGGTCATCAGCGAAAACACCGATCCGAACTTTCAGAGCCAGGCGCTGCTGAAGGATCATTTTGTCTATGCCATGCGGCCCGGTCACCCCTGCGCGGCGTCACCCTTGACCACCGCGCAATATGTCAGCTGCGAACATGTGGACGTCGCGCGCCATGCCGATGTCGACAACCAGCGCCGTGGTCCGATCAATGCCGCACTTGCTGGCCTCGGCCACCAAAGCCGGGTCAAAGTGGTGGTCGGCGGCTTTGCCGCGGCATTGTCGCTGGCCCGCTGCACCGATCTGGTGGCAACGGTTCCCGCACATCACACCCGCAACCTGCGTCGCGACCTGTGCAGCCATGCGCTCCCCTTTGCGGTACCTGGCATCACCGTGTCCATGTTGTGGCACCCCCGATTTGACGCGGACCCGCTGCACCGCTGGATGCGCGCGACCCTGCGCGAGATCTGCGCCCAGACCACGCAGGAGGCCCCCGGCCGATCCCCGGACATGACGTCTGATGCAGCTGTGAAGTGCAGATGACGCAACTTCTGAATAGACGAGAGAACAAGTAAGGATTGTGCCGCTCCCTCAGATTGACCGGATGTGGCCTCATGACAAAATCCTCTGCCTCTAGCATTCACCTGGACCCTATCGGCTACCTGCGCACCGGGTTTGAGACGCTGGAGGAGTGTCCGGCCTCCATGATGGGCAACGATGACAGCAGCTATATCGAACTGCTGCCGCGATACGCAGCCGGGCTTCACAACATCGAACTGGCATCACATGTGATCGTGCTCTACTGGCTGCACCTGTCGAACCGCAAACCGCATCTGGAGTCTTCGGGATGCAATGGGCGCAAACGGGGCGTCTTTGCCAGCCGCACGCCGAACCGCCCCAATCCGATCGCGATGAGCGTGACCCGGTTGATCGCCCATGATCAGAACATTCTACAGGTCGCAGGCCTCGACTGTGTCGACGGCACCGCCGTGCTCGACATCAAGCCATACGTTCCTCAGCTGGATCACATCACCGATGCGTCGATCAGCTGGACCCCCCCGCATTCTTCGCCAGCCCTCAACCGCTAGCCCATTCCCTGAACAGACGTCTTTGGAGGATTAAATGGGACCACGATTGAGACCGGCCTTTGGTGTATTGAGCCTGTGCCTGGCGATGATGGCACAGGCGCCACTGGTATCTGCCGACACTGCGGACACTGCGAACCCCAGGCGCCTGGTGATTTCCAACAGCAATACCGACTGGGGCCTGGCTACGCCCTATCTGCAGGCCCGCGGCGGTCTGGGCTATATGCTGACCCATTTTGTGTTCGACAATCTCGTGGGGCAGGACCGATCCGGGGCGTTGGCGCCGGAGCTGGCGCGCGAGTGGGAACTGTCGGACGACGGGCTGAGCCTTGATATCAGGCTGAACCCCGAGGCGCGTTGGCATGACGGCACCGACATCACCAGCAGCGATGTGGCGTTCACCTTTGCCTATATGGCGCAGCATCCGCATCCCTTTATCTCGCTCGACAACATTCGCGGTACCGAGATCCTGTCGCCGGACACCCTGCGCATTACGCTGGCCCGCCCCGACGCAGGCGTCCTGTCCAGTGTCATGGTCGGCATGCCGATCCTGCCCGAACATATTTACCGCGATCAGGACAATCCCCGCACCTTCTCCGAGCCGCGCGCCATGATCGGCTCCGGCCCCTATCGGCTCAGCTCCCATGAGCGCGCCAAGGGCCGCTATGTTTTCTCCGCCGTGGAAAACTACTATGGCGGCGTGCAGAAATACGATGAAGTCATGATCGCAAAGCTCCAGCCCGAGGCCGCCATTCAAGCTGCCGCCAATGGTCAGGTGAATGTGATTTCGGATCTGCCCCACCGCCTGGTGGATTATGCCAAAGAACATGATCTGCAGGTGCAGACTTCGCCGTCGGGCCACGCGATCAAGCTGCGGTTCGATCATTCGGGGCCGTTTGCCGCCGTCCAGCGTCGGCAGGCGCTGGCCTACCTTCTCGACCGCGACGCTTTGGCCGCGATTGCCTATCGCGGTGGCGCCCGCAGCGCGAGCCTTGGGTATTTGCAGGACAATTCGGCCTGGTACGCCCCGGACAGCGTGCTGCGCTACCCGCATGACCCAGACCGGGCCGCTGCGCTTCTGCGCGAATCCGGCTGGACCCGCGACGACGACGGGGCATGGCAGCAGGATGACACGCCGGTCACATTGCGCCTGGTCACCAGCGGGCGCGAGGAAGCGCTGGCGCAGGTGATCAAAGACCAGCTGGAGGCCTTCGGACTGGAGCTCAGCGTGCGGGTGATGGAACGCGGCGCCTTGCGCAAACAGCAACCCGGCAAGGATTACGACCTGATCCTGGCGGGGGGCAGCACCCTGGGCGATCCGGTGACCATCCTGGAGCGGGTCTTTGGGACCCGTTGGAACAACGAGCGCTATCGCGATGACGGCACCTTGCGCCAGCTGGCCATGGCCCAGGCTCAAAGCCTTGATCCGGACCGCCGCGCCGCCCTTTTGGCAGAGTTTCAACAGCTCTACTCCCGCGAACTGCCTGCGATCATGCTGGTCAATGTCAACCGCACCGTCGCCCATGACAACGGAATCGAGCCATGGTTCTTTGATGAGGGCCTCGCGATCGGCATTCCCGTGGCAACGCATAAATACATGCTGCTGGAAGACTGAGCGGCCGCATGTCAGGGCACATCTCCCCCACGGCCCGGCAGGAGGCTGGCGCGGCGGCGGCGCCCGCCGGTGTCGCCCTGACGCTGCTGCGCAGCCTGGTGCATCGCATTGCCGTGTTTGGATTTCTGCTGGTGCTGATGTCGGTGCTGCCACGGCTGCTGCCCGGCGACACGCTGGATGTGCTGATGGATTCCGACGTGCAACGCGAGCTTGCGGATGACGATCTGCACGCGCTGCGCGACCGGCTCGGGTTCGGCGGCTCCTTGGCGGAACAGGTTGGTCGGGATTTGCTCCGGCTGCTGCGCGGGGATCTGGGGTATTCCCTGCTCCACGGCGCACCTGTTCGCCGATTGCTCGCGGAGGCGCTGCCCTGGACGGGTTTGCTGATCGCGGCGGCCACCCCCGTTTTCCTCGGTCTCGGGATCATGCTCGGGGTCGAGGCCGGCCGGCAGCCCGGATCACGTGCCGATCGGGTGCTGACCGCCGGCATGAGCCTTCTGGCCAGTATTCCGCCCTTTGTGACCGCCATCGCGCTGCTTCTGGTTTTTGCGATCCTGTGCCCGGTGCTGCCCGCAGGCGGGGCTGAGCCGCTGTTTCCCGCCGCGACACCCTGGCTGCGGGCATTTGAGATCGCCCGCCACGCGGTCCTGCCCGCCCTCGCCCTGGCGCTGCATGAGGTGGTGCGCTATTTCTTTGTGCTGCGCGGCGAGGCTGCGGTCCTGTCGCATCGCGCCTTTGTGGTGAACGCCCGCAGCCGCGGTATCAGCGGCTGGCGCGAGCGGCGCGACTATTTCAGCCGCAACCTGCTGCCGGTGATCTGCGCCCGGCTGGGCCAGTCCGTTGCCACGCTGTTTACCGCCAGCCTCTTTGTCGAGGTGATCTTCGCCTATCCCGGTATCGGGTCGCTGACCTATCAGGCGGTGCTGGATCGCGATTACGCCTTGTTGCAGGGGGCCATTGCAGTGCTCGCCGCTCTGGTGCTGAGCCTGAACTGGCTCTTTGATGCGCTCACCGAAACGCTCGCGCGCAGAGGGTAGCCACCATGTCCGCCCCGGTTTACTCGGACCACGCCACGGAACGGGCCCGACCCCGCCTCACCCTTCAGCTGCTGGGCATCGTGGCGCTGAGCACGCTGGTGCTGCTGTTGCTGATCGCGACCCTTGGCAACCTGATCCCCCCCTATCTGACCAGCACCGAGACACTGCAACCGCCGTCCCAGCGCCATTGGCTCGGAACCAATGACATCGGCCAGAGCGTGATGACCGGCCTCCTGCGCGCCGCTCCGGTCACGATCGGGCTGGCGCTGGCCACCGCTGCACTGGCCCTCTTGATCGGGATCACCATGGCCGGGCTGGCCGTCATGTTCCCCAAGGTGGGTCGCGTGATCGTGCTGCACCTGACCGATATGGCCGAGATCGTACCGTCGATCCTGTTGCTGCTGCTGCTGTCCGCCTGGCACCAACCCGGCGTGATCGAGATCATCCCGTTGATGGCGTTGCTGACGTGGCATGACGATGTGCGAATCCTGCGCTCCGTGCTGCTGCGCGAAATGGGCCGGGAAAACATCACGCTCACACGGCACATGGGGGCGCGCTGGCCCTATCTGCTGCTGCATCACATCCTGCCCGCCATCCTGCCAACGCTCACCGGCCTCTATCTGCAGAACGTGGTACAGGCGACGATGCGGGTGGCGGGATTGGCGTTCCTCGGACTGACTGCCGCAGATCTGCTGACCTGGGGCAGCATGTTGCAGGACGCGATGGGCTATCTGCATACGCCGGCCTGGACATGGCTGCTGCTGCCGCCGGCCTTTTGTCTCACCGGGTTTCTGCTGCTGCTGATGGCGCTGGACCAGCAACAGGCACGCCGTAGCTCCCACCGACAAGGATCCGCCCCATGATCGAACTGCGAAACCTCTGTCTGCATGCAGGGGAGGACACGATCCTGAAGGACATCAACCTGACGGTTCGAACGGGCGAAACTCTGGCGCTCATCGGCCCCTCCGGCGCGGGCAAAAGCAGTCTCGCGCGGCTGTTGTTGCGGCTGCTGGACGGTCAGGGTGCCTGCCCGCACAAGCACCTGTCCCCGCGTGCGCGGTTTCACTGGTCCGGGCAGGCATGGCTCGCGGGCTCCGATGTGCTCAGGGCGCGCGCTGCCGAGGTTCATGCGCTGCGGGGGCGGCATATCGGTCTCATCGTGCAACGGCTCACCGATGCCCTGAACCCGCAGTTGACGGTGCGCGCCCATATTGCCGAAGTGCTTGCCCAGCACCGGATCACCGCCCCCACCCCCGAGGAGATTTGCGCCCGGTACAACCTGCCCCCGTGCGTTCTCGATCAGCGCCCCGCAAGCCTGAGCGGCGGAGAGATCCAGCGTGTTCTTACGGCGCTGGCCCTGTTGCCGCAGCCCAGTTGCCTCATCCTCGATGAACCCACCGCAGCGCTTGATCCGGCCAATCAGGCGCTCACGCTCAAGGCCATGCAGCACGGCCGCGCGGATCGGGCACAGATCCTCATCAGCCACGATCCGGCAGTTGCGGTCTCTCTTGCCAATCAGATCGCCGTTCTGGAGCGTGGTCGCATCATAGAAACCGGCCCCGCCCGCCAGATCCTGCGTGCCCCGCAGCAGGCGCTGACCCAAGCGCTGTTGGGGCAGGCCCCGAGGACGACGCCCCCGACCGCGCCTGCGCGGCCTGGTCCCGTCGTGCTTCGGGTGCATCGGCTGTCCCACAGCTACGGTGCGCGCCCGGTGCTGCGAAACCTGACCCTCAGCCTGCGCGCCGAGGCCTGTCTGGCTGTTGTCGGACGCAGCGGATGTGGCAAGTCCACTCTGGCAAAACTGATCGCGGGGCTGGAGCCGCTGCAATCCGGCCAGATCGACTGGCCCCGCCCGGATGCAATCGCGCACACCGCCCGGCACCGGGTTGGCTATGTGTCGCAGTTCCCGCATCGGGCGCTCACCGGGCATTTCTCCGTGGCCGAGACCCTGGCCGAAACGCAGGCCCTGTCGCAACACCGCCTGCGCTGGTTCCGGCGTCCCCGCCATGGTGACCCCGCGGATGAGCAGGCCATGACAGACGCGTTGAACGCGGTGTCGCTCCCCACCGGGGCGGCCTTTCGGGCGCGGCGCACCCGCGATCTTTCCGGGGGCGAGGCGCAACGGCTCTGCCTTGCGCGGGCGCTTATGGCCGATCCTACGGTCATCATCGCTGACGAACCCACCTCCGCCCTCGACGGTCGCTCCAAGGCCGAGGTGGTCCAGACCTTGCAGGATCTGAAATCACATCGGGGCAAGGCACTTCTGCTGGTGACCCATGACCCATGGGTGGCCGACACTTTGGCCGATCAGCAGCTGGAACTGCAGCAGATGTCACTGTCGCCGCGCGCGGTAGAAATGCCGCCGCAACCGCTCCCCTCGCCCACGCAGTCCCTGTCCTGAGCCGCGCCCAGATGCACCCAGACGCGACCCGGGATCTATGATCCAGCGATTGGCTAGTCGGCGACGGCGTCTCGCAGCGGTGCATCCGCCGCCGTCAGGGACAGGCTCTGGAAAAAGCGGCCCAGCATGTCCTCGATCGGCGTGAACCTCACCCCGAGGCTGTCCCGGCGCGAAAAATCATACAGGGTGGGCAGATGTGGCACATCTCCGTTCGGCGCAGGCAGGCCCGTCGCGGGCACGTAGCGCGCGATTTCCTGGTAGATCCGGGCCCAGGTCCAACTGTCGCTCAGGGTGAAGTATCGCCCCGAAACCGCCGGCGTCTCGCAGGCGGCCAGCGCAAAACGCGCCAGATCCGCCGGATCGGTCAGGGACATGGAGCCGGAAGGCACCTGCCGATGCCAGCCCGGCTCCCCTCGGGCCAGCGCGGCCAAAAACCGCAACACATGCCCCTCCATGTGCCAGGGCAACAGGGCCGGTGCGACCATCATGCTCGACAGCAGCGTGGTCAGACGCAGGCCCACCTGATCCGCCGCTTCCTGCGCGGCCTGTTCCAGTGCCGTCTTCTGCGCTTGCATGTATTTTCCCGTCGCGCGCTGATCTGCCAGCGAGGACACATCGCGCAGCTCGTTCAGGACGGGGGAGGGTGTGGCCGGCGCGGCAGAGGCGGTGCTGGAACACAGAACCGCCGCCGAGACCTCCGCCTGACCCGCGATCTGCAGGATTTGGCGACAGGCGACCTTGGACGGGGCGACAATCTCGCGCCAGGCCCGCCCCGGCTCCAACTCCGCCACAGGTCGCCCGTCACGCCCGCTTCGCGGCGTCGGGAAACAGGCCAGAATGACCGCCTCAGCACCCGTCAGCGGTGCGATAAAACTGTCTGGCGATTCGGTATGTGCCTGAAAAATCTGCAAGCGGTCCGAGGCTCCCGGGAATCTTCGCAGCCGCTCAGCACGGTGCACATCCCGAACGGTGGCATGAACCCGATATCCCTGGTGCAGGGCTTCGTGAACCATATACGCCCCGGCCAGTCCGGTTGCGCCCGCAATGCAAATGGTCTTTGGCTCCGACATGTCCGGCACCGCCTTCTTGCTTTGGTTGAATCTGTTATTTTCGCACCCTAGCAAGGTTGTGCTCAATCGGGGCATCGATTTTCCTGAACGCCCGTCTCAGCAAGCCTGAAGCCGCCCGGAGCCCTGGGTGAGGCTCTTAGTTGCCGCCCTCAGAAAACCTGAAGCGCGCCCTCCAATGAATCGATTGGTATTGCTGGCTGACTTCGCGCTCAATTCCAGCACCTGTGCATTGGAGTGGAGAGTGACATGGCTGATACCGCCGAAGCCAAGACCCTAACCCCCGCAGGTCGCGCTGCGACCGTTCCACAGGGGAGTCAGCTGGCCTTTGCGATCCAATCCGGCCCTCCAGACGACCCGATACAACGACCCGCCGCGCCACGGCCGGATCTGTCGGCCCTGCGCGCGCCCTACAATGACCGCCATGGCAACCTGCACCAGCAGATCGTGCAGTGTCGCAATGCCGGAGCCCATGTTCTGCGCGCCCAGAGCTTTGCAGAGCGCGCCCGTCTGCTTCGGGATCTGCACGCCGGACTGACCGCCCTGGCCGAGGCCGAAACGGCGCAATGTCGTGCGCATCCGTCTCATGAAGGCGATACGTTGCTCTCGGATCCGGGCTTCTTGCAAGGGCTCTCCCGGATGCGGCGGTTGGCCTCCATGGCCCTGCGCAGCCTGCCCGACCAGAAGATGATCGTCTGTGATCCCGCACGCCCCTGTGACCGTGGCGGCCCTCCCTGCCCGGATCGTCAGATGCGCATGCGGCTGAAACAACCCGGCAGCGGCCTTGCCGCGCATGTGGTGGCCAATGCGGCATCCTTTCCAAACCTGCTGGAACGGCTGAGCCTCGCCATTCTGGCCGGGCGCAGTGTTCTTCTCTGCGTGTCGGATACCGCGCAACAGGCCGCGCTTGGGCTGTGCCGTCTGCTCCGCGCCACCGGTGCGCTCCCCGACGGCGTCATGCATGTGGTGCCGGTGATCGAGGCAGAGACCCTGCTGCCGCATCTGGAACGGGGCGACGTGGTGACGCTCTGTGCCGAGCCCGGGCACACCGCCACCTTTCATGCCCACCCCAAGGTTCTGGAGGGCAGCGTGCGGTTGGGATCGTGTCAGGCAAGCTACGCGGCGCTGCTCCTTGCTCCCGAGTACGACCCCGATGCGCCTGCGTGGGACCTGTTCCTCCGGGCGGTGCAGGCGCTGCATCGCAACGCCTCCTTCGCGACCTGCGTTCTGGTGCCGAAATCCTTGGAGGAAAGCGCCACGGATCGGTTGCTGACCCTGTTTGACGAAGTCACCATCAGCCACGCGGAGCTGCCGACTACCCGGCCCTCTTCTGCGGCGTCGACCCGCCCCGGCAGCCCGCAGATTGCGGTGGTGCCCTATACCGACACCCGCTCGGCGCTGGAGATCCTGCGCACGTTTCCCGGCCGGCGCGATTTGACGGTTCTGTCGCGACAACACGGGTTTCTTGGCGATTTCCTCGCCACGCTGGCGCCCTGTCTGGACCAGATCAGCGTGGTCAGCCCGGAGATGGACACCGGCGCACCAGAGCTTGCCGAGGCGATGCCGGGCGGCAATGGCGCGGACGAGAACATCCTGTCCCTGCTGGACTTCTATCTCGAAGAAAGCGAAATCACCGGCCCCGCGACGCTGCTGACCGAAGTGTCGGGCACCTGGATCGAAGGGGTGCCCGTGCGCGAAGGCGAACATCCCTTCCGCAAACCGCTGTCGCGCTTGCGGGTCGGAGATCACCTGCGCAGCGCGGATCGCATTGTCAGCGCCGAGGACGTCGAGGCCTTTGGCCATCTGACCGGAGACCTGTTCTATGCCCATATGGACGAAACCGCCGCGCGCGCGCATCCGTTCTTTGACGGCAGAGTGGCGCACGGGCAATTCATCATGGCGCTGGCCAACGGGTTGTTTGTCGATCCCGAACCGGGGCCGGTGCTTGCCAATCTCGGGGCGAAGGACCTGCGGTTCCATGCCCCCGTCTACTTTGGCACATCGCTCTATGTGACGCTGACCTGCTGCACCATCGGCCCGGTGGGCAAAGGCGGCTCTGCCGAAGTGCAATGGGCCTGCCAGGTGCGGCGCAGTGACGACGACACCCGCGTCGCCCAATTCGACCTGCTCACACTTGTGGCAGCGCAATGGCCCCTGCCCGCCGCCCCGGCCGTCTAGTTTCCTCCCCCCCCCGGTGACCCTCCGTTAGAAAAGGACCTCGCATGACCACCAACGCCTCATCGCCCCACCCCCGCATCCTGATCGGCGCCTGCGGGTCGCTGGACCTGACGATGCTGCCGTTCTACCTGCGTGCGATAAAGGACAATATCGAATGCAGCCTGAGCCTGATGCTCACGCCAAACGCGGTGAAATTTGTCAACACCGACACGCTGGCGCTGCTGGTGGATCGCTTGATCCACGGCGATCATCCGCAGAACTGGAGCACCGACAAGCCGGGCCGGATCGCCGCAGAGCATGACCTGATGGCCGTGCTGCCCACCACCGCCAACACGTTGAGCGGCGTCGCGAACGGCTCCTCGCAAAACCGGCTGACCACGGTCATCCTCGCGGCAGAGTTTCCGGTCCTGTTCTTCCCGGTCATGGGCGGTCCGATGTGGGACAAGGCCTCCGTCCAGCGCAATGTGAGCCAGATCCGCGATGATGGTTATGAGGTTTTTCAGCCGGTCTGGCGCGAACACAACGACCCGCATATGCAAAAGATCCACGGGCATCATTCCCTGCCCGATCCTGCATCCGTTGTCGAAATCATCAAACATCGCCTGCCCGCAGGCGACTGAGGCCTCGGCCTCCCCGGTCCGTTTCAGGACTCCGTAAGCCGGGCCTCCCCGCCCGGCCGACTTCACGCCGCGAGGATCACCCCCTTGCGGCGTTTTTTAGCTCAGATACCGGGCACTGCTGCAAACTACGCTCTGATCGAGGGGGTGACCGAAGGAAGGGCACCGGCAACGCAGACCCGCCATGAACGATCACCCCGAACCAGTAAAAACCCCGCCCCAAGATCGGGGCGGGGTGCAACATGGACGCGCGGTGGGCAGGGCCGATCAGCCCGCCACATCCTTCAACTGAGGGCGGCCGGGCGGCAACAAAGTGGCTTGCAACCAGGCCGCCACATATAGCCCCACCCCAAAGGACAGATGCGACATCAGGCTCTTGAGTTGCGCAAAGGTGGGATCCGGACGGTTGCTTGCCATGACACCGGCGCCCATTGCCGGCTGCATTAGGAAGAAGGGAAACACAATTGTCCCCACACCGATCATCAGCGCGATAACCACGTTCGGCTGGCGCAACTGCCGCTGCCCGCCGACCCCGACATAGAATGCGGCAAAGATCACGCCGACCAGGTAATGTACCGCCCAGCCCAGCGTCGCTTCGCCCGTGATCGGGGCCGCCGCGCGAATACTGTCATGGCTGAAACTGCCCTGCGGCATATGGCCAAGCCATCGGCCAACCATGGCAAAGTTGCTCTGCGGTATGGCAAATAGCGCCTCGGCGATCACGGCCCAAACGTCCATGATTGCCGCAGCGCCCACGCCGACCAGTATCACACGAAATATCAGTTGAGCTGGTGTCATCATGATGGGGGTCACTCCCTGTCTCCGGCGCGCCGACCCAGCCTCGGCCGCGTGCGCGATAAATGATCGCCCGGCCCATGGTCGGACCGGGCTGGCTCTGGGGTGGTGCTATTGCAGGACCATGGTGCTGTCGAAGCCCTCACAAGCGTGCTGCGGAGCCGCATCGGCCTTGACCGGTTGCAGCGCGGTATGGGCGACATGGTGACCGATCTGATAGCCCAGCATGTCGCCGACCGCATTCGACCGGCGATAGTGCACACCGCCGATCAGGCGCGATTCAGATTCTTCCTCGGCAAATTGCTGGAGGCTGTCATAGTCCTTGCTCAGATTGGCCGCGCCCTCGAACCGGACCGGAAACGGCTCGGCCCCAAAGACGGAGGTCATGACTTCCAACGCGGCGCTGCCGCTGGTGCAGTGCTGGCAAGGGTATTCCGGATGCATCGGCGCGGGGATGCGCGATTCCCACGTCATGCCCGCCTCCAAATCCGGATGGGAATAGGTCGTGCCAAGCGCCTCGACCGCGGTCTGCGGCCGCCACAGCGCATAGCTGTACTTGGCGTTGAAACCGGCAATCAGCGCGTCCGTCAGCGCGACGTTCAGCAGGGCAAGCATACGGGTCTCTTCCAGCAGCGGCAGGGCGCAGGCGCGGCTGCTGTTGCGCGCCAGCTGGTTCCACGCGCCGGACCCCGACCCCGCGTGCAGCTTGGCGATCTCGATCTCTTCCGGCGTGGCGGGGCTGTCCTTGCCGCCGCGGGTCACCACTTCCAGCAGGCCCTGCTTATATTGTGCACTGTCGAGCGACGGCGGCGGCGGTACCCGGAAATGGGTTGCGGAGGTGAGCACGAAGGGTGTCATCTCCTTGATCTTTGGCGCCACCATCGCGCGCTCCGACGTGGGCTGATAGACACCGGCGTCCGCTTTGGCGGGCGTAAAATCGAGCGAGAAATCCGCGCCATCCTCAGCCCGGACAGCCAGGACCGCAGCCGCGGCGGCACTGCCAAGACGGCGCCCGGCTTCGCGCGCGGCCTCCTCACCGGCGGCATCAAAATAGGCCGCGGCCATCGCCTCGAATTCCTGCTGTTTCTCCGGCATCAGTTCCGACATCACCGACAGCGCCGCCTGCGCCACAGCGGCCTCTGCCGAAGCGGAGGTGTCAACCTCGCCTTCATAGGCATAGGGCGTGTAGAGCCCCTGGGTGGCATTGGCGGCATCGAACATCGCCAGATGCAGGATGGTCAGCGTGCGTTGCCGCTCGGCCCCCGTCCATTTGGCCTCGATCAGCAGGGGCGCAACGCTGTCCTGCAGATCCGACGCCATTTCCGCCCGGACCAGCGGCGCCGATGCGAGGGTCGCCACAGCGCTGCAAAACAGCAGAGTTTTAACTTTTTGGAATCCAGAGTTCATAATCTCACCTCAAAAGACACAGTTCCCAGCCGAGTGTGAAACGGCCCGATTGTTCGCACAAATCGAAACACCGGAGGTCTGACCCCGGCAAATCCGAAGCCTCCACGCGGCCGGGACATGCGCGTCAGATCTGGCCCAATACGGCCCACCACAGGAAATCCAGCGGCACCAGCAGGCAGAGGCTGATCGCAAACAGGGCGAGGCAAAACCGGATCACGGCACCGGCGCGCAGGTTGCCCGCCTGGATCGCCACCACCAGCGGCGGCGCCTGGAACGGCAGGAAAACATTGGAAAATGCCAGCACCTGCGTCATCAGCACCGTGCTCACCGGCAGGCCCGCAGCACTGGCCAGATCGCCGGCCATCGGGGTCATGACCGCAGGCACCCCCGGCAGGCTGGTCGCCATGGCCACCAGTGTCGACATGCCGGTCAGGACCGAGAGGTTCCACACCGGGGTGTCCGGCGACAGGTTGATCCAGTCCCCGGAGACCTGCACCAGCGCCTCTCCCAATCCGGCATGGCCGATCAGGGCCCCAAGCCCCATGATGCCCGCCACGAACAGCAGCGCACCGTAGCTGAGATCCTGGTTGATACATTTTGGTCCGGTCATCCTGAGGCTCGGCCACAGGCACAGCAGCGCCGCCGCAAGACCGATCCAGGCGGGCGAGATCCCGTGCCAGGCATCCGCCAGCCACAGCGCCAGACACAGGGCAAGGATCGCGATCAGCATCCCCTGTTCCCGGGTGACGGGCTCTGCCTCTTGCGCATCCAGATCCGTGCGGTTCGGCAACCGGTCCGGAAAGAATACCAGTGTCAGGCCGATGATCACCCCGGATTTCAGCAGCCCCAGAACCGGGAAATGCAGCAGGAGGTAGTCGAAATAGGAAAACTCCAGCCCATATTGCGCTTCGCTCATCCCGACGAGGATCATGTTGGGCGCATTGGCGGGCAGAATGGTAAAGGCCGGCGCAAAGGTGGCAAAACACGCGGCAACCAGCATACCCGTGCGCCCGTTGGAACGGGCCTCAAACCCAAGCTGGGCCGCCAGCGCCGAAATCACCGGGAGCAGGATCATGATGCGCCCGATCGAGGACGGCACCAGAAACGCCAGCGCCACGCTGCCCGCAACGATCCCGGCGAGGGTGCCGGTGTAGGTGCGGAACGGCAACCGGGTCAGCAGCCGCGCCACCTGCGAGTCGAGCCCGGTGAACTTGATCGCCGCGCCAAGCACAAGCCCGGCAAACAGCAGCCAGAAGGTCGAGGTTTCGAAACCCGAAAACACCGTCTCCGGCGGGGCGATCTGGGTCACCATCGCCACCAGGAAAAAGGCCAACGCGGTCCAATATTCCGGCATCACCGCCGTGGCCCAGAACCCCAGGCACACAACCGCGATCGCCGCCACCGGGGCCAGATCGGGCGAGAGATACCTATGCGCGGTGGTCCAGGCCAGGATACCGAGCATCACGATGATAAGGATCTTCCACACCGTTGCCGACAGGACCAAAGGCGGTTTGCCGATCGGGATGCTGGCGGACGACAGGGAGACCTGCTCTGCTTTCTTGCTCATGTCACGTTCAATCCAATGCTGAATATATCAAGCAATTCTGTGTCGAGCGTGACCGTGGAAATCCAATCGATTTATCCGAGATGAGGCCCCGGCAAACCAAATGTCTCTCGCGCGCAGTCTGATAAGATCCTGTAAGGTATACAAAAAGTCCCCCTGATGCTGCGCGGCATCAGGGGGACGACAGACCGTTTTCACGAAAATTCGATGGCGCTGCAGAAGCGATCATCCAGATCAGGTCAATTCCCGTTGCAGTTCCCGGACCTCATGTGCCAGCCGGTCCAGCATCGGATCGGCGATGCCCTGCGACGTCAGATGCTCGGCGGTGTTGAACAGATAATCGACGTTCGGGCCCCGCTCACCGGCGGCTGTCGCGATCATTCGGGCCTGTTGATCCGGGGTGAAATCCCCGTATTGCTCGTGATCGCGGTTCACCACATAGGTAAACGCCTGCACAACCCGCCCGTCCTGCAACCGCAGCGGGGCGATGATTTCACGATAGGCCGGATTGAACAGCTCCCGCGCGCGGATGGAGGCCATGACCGGTTCTTCCTCGGCGGGCGGGATGGCCAGTGCCACGCCCTCGCAATAGCTGGCGTCACCCGCATCCAGCGCCAGTACCAATCCGGGGTCCGCAAAGGTGCCGCGATAGCGCAGCGAGCGCAGACAGAACCGGCGATGCCAACCGTCCAGGCGCGCCACGACCTGTTCCTGCGGGACAAAGCCCGGATCCCAGATCAATGATCCATAGGCAAAGACCCAAATACATTCACTCATGTCGCCTCCAATCGGTTGCGGTCTTGGTGTTCAGTCCAGCTTTTCATAAGCGGCAACGAGACTGCTGTAGGGCGGCAGGAACAGCGCATGCACCTCCGCGCCGACCTGCACCGGCTGGCGAATGTCATAATGCAGATGGATGGGAATTTCGGTCAGCCAGCTGTTGCTGACGGTGCCGATGCGATCGCCCTGTTTCACACGATCCAGTGGCGCTACGGTGACGCTGTCCATATCCAGATGCACATAGCGGTGCAGGGCGCCATCCGGTGACTGCACGGTCACCGCAAACCGCCCGATGTGAGAGACCACCCCGTCGGTCGCGGCGACCGTCCAGTGGACACCTTTCTCGCAGGTTGCAGGCCGCAGATCCTGCCCGCTGTGACCGCCCGAGCTGCACACCGCAATGTCGCTGCGGCGAAACTCACAGAAGTTGTCCCGCCACGGATAGCTGTAGTTCACGGCATCGCAGGAATCCCCCTCCGGGCCTTTGGCCCCGCCGATCGAAAACGCGTGCGAATTGGCATAGGCCGGGCCGCTCTCCATCGGAAACCGCATATCCGGAAAGAACACCACCGGGCTCTTTACCCCTTCGCCGCTGTTCTCAAGCAGGTCACCCGGCGCGTGAAAATGGGTGTCGGCGAGGCCCTGGCTGGCAGCCAAGGCCACAAAGGCCGCCGCGGTCAGAGATTTACATGCCATTGGCTTGTCCTTTCACGACAAAGAGGGTTTCGGCCAGGCTGGTCAGATAGTCGGGTTCCGTACAGCGGGTGTCCGTGGTCGGCGCGTCGCAGGTGATGCGCAGGGTGTAGAAGGCCCCGAACCGCTCAAGGCTGTAATCGGCACCGGTGCCGATATTCTCATAGGCGGTGGGCTGATGATGCAGTGTCAGCGCATCCCCCGCCTGCAACACGGATTTTGAACCGGAAATCGACACCTGGATGTCCTCTTCGGCGTAGAACGCCGCATAAGCCGTCCCCTGACTGACAAAACCGGGGGTCGACAACTCTGCCGCACCGCCAAACAGCATCACCGGCAGCGCGGTGGGATCGGCGCTGGCGGGCAAGGCGAGAAACGCATCGGTAGCGGGTTTTTCCTGTTCGGCGGTCTGCACGGCGGCGGCCTCAGCGGCGGGCCAGTCGATACCACGCTCGACCAGTTTGGCCTGTAGCGGCTCTGCCGCAGTCAGGGCCCCTGCCCCGGCAAGCAGCGCGATAGCGCCTGCGCACCAGGGGCTTTTGGTAATGATTTTCAACATACTGATCTCCATTCTGTTCGGGTTCTCCACCCAATCCGCGCTCACGCGGTTTCCAGATTTCGGGACGCTTCCTTGGCCGGTTTCGCCGCCGGCCGGGCCTTGCGCATCATCTGGTTCATGATATTGCGCCGATGCATTTCCTCGGTGCCGCCCACGCTGCAAAAGGCCAGCGCGTCCCGCAGGAAGGTCGATACCTCGCCCTCGTGATAGCCCCGGCTGCCGTAGAGTTTGAGCAGATCCACGGCGCCCTCGGTGATCGCGCTGGCCCCCGCCAGCTTGGCGATCGAGCAGGTCATCACCGCATCGGGCGATTGCGTCAGCAACTGATGCAATGCGCCGTAGGACACCCATTTGGCGGTATCCGCGGCGATGCGCATATCGGTCAGCTTCTTCTGCACATACTGGTGATCCACGATCGGCTGACCAAAGGTCTGCCGGCTCTTGGCATAGGACAGCGCCTCGGTCAGCATCGGGTCACACAGCGTCGAAGCCACCAAACCGTAGTAGAGCCGCCCGAGCGAGACAAACCGCACCAGGTTGCGCAGCCCCTCCCCCGGCACGCCCAGGATATGGCCATAGTGCAGCGGCACATCCTCGAACGTCAGAGCGCCGGTCGGCAGGTCGAGGTTACCGAGTTTGCGATCCTGCGGGCCGATGGTCACGCCCTTGCTGTTCTGGTCCACCAGCACCAGCGAAATACCGTCACGCGCATGGCCTTCCAGTTTGCAGACCACCAGCGTGAAACTTGCCACCGGCGCATGGGCGATATTGTACTTCTGACCATTGAGCACAAATGTCTCGTTCGGACGCGGGCTCAGGAAGGTGGAACTGGCGCGCACATCGGTGCCGGTGTCGGGATCGGCGATCGCCGTGGCGCTCAGTTGGCCGCGCAGGATGCGCCGGAAATAGTCCGACTTCTGCGCCGGTGTTCCGAACAGATCCAGCGCATAGGCCATACCCGCCTGGGCGATCACCGACAGCAACAGGCCCGGCGTGCGGATGGTCGAGGCCAACCCCTCCAGCGCTGCGGTGAAATCCCACCAGTCGCACCCGCGTCCGCCATAATCCTTCGGCACGATCATATGCCACAGCCCGGCGCTGCCCAGTTGGTCCCAGGTTTGTTGATCAAAAGCCCGCCGACCCAGGTGCAGCTCATCCCGGTCGGTCCGGCTGCCAAGGGACGCAAATTCCGACCGGATCGCCAGCTGCTTTGATGTCCAACTCAAATCCATTTGCGCTCTCTCCTTCTTTGATCACGCCTTGCGAGCGAGCGAGATCAGCTCTCGCCCTGAAAGTTCGATACGCGGGTCTTGAAATCTTCGGGGATCGGGTAGGTGGACTGTTTTTCGTAGTCGAACATCACATGCACCGACAGCAGCTTGGCAACCACGCGCCCGTCGGCACTGCCGTGGCGGATCTCGTGCTCAATCTCGAAACTCTTGCCACCGAACTTGGACACGGTGCTCAGCACCACAACGGTGTCACCGTAATGCGCCTGACTGATGTATTCACAGGCGGTCTTGACCATGATGTGCGGCAGTTTCTGGTCCTTGGGCAGCTCCAGCAGCGCATGCATGTATTCCAGATAAGCCGACTGCATGTAGTCGTAGTAGATCGGGCTGCTGACGTGGCCCATGGAATCGGTATCGCGGTAGCGTACCTCGATGGCGGTCTCAAACGCGCGCTGTGTCATTGGGGGATACTCCTTTAGGGTTTGGTGCAGAAACTTCGAAAGTGGCGTCGCGACAGCCCGAGTGTTTCAACGGGCCATGGATGGTGAAGCCCATGGGGACCTGGCCAAAGGCCCGCAGCACGTGCAGGCCGTGTTTCTCGGCGGCAGCCAGAGTGGTGATGCAGCCATCGCCGCGCCCGGCCGCGACCTCGGCAGCGGCATGCGCGTTGCTGGCGGCGTAAATGCGCTTCATCTCGGGCGGTAGCAGTTTTTCGGGGGCAGGATGTGTCTGGCACAGGGTCGGCATCTCGCCGGTGACCGATGCCAGGACCATGTCATCGGTCATCATGATAAACACATCGAGAAGACCCAGATGCGCGATGTGCTCGTAGATGATCGAATGAAGCTGCGGATAGGCGACAACGCTGAGGAGTACGGAACAGCCGCAGGCCGCAACCTGTTCCGCCGCCTGTTCCATTGACCCGTGCAGGGCCAATTCGGCATTTCGGCATTTCAACGCGGCCCATTTCAACGCGGCTTTTTCACAATTCGTGCCCGCGGGTCCAAGCGTGTGAATTGCTCTTACCCAATCATAACTATCAGAGGCTTTCTTGCTATATCGATCATCAGGATCATCCATAAGCGCGACGTCCATTCAAGATTCCTCCAAATGGGATCACCAATTGACTCATCTACATTTCACTTGTCAGGCAAACATCTGCATCGGCCGATATTTGTCTGTTTTCAATTTATCGAACCGAGCCATTTATCGCGGCCCCTGATCACATATGATCGAATGATGCACTATGTCACAATTCGGAAAACTTGAGGGCTCCCATCAGCTTTGGTGACACGGGTTGCAAGCACCTGCCACAGCACAAAAAGCGCGCTCGCAACCGAGCGCGCCCAACCTCTTCCAAGCAGCTGATTTCAGCGATGTGTCGCGATCACCATCCCGGTTGAGCCCTGGGCACAGGGCCCCGGAACACAGACTGAAACGGGTGGCTTATGCTGCCAATCCGTCGCGCGCCGCGGCCCCGAACAGATCCTGACAACGCGAGAACCAACGCTGAACCGGATCATCCTTGTCCAACAGATCCCGGGCACCAACCACCCAGCACCATTGCAAGGTTCCAAACACAATATAGTCTGGAAACAGAGGTTTATCGCCGCAGATCCAGGGCTGCTTCTCCAGCGTCTTACGCAAGGGTACGAGCCTTTCGGTCAGAACCTCGCGTTCCGAATCGCCGCGTTCGGCCAGGGTTTCCAGTGAGACACCGAACCGCTCTTCGCGCTTGGCCCGAAAATACGCCTGATCCGATTCGCTCATCACGTTATACATATCCATCGCCACAATGACCGATAGCGGTGGATGCAGCATGGTCAGGCAATAGGTCTCAAAGAACCGCGCCATCCGGCGCCCTCCGTCACCTTCGAACAGACTTGGTGCATCCGGGTAGACCTCCTCCAGATACTCACAAATATCAAAACTATCGCCCAGCACCCGGTCTCCGTCCCGCAATACCGGGACGCTGTTAAATGCGCCGCCTTCGATTCCCTTTATCGTGGAAAAATCCACTGGTTCTATGGCAAAGTCCAATTGCTTGTGATGGAGCGCCATAATTACCTTCCACACATGTGGGGAGTAGCTTTCTCCTGCTTTTCCACATAAGCTATACAGAGTTCTCATACCGGCCTCCTGCGCCAAATCATAATTTCACATGATTTTGGTTTAACGCGAAACATATCCTGCGGCACAAGCAAAATTTCTGCCATTTTTCATTTTAACCCAACAACGCAGGTATTCATGAATTGAAGCGATGCGCAGATTTCATCTGTACCCCTCGCACCGGGCGCGCGACCAGGCTGGGGCACTCCCCCGCATCCACAGGTCGACGCACCCTCAGCGCCCGTGGCCCATCAGGACCCTGTGGGATGCGCGCCTAGGCGAGTTGAAGCGCTGGCGGCTCTGCCAAGGTCCCCGACTTCATCAAATCGGAGAACAAGGCGTTGACGGCATCAATGGCAGGGTCGTTGATACGCGATGACAGAAAGCCCGACATGATCCGCGCCGTCTTGCGCACCTCATGCAAGAGGGTGACATCCTCGGGTTTGGGAAACCCTTCCTCTGCATTGACATGAACCAGCCCGACACCGGCGCCACTGGCCACCAGCGTTCGGGTCACCGTCTCATCATCCACATTGATCACACGCTTGGGTTGTATGTCATGTTGCTCCATCAGCGCCTTGGCCCAGCGGCCGCAACAGCCATCCTGAGACGAGACAATCCAGACCATATCGGCGAGTTGCCCCCAATCAATCGCATTTCCCGCCTGGACCACCCCCACCGGCGCCGCCAGGTGAATGCTGAAACGTGAAACTTCCGTTAATGTCAGGTCCGGCATATCGCCCTCGGGCTCGGTGAAGAATCCCATGTCCAGTGTTTCGTTGCGCAGCCCGTCGATCACCTGCGCAGAGGTCAGATGCTTGAGCTCGATTTCCAGCTCGGGAAACCGCTCTGAAATCAGGTGCAGAAAGGAACTGACAAAACCGTTGCCAGAATGGCGTCCGGCCCCAAGCGCAAATTTTCCGACAATACTGCCTTTCAGGCGTGTCGCCTCTTGCAAAAACCGCTTGTGGCGCTCCAGGAGCTGGGTCGCCTCGCCCAACAGCCGCTCTCCATCGGGGGTTACGCTCATGCCGCGGGACGTGCGCTCGAACAGGGCCAACCCCAGCGCCATTTCGATTCCCTTGATCTGGGCGCTGACAGAGGGCTGACTGCGGCACAGGATGTCGGAGGCACGGGTGATGCTGCCTTCTTGGGCAACGGTAACAAAGACTCTTAGCTGTTGAATATCCAAAACTGTTCTCGTTCGTTTTTCACGCAAATACCCTTGATCGGTCCACGGGGTTGGCGGAGACGTTCGACCTGTTCAGCTCTGCGATGCGACCGTCCAGAGCGGACAGGCGCATGGCGTGGATGCTGATCCAGAACGTTGCACTTCACACCCCAGAATACAAGCTAAACGTGCATAGCCATTGCTGAGGACAGGCACTATTCTCACGTCAACGACAATAATTGTGCATGAGATGCCGCATTTGCACGGTTTGCCGACGGCGCGCGCCAGATCACGCGAAATAGCGAGGCCGGAGCGAACGCTGCGCCGCAGCAAGGGCTGCAGGGGATAAATGCATGCGCCACGGGGCGCGGCCCGCGCGGGGCGATTGCTCCGCTGAGGGCGGGTATGGCGCTCTCGGTGATCCGCGCTCCGCCCAACCAGATACAGAAAACCGACAGGCGTTAGGCGGATCAACAGCCTGCACCAGACCTTCGCCCCAGCCCTTGAAGGGTCGAACTCAGCCGATGTCGGCGCGCCTGGGCATGGTGCTTTGCCGCATCATCACCTCGTAGCCCAGATCGACCACGGCGGGGCCGGACCATGTGCCGTTCAGCTTTGCCAGCACAATTTCCAGCGCCATCTGCCCCATGTCGAACCGACGGGTCCGAACGCTGCTGAGAGCGGGATTCGCCGCCGACATCACTTCCAGATCATTGAATCCGCAAATCCCAAGCCGATCCGGGACGGACAGCCCGGCGCGCTGTGCTTGGAACAAGGCCCCAAGCGCGAGGTCATCGTTGTTGCAGAAGATCGCATCCACGTCCGGGGCCTGCGCCAGCAGCTGCTGCAACATCTCGGCACCTTTGGTGACCGATGACGCCTCGGGCGACGTCATCACGCGATCGGTGTGAAACACTCCGGCTGCCGTGGCTTCGGCGCGAAACCCGTCAAACCGGCGCCGGGTGCGCGGGTCCATCCGCGCGCCCAGAAACCCGGGCCGCCGGTAGCCCTGTGCCAGGAGATGCCGAGTCGCCGCCTGCGCCGCGTGAAAATGCGAAAACCCCACGCAGGCATCGACCGGGTTCTCCCCCGTCTCCATGATCTGCACCACCGGGCAGTCGAGGCTTTCCAACAGCGCACGGGCCGCTGCGCTCTGATCGAAGCCACTGACCACAAGACCGGCGGGTTTCTGGCTGGCAAACAGCCGCAGGGCGTTTTCCTCTGTCCGGGCGCAATAGCGGGTGTTGGCCAGCTGCACGTCATAATCCGAGGGCTCTGAGGCGGCGTAGATCCCTTTCAGCACTTCGGCAAAGACGCTGTTGGTGATCGACGGGATCAACACGCCGATGACATTCGACCGCCCCGTCGCCAGATGCCGCGCGGCGGGATTTGGCACATAGCCGAGTTCCGCCACCGCCGAATCGATCCGCTTGCGCACAGCCTCGGAAACCATGCCGGGGCGGCGCAGCGCCCGCGACACGGTGATCGCACTGACGCCGGCCAGCCGGGCCACGTCATCCAAAGTTATTCTTTTCTTTTCGGACATTGGCGGAATTTGTCTCCCTTTGAGAAATATCTTTCTTGACGAATGACAGCGCTGTCAACATCATGACAGCGCTGTCATTGAATGGTGGCGCTATCAGACGGCGATTTGCGAGGAGGCAGGCACGCAGTGCGACATATTCTGGTCATGGGCGTTTGCGGTGTGGGGAAATCCAGCGTCGCGGAGGCAATCGCCGCCGCGCTCGACGCACCCTACGTGGAGGCCGACAGCTTCCATTCGCCCGACAATGTGGCGCATATGCAGGCTGGCCGGCCGCTGACCGATGAGATGCGGCGCGACTGGCTGGAGGTCATCGGTGCGGAGCTGGCGCACCAGTCCCGGCCCGCGGTTCTGGCCTGTTCGGCGCTCAAGCAACGCTACCGTAACCTGCTGGCAGCACAGGCGGGCGAGATGACCATCATCCACCTGACCGGCGCGCGAGATCTGCTCGAACATCGGGTTGCGTCCCGTCCGGGCCATTTCATGCCCCCCAGCCTCGTCCAGAGCCAACTTGACGCGTTGGAGCCGCCGTCGGGGCCCCATGTCACAGAAATCGACGTCGCGCTGTCGCTGCCGCAGGTGGTGGCGCGGGCGCTCGACTTTGTCCGGAGCCGAGGAGGCGGCACCGGACGCTAAACCCAAACCTCACACAGGACACTCTCAGGGAGGAGACCCATGAACCATCTGATCAAAGCAACCCTCGTTGCCACCACCCTTGCCGGCGGCGCCCTGGCGCAGGACTACAGCCTGCGCTTCCAGTCGTCGGACCCGGCGGGCAATCCGAACTTCCAGCTACAAACCCGCTGGACCGAGATGGTCGAGGAAAAGACCGGCGGCAAGGTCGCCATTGAACTGTTGCCGGTGGAAAGCATCGTCGCCCACAACGAAACCCAGGACGCGATCGCGGCGGGTATCCTTGACGGCCATGTCACCGACACCTCCTATTTCTCCGGCAAGGACCCGGCCTTCGGCCTGATCGCCAACCCGGTCGGCGCCTGGAGCGCGCCGGAGGAAATGTTCACCTTCATGCGGACCGGCGGCGGCAATGAGCTGATGCAGGAGCTGCTGGCTCCCTACGGCCTGCATTTCATCGGCGCCACCACGCCGGGGCTCGAGGCCTTTGTCTCTGCCGTACCGCTGGAAGGCGTCGATGACCTCAAGGGGCTGAAGATGCGCGCGCCCGAGGGTCTGGTGCAGCAGGTCTTTGCCGCGGCCGGGGCCGCACCGGTGAACCTGCCGGGCTCCGAGGTCTTCACCTCGCTCGACAAGAAGGTGATCGAGGCGGCGGATTACACCGTGTTCTCGACCAATCAGGCGCAGGGCATGCATGATGTGGCCAAACACCCGGTCTATCCCGGCTTCCACTCCATGCCGCTGGTCGAGATTTCGATGAACAAGGCCAAGTGGGACGCAATGCCCGCCGAGATTCAGGCCGCGATCACCGAATCCGTCGAGGAATTCGCCGACCTTCAGGTGGCCACGCTGCGCGAGGCGGATCTGGCTGCGGTCGAGGCCGCCAAGGCCTCTGGTGAGGTTACGGTCCACGACTGGCCCGCCGCCGAGCGCGCCAAGTTCCGCAGCATCGCCACCGGCGAATGGGAACAGGTCGCCAGCCGCTCCGACAATGCGCAGAAAGTCTATGACACGCTGACCGCCTATCTGAAGGGCGCGGGCCTGTTGAACTGAGCCCGACCCCAACAGCGAGGGGGGGGGCCGATGCGCCCCCCTCTACCATCACGCAACACCGATCATGACGGGAGGACCGGCCTTGGCCGAACAGGAACATGCAACAGCGCCGGATACCGAGGGCCCGGGTCCGATCCCGCAGGCCGGGCGTCTGGGGCGCTGGATCGACCGCGGCGGGCTGGTCTTTGCCGCCGGAATCGTGCTGGCCATGCTGATCCTCATCCAGGAGGTGATCCTGCGCTATGTCTTCAACGCGCCCACCATCTGGGCACATGAGACGACGATCTTCCTGTGCGGCATCGCCTTTGTCTACGGCGGCCTCTATTGCACCGCCCGCGACCGCCATATCCGCGTGGTGCTGATCTATGACGCGCTTTCGCCGCGCTGGCGGCGGCGGTTCAACGTGGCGATCTCTGTCATCAGCGGTGCGGCGGCGGCAATGTTTGCCTGGGCGGCCTGGACCATGGTGGAGCGCGCGATCTTCATGCCCGACGGCAGCTTCCGGCTGGAACGCTCGGGCAGCGCCTGGGACCCGGTCTATCCGGGCCTATCGAAGCTCTTCCTGTTTCTCGTGCTCGCCGTCATGGCGGTGCAATTCGCGGTGCTCGCGGTGAACTACCTCAAGGACAAGAAATGACCGAACTGTTTGGCTCCTTTCAGGCCCTCGGCATCGAGAGCGCAACCCTGTTGATGTTCGTCATGCTGCTTGGTCTTCTGGTCACCGGCATGCCGCTCGCCTTTGTGACGCTGCTGGTGGCGCTGATCTTTGCGCTCGGGTGGACCGGGCCGATGGTGGTGCCGCTCATCACCAGCCGGGTCTATTCCTTTGTGGCCAGTTTTGTCTTTGTCTCGGTGCCGATGTTCGTCCTGATGGCGGCGATCCTGGACCGCTCCGGCATTGCCCGGGATCTGTTCGACGCCATGCGGCTGGTCGGGGGGCGCCTGCGGGGCGGGGTCGCGATCCAGACCATTATCGTGGCGGTGATCCTGGCCGCCATGTCCGGCATCATCGGCGGCGAAGTCGTCCTGCTGGGGTTGATCGCCCTGCCCCAGATGCTGCGGCTCGGATATGATCGCAAGCTGGCGATCGGCGTGGTCTGCGCAGGTGGGGCGCTCGGCACCATGGTGCCGCCCTCCATCGTGCTCATTATCTACGGGCTGACCGCAAATGTGTCGATCGGGGATCTCTTTACCGCGTCCTTCCTGCCCGGGCTGATGCTGGCCGGGTTCTATGTCGCCTATGTGCTGATCCGTGCCTACCTGAACCCCGACGTCGCGCCAGTGGTCGAACGCGACGAGGTGCCGATGGCGGAGAAACTGCGTCTTCTCAAGGGGCTGGTGCTGCCCCTCCTGGTGGTGGCGATGGTGCTGGGCTCGATCTACGGCGGCATCGCCAGCGTCACCGAAGCCTCTGCCGTGGGGGTGGCCGGCGTCATCCTGTCGACACTGGTGCGTGGCGAATTCTCCGTGGAGCTGCTGAAAGGCGCTGCCCTTCAGACGCTTCAGACCGTTGGCATGATCGTCTGGATCGGCATCGGTGCCTCGGCCCTTGTGGGGGTGTTCAACTTCATGGGCGGCA
Source organism: Epibacterium sp. Ofav1-8 (assembly GCF_022348185.1). Lineage (GTDB taxonomy): Bacteria > Pseudomonadota > Alphaproteobacteria > Rhodobacterales > Rhodobacteraceae > Epibacterium. The sequence goes on from NZ_JAKRFD010000017.1 coordinate 91,847, forward strand.
TCAACTTTGTCTCGGCGCTGATCACCGGCATTTCGGACAATCCCCATGTGGTGATCCTGTTCATGATGGCCATTCTCTTTGTGCTGGGCATGTTCCTCGACTGGGTCGGGATCGCGCTGCTGACCATGCCGATCTTTGTCCCCATCGTGACCAAGCTCGGCTTTGATCCGGTCTGGTTCGGCGTCGTCTTCTGCATGAACATGCAGGTGAGCTTCTTGTCGCCGCCCTTTGGTCCCGCGGCGTTCTACCTGAAATCGGTGGCCCCGGCGGACATCAGCCTTGGCGAGATCTTCCGGTCGCTCCTGCCCTTCATTGCGCTGCAGATCCTGGCGCTGGCCATGCTGATCGCCTTCCCCGGCATCACCGGTAGATAGAGCTGAGAAGCGGGAAAACACAGACATACGGCATCGCCGAACTCAGTCTTCGTGATGCCCGAACGACCTCCCGGCCACAGCTGCACCGCGTGGCCGGGTGCGCGTTTTTGATGTCATCCCCCCTGCGTTTACTGGTCCCGCCGCGCATCCGTGCCCGCACCGGCTGGCGGTCGCAGCGGGGCAGGATCCGCAACAATTCCCCCGACCCGCATATAAGATTGTTACTGACCCCACGTCGCGAAAGGTGTACGGAATATTAAGACGACTTAACAGATAACATTATTACTTTGCCTGGAGGCGTCCATGGCCGAAGAACCGCTCAGCGGCCCCGAGATCAAGAAGATCATTTCAAAGAGCCGCAAGAAGCCCGTGAGCTTTGCGTTCAATCCCGGCAAGGATGATGCCGACGGTTACCTGCTGCTTCACCTGAAGAAGCCCGCCAAGATGCTGGGCAAACAGGCGAAGTCCGAAGGCGACGGCGGCAAGGCCGCTTTTGGCACCTTTGAGACCGAAGGCAAGGTGATGAAGCTCGAGTGCGAGCTGTCGATCCCCGCCCTCAGCAAGAAGCTGAAGAAATATCTCAAGACGCAGAAGATCAGCCTGCAGCCCGTTGTCCTTGGCGAGGAGGATCTGGAGGCCGCCCTGGCCGAGCACAACGCCGATCCGGACGCATTCTATGATGAATTCGCGGACGCGGCAGACGACGACGCAGAGGATGACGGCCCCGACGCAGGTGCTGTCGGCACTCGCATCAAGGCCATGGTGACCGCGTTCAAGGCACTGCCCGATCCGGCACAGGCCAAGCTGGCAAAACCTGTCGAAACCGTGGTTGCTGCCTTCAAGGCCGGCAAGCTGGAGCAGGCCAATGCCGCCATCGACAAGGTGATGCCCGCCATCGAGGCCGCGCAAGCGGGCTCTGGCGATCCGGTTGGCCAGACGGGCACCGCGGATCGCGCCGGGTTGGAAACCCAGCTGAAATCGCTCGCAGGGCGCGTCAAACAGCTTGAAGAGCCGCAAAAGTCCAAGCTTGCCAAAGTGGTGCAAACCCTGGCCGGCACCCTGAAAGCCGGGGATCTGGACAAGACCGCTGCCGGGCTGGCCAAACTGGCGCAGGCGCTTGACACCGTCGCACCTCAATCCACCTCGGACAGCTCCGGCACCAGCCCCGAACAGGAACGCTACAGCACGCTTTTTGCCGAAATGGAGCCGCAGGTGCAGACAGCCCTGCGCGACAACCGCTTCCCGGACGAAAAAGCGCGGGGCGATTTCCTCAAGCTTTGGGAATGGGGCAACAACAACGCCGCAGACGGGATCTATGACAAGGCCGTCGCCGCGCTGACCCGGGCGCAGCCCTTGCTGGCCGCCGCAATGGCGTCCGAAGGGTCCGATTACGCCGCCGATGTGCCAGAGGATGTAAAGCCCTTCGCGATCTCCCGGCTGAAATGGCAAAGCACCCTCACCACCATGCACAGCGAGCTGAAGAAACTCCAGAGCGCAATCCGAACCGTGTGCAATGGCGACCCCGAATTGCAGCCGGTGGCCGACAGCGTCGGAGAGTTGGACGCCTATCTGGATCGGCTTGACGACCGCCTGTCCGACAAGCTGGACGAGGTGGTGAACGCCGCGCCCGGCAGTGACCGGGAGGCCCTGAAAGCGCAGGCCCGCGGATTGCTGAAGGAATACCAGTCAGAACTCTCTGGTGACTTTTTTCGCGTGATCGACGCCGACAACGGCTTTGCCAATGTGGCGATCGCGTCCTCCGCTGCGTCGGCGCTCTCCGAAATCGAGAGCGCACTCAAATAACGAGGTCTTTGACCGACAGGAGTTTCCGTCATGCCCTGGGATGATCTTTCCAAACCGCAGCAGACGTTTATCAAATCGTATTTCACCACCGGCAAGGGCCTCGCCAAACTCGGCAAGAAGCGCAACCTGAAGGAAAACAAGGACCTGATCGAAGGCTATCGGGCCTATCTGAGCGCCGAACAGGCCGCCTTGTCGGCCTTGCGCGGCCTCGAAGGTTCGCCCGAGCACACCTTCTTTCACGATGAATATCTGAACGCCAAACGCATGAGCGAGGCCAACGGAACCTTTGTGATCGGTGCCGGCGATTTCCAGAATATCGCCCGCCGCGCCCTGCGTCAGGGCATCACAAACGCCCGCAAGGGCAAGGAAGGCGGCGAAAAAGCCGAACTGGCCGATGGATTCTACCGCCAGATCCAGAGCGCGGTCAGCGAGGATCAACCCAGACTCAAAGAGTTGGAAACCAAGGTCGAGGGTCTGGCGCAGCTTGATACCGAAAACGTGCTCCAGGTGCCGGACACCGCATTTGCCCAGGCCCACGCCGATCTCTCCTCGCAAAAACACAATGCCATCCGCCACGCCATCGAGGACAAGAACCTGTCGCTTGAGGACGCGAAGCAGGCCATGGAAACCGCGCTGAAGGAGTTCATGGCCACCCGCAAGACCCTGATGGAAAAGGTCGATGCCGCGCTCAAGGACACCGCCGCGCTCGAAACCCTGGCCGAGGCCATGCGCAAGGCGCCGGAGTTCCGCCAGACCATGCAGGAATGCCAGACGATCGCCGACGATCTCATCGATTGGGAGGTCGACAAGGCGGATGCTTTTGGCAAGACCCTGCGCGACATCGGCACCAAGGCCGAAAAATCCCGTCGGTACGATCTGGAACTGGCCACCCTGACCAAGTGGAAAACCCAGGCCGAAAAGGCCCGCACCGACGCGGCGCAGGCGTTCGACACCGAAGCCCAGAAACACCGGACCAAGATCAACACGCTGACAAGCGGGCTGACCGGGCTCAGCACCAAGGTGCCCGCCGCACAGAAGCAGCAGCTGGCAGACCTTATCGCCATGGCAGAGCTGGTGCTGAACGAGGGCAAGAACATTGGCGCGCTCGCGCCGCTTGCGGGTCTGTTGGACAAGGCCGATACGCTGCTCGTCGAACTGAGCCACGCCGAGGTCATCAACCAGAAAAGCGCGACCCTGATCACCCAGATTTCCGAAGTGATCGGCAAACCCGGCGGCACCGACAAATTGCCCGCCGCGGAAATCCAGCCGACCAGATATGACGAGCTGAAAACACGCTTCAACGAGCTGCACGAGAGCTGGCAGGAGCAATCCCCCGACACCGCCCACACCGCATTTGATGCGCTGGCCAAGCAGGTCGAGGCCTTCAAGACCGCCACCGATGACATGCGCGTCTGGCGCGATGACACGCTGGTCAAATACAAGGCGGTGGAAAAAAAGGTAAACGCGCTGGCCAAGGCGATCTTTGACTATGGCAAGGAAGACCACGGCACGGTCGCGACCATGCTGCGCAAGGCCTTTGGTGTGACCGGAGACAAATACGAAGGCGCCCTGCGCGACACCCTGACCGAAGCCCATGGCATGATCGTGGGCGAGGATCCGACGCTTCAGAACTATGCCGAGATCAAGCTGACAGACGTCGAAACCAAGGCCGATGCCTGGCTCAATGCCACCGCCCGTCTGCGGGCCGCCGAGAAGGCCGGCACCGCCCCGGACCCTGCGGATATGGGGGTGGTCGCCGAACTGCTGACCGATCAGCAGGCCGCCGTCGACGCGCGCGAGGAAAAAGAGCGCAAGATCAAGGATTTCGAAGCCCGCACCAAGCAGACCGCGAGCAATCTGAAAAAGCTCAAGGGCAGCGACCAGATCACCGAGCAGACCCGCGAAGAATACGAGGCCATCGAAAAGCTGAACGAGTCTGCGCTGAGCCAGGCCAAGGGCGGCAATCTGGAGGCGGCCGAGGAAATCCGGTCGCGCGTTCAGCACCGCATCACCCGCGCCATGGGCAACCCGCCCAAACCGGTCGACAATTTCGACAAGCTCGCCGGCATCGGCAAGAGCTGGGCCTCGGCGGTCAACCGGCTCAGCCAGGATCTGGCAACCCTGGCGCGCACCGCCGGTGACGCCGTGGACGAAGACAGCGGCTTTGACGGGGATAAGGCCAGCAAGGCCAAGTCCGGCCTCACGGCGATAGAGAAGGTCGCAACCGCCTTTGACGCGACCGCCTTTGATGCCGCCGCTTCGGTGCTGGGCGATCCGGACACCGCAGGCGACGAAAAGGCGCGCAAAAAGGCCCGCGAGGATGCGCTGCGCCTGGTGCGGCTCTATCGCGGCTACATGAAGGGCAACGCGCTGGTCAAACACGCCGCCATGAACCCGTTCAAGGTCAACGGCATCGCCGTGCCCATGAACGCCATCCTGAATTACATCGAACTTGAAGTCCTGCGCGGCGTTTGAGCCGACCGACGAGGGAGGACCCCCCATGCCCATGACGCCCGAACAGACAACCTGGGTCGGCCAGGTCACCGGCGTTGCCGCCCAGGCCCAGCAGGCGGACACGGATTTCGAGCAGCGCCAGGCCGGCGCGCAGATGATCGCCGAAACCCTGACCGACGACGCCCTGCAAGAGCTGCAGGACGCCTTTGCCGCCATTCAGGTGGAATTGAAGAATGGCAAGTCGATGCCGCTTCTGGACACTGCCAAGCACGACCCCTTTGCCGAGGTGGACACCTACGCCGACATGCCCGGCGCCAAGCCCATCGACGGCGACAAGCTGGGGCGGCTGCAAGAGCAATACCAGAAGATCCTCGCCATGCAGGCGGAACTGGAACAGCTCGACTACTACAAGGTGCCGGAACCGGCAGATCCGGATTTCCCTACCTACGAGGAAGCGCAGGCGATCAAGGACGCCCATGACCGTATGGCGCGGGACCTGTGGCAGCCGCTGATGCGGCAGGGGATCATCCCGGAAAACATGATCAACGACCGCCACTCCGAAGTGGTCCAGACCTTTCAGGAAAGCTCCGCCCTCTACGAGGCGCGTTTGCAGGAGCATTCCAAGAACATGTCCAAGGCCGATATTTTCCTGGAAAAATTCGCCCCGGTCGAAACCATCGGCAAGGCCACGATCAACGCGGCGGGCAAGCTCACCGGCTTTGCCGGGTCGGTCGCGGCTGTGACCGAAAACGCCAAGGTGCTCACCGACACCAAGGAGGCCGCCGAGGTCATCGAGATGTGCGACGTGGTGTTTACCGCCACCTGCAAGATCGTGCCCACGGTGGTCAAGGAACGCGATGCCATCAAGGCGGTCGACATCTTCAACGAGGCCCTCGGCACCACCCTCAAGAGTGCGGGCGTTGATCCCACCGTGGCCGATTGCGTGACAGGCATCATCAATGGCGCCGCGCGGTCCGCTAATGCGGGCAAACTGATTGCCCAAGGCGATCTCGAAGGGGCGTTCAACGAATTCGGCAAGGCGATCACCTCCAGCTTTGCCGCCACCGGCGACAAGCAGCTGACCGAAGTGGGCAAGCTGATCGGCGAGAATGTCTCACGCCTCGCCACCGCCACCGGCGCCGCCAAGGCCCTGGCAGAAGATCCACCGAAACCGGGCAAGGCGATGGATTTCATCCTCGCCGAAATCGGCAATGCCGTCGGCTCTCCCGAGGTGAAGGCCGTAATCGGCATCCTGCGCACCGGCGCGCAGGAACTGCCGGACGCCATCGCCAAGAAAGACGCCTTTGCGGTGACAGACACGCTGACCAAGATGCTGGGCCAATCCCTGACCACCGCCGGTGTCGATGCCAAGGTCGCGACTGCGATCACGGGCACCATCACCGCCGGGGCGCGCGGTGCAGCCGCCGGCAAGCATCTGGCCGAAGGCAATGTCGAAGCGGCGTTCAAATCCTTTGGCGACGGGATTGCCACCGGGCTTGCCGGGACCGGCAACAGCGATGTGGCCGCCATCGGCGCGTACATCAAGACCGGCCTTGAAACCGCCGCACAGGCCACCGCCGTCAAGCAGGCCATGGCAAAGACGCCGCCCGACACGCTGGCCGCGATGAAGGCGATGGAAGACGCCGCCGCAGGCATCATCGGGTCCAGCGGCGTCAAGGATGCCATCAAGGCGATCGCCGCCGCCGAAAACAGCGAAAAGCTGGGCGAGGATCTGGAAACCGCCCGCTCCAAACTGGAAGAGGCCACCAAGCTTGCCCAGGAGAGCACCGAGGAATACGGCAATATCGAGGGGCCGGATACCGCGCCGATCTCGATCGAGGCGATCAACAAGCTGAAGGAACAAAAGGCGCTTGAGGAAGCCGCCGCCGCCCGCTCCGAAGAGGAAAAACTGCGCGCCTTCATGGAAGAGAAGGACGCCGCCTTCGAGGAGCTGCTGGTCACCGGCTTCCCACCGCCAAGCTCCGACGCCGAGGAAATCGCCGCCGCCGAACAGAAGCGGCTCGACTCGATGGAGACGCTGATCGCCATCGTTCAGCGCGACAAGATGACCTTTCAACTGGCCCAGAAGATCGTCACCAAGGGCCCCGGGCTGATTGCCGACCTGGTGCCCGGCATGGGGCTGGTGCAGGCCTGCGCCGAACTGGCCTTTGCCATCGCCGAAGCGGTCAAACACGCCGAGCAGCTCCTGATCTGGATCGAAAACGTCGAGGACGCAGGCGCCGCTGCAACGGTGCAGCTGGATGCGATGATGAACCGCTACGGGCTTGAAACGAAACAGAATATCATTGCAGACATCAGGGTGGGCATCAAGGCGGTCAAAGTCGCGGGCGAAGCCACCAAACTGTCCCCCGCCGCCCCGATCGGGCTGGCGATCTCCTCTGGTGCGGACGCCGGCGAGGCGCTACTCGACCTCGGTGTCGAGATTGAGAAGAACGTCGCCATCGCGCAGGCCTGGGCCGCATACAAGACAGCGCTGGAGCAGCCGCAGAACCGCAAGGCCGCGCGCATGGCCCTGCGCAAGAACCCGACCCTGTCGAAATACGCCATGGCCTATGGGGCCAAGGTCGAGGGCAACGCCATCGCCAAGGAGGCCATGCGCCGCTGCGGCATCAACGAACGCACGCTTGCCCAGCCCGAGACCAATGTCGACAAGGTGGTGACCTATCTGGAGCAGCTCTATGACGAGGACCCGGTGGTGGTTCGCGCCGTCGGGGTCGCCAATGACTGGCACCCGGGCGAGATCGAACTGACCTATGAGAGCTTCTGCCGCTTCCACATGAAGGCCACCAGCGTCGCCAAGCCGACCGTCACCGGCCCCGACGCCGGACGCATCAAAAGCACGCTGGCCACCTATGAGACCGCCGTGCCCGCGTTTGAACAGGCGGTCGAAACCGCGGCGCGCACCGGCACGCCGCCGGACGAGACGGTCGAACGGGCCGCGGTGGAGGCCGTCGTCGCCCTGGGCAAGGCGCTCAAGGCCTATAGCCCCGAGGCGGAGACCGGCGGCCTGCATCAGGAAATGGCCGATTATGTTCACACCCTGGGCGCCAAGACTTCGCTGAAGCATCGCGCGCTGCAAAAGCTCATCGCCGAAGTGGTCGCGCCTCAACGAAAGCTGCTGGAAACCACCTGAGCCATCGTGATCGGATCCTTCGGGAATCTGGCCCCGGCGTCGGGTCTCAGGCTGGCAGGCCTGCCGCGCGCATGGCGTCATCTATGGTCATCAGGTGGCCGCGCATGGCCTCCGCCGCCTCGGTGGCAGCGTGTCTTGTGATGGCGTCCACGATGGCATGATGTTGCTGGCTGTGGCCCTCGGTAAAGGCGGTCACGCCCAATCTGCGGTAGGTCCGTTCCCATTCCCGCTGCCAGGCGGCGTGCCGCCGCACGCCCGCCAGATAATCCAGCAGGCCAAGCAGGATGGGGTTGCCGGTCACCTCGGCGATGCCGCGATGAAATGCGGCATCAATCTCCTCGCATTCGGTCCGGGTTGTCGCCCCGGTGCCCCGGCGCACCAGATCGGTCAGATAGGCCACATCAGCGCGCGACGCCAACTGGGCCGCCTCGGCCGCCACAGAGGGTTCGATGGTCAACCGCGCCTGCATCAACTGGAGCGGCGACGCCCCTTGCACCAGAATCCGCTCCCGGATCGGATGCCCGCGCGGGCGCGGACCGTAGAATGTCCCCTGCCCGACATGGCGCCAGATCTCCCCCGCCTGCTCCAGCTCAGCGAGGGCCTTGCGCAGGGTTTCGCGACTGCATCCCAGGCGGCGCGCCAGATCCCGTTCACAGGGCAGCCGATCCCCCGGCAGGATGCGCTGCGCTGCCAGCATCGCCTGAAGATCGGCCAAGACCTGTTGAACCCGCCTGGTTGTCATGCGCCCTCTCCCCATTTCAGACCAATTTGCAGACCATTTCACATCCATGCAACAGCCGCGTCAGCCACAGGAGAAACACCATGCTGACCACCATTGCCCTGATCCTGACGGGGCTTGCCGCAGGCGCTCTGAATGCCATCGCCGGGGGCGGCACCTTTCTGTCCTTTCCGGCACTGGTCTGGGCAGGCGTGCCGCCGATCATGGCCAATGCCACCGCGACCCTGTCTGCGCTGCCCGGATATGCCGGCAGCGCCTGGGCCTATCGCCACGACATCGGCACCGGGGATGGGACATCCGCCCTTGCGCGCATGATCCTCATTGCCAGTATTGGCGGGCTGATCGGCGCCGGGTTGCTGCTGGTGACACCTAGCGAGCTGTTTTCCGGCATCGTGCCCTGGTTCCTGCTGCTCGCCACCCTCGCCTTTGCCTTTGGTCCGGCCTATCTGCGCCACCAGATGAGATCCGGACGTCACCTCTCCGAAACCGCCGGTCATGCGGTGATCTTTGCCGTTTCGATCTATGGCGGCTACTTCAACGGCGGGCTCGGCATCATGCTGCTTGCCGCCTTTGGCGTGATCGGCATGACCGACCTGCACCAGATGAACGGGCTGAAGAACCTGATGTCGGTGATTCTGTCGCTTGTCTCGGTCGCGACCTATACCCTCGCCGGGCTGATCGACTGGACCACGGCCGTGATCCTGGCGCCGTCCTGCGCCGCCGGCGGCGTTCTGGGCGCGGCGCTGGCCCGGCGGGTCCGGAATACCGCCCTGCTCCGCCTGTTCATCATCGCCGTGGGCATCATCATGACCGTTGTGTTTTTTGTGCAAGCGCGGAGTTGACCATTCCTGCAAGGTGATGAATTTTCGGGCACACAGCGATAAAGGCCCAATGCGTGCAACTCCTCAGATCCCTCGGACCCGCAGTGTCCCGCGTCCCCCTGCACGAAGCCATCCGGGCCGGCACCGGCGCGTTGCTTGGTTTGGGGCTGACCGGGATGTTCCTGCTGTCGCCCGAAGTGGACCTCAAGCTGGGGCTCTATCTCGTTGCGCCCTTCGGTGCTTCCTCGGTGTTGCTGTTCGCGATCCCGAACAGCCCGCTGGCGCAGCCTTGGTCCGCCATCGTCGGCAATACCGTCGCGGCGCTGGTCAGTGTTGCAGTCTGCCTGCTGATCGCGGAGCCCACGGTGCGGATCGCGGTCGCCGTGGGTCTGGCGATCTTTGCCACGCTGTTGTGTCGCGCGGTGCATCCGCCTGCGGGCGCGGTTGCCATGACCGCAGCCATGAACCCGGAGGCCATTTCAGAGCTTGGCTTCTGGTTCGCGGTCGCCCCGATCGCGCTGGGAACACTCGCGCTGGTGATCTGCGCGGCGATCTATGCGCGCCTTACGGGGCGGCGGTATCCGTTCCGGCAATTCGACAGCCCGGGCCCGCATCAGACTGATGATCGCACCCCGACCGAACGGCTCGGCCTGACGCAGGCAGAGCTGACGGCGCTTCTCGAACGCTACAGCCAGTCCTTCAACCTTGGGGTGGAGGATCTCGCCCGGCTGATCGGGGCAGCGGAATTGCAGGCGGCCAGCCATGCCTCCGGTCCGCTGACGGCCGGTGAGATCATGTCGCAGGACCTGATTACGATCACCCCGGAAACGCCGCTCGCGGATGTCGCCGACCTGTTCCGGCAGCACCGGTTCACCTCGCTGCCGGTCGTCGACTCGGATACAAAGTTCCTTGGTGTGATCTTCCAGATGCATCTCATCACCCAGGCACGGGCGGACGCGCTGCGGCTGGATCGCGGTTACTGGTCCGCCCTCCGGCGGATGCTGGACCGCACCCTGAGAAAACCCACCACCGCCGGCGACATCATGAGCGTCGCCGGCCCTCGCGCCACCCCGGACACCCCGGTCGGAGCGCTGCTGCCGATGATGGCCGACGGGGAGACCGACGCGGTTCCGATCCTCAGATACCGGCGGATCGTAGGAATCGTGACCCGCACCGATCTGATCGCGGCCCTGGCCCGCTCCACTGCGCGGCAGAACGTCTAGCCGCCTTTGGCGGGGGCGCGGGATCAGATCGTCGCGCCGCTCAAGGGCGCATCCCGGTCAGCCGACGATCAGCTGCTTCATCTGCAACGCCTCATATTCCAGCGCCGCGAGGCGGAAATTCACCACGTCGCCGATGGTGATCATGCCGACAAGCTGATCCTGGTCCACCACCGGCATGTGACGGAAGCGCCCGTCGGTCATCCGGCGCAGTACCTCCACCACCGATTGATCCGGCGTCGCGGTGACCACATCTGTCGACATCAGATCCTTGACCGTCTGCGGCAGGGTCTTGCCCGGCGTATCCGCAAGGCGCCGCACGATGTCGCGCTCGGAGAGAATCCCCACCAGGTCTCCTTGCGGGTTCTTCACCAGCAGCGCGCCAATCCCCTTGTCGCGCAACACCTCGACCGCATGGGCCACCGTGTCGTCCGGGTTGATCCAGAACAGCCCCCCGTCCTTGCTGGCCAGAACATCGCTGACCTTGGCCTCGGCGGCGGACATATTGGTGCTCAGCGTCTGGCTGCTGGTCTTTCCCTTGCTCTCGGAGCCCCGTGTTTTCGGAGTGAATGAAGCAGGCATGGCATTTCCTCCCTTTATCATCTTATACGGTATTACAATTCTCGCCCGAGTAAACGCTTTCCGATCAGAGAGGTTCCATTGATCGACGTCACCCTCACCCCCCTCAGCGCCACGCTGCTCTTTGTGATCGCCTGCCTGGCGGGGTATCGCTATCGCACCGTCTGGAAGACCGAAGGCCCCCGCAGCCATCTGTGGCTGTTTGGCGTGATCGCGGCGCTGTGCCTGCTGGTGCTGGGCTTTGTGCCGATGCGCACCACCGGCTAGCACCCGCCGCAATAGAAAAACCCCCGAAGGTGTCTTCGAGGGTCTTTATGGGTCTTGGAAAACAGCGAGAGGTCGGACGTTCAGCCCTGATCCCGCTCCATCTCTTCCAGCATCTTGCGGGCCCGCGGACAGGCCAGCCGCTCGCGCAGGGGGCTGTCGGGGTCGATGTCCTTCTTGCAGACCAGACACTGATCCGCATCGGAAATCGCGTTCAGCCCGCCGCAGCTGCCCTTGATCGTGCGGCCGCTGAACAGGACGCCAAAGGCCATGCCCAGCATCACGATCAGGAACAATCCGAAGGTCAGCAGAAAGGTCGACATTACAGGCTCCCTGAGCTCAGGCGGCGCCGGCGGACAGCACTCAGGCTGTCAGCGCCTTGAAACGGTTGGATGCGGTGGAGGTAAACCCGGTGGCACCGTTTTCAACCGCACGATCCAGGAACAGCACCGCCATATCACGCTGATTTGCGATCTCGAGACCGCGCTCACGGCCCAGCACCAGCATTGCGGTTGCCCAGGCATCCGCCAGCATCGCGTTGTCGGTCAGCACCGTGACCGACGCGGTGTCGTGCTCGACCGGGCGACCGGTGGTTGCGTCGATGATGTGGGAATAGCGCTTGCCGTCGTGATCGAAGAAGTTGCGGTAATCGCCGGAGGTCGCCATGCCCATGTCCGACAGACCCACCACCTGGGTCACGCCGCGATCATAGGCCTCGGGCGTCTCGATGCCGATCTGCCAGGGCTGACCGTCGGGGTTGCGACCCGCCGTGTAAAGATCGCCGCCGATCTCCACCATATAGTCGGTGATGCCATACCCCTTGAGCACGCGCGCCACCTGATCGACGCCAAAGCCCTTGCCGATGGAGGAGAGATAGACCTCTGCCCCGGCGTTGAGCTTGGTCAGACCGCCGTTCTGCACGGCCACCGACTGCGCCTGACCGCAGCAGCCCATGGCGGCGGCAATATCGGCCTCGCTTGGCAGGGTGCCCGGCGTCTGACCGGCGCCAAAGCCCCAGAGGTCGATCAACGCCCCCACGGTGACGTCAAAGGCACCGTCGCTGGCCATATGCACATCCTGCGCGGCCTGCATCACATGGTG